>JAXLRJ010000004.1:0-174948 GCA_046331115.1 Acidimicrobiales bacterium
GCGGCGATGGCGAAGGAGGCGATGTACACCGGGCCGCGCTCGAACGGGTCGGCCGCCTCGATGAGGACCAGGCCGACCACGCCGACGACCGCCGAGGCCACGGCGGGGCCCAGGCCCGACATCGATGCCGCCAGGGACACCACCGCCAGCATGATGAACATGGCCGGGACCGTGGTGCGGTCCGACACGGCCGGGAAGATCAGCACGCCCAGCATGTCGACCAGGTGCATCCAGACCGGTGCCTGGCCGCGGTGGCGGGCCTGCAGGTGGGCGAGGGCGGTCGCTCCGAAGCCGACCACCACGATCAGGATCGGGATGGCCAGGGGCATGTCGAAGAGGGCGGCGCCGATCGCCAGCGCGGAGATGGCGGTGTAGCGCTGGACGAAGAGGCGGTCGAGGTGGCCGTCGTCGTTGATGTCGGCGACGGGGCGACGGAACTCCCTCGCGGCGCTCACCAGCCTCGACCTGGTCCGATCTCCGGTCCCCACGGCGCTCATCCTTCCACCACTTCCACGCACCGGTGTCCGCGAGGCCCCGCCCCGTGCGGCGCCCTGTCCGTGCGGCGCCCGCCGCCGTGCGTGCGCCAACCTGTCGAGGTGACCGTCGACCGCCGCGACCCTCCGCCCGGTGCGGTCCCGGCGCGCGCCGAGGCGCTGCTCGCCTGGTTCGCCGTCCGCCGGCGGGACCTCCCGTGGCGGCGGACGCGAGACCCCTGGGCGGTCCTCGTGTCCGAGCTGATGCTCCAGCAGACCCAGGTGGCCCGGGTCCTGCCCCGCTACGAGGCGTTCCTCCAGCGGTGGCCGACCCCAGCGGCGTGCGCCGCCGCCCCCCAGGCCGAGGTCGTGACCGCATGGGCTGGCCTCGGCTACAACCGCCGGGCCGTCAACCTCCACCGTTGCGCCAAGGAGGTGGTCGAGCGCCACGGCGGCGAGCTGCCCGACGACCTCGGTGCGCTGCTGGCCCTCCCCGGCATCGGTCCGTACACGGCCAGGGCGGTGCTGGCGTTCGCCTTCGAGGCGGACCGCGTGGGGGTCCTCGACACCAACGCCGCCCGGGCCCACGCCCGGTGGGCGGGGCGGCCCCTCAAGCCCAAGGAGGCCCAGCTCGCAGCCGATGCCGTGGTGCCGATGGGGGAGGGCTGGGCCTGGAACCAGGCCATGTTGGACCTCGGGGCCACCACCTGCACGGCCCGGAGCCCCGGGTGCGAGGGCTGCCCCGTGGCGCGGTGGTGCGCGTGGCGGGCGGCCGGGTGCCCGCCACCGGACCCGGCGGTCGGCAGCCACGGCGTGGCCGGGCGCCAGTCCCGCTTCGAGGGCTCGGACCGCCAGGGGCGAGGTCGCCTCGTGGACGCGCTGCGCCGGGGCCCGTCGCCGCCGCCGACCTGCAGCCGCCATGGGCTGGCCCGAGGACCCGGTGCGGGCGGCGCGGGTGGCCGCCACGCTGGTGGCCGACGGGCTCGCCGTGGTCGACCCGTCGACCGGTGACCACCGGCTGGCCCCGTGAGGGGCCGGGGCGCGCGGCTACTCGGTGAGGAACCCCACGATCAGCTGGTCGACCAGCTCGGGCTGCTCGAGCTGCAGGAAGTGGCCGGCGTCGTCCACCACCTCGATGCGCGACCCCTCGGCCGGCAGGGAGGCGAGCACCGAGTCGTCGATGAGGTCGACGCCCATGCAGCCGTCGTTGCGGCCGTGCAGGTACAGGACCGGACGGGCGAGCGGCGCCATCCCTGCCGCCTCGATGGCGTCCAGCCCCGGGTCGCGGGGGCCGGAGCCGATGGTGGCCCGGTAGTAGCCGATCGCCGCGGCCAGGTTGGCGGGGTCGCGCAGCGCCGCCTTCACGCCGGGCAGGTCCTCCGATGCATCGAAGCCCGGCGACCAGTCCGCCCACAGGCGGTCGATGAAGCGCAGGTCGTCCATCGGGACGGCCATGTCCGCGAACGGGCTCTGGAAGAAGAACATGTACCAGGACCGCTGGAGCTGGTCGTAGGAGAAGAAGGCCTGCGCGACGGTCGCGGGCGGTGGGACCGAGGCGGCCACGGCGCGCCGCCAGCGCTCGGGGGCGGCGCCGACCGCCGGGTACGTGGCGAGGGCGCCCCAATCGTGGCCGATCAGCACGGCGTCGCTGCCACCGCCGAGCGCCTCGTGCAGCGCGTTGGCGTCCGACGCGATCGCGCCGGGCTGGTAGAGCCCATCGGCCGGGATCGAGGTCGGCGCATACCCGCGCAGGTAGGGCGCCACCGCCCGGAACCCCGCGGCGGCCAGCTCCGGCAGCAGGTGGCGCCAGGTCCACGGCGAGTCCGGGAAGCCGTGCAGGCACAGCGCCAGCGGCGCCCCCTCATCGCCCGCCGCGAGGGCGGTGAAGGTGAGGCCGTTGGCCTCGACGGTGATCTCGGAGGTGGGGGCGGCGCCGGTCGACATGGCTCGGGACCCTAACGGCGTGCGAACGCCCGATGGCGCCCCGGCATCCCAGGTGTGGATTGCGTCACAGAAGGAGACCGGGCGTGGCTGTTTGGGTACCGTTCGCGGTCTGGCACAGGGGACCTCCGGGAGCTTCGAACACATGGTGAACATCACCTTCTGGGGTGTGCGGGGGTCCACCCCTTGCCCGTCGGACGCCAACCGGCGCTACGGCGGCAACACCTCGTGCGTGTCGGTCGAGGCCCCAGGGCACGATCCGATCATCTTCGACCTCGGCACCGGCCTTCGGTTCTTCGGGGAGTCGCTGCCGTCGGGTGCCGACCCCTTCCGCGGCCTCGCGCTGGTCACCCACCTCCACTGGGACCACGTGCAGGGGCTGCCGTTCTTCGTGCCGATCCACCGCGAGGGCGCCAACCTGACCGTGTGCGGCCGCCACGACGAGGGCACCCTCCACGACGCCTTCGACGACTTCATGCGTCCGCCGTACTTCCCCGTCCGCCACACGGACCTGTACGGCGACATCGACTTCGTCGACGTGGGCGACACCACCTTCGAGTGGGGCCGGGCCCGGGTCACCGTCCGCGACGGGCCCCACACCGGTGCCACCAACGGGTACCGGGTCGACATCGACGGGGTGTCGGTGGCGTACATCTCGGACCACCAGCAGCCGGTCGGATCGGACCACATCGACCCGGCGGTGCTCGAGCTGTGCGACGGCGCAGACCTGGTGATCCACGACGCCCAGTTCGAGCCCCACGAGTTCGCCGCCAAGGCCGACTGGGGCCACTGCACCGTGGAGTACGCGGTGCGGGTGGCGTCGGAGGCTGGGGCCTCCCGGCTGGCGCTGTTCCACCACGACCCCTCCCACGACGACGAGATCGTCGACCGGCTCCTGGTCGAGGCGCAGGGCCACGCGGAGGGCACCTCGCTGGTCGAGGTGATCGCCGCGGCGGAGCGGACCACCGTGTCGCTCAGCCTGGCCTCCGCCACGGCCTAGCCTGACGGCCCGTCAGGACCGCCGCCGCCCAGGAGCCCACCATGACCGACCACGCGTTCGACAGCGCCAAGTTCCGCCAGGTGCTCGGCCACTTCCCGACCGGCGTGTGCGTGGTGGCCGCCATCCACGAGGACAAGCCCGTCGGCATGGCCATCGGCTCGTTCTTCTCGATCAGCCTGGACCCGCCGCTCGTCGGCTTCTGCGCCGCCAAGACCTCGTCCACGTGGCCCAAGCTCCAGGCCGCCGGCAAGTTCTGCGTGAGCATCCTGGGCGAGGACCAGGAGGAGGCGTGCCGGCGCTTCGCGTCGTCGGAGCCCGACAAGTTCGCCGGCCTGGCCTGGGACCACTCGCCGCTCGGGTCGCCCCGCCTCGGCGGCTCGCTCGGGTGGATCGACTGCACCGTCGAGGCCGTCCACGAGGCCGGCGACCACGACATCGCCGTCGGCGCGGTGGCGGACCTCGCCGTGACCGCCGAGCAGCACCCCCTGGTGTTCTTCCGCGGCGGCTACAGCCGCATCAGCTGACCCCGAGCTCGGCCAGGAGCCAGGCCAGGACGAACGCCTCGTCCCGCCAGGCGTCGTAGCGGCCCGTGGGCCCGCCGTGGCCGGCGCCGAGCTCCACCTTGAGCAGGACCGGCCGGTCGGCATCGGCCGACGCGCCGTGGCCGAGGTCCCGCAGGTGGGCCACCCACTTGGTGGGCTCGTGCACGCCGACGCGGGGGTCGTTCAGCCCGGCGGTGGCCAGGATGGCGGGGTAGGCGACGTCTGAGGCGGGGCGCACGTTCTCGTAGGGGCTGTAGGCGCGGATCCAGCCGTAGGCCTCCGCGTCCGCGATCGGGTCGCCCCACTCCTCGCGCTCGATCACGGTCAGCGGCAGGGACGGGTCGAGCATGGTGTTGAGCGGGTCCACGAACGGCACCTCGGCGACCACGGCGCGGAACAGGTCGGGCGCCAGGTTGGCCACCGCCCCGACCAGCAGGCCGCCGGCGCTGCCGCCCCTGGCAGCGAGCAGGTCGGGCGCCGTCCGCCCGGTCTCGACGAGGTGGCGGGCGCAGGCGACGAAGTCCGAGAACGAGTGCGACTTGGCGCCGAACTTGCCGTCCTCGTACCAGCGCCGACCCAGCTCGCCACCGCCGCGGACGTGGGCGAGGGCGAACACGACGCCTCGGTCGAGCAGCGACAGGCGGGCGATGGAGAACCAGGGATCCATCGAGATCTCGTAGGCGCCGTAGCCGTACAGCACGCAGGGCGCCGGGCCGTTCGCTGGCACCGCATCGGGCCGCCACACCAGCGAGATCGGTACCTGCGTGCCGTCGTCGGACACGGCCCACTCCCGGGCCGTGCGGTAGCGCTGCGGGTCGAAGCCATCGAGCACGGGCAGCTGCTTGCGGACGGTGCGCACGCCGGTCGCGAGGTCGAGGTCGATCACGGCGGGCGGGGTGGCGAGCGACTGCTGGGCGAACCGGTAGGTCGAGGCGTCGAAGGACGGGTTGGCGCCGGGCTCGATCGTGGCCACGGGGTCGTCGGTCTCGAGGGGCTCCAGGTCGCCACCGGCCGGGGCGAGCAGCCAGATGGCGGTGCGGCCGTCGCTGCGGCCGTGGACCACCAGGTGGCCGGCGAAGGCCTCCACCCCGGCGATGCGGCGGCCGGGCTGGTGGGGGAGCACCAGCTCCCATCGGTCCCTGGGTGCCACGGCGGTGCCGTCCAGCGGTGCGCGCCAGAGCGCGAAGTCCTCGGCGCCGTCGTGGTTCGAGGTCACGTACAGGCCGGTCGGGTGGTGGGCGACGCCGTACTCGACGCCCTGCTCCCGGGGGCACACCATCGAGGGGGGCGTGGCCGGCCGGCGGGCGTCGAGCAGCAGGGACTCGGAGGTCACCGCGCTGCCCGCCGAGATCACGGCGAGGTCGCCCGAGCGGGAGGCGCCGACCGACACGTGGAAGCGCTCGTCGGGCTCGTGGTGCACCCGCACGTCGTCGCCGGGATCGGTCCCCACCTCGTGCCGCCACACCTCGTGGGGGCGCGAGGCCTCGTCCTGGAGCGTGTACCAGCAGGTGCGCGAGTCGGCCGCCCACGCGAAGCCGTACGAGGCGCCCTCGATGGCCTCCGGCGCCTCGCTCCCGTCCCGGAGGTCCCGGAACCGAAGCTCGTGGCGCTCGTCGCCCTCGTGGTCGATGGCGTAGGCCAGCCAGCAGCCGTCGGGGCTCACGTCGAGCACGCCGATGCCCAGGTACTCGCCCTCCGCGGCCAGCTCGTTCGGGTCCAGCACCACCTGCTCTGGCCCGTCCACCCACGTGGTGCCGGTGCCGTCGTCGGGGCGCCGGCAGTGGATCGGGTACGGCTTCCCCTCCTCGGTGCGCTGGTGGTACCACCAGGCGCCGTCGCGCACCGGCACGGACCGGTCGTCCTCCAGGGTGCGGCGCTTGATCTCGTCGAACACCGCCAGGCGCAGGCCCTCCTGATCGGCGGTGGCGTGCGCCGTCCAGGCGTTCTCGGCCTCGAGGTGGGGGACCAGCTCGTCCTCGTCGGCCCGGACCACCCAGGCGTAGGGGTCCTCGACCTCCTCGCCGTGGCGGGCGCGCACGGAGGGCCGTCGGTCGAGGTGGGGAGGTTGGTCGGTCACGGCGCCGAGGCTACGGCCGCCATCGGGTCGCCGGTACCCTCGGCCCATGCCCGTCTACGCCCTCGGCCACCAGGTGCCCTCCATCCACCCCGACGCCTACATCGCGCCCGGCGCGGTGGTGATCGGGTCGGTCGAGATCGGCCCGGAGAGCTCGGTCTGGCCTGGGGCGGTGCTCCGCGGCGACGACGGCGAGATCCGCATCGGCGCCCGCACCTCCATCCAGGATGGTGCGATCCTCCACACCACGCCATTCATCCCGACCGTGGTGGGCGACGAGTGCGTGGTCGGCCACCTCGCTCACCTGGAGGCGTGCACGATCCACGACGGCGCCCTGGTGGGCTCGGGCTCGGTGGTCCTCCACGGCGCGGTGGTGGAGACGATGGCGCTGGTGGGTGCCAACGCCCTGGTGCCCGGGGGGATGGTGGTGCCGAGCGGCGCCATGGCGCTGGGGGTGCCGGCCAAGCTGCGCCCGGACTCGGTCACCGCGGACATGATCGCCCTCGGCATGCAGTCCTACGTGGAGCGCGCCCGGCGTTACCGGGCCGAGCTGCACCGGATCGACTGAGCCGCCAGGCGGGGCCCTCGGGCCCCGTCCGTCAGTCGACGGGGGCGGCGTCGGCCTCGAGCAGGGTGATCGTGCCGTGCTCGGCCTCGCGCCGAGCCCAGCGGGCGATGGTGGCGTCGCTGGTGAGCAGCACGACCTGGGTCCGCGACGACAGGCGCACGATCATGTCGAGGAGCTTGAACAGCTCGCCCGGCTCCATCTCGGCGAAGGCGTCGTCCACCAGCAGCGGCAGGCACTCCTCCTGGTCGCCGAGCCACGTCGTGCGGCCGATGCGGTCCGCGAGGCGTCGACGGATGCCGGTCGCGCCCTGGGCGAGCCCGGCGAGCTCGGCCTCGAGCGATCGCACCCGGTCGCTGGCCACGCCGAGGCGGCGCTCCACGTCGGCGAGGTCGGGGCGGCGGGTCTGCTGGATGCGGGCGGCGAGCTCCCGGCGGGCGTCCATGATCTCGGCCTGCCGGGGCGGCTCCTCGGCGGCGGACGAGGGCAGCACGTCCCAGCCGATGCGGCGGTGGTGCTCCACCTCTTGGGCCAGCGCGGCGATGGCGGCCTCCAGCTCGTCGCGGGCAGCGATCGCCTCCTCGTCGCCGTGGCGGCGCCGGGCGGCCTCCACGGCGATGATCGCCCGCTCGAGGCGGCCGGGCAGGTCCCCGTCGGTGAACCCGAGCTGGGCGAGCAGGCGGTCGAGGATGGCCCCCGACGAGGTGGCGGTGGCCGTGAGGTGCTGGAGCTCCACCGCCTCCCGGGCGAAGCGGCCGGCCGCCACCCGCTGCTCGAGCACGCGGTGGATCTGCGAGGGATCCAGGTCCAGCGCGCCCTTGGCGGTGAGGCCGTAGCCCTCCAGGCCCTCGAGGAGGGCCCGGTGCGACGCCCGCTCGTGCTTGCGCGCCTGGTCGAGCGCCTCGGTGGCGATGCGCTCGCGGGCGGCGCGGGCCTCGGGGTCGATGGCGGCGGCGTAGGTGCGGATGGCGTCCTCGCGCTCGCCCGCCTTCTCGAGGGTGACCGTGCCGACGAGCTGCTCCCAGTCCATGCGGGTGGTGGTCCGCACGTCTCGGGCGGTGCTCAGCTGGGTGCGGTCCTCGGGTGACATCACGTGGTCGATGCGGCGCAGGTGCAGGCCCAGCCAGCTGCCGGCCTCGGCGCCCGAGAGGGCCTCCTCCTCGGCGCGCTGCGCTGCGGCCAGCGCCTTGCGGGGCACCACGAGCAGCCACACGGCCATGGCCACCGCGGCCACGAGCATCACGACACCGATCGGGAGGGCGACCTGGACGCCGGCGAGCAGCGCCCCCACGGCGAGGGTGGACGCCCCGAGGATGCCAGGCCGGAACCGCTGCTCGACGTCGCGCTGGCAGGCCACGACCTGGCCGTGGGCGGCCTCGATGGCCGCTTCCTGGTCCGGGTCGGTCTCCTCGTCCCGGGCGGCGAGGGCGGCGTCGTAGGCGGCCTGGGCCTCGACAGCTGCGTTGTGGGCGTTCCACAGCAGGTCCTGGTCGAGCCGGGCCAGCTCGTACACGATGAGGTCGCCGGGATCCTCCGCCTCCGCGGTCGCGGCCTCGAGTGCCTGCTCTGCCGCCAGCCGGACCTCGTGGGCCGCCTGGATGTCGGCGATCCGCTCGTCGAGGTCGGCGGGCAGCTCGTCGGGGGTCTGGGCCACCCGCGCCAGGTCCGGGCCACTGACGGGGGGCAGCGGTCCGAGGCGCTCGGCGAGCTCGTGGGCGGCGGTGCTCGCCTCGGCCCAGGTCTCGCCGGCGGAGCGGAGCTCTTCGACGGCCTGCAGCAGCCGGGCGTCGGCCGCCCGGTCGTCGCCGTCCGCCGCCTGGTCCAGGGCGGCGAGCTGGGCGCGCATCCGGTCGAGCTTGTTGCGCTGCTGCAGCCAGGTCCACCGGGCGATCTCGTCGGGCAGCTGGGCGATGCGCTCGTCGAGGACCGCCAGCTCGGCCTCCCAGTCCTCGATCTGGACGATGAAGGCCTGGGCCTCGGCCCGCTCCGCCTGGAGCTGCTCGACCGCCGCCTGGGCCGCGACGAGGTCGGCGCCCACGCGCGCCTCGTCGCGGTCCGGGTCCAGGCCCAGGTCGGCGGCACGGAGGGTGACCAGGTCGGCCACCACGGCCGGGTCCGTGCCCAGCAGGTCGCCGAGCGAGGGGCGGCCACGCCGGACTCGGCGTAGGTGGCGCCGCTGCGGTCGGCGTAGACCCGCCGGCCGGCCTGGTCCACGAAGATGACCGACGCGTTGGGGAGGCGTCCGGCCATGGCGTCCACCAGGGTCTCGACCATGCCGACGCGCTCCGCGTCGGCCAGTCCCGCGAGCACGGTCACGCGGGGCCCGAACTGGATGGAGAAGTTGTCGCTGGGTCCGAAGAGGACCAGTTGCTCGAGGCGCACGATCGACCTGTTCGGGTGTCGAGGGGAGGGGGGACTGCGAGGGGGCCGGCCCCGGAGGGCCGGCAGTCAGGAAGCTGACCGCCTGCGTCATCGGCGCGCCGCGCCCCCCGGTTGAGCAGGATTTGTTGCGCTGGCAGTGCAGAAACGCAGGATTGAGTCGTTCGGCCCACCGCTAGCGTTGCTCCGCCGGCCCCACGACCCTGGAGGTCCCCCCATCCCCGCCCCGGAGCCCTCCGAACCCACCACGAGCCGGGACGGCTGGCGCCTGATCGGCCGCCAGATGTGGGACCAGCGCGGCGGCATCGCCGTCGGCGTCGTGGCCGGCCTGGTGTGGACGGTGGCCAAGGTCTCGGTGCCCGCGCTGGTCGAGCGCGCCATCGACCAGGGCATGGCGGTGGGCGACCAGGCCGCGGTCTTCCACTACGCCGAGCTCATCGCCCTTGCCGGGGTGGTCATCGCGGCGTTCACGGGCATCCGGCGCTACTCGGCGTTCCGCGAGGCTCGCCTCGCCGAGGCGGTGCTGCGCGACCGGCTCTTCGCCCACCTGCAGCGCCTCCACTTCGCGTTCCACGACGCCCAGCAGACCGGCCAGCTGATGAGCCGGGCCAACAACGACCTGCAGCAGATCCAGAACGCCGTCGTGCTGGTCCCGCTGACCATCGCCAACCTCGCCACCGTCTTGGCGGTGATCGTCGTGCTGGTGCGCATGGACCCGGTGCTGACCGTGCTCGCCCTCGGCTCCCTGCCCGCCGTCAACGTCCTCGCCAAGCGGTTCGCGTCGAAGCTGCAGCCGGTCATGGCCGGGGTGCAGCAGGAGTCCGCCGAGCTGTCGGCCGTGGTCGAGGAGACCGTGGCCGGCATCCGGGTCGTGAAGGGCTTCGCCGCCGAGGGCACCCAGCGCGCCCGCCTCGGCACCGAGGCCGACGACCTCTACGACGTGTCGATGCGCGGGGCTCGGATCCGCTCGACCTACTGGCCTGCGCTCGAGCTGCTCCCCAACGTGGGGCTGATCCTCGTCATGGCCTACGGCGGCCACCAGGTGATCGACGGGCAGCTGTCGATCGGTGCCCTCGTCGCGTTCAACGCCTACGTCGTGCTGCTCGTCTGGCCGCTGCGGATGCTCGGGTGGATCGTCGCCATGGCCCAGCGGGCGGCCTCCTCCGCCCAGCGGGTCCACGAGGTGCTGTCCACGGACCCCGAGGTCGTGGACCCCCACCATCCCAAGGCCCTGCCCGGCGGGGGCGGGGAGGTGGCGCTCGACGGCGTGCGGTTCGCCTATGGGCCCGGGGTACCGCCGGTGCTGGACGGCTTCGACCTGCACATCCCCGCCGGTCAGTCCGTCGCCCTCGTCGGCGCCACCGCCAGCGGCAAGTCCACGGTCGCCAAGCTCGTCGCCCGCTTCTACGACGTGGACCAGGGCGCCGTCCGCATCGACGGCGTGGACGTCCGGGACCTCGCCCTCAAGGACCTCCGACGAGCCGTCGGCCTCGTCTTCGAGGAGACCTTCCTCTTCTCCGACACCATCGCCGCCAACGTCGCCTTCGCGGACCCAGATGCCGCCATGGAAGACGTGGAGCGCGCCGCCCGCCTCGCCGGCGCCCACGAGTTCGTCACCGAGCTCCCCGAGGGCTACGACACCGAGATCGGCGAGCGGGGCTTCTCCCTCTCCGGCGGCCAGCGTCAGCGCATCGCCATCGCCCGGGCGATCCTCGCCGACCCGCGCGTCCTGATCCTCGACGACGCCACCTCGGCCGTCGACCCCACCAAGGAGCACGAGATCCGCGACGCCCTCGGCGAGGTGATGCGGGGTCGCACCACCCTGGTCATCGCCCACCGGCCCGCCACCATCGCCCTGGCGGAACGGGTCGTCCTGGTCGGCGACGGGCGCGTCCTCGCCGACGGCACCCACGACGAGCTCCTGCGCACCTCTGCCGCCTACCGCGAGGTGCTCGCCTCGGCGGAGGCCAACCTCGAGCGGGCCCGCCACGAGCAGCTGGAAGCGCAGGGCGAGCTCGAGGGGCGTGCGCCGTGATGGCCATGTCGGGGGTCGACCCCGAGGACAAGCTCGACCGCACCGCCGCCAAGCGGGTGCTCCGCCGGGCCGCTGCGATGCTCGGGCCATACCGGCGAGACGTGATCGGTGCCTGCGTGCTCGTCACCATCTCCACCCTCGCCGTGCTCGCCGGCCCGTACCTGCTGAAGGTCGCCATCGACAAGGGCATCACCCCGGGGAACCCCGAGGTGCTCGACGCCACCGTGGTCGCCTACATCGTCGTGGCCATCGTCGCCTACGTGGCCAGCCGCAAGCAGACCCTCCTCGTGAGCCGCGCCGGCGAGGGCTTCCTGCGCGACCTGCGCACCCGGGTGTTCGACCACCTCCTGCGCCTCTCCATGCCGTTCTACGACCGGGAGAAGGCGGGGGTCGTCGTCAGCCGCATGACCTCCGATGTGGACTCCCTCCAGGAGCTCGTCCAGCAGGGGCTGCTCCAGATGGTCTCGTCGGTCCTGCTGATCATCGGCTCGATCGTCGTGCTCACCCTCGTGTCGTGGCAGCTGATGCTGATCTGCCTGATCCCGCTGCCGTTCGTGATCCTGGCGTCCATCAAGTTCCAACGGGACTCGAACGTCGCCTACCTCGACGTCCGGGACCGCATCGGCCTCACCCTCTCCTCGCTCCAGGAGGGCATCTCGGGCGTCCGGGTCATCCAGGCGTACGCCCGGGAGGACGTCCAGATCCAGCAGTTCTCGCACCGCAACCGCGGCCTCTACCGGGCCCACATGCGATCGGTCTGGGTCCAGGCCTGGTACCTGCCCGTCATCGAAGGCGCCGCCGTCGGCACCACCGCCCTCGTCGTCGCCATCGGCGGCACGATGGTCGTCAACGGCAGCATCGGCATCGGCACCGTCGCCTTCTTCCTCCTCACCCTCTCCAACCTGTTCGAGCCCCTGCAGCAGCTCTCGCAGCTGTTCAACACGGTCCAGTCCTCCGGCGCCGCCCTCCAGAAGCTGTTCGACCTGCTCGACACCCCCATCGACCTTGCCGAGCCCGCCGAGGCCACGCCGCTGCCCGACCGCGGCGAGCTCGCCGTCCACGGCCTCCGCTTCGCCTACGCGGAAGGCCCCCCGGTGCTCGCCGACGTCGACCTCACCCTCCCCGCCGGCGAGAAGCTCGCCCTCGTCGGGCCCACCGGCGCCGGCAAGTCCACCCTCGCCAAGCTCATGGCCCGGCTCTACGACCCCACCGAGGGCACCGTCACCTTCGGCGGCATCGACCTCCGCCAGGCCGACCTGACCGACCTCCGCCGCCGCATCACCGTCGTCCCCCAAGAAGGCTTCCTCTTCGCCGCCACCCTCCGCGACAACGTGCGCATCGGCCGCCCGGACGCCACCGACGACGACGTCGATGCCGCCCTCGAGTCCCTCGGGCTCCTCGACCGGTTCGCCGCCCAACCCGATGGCCTCGACACCTACGTCCAAGAGCGCGGGTCATCGCTCTCCGCGGGCGAGCGCCAGCTCGTCTCCCTCGCCCGCGCCGCCCTCGCCGACCCCTCCGTGCTGGTCCTCGACGAAGCCACCTCGTCGCTCGACCCCGGTACCGAGGTCCTCGTGGAACGGGCCCTGGAGCGCCTCGTCGAAGGCCGCACCGTCATCGTCATCGCCCACCGGCTCTCCACCGCCCAGCGCGCCGACCGCGTCGGCGTCGTCGCCGACGGACACCTCGAAGAGCTCGGGACCCACGCGGAGCTCGTCGCTGCCGGTGGCCGCTACGCCCACCTCTACAAGAGCTGGGTCGGCAGCTTGGCGGTGTCGGCCCAGGACCAGGCGCCCTAGCTGGTCGTGCGCCCGTCGGCCGCGCCCAGCCTCCTCGGAGGGGCACCGTCCTGCCACGAGCACTGGCACCGCCCCAGGAATCTGGTCGATATTCGTCCCTGTGGGGCGGAGATCGACCAGCTTTCGCGGAGATCGACCAGCGTTCGCAGCGATCGACCTCGGCTCGCGCTCGGGGCTGGCGGCCTCGTCCTGGGTGGGCTCTTCCCGGTCGGGCGCGGGTCAGCGGCTGGGGGAGCGGGGTGGGGAGGTGGCGAGCTCGGCGATCTGGGCGGCCAAGGTCGTCGTCGCCGCCTTCGGCCCCGACAGGCGGCCGATCGTCACCCGCACGTGCGGCGCATCGCGGCGGACCTGGAACGGCGAGCCCGGGGCGACCCCCACGCCCTGCGCCGCCAGCGCCACCAGCGTCGCCTGCTCGTCGGGCACCGGCACCCACAGGTTGATGCCATCGGTCCCGCCCGTCTCGATCCCCCGATCCCGCAGCGCACCGGCCAGCGCCAGGCGCCGTGCCGCGTAGGCGTCCCGCGCCTTGGTCACCGTCGCCAGCGTGCGGGGATCGTCGAGCATCGCCAGCAGCACCGCCTGCAGCACCCGGCTGCTCCACCCCGGCCCGATCAGCCGGCGGGCGCCGACCGCATCGATCACCTCGCCGGCGCCGCCCACCGCAGCCAGGCGCAGGTCCGGCCCGTGGCTCTTCGAGAAGCTCCGCACGTGCACGGTGCGCTCCGGCAGCCAGCGCCCCACGCTCACCGGCTCCGACGACGCCACGTCGCCCGAGTGGTCGTCCTCCAGCACCACCGCTCCGCTGGACTGGAGGACGGCGGCGATCGCCTTCGCCCGGCGCGGGGTCGTCGAGGTCCCGGTCGGGTTCTGTGCCCGCGGCTGCAGGAGCACCATCGACGGCTTGCTGGCCAGCGCCGCCCGCAAGCCCTCCAGCGAGAGGCCCTCGTCGTCCTGGTCCACCCCGATCACCTCGGCGCCGAGCAGCTCGAGCAGGTCCAGGAACGGTGGGAAGGTCGGGTGCTCGACCACCACCCGGTCGCCGAGGCGGACCACCTCGCGGGCTACCCGGTCGATGGCGTCCATGGCGCCGTCGACGACCGTGAGCGCCTCGGGCGGGAACGGCCAGCGCGCCCGCAGCGCCTCCTCCAGCGCCGGCAGGACCGGCGGGTCCAGGTAGCTCGTGGTGAGGTGGTCCTTGCCCACCTTCGCCACCAGGCGGCCGAGGTCCGGCAGCAGGGCCGGGTCCGGGGTCCCGGTCGACAGGTCGAGGGTGAAGTGCCCCGGGCCCTCCGTGACGCGGCGGTAGCGCTGGCCTCCACCCGGGCCCGAGGCGTTGCGCACGAACGTGCCGAGCCGCCCCTTGGGCTCGATCGCCCCCGCGGAGGCCAGCATCCGCCAGGCCTCGCTCACCGTCGTGGGGGACACCTCCAGGGCGCCCGCCAGCGCCCGGACCGTGGGCAGGCGGGTGCCCACCTCCAGGTCGCCGCTGGTGATCAGCCGACCGATGCCCGCGGCGATGCCCTGGGCGGTGCGGGCATCGATGGCGTCGGCCAGGTCCGTGAGCTCGGTCGGCAAGGTTCCCCCTCTTCGTCGGTCTTTGTAACGTAACAAAGACGCTATTGTCCGCCAAGCATCTGGATCATTAGGATGCTCCTCCGTGAAGCGCATCGGGCACTGGATCGACGGCTCTGCCGTGGAGGGCACCTCGGGTCGACAGGGCCCCGTGTTCGACCCGTCCACCGGCGAGCAGCAAGCCGTGGTGGACCTCGCCTCGGTGGGCGAGCTCGGGGCTGCGGTCGCCGCCGCCCAGGCCGCCCTCCCCGGGTGGCGGGCCACCGGCCTCAGCCGCCGGGCAGAGGTCATGTTCCGCCTGCGGGACCTGGTCGACGCCAACCGCAAGGAGATCGCCTCGCTGGTGACCGCGGAGCACGGCAAGGTGCTCTCGGACGCCTTGGGCGAGGTGGCCCGCGGCCTCGAGAACGTGGAGTACGCCTGTGGCGTGCCCAACCTGCTGAAGGGCGGGTTCACCGAGCAGGCCTCGACGGGCGTGGACGTCTACAGCATCCGCCAGCCCCTCGGCGTGGTGGCCGGCATCACCCCGTTCAACTTCCCGGCCATGGTGCCCATGTGGATGTTCGCCAACGCCTTGGCGTGCGGCAACACGTTCATCCTGAAGCCTTCGGAGAAGGACCCGTCGACGGCGATGTTCCTGGCCGAGCTGCTCGCCCAGGCCGGGCTGCCCGCCGGGTGCTTCAACGTGGTCAACGGCGACAAGGAGGCGGTCGACGCCATCCTCCACCACCCCGACATCGCCGCCGTCTCGTTCGTCGGCTCCACCCCGATCGCCCGCTACATCTACGAGACCGGCACCCAGCAGGGGAAGCGGGTCCAGGCCCTGGGCGGCGCCAAGAACCACATGCTCGTCCTGCCCGACGCAGACCTGGACATGGCCGCCGATGCCGCCGTGAGCGCCGCCTACGGGTCGGCTGGCGAGCGCTGCATGGCCATCTCGGTCGTGCTGGCCATGGACTCGGTGGCGGACGAGCTCGTCGCCAAGATCTCCGAGCGCATCCCCGGCATCAAGGTCGGTCCCGGCACCGAGCCGGACAACGAGATGGGCCCGCTGATCACCGCCGAGCACCGCGACAAGGTGGCCGGCTACGTCCACGGCGCGTCGGACGAGGGCGCCACCGTGGTGGTCGACGGCACCGTCGACGTGCCCGGTGCCGGCTTCTTCCTCAACCCGAGCCTCATCGACGGCGTCCGCCCCGGCATGCGCTGCTACGACGAGGAGATCTTCGGCCCGGTGCTGGCGATCACCCGCATCTCGTCCTACGACGAGGGGCTGCAGCTCATCAACGACAACCCGTTCGGCAACGGCGTCGCCATCTTCACCCGCGACGGTGGGGCGGCCCGCCAGTTCCAGTTCGACGTGCAGGTCGGCATGGTCGGGGTGAACGTCCCGATCCCGGTGCCGGTCAGCTACTACTCCTTCGGCGGCTGGAAGGCCTCGCTCTTCGGCGACCAGCACATGTACGGCCCCGAGGGCATCAACTTCTTCACCCGGTCGAAGGTGGTCACGAGCCGCTGGCCGGACCCCGCGACCTCCAGCGTCGACCTCGGCTTCCCCGAGGTCCGCTGACCCCAGCCGCCTTCCCCGTCACCCTCCTCCCTCGACGGGGAACGCGCCGGAGGGCGGGGCCGATTCCCGCCCCGGCCCCGCCCTCCACCCTCCGCCCCTGACCACGTCCCGGACCGTCTCCGGCCGCGCCTGGACATTCGACGGGATGTGGTCGCCATCGAGCCAGATCTCGTCGAAGGTGCGGGTCGGCCCGAGCGCGTCGGGAAACTTCGACGGGATGCGGTTGCTCTGGAGCCAGATCTCGTCGAATTTTCCGGCTGACGGCTGACGGCTGACGGCTGACGGCTGACGGCTGACGGCTGACGGGTGCGGGGGCAGCGGGTGACGGCCGGCGAGCGACGGCGTCGCTGGTGAGCAGCGTCAGGCGACGTGGGCGTCGGCGAGCGTGAGGGCGTCGTCGAGGATGGCGATGCCGTGGCGCAGGTCGTCCTCGGAGATCGTGAGCGGCGGGACCACGTGGATGCGGTTGAAGTGGCTGAACACCAGCAGGCCCTGCTTGCGGCAGGCGCCGACCACCTCGGCCATGGGTGCGGCGGCCGGGCCCGCGGCGTTGAACGGGACGAGCTGCTCGCGGGTCTCCCGGTCGCGGACCAGCTCGATGGCCCAGAACAGGCCGAGCCCTCGGACGTCGCCGATCGAGGGGTGGCGGTCCGCGAGCTCGCGCAGCGCCGGGCCGGCGACCTCCTCGCCCAGGCGCCGGGCCCGGTCGACCAGGCCCTCCTCCTCGAAGATCTCGATGCTGGCGACGGCCGAGGCGCAGGCGAGCGGGTGCCCGCTGTAGGTGAGCCCGCCCGGGTAGGGGCGCTCGGCGAACGTGTCGGCGACGGCGCGGCTGATCACCACGCCACCGAGCGGCACGTACCCAGAGTTCACGCCCTTGGCGAAGCAGATCAGGTCGGGCTCGACGCCCCAGTGCTGGATGGCGAACCACTCGCCGCAGCGGCCGAAGCCGGCCATGACCTCGTCGGCGATGAGCAGGATGCCGTGCTGGTCGCAGAGGGCCCGCACGCCGGCCAGGTAGCCGGGCGGGGGGACGAGGATCCCGTTGGTGCCCACGACCGGCTCGAGGATGATGGCGGCGACGGTGTGGGCTCCCTCCACCATGAGGGTGTCGGCCAGGTGGGCCAGCGCGCGCTCGGTCTCCTCCTCCTCGGTGGCGGCGTGGAACGCCGACCGGTACGGGTAGGGGCCCCAGAAGTGGACGACGCCGGGGATGGCGGGCTCGCTCGGCCACCGGCGGGGGTCCCCGGTGAGGCTGATGGCCCCGGCGGTGGCGCCGTGGTAGCTGCGGTAGGTGGCGAGCACCTTCTGGCGGCCGGTGTGGAGCCGGGCCATCCGGATGGCGTTCTCGTTCGCCTCGGCGCCGCCGTTGGTGAAGAACACCATGGCCATGTCGCCGCCGGCCTTCTCGACGATGAGCCGGGCTGCCTCCGAGCGCGCCGCGTTGGCGTGGAAGGGGGCGATGGTGCAGAGCTCGTCGGCCTGGGCCTTGATGGCGGCGACGAGCTTCGGGTGCTGGTGGCCGATGTTGACGTTCATCAGCTGGCTGGAGAAGTCGAGGTAGCGGTTGCCGTCCTCGTCCCAGATCCAGCTGCCCTCGCCGCCGGCGACGACGAGCGGGTCGATCAGCTTCTGGGCGGACCAGGAGTGGAAGACGTGGGCGCGGTCGTCGGCGTAGGCCGCGGACCGGCCGGGGGTCGGAGCGTCACCATCGGGCATGGGTAGCATCCTAGGGCACCACCCGGGATCGATACAGGGTCGTGCAGAACACAACCGGTTCTGTTACAGGTACAAAGGGTGGAGCGGGGATGAGCGAGACCGAGACGGCGGCAGGCGCGGTGGCCTGGCCTGCCCCGGCCACGCGAGCGCAGTGCTGGTACCTCATCCGCTCCGACGTGTTCCGGGTTGATCGGGCCACCGGCCTGGGAGGGGTGCTGCAGACGTTGCGTCGCCAGCAGCGCAGCCGGGTGCTCTTGTCGTACCGCCTCGGCGCCTACGCCCGGGGGAGCCGTGGCCACCGCACCCTGCGCGCCCTCACCGCCGTCCTGCACCGTCGCTGGACCCGCACCTCCCAGGTCGAGCTGCCGTTCAAGGTGCGGGTGGGCCCGGGCCTCGCGGTGCGCCACGTGATCGGCCCGGTGATCATCAACTCGAAGGCCGTGATCGGCGCCGGCGCCACGATCTTCCCGGACGTCGTGCTCATCGACGACCCGGTGCTCGGCGACCGAGTCACGCTCTACCCGGGGGCGCGCGTGCAGGGCCCTGCCGAGGTGGGCGAGGGCGCCCAGGTCGCGGCCAACGGGGTCGTGGTCCGCTCGGTGCCACCCGGGGTCGTCGTCGGTGGCGTGCCGGCCAAGGTGCTCGAGGGCGTCGCGACGCTCCAGGTCCGGAACATGGACTGGGAGGACGTGCTCGGGCCCTACCCGGCCTAGGTCGACGGGCATCCGCGACCCGTCGGGGTCCGCCGGATGGCCCCCTCAGGCGTCCGGGTCGGCGAGCACCTCGGCCAGCTCGACCGGGCGGCCCTGGTCGATCGACCGGTGGGCGGCGACGCCCATCGCCACGCTGAGCAGGCCGTCCTCGAGGCTCACCTCGGGCGCCCCGCCCGAGCGGATCGCCTCGATCAGGTCCAGGTGCTCCAGGTACGACGAGCCGTGGTGGAAGCCCTCGTACGCGACGCGGGGGTCGTGGACGACCTCCGAGGCGATGCCGGGCCGGCCGGTGGCGCGCCGCCCGACCCGCACCTCGCACGAGGGGAGGAACGCCTCCACCTTGCCGAGCGGCCCGACCACCGACAGCTCCTCCTGGTGCTCGCTGGCCTCGGCGAACATGCAGAGGTCGAGCATGGCCCGGGCGCCCTGCTCGAAGTCCACGATGACGAAGGCGTTGTCCAAGATGTCGGGCACCTCGCCGTCGTAGGCCTCGTCGAGGTGGTTGACGTCCTGGGCGCCGCTCGCCAGGACCCGCACGGGGCGGTCGCCCACGATGTGCACCATCAGGTCGAAGAAGTGGCAGCACTTCTCGACGAGCGTGCCGCCGGTGTTGCGGTTGAAGCGGTTCCAGTCGCCGACCTTCTGCAGGAAGGGGAACCGATGCTCGCGGATCGCCACCATCTTGGGCGGGCCGACCGTCCCGGCCTGGACCTCCTGCACCAGGCGGGCCACCGGCGGCATGTACCGGTACTCCAGCCCGACCCACACCACGGCGTCGCACCCGCGGTCGCGCCGGGCGGCGGCCGCGTCGAGCACGGCTCGGCAGTCCGCCACCGTCGTGCAGAGCGGCTTCTCGACCAGGACGTGCACGTCCGAGGCGAGCACGTCGTCCAGCACGGCCCGGTGGGTCATGTTCGGCGAGGACACCACCACGGCGTCGACCAGGCCCGAGGCCAGCAGCTCGCGGTGGTCGTCGAACTCGGCGATCTGGTTGCGGCCCTCGTCGAACGCGATCGTGAGGTCGCGGCTCGGCGCGTGGGGGTCCGCGATGGCGGTGATCGCCGCTCCGGGCACGTGGTGGAGGTTCCACAGGTGCTCGAGCCCCATCATCCCCGAGCCGATGATCCCGTAGCGGACGACGTCGCCTTCGGTGCTGGCCATGGGCCAGAGCATGGCAGGCCGGTAGCCTCGCCGACCGTGCCCGAAGAACTGGACCTGCCCACCCTCGTCGACGCCGGCGGCCGCACCCTCGGCTTCGACGTCGACGACGACATCGAGGTCGGCCCGCTCGCCTTCGGCTGCTGGCGGATGGTCGGCGACGACGTCGCCCACGCCCGCGAGCTGGTCGAGACCGCCATCGAGCTCGAGATGAACCTGGTCGACACCGCCGACATCTACGGCCGTGGCTTCGGCGGCGGCGGGTTCGGCGAGTCCGAGGAGCTGCTGGGCAAGGTGCTGGCCGAGGCGCCCGAGCTGCGCGACCAGATCGTGCTGGCGACCAAGGGCGGCATCCGCGAGGGCTTCCCCTACGACAGCTCCCCCGCCTACCTCGAGCAGGCGTGCGAGGACTCGCTGCGCCGCCTCGGCGTCGACGTGATCGACCTGTACCAGGTGCACCGCTGCGACCTGTTCACCCACCCGCTGGACGTGGCCGAGACCCTCGACGGGCTCATCGCGAGCGGCAAGGTGCGCAGCGTCGGCGTGTCCAACCACACCCCCGAGCAGGTCCGCGCCCTCACCGAGTACCTGGAGGCGCCGCTCGTGTCCGTGCAGCCGGAGCTGTCGGCTGCCCACCTCGTCCACCTGCGCGACGGCACGCTGGACCAGGCCATGGCCGAGGGCATGGCGGTCCTCGCCTACAGCCCGGTGGGCGGCGGCCGCCTCATGACCGGCGAGCACGTCCGCCCCGAGCTGCTCGTCGTCCTCGACGAGCTGGCCGAGCGCGAGGGCGTCGACCGGGCCACCATCGGCATCGCCTTCGTGCTGTCGCACCCCTCGAGCCCGGTGGCGATCCTCGGCACCCAGCGGCCGGAGCGGCTGCGGGAGGCGCAGCGGGCGCTGGAGGTCCACCTGGACCGGGTGGACTGCTACCGCATCATCGAGGCGTCCGAAGGCGCGCCGCTGCCGTGACGGGCAGCCCCACCGAGCCCGCGGCCGCGTCCGACCGGCCCCTGCCGGAGGTCGCCTGGTTCGGCGCCTTGTGCGACGACGACTACGAGCAGCTCGGCGTCGTCGACCCGGCGCTGGCCTCGAGCTGGGCGCACTGTCGGGCCATCGCCACCGCCGCCGACCGCAACGGCTTCGACGCCATCCTCATGCCTTCGGGCTACGACCTGGGCATCGACCCGGTGGCGTTCACGTCGGCCGTCGCCCCCGACCTGGCGCGGATCTCGCCGCTCGTCGCCGTCCGGGTGGGGGAGCTGTGGGTGCCGCAGCTGGCCCGCCAGCTGGCCACGCTCGACCAGGTGCTCGATGGCCGGCTCCTCGTCAACATCATCTCGAGCGAGCTGCCGGGCGAATCGCTCGGCTCCGAGCCGCGCTACCGGCGGACGCTCGAGGTGATGACCGTGCTCCGGTCGCTGCTGGCCGGCGAGGACGTCGCCTTCCACGGCGAGTTCCTGGACCTCGAGGTGGACGCCCCGGATCTGCCGTGCCCGGCAGGCTGCGCCTGCGCTGTACTTCGGTGGCCTGTCGGAGGCAACGGGAGGTGGCGGCCGAAGCCGCCGACGTCTACCTGATGTGGCCCGACACGGTGGCCGGCGCGGCGGCGGTCGTCGAGGACCTGCGGGCCCGGGCCGCGCGCCATGGCCGCGAGCTGCGGTTCGGCCTGCGGGTCCACGTGATCGTGCGCGCCACCGAGGCGGAGGCCCGAGCGGCGGCACGGCACCTGGTGGCCGCGCTCGACGATGCCACCGGCACGGCCATCCGCAACCGCTCGCTCGACGCCGCGTCCGCCGGCGTCGCCCGCCAGGCCGAGCTGCGCGGCGATGCGGACGACGATGGCTACGTCGAGCCGCACCTGTGGACCGGCATCGGCCGGGCCCGCTCTGGGGCAGGCGCCGCCATCGTGGGCGACCCCGACCAGGTCATCGCCACCCTCGATGCCTACCGAGCGGTCGGCATCGACGCCTTCATCCTCTCCGGCTACCCCCACGAGCGCGAGTGCGACCGCTTCGCCCGCCTCGTCCTGGACCGCTACCCCCACGCACCCCTCGCCCGCTGAGCGCCGGAGGCTGATGCGCAGGGTGGTGCGCGGCCCGGGCATTGCTACTATCTGGATAGGAGAAATGCCGCCACCCGGCGAACCGCCTGCGCACACCGTGAGGAACGACCCATGGCCGTCACCGATCTCGACCTCGGCAAGTACAAGCTCGGCTGGTCCGACGCCGAGGACTACGTGTTCAAGCCCAAGAGGGGCCTCACCACCGACATCGTCAACGAGATGTCGTGGATGAAGGGCGAGCCGGACTGGATGCTCGCCAAGCGCCTCCGCAGCCTGCAGGCCTTCGAGCGCCGGCCGATGCCCAGCTGGGGCGGCGACATGTCGGAGATCTACTTCGACGACATCTACTACTACATCAAGCCCACGGACCGGCAGGTCGACGAGTGGGAAGAGCTGCCCGACGCCATCAAGCAGACCTACGAGAAGCTGGGCATCCCCGAGGCGGAGCGCAAGTACCTCGCCGGCGTCACCGCCCAGTACGAGTCCGAGGTCGTCTTCCACCGCAACCGCGAGGACCTCGAGAAGCAGGGCGTCATCTTCTGCGACATGGACACGGCGCTGCGGGAGTACCCCGAGCTCGTGAAGCAGTACTTCGGCACGGTGATCCCGGCCAACGACAACAAGTTCTCCGCGCTCAACACCGCGGTGTGGTCGGGTGGCTCGTTCATCTACGTGCCGCCCGGCGTCAAGGTCGACATGCCCCTGCAGGCCTACTTCCGCATCAACGCGGAGAACATGGGCCAGTTCGAGCGCACGCTGATCATCGCGGACGAGGGCTCGGACGTGCACTACATCGAGGGGTGCTCGGCGCCCACCTACACCTCGGACTCCCTGCACTCCGCGGTGGTCGAGATCGTGGTGAAGCCCAGCGCCCGGGTCACCTACACGACGATCCAGAACTGGTCGAACAACGTCTTCAACCTGGTCACCAAGCGGGCCCGGGTGGAGGCCGAGGGCCACATGGAGTGGATCGACGGCAACATCGGAAGCCGGCTCACCATGAAGTACCCGGCGGTGTGGCTGGTCGGCCCGAAGGCCTCGGGTGAGGTGCTGTCGGTGGCCTACGCCGGCGAGGGCCAGCACCAGGACACCGGCTCCAAGATGGTCCACGCCGCGCCGGAGACCACCTCCAAGATCGTGTCCAAGTCCATCTCCAAGGACGGCGGCCGCACGAGCTACCGCGGCCTGGTCCGGGTCGAAGACGATGCCTACGGCTGCAAGAGCCACGTGCAGTGCGACGCCCTGATCCTCGACCACGACTCGATCTCCGACACCTACCCCTACATGGAGGTCGGTGCTCGGGACGCCGTGATCGGCCACGAGGCCACCGTGTCCAAGGTCGCCGACGAGCAGCTCTTCTACCTGATGAGCCGTGGCCTCTCCGAGGACCAGGCCATGTCGATGGTGGTCAACGGCTTCATCGAGCCGGTCACCAAGACCCTGCCGATGGAGTACGCCGTGGAGTGGTCCCGCCTGATCGAGCTCCAGATGGAGGGCTCGGTCGGCTGAGCCGCGGCGGGCCCTGCCCGTCGCCCCAAGCCCACCCCGAGCTCCCCGAGCTCACCCCAAGCTGACGGGCTCGCCGACCTCGATCCGGCCCGGCTCCACCACGTCCAAGCAGAGGCCGAGGTGGTTGGGGAAGGCGGTGTTGATGTCCGAGAGCGCCCGGAAGATCTCCGGCGCCCGCTCCAGCCCGGGCTGGGGGCGCAGGGGCATCGCGCAGCGGACCATCGGACCGGTCACCCGCAGGATGGCGCCGCCGACCGTCAGGTCCCGGCCGATCCAGCCCTGCTCCTCGAACGGCTCGACGTCGAGGTCCAGCACCAGGTTCGGGCGGAACCGGCGGACGTCCCAGTCCAGGTCCGGTCGCGCCGCCTGGCAGGCCGCGAGCGACGCCGTGGTGATGGCGTGCACCGGTGCGATGTCCACCAGGGTCCCCTCGGGCACCGGGATCTCGAACACCTCGGCGTCCTCGTTGGGCGGGTCGAAGGTCATCTCGTAGGCCACGGCGCCGGCGTCGGCTGCGGTGACCAGGCGAACCTTGCGGCCCAGCCAGTCCGACAGGGCGCGGTCGGCGGCGGGGTCGTCGTAGGCGACGGCGGTCCCGTCGGGCAGCGTCACCTGCTGGTCGTCGGCGGTGGCCATCAGCAGCGCCGCCACCCGCTTGGCGGCCAGCAGGCGCCCCGTGGACACGTCGACGATGCCGTGCGTGCGGTCCCCGTCGATGCCCTTCGGGTCGACCTCGAGCGCGGGGACCTCGAGGCCCTGCGCGGACTTCAGCGGGTAGCGGCGGCAGCCCGCCACCCGGCCGATCGGCACGTCATCGGTGATCCCCATGCGCAGACGATGCCACGCGCCCGCCGGTGCTGCACGAGGATCAGAGGCGGCGGAGCCGCACCTCGGTCACGTGGTGGTCGGGGCCCTTGTGCAGGATCACGTCGGCCCGGTCCCGGGTGGGCTCGATGTTCTGGACGAGGTTGCGCTCGTTGATCTCCCGCCAGATCTCGACGGCGGTGGCCTCCGCCTCCTCGTCGGTGAGGCCCGCGTAGCGCTGGAAGTAGGAGTCGGGCCGCTGGAAGACGGTGGCCCGCAGCGTCTGGAAGCGCTCGACGTACCAGCGCCGCACGTCCTCGACCGCGGCGTCGACGTAGATCGACAGGTCGAAGAAGTCCGACACGAAGGTGGTCGTGGCGCTGCTCACCTGCAGCACGTTCAGGCCCTCGACGATCAAGATGTCCGGCGAGCGGACCACCACGTCGTCCTGGGCCGGCAGCACGTCGTAGGTGAGGTGGGAGTAGGTGGGGGCCCGGGCCTCGTCCTGGCCGGACTTCACGGCGCGGAGGAACTCGAGGAGGCGGCGCACGTCGTAGCTCTCGGGGAAGCCCTTGCGGCCGAGGATGCCCCGCGCCTCGAGCTCGGCGTTGGGGTAGAGGAAGCCGTCGGTGGTCACCAGGTCCACGCGAGGGTGGTCGGGCCAGCGGGCGAGGAGCGCTTGGAGGACGCGGGCGGTGGTGCTCTTGCCGACGGCGACGCTGCCGGCCACGCCGATCACGTAGGGGACCCGCTCTTGGGCGCGGTCCAGGAACACCTGGGTGGCCTGCTGGCGGGACCGCACGGCGGCGACGTGCAGGTTCACCAGGCGGGAGAGGGGGAGGTAGACGGACTCGACCTCGTCGAGGTCGAGGGCCTCGTTCAGCCCGCGCAGCGCCTCGAGGTCCTCCGCCTCCAGGGTGAGCGGGGTCGCCGCCCGCCGGGCGCGCCACTGGTCGCGGGTGAAGGTCTCGTACAGGGCGCTGTTCACGGTGCGCCGAGGCTACGGACGCCGGGTCGGGCGGCACCAACCCGCGACCGCCACGGGATCCTGGTCCATCGCCGCCCGAGGGCGGCGGGGATCGACCAACCTGGTCGTTGCCCGTCGATCTCTGGTCCATCGCGGCCCCTGGGGGGCGGCGACAGACCGGAAAGCTGGGGTGGGGGGGTCAGGGCTTGGGCTTGCGGCGGAACAGGCGGCGGACCTTGCCAGCCACGCCGCCCTGGGACGCGGCGGCCTGCTCGGCCTGGACCTCGGCGATGATGCGCGGTCCGGCGGCGTTGACGATGTCCTCCGCCTCGTCGAGCAGGGCGGCGATGTCGTCGGCATGCTCGTCGAGCCCGGGCGGCTCCTCGGGGGTCGCCGGGGTGACCAGGGTGCCGTGCTGCCAGTTCACGTCGGCGAGGCGCTTCTGGAACCCCTTGCAATCCTCCGGGCAGCGCCAGGGCGCCTCGGGGGCGAGGTCCAGGTCGCACTTCCGGACGGTCTCGCCGTTGGCGTAGGTGCGTGACTCGAAGAACTTGCAGTCCTGGCGCATCGGCATGGGGTTCAGTCTGCCAGGGGTGGTGGCAGATCGGGGTGCGCCGGTAGGCTCGACCGTCACCCTGACCACCTCCCGAGAAGGCCAGATCCCCTGAGCGCGTTCACCGTCGATGCGGCCTCGATGCCCAGTGCCGAGGAGGAGGTGTGGCGCTACAGCCGCATCGCCGACCTCGACCTGGCGCGGTACGCACCCAGCACCGAGGCGTTGTCCGTGTCCGTCGAGCTGCCCGCGAGCTGGGCCGATGCTGGCGCCACGCTCGAGCGTGGTCCTGCCGCCTCGGCCGACGCGGCCGGGGACCCGGACGTGTTCGTCACCCTCAACCGCGACCATGCGGCAGACCAGGTCACCGTCCGCGTGCCCCGTGGCGCCCAGCTGGCCGAGCCGCTCGAGGTGGGCGTCCACGTCGCTGGTGAGGCGCTCGCCGCGTTCCCCCGGCTCGTCGTCGAGGTGGGGGAGGGCGCGTCGGCCACGGTGCTCGAGCGCACCACGTCCACCGACGACGACCTGCTCACGGTGCCCCGCACCGAGCTGCGCGTGGCGCGGGGTGGGCGGCTGGCGTTCGCCACGGTCCAGGACCTCGGGGCCAGGGCCTGGCAGATCGGGTCCCTCGTGGCCGAGGTGGCCCAGGAGGGCAACCTCGAGGTGAGCCTGGTGGGCCTGGGCGGCGAGTACGCCCGGATGCGCACGGACTGCATCCTCGCCGGCCGCGGCGCCAACGGCGACCTGTCCGCCGCCTACTTCGGCGACGGGGACCAGACGCTGGACTTCCGCACCTTCCAGGAGCACGCCGCCCCGGACACCACCAGCAACCTGCTGTTCAAGGGGGCCGTGGGCGGGCGGAGCCGGTCCGTGTACACGGGCCTGATCCGGGTGGACAAGGACGCCCGGGGCACCAGCGCCTTCCAGACCAACCGCAACGTGAAGCTGTCCGACGAGGCCTGGGCGGAGTCCGTGCCCAACCTGGAGATCGAGACCAACGACGTGCGCTGCAGCCACGCCTCCACGGTTGGGCCGGTGGACCCGGAGCAGCGCTTCTACCTCGAGAGCCGGGGCGTGCCGCCCACCGTGGCCGATCGGCTGATCGTGGCCGGCTTCTTCGACGAGGTGGTCCGCGGCCTGCCCACCGACGCCCTGGTGGCCGACGTGCGGGCGCGGATCGCGGCCAAGCTCGACCAGGTGGCGGAGGACCTGCGATGACCGCCGACAAGCACCCCATCGCGCCGCTGGAGGCGCTCGTGGACGGCGAGGCGCAGCGCTTCGACGTCCACGGCCACCGCCTCGCCGTGGTCCGCCTCGGCGACCAGGTGTACGTGATCGGCGACCGCTGCACGCACGCCGACATCTCCCTGTCGGAGGGCCAGGTCGACCCGGACACGTGCCACATCGAGTGCTGGCGCCACGGCAGCTCCTTCTCGCTGGAGACCGGCCACCCCGACGTGCTGCCTGCCACCCGGCCCGTCCCCGTGTACCGGGCGTGGGTCGAGGACGGCGAGGTGTTCGTGTCCCTGGACGACGTGGAGGTCGGTGGCGATGCCTGAGCTGGTGATCGAAGGCCTCCGGGCCGGCGTGGAGGGCAAGGAGATCCTCCACGGCATCGACCTGCGCGTGGCGAGCGGCGAGGTCCACGCGGTGATGGGGCCGAACGGCTCGGGCAAGTCCACCCTGTCGCACGTCCTGCTCGGCCGGCCGGGCTACGAGGTGCTCGGCGGGTCCGTCACGCTCGACGGCCAGGACCTCCTCGCGCTCGACACGTGGGAGCGGGCCCAGGCCGGGCTGTTCCTCGCCCTCCAGTACCCGACCGAGGTGCCGGGGGTGTCGGTCGAGGCCGTGCTGGAGGCGGCGCTCGCCGCCGGGGGCCGAGACGTGGCGGGCGTGCCCGCCGCCGTCCGGGCCGAGGCGGCCCGCATCGGCTTCGACGAGCGCTTCCTCGGCCGGGACCTCAACGTGGACCTGTCCGGCGGCGAGAAGAAGCGCAACGAGACCCTGCAGCTCGGGGTGCTCGCCCCGCGGTTCGCGATCCTCGACGAGCTGGACTCGGGCCTGGACGTCGACGCGCTGCGGGACTGCTCGCGCCGCGTGGAGGCCGCCACCACCGAGACCGGGCTCGGCGTGCTCGCCATCACCCACTACACCCGCCTGCTCGCCGAGCTGAAGCCCGACGTGGTGCACATCTTGGCGAAGGGCCGCATCGTGGCCACCGGCGGCCCGGAGCTCGCGGACGAGCTCGAGGTGTCCGGCTACGCCGCCTACCTCCCCGAGGACGATGCCGACGACGCGGGTGCCGGCGGTGCGGCGGCCGACGATCCCTTCGCGGACCCCTTCGCCGATCCCTTCGCGGGCTGACCGGGGCGCGGCCCGGCCGTAGGCTGCGCCCCCGTGCACCGGCTCCGGGACCTGAACCGCCGCCAGGCCGTCGTGGCCGCGGTGCTGGTGCTGCTGCTCGTCGCCCACGTCGGCGTGAGCGTGGCGCGGGCGCGCCACGTGCACTGGGTGCCGAGCGGCGACGACGCCCTGATCGGCCTGCGCGCCCATGACGCCCTCGGCTCGCACCGGCCCTTGGTGGGCCAGCCGAGCACCAGCCACCTGTACGGGCCCAAGCAGGGCACGTCGCACCCGGGGCCGATCGAGTTCTACTGGCTTGCCGGGCCGATCCGGCTGCTCGGCCCGTCGGCGGGGATGATCCTCGGGGCCGCCGCCTTCAACCTGGCGGCGATCCTCATCGCCGCCTGGGTGGTGCTGCGCCGCGCCGGGCCGGGCGTGGCGCTGTGGGCCAGCGTGCTGCTCGGCCTGCTGCTGTGGAGCGAGGGGACCGCCCTGCTCTCGGACCCGATCTCGTCCAACGCGGGGGGCATCCCGCTGCTCGCGCTCGCCGTCCTGGCCTGGGCGGTGGCCGACGGCGACCTGCGCCTGCTGCCGCTCGGTGCGGTCGTGGGCTCCTGGGTGGCCCAGCAGCACCTTGCCATCGTGGTGCCGGCCGCTGCGCTGGTCGCCTTCGCGGCAGTCGCCGCCACGGTCCACACCTCGCTGCGCTGGCGGGCCCGACGACTCCTGCGCCGGACCGACGCCGACGACGACGCAGCCGTCGGCGACCTGGCCGCCCTGCCTGACGCCGACGGGGCACCGGAGGAGGTCGAGCCAGGACCGATCGACGCGTCGCCGACGGCGCGCAGCTGGCCCTGGGTGGTGGGCGCGCTGGCGACCTGCCTCGTGCTGTGGTCACCGGTCTTGTGGCAGCAGGCCACCGGGCACCCCGGCAACATCACCGCGGTCGTCGAGTACGCGCAGCAGTCGACGGCCAAGCACCTCGGCTGGGGCTCGGCGCTGCGCCAGTCGGTGCGTGCCCTCGGCTTCCCGCCGTTGCTGCTGCGCCAGGACCTCGGTGGCCGGGACTTCTACGGCGGGCCGCTCTCGGCGCTCGAGGTGGCTGTCGCTGTCCTGTCCTTCCTCGCCGTCGTGGCCGTCGCCGTGCTCGCCTGGCGACGGCGCCGGTCCCTCGCCCTGCTCGGCGTGACGGCCCTCGTCCTCGCCCTCGGCGGCACCTACAACGGCAGCACCATCCCGGACTCGATCGAGGCGTTCCGCGTCAACTTCTACCGCTGGACCTTCGTGGTCGCGTGGCTGGCGTGGATCGCCTTCGGCTGGGCCGGGGCGCTGGTGGTGGAGCGGGCCCTGGCCCGGCGCGACCGCACGGTCCCCGTCGGCCTGCTCCGGTGGGCCCCGGCGCTCGCGATCGTGGCGCTGCTCGTGCCGACGGTCGCCACCGCCGCCACGTCAGGCAAGGACGACCAGCGCCGGGACCAGTCCGGCTTCACCACCATGGACGCCATGGGCCAGGCGGCCCGCGAGGCGGCTGACGGCAAGGGGCGGGTGACGCTCGTCCTGCGGGGCAAGAGCGCCGTGCTCGCCAGCGGCCCCGCACTGGCCATGGCGCTGGAGTCCGCCGGCCACCCCGTGACAGCGGCAGGGGTCGAGGGGCGGTTCTGGGGCGACCAGCGGGTGCTCGATCCCGGCGAGGACCCAGGCGACCTCATCGTCGAGCTGGTCACCGGCCGGGGGAGCGTCCCCGACGGGCCGGGGCGCACCATCGCCAGGGTCGACATGAACGAGCGGCTCCGCTCCACGATCAACCCGCTCGAGGCGCAGGCCCGGGCCACCCCGAAGGTGGTGCTGAGCCCGAGGGCGGAGGAGATCCTGGCCCGCCACTTCCAGCCGGCCCAGCACGACTACGTGCGGGGCCTGATGGCGGCGGTGGCGCGTGACCCCGCCCCGGTGCTGTCCGACGAGGTCCTGCTCCAGATGGTGGCCGAGGGCTACTTCGAGCAGCCGGCGTTCGACCAGGACCAGGTGGCGCAGCTGCGCGCCCTGCTGCCCGGACGCACCGTCAACGACGAGGACGTGTTCGAGCTGCGGGTGCTGACCCGTGACGAGCTGGCCCAGGAGGTCCCGTCCTGGGCGGGCTGATCGCGCGGGGCTCGGGCAGGGCGGCTCAGACCGTGGCGGCGTACTCGGGCGACACGATCAGCCGTTGGATGCCCCGCTCGGAGCTGTCGAGCTTCATGTAGTCGAGCACCGCGGTCGCCAGGTTCGTCGGTGGGATCGCCCCGAGCAGGCCCATCGAGACGAGCACCGTGTCCACCCACGGCCGGAACTTGCGCTTGCCCTCGGAGGACTCCGAGAAGTTGGTCATCACGGTGCCGCGGCTCATGCCACCCTCGAGCTTCTTCACCCAGAACGACAGGCCGGTGGCGTCGGGGTCTCGCCCGAGCACGTTGTTGTAGACGAGCGTGACGTACTGGCTGTTGGTGGTGTTGCCGTACTTCGTCTTGAACTCGCTGGAGGCAGCGAACTTGGCGGACACCTGGTCGAGGTACATGCCGCCCTCGAGCTTCTTGCGCCAGTACTCGAAGCCGGCCGTGTCGGGCAGGCGCTTGAAGTAGGCGGTGTAGAGGCGGGCGAGCGGGCCCCGCTTGGCCGCCCACGCCGCGTCGGAGGCCAGGGCGAGCACCTCGTGCTCGGGCGAGGCGCCGGCGAGGATCCGGGCGTTCATCGCCGACGCCTTCGTGGCGTTCGGCGCACCGGTGAAGTGCTGCACCATCGCCGCCGAGTACAGGGCGGTCGTGCCGTGCGGGCCGACCTCCGGGTTGCGGCGGACGTAGGCGTCGTTGTTGGCGGTGTCGCCGGTGGCGAAGTTGGTGGCACCGCTGATCATGGCCATGGCCTTGCCATCGGTGCTGAGGCCCCACGGCGTGGAGCTCTGGTTGCCCAACGTGCCGCCGCTCGACACCGACGCCCGCACGATCGGGTTCGTGCCGGCGCGGACGTAGACGTGGGTCTGGCCGTTGCTGCCGCCCGAGATGTACTCACCGGCGATCGAGTTCCAGGTGACGGTGGTGCCGTCGCCGCTGATCTTGGGGATGCCGGCATCCAGGTCGGCCTCGCCGCCACCGAGGGCCGTGCTGACCTTCGTGGTGGTGCCCGCGGTGCGGTTGCGCACGAAGATGTCGGCGACCGACGCGGTGTCGCCCGGGGTCATGGCGCCCTCGCCTCGGAAGGCCACCTTGGTGCCGTCGTCGCTGATCGAAGGCCAATCGCTGTTGGCGTCGGTCTGGCCGCCGTTCGAGGTGAAGCTGACGAGCGAGGTGGTCGCCGCGGTGCGGTCCCGCAGGAACACGTCACGGGTGACGCCGTTGTCGTCGCTCAGGATCAGGTTGCTGGCGAGCGAGGACCAGACCACGTAGCGCCCGTCGTAGGAGACGTCAGGGTTGAACGAGTTGTTGTTGGCCACGGTCCCGTCGGTCCGCTGGGTGACCCGCTGGGTGAAGCTCGTGTCCAGGTCGTGGGCGTAGAGGTGGAGGATGTTGGTGGCGGGGGAGAGCAGCTGCGGCGCCCGCGAGGCGAACACCACGGTCTTCCCATCGCCGGAGATCACGACTCGGCCGTTCGCTGGCGTGTCGGTGGTGACCTGCACCCCCGCCGAGCTCTTGGACACCAGCGTGGTGGTGTTGGACACCAGGTCCCGCACGAACGAGTCCTTCGTGATGCCGTTGGCATCGTTGGCGACCAGGTCCGAGGCGTTGGAGGAGAACGACAGGTAGCGCCCGTCGTCGCTGATCCCGCCGAGCTCCGTCTGGCCGTTGGGCACCCCGCCGTCCTTGTTCGGCGTGGCCAGGACCACCTGCTCGGTGAGCAGGTCCTTCACGTAGACCAGCTTGAGCGAACCGGTCGCGAGCGCCGTGAACTGCCCCGCGGTCTCGAAGGCCACGTACCGGCCGTTGCCGCTGATGGCCACGTACTGGACGTCGCGGTGCGGGCTCGTGGCCGTCGGGCCGGATGCGCTTGGGAGCGCCGAGACCCAGCCGGTGACCGCGTTGGTGCTCGGCGCCGAGCCGGCGCCTGCCGGCGCGGCCGGCGCCACGCCCCCGATGACGATCGCTGCCGCGACGAAGCCTGCTGCCCACCCGGTTGCCCTCATCTCACCAGTCTGCTGCACGCGCCAGCGGCGATGGGGTCGGTCCGGCTGCCTCCCACCGATCGCCTCCGTAGACTCCCCGGCCGTGGGGTCGCCCGAGGTGCCTGAAGGGTGGGAGGTGGTGGACGGCCGGCTCCACCGCGAGCTCTCGTTCGCGGACTTCGCCGAGGCTTGGGCGTTCATGGGGCGCGTGGCCGAGGCGGCGGAGCGCCTGGACCACCACCCGGACTGGAGCAACTCGTGGAACCGGGTGGTGATCGACCTGGTGTCCCACGACGTCGGGGCCATCACCGGACGGGACGTGGCGCTCGCCCAGGCGATCGACGAGGCGGTCGTGGCGCCGCCCGCACCCTGAAGAACTTGCAGCTACAGTGCAAGGAGTTTGTCGGGCAGGGGACCAGCCCGACGTCGTCCAGGGACTGGAGCAGCGCTCGCCGACCATGAGCCGTCGCGACCTCGACCGCCGCACGCCAGCCTGGTGGGCCCCCGTGGCGCCGTTCGCCCCTGCGATCGGCATCGTCGCCCTGCAGCTCGTGGTGTTCCCGACCGGCATCGGGCCGTGGACGCTCGGCGTGATCGTGGGGCTCCTGTCGGCGCTCGTGGCCCTCGGCCTGGCCCTCGTCTACCGGGCGAACCGGGTGCTGAACTTCGCCCAGGCCGACCTGGGGACGGTGCCCACCACGCTCGCCGTCGGGCTCATCGCCGTCTCGGGCCTGCCGTACCTGCTCGGCGCTGTGCTCGGCCTGGGCGCCGCCATCCTGCTCGGCGCGGTGGTCGAGCTGTTCATCATCCGCCGATTCTTCCGGGCGCCGCGGCTGCTGCTCACCGTCGCCACCATCGGCCTCTCCCAGCTCCTGATCGTGTGCGGCCTGCTCATGCCCCGCCTGTGGCACCGGGACATCTTCACGGACCAGGGCCTCCCGCAGCCCTTCACCGCCGAGGTCCACGTCGGCACGCAGGTGCTGCGAGGTGCCAGCCTGCTGGCCCTGGTGGTGGCACCGCTCCTGCTCGGCCTGCTGGCCGCCTTCCTACGCGGGACCGACGTCGGCGTGGCCGTCCGGGCCAGCGCCGAGCGCAGCGACCGTGCCGCCCTGCTCGGCATCCCCGTGCGGCGCCTCCAGACCCTGGTCTGGGTGATCGCCGCGGTCCTGTCGTACGTGGGGGTGTTCCTCCGGGTCTCCATGTTCGGGTTCTCGGCCGCGAGCTCCCTCAGCCTCTCCGCCCTGGCGTTCGCCCTGGCGGCCATGGTGCTCGGGCGCATGGACCACCTGCCGGCGATCGCCGCCACCGCGGTCGCGCTCGGGGTGCTCGAGCAGGGCGTGTACGCCCACCACCCCAAGGACACCGAGTACGTCTACGTGGTCCTCTTCGCCGTGCTCCTCGTGGCGCTGCTGCTGCGCCGGGGCTCCACGCGTCGGGCCGACGTCGACGCGGTCTCGTCCTGGTCGGCCGCCGCCGAGGTGCGTCCGGTCCCACCGGAGCTCCGCTCGCTCGCGCCGGTGCGGCTGGCCCACGTGGCGGCGCTCCTGTGGCCGGTGGCAGCGATCCTCGCCCTGCCGCTCATCCTCAGCCCCAGTCAGGAGTACAAGGCGGCGACCGTGCTGGCCTTCGCCCTCGTGGCACTGTCGGTGGTGGTGCTGACCGGCTGGGCCGGGCAGGTGTCGCTGGGCCAGATGTCCTTCGTAGCCGTCGGCGCGGTGGCTGGTGCCCTGTGCACAGCCACCTGGCACCTCGACCTCAGCCTCGGGATCATCATCGCCGGGCTCGCCGGGGCGGCCGTGGCCGTGGTGGTCGGGCTCCCCGCGCTGCGGTTCTCCGGCCTCATCCTCGCGGTGACCACGCTCGCGTTCTCCCTGGCCTGCTCAAACGTGCTGCTCAACCGCAAGGCCCAGTCGTGGATCCCCCGCGACGAGGTCCGGGCGCTCCCGCTGTTCCGCCACTTCGACCTGTCGACCGATGCCGCGATGTACGAGCTGGTGGCGGTGGTCGTGATCCTCGGCTTCCTCGCCGTGTGGGGCATCCGTCACAGCCGCACGGGCCGGGTGCTGCTGGCGGTCCGGGACAACGAGCGTGGGGCGGCGGCCTACTCCGTGGCCGTGGTGCGGTCGAAGCTGCTCGCCTTCGCCCTGTCCGGCTTCCTCGCGGCGGTCGCCGGCTTCCTCCTGGTGCACCTCAACGGCAGCTACGACGAGACGATCTACGCGCCGGACCAGAGCCTGGCCGTGTTCACGGCCGCGGTCGTGGGCGGCCTCGGCTCCCCCCTCGGTGCCGCCTACGGCGCGCTCTACCTCCAGGGCGGCAGCTGGTTCCTGCCGGACCGGTGGCGGCTGCTGCCCTCGGCGGCGGGCGTGCTCCTCGTCCTCATGGTCCTGCCGGGCGGCCTTGCGAGCCTGGTGTACCGGGCCCGTGACGCGTGGCTGCGGCGCCTCGCCAGGGCCCGGGGCATCGTGGTGCCGAGCCTCATCGAGGACAAGGGCGGCAAGGACCTGCCGGACGCGATCAAGGTCGACCTGCCCGACCGGCCCGCCGGGCTCGATGGCGGCCTGTTCGACGAGCTGGCGGGGTCGGACCGATGAGCGACGTCGAGGCCCCGGTGCCGGCGCAGGGGCCGACCGGCGCGGCGGGCGGGCCCGGCCGGTCCGGTCGCCTCGCCTGGCTGGGCTCGGCCGGCCTGTACCCGCTGGCGATCCTGTTCGGGCTCAACATGGTCGACGAGCTCGACCGCAGCGCGTACCTCGTCCTGCTGCCCGACATCCGCGACGCCCTCCACCTGTCGAACCAGGGGATCCTCTCGGTGGTGGCCATCGCTGCGGCCGTTGCCCTCTTGCTCACGGTCCCGATCGCCCACCTGTCGGACCGGTCGAACCGGGTCACCATCGCCCTGGTGGGCGCGGCGGTGTGGGGGTGCTTCTCACTGGGCACCGGGCTGGCCACCACCGTGCTGATCCTGGTGGTGATGCGCTCGGGCGCCGCCATCGGCCAGGCGGTCGTGTTCCCCACCCACAACAGCCTCCTGGCGGACTACTACCCGATCGAGAGCCGCACGCGGGTGTATGCCATCCACCGGGCGGCCAACTCGATCGGCGTCATCATCGGCCTGCTCGCCGGGGCCGCCATCGCCTCCCAGTTCGGGTGGCGCGCCCCGTTCCTCGTGTTCGCCATCCCCACGTTCGTCCTGGTCATCTTCGGCTTGAAGCTGCGGGACCCGGGGCGCGGCCACTTCGAGCGGGAGGCCGCCGACCTGGGGGTGGCCACCACCATCGAGGAGCCGCCGCCGTCCTACGCAGAGGCGCTGCGCATGGTGTGGACCATCCGCAGCCTGCGGCGGATCTTCGCGGCCCTGCCGTTCCTGGCCGCCGCCCTCGTCGGCTTCGGCTCGCTCGCCGCGCTCCAGTACTCGGAGACGTTCGGCCTGGAGGAGGTGCAGCGGGCGTGGGCCAACGTGCCCGTGCAGCTCGTGGAGCTGCTCGGCGTCTACCTGGGGGCCCGCTTCACCACGAAGGCCATGACCTCGGGTGCCGGTTCGGTGTTCACGGTCCTCGGCGTGGCCGCAGCCGTCGCCTCGGCGGGCGCCGCCGTGTTCGCGCTGGCGCCCAACGTCGGGGTGGCGATCGCCGCCCAGTGCTTCATCGCCGCTGCCCTGGTGGTCGTCGGGCCGGGGGTGATGGCCTCCTTGTCGCTGGCGATCCCGCCCCGGGCCCGCTCGATGGGCTTCTCCATCGGTGCCCTGTGGGTGCTGCCCGGCCTGCTCGTGCTGCCGTTCGTCGGCTGGGTCGGCACCAACCTCGGCTTCCGGTGGGGCATGCTCGCCATGACCCCGGTCTTCCTGATCGGCGGCATCGTGCTGGCGTCGGTGCGCAGCGTCATCGACGAGGACATCCAGCAGGTCTGGGTCGGCGCCGCCACCCGGGCCCAGATGCTGGAGGAGCGGGCTTCCGGCAAGCTCCCGCTGCTCAGCGTGCGCGGCGCCCAGGTGGCCTACGGCGACGTGCGGATCCTGTTCGGCGTCGACATCGACGTCGCCGAGGGCGAGGTGATCGCCCTGCTCGGCACCAACGGCGCCGGCAAGTCCACCCTGCTGAAGGCGATCGCCGGCGTCGCCCAGGCGGACCGGGGCGCCGTCGTCTTCGACGGGCGGGACATCACCCACATGCCGCCGGAGGAGATCGCGCCGCTCGGCATCGCGATGGTCCCCGGCGGGCAGGGCGTGTTCCCCACCCTCACCGTGCACGAGAACATCCGGGCCGCCGGGTGGATGCTGCGCGGCCACCACGCCGAGCGCCAGGCGCGGGTGGCCAAGGCGCTCGCCCTGTTCCCGATCCTGGAGCAGCGCTGGGAGGACCCGGCGGGCGACCTGTCGGGCGGCCAGCAGCAGATGCTCGCCCTCGCCATGGCGTTCCTCGCCGAGCCGAAGCTGCTGATGATCGACGAGCTGTCGCTCGGCCTCGCGCCCGTGGTGGTGGAGCAGCTCCTGGAGGTCGTGCGGGACCTTCGGGACCGCGGCACCACGATCATCCTGGTGGAGCAGTCCGTGAACGTGGCGCTCACCGTGGCCGACACCGCCTACTTCATGGAGAAGGGGGAGATCCGGTTCCACGGGCCGACCGCCGAGCTGCTCGACCGCCCCGACGTCCTGCGCTCGGTGTTCTTCCAGGGTGCGGCCGCCGCCCTCGCCCCGGGCGCAGGCGAGCCTGGCGCGCCCCGCGTGGAGGTCCGCCACGAACCGGTCGAGGACCTCGACGCCCGGGAGCACGCCTCGGTGTCGCCGGGCCTGTCCGTCGACGAGGTCAGCGTCTCCTTCGGGGGCATCAGGGCTGTCGATGACGCCTCGTTCCACGTGGCCCCCGGCGAGGTGGTGGGCCTGATCGGCCCGAACGGCGCCGGCAAGACGACCCTGCTGGACCTGATCTCGGGCTTCCTGCGCCCGGAGTCGGGCCACGTCCACCTCGGTGCCACGGACCTCACCGCAGCCTCACCAGCCGAGCGGGCCCGCCTCGGGCTGGGTCGCAGCTTCCAGGACTCCAAGCTCTTCCCGTCGCTCACGGTGGAGGAGACGCTGCTCGTCGCCCTGGAGCGCTGGCTCGACGTGCGCGACCCGCTCAACGCGGCGTTCCGGCTCCCGCCGTTCATCGACAGCGAGGCCGCCGCACGCCACCGCGTGGCCGAGCTCGTCGAGCTGCTCGGCCTCGGCGACTTCCGCAACAAGTTCGTCGGCGAGCTGTCGACCGGCTCGCGGCGGGTCGTGGACCTCGGGTGCGTGCTCGCCCACGAGCCGTCGGTCGTCCTGCTCGACGAGCCGTCGTCGGGCATCGCCCAGCGCGAGGCCGAGTCGCTCGGCCCGCTGCTGCTGCGCATCCGTGACGCGCTCGACGCCAGCCTGGTCGTGATCGAGCACGACATGAGCCTGATCTCGTCGGTCTCGGACCGGCTCGTCGCCCTCGACCAAGGCCGGGTGATCACCGCGGGCACCCCCGAGGAGGTGCTCGCCCACCCGGCGGTCGTCGAGTCCTACCTCGGGGGCGATCGGTCCGTCATCGGGCGATCGGGGCCCGCGGCCCCTTCGGGCCCCGTCGATGCCATCGTGGAGGAGCCATGACGCCGCACACCGCCACCCCGCCGCCGCGCCCCAGCGCCGTGCGCCGCTTCGGCCCGCTCGCTGCGGTGCTCGTGGCCATCGGCCTCGTGGGGGTGCTCGCGTCGACCGGCCGGGACGACGCGTCGGCCGGGTCGGGCAGCACCGCCTCGAAGGCGGGCAGCGCCAGCACCCTGCTGCCGATCTCGTTCCAGGACGCCCAGAAGGCCGCGAAGGTGGCCGACTACGACTGGGGCGACTCGTGCGACCCCAAGACCGGCCGCTTGAAGGTCCCCTCGAACTACGCCCCGCCGTGCCTGGCCGCCAGGCCAGGGGTGGAGGGGGGCGCCACCGCCCAGGGCGTCACCGCCACCACGATCCGGGTCGTGATGTACCAGGCGGCCGACGACGACCTCTCGGCCAGCCTGTCCTCCAAGACCGACTCGCCCGAGGCGACCCGCGACACCACCGAGAAGCTGCTGGCCATGTACCAGTCGCTGTACCAGATGTGGGGCCGGAAGCTGGAGGTCATCCCGTTCAAGGGGTCGGGGTCGGACGAGACCTCGTCGCGGGCCGATGCCCGCAAGGTGGCGGTCGAGCTGAAGGCGTTCGCCTCCATCGGTGGGCCCGGCCAGGAGTCGGCCTACGCCGAGGAGCTTGCCGACCGTGGCGTGCTGTGCATCGGCTGCGGCCTCGCCGTGCCGGACTCCACCCTCCAGAAGCACGCCCCCCACATGTGGGGCACGCTGCAGACCCCGGAGCAGTACCTGTTGAACCTGGGCGACTTCATCATCGAGCGCCTCCAGGGGGACGACGCCTCGTTCGCCGGCGACCCCAAGATCGCCTCGCAGCCGAGGAAGTTCGGCGTCGTCCACTTCGAGCAGGACCCGCCGGTGTACGGGGGCGTCGAGGACATGGTGAAGTCCGAGGGCGGCGCTCGTGGCTACGAGGCCGCGGTGAACCTCACCTACCAGCTGGTCATCGCCGACCTGCCGGAGAAGGCCCAGGTGCTGGTGTCGCAGCTGAAGGCCAAGAAGGTCACGTCGGTGATCTTCCTCGGCGACCCGATCATGCCGATCTACCTGACCAAGGCGGCCACGGACCAGAACTACTTCCCCGAGTGGATCATCACCGGGACGGTCCTCACCGACACCACCACCTTCGGGCGCCTCTACGACCAGGAGCAGTGGGCCCACGCGTTCGGCCTCTCCAGCCTGCCGGCCCGCACGCCGCGGGAGCTGGGCGATGCCTGGCGGCTCTACGAGTGGTACTACGGCAAGGCCCCGGAGGCGAAGGGCACGATCGGCGTGATCGCCCCCGGCATCTCCGAGTTCATGCTCGGGGTGCACATGGCCGGCCCCCACCTCACCGCCGAGACCTTCCGCGACGGCATGTTCGCCTACCCGCCCACCGGGGGGACCCCGTTGGCGCCCCGCATCTCCTTCGGGGACCACGGCACGTTCCGCCAGCCCGACTACACCGGCACCGACGACATGACGGTCATCTGGTGGGACGCCAAGGCCAAGGGCAAGGACGAGCAGGGCAAGGAGGGCACCGGGATGATGATGTACGCCGACGGCGGCAAGCGGTACCTGCCCGGCGAGATGCCCTCGACGCCCGCCAACGTGTTCGACCCGGAGGGCGCCGTCATGATCTACGACGAGATCCCGGCCGACCAGGCGCCGCCGAGCTACCCGTCGCCGGGACCGGGCGGGGAGCAGGGCAACTAGCGTCGGCGCCATGGCCGACGTGACCCTCTACCACAACCCCAACTGCTCGACCTCTCGCCACGCGCTCGACGAGGTGACCGCCGCCGGCGTCGACGCGGACGTGGTCCAGTACCTGAAGGCCCCGCTGTCGGCCGAGGAGCTCCTCGACCTCATCGACATGCTGGAGGACCCGCCGGCGGACCTGGTCCGCAAGGACAAGTTCTTCGAGGAGCAGGGCCTGGTCGAGGGCGACTACCAGGATCCGCAGGCCGTGGCCGAGCTGCTCGACCAGCACCCGCGCCTGATGCAGCGCCCGGTGATCGTGAAGGACGGCAAGGCGATCATCGGCCGCCCGAAGGACCGCGTCGCCGACTTCCTGGCGGGCTGAGCCCGAGGCGGGCCCGAGCCCGGATCGGTCAGGCGGGCTCGAGGGCCCAGTCGATGACCTGGTCGACGGTCTTTGCCAGGTGGATGGTGAGCTCGTCGCGCACCGCGTCGGGGATGTCGTCGATGTCGGGCTCGTTGCGGATCGGCAAGATGACCTCGCGGATGCCGGCGCGGTGGGCGGCCAGCACCTTCTGCTTCACGCCGCCGATCGGCAGCACCTGGCCCTGGAGGGTCACCTCGCCGGTCATGGCGACCGTGCTCTTGACCGGTCGGCCGGTGAACAGGCTGACCAGCGCGGTGCTCATGGCGATGCCGGCCGACGGGCCATCCTTGGGCGTGGCGCCCGCGGGGAAGTGCACGTGCACCGCACGGCGGTCGGCACCCTCGGGGACGCCGTAGCGGTCGCGGTTGGCACGGACGTGGGAGAGGGCGATGCGCGCCGACTCCTTCATGACGTCGCCGAGCTGGCCGGTGACGACGAGGTCCGAGCGCTCCTGGTCGCCGGCGTCCGCAGGCAGGGCGGTGGCCTCGACGAACAGGACGTCGCCGCCGGCCCCGGTGACGGCGAGGCCCGTGACCACGCCGGGCACCGAGGTGCGGTCGGCGATGTCGGTGTCGTGGAACCGGGCCCGGCCGAGCAGTTCGGGCACGGTGTCGGCGTCGACGGAGACGGGTGCGTCGCCGCTCGCGACCTTCGTGGCCACCTTGCGCAGGACCTTGGCCAGCGCCCGCTCTAGGGAACGGACCCCGGCCTCGCGGGTGTGGTCTCGGACGATGCGGCGCAGGGCGTCGTCGGTGATGGCGACCTCGTCGGCACGGATGCCGGCCCGCTCGAGCTGGCGGCCGAGCAGGTGGTCCTGGGCGATGGCGACCTTCTCGTCCTCCGTGTACCCGTCCAGCGCCACGACCTCCATGCGGTCGAGCAGGGGGCCGGGGATGGTGTCGAGCTGGTTGGCGGTGGCGATGAAGATCACGTCCGACAGGTCGAGGTCGACCTCCAGGTAGTGGTCCCGGAACGAGTGGTTCTGCGCCGGGTCAAGCACCTCCAGGAGGGCGGCGGACGGGTCGCCCCGCCAGTCGCTGCCCACCTTGTCGATCTCGTCCAGCAGCACCACCGGGTTCATGGTCTCGGCCTCGGTGATGGCCCGGACGAGCCGGCCGGGGCGGGCGCCGACGTAGGTGCGGCGATGGCCGCGGACCTCCGCCTCGTCGCGCACGCCGCCGAGGGCGACCCGCACGAACGAGCGGCCGAGCGCCCGGGCGATGGAGGCGCCGAGGCTCGTCTTGCCGACGCCGGGGGGACCCACCAGCGTCAGGATCGTCCCCTGCTTGATCGGGGCCGCCGCGGTCGTCGCCGACGATTCGTCGGTCACCGGCCGATCGCCGCCGACGATGTCGCTGACCTGGCCTTCCGGGTCATCTGACGGTGCGACCGTCGGCGACGAATCGTCGGCGATTCGTCGCGAACGCTCCGGATCGGTGGCGCTGGGCGCAGCGGCGGACTCGGTGGCGCGCTCGGCGCGCAGCTTGCGCACGGCGAGCTCCTCGACGATGCGCTCCTTCACCTCGTCCAGGCCGGTGTGGTCCGCGTCCAGCACGGCCCGGGCGTTGGCCAGGTCCAGGTCGTCGGTGGAGCGCACGCCCCACGGCAGGTCCAGCACGGTGTCGAGCCAGGTGACGATCCACCCCCGCTCGGGCGACTGGTCCGAGGTGCGCTCGAGCTTGTCGACCTCCCGCTCGGCGGCGGCCCGCACGTCGGCGGGCAGGTCCCGGTCGGCCAGCTTCTGGCGGTACGCGTCGGGCGAGTCGGCGGCGCCGACGCCCTCCTCGTCGAGCTCGCCCAGCTCCTTGCGGATGGCGTTGAGCTGCTGGCGCAGCATGAACTCCCGCTGGTTCTTCTCCAGCCCCTCGGTGACCTCGGTGCGGATCTTCTCCTGCAGGGCGGCCTCGGCCAGCGCCTCCTTCACCCACCCGAGCACCAGGCGCACGCGCTCGGCCACGTCGACCGTCTCGAGCAGCTCGACCTTGCGCTCGAGCGCAAGGTCCGGCCACCAGCCGGCGGCATCGGCCAGCTCGTTGGGCTCGTCGAGGCCACGGAGGACCTCCACCAGCCGTCGGCCGCCCAGGTGCTCGAACAGCTCGCGGAACGCGACGCGCAGCTCAGCAGCGAGGGCGCGGGCCTCGTCGGTGACGGGCGGCGAGACCGGCTCGGCCTCGAGCCACAGGACGTCGCCGGTGCCGGCCACGCCAGCGCGCAGCAGCGCCCGGGTCTGGGCCCGCACCACGAGCGCCGGTGCGCCCGAGGGGAGCTGGCCGGTGGACTCGATGGTGGCGATGGTGCCGACGTTGGCGTGGCGCCCGTCGACCTTGGGGACGAGCAGGAGCCGGTCGTCCTCGCCGGTGGCGGCCACCGCCGCCTTGGCCTCGTCGGACTCGAGGGCGATGGTGAGCACCATGCCCGGCAGCACGACGCCGTTCGGCAGTGGCAGCACCGGCAGGGTGAGCGTGGACGTCTCGGGGTTCGTGGGATCGGCCATGGGGGAGGGCTCCTCGGTGTCGAGCGGGAACCTCCCCAACGCTAGGCCCGAACCTGCTATTCCCACACTCAAGTTTCCTCATCTTGAGGAGCGCGATCGGGGCTGAGGCGCGCGAAGCCGCAGCTCAGGCAGGCGTTCTGGTCTCGGCGACGCGAGGGTCAGGCGTCGGCGGACCGGGCGTCGTCGATGCCCTGGGCCAGCGTGTTCCACGCCAGGGTGGCGCACTTGATGCGCACCGGGAACTTCACGACGCCGCGCAGGGCCTCGAGGTCGCCCAGCTTCACGTCCTCGTCGGGGGCCTCGACGGGCTCCTCGCCGGACTCGCCCTCGGCGTCGAGGCCGGCCTCGTGGATCGACATCATCGCCTTGAACGCCTGGGTGAGCTTCGCGACCTCGTCGACGGTCTTGCCCTTGACCGCCGCCGACATCATCGAGGCGGACGACTGGCTGATCGAGCAGCCGGTGCCGCCGATGCGGATGTCGGACACCACGCCCTGGTCGTCGAGGTCCAGGTACACCACGATCTCGTCACCGCACAGCGGGTTGAACCCCTCGGCGCGCACCGCCGGCGGGACCTCGAGCTCGCCCCGGTTCCGGGGGTTGCGGTAGTGGTCGAGGATGATCTCCCGGTAGAGATCCTCGAGTCCTGGCATGGTGGGCCTTCCGGATGGGTCGGTGACCGGATCGGTCAGAACGAGAAGAAGCTTGCCGCGTCGGCCAGGGCGTCGGCCAACGCATCGACGTCGTCGGTGTCGTTGTACACGTAGAACGAGGCCCGGGCGGTGGCCCCGACGCCGAGCACCCGCATCAGCGGCTTGGCGCAGTGGTGGCCGGGACGGATGCACACGGCGTGCTGGTCGAGCACCTGGGACAGGTCGTGGGGGTGGACGCCGTCGAGCGCCAGCGACAGGACGCCGCCGCGCGAGCCGGGCTCGGCGGGGCCGTGGATCGTGAGCTGGTCCCCAAGGCGCTCGTGCAGCGCCCGCATGGCGTAGGCGGTGAGCGACACCTCGTGCTCGCGCACCGCGTCCATGCCGAGCCCGTCGAGGTAGTCGCAGGCGGCGTGGAGGCCGACGATCTCCGCCACCGGCGGGGTCCCGGCCTCGAACTTGGCGGGGAGGTCCGCGGGGATGAACCCGTCGAGGCGGACGTCGAGGATCATCCCGCCGCCGCCGAGGAACGGCGGCATGGCCTCGAGCAGCTCCTCGCGGCCCCAGAGCACGCCGATGCCGAGCGGCCCGAGCATCTTGTGGCCCGAGAACGCGGCGAAGTCCACGCCGAGGTCCGCCACGTCGGTGGCGAGGTGCGGCACGTACTGGCAGGCGTCCAGGCAGACCAGCGCGCCGGCGTCGTGCGCCTTGGCGGCGAGCTCGCGGACCGGGGTGATGGTGCCGGCCACGTTGGACATGGCGGTGAGGCCGAACAGCTTCACGCCGTCGAGCAGCGCGTCGATGTCGCTCAGGTCCAGCTGGGCGTCCGGCGTGAGCGGGACCCACCGGATCTCGAAGCCCTTCTCGGCCTGGAGCTGGAACCAGGGGACGATGTTGGCGTGGTGCTCGAGCTGGGTGAGCAGCACGGCGTCGCCCGGTCCCAGGTTGGCGCGGCCCCAGCTCTGGGCCACGAGGTTGAGCGACTCGGTGGCGTTCTTCGAGAACAGCACCTCCGTGGCGGGCTTGGGGGCGCCGATGAACCGGCCGACGCGCAGGCGCCCGGCCTCCATGGCGTTGGTGGACGCCTCGGCGATCTCGTACACGCCGCGGTGCACGTTGGCGTTGATGGTCTCGTAGTAGGTGGACATCGCGTCGATGACCACCTGGGGCTTCTGCGACGAGGCCGCCGAGTCCAGGAACACGAGGGGCTTGCCGTGGCTCTCGCGCCGGAGCAGGGGGAAGTCGGCCTTCACCCGCTGCACGTCGAAGCCGCCGGTCTGGGGTGCGCTGCTCATGGTCGGCCCATCATGGCGCGACCGGGGTGCGCCACGCCTCGTAGCCCTCGGCCTCCAGCTGGGCGACCAGCTCCATGCCGCCGCTCTGCACGATCTGCCCGTCGATGAGCAGGTGGACGTGGGTGGGCTGCAGCTCGTCGAGCAGCCGCTGGTAGTGGGTGACGACGAGCAGCCCGAGGTCGGGGCGGTCCTTCTGGACCTCCCGCACGCCCTGGGCGACCACCCGGAGGGCGTCGATGTCGAGCCCCGAGTCGGTCTCGTCCAGGATCGCCAGCTCCGGCTCGAGGATCGCCATCTGGAGGATCTCGTTGCGCTTCTTCTCGCCACCGGAGAAGCCCTCGTTCAGGTAGCGGTCGAGGAACGCCGGGTCCATCTCGAGGCGGTCCATCCACTCCATGATCGACAGGCGCAGCTCCAGCATCGACAGGTCGATGCCCTTGCGGGCGGACAGGGCCTGGCGCAGGAAGTTGAGGACCGACACGCCGGCGATGGCCTGCGGGTACTGGAACGCCAGGAAGATGCCGGCCCGGCCCCGGTCGTCGGTGCCCCAGCTCGTGATGTCGTCGCCGCGGAACCGGATGGTGCCGCTCGTGACCTCGTACTCGGGGCTGCCGAGGAGGCTGCTGGCCAGGGTCGACTTGCCGGACCCGTTGGGGCCCATCAGGGCGTGGACCTCGCCGGGACCGATCGTCAGGCTCACGCCCTTCAGGATCTCGGTGCCTTCGGCGGCCACGTGCAGGTCGTCGATCTCGAAGAGGGGCGTGGGCTGCTCGGCCATGGGATGCAGTGTATTAGCACTATCTGGATAGTGGTAATGCCGCCGGAGGAAAATCCCGCCCGGCGGGACCAAACCCGCCCCGACCGGTGTTCCATGGTCCGCACGCACCCATCTGGAGGGAGCACCCCATGTCCTGGTTCCGAACCAAGCCCCCGATGCCCACCGCCGAGACCGCCCTGCCGGGCCGGTCCGAGCGCCCCTTCGCCATCAGCGGCGTCCACGCCGTCAACGGCAACCCCATCGTCGGCCCGTTCCCCGATGGGCTCGAGACCGCCATCTTCGCGATGGGCTGCTTCTGGGGTGCCGAGCGGGTCTTCTGGCGCCTGCCCGGCGTGTTCGCCACCGCCGTCGGCTATGCAGGCGGCTTCACCGAGCACCCCACCTACGAGGAGACGTGCACGGGCATGACCGGCCACACCGAGGCCGTCCTCGTCGTGTTCGACCCGGCCCAGATCAGCTACCGGCGCCTGCTCGAGGTGTTCTTCACCGAGCACGACCCCACCCAGGTCGACGGCCAGGGCAACGACCACGGCACCCAGTACCGGTCCGCCGTCTACTGGACCACGCCAGAGCAGGAGCGCGAAGCCCGCTCCGCCGCCGAGGTCTACGGCCAGGCGCTGGCCGCCGCCGGGCGCAAGCCCATCGCCACCGAGCTCGCCCCCGCCGGTGCCTTCTTCTACGCAGAGGAGTACCACCAGCAGTACCTCCACAAGGTGCCCAACGGGTACTGCGGCCTGCAGGGGACCGGCGTCGCCTGCCAGCTGCCCGGCCCGGCGTCGGACCTCGGCGTCGACCTGGATGCGGCGAGCGGCGAGGGCACGGCGCCGTCGATCGTCGGCCTCGAGCTGCAGCCGCTCCCCGCAACGGACGACGAGTGGCGCGAGCGCCTGACGCCCGACGAGTACCACGTGCTGCGCCAGGCCGGCACCGAGCGGGCCTTCACCGGCTTCTACACCGACGTCGAGGACCCGGGCCTGTACCGCTGCAAGGCGTGTCGCAACCCGCTGTTCCGCAGCGAGGCGAAGTACCACTCGGGCTGTGGCTGGCCGAGCTTCACCGAGGCGGTGGCACCCGACGCGGTCGTGGAGATCGAGGACCGCTCGCACGGCATGGTGCGGACCGAGGTCCGCTGCGGCCGCTGCCAGAGCCACCTCGGCCACGTCTTCCCCGACGGCCCCCGGGACCGGGGCGGGCTCCGCTACTGCATGAACTCCATCGCCCTGGACCTCGAGCCGGAGGCCTGAGGCCCGCCCGTCCGGTCGTCGCGGCGGTCGATCAGGCGGGCCGGGGGTCGGGGTGGTCGCGGAGGTCTTCCTTCCAGGTGCGGAAGCGCACGTGGTCGGCGGTGGGGCCGCGGCCGGCGCCGGTGCCGTCGGCGAACAGCTCGAACGTGTGGTGGACGTCGAGGTGCTCGGCGAGGCACGTCCAGTAGGTGGCGGGCCCGCGGGCGTCGCCGGCGCGCCAGAGCAGCCAGGGCCCGATGCGGCGCAGGTAGCGCGCGTCGTCGAGGGCGAGCAGCTCGGCGGGCGCTTCGACCCATGCCGACGCTGGGATCGACCGGTCCCGCGTTGGCGTCTCGGGCAGCTCGTCGGTGTGGATGGTGGTGGGGTCGACCGGGCGGAGGTGCGAGGGAAGGGCGCCCTCGCCCGGGCCTGGCTGCTGGTCGCTCACCCTCCCAGCATCGCCCATCCCGCCCCCACCTTCGCCACCGCCCCAGCGCCCCCCACCGCCCCCGGCGAACTTGGTGCCGATACTGACCCCACAGGTCACTTCCGGCACCAAGTTCGGGGGAGCGGGCGGCTACCAGCCGCGGTCGACCCACTCCTGGAGGTGCGGCGACTCGTCGCCGATCGTGGTCGACGAGCCGTGGCCGGGCAGGACCAGCGTGTCGGCGGCGAGCGGCGAGAAGATGCGGTCCTCGATGGACCGGATGATGGTGGGGAAGTCGCCGCCCTCGAACTTGGTGGCGCCGGGGCCGCCCGGGAACAGCGTGTCGCCCGAGAACAGCAGCGGCGCGTGGTCCAGCCGGAAGCACATCGAGCCGGGCGTGTGGCCCGGCGTGTGGAGGGTGTGGAGGCGCAGCCGCCCCACCTCGATCGCCGACTCGTCCTCGAGCACCTCGTCGTAGCTCGGCAACATGGCGGCGTCCTGCTCGGTGACGTGGACCGAGTAGCCGGCGTCGCGCAGCTGGGGCACGGCCTGGATGTGGTCCCAGTGGCCGTGGGTCTCGAGCACCTGGCGCACGCCGAGGGCCTCGCACAGCTCGAGCAGCCGGTCGTGCTCGTTGGCCGCGTCGAGCAGCACGGCCTCGCCGGTCTCCCGGCAGCGCAGCACGTACACGTTGTTGTCGACCGGCCCCACCACCACCATGTGGACCTCGGCGAGGGCGTCGGACCAGATCAGCGTCTCCATCGCCACAGTGTGGCGCCTCGGCGCCGAGCGCGGGCGGGGACCCGCCGAAAACAGCGACTGCCCCGGAAGGCTCCGGGGCAGGGCTGTGCAGTGTCAGGTTGCCCCGTTCCATCGGCATCGAGCCCCGGAAGTTGAGCGTCGTTCGACCTTCGGTGCCGGGCGGGGTCGCGTCGCTTCTCGTCGACGGTGGGTGCGCTTCTGCACCGTGGGGTGACGAGAAGGGGGCGGCCGGGGGTCAGGTGGAGGCGACGTCGAAGCCCAGGGCGAGGGCGACGGGGATCTGGCGGGGGTCGAAGGTGAGGAACGTGACCGGGCGGGGCAGGCGGTCGGCGGCCGCGAGGTGCAGGGCGTCGACGGTCCGCAGCGGCTGCTCGCGGCTCAGCTCGGCGGCCCGGTCCAGGCAGCGCTGGTCCACGGGCACGACGTGGATGCGCTCCCAGTCGTCGCGCAGGGCGCGGCGGAGCCGATCGCCATCGGTCGCCACGTCGCACACCCGGTCGGCCATCCCCAGCGCCTCGGCGCGCGCCAGCGCGGAGGCGCACCACACCGGGTCCTCGGCCATCGCGGTGAGCACGACGTCGCGGTGGGGGCCCGAGAGGTAGCGGCCGAGGAGCGCCGAGGTGTCGAGCGCCAGCGTCATGCGCCTCGGACCTCCCGAAGTGCCCGGTCCAGGCGCCCGCCGGTCCAGGTGTCGATGCGGGTGCCGGGGTCGGCGGGCCGGTCGCCGCGGTGCGCGGGCTCCAGCAGGCCGCGGGCCACGAGGTCCTCGATGGTCACCTGGGCGCCCGCGGGCTCGACCGGCCCCAGCTGCGCGACCGGGCGCCCGGCGATGGTGATCACGATCCGCTCGCCGGCGCCGGCGCGGCGCACCAGCGAGGTCAGGCGCCCTCGCAGCTCCCGGATCCCCGTCTCAGCCATCGCCCCAGCCTAGGCGATGTGTACGCAGGTGTACGCAGACCGGGCGACGGCGATCGCGGCCCCCGTGGCAGCATCGTCGGACCACATCGACGACCACCCGAGGGGTAGTGCCGTGAACTTCGCGTTCAACGAGGAGCAGGAAGAGCTCCGCAAGACCGTCCGCCAGTTCCTGGAGGCCAAGTCGCCCGAGTCCGCCGTGCGCGAGCAGATGGACACCGAGGCCGGCTTCGACGCCGCCGTGTGGTCCCAGATGGGCGAGCAGATGGGCCTGCAGGGCCTGATCGTGCCGGAGGAGTTCGGTGGGTCCGGCTACGGCTACATCGAGCTGATCGTGGTGCTCGAGGAGATGGGCCGGGCGCTGCTCTGCGCCCCGTTCTTCTCGACCGTGGTGCTCGCCGGCAACACCCTCATCCACTCGGGCGACGAGGCCGCCAAGGCCGCCCACCTGCCGGGCATCGCCGCCGGCGAGACCATCGCCACGCTCGCCTTCACCGAGGAGAACGGCCGCTGGGACGAGGCCGGGATCACCGCCACCGCCACCCAGGAGGGCGACGGCTGGGCCATCAACGGCACCAAGATGTACGTGCTCGACGGCCACACCGCGAACCTGCTGATCGTGGCCGCCCGCACGTCGGCCGGCGTGAGCCTCTTCGCGGTCGATGGCGACGCCGCCGGGCTCACCCGCACCCCGCTCGCCACCATGGACCAGACCCGCAAGCAGGCGAAGGTCGAGCTGGCCAACACGCCCGGCACCCTGATCGGCACCGACGGCGAGGGCTGGGCCACCCTGGAGCGGGTACTCGACCTCGCCGCCGTGGGCCTCGCCGCCGAGCAGGTGGGTGGCGCCCAGTTCGTGCTCGAGATGGCCGTCCAGTACGCCAAGGACCGCGTGCAGTTCGGTCGGCCGATCGGCTCGTTCCAGGCCATCAAGCACAAGTGCGCCGACATGCTGCTCGAGGTCGAGTCCGCCAAGTCCGCTGCCTACTACGCCGGCTGGGCCGCCTCGGAGCTCAACGACGAGCTGCCCTCGGTGGCATCGCTGGCCAAGGCGTACTGCTCGGAGGCGTACTTCCACGCCGCCGCCGAGAACATCCAGATCCACGGTGGCATCGGCTTCACCTGGGAGCACCCGGCCCACCTGTACTTCAAGCGGGCCAAGTCGTCGGAGCTGCTGTTCGGTGATCCGACGTACCACCGTGAGCTCCTGGCGCAGCGCATCGGCATCTAACCTTCACGGGGCCTGCTGCCGATAGCTCCGTGATGCACCTCGAGCCCTCCCTCTCGACCGCCGTTCGGCGCGCTCCGCGCCGGGTGCTCGCGCTCGCGGCGATCCCGATGGTGGTGCTCGGCCTGCTCGCAGGCCCGGCCGCAGCGCGGCCGGGCCAGGCGACCCCCACGACCGCGCCGGACGTGGATCCGCCCAAGACGCAGCAGGAGCAGGAGGACGCCAAGAAGGCCCTGCTCGAGACGTTGGCACTGGCGCCCAAGGACGTGCCGCCGTCGCCCGACGACCCGTTCGCGGAGCTGGCCACCGCCCGCGCCGAGCGCGACGACGCCGCACTGGCTCGCATCCAGATCACCAAGCGGTCCAACCTGGCCACGTTCAAGGCGGTGGCCGCCGCCGATGCGCTCAAGAAGTCGGTGTTCCGCGAGGACGCCGCCAACCACGTGCGCGACGCGGCCGAGGCCAAGCTCTCCGCCGAGCGCAAGCGCCTGTCGGACCTCACGGTGCAGGCGTACATCCGGGGCGGCGACAGCGGCGTGGAGGACTACCGGGCCCTGCTCGATGGCGACACGACCGATCCGTCGGCGGGCCGCCAGATCATCTTCAGCCAGGTGCTCGAGCGCCAGAAGGCGGTGACCGAGCGGTCCACCATCGCGCTGAAGGTGGCGCGGCGACGGGCCCGGGCGGCCTACGTCCAGGTGATCCAGCACAAGGAGCTCGCCGGGCGCCTGTACACGACGGCCGCCAACCTCGCGAAGCGGCGCGGCGACGCCGAGCGCCGCCACGTGGAGGCGATGGCTGCGGTCGACGAGGCCGACAAGGCCCTCCGGGGCGCGTCGGCCGGCACCAAGGAGATGGTGCCGCTCGACGTGCCGCTCATCGGCCTGCCCCGGCTGACGGCCGAAGACCTCGCCGGCTGGTTCGCGTCGAGCGCCTACCGCCCCCGCACCGCCACCAAGGTGGAGGACTTCGCCCGGTGGTTCATCGCCGAGGGCAACGCCGAGGGGATCCGGGGCGACGTGGCGTTCGCCCAGGCCGTGCTCGAGACCGGCGGCTTCACCAACACCGACTCGGTGATGGGCAACAACTTCTCGGGCATCGGCCACTACGACAACGTGCCGCTCGGTTTCCAGTTCCCGACGCCCCGCCTGGGCGTCCGGGCCCAGATCCAGCTGCTCAAGGCCTACGCCGTCAAGAAGCCGCAGTACGCGAACGACCTCGTCGACAAGCGGCTGCGCGGGCCGGCCGGCTGCTGCCCGACCTGGGGGGACCTCACCTCGGTGTGGGCGACGTCCACCGAGTACGGCCCGCAGGTCATGCTCCTCTACACCGGCATGGTGGACTACGCCCTCAAGCGCCGCGCCCGGGGCGAGGGCTTCGACGACCCGCCCGCCATCGAGGGCTAGTGGCGCTGCTCTTCGGCCTCCTCGGGCTCGTCCTCATCGTCGTCATCGGCCTGGTGGTCCTCGGTCGCGAGACGGCACGCCTGGCCGCCGCCCCACGCCCGGCGGTGTTCGACATGGAGGAGGCCGTGGCCTACATCGCCGACCGGCTGCCCGTCGACGTGCAGGGAAGGCTGAGCCACGACGACGTCCGCTGGGTGCTGCTCGCCGATGCCGACCTGCTGGAGGAGGCGGAGGCGTTCGAGGACCCCGAGGCCGACGAGGACCACGTGGTCGACGAGGACGCCGCGGTGGCGCGCATCCTCGAGGCAGCCGACGCGTCGGGCCGCGACATCGCCGACGAGGACGTGGTCGCGGTGCTCGACGGGCGGATGGCCTACCTCGAGGCGATCGGCGCCATCGGCCCCGAGGCCTAGGAGCCGGCGCGCGCGGCCGGTGTAGGTTTGGGCCATGTCCCGCCCCACCAAGTTCGAGCACAGCAAGTACGTCGGCGACAAGCGCACCCAGGTGGTCTACGACCTCGACACGGCGCCGCAGGACCTCGTCGACGAGCTGATGGACGCCGGCACCTACCTCTCGTTCGGGCCCGACACCCTGGTGGAGGCCCGCAACCGCGGCTACAAGCCCCACGCGTCGGTGCCGTCGGCCGCCGAGTGACCATCCGTCCTCCGGCCCCCTCCCGCTGACCGGTGGACGTCGAGATCCCCTCGGGGACCGCCCGGCTCGTCGGCTACCTGGCCGATCCACCGGTGGCCGAGGCCGCCCCGCCGACGCTGGTGCTCTGCCACGGGTACCCGTCCACCCAGCTCGGCGCCGGCGTGATCAACCGCTCGTTCCCCGAGCTCGCGGACCGCATCGCCAACGAGGGCTGGCGGGTGCTCACGTTCGCGTTCCGGGGCTGCGGCGCCTCGACCGGCGACTTCTCGCTCGGGGGGTGGCTGGACGACGTCCTCGCCGCCGTGGACCACGACCGCAGCCTGGGCGACTCGCGGGGCACCTGGCTCGCCGGGTTCGGCACGGGCGGCGGCCTGTGCATCGCGGCGGCAGCTCGCCGTCCGGAGCTGGCCGGCGTCGCCGCGCTGGCCGCGCCGGCGGACTTCAAGGACTGGGCCAACCACCCCCGACGGCTCCTGCAGCACGCCCGCGACATCGGGGCCATCACCCACCCGGAGTTCCCCCCGTCGCTCGACCAGTGGGCCAAGGGCCTCCACGAGGTCCGACCGGCCGATGAGGCAGCGTCGGTGGCGCCGCGGCCGTTGCTGCTCATCCACGGGTCCGAGGACGAGTCGGTGCCGGTGTTCGACGCCCGGGTCCTGGCCGACGGCCACGGCGAGGCCGAGCTGCGGATCATCACCGGCGCGGCGCACGACCTCCGCCACGACCCGCGCGCCGTCGCGATCCTCCTCGGGTGGCTCGACCGGGAGCGCCACCGCCTGCGCTGACCCGCAGATCCCGATTCAAGGTCTGCGCAGCCATGCCGATACCTTCTCGAGCGGCACGACTAGGGTCGGGCCTTCCCCCCGATTCGGAGACCGAGTGACCGACACGAGCGAGCGCACCTGCGAGGGTGGGCCAGAGAGCCTCCTCGACGAGCTGCGCACCCTGGGCACGGTCGGCCAGGCATGGACCATCGGGGTGGTCGCCCTGTGCGCGCTCCGGGCGGTGGTCGTGTGGCCGATGCTCGACCGCTACGGCGTGGATCCGTGGTGGTTCCTGGTGCTCGACGTGGGCACCGCCCCCTTCTACGGCCTCGGCCAGGCGATGGGCGTGAAGCTGCTGCGCGACGAGACGCGCCCGGTCCGTGCCGCCATGCCCTGGATCACCATGGTCGTCGTGTCCTTTCTGGCGCCCTACCTCTACGTGCTGCGCGCCGCCGGCCACCTCCCGCACTACGTCGTCTACGGCGTCCTGCTCTGGATGGCCGTGTTCGGCACCCTCGCCGGCAAGCGCATGGCGCGCGAGGTCCGCTGCGACGGCGACGTCACCGACGTCGCCGACATCGCGGTCTGACGCTCACCTGACGCGCCCAGGTCGGGCACCTGTCCGGGTTCACGGGCCGTTCACGAACGGCACACGATCGGGCAACGTGACCGGGCCAGTCTGGCCCGGTGAGCGATCTGTTCGAGGGCTACGACGCGGGCCGGGCCCGGCGCACCTTCGACGAGATGTTCGACCGGTTCGGCCGCGTGCGCGACACCTACCGGGCCGTCCACGAGACGTTGGAGCCGCACTCCGACGCCGACCTGGCCGCCCGGGCCGAGGGCCTCCGGCGGGCGTACCGGGACCGGGGCGTCACCTTCGCGCTGTCCGGCCAGGAGCGGCCGTTCCCGCTCGACCTGGTGCCACGCGTCCTGTCCGGCGAGGAGTGGCGGCGGCTCGAGGCCGGCATCCGCCAGCGGGTGCGGGCGCTCGAGGCGTTCCTCGCCGACGTGTACGGGCCTGGCGAGGTGTTCGGCGACGGCGTGGTGCCCCGCAAGCTCGTCCACTCCTCGCCGCACTTCCACCGGCAGGTCCACGGCATCGAGCCGGCCGGGGGCGTGCGGATCCACGTCTCGGGCGTCGACGTGATCCGCGACGACCACGGCGAGTTCCGGGTGCTGGAGGACAACCTGCGCAGCCCGTCGGGCGTGTCCTACGTGATGGAGAACCGCCGGGTGATGGCCCGCGTGTTCCCCGAGCTGTTCGGCGCCCACGTGGTGGCCCCCGTCGACGACTACCCCCGCCACTTGCTCGGCGCCCTGCGAGCCACCGCACCGGCCCGGGCCGCGGACCCTCGCATCGTCGTGCTCACCCCAGGCGTCCACAACTCGGCCTACTTCGAGCACGCGCTGCTGGCCCGGCTCATGGGCGTGGACCTCGTCGAGGGCCGGGACCTGGTCTGCCGCGACGACGTCACCTACGTGCGGACCACCGCCGGGGAGGAGCGCGTCGACGTCATCTACCGGCGCATCGACGACGAGTTCCTCGATCCCCTGCAGTTCCGGCCGGACTCGGTGCTCGGCTGCGCCGGGCTCATCCACGCGGCGAGGGCCGGCAACCTCACCATCGCCAACGCGGTGGGCAACGGCGTGGCCGACGACAAGCTCGTGTACAGCTACGTGCCGGACCTCATCGAGTACTACCTGGGCGAGCCGCCGCTGCTGCGCAACGTCGAGACCTACCGCCTCGGCGAAGACGACGTCCGGGAGTTCGTGCTCGACCGGCTGGACCAGATGGTGGTGAAGCCCGTCGACGCGTCGGGCGGCTATGGCCTGGTGTTCGGGCCTGACGCCTCCGACGAGGCCCTGGCCGAGTGCCGGGCATCGATCGAGGCCGACCCTCGGGGCTACATCGCCCAGCCGGTCGTCGCCCTCTCCACCGGCCCGACGCTGGTCGACGGCCACCTGCGGCCGCGCCACCTGGACCTGCGGCCCTTCGCCGTGAACGACGGCGAGAAGGTGTGGGTGCTGCCCGGCGGCCTCACCCGCGTCGCCCTGCCGGAGAACAGCCTGGTGGTGAACTCCAGCCAGGGCGGCGGCTCGAAGGACACCTGGGTGCTCGCCGACGAGGATGCCGGCTTCGGCGTCGAGGTGCCGGCCCCGGTGGTCGCCCCGACGCGGGTGGCGCCGCCGATCCCGCTGCAGTTCGGCCCCGCCGATGACCACGAGCGCCACCACCAGCAGCAGCTCCAGCAGCAGCAGTCGCCCGCAGGCGGCGGATCGGAGGAGGCGCCGTGCTGAGCCGCCTGGCCGAGGCCCTCTACTGGATGGGCCGGTACCTGGAGCGGGCCGACGACACGGCCCGGCTCCTCGACGTGTACGTGCACCGGATGCTCGTGCAGGTCAACGACGAGCGCGTCGGTGGGTCCCTGCTCGACGCCATGGGCCTCGACCACGACGACGCCCCCATCGACCTGTGGCAGGCGGTCGAGCTGCTGGCCTACGACGCCGACAACCCGAGCTCGGTGGTGGGCTCGCTGCGGCTGGCCCGGGAGAACGCCCGCGGCCTCCGGGAGATCCTGGCCACCGAGGTGTGGGAGGCGCTCAACCGCACCTACCACGAGCTCGACAACCACGTGCGCGCCGCTCGCACCCTCGGGCCGCACCTCCTGTTCCAGTGGGTGCGGGATCGGGTGGCGCTCGTCGGCGGCCTGATCGACTCGGTGCTGCTGCACGACGACGGCTGGCGGTTCCTCACGATCGGCCGCAGCCTCGAGCGGGTCGACATGACCGCCCGCCTCCTCGGCGCGGTCCCGGCCACGGCCGACGCCTCGCGCTGGAGCGGCGTGCTCGTGTCGTGCGGTGCGAACGACGCGTTCCTCCGCACCTACGGGGGCGACATCGACCAGGCCAAGGTGCTGTCGGTCCTGCTGCTCGACCCGGACTTCCCCCGCTCGGTCAACTACGCCCTGGCCCAGGCCGAGCAGTGCCTGGACCAGGTGGACGTCGGCTCGGTGGCCCTTGGCTCGACGATGCAGCTGCGCCGCGGCGTCCAGCCCCGTGGGTCCGACGCCGCCCGCGAGGTGGGCCGCATCCGCAGCGAGCTGGCCTACACGGACCCTGTGGCCCTTGCCATGGACCTGCCGGCCACCATGGCCCGGCTGCAGGACTCGTGCGCCCACGCCAGCGAGCTGGTGACCCAGCGGTACTTCCAGCGGGTGGCGTTCATCGAGTGGAAGCAGGACCAGTTCGCATGAGGAGCCGGCGATGACCTGGCGGCTGCAGGTGGCCCACACCACCCGGTACCGGTACAGCGCGCCGGTGCTCCAGTCCTACAACGAGGCGCGCCTCGAGCCGCGCAGCGACCGCCACCAGGCGGTGCTGTCGAGCCGCGTCGAGGTCGAGCCGGCCACGCGCGTCGTCCGCCACGTCGACTACTGGGGCTCGGTGGTCCACCACTTCGACCTCCAGGTGCCCCACCAGGAGCTCACGGTGGTCGGCCGGGCGATGGTGGAGACCGGCACCGAGCGGGCCGAGCCCGGCGAGGCGAGCTGGGCCGAGCTGCGGTCACCCGACCTGCGCGACCAGTTCGAGGAGCTGCTGGTCCCGACGCCGACGGTGAGCTGGGGCGAGGAGCTCGACGAGGTCGCGGCGAGCCTCGCCGACATCCACCCCACGCCGGCACAGGCGGCCGAGGCGGCGGTCGGCTGGGTGCACGAGCGCCTCGACTACCGGACCGGCCTCACCGGCGTGCACTCGACGGTCGACGAGGTGCTCGAGCACGGCTTCGGCGTCTGCCAGGACTTCGCCCACGTGAGCCTCGCCCTGCTGCGGGCGATGGGCATCCCCGCCTGGTACGTGTCGGGCTACCTGCACCCCAAGCCCGATGCGGAGATCGGTGAGGTGATCGTGGGGGAGAGCCACGCGTGGGTCGCCGCGTTCACCGGCACCGTCTGGCCGCTCGACCCCACGAGCCTGCACCCGGTGGCCGAGCGCCACATCCGGGTGGCCGCGGGCCGGGACTACCACGACGTCGCCCCGTTCAAGGGCATCTACGCCGGCCGCGCCGAGCAGGAGCTCGAGGTCACCGTGGAGCTGGCCCGCACCGCCTGACCCGCCCGGCGGTGCGCCAGGCGCGACCATGGTGCGGTGCGGCGGTCGACGGGGGCAGCGGTGGCGATCGTGTGCGTGGCCATGGCCGCGCTGGTCGGGGCCTGCTCGTCGTCGAGCGAGGAAGGTGCCCGGCCCACCTCCAGTGGGCCGCCGACCACCCTCGACCGACCGGGGTTGGAGCAGCCCGAGGGCTGGCAGCGCCTGGCGCGATCGCCGTTGTCGGCGCGCTCGGACAGCGCGGCGGCCTGGACGGGTGACGAGCTGGTGGTGTGGGGCGGCCACGGCGCGTTCAGCGACGCTGGTGGCGGGGACCCGAGCCGCACCGACGGCGCTGCCTACGACCCGGGCGCCCGCACCTGGCGGAGGCTGGCGAAGGCACCGCTGCCGTCGGGTCAGAACGTGGTGGGTGCGGCGGACTACGCCTCGGCGTGGACCGGCAGCGAGCTGCTCGTGTGGGGCGGGCCAGGCCCGAAGGCGGCGGCCTACGACCCCAAGGCCGATCGGTGGCGGACCTTCGATGCCGGGCCGTCGGCCGAGCGGGTGGCGTTCGGCTCCACGTGGACGGGCACCGAGCTGGTGGTCGTGGGCGGCGTCCGGCCGCTGCGCGACCAGGACGATCCGGGGGCCACGTCGAGCCAGGCCGGCCGGTCGGTGCAGGCGTACGAACCGGCCACCGGCGTGTGGCGGATGCTGCCGGACCTGCCCTTCGCCGTCACCTATCCCGCGGTGGTGTGGGATGGCGAGCGCATCGTGGTCTTCGCCAACAAGGCAGGTGGCCCCACGTTGCGGGCGCTGGTGCTCGACCCCGACGGGGGGCGGTGGGCCGAGGGGCCGTCGGCGCCCAACCTCGGGCGGGACCCGCACGCCGCCTGGACCGGCGACGACGCGTTCGTCGTGGCCACCGGCGCGAGCGGCAGGCCCGCGGTCGCCGCCTACGACCCTGCCGCACGGCGGTGGCGTCCGGTGCGCTCGCCCGCCGGGATGGCGATGCCGCTGGTGAGCCCGTCGGTGGTGTGGACCGGCAAGGAGGTGGTGGTCCTCGGTGCACCCATCGACATGGGAAGCGGGGCGCCGAGCGTGCTGGAGGGCTGGGCCTACGACCCCGACGCGCTGGCGTGGCGCGCGCTGCGCCCGCCCCTGTCGGCCCGAGGTGGGGCCACCGCGCTCTGGGCGGACGATCGCCTCCTGGTCTGGGGCGGCGAGCTCTCGAACGGCTTCACCAGCGAGCCCGCGCCGACGGCGCCGAGTACCGGCCGGGCCCGGGTCGCTGAGGCCGGCGCCCAGGCGTGCGGCTCAGAGGTCGAGGTGGAGGCGCAAGGCGTCGTCCAGCGCGGCGAGGGCGCCGGTCGGGAGCTGGCCGATCCGGTCGCCGAGGCGCTCGACCGCAACCGATCGGACCTGCTCGGCTTGGGCCTTCGAGGGGCGTGGCAGGCCGGTGGCGCCCGGATCGAGCAGCACCTGGAACGGGTAGGTCCGCGCCGCGTTCGACGTGATGGGCACCACGGTCACGACGCCCCGGCCGAGGCGGGCAGCGGTGGCGTTGGCGCCGTCGTTGCTGACGATGACCGCCGGTCGGCGCTTCGAGGCCTCCGAGCCGAGCGCCGGCTCGAGGTCCACCCAGCGCACCTCGCCCCGGCGCATCAGGTGGCGCCGTCGCCGCTGGTGGCGTCCCAGGCTGCGGCGTCCTCGGACCCGTCCCACTCCTCCCACGCGGCGGCGTAGGCGACCTCGAGGTTGGCGGCCCGCAGCAGCCGCAGGGCGCGCTGCACGACGGCGGACCGCGACCCCACGTCGTGCGACGTGGCGTAGCGGTCGAGGAAGGCCACGTCGTCATCCGGGAGGCTGATGCTGAGCTTCACACCGCCATCCTACCTTTGGTCGTACCCTGGTACTACCAACCTGCAGGCCAGCCCGTCCCCACCTGGCGTGGGGGCGGGGTGGCCTGGCACGCTCCCGGTATGGCCCTCACGCACAACACCTACTTCGACGGCGGCGTCCAGAGCATCGGCTTCGAGGCCGACGGCGAGCGACGCACGGTCGGGGTCATGGCACCCGGGGAGTACCACTTCGGCACCGATGCCCCCGAGCGCATGACCGTGGTGTCCGGCGAGCTCGTGGTCCAGCTCCCGGGTGCGAGCTGGCAGGCCTTCCCGGCCGGCACCTCGTTCGAGGTCCCGGGCTCGAGCGGCTTCGACCTGCAGGTCGCCACGCCCACCGCCTACCTCTGCGAGTACCTCTGAGCGAGGCCTCCAGGTCGCCGACGTGGACGCGTTGGCGCCGGGGCTACATCGAGAACTCGGCCTTGGACTTCTTGGCCGCCTTCTGCGCCTTCTTCCAGGCCCGCACCTGGGCGAACTGCTCCTTGGAGCCCACGTCGGCGGCGGAACGGGGCTGGTCGTCGCCGAAGGGGGCGATGGCCTCGGCCCAGCCCTGGGGCTTCTTGCCGAAGCGCTTGGCGAGCAGCGCCACGAAGATCTTGGACTTCTCCTCGCCGAAGCCGGGGAGCGCGCTGACCCGGGCGTAGAGCTCCTCGCCGGTCTTGACCCGGAACCAGATCTTGGCGGGGTCGCCGCCGTAGGTCTCGGCGATGTGCACGCACACGTCGTGCGCTCGGCGAGCCATGGCCGCGGGTAGCGGTGCAGCGCCGGCTTCTCGCAGAAGACGGCGACCAGCTCCTCGGGGTCCATGGCGGCGATGTCGTTGGCGTTGAACCGGTCGCCGAGGCGCTGGCTCAGGGTGAAGGGCGCCCGGAACGCCCACTCCATGGGGACCTGCTGGTCGAGCAGCATGCCGAGGACCAGGGCGAGCGGATCGGCGACGAGGAAGGCGTTGGCCTCCTCGTCGTTGGTGATCGGGAACGAGACCTTGGCTGCCATGGCGTGCAGGGTACCCAGCCAGCGGGGAGGGTCAGGAGGCGTGGCAGTGCTTGGCCTTGCGGCCGCTGCCGCACGGGCACGGCTCGTTGCGCGGGGCGCGGGCGAAGATCGCCATGACCTCATCCGCGTGGCCGCCGCGGCGGAGCCGGTCGGCCATGAGCTTCATGGGGCCGTCGATGTGGGTGAAGAACGCCTTGTAGCCGGCGCACAGGTGGTTGAGGCCGGCCTCCCCGTCGGGCGTGGTGTCGAAGCGGTTCTTCGGGCACTCGCCGTGGCAGGCGAAGCGGACCTCGCAGGACCGGCACATGGCCGGCAGGGTGTCGAGCTTGGCCTGGCCGAACGCCCGCTGCTTGGGCGACGCCACCAGCTCCACCATCGTCGTGGTCCCGATGTTGCCGAGGAGGTGGGCCGGCTCCACGAAGTGGTCGCAGGAGTAGAGGTCCCCGTTGTGCTCCAGGGCGACCGCATCGCCGCACGTCTCGCGGAAGATGCACATGGAGGCGGGCAGCCCGAGCCAGGAGGCGAGGGCGGCGTCGAACATCTGCACGAACACCTCGCCCACGTCCCGGCGGACCCACTCGTCGAACACGCCGACGAGGAACCGCCCCCATGCCTCCGGGTCGACCGAGCGGTCCGTGACCTCGCTGCCCTCCTGGAACCCCGTCTCGTTGGCCCGCTCGACGATGGGGATGAGCTGGATGTGGCGCAGGCCCAGCTCGTCGCGGAAGTAGCGGTACACCTCGACGGGGTGGTCCTGGTTGGCGGCGTTCACCGTGCACAGCACGTTGACGTCGACGCCGTGGGCCTGCAGCAGCCGCAGGCCCCGCAGCACCTTCTCCGACGAGGGCGCGCCGCGCTTGTCGACCCGGTAGCGGTCGTGCATGGCCGGTGGCCCGTCGATGCTGATGCCCACCAGGAACCGGTGCTCGGCCAGCAGCTCGCACCACTCGTCGGTGAGCAGCGTGCCGTTGGTCTGCATGGTGTGCAGGACGTGCTGGCCCGGGCGCCGCAGCTCCTCGACCAGCTCGACGGCCCGGCGGAAGAAGTCGACGCCCATGAGCGTGGGCTCGCCGCCCTGCCAGGCCACGGTGACGTCGCCCGACGGGTGGGCCTCGAGGAGCTGGGAGATGTAGGTGCGCAGGACGTCGTCGGCCATCCGGAACCGGTCCCCGGGGTACAGGGACTCCTTCGAGAGGAAGAAGCAGTACTCGCAGTCGAGGTTGCAGATCGGGCCGGTGGGCTTGGCGAGCACGTGGAAGGCCATTCGCCCATGTTCGCACCCCGGGCGGGCGTGCAAGGATGCGACCGACTGCCGCCCGACCACCCCCCGGAGGCCCCCATGCCCACCCCCTTCAAGGGCACGATCAACGTCGACATCCGCGACTCGGTGCCGGATTGGGAGCCGTACCTGGCGCCCTCCGCGCCGGAGGGCTCGCCCAACGTGCTGTTCATCGCCTGGGACGACCTGGGGTACGCCACGATGGACCTGTACGGCGGCCCGGTCGAGTGCCCGAACATGGCTCGCATCGCCGAGCGAGGCGTGAAGCTCGCGAACTTCCACACCACCGCGCTGTGCTCGCCGACGCGGGCGTCGCTGCTCACGGGCCGCAACGCCACCACCAACGGGATGGCCACCATCGCCGAGTTCGCCTCCGGCTACCCCGGCATCTCGACGCGCATCCCGTTCTCCTCGGGGTTCATCTCCGAGGTGCTGGCCGAGCAGGGCTACAACACCTACTGCGTCGGCAAGTGGCACCTCACGCCCGGCGAGGAGTGCAACATGGCCGCCTACAAGGGGCGCTGGCCCCTGGGGCGGGGCTTCGAGCGCTTCTACGGCTGGCTCGGCGGTGAGACCAACTCCTGGTACCCGGACCTGGTCGAGGACAACCACCAGGTGGACGCGCCCGGCCGCCCCGAGGACGGCTACCACGTGGCCGACGACCTGGCCGACAAGGCCATCTCCTACATCCGCGACGCCAAGGTCATCGACCCCGGCAAGCCGTTCTTCATGTACTTCGCCCCGCAGGCGGGCCACGCCCCCCACCACGTGCCCCTCGAGTGGGCCGATCGCTACAAGGGCCGCTTCGACCAGGGCTACGAGGCCATCCGCCAGGGCATCCTGGACCGCCAGATCGAGCTCGGCCTGCTGCCCGCGGGCACGGAGCTCTCGGCGATCAACCCGCACGGTGGCCCGGAGCGCACCGGCCCGAACGGCCAGCCGTGGCCGGCGCTCGACACCGTGCGCCCTTGGGACACCCTCACCGCTGACGAGCAGCGCCTCTTCGCCCGCATGGCCGAGGTGTTCGCCGGCTACATCTCCTACAACGACGCCGCGCTGGGCCGGCTGCTCGACTACCTGGAGGAGTCCGGCCAGATCGACGACACGCTGATCGTGGTCATCTCCGACAACGGCGCCAGCGGCGAGGGCGGCCCGAACGGCTCGTTCAACGAGTGGCGCTTCTTCAACGGCGTGGCCGACACCACCGAGCTCACGCTGCCGCACATCGACGAGCTCGGCACCCCGCAGTCCTACAACCACTACAACACCGGCTGGGCCTGGGCGCTCGACACGCCGTTCCCGTACTGGAAGCGGTGGGCCGGCGCGGAGGGCGGCGTCGCCGACATGGCGCTGATCTCCTGGCCCAAGCGCATAGCGCCCCGAACCGACCCGCTCCAGCAGTACATCCACGCGGTGGACGTGGTGCCCACCGTGTACGAGCTCCTCGGCATCACCCCGCCCGAGGTCATCAAGGGCCACCAGCAGTCGCCCATCGAGGGCGAGAGCTTCGCCGCCGCCCTCTCGGACCCGACGGCGCCCGGCAAGCGGACCCAGTTCTTCGCCATGCTCGGCCAGCGCGCGCTCTACCACGACGGCTGGCTCGCCTCCACGGTGCACCCGCCCCTCAGCGGGTGGGGCCGGTTCGAGGAAGACGAGTGGGAGCTCTTCCACCTCGAGGAGGATCGGGCGCAGAGCCGCAACGTGGCCGCCGAGCACCCTCGCCGGCTGGAGGAGATGAAGGGCCTGTGGTTCTACTACGCGGGCATCTACAACGGCCTGCCCCTCGACGACCGCTCGGCCATCGAGCAGGTCCTGTCCGAGCGGCCCAAGGGCGCGCCGGAGCGCTCGCAGTACGTGTACTACCCGGGCACCGCCGACGTGCCCGAGACCGCGGGCGCCGCGGTCAACGGCCGCTCCTACCTGATCGCGGCGGGGGTCACGCTCGACGGTCCGGACGCGGAGGGCGTGCTCTACGCCCACGGCGGCGTGGCCGGTGGCCACAGCCTGTACCTGAAGGACGGCAAGGTCCACTACGCCTTCAACTGGGTGGGGACCCACCTGCAGACCGTGGTGGCCGAGCAGCCGATCACCCCCGGCCCACACGTGATCAGCGCCGAGTTCCAGGCCACCGGCACCAGCGCGGACCCGGGCATGCCGGGAGCCACGGGCACCCTCACCCTCTACGTCGACGATGCCGCCGTGGGCAGCGCGGAGATCACCACCCAGCCCGGGTACTTCTGCGTGGTGGGCGACGGCATCTGCGTCGGGCGGGACAGCGCGTCGCCGGTGACGCCGGACTACGCGGACCGGGGCACCTTCGAGCTCACCGGCGGCACCATCGACAAGGTGGTCGTGGACGTGTCGGGCGAACGCTACGTGGACCACGAGGCGCAGGTGCGGGCCTGGTTCGCCATCGATTGACCGTGGGCCGGGCGGGTGCCCGGCTCAGCGCAGCCAGGACGCTGCGGCCTCCGGGTCGATGCCATGGTGCGCGATCGCCTGGTCGACCACGCTGTGGCCGATCTGGCGATCCTCGGCCAGGGCGGCGAGCACGGCCACCACGATGTGGGCCGCGTCGACCTCGAAGAACCGCCGCAGGGCCTCCCGGGTGTCCGAGCGGCCATAGCCGTCGGTCCCGAGCGAGGTCCACCGGCGGCCGGCGGGCACCCACCGCGCCACCTGGTCGGGCACCAGGCGCATGAAGTCCGTGACCGCCACGACCGGCCCGCTGCCCTGCGACAGGAGCTGGGTGACGCGGGGGACCCGCGGTCGGTCGCCAGGGTGGAGCCGGTTCCAGCGCTCGGCCTCGAGGGCCTCCTCGCGCAGCCGCTTGTAGGAGGTGGCGCTCCACAGGTCGGCGGCCACGCCCCACCGTTCCCCCAGCTCCTGGGCGGCCGCTCGCGCCGCACCCTGGCTCGGGCCCGAGAACAGGATCGACGCGGTGGGCCCGCCGAGGTCCGGCGCGCCCTGCCATCGGTAGAGGCCCTCCATGATCCCGGTGGCGACGCCGGGCCGCTCGGGGATCGGCGGCTGCACGTAGTTCTCGTTGTGGAGGGTCAGGTAGAAGAACACGTCCTCGGGCGCTTCGCCGTACATGCGGTCGATGCCCTGGCGGACGATCTCAGCGGTCTCGTAGGCGAAGGCGGGGTCGTAGGCCTGGCATGCCGGGACCGTGGCGGCGAGCACGTGGCTGTGGCCGTCCTGGTGCTGGAGCCCTTCGCCGAGCAGCGTGGTGCGCCCGGCGGTGGCGCCGAGCAGGAAGCCCCGCGCCCGGGCGTCGGCGGCGGCCCAGATGAGGTCGCCCACCCGCTGGAAGCCGAACATCGAGTAGAAGATGAAGAACGGCAGCATGGGCACGCCGCGGGTGGCGTAGGCGGTGGCGGCGGCGGTCCACGACGACAGCGAGCCGGCTTCGGTGATGCCCTCCTCCAGCAGCTGGCCGTCGGTCGACTCGTGGTACGACAGCAGCAGCGCGTGGTCCACTGGCTCGTAGCGCTGGCCGCCGGGGGCGTAGATGCCGAACTCCCGGAACAGCGAGTCCATGCCGAACGTCCGGGCCTCGTCGGGGATGATCGGGACGACCCGCGGGCCGATCCCGGGGTCCCGGGCGAGGGCGCGCAGCATCCGGGTGAAGGCGGTGGTGGTCGAGGCGGCGACCTTGCCCGAGCCGGCCAGGAACTCGTCGAACGTGGCCGGTGCCGGCAGGGCCATCGGTCGGCGCTGCGCCACCGGTCGGCTGGGGAGCGACCCGCCGAGCGCCCGCCGTCGGCCCATCAGGTACTCGTGGTAGGGCGAGCCCGCCTCGGGCCGGTAGTACGGCGGCTCGGCGCCGTCGGCCAGCGCCTCCTCGGGGATCTCCTCGAGCATGTTGAGCCGGATGCGCAGGTCCCGGAGCTGCTTGTTGGAGAGCTTCTTGATCTGGTGGGTCGCGTTGCGGCCCTCTACCTCGGTGCCGAGCGTCCAGCCCTTCACCGTCTTGGCCAGGATGACCGTCGGGGCCCCTTCCTGCTCGGTGGCGGCCCGGTAGGCGGCGTACAGCTTGCGGTAGTCGTGGCCGCCGCGGGGCAGCCAGCGCAGGTCCTCGTCGCTCAGGTGCTCGACGAGGGCGCGCAGGCGGGGGTCCGGGCCGAAGAAGTGCTCGCGGATGTAGGCGCCGTCCTCGACGGTGAAGCGCTGGAACTCGCCGTCGACCGTGCGGTTCATCTTGTCGACCAGCACCCCGTCGCGGTCCGCCGCGATCAGCGGGTCCCACCCTGAGCCCCAGATGACCTTGATGACGTTCCAGCCGGCACCCCGGAAGGTGCCCTCGAGCTCCTGGATGATCTTGCCGTTGCCGCGCACCGGCCCGTCCAGCCGCTGGAGGTTGCAGTTCACGACCCAGGTCAGGTTGTCGAGCTTCTCGCGGCCGGCCAGGGCGATGGCGCCGAGCGTCTCGGGCTCGTCGGTCTCGCCGTCGCCCACGAAGCACCACACGCGGCTCTGGCTGGTGTCGTCGAGGCGCCGGTGGTGGAGGTAGCGGTCGAAGCGCGCCTTGTAGATCGAGTTGATGGGCCCGAGGCCCATCGACACCGTCGGGTACTCCCAGAAGTCCGGCATCAGGCGGGGGTGGGGGTAGCTCGACAGGCCGCCGCCGCCGATCTCTCGGCGGAACCGGTCGAGGTGGCCCTCGTCGATGCGGCGCTCGAGGAAGGCGCGGGCGTAGATGCCAGGCGCGGCATGGCCCTGGACGTAGACGGCGTCGCCCGGGTTGCCGTCGTCCTTGCCCCGGAAGAAGTGGTTGAAGCCCACGTCGTAGAGGGATGCCGAGGAGGCGAAGGTCGCGAGGTGCCCCCCGATCCCCTCGGCTGCGGCGTTCGCCTTCACCACCATCACCGCCGCGTTCCAGCGGATGTAGGCGCGGATGCGGCGCTCGACCTCCAGGTCCCCCGGGAACCAGTAGCGCGTCGCCTCGTCGGCCACCGGGATCGTGTTCACGTACGGCGTCTGGACCTGCTCGGGCAACGGCACGCCCACGTCGTCGCCGTGGGCGAGCAGCCGGGAGATCAGGTACTCGGCGCGGCCGGGCCCGCTGCGGGCCACCACCGCGTCGAGCGAGTCCAGCCACTCCCGCGTCTCGTCCGGATCCGGGTCGTAGAGCTGGTCCACGTAGCCGTCGTCGATGCCCATGGCCCCATGCTGCCGCCTTGGGGCCGGGTTCGCGGCCACACTGGGCCGATGACCGATGCGACGCCACGCCGCGTGTACACCGATGGCGCCTGCAGCGGGAACCCCGGGCCCGGTGGTTGGGCGTGGGCGACCTCGGTCGACCACCACGGCAGCGGCGGCGAGGCCGACACCACGAACAACCGCATGGAGCTCACCGCCGTGCTGCGGGCGCTGGAGGCGAACCCTGGGCCGCTGACGGTGGTCATGGACTCCACCTACGTGAAGGACGGCCTGGAGAAGTGGTCGAAGGCGTGGGTCCGCAACGGGTGGATGACCAAGGACAAGAAGCCGGTGAAGAACGTCGACTCTGGCAGGCCCTGGTCGATGCCGTGGACCTGCGCCGCCACGAGCTGGCGTTCGAGTGGGTGAAGGCCACTCCGGCGACCCGATGAACGACCTGGTCGACGAGCTCGCGGTCGCCCAGCGGGACCTGCACCGGCCAGCGGGCGCCGCCGGCTCGGGCGCCGGGGGCGGCGGTGGCGCGAAGCTCGCCGACCTGCCTCCTGAGGAGCAGGCGCCGAGCGGCGCCGGCGGGACCCCGCATCCCCGACGGGCACCTGCTCCTCGTCGTGGGCCAGACGCCCGAGTCGCTGGGCGGCTGGGGCCCAAACCCGGTGGCCGACGGGGTCCGGTCGCGGCTGCGGGAGCTGTTCGAGGGCCATGCGGCGCTCCACCCCGACCTGCGCATCCTCACCGGGGTGCGCCCCGGTGCCGAGCTGCTCGCCGCCGAGGCGGCCATCGCCGCCGACGTCCCGTACGTGGCCGTGCTCGGCTTCCCCGACCAGGACCGCAACCTGTCCGCGGCTTCCCGGGCCCGGTTCGCCGACGTGGTCGGCCGGGCCGACGAGGTCGTGCGGCTCGAGCGCAAGAGCCCGAAGGACCGCGACGAGTTCATCAAGGCCATGCGGCGGCGCGACGTGTGGCTCTCGACCGCCGCCGACGAGGCGATCCTGGTGTGGGACGAGCGACGACCGCCTCGAGCGCCTCTACGCCGACCTCGACGTCCGCCTCGGCGCCAACCTGGTCGTGCTCCACCCCTGACCGCCCGGCAGGGTCGCGCCCGGCAGGGCGGCGACGGTAGCGTCCCGCCATGCGCGCCGGCGTCGACACAGGAGGCACCTTCACCGACGTGGTGGCCGCGGACGGCACGATCGCCAAGGTCCTCCACGCCGGCCGATCCGGGCGACGCCGTGCGGGCGGGCACCGCGGCGGTGCTGCCCGGTGGCACCGAGCGCCCGACGACGCTGGCCCACGGCACCACCGTCGCCACCAACGCGCTGCTCGAGCGGCGCGGGGCGCGGGTGGCGTTGGTGACCACGCGCGGCCTCGCGGATGTGATCGAGATCGCCCGCCAGGACCGGCCGTCGCTGTACGACCCGTGGGCCGACCGGCCGGCCCCGCTGGTCGATCGTGGGGACCGGCTGGAGGTGGGTGGGCGCCTGGGGCCCGATGGCGCCGAGGTCGAGCCGATCGACGCGGCCTCGGTCCCCGAGGTGCCCGAGGGGTGGAGGCGGTCGCCGTCTGCCTGCTGCACAGCGACCTCGACGATGCCCACGAGCGGGTGGTCCTCGGCGAGCTCGCCCGGCGTGGCATCGACGCCTCGTGCTCCGCTGACGTCTCGCCCCAGTTCCGCGAGTACGAGCGCACGGTCACCACCGTCGCCAACGTACCTGCGGCCGGTGTGCCGCCAGTACCTGCGAGGGCTGGCAGATGCCGCCGACGAGGTGATGGTCATGGCCTCTTCTGGTGGCCTGGTCCCGTTGGCGGAGGCGGCCGAGGTCCCGGTCTCGCTGCTGCTGTCGGGGCCCGCCGGCGGGGTGCTCGCTGCGGCCGCCGCGGCCGTGGCGTCGGGCTTCCCCGACGCGGTCACCTTCGACATGGGGGGCACGAGCACCGACGTGTGCCTCGTGCGCGGTGGGGTGCCCGATCCGGCCGGGGAGCGGGTGGTGGGCGGGTTCCCGATCCGCCAGCCCTCGCTCGACGTCCACACGATCGGTGCTGGGGGCGGGTCCATCGCGCACGTCGACGCCGGCGGGGCCCTCCAGGTGGGGCCGCGCAGCGCGGCGCCGGCCGGGCCGGCCTGCTGGCCACGGCGGCACCGAGCCCACCGTGACCGACGCCAACCTGGTGGCCGGTCGGTTGCCGGCGGGGGCCGCGCTGCCGGGCATCGGCGAGCTGGACCGGGCCGCCGCTCGCGGCCCTGGCGACGGCGGGCACGTCGGCCGATGACGTCATCGCGGTGGTCGACGCGGCCATGGAGGATGCGGTGCGAGCCGTGTCGGTCGCCCGAGGCGTGGACCCGACCGGCTTGGCCCTCGTGGCGTTCGGCGGTGCCGGGCCGCTGCACGTGCGCGATCGCCGACGCCCTCGACATGCCCGCGGTGGTCGTGCCCGCCCGCGCCGGGGTGCTCTCGGCCGCCGGCTGCCTCGCTGCGCCCCGCCAGGCGGACCTCGTGCGCTCCTGGCCCGGCGGCACGGACCACGCCGGCCTCGATGGTGCGCTGCGCTCGCTGGCCGCCGAAGCGCTCCTCCGCGTCCCCCGGGGGCGAGGTGGCCACCGCGGTCGAGTGCCGCTACCTCGGCCAGGGCCACGAGCTGCGGGTGGCCCGGGTCGAGGACTTCCCGGCCGAGCACCGGCGACGCAACGGCTACGACCGGCCGGGCGACCCGATCGAGGTCGTCGCCCTGCGCGCCACCGCACGCGCCGCATCGCCGGTCTCGCTCGACGACCTGCCGCGCCCCGAGCGCGCCGGTGCCGTCGGTCCCGCTGTGATCGCCGAGCCGGACTGCACGATCTGGGTCGCGCCCGGGTGGCGCGCCGACCCGCACCCCACCTCGGGTGCCCTCGTCCTCACCAGGGTGGACCGGTGACGGGGGGCTCGGAGCGCTCGGGCGCCGGGGGTGCCATGGGCCCGGCCCAGCTCGCGGTGCTGATCGCCCGGCTCACTGGGGTCGCCCACGAGATGGGCGAGGTCCTCCAGCGTGCCGCGTTCAGCCCCAACATCAAGGAGCGAGCGGACTGCTCGGCGGCGCTGTTCACCGCGGCGGGCACCCTGCTCGTCCAGGCCGAGCACATCCCGGTGCACCTCGGGTCCATGCCGGCGAGCGTCGCGGCGGCGATCGCGGTCCTGGGCGACGCGGTCGAGCCGGGCGACGAGGTGGTCCTCAACGATCCGTTCGCGGGCGGGACGCACCTGAACGACGTCACCGTGGTGGCCCCCGTGTTCGCCGCCGCACCTGGTGCCGGTGGGCCGGCGCTGGTCGGATGGGTGGCCAACCGCGCCCACCATGCGGACCTCGGTGGCGCCGCGCCGGGCTCGATGCCGGCCGATGCCACCGAGGTGCAGCAGGAGGGCCTGCGCATCCCGCCGGTCCGGCTCGACGACGGCGTGGCCGCGCTGGTCGCGGCGTCCAGCCGCACCCCCGACGAGCGCGCCGGGGATCTCGCGGCCCAGCGAGGCGCGAACCGCCTCGGCGTCGAACGGTTCGCGGCCCTCGTCGCCGGCGGGGTGGCACCGGCAGACCTCGACGAGGTGGTGGCCTACGGCGAGCGACGCATGCGCGCCGCGCTGCGGTCCCTGCCCGACGGCACGTGGCGCTTCGAAGACGTCCTGGACTCATTCGGCCCGGCGCCGGACCAGCAGGCCCCGACCTGGATCCGGGTGGCAGCCACGATCGACGGCGACTGCGCCACGTTCGACTTCGCCGGGACCGACCCCCAGCGCTTCGGCAATGTCAACGCGGTCGAGGCGGTCACCGTGAGCGCCGTGGCGTGGGCCCTGCGCTCGGTGCTGGACCCCACGATCCCCGCCAACGGGGGCGCGATGCGCCCCGTGGAGGTGCGCGCCCCCTCCGGCTCGGTGGTCGCGGCCACGTTCCCGGCTGCGGTGGGCGCCGGCAACGTCGAGGTGAGCCAGCGCGTGGCCGACACCTGCCTCGGCGCCCTTGCCCAGGTCGTGCCCGACCGCGTGCCGGCGGCATCGCAGGGGACGATGAACAACCTGCTCCTCGGTGGCGACGGCTGGGTCTCCTACGAGACCGTGGCCGGTGGGCAGGGCGGTCGGCCGCCCGCGCCCGGCGGGCTGGCGCCGGTCCCGGGGATGAGCGGCGTGCACACCGCCATGACCAACACCCGCAACACCCCGGTCGAGGCGTTCGAGCGCTCGTTCCCGGTGCGGGTGCTGCGCTACCGCCTCCGCCGGGGGAGTGGCGGCGCGGGGGCGGCGCCGGGTGGCGATGGGATCGAGCGGGACCTCCTGGTCCTGGAGCCGGTGACGGTGTCGCTCATCGCGGAGCGCCGGGCGTCGGGGCCCTGGGGCCTGGCCGGGGGCGAGCCAGGTGCCGCGGGCGAGGACTGGCTCCTGCCCGGCGGCGACGAGGCCCGGGCGCAGCGCCTGCCCGCGAAGTGCACGATCCAGCTCGGCCCTGGCGACGTGCTCCGGATGCGCACCCCTGGCGGTGGCGGCTGGGGCGCGCCACCGGTCGCCTGACCTGAGTCGGCGCCTAGGAGATGAACACGGGCACGCCGAGCGGCAGGCCCAGCGCCACCATCTGCTCGATGTCGCCGTTCTTCAGGCGCACGCAGCCGTGCGAGACCCGATCGCCGATGAGGTCGGGCCGGTTCGTGCCGTGGATGCCCACCTGGCCGTCGGACCCGTTGAACTCCGAGAGCGTGTCGGAGTGCAGGGCCAAGCCGAACGCATAGGGGCCGTAGGAGCCCTGGGGTGCGTTGTTGTCGATCAGCTCGGTGACGAACGTGCCGTTCTGCGGCGTCGGGTTCTCCTCGGTGCCGATCGCGATCGGCGCCTCGAACACCTGGGCACCATCCTTGGTGACTCGGATCGTGCGGTCCTGGAGGGAGACGAGCACGGCGAAGGGCGTCTTGGTGACCTTGGCCGACGCGGCCGGCACCCAGCCGGTGGACCCGTTCGGTCGGCTGGGCAGCGCCACCTGGTACCAGCCGGTGAACTCCTGGGCGGGACCGCTGCCGGCATCGCCGATCGCGGCGAAGGTGGTGGGCGCGCCCGCCTCGGTGCTCGCCGGGATGGCGAGGCGCTTCGCGCTCGTGTCGGGCTTGGCGTAGACCTCGGGCGTGCCCTTCGGGGTGACGATCCACCCCTTGAGCTCGTCGGGGGTGAGGATGCCGTCGTCCTCGGGGACCTGCTGGGTCGTGGTGGTCGCCGCGGTGGTGGCGTCCTTGGGGACCGACGGCGGCACGGCGCCGAGCGTGGGCCGCTCGCCCGAGCAGCCCGCGAGCGCCCCGACGCCCACCAGCGCGGCAGCAGCGGCGGCCAGGGCGGGGAGGCGGCGGGAGGCGGCGGGCACGGAGGGCGAGGGTAGCCGTCCGCGGCGCTCGTCCGGTTTCGCCACTTGACCACCCAGTCAATACAGTTCGCTCCCATGGAGATCAACGGGATCAGCGCAATCGTCACCGGCGGTGCTTCGGGCCTCGGCGAGGCCACGAGCCGCCAGCTCGCCAGCCAGGGGGCCAAGGTCGTCGTGGCCGACCTCGCCCACCAGGCTGAGAAGGGCGAAGCCCTCGCCAAGGAGATCGGCGGCGTGTTCGCGCCGTGCGACGTCACCGACACGGACCAGGTCATCGCCGCGGTCGAGGCGGCCAAGGAGCTCGGCCCCCTCAAGGCGCTCGTGAACTGCGCCGGCATCGGCTGGGCCACCCGCACCATCGGCAAGGACGGCGAGTACAGCTCGGCCCACGACCTCGACGTGTTCCGCAAGGTCGTCGAGATCAACCTCATCGGGTCGTTCAACTGCATCCGCATCGCGGCCACGGCCATGTCGCAGAACGAGGCCGACGAGTTCGGCGAGCGCGGCGCCATCGTCAACACCGCCTCGGTCGCGGCCGAGGACGGCCAGATCGGCCAGGCCTCGTACTCCGCCTCCAAGGGCGGCGTGGTCGGCATGACCCTGCCGGTCGCCCGTGACCTGTCGGCCGTGGGCATCCGGGTCAACACCATCCTCCCCGGCCTGATCGACACCCCGATCTACGGCACCGGCGAGGCCTCGGAGCAGTTCAAGGAGCGCCTCGCCGCCGGCGTGCTGTTCCCGAAGCGCCTCGGCCAGGCCGACGAGTTCGCCTCGCTGGCCGTCGAGCTGCTGCGCAACAGCTACATGAACGCCGAGTCGATCCGCATCGACGCCGGCATCCGCATGCAGCCCAAGTGACCAGCTGAGGTCCGGCGCCTCGGCGCCGACGCTCAGGCGACGCTCGTGCGTCCTTCCAGCGACCGCTCTCGGCCCTGCGCCGGAGCGGTCGCTGCGCGCCGGCGCCCGGCCACCCACACCGGCACGTCGGCCATGGCCAGCAGCTCGCGGTCGCCGCTCGAGTTGCCGTAGGCCCAGAGGACCTCGGGGCGGTCGCCGTCGAGCCAGGAGCGCAGGCGCACGGCCTTCTCCGGCCCCCGGACGTTGGGGCCCTCGAGCCGACCGGTGAGCCGCCCGGAGCCGCCGGACTCCATCCGCACGGCGATGACGTGGTCGAACCCGTGGGCGGCGGCGAACGGGATCAGGTAGGCCTCGAGCGAGGCCGAGACGATGATGAGCTCGTGGCCCGCCTCGCGGTGCCAGCGCAGCTGCTCCTGCATCTCCGGGCGCAGGCGGGCGCCGAGCGTGGTCGCGAACCGGCGACCTTCTTGCTCGAGCCAGGAGGCCTCCCGGCCGGCCAGCAGGTGCTGGAGCAGGGCCTCCTTGCTGGCATCGCGGTGGTGGAGCTCGCTGTCGAGCCGACCGGTGCGCGCCTTGGCGGCCAGCGGTGCGACCCGGCGCACCGCGCGGGTGAGCTCCGCCATCCCGCAGGCGCGAGCCAGGAAGGGGACGAGCGTGTCCCGCCGGGTCAGGGTGCCGTCGAAGTCGAAGGCGGCGATGCGTCGTCCGGGCATGGTGGGCCAACCCTAGGAGGCCCCGCGCCCTCAGGTCAGGATGGCGGCGAGGGCCTCGTCGAGGGTGCGGTGCGAGAACGCGAACCCCGCCTCCTCCAGGCGGGCGGGCAGCACCCGGGCGGAGGAGAAGAGCAGCGAGCCGACGAGGTCGCCGATCCCCAGCGGCGCGTGGCGGACCAGTCCGGGGATGGTGAGGAAGGTGGGACGGTGCAGCGCGTGCCCGAGCGAGGCGGTGAAGTCGCGGTTCGTGACCGGCTCCGGCGCGGTCAGGTCCAGCGGGCCTCGCAGGTTGGCGTGGTCGATCGCGAAGCGGATGGCGCGGACCTCGTCCTCGAGGCTGATCCATGACATCCACTGGGTGCCGCGCCCGGCCCGGCCGCCGAGGCCGGCCTTGAAGATCGGGAGCTGCTTGCCGAGGGCGCCTCCCCGTCGGTCGAGCACGATGCCGGTCCGGAGGTGGGCGACGCGGATGCCGGCCTCCTCGGCGGGCGCGGTGGCCGCCTCCCAGGCGGTGCAGACGTCGGCGAGGAAGTCGTCGCCAGGCGCCGAGGCCTCGGTCAGGACCTCGTCGCCACGGTCGCCGTAGATGCCGATGGCCGAGCCTGACACCAGGACCGCCGGCGGTGCCGCCAGCCCGGCCAGGGCGCCGGCGAGCAGCGCCGTGCCCTGGGATCGGCTGTCTCGGATCCGGGCTCGCTGCGCGTCGGTCCAGCGCCCGGAGGCGATGCCCTCGCCGGCGAGGTGCACGACCGCGTCCAGCCCTTCCAGCCCGGCCGCGTCGATCGTGCCCGCCGCAGGGTCCCAGCGGATCGAGCGGCCCGGGGCGTCTCGCCGCACCACCGGCACCACCGTGTGGCCGTCGGCGCGCAGGCTGGCGGCGAGGGCGGTGCCGATCAGGCCCGATGCTCCGGTGATGGCGATGTCCATGCCCGCCTTCCTACCCGCTCGCACCTGCGATCAGTCGTGGCGCCCGTCGCGGGCTCGTGGGCGCCCGCCCTAGGGTGCCGAGCGACCCCCGAGCTGGACGAAAGGGACCCCAATGCTCAAGGAATTCCGCGACTTCATCATGCGCGGCAACGTGCTCGACCTCGCCATCGCCGTGGTCATCGGCGGGGCGTTCAAGTCCGTCGTCGACGGCTTCGTGAACTTCATCGTCATGCCGATCGTCGGCATCGTCGGGGGCAAGCCGACCTTCGACGACTACCTCCTCACGATCAACGGCAGCCAGATCCGCTGGGGGGGCGTTCCTCTCCACGGTCGTCAGCTTCCTGATCATCGCGGCGACGATCTTCGTCGTCGTGCGCAGCTACGAGGCGCTCCAGGCGCGCCGGCGCAAGGGCGAGGAGCCCGAGGCCGTCGAACCGCTCACCGTCGAGGGCGAGCTTCTGACGGAGATCCGCGACCTGCTGAAGGCGCAGGCGGGCTGATCGTCGATCGGCGCTGCGGGGCGCCGGGCCGTCAGGCCCGGGCCTCGTGGCGGCGGGTCTTGGTGGCGATCAGGATGATGCCGCCGAGCGTGAGCAGGCCGGCACCGAGCAGCCCGAGGCCGTTCAGGTCCGAACCGGTGCGCACGATGGTGCCCCCACCGTTGTTGGCCTGGGTGGTGGCCGTGCCACCACCGCTGCCGACCTCGATCTCCTGGGCCGCCACCTGGGTGCCGCCGCAGTAGGCGGCCACCACGTACACGCCGGCCTCGGCGTCCGCGGGCATCTCGAAGGTGAGCGAGAAGTTGCCCTTGTCGTCCGCGATCACGGTGGTCTCGAAGATGATGTCGCCGGGGGCCTTGGTCGCCGTCTTCTGGGTGACGCGGATGACCACCGGGCCGTTGAACGCGCAGGAGCCACCCGACACGGTGACCGTCCCGCCGGGCTCCACCGTGCCAGGCCCCACGATCAGGTCGTACTGGGCAGCAGCTGGGGCGGCCAGCAACACCAACAGTGCTGCGGCGCCGATCAGCATCTTGCGAATCATCAGGGGTCCTCTCCCTCGTGGCACGGTGCCCACCCGCGTCCCTGCGCGTTGTTCGTTGGAACGGTGGAAGGTTAGCGGAAACGTCGGCGTCAGGTCACGTATCTCAAGGGATTTGGGTCGGACGGATCACCAACGTGTGACGGATATCTCAACTCCGGGGGCGGCGCTCACGAGCGCCCGGACCGCCCCACGGCGGCGTGGAGGTCGGTCGGCTTGGTCACGGGGCCCAGCTCCAGCAGCTCGAACTGGGCGCCGCCGGCTCCATCGGCACGTCCGTTCGCGACCGTGAGGACCACGCCGAAGCGATCCGGGTTGGCGACCGGCTGGGGCAGGATGCGCAGGTGGTAGCCGTCGCGGAGGTCGACGCCGCCCGACAGGTGCATCTCGATCACCACCCGGCCCTGGGGCGGGACCCGCACCAGGGTGGTGTCGATCGCGTTCAGGCCCCGCTCCGTGGTGGTCCCGATGGCCAGGGGCTTGCCGTCGATGGTGGCCGTCGTCACGAGCTGGGGGGTGAACACGGTCAGCCAGGTGACGTTGGTGCCCCGTGGTGCGGCCCGGCTGTTCTCCAGCACGACGTCGGGGAGGTCCAGCGACGGCACGTCGTTGCGGAGCTCGATCCGCAGGTCGGCCTCGAGCTTGCCGGTGCGGGCATCGACCTTCGGTGAGTAGGTGATGCGCCGGTGGAGGTAGGCGTCGATCTTGTTGTTGCCCGCGTTCTGCTGGACGACCGACAGGCCATCCCAGCCATCGGGCACGACGAGGCTGCCGTCGGCGCCGAGCTCCTCGAACGTCCGCTGCTCGGCGCGGTCGGGGCTCCACATGCGCAGGTGCCCGGCGCGCGCTGCCGGGCTGAGGGCATCGGCGATCTCCCGCGGAGCCGGCAGCGACGAGCTCGTGAGCTTCTCGAACGTGGCCCGGATGGCGGCGGTGAGGATCTCGCCGCGCTCGGCCTCGTCGGGGACGTCGAGGTACTGGTCCTTGGTCAGGACCTGCACGGCGTTGTCGGCTGTCAACGGCTGGTCGAGCCCCGGCACCTCGACCGGGCCGGTCAGCTCGAGGAGGGCGGCGAGGCCGGTCGGGTCCACCGAGATCACGCCGTCCACCGGCTTGCCACCCGACTGCGGGTACAGCTCGGACATCACCTGGGCGTCGCTCGGGAAGTTCGGTGAGAGCGTCACGTCTTGGAGGTAGTCCTGCGGAGCGAAGCGCCCGTAGCGCGCCAGGTAGTCGGCCGGGCCGGTGATGGCGCGTGCCCCGGGCTTCGCCCCGTCGATCAGCTCGCGGATGCGCCCAGCGCGGCTGAGCGACACCTTCCCGTCGGCGGCGGTCAGCTCGGCGTAGCTGCCGATGAAGCCGCCGGCGCCTCGCAGCTCGGCGGGGGTCTGGAACAGCACCAGGTACCGGCGGTCGCCGTCGCCGCCGAACAGCCCCGGCGTGACCTGCAGCAGCGAGGTGGCCACCGACGTGTCCCGGCGAGCGTCCGCGACCTGCTCGGCGAAGTCGTCGAGGCGCGAGCGCAGGGGCGGGAGCAGGGCACCGGCACGGACGTCCCGCAGCCGGCGCTCGGCGGTGGCCAGGGTCTGGTCGGCCTCCTCGGTGGGCTGCTGCAGGGCCCGGACCTGGGTCAGGTCGAGTTGGCCCTGGTAGCGCAGCTCGTCGTAGTCGGCGGTGGAGGCGATCGCGCTCCCGGCCCCGGCGATGCGCCGCCCCTCGTCGACCGTCGCGTCGATCGCTGCCACCTGCTGGGACAGGCCGGGCACGACCCGCGCCGGGATGGTGAGCACGCCGCCGGCCCGGCTGGCCGCGCGCCCGAACGAGCTGCTGGCCTGGGACAGGTCTTCCTTGGCGGCGTCGGCGTTGCCGTCGCGGGCCTCGTCGAGCGCCGCGCGCGCCGAGTCGGCGCCGCGCTGCACGTTGCTGTACGCCAGCGCCATGGCGAGGGCGGCGGCCAGGCCGGCCACGACCACGAAGGCGGCCGTCCCGATCAGGATCCTCCTGGCCACCTTCCGCCGTGGGTTGCGCATGTAGTGCAGGCCCGAGGAGACGAGGGGCACCCAGGCGATGGCCACGAGCAGGGGGCCGTGGGGTGCGGAGGAGGTCGGGAACCAGAGCACGGCGTTGGCGAGCAGGCCGATGCCGAGGGCGCCGGCCCAGCGAGGGCGCCTCCGGGGCACGCACGCCGCCACCAGGGTGGCGAGGCCTGCGAGCGCCAGGCCGAGCGACGCCCCCCCGGCGACCGCGCACGTGACGAGCCCGGCCAGCAGCCACGTCCAGCGCCGGGCATGGGCGCCGACGTAGGCCACGAAGCCGGTGAGCAGGGCCCGTTCCAGTGCGTCGACCAGCGGGTTGCCCGTGAGCTGCGCAGGCGCGAAGGCCGCAGCCAGGCCGACGGCGATGCTGGCCCAGGTGGGCCGAGCGGTGGCCCGCTGGCGCGTCGCGGTGCTCGAGGTGTCGGTCATGGGCGCTTCGGGGACCCCGCCGGCACCAGGAGCGCGGGGAGGGTGATGGACGGTGGAATCGCCAGACGGTACAGTTCGGCCCGGCGCGGATTCAGATCGGCACCCCGGGGGAGGGTTTCATTGACCGCCAGCAACGAAGGTCGTGCCCACGGCGGGCTGTCGACCTTGCTGCACCCATCGAGCAGCCACGCCCGTCGCCGCCTCCAGGTGATCGCCGATGCGATCGCGATGGCCCTGTCGGTCGTGGCCGCCATGGCGCTGCGCTACGACTTCGACCTGCCGTCGCGCAAGACGGACGAGGTCCTGTGGTTCTCGCTGCTGGCCGCCGGCGTGTTCGTCCTGTGCGGCGCCGTGCGCGGCCTCTACTCCGGACGCTGGAGCTTCGGGTCGTTCGAGGAGGTCTCAGCGCTGGTCTCGGTGATCGTGGTCGCCACCGGCATCCTCCTGCTGATCGCGGGCCTGCTGCCCAAGCAGGGCACCGAGCGCCCCATCCCCCTGTCGGTGCCGATCATCGCCAGCACGATCATGCTCGCCATGTCGGCGGGCGCCAGGTACGTGTGGCGCCTGTTCTACGAGCGAGGCCTGCGCCCCCAGGGCGAGGGCACCGAGCGCCTGGTCGTGATCGGCGCCGGTGAGGGTGGCCAGCAGATCATCACCTCGATGCTCCGCACCCCGTCGGGCCGGTACCTGCCCGTCGCCGTCATCGACGACGACCCCCGCAAGCGCAACCTGCGGATCCGCAACGTCCGGGTCAGTGGCACGAGCGAGGACCTGGCCAAGGTCGCCCACCGCCACGGCGCCTCCACCGTGCTGCTCGCCATCCCGTCGGCCGATTCGGCCCTGATCCGGACCTACGCCGACCTGGCCAAGGACGCCGGGCTGCGGCTGCTGGTCCTCCCGTCGGTGAGCGAGCTGTACGGCGCAGACCTCGGCACGAGCGACATCCGCCCGGTCACCCATGCCGACCTGCTCGGCCGCCACGAGATCGACACGGACGTCGAGTCCATCGCTGGGTACGTCACCGGCAAGCGGGTGCTCGTCACCGGGGCCGGTGGGTCGATCGGCTCCGAGCTCTCCCGCCAGCTCTATCGGTTCGCGCCGGCCGAGCTCGTGCTGCTCGACCGTGACGAGTCCGCGCTCCACGCCGTGCAGCTCTCGATCGAGGGCCGGGCGCTGCTGGACTCCCGCAACCTGGTCGTGTGCGACATCCGCGACGCCGACCGCATCAGCCAGATCTTCGATGAGCACCACCCCGAGGTGGTGTTCCACGCGGCGGCCCTCAAGCACCTGCCGCTGCTCGAGATGCACCCGGCGGAAGCCCTCAAGACCAACGTCTGGGGCACCCAGGTCGTGGTCGACGCGGCCCTCGCGAGCGGCGTCGAGCGCTTCGTCAACATCTCCACCGACAAGGCCGCAGATCCGTGCAGCGTGCTCGGCTACTCGAAGCGGCTGGCCGAGCGGCTGACCGCAGCGGCCGCGCACCACAGCGACGGCATCTTCCTGAGCGTGCGCTTCGGGAACGTGCTCGGGAGCCGAGGCTCGGTGCTGACCGCCTTCCAGAAGCAGATCGAGGCCGGTGGCCCGGTCACCGTGACCCATCCCGACGTCACCCGGTACTTCATGACCGTCGAGGAGGCCGTCCAGCTCGTGATCCAGGCTGGCGCCGTCGGGCGCGACGGCGAGGCCCTGGTGCTCGACATGGGCGAACCGGTGAAGATCGACGACGTGGCCAAGCGCCTGATCGCCGAGGCGGACCGCCCGATCGAGATCGCCTACACCGGCCTGCGCGACGGCGAGAAGCTCCACGAGGTGCTCTTCGGCGCCGACGAGGTGGGCGCGTCGCCGATCCACCCGCGGATCTCGCACGTCGACGTCCCGGCGCTCTCCAAGGACCAGCTGCCGGTGCCGCAGCCCCGGGCCACCGACGGCGAGGTGATCGAGCAGCTGCGCAGCGCCTGCAAGATCGACGGCGTCCAGACCGCCGGCGCCAGCTGACCCTCGAGGTGGGTGCCGGCCGCTCGTGGGCCGGCTCGCCGGTCAGGCGAGGTGCAGGCGCCGTGCCAGGTCGCTGGTGAGCACGCCCTTGGGGTCGACCTCGCGCCGGACCTCCATGAACCGCTCCAGGCGCGGGTACATCGCCGGCAGCAGCTCGGGGCGCATGCGGCTGTCCTTGGCCAGGTAGAGGCGCCCGCCCACCGCCACGACCCGCTCGTCGAGCCGATCGAGCAGCGGGCCGAGCGAGGCGCTGGCCGTGGCCGGGACGTCGAACGCCAGGGTCCAACCCTCCATCGGGAACGAGAGCATGCCGGGGTTGCCGGGGCCCATCTTCTTCAGGACGGCGAGGAACGAGGGCACGCCCGAGGAGCTCAGCTCGCCGATGATCGCCCGCAGCTCGTCGACCGCGTCCAGCGGCACCACGAACTGCCACTGGAGCAGCCCGCCGGGCCCGTACAGGCGGTTCCACCGGTCGACGAGGTCGAGGGGGTGGAAGAACTCGGTGATGCCCTGGAGCTCGTCGCGGCGCCGCTTGGGTGCCCGGCGGTACCAGGCCTCGTTGAACGCCCGCACGGTCAGGGCGTTGATCAGGCCGGTCGGCACCAGCTTCGGTGCCGTGGCCAGCGTGGTGGATCGGAAGGCGAGCGGGGCGCGGCGCTGCTCGGCGTCGAGCTCGTCGAGTCGGGCGAAGCGGCCTCGGCCGAGGATCGACCGGCCCATCGCCGTGCCTCGTCCATGAGGTCGATCCAGGCCACCGAGTAGGGGTAGCCATCGTCGCCGCTCTCCATGAGGGCCAGGGTGGTGTCGAGGTCCGGGGTGCGGTCCGTGTCGACGGCGAGCAGGCTCGTCTCGATCGGTCGCAGGCGGAAGGTGGCGTCCAGCACGATGCCGGTGAGGCCCATGCCGCCAGCGGTGGCCCAGAACAGGTCCGGGTCGTCCTCTGGGGTGATCACCTGGCGACCGTGCGCCGGGGTGACGATCGTGAGCGCCTCCACCGAGTCGCACCACGAGCCGGCGCTGTGGTGGTTCTTCCCGTGGATGTCCGAGGCGACCGCGCCGCCGACGGTGACCTGGCGGGTCCCCGGCGTCACCGGCACGAACCAGCCCTGCGGCACCAGCCACGTCATCAGGTCGTCGAGGCTCGTGCCCGCCTCGGCGGTGACCCGGCCGGTGGCGAGGTCGAGGTCCCTGAGGCCCGAGACCCGCGTGGTGTCCACCACCAGGCCGCCGGCGTTCTGCGCGGGGTCGCCGTAGGACCGGCCGAGCCCCCGGGCGATCGCCCCGCGGGGCAGGTCGCGGTCCAGGACCTGCGCGAGCTGCTCGACGTCGTCGGGCTCCACCACCAGCGCCGCGGTGGGCGAGGTGTTGGCCCAGCCGGCCAGCGTCCGCCGCTGCGGCCCGCTCACGTGGCGTAGACCCCGATGACGAACAGCAGGAGCCACAGCGCACCGGACACCTGCAGCGCCCGGTCGCTCAGCACCACGTCCTCGGGCGCCCCGCCGTGGCCGGTGTCGAGGAGCAGGACGTAGCGGAGGACCGCCACGCCGAACGGCACGATCGACAGCTGGAACCAGGGGACCGACGCACCCGACAGCGCCGCCTTCTCGAACGCCCAGATGCAATAGCCCACGAGCACGACGCTGGTGCTCACGGTCTGCAGCTGGCTCAGGTACTCCCGTGGGTAGAGCCCGAGCGTGGGCCGGAACTCGGCGGCGTCGGCGCCCAGCTCGTCGGTCTCCGCACGGCGCTTGCCGATCACCATCAGCAGCGACCCGAACGACGCCACGATGAAGAACCAGTTCGAGATGGGCACGTCGACCGCGGCGGCGCCGGCGATGGCCCGCAGCACGAAGCCTGCGGCCACGCCGACCAGGTCCAGCACCGGCACGTGCTTCATCCAGTGGCTGTAGGTGGTGGTGAGCGCCACGTAGGCGCCGACGACCACGGCGAGGTGCCAGTCGATCGCCAGCGACGCCAGCACCGACAGCACGATGGCGGCCACGCCGATGATCCGGGCCAGGCCGACCGGGATCTCCCCGGCTGCGATGGGCCGCAGGCGCTTCTTCGGGTGGAGCCGGTCGGCGTCGACGTCGGCCGCGTCGTTCAGGTAGTAGGTGCCCGACGCGGCGAGGCAGAAGCAGGCGAACGCGCCGGTCGCCTGCAGGAAGGCCTCGGGCTTGTCGACCACCCCGGCGGCGGCCGGCGCGGCGTACACGAGCAGGTTCTTCACCCACTGCTTGGGGCGTGCCTCGGCCAGCAGGGCGCGTGGAAGGGACCGGGGCATCGCAGCAGCCTAGGAGCGCCGCGCCTACAGGTGTTCGACGCCGGGGCCCTCGATGCGGCGCCGGGTGTCGAGCACGTAGCCGGCGGTGCGCGCCACCATGTCGAGGTCGAAGTCGTCGTGGTCCACGAGGAGCAGCACGGCGTCGGCCTTGCGGACCTCGTCCTCGGTGAGCTCGACCATCTCCGCGGAGCCGGCCGCGTGGCTGCGGGCCGGGTCCACGTGGGGGTCCGCCACCGCGATGTCGGCCTGGAGCAGCTCGAGCAGCTCGATGATCCGGGTGCTCGGCGACTCGCGGTCGTCGCCGGGTGTTCTTCTTGTAGGCCAGGCCCAGCACCAGGATGCGCCGGCCGCTTGACCAGCAGGCTGCGGTCGTTCAGCGCAGCGACAGGCGCCGGATCACGTAGTCCGGCATGTCGTTGACCTCGTTGGCCAGCTCGACGAACCGGAAGGTCTGGCCGAGGGACTGCTTGACGCGCCACGAGAGGTAGGAGGGGTCGATCGGCAGGCAGTGGCCGCCCACGCCCGGGCCCGGTCGGAACGGCATGAAGCCGAACGGCTTCGTCTCCGCCGCGTCGATCGCCTCCCACACGTCGATGCCGAGGTCCTTGGCGAACATGGCCAGCTCGTTGACGAGGGCGATGTTGACGTGGCGGAACGTGTTCTCGAGCAGCTTGGTGAGCTCCGCCTCCTTCGGTGAGCGCACCGGGACCGTCCGCACGACGATGTCGTCGTAGAACCCCTTGACGATGGCCAGGCTCGCCTCGTCGATGCCCGACACGACCTTCGGCGTCGTCTCCAGCGTGTAGGTCTTGTTGCCCGGGTCGATGCGCTCGGGGGAGTAGCCGGCGCCGAAGTCCACGCCGGCCACCATGCCGCTGGCCTCTTCCAGGATCGGGAGCATGAGCTCCTCGGTGGTGCCGGGGTAGGTGGTGGACTCCAGATCACGCAGGCGCCTGCCTTGAGCTTGCGGCCGAGCTGGGCGGCCGACGCCTCGATGTAGCTGGTCGGGCGTACTCGCGCAGGGGTGGGCACCGAGATCACGGCGATGTCGAACCCGTCGAGGTCGTCCTCGTGCGCTCGGCAGGTAGGAGCCGTCGGCCAGGATCAACGGCGCGCTCGTCGGGGATGTCCTCGATGAACGAGCGGCCCTCGCGGAGGGAGGCCGATGCGCTCGATCCAGGTCGAACCCGACCACCTGAGCACCCTGCTCGGCTGCCCGCACCGCCGGCGGCAGCCGCACGTACCCTGCCCGATGACCGCGACCTTCGTGCCAATTCCCGGCGTGGCGGCATCGTTCATCCCAGGACCTCTCCATCCTCTGACCCGCCGGCTCGTGCGGCCGTTCAACGTACCACCGCCCGGGTAGTGTCGGCTCTCTTCCCACCCTGGAGGTACGTCCGTGACTGCTCGAGCCGTTCGCAACCTGGTCGGAGGGGAACGCATCGATGCCGCCGACGGTGCCACCCTCGACCTGATCGATCCCTCGACCGGTGGTGTTCGGGTCGTCGCCCCGATCGGAAGCGGCCGACGTCGATACCGCGGCCTGCGGCGGCGCCACCGCCTTCGAGTCGTGGCTGCGACACCACCCGTCGGAGCGCCAGCGGGCGCTGCTCAAGCTGGCCGACCTGGTGGAGGAGCACGCCGACGAGCTCGTGAGCCCTGGAGTCCGAGAACACCGGCAAGCCGCTCGGCCTCACCGCTGACGAGGAGGTCCCCCCGATGGTGGACCAGATCGCTTCTTCGCCGGTGCCGCCCGAACTGCTCGAGGCACCGCAGCCGCCGAGTACATGGCCGGCCACGCCTGGATCCGCCGGGAGCCGATCGGCGTGTGCGCCCAGGTGACGCCCTGGAACTACCCGATGATGATGGCGGTCTGGAAGATCGCGCCGGCCCTGGCCGCCGGCAACACCGTGGTGCTGAAGCCCTCGGACACCACCCCGGTCAGCACCGTCCGCCTCGCCGAGCTGGCCGCCGAGGTGCTCCCGCCCGGCGTGCTCAACGTGATCTGCGGCGACCGCGACACGGGCGCCGCCCTCGTCGCGCACCCCACCCCGCAGATGGTGTCGATCACCGGATCGGTGCGCGCCGGCATGGAGGTCATGCGCGCCGCATCGGACGACCTCAAGAACGTGCACCTCGAGCTGGGCGGCAAGGCGCCGGTCATCGTCTTCGACGACGCGGACGTCGCCGCCGCGGCAGAGGCCATCGCCATCGCCGGCTACTTCAACGCCGGCCAGGACTGCACCGCCGCCACCCGGGTGATCGCCCAGGCCGGGGTGGCCGCGGACCTCGCTGCCGCCCTCGCCGAGCAGGCGGCCGGGACCACCACCGCCGCCCCTCCGACCCGGACGCGGACTACGGGCCGCTCAACAACGCCAACCAGCTCGAGCGCGTCGCCGGCCTCGTGTCCCGCGCCCCGGACCACGCCTCGATCCTGGCCAGCAGGGCAGATGAACTGGGCTACTTCTACGCACCCACGGTCGTGTCGGGGCTGCGCCAGGACGACGAGATGATCCCGAACGAGATCGGCGGTCATCACTGTGCAGACCTTCGCCGACGAGGACGAGGCGCTGCGGCTCGCCAACGGCGTCCAGTACGGCCTGGCGTCGTCGGTGTTCACCACCGACCACGGCACCGCCCTGCGGGTGTCGCCGTTCGGCTGCGTGTGGATCCTGCCAACACCCACATCCCGCTCGTCGCCGAGATGCCCCGGCGGCTTCAAGCACTCGGGCACCGGCAAGGACCTGTCGATGTACGGCTTCGAGGACTACACGCGCATCAAGCACGTGATGTCCGCGTTCTACGACCCGGACCGACGTCGAGGATCGCGCCGCGGTCGCCCTGACCTGGTAGCCAGGGCCATGAAGATCCTCCTGGTCGGCGCCAGTGGCGCGTTCTCTTCGTCGAGATCATCGCCCGGCGCGAGTTCTGCACCGGCCTCGTCGTGGCCGACATCATCCAGGGCGCGCGCCGCCGCGGCGGCGGCGCCGTTCGGCGAGGCAGGCCATGGGGTCGGGCTCGGCGCGTCCGGCCGCGGCCGCGGTGGAGGCCGTGCTGCGCGCCGAGGGCTGCGACGTCCTCATGAACGCCGCGGACCCGCGCTTCGTGATGCCCCTCTTCGACGCCGCCCTCGCCGCCGGGTGCCACTACGTCGACATGGCCATGTCGCTGTCGCACCCGCACCCCGAGCGCCCCTACGAGGAGTGCGGCGTGAAGCTCGGCGACGACCAGTTCGCCAAGGCGGCCGAGTGGGAGGCCTCCGGCAAGCTCGCCCTCGTCGGCATGGGTGTGGAGCCGGGCCTGTCTGACGTGTTCGCCCGCTACGCCGCCGACAACATCTTCGACTCGATCGACGAGGTCGGCATCCGCGACGGCGCCAACCTGGTGGTCGCCGGCTACGACTTCGCCCCCTCGTTCTCGATCTGGACCACCATCGAGGAGTGCCTCAACCCGCCGGTGGTGTGGGAGGCAGACCGTGGCTGGTTCACCACCGCGCCCTTCAGCGAGCCCGAGGTGTTCGACTTCCCCGAGGGCATCGGCCCGGTCGAGTGCGTGAACGTGGAGCACGAGGAGGTGCTGCTGGTCCCTCGCTGGGTCGAGTGCCGGCGGGCCACCTTCAAGTACGGGCTCGGTGACGAGTTCATCGACGTGCTCAAGACGCTGCACAAGCTCGGCCTGGACTCGACCGCGCCGGTCAGCGTGCGGGGCCAGCAGGTGTCGCCGCGCGACGTGGTGGCCGCCTGCCTGCCGGACCCGGCCACCCTCGGCGACAAGATGACCGGCAAGACCTGCGCGGGCACCTGGATCACCGGCACCGGCAAGGACGGCCACCCCCACCAGACGTACCTGTACCACGTGGTCGACAACGAGTGGTCCATGGAGGAGTACGGCTCCCAGGCCGTCGTGTGGCAGACGGCGATCAACCCCGTCGTGGCCCTCGAGCTGGTGGCGGAGGGGACCTGGTCCGGTGCCGGGGTGCTCGGCCCGGAGGCCTTCGACGCCGTGCCGTTCCTGGATCTGCTCACCGCCTACGGCAGCCCGTGGGGCCGCCGCGACGGCTGACCTGGGCGCCGCCCCAGCCCGCACCTGGGCCTCGCGGATCGCCTTGGTCGTCGTCCATCTCCTGGCCGTCGCTTCCCGGTCGTCCCTCCGTCATCTCCTCGGTGCGGGTGGGGTGGATTCGGACATGGGAGGGGTCGAGCTTCGTTGTCAGACCCCCTGGGTACGTTGGATCCCATGGCGGATGTTGCGGATCCCGAGCTGGAGCGGTTGCTCGCTGAGGCGGAGGCGGCGTTGGCGCGGGTGCAGGCCCACGTGCCCGCCCCGGTCGACGTGCGCGACGCGTATGGGGTGGTGCGGCGGGTGGAGCGCCTGGTGCGGCGTGCTGGGGCGTTGGCGGTGGCGGTCGCGTCGGAGGTCGACCGGCGCCGGCTGCACGTGGCTGATGGGCATCGTTCGGCGCGGGCGCTGGTGGAGCACGCGGCCAACCTGTCGAGCGCCGAGTCCGGTCGCCGCATGCGCGCCGTGCGCGCGCTCCGAGACCTGCCGAAGGTCGCCGAGTCGTTCGCCGACGCCCGGATGGGCGCGGATCAGGTCGATCGCATCGCCCGCGTGCACGCCAACCCGCGGGTCCGCAAGGACCTGATCGGCATCGACGCCCACCTCGCCGTCGCCGCCGAGCGGCTCGAGTTCGACGAGCTCCACCAGCACCTCACCGCTTGGGAGCAGCTCACCGACGAGGACGGCGCCGCGGACCGCGCTGCCCGCCACCACGAGCAGCGCGCCTTCTCCACCCACCAAGGGATCGATGGGTCGTGGGACCTGCGCGGGCGCTGCGGCTCGCTGCAAGGCGCCACCTTCTTCGACGTGTTGGACCACTACGTGGCGGCCGAACGGGAGGCGGACTGGGCCGAGGCTCGGGCCCGGCTCGGCGACCTCGCGACGGTGGACGACCTCGCGCGCACCGAGCCCCAACGTCGCATGGACGCCCTGGAGCGGATGAGCCTCGACGCCGCCGATGCCGTCGCCCACGGCACCGGCCACCGCATCACCACCAACATCGTCGTGGACCAGCAGACCCTCGAACGCCACCTGCGTCGGGCGGCTGGCGACGAGCCAGGGCCCGATCCGCGCGCGGCGGACTACTGGAGCGACCTCGCCCGTTGGAGCGATCCCACCACCGGCGAGCTCGGTGAGACGGGGCGAGGCCACCGCTCGACCACCCTCGATGGTCGGCCGATCGCGCCGGCCGAGGCCCTGGCCGCGGCGCTGGTGGGCCACGTGCGGCGGGTCGTGCTCGGCTCAGACGGCGTCGTGGTCGACATGGGTCGCACCCAGCGCCTCTTCACCGGTCCGCGGCGCCTGGCGGTGCTGCTCTCCGGGCTCGCCTGCTACTGGATCGGGTGCCACGTGCAGGCGGGCGACTGCCAGGCAGACCACCTCCTGCCCTGGGATGCAGGCGGGAGGACCAGCCCTGGCAACGGGGCACCCGCGTGCGGGAAGCACAACCGGTTCCGCAACCACGGCTGGACCGTCCATCGACGGGCCGACGGCCGCCTGGAGGTCCGCCGCCCTGACGGGAGCCGGCTCGGCTGACGCGCTCGGGTGGTGGGTCAGCCGGGTGGGTCAGGCGCGGGTGTCGGCGAGGGCCTGGGCCACGACGTCGAGGCCCTCGTGGAGGAGGTGCTCGTCGATGACCAGCGGCGGCAGGAAGCGGATCACGTTGCCGTAGGTGCCGGCCGACAGGGTCACCACGCCGTTGGCGTGGGTCTTGGCCAGCACCGCCTTGACCCGGTCCGGGTCCGGGCGGGTGGTCCCGGGCACCACGAGCTCGATGGCCTGCATCATCCCGCGGCCCCGGACCTCGCCGATGCCGGGGTCGCCGGCGTCGATCGCCTGCAGGCGGGTCCGCATGGCCTCGCCCAGGCGCGCCGCCTTCCCGACCAGGTCGCTCGACTCGATCAGGTCGATGGTGGCGAGGGCGGCTGCGCACGCCACCGGGTTGCCGCCGTAGGTGCCGCCGAGGCCGCCGGCGTGGACGGCGTCCATCACCTCGGCCCGGCCGGTCACCGCAGCGAGCGGCAGCCCGCCGGCGATGCCCTTGGCCGTGGTGATCAGGTCCGGGACGATCCCCTCGTGCTCGCATGCGAACCAGGCGCCGGTACGGCCGAAGCCGGTCTGGATCTCGTCGGCGATGAACATGATCCCGTTGGCGTCGCAGAAGTCGACGAGCGCAGGAAGGTAGCCACGCCCCGGGACGATGAAGCCGCCCTCGCCCTGGATCGGCTCGATGAGGATGGCGGCGACCTTGTCGGCGCCGATCTCCGTGGTGATGTGGTCGATCGCGGCGGCCGCGGCCTCAGGACCGCACTCGTCGGGGCCGCCCGGCCAGCGGTACGGGTAGGCGAGCGGCACCCGGTACACCTCGCCGGCGAAGGGCCCGAAGCCGGTCTTGTACGGCATGGACTTGGCGGTGAGCGCCATCGTCAGGTTCGTGCGGCCGTGGTAGGCGTGCTCCACCACCACGACGGCCTGGCGGCCGGTGGCATAGCGGGCGATCTTCACGGCGTTCTCCACCGCCTCCGCCCCGGAGTTGAACAGCGCCGAGCGCTTCTCGTGGTCGCCAGGGGTCAGGGCGTTCAGCCGCTCGCACACGTCGACGTAGCCGGCGTAGGGGGTGACCATGAAGCAGGTGTGGGTGAACGCCGCCGCCTGCTCGGCGACCGCCTCGGCCACCGTGGTGGCCGCGTTGCCGACGTTGACCACGGCGATGCCCGAGCCGAGGTCGATCAGCGAGTTGCCGTCCGAATCGACGATCACGCCGCCACCTGCCGCGACCACCTCGATCGGCAGGGTGCTGCCCACGCCGGCAGCCACCGCGGCTTGGCGCCTCGCCTGGAACGCCCGCGCCTTGGGGCCGGGGATCTCGGTCACCAGGCGACGCTCCTGCGGCAGGGTGGGCCCTCCGACGAGCGCGGCGTTGTGGGTGGCGGGGTCGAGCGCGTGCGACATGGTCCCGATTCTGTCCGAAGCGAGGCGGCATGGCCGGCCGGTTGCATGGCCCGCCGATTCGCGGGCCGCCAGGAGCGACGGGTCAGCGCCGGGCGGCCAGCTGGCGCCAGATGGGCCGGGGGAGGTGGGTGAGCACGGCGAACACCCAGCGCAACTTGGCCGGGGACCACACCGTGTGGGCACCGTGGCGCAGGCCGGCGACGATGTCGACGGCCACCGCCTCCGCGGTGGTGGCCATGGGGCCGTCGGCCATGCCCGCGGTCATCGCGGTGCGGACGAAGCCGGGCCGGACCACCATCACCTGGGCGCCGGTGCCGGCCAGGCGGTCGCCCAGCCCCTGGGCGAAGGCGTCGAGGCCGGCCTTGGTGGACCCGTAGACGACGTTGTCGGCCCTGGCGCGCACGCCGGCGACCGACGGTGATCACCGCGAGGGTGCCGTGGCCCTGCGCCCGCAGGTGCTTGGCCACCGCGAGCCCCGACGACACCGCGCCGGCGTAGTTGGTGATGGCGGCATCCGCTGCGGTGGCGGGGTCGTCGTCGAAGTCGGCCTGGTCGCCGAGCACGCCGAACGCGAGCAGCACGAGGTCCAGGTCCGGGTGGCGCGCCCACACGTCATCGATGATCGCCTCGTGCTCGTGGGGCTTCGACGCATCGAAGGCCACCACGTCCACGGTGGCCACGCCCGCGGCGCGCAGCCGCTCGGCGACCGGCGCCATCCGCTCCGGGTCCCGTCCGGCCAGGACCACCGTGCGCGTGCGGGCCTTGGCCAGCTCCACGACGGTGGCGGCAGCGATGTCCGAGCCGCCGCCCAGGACGAGGACGGATTCCACGGCGCCGAGGGCGTCACGCATCGGGTGGGGCTCCTTCGGGGGCCGGTGGTCGGAGTGGGCACTGCGCCCGCGGGCGCACCAGTGTCGCACGGGCCACCCCGCCGGACGGTCCTGGGCGGCGCCGGGGCTTGGGGAGCGCCGGCGGTCGGTCGGTACGCTCGGGCCTCGTGAGCACCCGCAAGCTGATCCTGGCCGCCCTGATCTGCGGCATCGCCATCCTGGTGGCGTCCACGATCCAGCTGGTGCTCGTCACCAAGTAGCGCTGGCCGTCGGGATCTGCGGCCCGGCGGTGCCATCCGATCGGTCGGCTGGCTCCGTAGCGTTGGTGTGGTGAGCGACCAACTGGCGCCAGAGCCGGCCCCCCGAGACGACGTCGGTGGGGGGTGGCGCGGCGCCCTCGCCGGCGCCCTCGGCGCCGCCGCCGCGCTGGTCACGATCGAGCTGGTGGCGGTGGCCGCCGCCACGCGGGCCTCGGTCCTCGAGTCCGTGGGCGGCTGGTTCATCGACGAGTTCGCGGCCTCGCTCAAGGAGCAGGCCATCGCGATCTTCGGGCGCAACGACAAGGCGGCCCTGCAGATCGGCACCGCCATCGTGGCCATGGCGATCGGCGCCCTGCTCGGGCGGACCGCCCGCAAGGGCCCGGGCGTGGTCGTCGCCGGGTTCGCCGGCTTCGGCGTGCTCGGCCTCTGGGCGGCCTGGTCAGATCCGCTCGGCTCGCTGCCGGCCGCCTTCGTGGCCTGCGTCGCGGCGGTGGTCGTCGGCGTGGCGGTCACGCTCCTGCTCGAGCGCCACTGGAACGGGCCGCGCCCCGCCACGGCGGACGAGGGCGCCGCCTCCGCGCCTGGGGGCCCCGCCAGCGCGCCCGTCGGGGTCGGGCGACGGACCGTCCTGCTCAACGCCGGGATCGTCGGGGGGCTGCTGCTCGTCGGGGCTGGTGCGGCCCGGGCGGCGCGCGCCTCGCTCCGGGACGCGGCGAGCACGGTGAAGCGGGCGATCCCCGCGCCCCGCAGCCGCACGCCGATCCCTGCGGGAACGCTCGACCGCGGGCCGGGTGCGGTGGCGGGCATCAGCCCCTACGTCACCCCGACCGCGGACTTCTACCGGATCGACACGGCCCTCGCCGCGCCCGTGGTGGACGCCGAGTCCTGGCGGCTCAAGGTCACTGGCATGGTCGACCGGGAGCTCGAGCTCACCTACGACGACATCCTGGATCGGGAGCTGGTCGAGGTGCCGATCACCCTGCAGTGCGTCTCCAACCAGGTCGGTGGCGACCTGGTCGGCAACGCCCGGTGGACCGGCATCCGCCTCGACGACCTGTTGCGGGAGGCCGGGGTGCAGGCCGGTGCCGAGCAGGTGGTCGGCGAGTCGGTCGACGGCTTCACCGCCGGCTTCCCGGTGAAGGTCGCCCTCGACGGGCGAGATGCGCTGCTGGCCGTCGCCATGAACGGGCACCCGCTGCCCCGCGAGCACGGGTACCCGGCCCGGCTCGTCGTCCCGGGCCTGTACGGCTACGTGTCCGCGACCAAGTGGATCAGCGAGATCCGCGTCACCACCTGGGACGAGGAGGGCTACTGGATCCCCCGGGGTTGGAGCCGGCTGGGCCCGATCAAGACCCAGTCCCGGATCGACGTGCCCACGCCTGGCGCGACGCTCGCGCCGGGTCGCCAGCCCGTGGCCGGCGTGGCCTGGGCGCCGACGCGGGGGATCGAGCGGGTCGAGGTCCGGGTGGACGATGGCCCGTGGGAGCGCGCCGAGCTCGGCCCGGTGGCCTCCGACGACACCTGGGTGCAGTGGACCTGGGCCTGGGACGCCCGGCCCGGCCAGCACCAGGTCCAGGTGCGCGCCGTCGACGGCGACGGCAAGGTCCAGACCGGTCGTGCGGCCCCGCCCGAGCCGGACGGGGCGACCGGCCACCGCGGTCTTCGTCACCGTCGAGCGCTGACGCCCCGACCGGCGCCGCCGGCTCGGGTGGGCAGCCAGGGCTGCAGGGCCGGCTCGGTAGGCTGCGGGCCGGGCCCCGCGCCGCCGGCGCAGGCGCCGCCCCATCGCAGAACGAGCCGAGGACATCCCCGTGACCGCCACCCCGCCGGACAGCCACTTCGACCTGATCATCATCGGCGGTGGCCCCGCCGGCTACGGGGCCGCCCTCTACGGCGTCGGCCGGGCTCAACGTGGCGGTCGTGGAGAAGGACAAGGTCGGCGGCACGTGCCTGCACCGCGGCTGCATCCCCGCCAAGGAGCTCCTCGAGACCGCCCACGTGTTCCGCACCGTCGGCCACGCCGCGCAGTTCGGCGTCAACGCCTCGGCCCCCGAGCTGGACTTCGGGACCACCATGGCGCGCAAGCAGCAGGTCGTCGACACCCTGTTCAACGGCCTGTCGGGCCTGCTCAAGAACCGCAAGGTCACCGTGTTCGGCGCCACCGGCACCCTGCAGGCGGATCGCAGCGTGGTGCTCACCGCGCCCGATGGCGACACCGCCACCATCACCGGCGACGCGGTGGTCCTGGCGGCGGGCTCGGTGCCTCGGACGATCCCTGGCTTCGAGGTCGACGGCCGCGTGGTGCTCACCTCCGACGAGGTGTTCCAGCTCGACCACCTGCCCCGCAAGGTGGCGGTCATCGGCGGCGGCGCCATCGGCTGCGAGTTCGCCTCCATGCTGAGCGACCTGGGCAGCGAGGTCACGATCCTCGAGGCCCTGCCCCAGATCCTCCCGGGCGTCGACAAGGACGTCGTCAACGTGGTCCGCCGCTCGTTCAAGGGCCGCGGCATCGACGTGCGCACCGGGGTGAAGGTCGGCGGCCACACCCCCGGCGCCACGGGCACGACCCTCGCGCTCGAGGGCCAGGAGCCGCTCAACGTCGACGCGGTCATCGTGTCGATCGGCCGTCGGCCGCTGTCGGAGAGCCTCGGGCTCGCCGGCACCGGGGTCGAGGTCGACGAGCGCGGCTACGTGCAGGTCGACGACCACTGCCGCACGGCGGTCGACGGCGTCTGGGCCATCGGCGACCTGATCGCCACGCCCGGGCTCGCCCACGTCGGCTACGCCGAGGCGATCCTCGTCATCAAGCAGCTGCTCGGCGAGCCCGTCGTCCCGGTCGACTACGCGAACGTCGCCTGGTGCATCTACTGCCAGCCCGAGGTCGCCTTCGCCGGCTACTCGGAGCAGGGCGCGATCGACGCCGGCTACGAGGTCGTCACCACCAAGCACCGGTGGGGCGGCAACAGCCGGGCCCTCATCGTGGGCGACACCGAGGGCGTCGTGAAGGTGATAGCGGAGAAGCAGGCCGACGGCACCGGCGGTCGGCTCCTCGGCGTCCACATGGCCGGCCCGTGGGTCACCGAGCAGCTTGGCCAGGGCTACCTGGCGGTCAACTGGCAGGCCAGCGTCGACGAGATCGCGCACTTCATCCAGCCCCACCCGTCGCTGTCGGAGAGCTTCGGCGAAGCCGTCCTCTCCCTCACCGGCCGGAGCCTCAACAGCTGAGCTCCACCCCGCTACCGTGCCGGTAGGGACCTGGGCCCCTTCCGGACGAACCCCCGACACCCCGAAGCAAGCCACACAAGGAGATCGGCCATGGCCGACATCGAGCTCCCGGCACTGGGCGAGAGCGTCACCGAAGGCACCATCACCAGGTGGTTCAAGGCGGTCGGCGATCCCATCGCCATGGACGAGCCGCTGTTCGAGGTGTCCACCGACAAGGTCGACTCCGAGGTCCCCTCGCCGGTCGCCGGCTTCGTGGCGGAGATCCTGGTCGAGGAGGGCGACACGGTCGACGTGGGCACCCGGGTCGCCGTCGTGAGCGACGGGCCCCCCGGTGCCGAGCCGGCCGCGGCCCCTGCGGAGGAGCCCGCCGCCGCGGCACCGGCCCCGCCCGCGCACGAGCCGCTGCCCGAGCCGCTGCCGGGCGAGGCCGAGCCGGTCCGGCCCGACGTGCTGCCCGAGCCCCTGCCGGTCGGTGAGGCGCCGGCCCACGAGCCGTTGCCCGAGCCGCTCCCCGTCGCCGCCGAGCCCGCGCCCGAGCCGCTGCCCGAGCCCCTGCCGGGCCAGGCCACCGAGGCTGCGCCGGCCGCGGCGCCGCCGGCCGCCGCCGGCCCGGCGCTGCTGTCGCCGGTCGTGCGCCGGCTGCTCGACGACGCCGGCGTCGACCCGGCCGAGGTCACCGGCACCGGCATCGGCGGGCGGATCACCCGCAGCGGCGCGGAGGAGCACATCCGCCGCCGAGGGCCCGTGGCGCCCGCGCTGCCCGAGCCGCTGCCGTCGACCCCCGCCGCCCCTGCCCCAGCCCCCGCGGCAGCCCCAGCCGTCGCCGCGGCCGCGTCGCCCGCACCGGCTGCCCCGGCGGCCCCGGCCCCGGCTCCTGCCGCTGCGCCGCCCCGGCCCGCGGCCACCGGCGTCGACGTCACCGTCCCGCTCAACAAGATCCGCCGCATCACCGCAGAGCACATGGTCCGGTCGCTCGGCGTCTCGGCCCACGTCTACGTGAGCACCGAGGTGGACTACGAGTCGATCGACCGGGTCCGCCGCAGCCACAAGGACTCGTTCAAGGCCGAGGAGGGGGTGTCGCTCACCTACCTGCCGTTCGTGGCCCGTGCCCTGGTCGATGCGCTGGAGGACTTCCCCCACGTCAACGCCTCCATGGGTGAGGAGCACGAGCTCGTCGTGCACGGCAGCGTCCACCTCGGCGTCGCCGTGGACCTCGACCACGAGGGCCTGATCGTCCCCGTCGTCCACGATGCCCAGGACCGGCGCCTCCGGGCCCTCGCCCGCGACGTCGCCGACCTGGCGGCGCGGGCCAAGCGCCGCCAGCTCGCTGCCGACGACATCACCGGCGGCACGGTCACCATCACCAACGTGGGGGCCACCGGCAGCGCCTTCCTGCTGCCCATCATCAACCAACCCCAGGTCATGATCCTCTCCACCGACGGCGTGAGCCGACGTCCCGTGGTCGTCACCGATGCCGGCGGCGCGGAGAGCATCGCCATCCACTCGGTCGGCAACCTGACCCTCGGCTGGGACCACCGGGCCTTCGACGGCGCCTACGCCGCCCAGTTCCTCGCCCGGGTCAAGGAGATCCTGGAGACCCGGGACTGGGAGTCCGAGCTCTAGGCGCCATGGGGACCACCGCCCCCCTCCACGTCCGCTGGCTCGGTCGGGTGCGGTACCAGGACGCGCTGGCCCTCCAGCACGCGCTGCACGCGTCGTCGCCCGACGACCACCTGCTGCTGCTGGAGCACCCGCACACCTACACGCTCGGCGTCCGCGCCGACACGGCCAACGTGCTGGTCGACCCGGCCTCGGTCGGCGCCGAGCTGGTGCGGACCGACCGCGGCGGCGACGTCACCTACCACGGCCCCGGCCACCTCGTCGGCTACCCGATCCTCCACCTTCCCGGGAAGGGCGGAGGCGACAAGCCGGACTCGGCGGCCTACGTCCACGACCTCGAGCAGGTCGTGATCGACGCCCTCGGGGACCTCGGCCTCGTGGCCGGCCGGCTCCCCGGCTACCCGGGCGTGTGGGTCGACGCCACCACCATGCGCCCCCGCAAGGTGTGCGCGATCGGGGTGAAGGTCACCAACGGCAAGACCATGCACGGCTTCGGCCTCAACGTCGACCCGGACCTCGCCATGTTCGAGCACATCGTCCCGTGCGGCATCGCCGACAAGGACGTGACCTCGCTGCGCGCCGAAGGCATCGAGGCGTCGATGGCCGAGGTGGTGGACGCCATCGTCGCTCGGGCGGCGGCGCGGTGGGCGCCCCCATCGCTGCCTCCCGACCAGCGCGTGGAGCGCCAGGACGTCGTGTGGCGCCAGGTCGACGCCGACCTGGCGCCGTTCTCCCGTGGCGAGGGGCCGGGCGAGACCGGCACGTCCGTGCGCCTGGAGGGCCGCCTGGCGCAGGCGGGGGTGACCGAGGGCCTGGCGATCGGAGCACGCAAGCCCGACTGGATGCGCGCCAAGGTGCGCTTGGGCGACGACGTGCTCCGGGTGAAGCAGACCGTGCGGGACCTGTCGCTCGTCACGGTGTGCGAGGAGGCCGGCTGCCCGAACCTGTCCGAGTGCTGGAGCGACGGCACGGCGACCTTCATGATCTGCGGCGAGCGCTGCACACGCGCCTGCGGCTTCTGCCTGGTCGACACCCGCCACCCCGAGGCGCTCGACCCCGACGAGCCGGCCCGGGTGGCCGAGGCGGTCGAGCGCATGGGCCTGCGGTACGCGGTGCTGACCACCGTGGCGCGCGACGACCTCGCCGACGGCGGTGCGTCGCAGTTCGCCGCCACCGTCGCCGCCATCCGGTCCCGCACCCCAGGGGTCCACGTCGAGACCCTCATCTCGGACTGCAAGGGCGACCCCGCGTCGCTCAACGTGATCTTCGAGGCGCGCCCCGACGTGCTCAACCACAACATCGAGACCGTCCCGCGCCTGCAGCGGGCGGCCCGGCCCTCCGCCGGCTACGCCCGGAGCTTGGCCGTGCTGGGCCGGGCCAAGGCGGCCGGGCTCACGACCAAGAGCAGCATCATCGTCGGCATGGGCGAGACCTTCGACGAGCTCGTCGGCACCCTGGCAGACCTGCGGGGCATCGGGGTCGACATCGTCACCATCGGGCAGTACCTGCGGCCCACCACGCACCACCTGCCGGTGGCACGGTGGGTCGAGCCCGCCGAGTTCGCCGAGCTGCGGCGGATCGGCGAGGCCATGGGCATCGGCCACGTGGAGTCCGGTCCGCTCACCCGCAGCAGCTACCACGCTCGCCAAGCAGCCGATGAGGTCCTGCCCGTCTCGTCGCCCTGAGCGGCCGCGGCGCGCCGGGCCGCGCCGGGCGCGCCGGCAGGCGGGTGGAAGCCGGGCGGGGGCTCGGGCGGCGGCGGGCCATGCGCGCCGGGCCCGCCGGCGGGGCGGCGGGCGGCGGGTAGGCCGGTGGTGGGTAGGCCGGACCTGGTGGTGGGTAGGCGGGCGGCGGGTAGGGGGGAGCTGGGTAGCCCCCGGGTGGCGGTGCCGCGCCCTGGGCGGCCCGGGCCACCGCCGCGCCGTAGGCCGTGTTGAGCGGCACGCCGCCGGCGCCGAGCGGGCCGCTTGCCCGTCGCGCATCGGATCGGGCCCGCATCTCGCGCTGGAACTGCGCGCTGCGCTTGTGCTTGCCGTACGTGTAGAGGAACGGCGCCACCACCATCAGGATCAAGCCGAAGACGATGAGGGTGATGCCGGTGGTGCGGTCGCTGCTCGCCTCCTCGTCGTAGGTGTTGGTGTGGTCGATCGCCCCGGTGCTCGTGCTGCGGTAGATGCACGTGTCGCCCTGGCGCATCGCATGGCCGTCGCACTCCGCGCCCGACGACAGCGTCGCCACGCCACCGATCAGGAAGCCGATGCCCACGAGCAGCATCAGGGCCAGGCCCCAGCCGGGAGACACCCGGGATCGCCCGGTGCGGATCGGGATGATGAAGAACGGCACGGTTCCCCCCTGCGCCGACCGCTGCCAGGGGGCGCACGCTACCGTCCCCGCCATGGCTGAGCACGCGGTGAGCACGCTGTTCGAGGGCGGAGGGTTCTTCGAGGGCCCGCGCTGGCGCGACGGGACCTGGTGGGTGTCGGACTTCTACCGCCACCAGGTGGCGCGGGTGGCCCCCGATGGCACCGAGGATGTGGTCGTCGAGGTGGCGGGCCAGCCGTCCGGTCTGGGCTGGCTTCCCGACGGCTCCCTCGTGATCTCGTCGATGAAGGACCACAAGGTGCTGCGGCTCGTCGACGGCGAGCTCACCGTGCTGGCGGACCTCGCCGGCATGGTGGGCGGCCACCTCAACGACCTGGTGACCGACGCCGCGGGCCGCTCCTACGTCGGGTACTTCGGGTTCGACCTGATGGGCGGCGGGGACCCTGCGCCGGCCGACCTCATCCGCGTGGACGCCGACGGCACCGTCGCCGTGGCGGCCGAGGGCCTCAACTTCCCGAACGGCTCGGTCATCACCCCCGACGGCTCGACGCTGATCGTCGGCGAGACCACCGGCAACCGCTACACCGCCTTCACCATCGAGGCCGACGGATCGCTCGTCGACCGGCGCACCTGGGCCGAGTTCGGGCCGGTGCCGGTGGCCGACACCTTCGTCGAAGGGCTCGGCCAGATCGTCGTGTCGCCCGACGGCTGCACCCTCGACGCCGAGGGCCACATCTGGGCGGCCGACGCCCTCGGCAACCGCTGCATCCGGGTGGCGCCCGGCGGCGCCATCGTGGACGAGGTGCGGGTCCCCGGCGACCTCGGGGTCTACGCCTGCGCCCTGGGCGGTGAGGACGGCTGCACCCTCCTCATCTGCTCGGCGCCGGACTTCTTCGAGCACAACCGGGCGGCGGCGCGCGAGGCCGTGCTGTTCACCACCTCGGTCGACGTCCCCCACGCCGGGCTGCCGTAGTGCTGGAGCGAAGGATCGAGCGGGTCCGCTCCGCCATGGCCGAGCAGGGCACCGACGTGCTCCTCCTGTCGGTCGGGGCAGACCTCCCGTGGCTCACCGGCTACGAGGCCATGCCCCTCGAGCGCCTGACGATGCTGGTCGTCCCGGTCGACGGTGACGCCACCTTGCTGGTGCCTCGCCTGGAAGCGCCCCGGGTGGTGGAGCGACCCGACGTGTTCGCGCTGCGCACCTGGGACGAGACCGACGATCCGGTGCGGATCGTGGCGGACCTGGTCGGTGCCGCGGCGGACCTCGCCATCGGGGATCGGACGTGGGCCCGGTTCCTCGTCGACCTCCAGGGCGCCCTGCCGTCGGCCTCGTGGCGCAAGGCGAGCGACGTCACCGGGCCGCTGCGCGCCCGCAAGGAGCCCGCCGAGGTCGAGGCGCTCCGCCGGGCGGCCCAGGCCGCGGACCGCGTCGCCGCGCAACTGCAGGGCGGCGAGGTGCCCCTCGTGGGCCGGACCGAGGCCGAGGTGTCCGCCGACCTCGGCCGCCGGCTCCTGGCCGAGGGCCACCAGCGGGTCAACTTCGCCATCGTCGCCGCCGGGGCCAACGCGGCGAGCCCCCACCACGAGCCCGGCGATCGACGGATCGCGCCCGGTGAGGTCGTGCTGTGCGACTTCGGGGGCACGATGCTCGATGCCGACGGGGTGGGCTACTGCTCGGACATCACCCGCTGCGTCTCGCTCGGCGAGCCGTCCGGCGAGGTGGCCGAGGCGTATGCGGTCCTGCACGATGCCCAGCAGGCGGCGGTCGCCGCGGCGGTCGTGGGCGCCACCTGCGAGTCGGTGGACGCGGCGGCGCGCGACGCGATCGCGGCGGCCGGGCACGGGGAGCGGTTCGTGCACCGCACCGGCCACGGCATCGGCGTCGAGGAGCACGAGGACCCCTACATCGTGGCTGGCAACCTCGAGCCCCTCGGGGCCGGGCACGCGTTCTCGATCGAGCCGGGCATCTACGCCGGCGGTCGGTGGGGGATGCGCCTGGAGGACATCGTGGTCGCCACCGACGGCGGTCCGGACCCCCTCAACCGCGCGGACCACGACTTGGTCGTGGTCGACGCCTGACGCAGCTCGCCTGCGGGGGCGGAGCCCTCAGCGGGCGCCGCGGCGCAGGAGCACGACCGGCACCGTCTTGGCCAGGATCGCCAGGTCGGTGGCCAGGGACCAGTTGTCCACGTAGTACAGGTCGAGCCGGGTGTAGTCCTCGAAGCTGGCGTCCGAGCGGCCCGACACCTGCCACATGCCGGTGATGCCGGGCTTGACCCGCAGGCGCTGGGCGAGCAGGGCGTCCCACTCCTCGGTCTCGTGGGGCAGCGCCGGCCGGGGGCCGACCAGGCTCATGTCGCCCCGCAGGACGTTCCACAGCTGGGGCAGCTCGTCGATCGACGACGAGCGTAGGAACCGCCCGACCCGGGTGACGCGGGGGTCGTTCGCCATCTTGAACAGCGGGCCGTCGGCCTCGTTGAGCTCCCGGAGCTCAGCCAGCTTGGCCTCGGCGTCGGGCACCATCGTGCGGACCTTGAGCACGGCGAACGGCTCGGAGTCCCGGCCGACGCGGGTCTGGCGGAACAGCACCGGGCCCTTGGAGTCGAGCTTCACGGCGATGGCGGTGGCCAGCAGGATGGGCGAGGTGAGCACCAGGCCGATCGTGGCGCCGACGATGTCGAACGTGCGCTTCGCCCAGGCGCGCCACCCGCCACGGGTGACCGGCTCGACGTACACGATCGGGAACCGGCCGAGCGGACGGACGGTGAGGCGCTGGGAGGAGATGTCGCGCAGCGTCGAGGAGAGCTCGACGTGCACGCCCTGGTCGAGCAGGTCGCGTGCGAGGCGGTTGGTGACCGCGCTCTCGACGGCGCTGGCCGCGACGATCACCGAGGCGTTCGGGTACTCCCGCAGGATGCCCAGGAGGTCGGCGGTGCCACCGAGCATCGGCACCCCGGGCACCGGCTCTTGGATGTCCGTGGCATCGTCGACGAAGCCCACGACCTGGTAGCCGAGCCAGGGCTCGGCCTTCAGCATGGCGGCGATGTCGCGGCCTTCGGGGTTGGCGCCGGCCACCACGACGTAGCGCACCATGTGGCCGCCGGAGCGCAGCCGCAGGAAGATCCGTCGGGCGATCTCCCGCTCGATGGTCACGACGACCACGGCCGACAGGCCGAGGACGAGCAGGCCCGAGCGGCTCGGCAGGATGTTGACGACGTTGGCGGCGATGGCGACGGCCACCGTGCCCATGACCGAGGCGTTGACGACCCGGCGGAACTCGTCGATGCGGCGGCCGATGAAGCGGGTGTTGTAGAGGCGCTGGTTGGCGAAGATGGCGAGCCACACCGGCGTGATCAGCATGGAGGTCCACCACAGCTGGTGGGCAGCCTGCAGGGCGCCCATCTCCCACGTGGACACCAGGACGGCGGCGAGGGTGGTGAAGGTCAGCACCGCGAGGGCGTCGGCCCCCATGAGCAGGACCTTCGGCTTCAACGACGGCGTGGCCCGACGAGGGCGCCGGCGCGCCGGCGGGGCGAGCGGCGTCGCGACGGGCGCGTCGGTCACCGCCACAGCAGCGGCGTCTCGGACGTCGGTGTCGCTGGCGGCGCGGTCAAGCATTGCCACGGAGCGTAGTGGATGCGGACGGGACGGTCACGTGTGGTCACCAAATCGGGGGAATGCCTGCAGATCGTGCGATCGGCGACCGCGGAGGGAGGCCGACCGGCTTCCTATCGGCAGGACCCTCTACGATCCGCGGCAATGGCCACCAGAACCCGGCGTCGGGTGCTGCTGCCGCTCGCCGCCGCCTTCGTGGTCCTGTGGCTGGCGTACTGCGGCTGGTTGCTGCTGGGCGCGCGCCGCTCCATGCAGCACGGCGAGCGCGCCCTGCGCGCGGTGCGCGCCAAGGGCTCGGTCGCCGCGCTGGTGGCGCCGGGCACCCGGCGCGACCTCGACGACGCCCATCGCCGGTTCGCAGCGGCCGAGCAGAAGACGTCGAGCCCGGCGCTGCTGCCGCTGCGGGTGCTGCCGGTGCTGGGGCGCAACGTGCGGGCCGCCGACCGCCTCGCCACGGCTGGTGCCGACGGCACGGCCGTGGCGTCCACCGCGCTCGATCGCCTCGCCGTGCTCACCGGCCGGCCCCAGGCCGCCGGGCAGGCCCGGCTCGACACCCTGGCTGACCTCGCGTCGCTGGCCGACCGGGCTCGGGCGGACCTCGATGGCATCGACGTCGGCTCGTCGAAGGGGCTCGTCGGTCCGCTCCACGACGCGGTCGAGCAGGTGGCCGACCACCAGCGCTCCGCCGCCGCCGGCGCCACCGAGCTCCGCGACGTGAGCACCGCCCTGCGCTCGGTCCTGGCCGGCGGCCAGCCCTACCTGTTGCTGGGCGCCAACAACGCCGAGATGCGCAACGGCTCGGGCATGTTCCTGTCGGCCACCGAGCTCGGGTTCGACGGCGGCCACCTGCGGTTGGGCGAGGTGCGGCCGACCGCCGACCTGGTGCGGCCCCGGGGCTCGGTCCCCGTCGGGGGCGACCTGCAGGCCAACTGGGCGTGGCTCGACCCCGGGAGCGACCTGCGCAACCTGGCCGTGACCGCCGACTTCCCCCAGAGCGCCCGGGCGGCGGCCCGCAACTGGGAGGACGTGCCCGGCGGCGGGACGGTGGCCGGCGTCATCGTGGTCGACGTCGATGCGCTGCGCGGCCTGCTCCGGGTGGTCGGCCCCGTCGAGGTGGGCGGGGTGCGCTACACCGCCGACACCGTCCGCGGCGAGCTGCTGCGTCGGCAGTACGAGCGGTTCGGCAGCGACCGTGATGCCCGCCGTGACGAGCTCGGCGCGGTGGCCCGTGCGGTGTTCGCGAAGATCGAGGCCGGGCGCTGGGACACGGCGGCGCTGGCCACGGAGCTGAGCGATGCCGTCGCTGGGCGCCACCTGCTCGTGTGGTCGGCGGATCCCACCGCGCAGCGCGCCTGGGCCCGGGCCGGTGCGGACGGCCACCTCACCGATCGATCGGTGTCGGTCGGCGTGATCAACCGGGGCGCCACCAAGCTCGACTCCTGGATCGACGACGCCACGACGGTCGACGTCGAAGGCGGCGGCGACGGTGGCCGGGCCCGGATCACCGTGACGGTGACGCTGCGGAACCGGGCACCCGCCGCCGGCCCTCGCTACGTGGTCGGGCCCAACGTGGCCGGCGCGTCCGAGGGCGACCACACCGCGCTGGTGGTCGTCAACCTCCCCGCGGGCACCACGGGGGTGCGGCTGGCCGGGGCCAAGGAGTTCCTGCGCGGCGGCGACGGGCCCACGGTCGTGGTCGGCGGCCAGCTCGTCGTGCGCCGGGGCGCGGTCGGCCAGGTGACGGTCACCGGCCTGCTCCCGGCGGGCATCGACCACCTCGTGGTCGAGCCGAGCGCTCGGATCCCGAAGGTCCGGTGGGAGGTGGCGGGCGAGGAGCTGGGCCGGGACCGTCGGCGGAGCATCCCCGTCGGGCGCTGAGCGTCCCCATCGACCTCGACCACCGTCCTCACGCAGCGTGTTGACCTTCCCCAAGTGACCGCATAGGGTGACGGCATGGTCGTGCGCCGGGTGCTGGTCCTCGTGGTGTCGCTGGTGGTCCTGGCCCTCGCCTGGGCGGGCTCGGCCTCGCCGGCGGGCGCCGCGGAGAACCCCGACTACACCGTGCCGCCGCCCACCACCCCGGTGACCTCGCCGCCGCCCACGAGCGCGGTGAAGACGGCGGTGAAGGTGGCGCCCGTGCGGACGCGCCTGGCCATCACCGGCTCGGACACCACCACGGCCGCCGTGGTCGGGCTCACCTGCGTCGGCGCTGGTGCCGGCCTGCTGGTGGTCCGTCGTCGTCGCCTCGCCGCCTGACGCCGCCTCGCCCCAGCGAACGCTGGCCGCTTCAGCGGGTGTTCGGCCCCTCGTCTCGGATCGGCGCGGCCGAACGTCGGCGCCGCCAGGGGAGGCGCCCGGACCGCCGCTCGGCGAGGGGGTCGACCACGGCGCGGAACGCCTCGATCGTGGCCGCCGAGGCGCCTCGCTCGGGCGGGATCCGCACCAGCGTCGGGTCGGCCAGGGCTCGGTCGAGCAGGTCGTGCAGGCCGTCCTCGTCGGCGGCAACCCACACCAGCTCCTTCGACGCCATCCAGTCGCAGAACGCCACCTGGTGGTCGTCGACCACCTCGTCGAGGGCGGCCAGGCGGGGCACGACCACTGGTCGATGGCCCACCGAGCGGGCGTCCATGATCGTGGCCGGCCCGCCCTGGGCCACGACCACGTCCGCGTCGCGCATCCGGCCGACCAGGTCGTCGTAGCCCAGCATGACCATCGCCTCGCCGTTGGCCGGGGGGTCTGCCGTGCCGTGCTGGACGGTCACGTGCACGTCGGGGTGGGCGGCGGCCCAGCGGTCGACCCAGCCGATCAGCCGGTCGAAGCGGTGGTGGTCGGTGCCGACCGTGACGAGGACCGTGGGCGTGCTCACAGCAGCGGGCCGATCACGACGCTGCCCGGGTAGAGCGGCTGCTGCTCGGGCCACTGCACGCAGAAGCGGGTGGCGATGGGCCGGCAGAGCCGGCCGCTCAGGGTGGGGGAGTCGATCCGGTCGAAGACCTCGACGTAGACGGTCGGCAGTCGCAGGAGCCGCGCAACCAGGAAGAACGGGACGGCCACGGCTGCCCCGGTCGACACGACGACGTCGGGCCGGATCCGCCGGACGTGGCGGACCGCCAGCACCAGGTTCCGCAAGAGGTTGGGGATGTTGCGGGTGGTCGGGTGGTACGCCCAGATGACGGCCTCGTCGGCCAGGAGGGACGTCGCGTCGGGCTTGTCGAAGGTGACCCAGGTCCGGGTGCAGCCCTCCCACCACGGGGACAGGCGCACGAGCTGGGCGAGGTGGCCGCCGGCCGAGCCGACGAGCATCACGTGGGGGCGATCGGGGGCGGGCATCGGGCGAACGGTACCTGCCGAGTGGCTGTGCCCCGGGGAAGGTCCGTACCCTCGGTCGGGCCATGGACCTCGACGCCGCGACCTTCCTGCTCCAGTGGTCCGTCGGTGCCCTCGCCTTCACCTGGGTCACCACCCGGCGCCGCGAGGTGGGGCTCGGCTACGGGCAGATGATGCGGGGCACCTTCGGTGCCATGGCGCTGGCGTCGGTGCTGGTGGCCCGAGCGGTCGGCCCGGTGCCGGTGCGCGACGCGGCAGCCGTGGGCGTCGCCCTCGCCGCCGGGGTCGCCATGCTCGTGGCCAGGCGCCGCCGGGCCGCCGGCGTGGCCGGCCAGCGAGAGGTGGTCGAGCGGCGCAGCGCCCGCGTCGCCGCCATGACCGGCATCGACCGCGAGGAGCAGCGCTTCGACAAGGAGGCGGCGGAGTTCCCCCCGGCCCTGGACCTGGTGGCCCCGGCCATCGGCCTGGTCGGGCTGGTCGCCGGCGGCATCGATGCCGGGTCGCCCGCCTGGCTCTCGGTGCTGCGGATCGTGATCGGCGCCCTCTTCCTCGGTTCGGTCACCGACGCCATGCTCCTCGGCCACTGGTACCTGGTGCAGCCGGGGCTGGCCCGCGGCCCGCTGCTCGAGCTCGTCCGGTGGACCACGTGGCTCTGGCCGTTCGAGGTGGCGGCGCTGCTGATCCCCGTCGGGATGGCGTCGGTGCTCGATGGCAGCATCGACGACGGCTACGGCGGCATCCTCGGCTGGATGTGGCTGACCTGCGCCATCACCACGCTGGGCCTGGTCATCGTGACGCGGGCGGCGCTGCGCGAGCGCCAGTACTCGGCGGTGATGGCCGCCACCGGCCTGCTCTACCTCGCGATCCTCACGGCATTCGGCACCGACCTCGTCGCACGTGCTGTGCTGTCATGATGTCGACCGGGCTTGATCGCCGCTCGCGCCGGCCGATCTGATCCCGAGCCACCCTCCCGGAGATCCCGTGCCCGAGCTGCTCCTCCAACAGACCAGCCCGTACAACACGCGCCGCGCGTCGCTGCTGCGCGGCGAGGGCGACCTGTACCTGTACCTGGAGGACCTCGTCGGCCCGGCTCCGGCCACGGTGTCGGCCGTGTGGGTGGCCAACTACCTGCCGGCGCCCACCGACCGTTCGGAGGAGGCCCCGCCCGGCACGCCGCCGCGGATGGGGGCCGGGGGCACGCGGTTCCCCGAGGGCTGCCCGGACATGGGGCGCGCCATCGAGATGGTGTGGTTCGAAGAGGGCGATGCCGTCGCCCTCGTGGACGCCGAGGGCGTGCTGGCCGCCATCCCCGGGTGGGCGGGCCGGTCCGAGTTCTACGGCTACTCCCGCTACGCGCGCGGTCGCACCGGCCTGGCGTGGGAGCTCACCCGCGACGCCAACCTCGCGCTCGAGACCAAGGTCCGGGACTCGCTGGACTTCTGGCGCTGGCGCGCCGACGGTGCCTGGACCGAGGTCCGCAACGCGGGCCTCGCCCACCTTGACCTCCAGGTCGGGCCGCAGGAAGCGGCCTGGCCGCTCGGGTCCGCGCCGTTCCCGGAGCTGATCGCCACCCGCCACAAGATGGGCGACCTCCCGGTGTGGGTCACCGCCACCACGGGCCTGTCGGCCCAGCGGATGGCCGGCGTCGAGCAGTACGTCGACGACGCCCGCGGCGCCTCGCGGGTGGAGCTCGCCATCGCCCGCACCGTGCCCGACAAGGCGGGGGCCGAGCTGCTCAGCTCGCTCGCGGTCATCCCGTTCGGGCGGTGCACCTGGCTCGGCGAGGGCCACACGATCGGCGGCTCGCCCGGCAACTACCCAGCGTTCGGGATGGACAAGGCGGCCCTGCTGCTCACGGCCACGCCGCCGGCCGGCTCCCGCTACCCGATGCCGGACCTGACGGGCCTGGTGCGCCGGGGCGAGCCGGTCACCTACCTCTGGGTGATGGTGATCGACGAGGAGACCTTCCGCCTCGCCCGGGCCCGCGACGCCGAGGCTGCGCTCGCCCACCTGCAGGCCAACGGCGCCACCTGGATCCAGTAGCGCGTCGCCGGGCCGGGGCTCGCCCTCAGGCCTCGTGCATGGAGTCCCGCAGCTGGGTCTCCTGCGCATCGAGGTCGATGTCCCCCGACCCCTGGTCCCGCCGCACCGCGACGCCGCCGCTGACCATGTAGTTGTGCATCTGGGTGGCGAACACCCGCGCCGACACGGCCTCCTTGCGGCCGTCGGCCGACAGCTGCCCGGGAGCGAGCGCGCTCGCCGCGTTGAACCCGTCCACCTGCACGTAGTCGACCTTGCCGACCTTGCCGGTGGGGTCGGCGCCGAACGTCGAGAGCATCGCCGGGGCGAAGTCGATCTCGCTGGGCGGGACGTCGTAGATCTTCACCCGCTCGACCCAGTCGCCGTGGTCGACGGTGTAGGTGCGCACGTCGATCTCCGAGCCGGGGCCGGTGCCCTTGCCGATGGTCGAGGTGCCGGCGGTCTGCTTGGGCTTGCCGTGCATCGCCCAGGTGATGCCGGACTCCTCGTCGATCACGGTCTGGGTCGGTGGCAGCTCGGCCTTGGCGTCGTCGGACTGCTGCTTCAAGAAGGTGATCCCGGCCACGATGGCCACGAAGGCCAGGCCGACGATGACCCAGGTGATCAGCTTCCCGAAGGCGTTCCCCATGGGGCCACGCTAGGTGACGAGGGTGCGTCTGTGGGCGCCCCTCGGCACGAGGGTGGCCGGCTCAGCGGGCGACGAAGTACTTGGCCTTCGGGTGGTGGCAGATGATGGCGCTGGTGGACTGCTCGGGCTGGAACTGGAAGCCCGTGTCCTCGTTGACGACGATGCCGATCCGCTCGGCCTCCAGCAGGCGGGCCACGGTCTCGTTGTCCTCGAGGTCCGGGCATGCCGGGTAGCCCCAGGAGTAGCGGCCGCCCCGGTATTGCTGGCGGAACAGGCCCTGCAGGTTGGGCCCGTCCTCGTCGGCGTAGCCGAGCTCCTCGCGGATGCGCCGGTGCCACAGCTCGGCGAGGGCCTCGGCCATCTCGACGCCGAGGCCGTGCAGCAGCAGGTACTCCTGGTACTGGTCGGTCTTGAACAGCTCCGCCGTGCGCTCGGACACCCGCTCACCCATGGTCACGATCATGAACGCCACGTAGTCGAGCTCGCCCTTGCCATCATCGCCGCCCGAGAGCGGTCGGAAGAAGTCGGCGATGCACAGGTGGGGCTCACGGGTGCTGCGGGGGAACCCGAAGCGGGCCAGCTCGGTGGTCCGGGCGTCGTCCTGCCACACCACGACGTCGGTGCCGTCGCCGTTCGCCGGCCAGTACCCGTAGACCACCTGGGGCACCAGGAGGTCGTCGGCGCGGGCCTTGGCCAGCTGGTCGCGCAGCTCGGCGCGCAGGCGCTCCTTGAAGTCGTCGTCGCTCTCGCCGTCGTTGGGGCGGAAGCCCCACTGGTTGCGGAACAGCGCCGTCTCGTTCAGGTAGCCGGCGATGTCGTCGAGGGAGATGCCCTTCACGATCCGGCTGCCGATGAACGGCGGCACGAACACCGGGTTGTCGGCCTCGACCTCGGGGGAGCGCTCGGGCAGCTCCACGTCGGTGTCGTCGCGCTCCTCGATGCCGGCGCGGGCGCGCACGGTGGAGGTGGAGGGCACCCGCCCCCACTCGGGGTCGTCGGCCCCGGGGTCTCGGCGGATCTCGCCCAGCCGGTCCATGACCCGCAGGCCCTCGAAGGCGTCCTTGCCGTAGAAGAGGCGACCTTCGTAGACCTCGCGGAGGTCCCGCTCCACGTAGGAGCGGGTGAGCGCGGCGCCTCCCAGCAGGACCGGGATGTCGGCCAGCTCCCGGGCGTTGAGCTCCTCGAGGTTCTCGCGCATGATCAGCGTGCTCTTCACGAGCAGCCCGCTCATCCCGATCGCGTGGGCGTCGACCTCGAGGGCCTTCTCGATCATCTCGGAGATCGAGATCTTGATCCCGATGTTGTGCACCTCGTAGCCGTTGTTGGTGAGGATGATGTCGACGAGGTTCTTGCCGATGTCGTGCACGTCGCCCTTCACGGTGGCGAGCACGATGCGGCCCTTGGAGGCGTCCTCGCCGTCGGCGACCTTCTCCATGTGGGGCTCGAGGTGCGCGACCGCGGCCTTCATGGTCTCCGCGGACTGGAGGACGAAGGGCAGCTGCATCTCGCCGGAGCCGAACAGCTCGCCCACGACCTTCATCCCGCCGAGCAGGTGCTCGTTGATGATCTCGAGCGGCGGGATCCCCTCGGCCATGGCCAGGTCCAGGTCGTCGGTGAGGCCCTCGCGGTCGCCGTCGATGATGCGGTGGTGGAGGCGCTGGGTGACCGGCCAGCCCGAGCGGTCCTCGCGCTCGTCCTTCTGGACGGTGACGTCGGCGAACACCTCGAGGAACTTGGCCAGCGGGTCGTAGCCCTCGTCGCCGCCCGAGAGGGCGCCGGCTGCGGCCCGGCGGTCGTAGATGAGGTCCATGGCCACGTCGCGCTGCTCGTCGGGGATGCGGCTGAGCGGCAGGATCTTCGAGGCGTGGACGATCGCCGAGTCCAGGCCGTGCTTGACGCACTCGGCGAGGAAGACGCTGTTCAGGACGTGGCGGCTGGCGGCGGAGAGGCCGAAGCTCACGTTGGAGAGGCCCAGCGTGGTGAAGCAGCCGGGGATCTCCTCCTTGATGCGGGCGATGGCCTCCATGGTCTCGATGGCGTCGCGGCGCAGGTCGTCGTCGCCGGTAGACAGCGGGAACGTGAGGGCATCGAAGATCAGGTCCTCGTTGGCGAGGCCGTAGCGGTTCACCGCGAGGTCCGCGATGCGGCGGGCGACCCGGACCTTCCACTCGACGTCTCGGGCCTGGCCCTCCTCGTCGATGCACAGGCAGATGACCGCAGCGCCGTACTCCTTGGCGAGCTTGAACACGCGGTCCAGGCGGCTGCCGTCGGCGTCGCCGTCTTCGAGGTTGGCGGAGTTGAGGATGGCCCGCCCGCCGATCCACTGGAGGCCGGCCTCGATCACGTCGGGCTCGGTCGAGTCCAGCACCAGCGGGGCGTTGGCCTGGGTGGCGAAGCGCCCGGCGACCTCGTCCATGTCGCCGGTGCCGTCGCGGCCGACGTAGTCGACGCACACGTCGAGCACGTGCGCGCCCTCCTTGACCTGCTGGGTGGCCATGGCCGTGCAGGTGTCGTAGTCGCCCTCGAGCATCGCCTCGCGGAACTTCTTGGAGCCGTTGGCGTTGGTGCGCTCGCCGATCATGAGCGTCGAGAGGTCCTGGCGCAGCGGCACCGCGGAGTAGATCGACGCCACCGAGGGCTCGTGGACCGGGGTGCGCGGGGCCGGCGTGAGGCCGGGTGCCATCTCGGCCAGCAGGCTGATGAACTCGGGGGTGGTGCCGCAGCAGCCGCCGATCACCTGGACGCCGAGCTCCTCGACGAAGCGGCGCTGGTGGTCGCGCAGCTCCTCGGGGGTGAGGTCGTAGTGCATCTTGCCCTCGACCACGCTCGGGAGGCCGGCGTTGGGCAGCACCGAGATGGGGGTGCGGGCGTGCTTGGAGAGGTGGCGGACGTGCTCGCCCATCTCCGTCGGCCCGGTGGCGCAGTTGAGGCCGATGATGTCGATGCCGAGCGGCTCGATCGACGCCAGGGCGGCGCCGATCTCGGTGCCGACGAGCATCCGCCCGGTCAGCTCCATGGTGACCTGGGCCTGGATCGGCACCTGCCGGCCGACCTTGGCCATGGCGCGCCGCACGCCGATCACGGCGGCCTTCACGGCGAGCAGGTCGAAGTGCGTCTCGAGGATGAACAGGTCGACGCCGCCCTCGAGGAGGCCCTCGGCGGCCACCTGGTAGTGGTCGCGCAGCTCGGCGAAGCGGATCTGGCCGAGGCTGGGCGCCTTGGTCCCGGGGCCGAGCGATCCGGCCACGTAGCGCTTGCGGTCCGGGGTGGAGAACCCGTCGGCCACCTCTCGGGCGATGCGGGCGTTGGCCAGCGAGATCTCGTGGGCCCGCTCGGCCATGTCGTACTCGGCGAGCGGCACCCCGAAGGCACCGAACGTGTTGGTCTCGACGACGTCGGCACCGACCTCGAAGTAGGCGGTGTGGAGGGCGGCCACCACGTCTGGGCGGGTGATGCCCAGGTAGTCGGTGCAGCCCTCCAGGGCGTCGCCGCCGTAGTCGTCGGCGGTCAGGTTCTGCGTCTGCAGCCACGTGCCCGTGGCGCCGTCGTAGACGACGACGCGTTGGGCCACCAGGTCCAGGAAGGATGCGCTCACGAGGTGCGAGGCTACCGACCGACCCAACCTCAGCCGTAGTCCGATGCGGCTGCGGGCCGGGCGTCAGTCGCCGTCGCCCTCGCCCTGCTCGCCGCCCTCGCCCTTGTCCTTCTCCTTGCCGGCGTCGCCCCAGGCGCTCTTCGCCCCGGAGTGGCCGGTGCGGTACACCCACGCCGTCGACAGGGCGCCGGTCACGATGCTGAGGGCCAGGAACGGCACGAGGGCCTTGGCCCAGCCGCTCCTCGCGCCGCCACCGTCGCCGTCGGCGCCGCCCGTGCCCTCCTTGCGGGTCAGGTGCCACGCCACCGCGGCCAGCACGGTGAACACGAAGAACACGAACACGAAGGGGCGGGCCTGCTCGGCCAGCTGCGAGTGGGTCTCGATGGCCCGGCTCTCCTCGCCGAGCAGCTCCTCGAGGCTCTCGCCCGACATGATCGCCACCTGGACCCCCACGAGGCCGATGCCCGCGAACACGGCGGTGAGCGGGATGCACCAGCTGCGCCACGGCTTCACCGCGAGGGCGACGACCGCCCCGATGAACGCCAGCGGCACGAACACCACGGGCAGGTGGACCATCAACGGGTGCATGGGCACGCCGCCGATGCTGCTGGGCAGCAGTTCGGCGACGACCGACGTCGAGGCGAGGGACACGAGGGCCTCCAAGGGCAGGGGGATGTGGCCCGAACCTAGGGGTGCCGGGGGTAGGTGCACGTCAGCGACGGGTTAGGAGAAGGTAAGGAACGGCAGGTCATCGCATGTGGCGATGGGTGCCATCGCGTCGACGGAACGGGCGTGCCGGCGCCCGAGCGGCGGGCAAGGGCGGGCGCATCGGTAGGCTCGCCAGGCCATGAAGATCTACACGCGCAAGGGCGACGACGGGACCACCGGGCTGTACGGCGGCGGTCGGGTGGCGAAGGACTCGCCCGCGCCGGAGGCGTACGGCACCGTGGACGAGGCCCAGGCGTTCCTGGGGCTGGCTCGGGCCGAGGTCGAGCGCGGCTCGTGGCTCGACGACGTGCTGGTGCACGTCGAGAAGGACCTGTGGATCCTGATGGCCGAGCTCGCCACCGAGCCCGAGAACCACCACAAGCTGGTCGACGGTGCCAGCCGGGTCACCCCGGAGATGGTGGCCGTCCTCGAGCGCCACATCGACGAGGTCGGCGCCCGCTACGAGCAGCCCACCGAGTTCGTGGTCCCCGGCGAGGACCGCACCGCCGCGCTGCTGGACGTCGCCCGGACCGTGGTCCGGCGGGCCGAGCGGCGGGCCATGGCCGTCGCCCAGCCGGGGTCCCAGGTGCTCCCGTACCTGAACCGGCTCTCGGACCTGTGCTGGACGCTGGCCCGCTGGGCGGAGGGCGAGTCCCGCGAGGCCCGCTCGGTCTGATCGGCGACGCCCGGCCCCTACGCTGCCGGGCATGCCTGCCGCTGCCACCGCCTTCCACGTCGCCACGCTGCCCGCCGAGCTGCCTGACGGTGCCCTGGTCGCCGTCGCCGTGCGCGCCGGGCGCCTCGAGGAGGACGCGCCCGGCCTGGACCTGGCCCTCGCCGACCTGGCCGGGTTCGAGGGCAAGGTCGGCCAGACGCTCGTGGCCGCCACCGACGCTGGCGCTCGCTTGCTGGTCGGGGTCGGCGACGCCGTCGACACGGGGTCGCTGCGCAAGGTCGGTGCTGCGGTGGCGCGGGCGGCCAAGGGCCACCCGGTGCTGCTCGTGGCACTCGTCGACCTGGTCGAGGACGCCGGCGCGGGCGGCGGCCGCCGAGGTGCTCGCCCAGGGCCTGGTGCTCGGCACCTATCGGTTCGACGCCTACAAGGACGCCCCCGACGGCGTCCGCCTCGCCGAGGTGGTCGTGGTGGGCAAGGGCGGCAAGCGGGTGGCTGACGCCGTGGCCCGTGGGGCCGCGGTGGCGGAGGCGATCGCCTTCGCCCGGGACCTGGTGAACACGCCGGGCGGCGACCTGGTGCCGAAGGAGTTCGTCGGTCGGGTCGCGCCGGTGGCCGAGGCGGCCGGGGTGGAGGTCGAGGCATGGGACCTGAAGCGGATCCGCAAGGAGCGCCTGGGCGGCCTGCTCGGCGTGAACCGCGGGTCGACCCACGAGCCACGCCTCCTGATCCTGCGCCACGTCCCCGAGGGGCGCGCCAAGGGCCGCGTCGCCCTGGTGGGCAAGGGCGTCACGTTCGACTCCGGCGGCCTGTCCATCAAGCCGGCGACCTCCATGGAGTGGATGAAGACGGACATGGGCGGTGCCGCCGCCGTGGTGGCCGCCATGACCCTCGTGGCGCAGGTGGCGCCGAAGGTCGAGGTCACGGCGTACCTCCCGCTCACCGACAACATGCTGGGCGGCGACGCCACCCGGGTGGGCGACGTGCTGCGGGCCCGCAACGGCAAGACCATCGAGGTGCTCAACACCGATGCCGAGGGCCGGTTGATCCTGGCCGACGCCCTCTCGCTCGCCGCCGAGGCCGAGCCCGACGCCATCGTGGACCTGGCCACGCTCACCGGCGCGTGCATGGTGGCGCTGGGCGACCGCACCGCCGGCGTGATGGGCAACCACCAGGTGCTCACCGATCGCGTCCTCGCCGCCGCGTCCTCGGCCGGTGAGGCGATGTGGCCGCTGCCGCTGCCCGACCACCTGCGCAAGCCGCTCGACAGCGAGGTGGCGGACCTGCGCAACATCGGCGCCGGCCCCTACGGCGGTGCGCTCACCGCCGGGCTGTTCCTGCGGGAGTTCGTCGACGGTGTGCCGTGGGCCCACCTGGACATCGCCGGCCCGGCGTCGGCCTCGGCCGCGTGGGACGAGCACACCAAGGGCGGGACCGGCTACGGCGTCCGCACCCTGGTCGAGCTGCTGGCCACCTGGTCCAAGCTGCCCGCCTGAGCCCGCACGCGAAAAGCGTGCGGAGCCAAGCGTGGCGCGCCTCTCACGGACATGGCCCTGGGAGGTAGGTTGCCGTCGTGGTGGAGGGGGAGCGCACCGCAGGGCGCAGCGATGCCGAGCTCGTCCAGGCCTTCCTGGACGGTGATCGTGGCGCGTTCGCCGCGATCTTCGACCGCCACGGCCCGGCCATCCACGGCTTCTGCACCCGCGTCCTGGGCGACCCGCACACCGCGGCCGATGCCACGCAGGACGCCTTCGTCGTCGCGGCACGGCGGCTCGGCACCCTGCGCGACCCCGCCCGGCTCCGGCCCTGGCTGTACGCGGTGGCGCGCAACGAGTGCACCCGCCAGGGCAGGGCGCGCGACCGCGTGGTGCCCGTCGAGGACGTCGAGCTGATGGCCGCATCGGACCGGGCCACCGACGACGCAACGGGCGCCGTGGAGGCCGCGGAGGTCGGCGCGCTGCTGTGGGACGCGGCCGCCGGCCTCGACGACAAGGATCGGATCCTGCTCGAGCTCCAGCTGCGCCACGGCCTGCAGGGCGCCGAGCTCGCCGAGGCGGCCGGGATCCCGGCCGGACAGATCTCGATGGCCACCGGCCGGCTCCAGGAGCGCCTCGAGCGATCGGTGGGTGCGCTCCTCGTGCTGCGTGGCGCCCGGCGCGAGTGCGCTGGCCTGCAGGCGGTGCTCGACGGCTGGGACGGCACCTTCTCGGTGCTGACCCGCAAGCGGGTCGCCCGCCACATCGACGCCTGCGACCAGTGCGGCGAGCGCCAGCGCGCCCTCGTCGCGCCGCTCGGTTCGCTGGCGGTCGTCCCGGCGGTCGTGCCCTTCGCCCTCGACGACCTGCCCGAGGGGCTGCGCGCCCGCGTCCTCGGCGCGGTGGACGACGCCCTGGGCGCCACCCCTGGCGACGGCGTCGGGGGTGGCGGGCGCGGCCGGCGCCTCGTGGCCGCGGTTGCCGTCGTCGTGCTCCTCCTGATCGGCGCCGCCGTCGGCGTGCGCGCCCTCGGCGACGACGATGGGCCCACCCAGGTGGCGGCTGGCTCCGGTGCGGGCTCGGTCACCACGACCGCGCGGGCGACGACCACCGCTGCTCGCGCCGCCACCACGTCGACCACCCTGCCCCGCGCCACCACCACGACGACCGCGGCCACCACCCCGACGTCGCCGGCGTCCGGCGGGGCGACGACGACCGTGGCGACCACCGCCCCCGGCAGCCCGAAGCCCCCGCCGACGACGACCGTGCCACCCAACGCCGCGCCCAAGGTGGGAACCCCCACCAGCTCCGGCTCGGCGACGATGCAGACCTCGTGCAACCCGGCGAACGACCGTCGCACGATCAGCGCCCCCGTGAGCGACGACCACGGGATCGCCAAGGTGGTCTTGCGGTGGACCCACAGCTCGTCAGGCGCGGGCGAGAAGCCGATGGTCCAGTCGGGCGGATCGTGGACCGCCGTGCTCGGCCCCTTCGAGACGGCCGGGACCGCCACCTACCGGGTGGTGGCCACCGACGCGTCGGGTCGCACCACCTCCTCGGCCACCGGTGCGGTGACCGTCGACCCCTGCCCGGGTTGAGCCCGAGGAAGAAAAGTGTGCGGTCGGGGCGGCGGCGCCCCTCTCACGGTCGACGATCCACCACGACCGAGGAGCAACGATGACCGTCACCCCCGTCCCCACGACCACCCGCCTCCGCCGCCTGGCCCTCCTGGCCCTCGCGGTGCTCACCATCGCCACGGGTGTGGCCCTGGCGCCGCGGTCGGCATCGGCGCTGACCCCTGGGGCGCCGCGGGTGCTCGCCCCCATCGGCTGGGACCACTCGATCCTGGTGGCCTGGTCGGTGCCCGACACCGGCGGGAAGGCTCCCCAGCTGTACCAGGTGGAGCGCCGGATCGGTGATGCGCCGAACCCGGACAAGATCTTCGAGCTCCAGGCCGGGACCATGTGGATGGTCGACAAGGGCCTGACCAACGGCCAGCCCTACAAGTACCGGGTCCGTGCCCTGAACGCCGACGGGTTCAGCCCGTGGAGCGGGGCCGAGGCCACCACCCCCAAGGCCGGCCGCACGCCCCTCGCCCCCTTCGGCTCCGGTGCCGACTACGTGAAGCGCCAGTACCAGGACCTGCTCGGCCGCCAGCCCAGCGCCGCCGAGCTGCAGGCAGGGGTCGCGACCCTGGCCAACACGCCGGTCGACGTGTTCACCACGAACCTGGCCCACACCCCGGCTCGCGTCGCCGAGCGCCACCCGGTGATCCGCCTGTACTTCGCCTTCTTCGAGCGCTCGCCCGACCTGGCCGGTGCCAACCACTGGATCAACAAGCGCAAGGCGGGCACGAACCTCACCCAGATCGCCTCGGCCTTCGCCGCCTCGTCGGAGTTCGAGAACACCTACGGCAAGCTCACCAACCAGGCGTTCGTGCAGCAGGTGTACGTGAACGTGTTCGGCCGCCAGCCCGATCCCGCCGGCCTCGCCTACTGGACCAAGAAGCTCGATGCGAAGACGGCGACCCGTGGCCAGGTGATGGTGGGGTTCTCGGAGTCCAGTGAGTACGCCGGCAAGGACGGCAAGGTCGGCAAGAGCACCGGGCGGGTCGAGGCCGCCGACATCTGGATGGCGATCATGAAGGCGGTGCCGTCGAAGACGGCGATGGCCACCTACTACGCCCCGCACATCCAGCTCGGCGGTTCGCAAGGCTCGCTGGCGATGCTGCTCATGCCCACCGTGGGCTACCCCGGCTGAGCTGACCGGTCCGCACCGAGCGTCGGCCCGCCTCCCCGGCGGGCCGACGTCGCGCGCCCCGCCCCGTCGCGGTCGGCTCAGGCGGCGTCGCCGGGATCGAAGCTGGCGATCGGGCGAGGCCGAGGCGCGGCGCCGGCTGTCGGTCCCGCCTGTGGGTTGGGGGTGCCGGATGCGGCGGCGGCCACGACCGGTGGCTTGCCGGCGATGCGGGCCTGGGCCCAGCGCAGCGCGTCCGTGGCCACGGCGGGGTGGACCTTCCAGCGGTGCAGCTGGAGCTGGGCGGCCTCGAGCGGCTCGCCCAGCTCCAGCAGGCTGAGGGCCAGGAGCCGGGCCCGCCGGCGGCGCTGCTCGTCGTCGGGCTCGGCGCTCGGCGCCGTGGTCCAGGCCGCGTGCTCTCGCCGCAGGGCCTCGGGGAGGCGGTCCACCTGGCGGTGGGTCAACGTCTGGAGGCGCAGCCGCACCTTGAACGCCGTGGGGCCGGTCGGTGCGGTGATGTGGAACTGCTGGGTGCGCGCCAGTGCCCGGTAGAAGGGCCCGGTCGGCCCGCCCCGCAGGCTCAGCCCCAGGGACCGCGCGGTGGCGTCGAGGTCCAGGTCCAGGCCCTCGGGCTGCGCCTCGAGCTCGGTGGCCAGCCGCCGCACGAGCAGGGTGGTCGACGGCCCCAGGATCGGCAGCAGGAACCGCTCCACGTAGGGGGACCGGGGATCGTGGCCGACGGCGTCGAGCACCGGGTCGTGCCACGGGGTGACGCGGAGGTGGTCGGCGGGCAGGTCGTAGGGGAGCGAGGGACGGGTCACGGGCTTCCTCCTGAGTGGATGTTCGTGCACTTTCGTGCCGTTCCGAACGTCCCACAAGGGGTGGGCGCCAGATGCGCCAGAACTGGCGCATCGGACATGGCGGGCCCGCGCCAGCCCGTCAGGCGGTGGCGTAGTCGCAGGTGGTCGTGTCGTCGTCGAGGTGGATCCGGGCGTCGGGGGCGACCGAGCGGTCCCGCAGCCAGGCTCGGGCGGCCCGGGAGGCGTGGAAGTCCTGGAGGTAGGCGCCGAGCGCCGCGCCCTCCGAGTACCGGGCCACGCCGAAGCGCTCGTCGTCGAGCAAAGCGCACGGGCTCCCGTCGGCGGCGTCCATGAGGTCGAGGGCGGCCTGGTCGAGGTCGCCCTCGGGGCTCAGGCCGAGGTGCTCGGCGAGCGGGGCCTCGAAGGTCTCGTGGGCCAGGTCCCGCCACTGGATCGTGCCGTCGCGGTACACCGAGGGCGCCGGCAGGAAGAAGAAGCGGCCGGGCTGGCGCTGGGCGAGGTCGCGCAGGGCCGCGTTGTAGCCGTCGAGGTAGCGGGCGGTGAGGTCCGCGTAGGCACCCGTGGCGTGGGCCTGGTCGAGCGTGAGCTCGGCGAGCACGACCCGGGCCTGGGGGGCGTGGGCGTCGTAGAAGGCGGCGATGTCGGCTTCACGTGCGTCGAACCACGAGGGGTCGCTGATCCACGAGGTGTCCTGGGCGGCGTAGTTCGTGCCCATGAAGTCGAAGAGCAGCGGCCGTTCGGTCCGCCCGCACGCGTCCATCAGGTCTTCGAGCTCGGTGGCGAACCGCTCGTGGACCACGCCCGGCTCGGCGAGGTAGCGGACGTGGCGCCCGCTCGCGTCGCCGCGGATGCCGAGCTGCGCCTCCCACACCCGATCGGTGGTGCGCGGCAGCACCTCGTGCTCGAGGGTCCGACGCGAGTCGCCCAGCACGTACGCGACCCGGTCGCAGCGGTGCCGGGATGAGCGCGCCGACGCAGGGGAGGCGTTGCCGACCGCTACGGGCACGGCGATGGCCAGGGCGAGCGCGAGCGCGCCGAAGGAGCGGGGAGAGCGGGGGGTGGGCATGGCGTCCTCCGGGGGCGGTGCCGCGGGAGCGAGGGATGCCCCTCCTACGGCACCTCCCGGCCGATGCTTGAGCGGACGATCGCGGCGGCGGCCAGCTGGTGGTCAGCGCACCTCGAGGTCGACGAAGAACGGGTGGCCCCAGTAGGCGATCCGCTCCTCGAGCCACGGCTCCTCGTCCACCCGGGTGGCGAAGGAACCCGGGCCGCTGGCCGCGTTGGTCCCCACCACCGGGCACGAGAACGAGAACGTGGCGAGCGGCGCCTCGGGATCGTCGACGCGCCGGTAGGAGACGTGGCCGGCCGAGCCGGTGGGACCGACCGCGTCCTGCAGCCAGCACCGCGCCACCTGCCCGGGCTCGAGCCGCTCCGGGGGTGCCACCACCCAGGCGCCCTGCGCGGCGCCGAGCTCGACCCGCTCCCACGCGTGGCCGCTCGTGCTGTTGTCCAGGGTGACGTAGCAGGAGCGATCCTGGGCCGGGCTCACGACGATGCGCTGGCCGGGTGCGTCGAAGCGACGGCAGCCCTCCTCGTCCACGAGCCACGTGGTGCCGGTGGGCTCGGCATCGTCGCCCTCGCCCAGGTCCACCACCGCGAAGGTCACGTGCTGGGGCGATGCCTCCCGGTGCAGGTCGGGCTCCGACGGGCAGTCGAAGCCCGAGTTCACGTAGTCCACGAACCCCGCCTCGAGGCGGCCGATGGGGGCGTGGGTGTGGCCCATGACCACGAGGTCGGCGTCGTGCTCGAGCGCGACGCGCTGCGCGAACCACGGCAGGCAGGTGCCGTCGAAGTCCGCCAGCGCGGCCCGCGCTGCCGAGGCCTGCCCGGCGAGGCCACCACCCTCCGCCTCGGCCCAGTCCGTCCACGTGTCGACGAAGGCGTCCCGCGCGTCGTGGAGGTTGGCGGTGCCGCCACCGGGCATCCGGATCTCCAGGTCCATGCCGATGCCGGTGGCCCCGGTGACGAAGTCCAAGACGGTGGCGGCCACGGACCGGGCGCCCGCCCCGACACGATCCGGCCGAGCGACCCCATGTCGATGCCGTTGGCGCCTTGGCCGGCCAGGCCTGCGACCGTCTCGCCCTCGCCGAGCTGGTGCTTCCAGCGGGTGGCGACCGCCCGGGTGACGAAGTAGCCGAGCGGGAGCTCGCCCCACGGCCCGGACGCGGGGGCGTTGAACAGGGTCCAGTGGTGGCCGTGCGCCATCGCGACCCGGGGCGCCGGCAGGTACGGGACGTCCTCGACGAGCCGCACCGCCCGTCCGGTGCGCCGGCTCCGGACCAGGCCCACCTCCTCGGCCGTCACCCCCATGTCGTGGTTGCCGGGGACGTAGGTGACGGCGCCGTCGAGCGCGTCCACCAGCCGGGCCAGCGCCCCGTCGGGGCCGAGCACCGCGGGGTGCGCGGCCACGATGTCGGCGAACGTGGGCGGCTCCTCGTCGGCCGGGTAGGTCCAGAGCTCGACGATGTCGCCGAGCAGCACCAGCTCGCGCACGTGGGCGGCGTTGCGCTCCACCCAGCCGAGCAGGCGCAGCAGGTAGGGCTCGTGGAGGTGCGGCTGGTACCAGACGGTGGGCGCCAGGGTGCCGAGGTGGACGTCGCTGATCACGACGATGTGGCGCTTGGTGCCCTCGAGGTCCCCCGTCCCCTCGTCCATGGCCTGCATTCTGCCTCAGGGAATGGCTGACCTGGATCGATTGTTGACCCCGCAGGTAGCATTTTCAGCCGACCGATCGGGGACGAGCCCCGAGCACAGAGGGACCACCATGGCCAGCTTCCGAGAACTGCTCGCTTCCACCAAGGCCTCGATCAGCGAGGTCACCACCCACGAGGCCGACGAGCTCCGCAAGGCGGAGGGCGCCGTGTTCCTCGACGTGCGCGAGCCCGACGAGTACGAGCAGGGCGCCGTGCCCGGCGCCCTGCACATCCCGCGGGGCACCCTCGAGACCAACATCGAGATGCGGGTGCCGGACCACGACACCCCGATCCTCGTGATGTGCGCCGGTGGCGTGCGCTCCGCCTTCGCCGCCAAGACCCTCCAGGAGCTCGGCTACACCGACGTGGTGTCGATCGAGGGCGGCTTCAACCGCTGGAAGGACGAGGGGCTGGACTGGTCCATGCCCGCCGCCCTCTCCGCCGAGCAGCGCAACCGCTACAAGCGCCACCTGCTGCTGCCCGAGGTCGGCGAGACCGGCCAGCAGGAGCTGCTCGACGCCAAGGTCCTGCTCCTCGGCGCCGGCGGCCTCGGCTCGCCCGCCGCGCTCTACCTGGCCGCCGCCGGCGTGGGCACCCTCGGCATCATCGACATGGACGTCGTCGACGAGTCGAACCTGCAGCGCCAGATCCTCCACAACATCGACCGGGTCGGGGAGCGCAAGGTGGACTCGGCCAAGAAGACGCTGACGCTGCTCAACCCGGACGTCAACGTGGTCACCTACGACGTGCGCCTCGACGCCACCAACGTGCTCGACATCCTCGCCGGCTACGACGCCGTGGTCGACGGCACCGACAACTTCCCGACCCGGTTCCTCGTGAACGACGCCTCGGTGAAGCTCGGCATCCCGGTGATCCACGGCTCGATCTTCCGGTTCGAGGGCATGGTCACCGTCTTCGACCCGAAGAACGGCCCCACCTACCGGGACATGGTCCCCGAGCCGCCGCCCGCCGAGCTGGCCCCCAGCTGCGCAGAGGCCGGCGTCCTCGGCGTGCTGCCCGGCATCGTGGGCAGCATCCAGGCCATCGAGACGATCAAGCTGCTCCTCGGCCTCGGCGATCCGCTGATCGGCCGGCTGCTCGCCTACGACTCCCTGGAGCAGAGCTTCCGGGAGTACAAGGTCCAGGTCGACCCGACCAACGAGATCACCTACGAGAACCGCGACCGCATCGTGGTGGCGGAGCTCGACGGGCTCTGCGCCCCGCTGCCGCTGCAGCCCCCGCCGGGCTGACCGACCTCCGGTCGCCGTCGCTCGCGGCCATCCACCCCTAGGGTGGCGGCCATGGGCGAGGCGGCCGGCTGGGCAGCGGCGATCCTGGCCACGGCGGCCGCCGCGTTCCTCGTGGCATGGCAGCCGGGCCGGGGCGCTCGGGCCTTCGCGCGCCTGCGGGAGGCGCTGGCGACCGATCCGACCGCCCGACTGCGGTTCTACCGACGCTCGATCGCCAGCAAGTGGGTGCTCACGGCCATCGTCGTGGGCATCGGCGCTCTCGCCGCCGCGTCGGGCCACGACGTCGGCCTGCCGCCGGCGTCGTCTCGGGCGGATCGCGGGGCCGCTTGGCTCGTGACCGTCGAGCTGCTCGTCCTGGTCCCCGCGACGCTCCTCGTCTTGCGGATGCGCAAGCCCCGGATCGAACGGCTGGTGGACCGGCAGGTCGGGCACCTCTGGCCGATCCTGCCGGTGGGCCGGGCGGAGCGCCGGGCGTTCGTCGGGGTGGCGATCACCGCCGGGATCACCGAGGAGGTCATCTACCGGTGGGGTGGGATCACCTACCTCCGCTGGCTGGCGCCGGGCAGCTCGGACCTGGTCCTGATCGTGGTCCTGGGTGCGGCGTTCGGCCTCGTCCACTGGTACCAGGGCAAGGTGGGGGTGCTGCTCACCGGCGGCTTCGGCGCCCTCGCCGCCCTGCTGACCCTCCAGTCCGGCTCGCTCGTGCCCGCGGTGCTGGTCCACTGCGCCATCGACCTGCGCATCGTCGGGCTCCGCCCCGTCTGGCTCCCCACGCCGGACCCGCCACCCCCACCGCCCCCTCCGTCCCCGCCCGAAACCGACCCGGACGTGACCGAGGCGGCTGGGTAGCGTCATCCGCGTGGCCGATGCACCGGACCTGATCACCACCGTCGAGGAGCTGGCGCAGCTGTACGGCGAACCGGTGCCCACCGCCATCGCCAAGGAGCTCCCGGCCCTCACCGAGGACTACCGGGCGTGGATCGATGCCTCGCCGTTCATGCTCCTGGCCTCGGTGGGCCCAGAGGGGTTGGACTGCTCGCCGCGTGGCGACCCGCCCGGCTTCGTCCGCGTGGTCGACGAGCGCACGCTCCAGATCCCCGATCGGCGCGGCAACAACCGCACCGACAGCCTCCGCAACATCGTGGGCGACCCACGCGTCGCCCTGCTGTTCCTGGTGCCGGGCGTGGGGGAGGCCCTGCGGGTGAACGGCCGAGCGGTCCTGCGCCGCGACCCCGAGCTGTGCGCCTCGTTCGCCATGGGCGACAAGGTGCCTCGCTGCGTGGTCGAGGTGACCGTCGATGCGGTCTACACCCAGTGCCAGAAGGCGCTCGTGCGCTCGAAGCTCTGGGACCCGAGCCAGCACGTCGATCGCTTGACGCTGCCCACCATGGGCCAGATCATGGAGCGCATCACCGACGGCGCCTTGGACGGCGCCGCCTACGACGCGGCCTACGACGCGGCCTACCCCGAGCGCCTTCGCCAGACCATCTACTAGCGACCTGCCAGACTCCTCACCCGATGGACGTGCTGGTCTGCGCCACCCAGGTGCCCTTCATGCGGGGCGGGCTCGAGATGATGGTGGAGAACCTCGTCGCCGCGCTCGGCGCGGCGGGGCACCGAGCCGAGGCGGTGAACGTGCCGGCGGCATGGGATCGGGAACGGCTGCTCGACGCCCCGGCGGCCTGGCGGATGGTCCCGCTGGACGCCGAGCTCGTCCTCCCCGTCAACTTCCCGGCCTACTACGCCCGGCACCCCCGCAAGGTCCTGTGGCTCGCCCACCAGCACCGTGCCGCCTACGACGGGCTCGACCAGCCGTGGAGCGACATCGGCACCGACGAGGTCGGCCTCGGCATCCACCGCCAGCTGGTCGACTGGGACACCCGGGTGCTCTCGGAGTGCAGCGCCCGGTTCACCATCTCCGGCGTGGTGGCCGACCGCCTGCGCCGGTACAACGGCCTGGCCGCCACGCCGCTGTACCAACCGCCGCCGCTGGCCGAGCAGCTGCGCCCCCGCCCGGCGGGCGTCGGTGGCCACATCCTGTGCCCGACCCGCCTGGAGGCCAACAAGCGGCCTGGGCTGTTCGTCGAGGGGTTGGCGGCCATGGCCACCAAGGTGCCGGGCGTGCTGGCCGGCAAGGGATCGCTGGACGCCGACCTGCGGGCCACCGCCGATCGCCTCGGGCTGGGGGAGCGGCTCACCATGCCGGGCTTCGTCAGCGACGCCGCGCTGGTCGAGCTCATCCGCGACGCGACCGCGGTGGTCTACGCCCCCTACGACGAGGACTACGGGTTCGTCACGCTGCAGGCGTTCCTGGCCGGCGTCCCGGTGGTCACCGCCGCGGACAGCGGGGGCGTCCTCGAGTGGGTGGAGCACGAGGTGACCGGCCTCGTCACCGACGGCACGCCCGAGGCCATCGGCCGGGCGCTCGACCGCCTGGTGCGCGAGCCGCTGCTCGCCAAGCGCCTCGGTGCCGCCGGGCGGGAGCGGGTGAAGGACCTCAGCTGGGAGTCGGTGGTCGACGTGCTGGTGCGGGCCGGGAGGTGAGCGCTCCGCGGCTCGTGGCCCTGGCGGCGTCGGCGGGCACGTCGGCTCGGGCGGTGCCGCTGCTGACGGTGGTCGGCCGCTGGTGCACCGTCGCCTCCTGGCACCGCCTCGGCAGCCGTCGGGCCGACGCCGTCGTGGCCACCACCGTCGAGGCGCTGGCGGCCACGGGCCCGGCCGGCCAGGCCCTGCCCAGCGCGTGCTGGGTGCGCACGGCCGACGAGGGCGCGGAGGCGCAGCGCCTGGGCGCCGTCCTGCTGCTCACGGCCCGCCCCGACCTCGTCGACGCCGGTGCCGTGCTCGTCCCCCCGGTGGGGATCGAGGTGGACCGCTGGCCGGTGGTGGCACCCCTCGTGCGCCGGCGCACCCGGGAAGCTCGGAGCCTCCCGGACCTGCACGTGGTGCGGCCGGCACCGGGCGCAGCGATCGAGGACGTCGCCGACGACCTGGCGTGCTGCTCGGCCGCGGTGGTCGGCGGGCCGGCCACGCTCGTCGCGCTGGCGCTGGGCGCACCGACGATCACCAGCGGCGACACCGCACGCCGCCTCGGCCTCCGGCCGGGGCGGGACGTCGAGGTGGCCTCGTCACCGGACGCGGCCCTGGCCTTGGCGCGCGAGGTGGGGGGCGACGAGGAGCGTGCGGCGCTGCTGTCCCGCCGGGGCCGGCGCTGCGCCGAGCACCACCTCGACCTGGGGGCGCCGGCGCGGCGCGTCACGGCCGCCCTCGGCGTGCGGCCGATGGCGGAGGGGCCCGTCGGGGTGCTCGACGAACGCCTCGACGAGCTCGGCACGCCGCCGGGCGCCCGCATCCGCGCTCGGGCCTCGGTCGCGCTGGCGGGCCTGGGCGATGGTGGGGGAGGCTCGCACCCGTGACCACGCCCGAGACCCCAGCGCCAGAGGCCGCCGGCATCAAGGCCCGGGCCCGCCGCCTCGCGGCCCCCGTGGTCAACAAGGCGCGCCAGGAGATCGTGCGTGCTGCGGCCGACGACCAGAGCTCGTTGCGGGCCGAGGTGGCCGAGCTGCGAGACGAGCTGGCCCGCCAGCGCGCCGAGCACCAGGCCGAGCTGGCCGGGCTCCAGGAGGAGCTGGCGGCGGTGCGCGAGGAGCTGGCCGCCCAGGCCAGCCACAAGCGTCGGTAGCGGGCCGGCCGCCGGCTACGAGAAGCGGGCCTGGTACTCGTCGCTGCCCCACACGTAGGTGGCCAGCGACGTGAGCGTGGTGGACCCGTTGCGCAGCCCTGCCTCGAACAGCGCGTAGACGTCGGGGTCCGCTGGGCGCTGCAGGAGCGCCTCGTAGAGCGCCACCACGCGGACGCCCGCCTGGGTCTTGGCCGCGTACTCGGAGGACTGCGAGAAGTTGGCCATGACCTGGCCACGGCTCATGCCCTTGTCGAGGCGCACCTTCCAGTACGCGAGGCCGTTCGCGTCCGCCGGCCGGCCGAGGACGTTCTGGTACACCCGGTCCACGAAATCGGCGTTGGAGAGCTTCCCGTAGCGGCGGGTGAACTCGCTGGAGCCGGCGAACGAGGCGGAGATGGACACGAGCGTGCGGCCCTCGGCCCGACGGTTCAGCCAGTAGGTGAGCCCGGCGTGGTCCGGGTTGCGCAGGAAGTAGGCCCGGTACAGGCGGGTCACGGCGTGGAACCGATCGTCGGCCTCGGAGGAGGCCTCGAGGTTGGCCACGAACTGGCCCGGCGTCCACGTGCTGCCGACGCGGCTGCCCCCGTAGGCCAGGTCGGCGCTGGTGGCCTTGCGCCGCAGGACGTCGTCGTACTGCTGGTCGACGAGGGCGCTGGAGCTGCGGAACGGAGCGAGCTCGGGCGGGGGAGGCGGCTGGGTCGTGGTGGTCGTGGGCGCCGTCGTCGTGGTGGTGGTCGAGGCCGAACCGCCCTGCGCGGCCTTGGCCTTGGCGCGGATGGTGGGGAGCAGGTCGTAGAGGTTCTGGCCGGGGCAGGCGGTGTTGCCGACGTCGCGGTGGCCGATCACGCGGGGGAGGGTCAGGTTCGTGCCCGCCGGCCACTTGTTGGACCCGCCGCTCGTGAAGCTCGTCGTCCCGGTCGGGTCGATGCCGGAGAGCCCGAACTTCCAGCCGATCACCCGGGCGGCGGCGTCGATCGCGGCCGAGGAGGGCGTAGCGACGGTGGGCGACGCGCCAGGCTCGAACTGGCCGAGGAACGACACGCCGAAGCTGCCGGTGTTGAAGCCCTGGGCGTGGCCACCGATGATCGGCTTGTCGACGCCGCCCGATCGTCCTTCCCAGATCCGGCCGAACCGATCGACGATGAAGTTGTAGGCGATGTCGCACCAGCCGTTCGTGCCGGTGTGGTAGGCGTAGATCGAGGCGAGCATGGCGGGCACGTCCTCGGCGCTGTAGGTGTTGCTGTTGACCGTGTGGTGGACCACGGCCAGCTTCACGCCGCCGCTCGCCTGCTGCGGCCCGGCGCTGCAGCCGCTGTTGGCGGTCGCCCAGCCCTTCGAGGTGTAGAGCGTGCGAGGCTGGATCGTCGGCTTGGCCGCCTCGGCGCCGGCGGTGGGCGCCTGGAGGAGGCCGGTGATCGTGCCCGACGAGGTCGGCTCCTCGTAGCGCATCGCCTGCACCTGGAGGTCCTGGAGCGTGCCGTGGGCGACCCGCAGCTCGGCGCGGTCGATGCCGGCCCGCCCGAACCAGGCCATCCCGCCGCTGTCGCGGCCGCTGTGGTCGCCGCCGTCGGCGGGATCGGCCGCGAGGGGCTCCCATTCGGTCCAGCCGTCGTCGTCGTGGCCGCGCACCTCGACCTCGCCGGTGGCGGCGCCCTGCCAGCTGGCAGCGAGCGCCTGGGTGCCATCGTCCACGTCGATGCTCGCGGACCAGCCGGGCGCCGCCTTGGTCGGCGGCGTCCGCAGCGCCTTGGTCGACGACCCGACAGCTGCGGTCTGGGCCGCGTCGGCGCCGGTCAGGCTGATGGTCTCGGTGTGCATGGTCCCGGCACGGGCCGGGGCAGGGGCAGCAGGCACGGCGCCGAGCCCGGCCCAGGCCACGGCAGCGACGGGGAGGCCCAGCAGGGCGCGACGACGACGGCGCAGGCGCGTGGTCGGATCGTTCGCAGCTTCGGGCACGTTCCTGCTCCAGCCCTCGAGGGATGCCACCATGGAGAAGGATCGGCAGATCGGCCGAGAACTACAGGGAGAAGCGGCCTGGCCGCAGGGAGCCCGGGCGTGGCAGCAGCAGGCAGCGAGGATCCGGTGCGGGTCGGCATCGACGTCACCTCCCTGCTCGACGCCATCACGGGGATCGGGACGTTCGTCCACGAAGCCGTCGAGGGCCTCGCCGCCCGGCCCGATGTGGACCTCCACGCGTTCGCCGTGACCTGGCGGGGGAGGGATCGCCTCGCCACGGTCGTGCCCCGGGGCGCCTGCCGCCACGTCCGGCCGCTCCCAGCACGGGTGGCTCGCCTGGCCTGGGCCCGTTCGAGCCACCCCTCCGCACGGCTCCTGGTCGGCGCGGTGGATGTGGTCCACGGCCCGAACTTCGTCGTGCCGCCTGGTGGCGGGGCCGCGGAGGTGGCGACCGTGCACGACCTGACGGCGCTGCACCACCCCGAGATGTGCACGGCCGACGTGCTCGAGTGGCCGCACCTGCTGCGTCGGGCGCTGCGCCGCGGGGCGTGGGTCCACACCGTGAGCTCCTTCGTGGCCGACGAGCTGGCCGATGCCTTCCCGGAGGCCGCCGGTCGCATCGTGGTGGTCCCCAACGGGGTGCGAGTGCCACCACCCGCCGACGCCACCACCGACGCGGGTGCCGGCCACCACCTCGCCGGGGGCGAGCGCTACGTGCTGGCCGTGGGCACCATCGAGCCGCGCAAGCACCTGGTCTCGCTGATCGCTGCCTTCGAGTCGCTCGCCGACGGCGACCCCGACCTGCGCCTCGTGGTCGCCGGCGGCGACGGGCTCGGTGCCGAGGTGGTGCACGCCGCGGCCCGCTCATCTCGCCACTCGGTGCGGATCTCCATGCTCGGCCGGGTCGACGGCGCGTCCGCGCCGCCCTGCTGCGCGGCGTCGGTCGTGGCCTACCCGAGCCTGTACGAGGGCTTCGGGCTCGTCCCCCTCGATGCCATGGCCGTCGGCACGCCGGTGGTGGCGACCGCGCCGGCGCCGTCCCCGAGGTGGTGGCCGACGCCGCGCTGCTCGTCCCGCCCGGCGATGCCGACGCGCTGGCGTCGGGGTTGCGGCGCGTCCTCGACGACCACGCCCTCGCGGCCCGCCTGGTCGATGCTGGCGGGGGCCGGGTCGCCCACTTCACCTGGGAGCGCACCGTCGACGGGCTCGTCGACCTCTACCGCACCGCAGCTGCCGCCCGCTGACCAGGCGCCGGCCGATCAGGCCGAGGGCGCGCCCTCGGCTCCGGCACCGCCGGGCTCGGACGTGGCGTCGGGCTCGGGGTTGTCGTGGTAGTAGTGCACGACCTTGGGCTCCAGGGCGACGGTGCCCCGCGCCCGACCCGGTTGCATGACCTCGAAGCGGTCCTGCAGGTCCCGGCGGTCGTACACCGTGCCGCCGTTGCGGCTCGTGGCCGTGACCGAGATCAGGTAGGTGCCGTCGAGCAGGGGCACGCGGGGCAGGTCGAAGCACACCGCCCCGACGCCGTCGCAGGCGTGGATCGGCTGCTGCATCGTCTGGGTGTCGTCGCCGAACACCACGGTGTGGGACGTGTCCTGGATCTCGAACGCGAAGCAGATGTCCGTGATGCGCTCGGTGGCCACGTAGTCGATCCGCAGCCGCATCGGCTGGTTCGGCAGCAGGAACCGGGCCTCGGGGTCCGGGTACTCGGCCTGGACCTTGGTGATGGTCAGCGCCTTCTCGAGCTTCACCGCCGGGACGGTGAGCGAGGGCGGGTCCGACCACTGCGGCTCGGTCGGCTTGTCGAACGGCGTCTCGTCGAGCTCGAGGGCGATGCCGCGGCGCGCCAGCGTCTCGCGCAGCGTCCGGATCGCCTCGCCGGGCTCGGCCACGTCGACCAGGTGGCCGTGGTCGAGGACCGCGGCTCGGTCCGCGATCTGGCGGACGAGGTCCGCAGCGTGGGACACGAGCAGGATCGTGCGGCCTTCGGTCTGGAGCTGGCGCACCCGGTCGATGCACTTGCGCTGGAAGGCCTCGTCGCCCACGGCCAGCACCTCGTCGACCAGCAGGATCTCTGGTTCGACGTTGATGGCCACCGAGAAGCCCAGCCGGGCGTACATGCCCGACGAGTAGTGCTTGACCTGTTGGTCGATGAAGTCGCTGAGCTCGGCGAACTCCACGATGTCGTCGAAGATCTTGTCCACCTGGGCCTTGGAGAACCCCAGGATCGAGCCGTTCAGGTAGATGTTCTCCCGGCCGGTCAGGTCCGGGTGGAAGCCCGCCCCGAGCTCGAGCAGCGCGGCGAGCCGGCCCCGGGACACGACCCGCCCCGACGTGGGGCGCAGCGTGCCGGCGATGCACTTGAGCATCGTGGACTTGCCCGAGCCGTTGTGGCCGAGCAGCGCGAACGTCTCGCCCTGCTGCACCTCGAACGACACGTCGTCGAGCGCCTTCATGACGATGTGCGGGTTGCGGCCGATCCGGATCAGCCGCTCCTTCGCGGACTGGCCGCCCTCCTGGTACACGCGGAACGCCTTCGTGACGTTGGTGACCTCGATGGCCGTCTGGCCCATCAGATCTCCTCCGCGAAGTTGTCCTCGAGCCGGCTGAACAGCCAGAGGGCGAAGACCAGGATCGCCGCACCGGCCGCCAGGGAGATCGCCAGGTGCGTCACGTACCAGCCCATGTTGAGGTCGGGCATCGTGCTGGCCTCGCCGGGGTTCGAGAAGTCCGGGTTGTAGAGCGTCCGCTGGAAGGCGACCACGATGACGAGCACCGGGTTCAGCGTGGCGATCCACGAGCGGCTCGGCGTCAGCCGGTCGTAGACCAGCGAGAACGGGTAGGCGATGGCCGAGAGCCAGAACCACGCCAGCAGGGCCACCTCGAGCAGGTGCTGGGTGTCCCGCAGGTAGACGTTGATGGCGCTGAGGGCCACGGCGAGCGCCACGCACAGCACGAGCAGCGTGACGAAGGCGAGGACGAACACCGGGATGTAGGACACGTCGGGCGTCCGACGGAAGGCCAGCAGCGCCGCGATCAGGACGAGGCTCTGCAGGAAGAAGTGCACGCACGCGGCGAGGACCGTGGCCACGACGAGCGCCTCGCGGGGGAACCACACCTTGGTGACGAGCTGCGCGTTGCCGGTGATGGCCGAGGTGCCCTGGGAGAGGCCGGCGCTGAACAGGTTCCAGGCGAGCAGGCCCGACAGGAAGAAGATCCCGTAGTAGCTGACCTTGACCTCGCTGATGATGTTGAACACCAGCGAGAAGACCACGAGGTACATCAGCGGGTTGAGCAGCGACCACAGGAAGCCCAGGACGCTGTTCTTGTACTTGACCTTCAGCTCCTTGCGGGTGAGGTTCCCGATGAGCTCGCGGTACTGCCAGAGGTGCTTGACCCGCTCGAGCGGCGACGGCCGCTTGGACACCTCGAGCGCCGGCGACAGCGAGGCGCGCAGCGGCACCAGCGTCTCGAGGTGCGGGGCCTCGGGCTCGGGTGCCTGGTCGGGCGCGGGGGAGGGGTCGACGGTGTCGGTCACGGCGGTCCGAGGCTACTTGGGTGCCCTGGCGGCGACGAGATCGTCGACCAGCGCAGCGAGGCGCCCGCCGAGGGCGGACCACGCGTAGCGCTCCGCCACGAGCGACCGGGCCGCCGTGGCGCGGGTGGCAGCTCCGGCCGGGTCGGCCAGGACCTCGGCGACCGCGTCGGCGAAGGCCCCGGGGTCGGCGAACCGGAGGTGCTCACCGTCGACCACGTCGATGCCGCGGGCGCCGAACGGCGTCGACACCACGGGCACGCCCATCGCCAGGTACTCCAGCAGCTTCAGGTTGGTGCCCGAGCCGATGCGCATCGGGTTCAGCGCCACGTGGGCGGCGCCGAGCAGGCGGTCCTTCGCTCGCATCGACACGGCGCCGGCGAACACCAGGTTCGCGGGCACGGATCGGTGCTCGAAGGCCTGGCCGTGGCGGCCAGCCGACACGATGAGCAGGGAGGGCAGCGCCTCGGCCACCTCGACGAGCAGCTCGACCGCGTCGAGGTTCGGCGGGTGCCAGGACCCGAAGAACACGGCCAGGTGCTCGGGCTCGGCGCCCATCGAGCCGGCGGTCCAGTAGCGGTGGCACCAGCGCCGGCCCGCAGCCGCCCGCTCCTCGGCGGTCGGGACCGCGTCGGGCACGGCGGTGCCGTTGGGGACGACGACGAAGGCGTCGGCCGGCCGACCGGACTCCTCGGCCAGCGCGGCAGCATCGGCCGTCGAGCAGGTGGTCACGCCGTCGGCGCGGCGCACGGCCCGGGCCTCCACGGCGACCACCTGGGCGAGCAGCTCCCGGCCCAGGTCGGTGTCCGGGTAGACATCGGCCTTGAGCTGGGCCTCCACGTTGTAGGCGTCGTACAGGACGGGCAGGTCGAGGTCCAGGGCCTCGACGACCGGCAGCAGGTAGGGCTCGGCGAGGATCAGCGCGCTGGCGCCTCGGGCGGCGCGGCGCACCGCCTCGAGGTAGGCGGGCGTGAGCTCGATGTGGCTGCCTGCGACCAGGTCCGACACGGGCGTGCGCATGGCGATGCTCTGCTCCTGCGCCAGGACGTGGTGCTCCGCGCTGCGCGGGACGACCACCTGGGTCAGGCCATCCTCGAGCACCTGGTGCGACGGCTGCTGGCCGAAGTCCACCAGGGCCACCACCTCCACCGGGCGGTGGCGGGCGAGGGTCCCGTACAGGTTCCGGGCCCGGATCTGGCCGCCGTGGCCCGGGTCGTCGATGGCGAACGTGGTGAGCACCACGACCCGATCGGGGCTGGCGGCGGCGGCCGCCTCGTCCGCGGCGCGGGCGGCCTCCGCGGCGCGGGCCGCCTGCTCCTCGGGCGTGTAGCGCTCCTCGCCGAGGAGGGCGTCGACCACGTCCTCCCAGACGATGCGCTCGCCCCGCTCCTTGCCCGCCTGCCCGAGCTTGCGGGCCAGCTCCGGGTCGTTGACCAGCTTGGCCAGGGCGGCGCCGATGGAGGCGGCGTTGGGCTCGGCCACCAGGCCGGTCACGCCGTCCTTGATGAACTCGGTGGGCCCGCCCGAGTCGCTGCAGGTGACGACGGCAGTGCCCTGCGAGAACGCCTCCAGCGTGATCAGCCCGAGGTCCTCGTCGTAGGGGATGAACGGCACGGCCAGCGCGTTGGCGTACAGCTCGGGCAGCAGGTCGTTGCGGGTGAAGCCGAGGAAGCGGATGCGGGGGTCGTCGGCCGCCGCGCTTCGAGGCTGTCGCGCAGGGCGCCGGTCCCAGCGATGCGCAGCTCGATGTCACCGGGCACGTAGGCCATGGCGTCCACGAGCAGGTCGAGCCGCTTGGGCCCATCGAGCCGGCTGGCCGTGAACAGGTAGGTGCCGTGCTCATCGTTGACCGGCGCCTGCGGCAGCTTGCCCGGCAGGTTGACGATCTTGGGCGTGATCCCCTTGGGGAAGTAGCCCTCCCGGTAGGCCACGGTCCAGGACTGCGAGAGGTACTGCTTGACCGCGCCGGGGGCCATCCCGATGCTGTCGAGCCACCGCACGCAGAGCCGGGCGAACGGGCCGGGGAACGTGAAGTCCGGGTGGTCCGGGCCGAGCGCCGCCAGCGCGTTGTGCCACCGCTCGAAGAACTCGTCGAGCGCTCCCCGATGGTGGGCCTGGCGCATCAGGTGCATCATGGCGAACGTGTGGTCCGCGGGGTTGGCCACCGTCATCGGCTGGCCGTGCAGCTCGTAGGTGTCGTACACGCCGCGCAACGTGTGCATCATCAGGATCGTCTTGTGCGGATGGTCCACCATCCACGCCGGGTACTTGGTGGTGATGATCCGGTCGAAGTGGTCGAGGTCGAGCTTCGAGAAGGTCTCGTAGGCGGCGAGCACCTCGGGCAGGTTCCGCTCCGCCACGGGGATCTTGATCATCTCGGCCTCGTGGTGCGTGAGGTCGTTGATGGCGGCCTGGATGCCCCACAGGGCGCGCTCGGCGCCCCCGCGGGTGAACGGCACGGGCGACGGCGCCACGACGGCGATCTTCACGGTCGGCCTCCCTCGACGTGGCCGGTCACGACCGCACCGCCTCGATCCCGGCACGGAACGCGTCGGCGGCGCGGTCCCACGAGAGCTCGGCGGCGCGATCTCGGCCGTTGGCTCCGAGCTCGGCGGCGTAGCCAGGGTCCGCGCAGAGCCGCTCGACCGCCTCGGCGATCGCCACCGGCGTCGGGTCGACGACCAGGCCGGTGGCGCCGTCGTCGACCAGCTCGGCGAGCCCGCCGCCGTCCTTGCACACCACCACCGGCTTGCCGGCCGCCATGGCCTCGACCGCGGTGAGGCCGTAGTCCTCGTCGTAGGCGGGGGCGACCACGCACGGCGCCTCGGCGATGCGGCGGGCCAGCTCGTCGTCGGGCACCCGCCCGAGGAAGGCCACGTTCGACCCGCCACCGTCCCCCCGGGCCGGCGACCTGGCCTTCGACCTGGCCTTCGACCTGGTCGATGGCGGGCGCGCCGTGCGGGAACGGGACCGTCATCCACGTGTCGGCGTCGGTGGCGGTCGCCGGGTCCAGCTCACCGGCGGCGAACCGCCGATCGAGGTCTCGCGCCCACGCCTCGCGCCCCCCGGTGCCGACCAGCGCCACCGGCCGCCCGGGCAGCAGGTGGGCGGCGGCCACGACCAGCTCGGTGCGCTTGGGCCACTCGTGGCGGCCGATGCAGAGCACCGCCCCCGGCTCGGCCGACGGGTCGACGTCGGGCAGCGGCCGCACGATGTGGCCGGCCTGGAACACGGTGGCGTCGCCCCGGTCGTTGAACCGGGCGAGGCGGTCGGCCACGGTGGCCGACCCGGCGAGGATGTGGCCGATGCCGGCGATGTGCGGCGCGTCGATGGCCCGGACCCGAAGGCCGGCCTCTCGGTGCACCCGCTCGTCGGCTGCGAAGCCGGCGTCGAGGTAGCGCTGCTCGAGGTCGTAGTACACGCGGTGGTGGTGGTAGAAGACCGAGAGGTGGTGCGGGTGGTCCACCGCGAAGCTCGGCGGCTGGGTGCTCACCACCACGTCGAAGTGGCCGAGCTCGAGGCGGTCGAAGCCGTCGACGCCGTGGAGGTAGCCGAAGTACTCGGGTGCGGCGTCCCACACCCGGCGGGGGATGTCGAGGCCGCCGACCGCAGCCCGGGGCGGGCGCATGTCGATGGCGACGCGCTGGACCTGGTGGCCGTCGCGGCGGGCGATCGCCTCGAGCTCGGCCACGACGGCCTCGAGCCCGCCGGCGATGCCGTGCTCGGGCTTGAGGAAGGCCAGGCGGGGGCGGGCCACGGTGGTGGTCAGGCCGGATCGGTGCCGAGGCGCGCCTGGAGGGCGGCCACCTGCTCGGCGAGCGCCGCGACCTGGTCCTTCAGGTCTCGCACGTCGTCCACCAGGTCGTCGACGGTCAGCTCCGTGGTGGCCAGGCCGGCCTGGAGGCGGTTGGCGTGCTGCTCCTGGCGGTCCACTGCGGCCACCAGGCCCTCGACGGCGGCGGCCGCCCCGTCGACCGCCTGCATGATGGCGAGGTTGAACGGCGCCTGGTGCGACGTGACGGGCCGCATCGTGCCCAGCACCACCTGCTTGACCGGGCGCATCCGCACATCGGCGGGGAGGTCCGCGCCGGCGTGGGCGTGGGGGAGCGCCTCCTGGAGGCGGTCCCGGGTGTAGCGCACGGCATCGGCGCCCGGCGTCGGCTCTGCGGCTCCGCCCTCCACGCGGGCCTTGGCCCGCTCGAGGAAGACGAGCACCTCGTCGGTGTCGGTCATCGGGGCGAGGCTACCTGGACGCGCACGAGGGACCCGGCGAACCGGGTCCCTCGTGGCAAGGGGGAACGTGCGAGCGGGGTGCTCAGGCGGCGCGGGCGACCAGGTCGCGGGCCTGGTCGACGAGGGCCTTGGCCTGCTCGGGCAGCTTGCCCTCGATCTCCTTGAGCAGGGACTCGAGGCGGCCCTCCAGGCCGTTCAGGCGCTCCTCGAGCTCCTTGACGCGGTCCTCGAAGGTGTCCTTGGCGGTGGCCAGCGACTTGTCGGCGCTGCCCTTGGCCTCGTCGATCTTGCCCTTGGCGTCGTCGAGCTGGGCCGACACGGCCTTGGTGAGCTCCACGCGCTGGACCTGCAGCTTCTGGAAGGTGATCACGCCGGCGCCGACGGCCACGTAGAAGGCGTCGCGGAGGGTGTCGGTCACGGTGTCGAGGGCGGTCTCGAGGTTCACATCAGCCATTTCGGGGCTCCTGGGTGTGGTGGGGGGAGGTTCGGACTGCTCGCAAGGATATGCGTTTTGTTAAACAGTTGCAAGCACCCGGCGCGGCGTGTGGCGCATGTCTCAACGGGCCCCGACGCCTGGGGGGTGCCCCGATCGGGTGCGAGCCGGGCGGTAGCCTCGGCCCATCGTGGATGCTGCAACGCCGTCGGACGGACCCCCGCCCGCCCCGACCGACGAGCCGCCGTCCGAGGAGCAGGCGGTCGAGGAGCAGGCACCCGACGTTGCCCCTGACGTTGCCCCTGAACCGGCCAGCGCGCCCGACGACGGTGCCGAGGAGGCGCCCACCGGGGCGCCGCCGGTGGTGGCGGTCATCGTCACCCACGACCCTGGCGACTGGTTCGAGGAGGCGCTGGCGTCGTTCGCCGCCCAGACCTACCCGGACCTGTCGATCCTCGTCGTCGACAGCGCGAGCGCGGAGGACCCGACCGAGCGCATCGCTGCGGTGCTGCCCGACGCCCACGTCCACCGGCTCGCCGACGACCGCGGCTTCGGCGCGGCGGCCAACGAGGTCCTCGCCCTGGTCGAGGGCGCGGCGTTCTACGTGCTGTGCCACGACGACGTCGCGCTCGAGCCCGACGGGGTCCGGGCGATGGTCGAGGAGGCGTACCGGTCCAACGCCGGCATCCTCGGCCCCAAGCTGGTCGACTGGCACGACCCCGACCGGCTGCTGCAGGTGGGCATGGCGGCCGACAAGACGGGGGCGATGGCGCCCATCGCCGAGCGCCACGAGCTCGACCAGGAGCAGCACGACGCCATCCGGGACGTGTTCGTGGTGCCCGGCGGCGTCACGCTGGTGCGCGCCGACCTGTTCGCCGCGCTCGGTGGCTTCGACCCCGAGATCGAGGGGCTCGGCGACGACCTCGACCTGTGCTGGCGCGCCCACGTGGCCGGCGCCCGCGTGCTGGTCGCGCCGGTCACCCGGGCCCGGCACCTGGAGGCGCTCGGGCTGCGGCAAGAGGTGGACGATCGCCGACGGGTGCTGGCCCGGCACCGGCTGCGCTCCACGCTCGCCAACTACGGCTTCTGGCACCGCCTGCGGGTCGTGCCCCAGGCCCTGCTGTTCGCGCTGGTGGAATCCCTCTACGCCATCCTCGCCGGCCACCCCAAGCAGGCGGGCGACCTCATCGCCGCCTGGCCGTGGAACGCCCGGCGGATCGGGCAGGTGCGGGCCCGCCGCAAGCAGCTGAAGGCGCTGCGGACCGTGTCGGACCACGAGGTCCGCGAGCTCCAGGTCGGCGGCAGCGCCCGGCTCAGCGCCTTCCTGCGCGGCCAGGTCGGCCAGCGCGACGACCGGGTGTCGACCGTCGCTCGCTCGTCGCGGGACCTCGCCGGTGCCGCGCGCGATGGCGCCCGCCAGTTCACCGGGGCGTTCGCCATCATCCTCACGCTGCTGCTGGTCATCGGCACCCGAGGGCTGATCCTCCACGGCATCCCGGCCATCGGCGAGTTCTCGGACTTCCCGGCGTCGCCGGCGCCGTTGCTCCAGCACTGGTGGAGCGCGTGGCGCCACCCCGGGCTCGGGGCGCCCGGGGCGCAGCCCACGGGCCTCGGCATCTATGGGGCGCTCGGCTACCTGTTCCTCGGAGCCACCTCGGTCCTGCGCTCGGTGCTCATCCTCGGGTGCATCCCGGTGGGGGCCATCGGTGCGTGGCGCCTGGCCAAGCCCATCGGGTCGGCCCGGGCCAGCGTGGCCAGCTTCGCCGTGTACCTGGCGATCCCGGTGCCCTACAACGCGCTCGCTCGAGGGTCGTGGAGCGGGCTGATGGTGTACGCCATCGCTCCCTGGATGCTGCTCGCCCTCGGCCGCGCCAGCGGCGCGGCGCCCTTCGGCCCGGCAAACGCCGAGCCCGACGAGCCCGCTGCCCGGCGGACCCGCCCATCGCCGCTCACCGCCGCGCTGGGCCTCGGCCTCGGCCTGGCCTTCGTGGCGATCATCGTGCCCTTCGTGGTGGTCGAGGTGGTGGCGGTCGCCGCGGCGCTGACCCTCGGCTCGATCCTGTGCTTCCGGGTCGTCGGGCTCGGGCGCATGCTGCTCGCTGCGCTGGGTGGCGCGGGCGTGGCCGTCGCCCTGCACCTGCCGTGGGCGCTCAGCCTGCTGCGGGGCCCGTCGCCCTGGGAGTCGGTGGCGGGGGTGCACAGCTCGGCCACGGCGCCCCTGTCGCTCGGCGAGATCCTGCGCTTCGAGTCCGGTCCCTGGGGCGCGCCGCCGCTCGGCTGGGCCTTCCTGCTCGCGGGGGCGCTGCCCGTGATCATCGGCCGGGCCTGGCGCCTCGAGTGGGCCGTCCGGGCGTGGATCGTCGTGCTGGGCGGCTGGGGCGTGCTGTGGGCCGGCCAGCAGGGCCACCTGCCCGGTGGCCTGCCAGCCGCCGAGGTCGTGCTGGCGCCGGTCGCGGCCGCCCTCGGCCTTGCTGCCGCCCTGGGCCTGGCCGCGTTCGAGGTGGACCTCAAGGCCTACCGGTTCGGCTGGCGCCAGATCCTGTCGGTCGCCGCTGCCCTGGGCGTGGTGCTGGGCGCAGCGCCCCTGGCCGGCGGCCTCCTCGACGGCCGTTGGAACACCCCCTCGTCGGACTACACCACGGTGCTCTCCCACCTCGTGGACCGGCAGGGCCAGGGGGCGTTCCGCGTGGTGTGGATGGGCGACCCGGAGATCCTCCCGGTGCGAGGCTGGCGCTACAACGACCAGCTCGCCATCGGCACCACCGATGCGGGCAGCCCCACGGTCGCCGAGCGCTTCGCGGTGCCGGAGGAAGGCGCCTCGCCCCTGGTCGCCCGGGCCATCTCCGACGCGCAGCATCGGCGGACCAACCGGCTGGGCCGGCTCCTCGCGCCGATGGGCATCCGCTACCTCGTGGTGCAGGAGGACCTGGCGCCGTCGGATGCGGCCAGCGCTCGCCCCGACGGGCTGATCCCCGTGCTCGACGCGCTGGACCAGCAGCTTGACCTCGAGCAGGTGCCGGTGTCGGGCGGGATCACCGTGTACCAGAACCTCGCGTGGGCCTCGAGCCGGTCGGTGCTCCCTGCTCGTGACGGCGACCGGACCTCCTACGAGCAGGCCGACGCGGACGACCTGAGCGGCGCCACACCGGTCCTGAAGGCGCCGGACGGCGTCGACGGGGCGACCGGCGCGGTCCGACGGAAGGGCGACCTGCTCGTGTCGGCCACAGCGGACGCCGGATGGCACGTCCAGGTGGATGGCGTGGCCCTCCGCCGGACGACCACCTACGGGTGGGCCAACCAGTTCGACGGGACCACCGTCGGCAGCGGTCAGCTGAGCTACGCCACGCCGCTCGCCCACCGGGCGATCGACGGCGCCGTGGCCGGGCTGTGGGTCCTGGCGCTCGTCGTGTGGCGGCGCCGCCGTCGTCGCGAGCGCAGGGCCCCGGAGGCGGCCAAGGTGGCTGAGGTGGCTGAGGTGGTGGAGGTGGCGGCCCCATGACGCGCAAGGTCGCTCGCCATCGCCGCCGCAGGCGCTTCACCCCGCGCCGCTGGCTGCCGTTCGTGCTGCTGATCGGCCTGGTGGTCGGGGCTGCGGTCATCGACCCGGGGACGCCGACCGTCGATCCCACCAAGGTCGACTCGTCGCTGGACCTCACGACCCTGCCCACGGTGACCGCCGTCGACGCCATCTCGACGGCGTTCTACTGCTCGGGCGGGACCGCGATGGGCGAGGGCGGCGACGCCGAGCTGTCGGTGGTCCTCGCCAACGACGACCGGCGGGGTGCCACCGCCGACATCACCGTGTTCGACCGCAGCGGGGCCCAGGGGACCAAGCAGGTGTCGGTGCCCGCGCACGGGCGGGCGCGGGTCGCGCTCTCGTCGATGCTCGAGGCGCCCTGGGCGGCCGCCCTGGTCGAGGTGCGCGGCGGCCGGGTGGCCGTCGACCGCGAGGTCAGCGGACCGCTCGGCTTCGACTCCGCACCCTGCTCCACCGAGGCCGCAGACCGCTGGTTCGTCCCGTCGGGCACCACAGTCCGGGAGGCCGAGGAGTACCTCACGCTGTTCAACCCGTTCCCGGACCCGGCCAACGTCAACATCGTGCTCGCCACCGAGACGGGGCTGCGCACGCCGCGGCGGCTGCAGCGGCTGTCGGTGCCGGCCCGCTCGGTCCAGTTCGTCAAGGTGGGCGAGACCGTCACGGACCGCAAGGCCGTCGCCGCCACCGTCCGTGCCCTGGCCGGGCGGGTGGTGGTCGACAGGGTCCAGACCTACAGCGGCAACGGCGACCCGATCGGCAAGGGCGAGGCTGCAGCCGCCCCCAAGGGCCTGGTGTCCACGGCGGCGAGCCCCGTGCGGGCGCCGCGCTGGGTGTTCCCGAGCGCTCGCGTCGACGACGGCGTCCGCACCCAGGTGGCGGTGTACAACCCTGGGAGCCGCACCGCCCAGGTCGACGTCGCCCTCCACTACCAGGAGCCCCAGCGCAACGGCACGGTCGAGCCGGTGTCGATCGAGGTGCCGGCACGTCGACAGGTCGTCGTCGACCTCGACGAGGTCCCCGGGATCGAGGACGGCGTCGACATGTGGATCGACGTGCGGTCGCTCGACGGCGTGCCCGTGGTGGCCGAGCGCCTCTCCTACTACGGCGCCCCCTCGAAGCGCCGCGGTGCCGCCGCGTCCCTCGGCAGCCCCCAGCAGGCGTCCCGATGGCTGGTCACCCAGGCCGGGCCGACCCGCCTGCGCTCGGGGACCGTCCAGGTCGCCAACGTCGGCGACACCCCCGCCCGGATCACCGTGGTGCAGCTCGTCGCCGGCGACCGGGTGCCCGTGCCCGGGGCCTCGGTCACGATCCCGCCGCGCGATCGCCGCACGCTCGACCTGGGCGACCTCGGCCCGGCGGCATCGGTGGTGGTGCGCAGCGACCGGCCGGTGGTGGTGGGCAGCTCCCTGTCGCTTGCGACCGGGCTCGGCATCGCCGTCCAGCCCGCCTTCGCCTACCCGGAGACCCTGGCCCCGTTGCCGCCCGTGAGCTGAGCGCGGGCAGACTGGTCCCGTGCTGCAGGTCGGAGTGCTCGTCGTGGTCGCCGTGGTGGCGGTGGCCGTGGCCGCAGTGCTCGCCCGGCGCACGGCACCCGAGCCCGAGCGGGGCGCCACCTACGAGGCGCCCACGCTGGTCGACCGGCGGCACTTCGAGCGGCCAGACGCCCCCTGGCTGGTGGTGGAGTTCTCGTCGTCCACCTGCCTGGCCTGCCGGGGCACGTGGGAGAAGGTGGCGCTGCTCGAGTCCGAGGCGGTCGCCGTCCAGGACGTCGACGCGGTCGAGCGCAAGGACCTCCACGATCGCTACGGGATCGAAGCGGTCCCGATGACGCTCGTGGTCGACGCCGCCGGGCTCGTCCAGCGGAGCTTCATCGGGCCTCCGTCGGCGGCGGACCTGTGGGCCGCGGTGGCCGAGGCGCGCGAGCCCGGCTCGGTCCCGCCCGGGTGCGACGGCGACATCTGCGGGGATGCACCTGCCGACGCGCCAGGTCGACCCGCCGACGTCCCGCCCAGTTGACCCGCGAGGGGATCAGTCGCTGGTGGCGGGGGCCGGGTGGCTGGTCGGTGCCGGGCCGGCGCTGGCGCCCAGGTCGCACAGGCGCTTGACCTCGGAGCCGTCGATGGTCTCGTGCTCCAGGAGGCTCCGGGCCACCAGGTCGAGGCCGTTGCGGTGCTCGGTGAGCAGCTCCTCGCAGCGCTTCTCGCACGCCCGCAGGATCTGCTCGACCTCCTGGTCGATGACCCGGGCGGTCTCGTCCGAGTAGTCACGGGCGTTGTGCATCAGGTCCTCGCCCAGGAACACCTGGCCCTGGGAGCCCCACGCCATGGGCCCGATGCGCTCGCTCATGCCCCACTCGCGGACCATCTTGCGGGCCCGCTCGGTGGACACGACCAGGTCGTTGTTGGCACCGGTCGACACCACGCCGAACACGAGGCGCTCCGCGATGCGGCCGCCCATGGCGACCACGATCGACTGCTCCAGGTAGTCCTGGTTGTACGAGTGGCGGTCTTCGGCCGGCAGCTGCTGGGTGACGCCGAGGGCCATGCCCATGGGGAGGATGGTGACCTTGTGCACCGGGTCCGCCTCCGGCAGAAGGGTGGCGCACACGGCATGGCCAGCCTCGTGGTACGCGGTGAGCTCCTTCTCCTTGTCGGAGAGGGCCATGGACTCGCGGCGCTGGCCCATGAGGACCCGGTCCCGGGCGTACTCGAAGTCCTCTCGGGTGATCATCTCCGCGCCCCGGCGCACGGCGTACAGCGCGGCCTCGTTGACCAGGTTGGCCAGCTCGGCGCCGGACATGCCGGGGGTGCCCCGGGCGACCACGTTGAGGTCCACGTCCGGGCTGATCCGCTTGCTCTTGGCGTGGACCCGCAGGATGGCGAGGCGCTCGGCGTGCTCGGGCAGGGGCACCACGACCTGACGGTCGAAGCGGCCCGGGCGCAGCAGCGCCGGGTCCAGCACGTCGGGCCGGTTCGTGGCGGCGATCATGACGATGCCCTCGGTGGCCTCGAAGCCGTCCATCTCCGAGAGCATCTGGTTCAGCGTCTGCTCGCGCTCGTCGTGGCCACCGCCGAGCCCGGCGCCGCGCTTGCGGCCGATCGAGTCGATCTCGTCCACGAAGATGATGGCCCGGCCCATCTTGCGGGCGGACTGGAAGAGGTCCCGGACCCGGCTGGCGCCGACGCCCACGAACATCTCCATGAAGTCCGAGCCGCTCACCGACAGGAACGGGACCCCGGCCTCACCCGCAACGGCCCGGGCGATCAGGGTCTTGCCGGTGCCGGGCGGCCCCACGAGCAGCACGCCCTTGGGGATCCGAGCGCCGATCTGGCCGAACTTCTCCGGGTACTTCAGGAAGTCCACGACCTCGCGGATCTCGGTCTTCACGCCCTCGTAGCCGGCGACATCGGCGAACGTGGTCCCCGGCCGCTCCGTGGAGTACGTCTTCGCCCGGCTCCGACCGATCGACATGATGTTGCCCATCTGGCCCTGGGCCCGGCGCTGCATGAACACCAGGAACCCGATGATCAGCGCAGGGAACAGCAGGATCGGCAGCCACGTCTCGAACCAACCGGGCTGGTGGTTCTTGGGCTTCAGCACGACGTCGTGCTCCTGGATGAGGTCCAGGTCCTGGGTCGGGAAGGGGATCAGGCCGGTGGTGTGGAAGGTGCCAGCGTCATCGTTGAGCTTGCCGGTGATGGCACCGGTGGTGTTGTCGTAGGTGATGGAGTCGACCTTGTCGGCCTTCACCTGGTCCAGGAAGCGGGTGTAGCTCCAGTCGCTGCCCTCCTGCTTGTTCTGGCTCGCCACGAAGAACGCCAGCACGACCGCCGCCGCAGCCACCACGTAGAGGGCGAGGCGCGCCGGGCCCATGGCTCGGGCCGGGCCGGGCCCCGCCGGGCCGCCGGGGCCACCCTGGCCCTGGCCGCCGCTGCCACCGGGACCACCCGGGGCGCGATGCCGTGGGGGTGGCGGGGGAGGCGGCGGGGGTGGGGGGCCGTCGGGAGACATGGCCCACAGCCTAGGGGGACGCGGGGACACCGAGGCATCCGCCCTGCTCGTTGCCGTCGCCGGTAGCGTGCCGCCCATGCGTCGAGGATGTGCCCGACCCGGCTGTGCCGAGGCGGCAACGGTTACCCTGTCCTACGGCTACCGGTCGGCCACGGTGTGGCTCGAGCCGCTCACGCCCGAGGGCCACCCCATGACCCACGACCTGTGCGACCGCCACGCGGCGCGCACCCAGCCGCCGCGCGGGTGGGAGCTGGTCGACCTGCGGGAGCCGGCGCCGGCGACCGTCGCCGAGCCGCTCGCCTCCTGACCCTGCGGGCTCGGGCCCCGACGGCAGGCCGCCGGCGCCGCCCCGGTAGGCTCGCCGCGCCATGACCACCCAGGACGCCGCCCCGACGCGCCACGACGGCCTCGTGGAGCCCCGGTGGGGCCTCGGCGATGCCATCGGCGGGTGGCTCCTCGCCTACGCCGCCGCGCTGGTGTGGGGCGTCGTCCTGTTCGCCGCGACCGGGACGACCTCGAGCAAGGACCTGTCGCTGGCGATGCTCGCCATCGGCAACGTGCCGCTGTGGGCGGGCTTCATCGGCACTGCGGTGTGGGCCGGCAACACCAAGGGCAACGGCTGGGTCCAGGACTTCCGGGTCCACCTGCGGGCATGGGACGTGCCGCTCGGCATCGCCGCGGGCGTCGCCGCCCAGTTCATCCTCGTGCCCCTCGTGTCCATGCCGGTCCTGTGGCTGAGCGGCCAGACCGCCAAGGACCTCGAGGCGCCGGCGCGGGAGATGGCCGACAAGGCGACGGGTGCTGGCGGCGTGGTCCTCCTGGTGCTCATCGTCGGCGTCATGGCCCCCTTCGCCGAGGAGCTGTTCTTCCGAGGGCTCGTGCTGCGGTCGATGGAGCGCAGGTGGGCGCCCTGGATCGCCCTGGTGGCCTCGTCGGCCGTGTTCGGTGCCACCCACTTCGAGCCGCTGCAGTTCGCCGGGCTCACCGCCGCTGGCCTGGTGTTCGGCCTCCTCGCCCAGCGCACCGGCCGGGTCGGGCCCGCCATGGTGGCGCACCTGGCCTTCAACCTGTCGTCGATCGCCGTGCTCCTGGCGGCGTCATGACCGACGACGCCCCGCCCGACGTGGTCGACGACGTGCCGCAGCCGGCCGAGGGCTCGGGCGCGCCCGAGGTGCCGGATGCCCTGGACGGGCTCGAGGCGGTCGACGCCCAGACCGCCTCGAGGCCAGCGGCGAGGCCATCGAACAGGGCCAGCACCGAGGAGGAGCTGCTCCCCCGCATCGGCGAGCGGGTGGCGGCATGGTGGGCCTCACCTGCTCAAGGGCTACGCCGAGGACCTGTGGAAGGCGGCCGAAGCCGCGATCAGCGTGCTCGCGGTGCTGGCCGGCATCGCGACGTTCTCCACGCTCCACCCCCAGGACCTGCTCAGCAACAGCGCCCCCACCGGCGGCGACATGGGGTCGCACCTGTGGGGCCCGCGGTACCTGATGGACCACCTGCTCCTGAAGGCCGCCTGTCGGGGTGGACAGCTGGACTGGTACGACGGCTTCGCGTACCAGTTCTACATGGTGGTCCTGTCGCTGCTCGTGGTGCTGCTGCACGTCGGGCTGCCCTGGTACCTGGCCATCCCAGCGTTCGCTTCGTCGGTGCTCGTCGGCCGTCGGGCTGGATGCGCCGGGCCTGTACCCGTACCGGTGGGTGCTGGTGGCGCTGGGCGTGCTGCTCGCCAACCTGGCCGTCCCGCTCTCCTACAACCGGTCGTTCAAGGTCGTCACGGCCCTGGGCCTGCTGGCGATGCCCCTGGCGTGCTGGGTGCTGGCGAAGGCGGCCAACATGCGGTTCCCGATCCCGCCGCTCGCCGCCGCGGCGGGCGTGCTGTTCGTCTTCAACCGCGAGCCGGCCTACAACAACACGGGCAACATCATCGGCGGCAACTTCCAGTTCACGATGGCGGGTGAGTTCGCCTTCTCGATCAGCCTCGCCCTCGCCGTCCTGTACCTGGCCGGCTGCACCAAGACCGGGCGGCACTGCTGGCCGCCGCGAGCTGTTCGCCGCCGCGGGCTGTGCCACCTCATCCCGGCGTTCTTCGTCCTCGGCCTGACCGCCGCCTGTTCCTGGTCCACCCCGACAAGGCCAGGTTCAAGGGCTGGTGACGATGGTGCCGGTCGCCGGGCTGCTCACCGGGTGCTCTGGGTCGTGCCCTTCTACCTGCGCAGCGACTACGTCAACGACATGCGTGGAGCAGCCGCCGCTGCCCACCGGGAGCACACCGACCTCGGGTACTACCTGTACCTGTCGGCCTGGCGGTACCTCTTCTTCGTGGCCCTGGTGGGCGTCGCCTGGTCCCTCGTCCGCCGCTACGCGGTCGGGCTGGTGCTGGCGTTCTCGTGGATCGCGGTGGACCTCGCCTTCGCCTTCCTGCCCCAGATGCGCCTGTGGAACGCGCGGCTCCTGCCGTTCATGTTCCTGTCGATCGCCCTGCTCGCCGCCATCGGCATCGGCGAGACGCTGCGGGTCGCCGGGGCCGCGGCGTCGGGCAACGTCGAGCGCCCCCTGCGGGTGGTCACCGTCGGCGGCAGCCTGCTCATCGTGGTGGGCGTGCTGATCTACACGATCCTCCCGCTCGGCGACGTGTTCCCCCGCCTCGTGCACAAGGAGACCGTCACCGAGGGCGGGGTGGCCAAGACGCGGATCTCGCTGGCGCTGCCGGGCTTCCTCGACCGGGTCAACCCGTCCACCACCGACGTCAACCCGGCGGGCGGTTGGTCGGCCAACAACTACACGGGCCTCGAGGCCAAGCAGGCGGCGCCGATCGGGTGCGATGCGCCTGGCTCGCAGGTGGCGTGCACCTCGGGCGGCTGGCCCGAGTACCGGTCGCTGGTGCAGACCATGGCGGGCATCGGCAAGGACCCCCGCTACGGCTGCGGGCGGTCCATGTGGGAGTACGACGGCGACCGCATCGGCAGCTACGGCACGCCCATGGCGCTCATGATGTTCCCCTACTTCACCGACGGGTGCATCGGCTCGCAGGAAGGCCTGTACTTCGAGCCGTCGGCCACCGTGCCGTACCACTTCATCATGCAGGCCGAGCTGTCGACCTCGCCGTCCCAGCCCCAACGCGACCTGCCCTACCCCGGCTTCGACATCGATGCCGGCGTGCGGTACATGCAGCAGCTGGGCGTGCGGTACTACCTGGCGTCGACCCCGAACGCCGTCGGCCTGGCCACGCTGGCATCCGACCTGGTGGAGATGCGTCCTGGGGCCAGGCCACGTCTACGAGGTGGCCGACGTTGCGCTACCGCAGCCTACGTCGAGCACCACCGTGGTCGGCGCCTGCGATCGACCTGATGCCAGGACGAATACGCCTACGGCCTGGCCTGGTCGGCAGCAGCGCCAGGCCGACGTGCCGATCGCCGCCGCCACCGGGCTCCAAGGCCCGGAAGCGGGTCGCCCTCGACCCCGTGCCCACCTCCCGGCGGCGCCTTCGTGCTCTGGGTCTGCAACCAGCTCGGCGAGAGCGGACCCATCGACCAGGTCCCCGACCTGCCCCGCACGCCTGCCCAAGGTGAAGGTGACCAACATCGAGGAGGGCGACGACCACATCTCCTTCGACGTGTCGAAGCCGGGCGTGCCGGTGCTTGTGAAGACGTCCTACTTCCCGAACTGGCAGGCGTCCGGCGCCGACGGCCCCTACCGCGACGCCGAACCTGATGGTCGTCGTCCCCACCTCCACCCACGTCTCGCTGCACTACGACCGCACGCCGGTGACCTGGCCTCGGCATCGTGCTGACCCTCCTCGGCGTGGTCGGCCTCGTGCTCTTGGCCCGCCGCCCCGATCCCGGTGCCGCCCGAGCAGCCGACCCGCCTGTCGGTGTGGCTGACGGCGTCCTCACCATCGAGCCCGTCGCCAAGGCGGGCGGGGTCGCCGGCCCGCCCGTACCACCGCAGGGCCGGGGCCCCTCGACCCGGCCTGGGCGGCGCCGACCGCCGGCGCCGCCGACGAAGACGGCGCCGTGGACGACGACATCTGGGTGCACGAGCCGGTCGACGAGCGGCCGACGGCCCGGCGGCCGAGCCCGGCCCGAGGCTGAGGTGGACCAACCTCGCCTGAGCGTGGTCATCCCCGCCTTCCGCGGCGCCGAGGAGATCGCCGCCACCATCGAGCGGATCCGCACGGAGCTGCTCAGGTGGCCGCGGTGGGCGGCCTGGAGGTCCTCGTCGTCGACGACGGGTCCGGCGACGGCACCGGGGCGGCGGCGCGGGCCGCCGGCGCCGACCGGGTGATCGAGCTGCCGGTCAACCGGGGCAAGGGGGCTGCCGTCCGCGCCGGGGTGCTGGCCGCCTCGGGCCGGACGATCGCCTTCACCGACGCCGACCTCTCCTACGCGCCGGGGCAGATCGAGGGGCTGGCCCGGGCGGTCGAGGAGGGCTGGGACGTGGTGGTCGGCAACCGGCACCACCGGGACTCGACCACCATCGTCGAAGCCGGTGGGATGCGCCGCATCGGTGGGCGGGGCATCAACCTCGCCACGCGCCTCGTGCTGTCGACGCCGCGCGCTGACACCCAGTGCGGGCTGAAGGCGTTCGAGCACCAGGTGGGCAAGGTGCTGTTCGGGCGCACCCAGATCGACGGGTTCGCCTTCGACGTGGAGGTCCTCCACCTAGCCGAGCGCTACGACCTGGCCATCCTCGAGGTGCCCGTGGAGGTGGCCAACTCGGAGCGGTCCACCGTGCACGTCGCCCGCGACGCGTTCCGGCTCCTGGTGGACCTCGTCCGGATCCGCCAGGCGGACCGCCACGGGCACTACGACCTGCCCGAGGGGGCCCGGGTCGGTCGGACGGCAGGGCTGAGGGGGTCCGCCGAGTAAGGTCGGCGCGCCATGTCGGACCTCGATGCCATCTTCAAGGCGTACGACGTTCGGGGGACCTTTCCCGATCAGATCGACGCCGCCGGCTGCCGCAACATCGGCGCCGCCTTCGCCCGCTTCGCCCTCGACGAAGGAGGCGCGGTCCCGGAGATCCTGGTGGCGCGCGACATGCGCCCCTCCGGGGTCGAGCTCGCCGCCGCCTTCAGCGATGGCGTCCGATCCCAGGGCGTCGACGTCGTCGACCTCGGCCTGGCCTCGACCGACCTGCTCTACTTCGCCTCGGGCAGCCGTGGCGCCCCCGGAGCGATGTTCACCGCCTCGCACAACCCGGCCCAGTACAACGGCATCAAGTTCTGCCTCGCCGGCGCCCGGCCCGTCGGTGCGGACTCCGGCCTGGAGCAGGTGAGGGAGATGGCCCGCACCGAGCTGCCCTCGACCGCAGCCGCCGGCGGTCGCCGTGAGGTGGACCTCCTCGGCGCGTTCGCCGACCACGTCCGCTCCTTCGTGGACACCAGCCGGTTCCAGCCCCTGAAGGTGGTGGCGGACACCGCGAACGGCATGGGCGGCCTGGTGGTGCCCGCGGTGTTCGAGGCGCTGCCCTTCGACCTCGAGATCCTCTACCAGGAGCTCGACGGGCGCTTCCCGAACCACCCGGCGGATCCGCTCCAGCCCGAGAACCAGCGGGACCTGTGCGCTCGGGTCCGGGAGGTCGGGGCGGACATCGGCTTCGCGTTCGACGGTGACGCCGACCGGGTCTTCGTGGTCGACGAGCAGGGCAACGGCATCTCGGGGTCGACCACCACCGCCATGGTGGCGGCCGGCGTGCTCGAGAAGGAGCCCGGCGCCACGATCCTGCACAACCTGATCTGCTCCAAGGCGGTCCCCGAGGTCGTGCGCGAGCGCGGGGGGACCCCGGTGCGGACCAAGGTCGGCCACAGCTACATCAAGGCCGAGATGGCGGCCACTGGCGCCGCGTTCGGCGGCGAGCACTCCGCCCACTACTACTTCCGGGACAACTTCCGCGCCGACAGCGGCCTGATCGCCGCGATGCACGTGCTCGAGCTGCGCTGCAAGGGCGACGCCCCGATGTCCGTCCTGCGCCGGCCGTTCGACCGGTACGCGGACTCCGGCGAGATCAACACCCAGGTGGCAGACCCCGCTGCCGTCATCGCCGCGGTGGCGGACCACTTCGCGGTCGCCGAGCCGTCTGCCGCCCAGGACCACCTCGACGGGCTCACCGTCGACCTCGGCGACTGGTGGTTCAACCTGCGGCCGTCCAACACCGAACCACTGCTGCGCCTCAACCTCGAGGCCCGCACCCGCGACGAGTGCGACGACCACACCTCCGAGCTCCTCCACCTCATCACCAAGGGATAGACCACATGGCCCTCGACCCCAAGCTCCTCGAGATCCTGGCGTGCCCCGAAGACAAGGGCGCGCTGCTCTACTTCGAGTCCGAGAGCGCGCTCTACAACCCCCGGCTCAAGCGCCGCTACGAGATCCGCGACGACATCCCGGTGATGCTCATCGACGAAGCCACCACCGTGGACGACGCCGAGCACGACCGCCTCATGGCCAAGGCCGAGGCCGAGGGCACGCCCTCCACCCTCGCCTGAGCCGACACCGCCGCAGGGACCGGAGCCGACCATGACCGAGCCGATCGACTCCCTGGGCTTCCGCGCGGCCGTCTTCGACCTGCCCGAGCAGGTCGCGGCCGCCGTCCGCAGCCTCTCGGTGACCGGGCCGCTGCCCGCGCACGACGACATCGCCAACGTGCTCGTGCTCGGCACGGGCGCCGCCGGCTGGGTGGGCGACCTGCTCGAGGCGGTGGCGGGGCCGTTCATGCCGGTGCCCCTGGTGGTCCACAAGGGGTTCGAGCCGCCGTCGTTCGTCGACGCATCCACGCTGGTGGTGGCCATCTCCGCGTCCGGGGAGTCCCCGGAGGTGGTCGCGTCGGCGGCGCTGTGCGTCGAGGCCGGCGCCCAGCTGTTCGCCGTCACCAGCGGAGGCGCCCTCGGCGCCATCGCCGACTCGGCCGAGGCCCCCACGGTCTTCCTGCCCCACGCCGCCCCCGACGCCCCGCACCTGCCGCCGCGCGCCCGGATCGGTGCGCTGGCCGTGCCGGTGCTCAAGGCGTTCGACTCGCTCGGGCTGTTCCCCGGCGGGCGCGGGTGGATCGCCGCGGCCATCGACCAGCTCGCCCGCCGCCGCGACGAGCTTGCCGTGGAGGACAGCCCCGCGGCGGCCCTGGCTCGCCAGCTGCACGGGACGATCCCGCTCGTCTACGGCGGTGGGATCCTCGGTGGCACCGCGGCCCTGCGGTGGAAGGCCCAGGTCAACCAGACGGCCAAGGCACCGGCCTTCGCCGGGCGGCTGCCCGACGTGGTCCACGGCGAGCTCGCCGGTTGGGGCCAGCACGGTGACATCACCCGCCAGGTGACGTCGCTGGTCCTGCTGCGCCACGACGACGAGCCGCCGGAGGTGGCCGAGCAGTTCGGCCTGGTCGAGCAGTGGACCGAAGAGGTCGTGGCCGCCATCCACACCGTCCGGGCCGCTGGCGAGGGCGCGCTGGCCCAGCTGCTCGACCTGGCGTTCCAGGGCGACGTGGTGGCGGTGGAGCTGGCCGCGCTGGCCGGCATCGACCCCGGGCCCACCCCGGTGATCGCCGTCGGCGGCCAGCCGTGACCGCCCTGCCGGACCACCTCCTCGAGCTGGCGGCCCGGGTCTCGAACCGCGGGCGCTGGGGGGCCGACGACCGGCGAGGCACGCTCAACCTGATCGACGAGGAGGCGGTGCGCCGTGGGGCGGCCGCCGTGCGCCAGGGCCGGCCGTTCTCGCTCGCCGTGCCCTTCGACGCCGACGGCCCCCAGACCGGGGCCATCCCGGGGCGGACCAACCCCGAGCTCGAGATGACCGCCATCAACGTCGAGTACACGGGGAGCCCCGACGGCTTCACCACGAACGACGACCGCTTCCAGATGGGCGTCCAGGCGTGCACGCACTGGGACGCCCTCTCCCACGTCGGCTACTCGGGCGAGCTCTACAACGGCGTGCCGCGCAGCCAGGTCACCGAGGCCGGAGCCGGGGACCTCGGCATCCAGGCGTTCGGCCCGGTCGTCACCCGCGGCGTGCTGCTCGACGTGGCCCGCCTGCACGGCGTCGACCACTTCGACGACAACCACCCGATCACCGCCGAGGAGCTCGACGCCTGCGCCGAGCGCGCCGGCGTGACCGTCGAGCCCGGCGACATCGTCCTCGTCCGCACCGGCCACATGCACTTCCTGCGCATCGGCGAGAAGGACCGCTACCGGATGGTCTGCCCGGGGCTGTCGACCATGACCATCGAGTGGCTGCACGACCACCAGGTGGCAGGCGTCGCCACCGACACGTTCGTGCTCGAGTGCTTCCCCTGCGAGGACCCGGCGGTGCTGCTGCCGATCCACATGATCCACCTGCGGGACATGGGCCTGGCCCAGGGCCAGATCTGGGCGCTCGACGACCTCGCCGCCGACTGCGAGGCCGACGGTCAGCACGACTTCCTCTTGAGCGCCACCCCGATCCCGCTCACCGGCGCCTCCGGCGGCCTCGTCGCTCCCACCGCCGTCAAGTAGCGCTCGCCCCCGGTGCAGGCGCGGCGCGTTGCGGTGGCCCGGTCGGCGACGTTACGTTGCCGGGCCTTGGGCATCGGACGAGGGCATTGGGGCATGGGCAGGCTGGGCCGGATCGCTGCGGGCACCTGCGCCGTGGTCGCGCTCGCGTCGACGGCGGTGGCCGCATGGCCGTCCCCGGCCGCCACAGGCTGGGCGACGCCTCGTCGTGGTGCACCTCGGGTGGAGGTGACCGACGTGGTGGAGCTCCTGCCCATCCAGACCTCCTCGGACCGGCGCTTCGTGGACTCGGCAGGACGGGACGTGCTGCTGCGGGGAGCGAACGTCAACTCGCTGGGGGAGTACTGGCAGGGGGTGCCCGGGCTCGGCCCCACCAACCCGGTCACGGACGAGGACTGGGCCAGGATGGCGCGCCACGGGATCTCGGTGGTGCGCCTGATCGTGTCCTGGTCCCGGATCGAGCCCACCCGCGGCACCATCGACGGCGCGTACCTCGACGAGGTGGACGCTGCGGTCACGGCAGCGGCTGCGCACGGCATCTACACGGTGATCGACATGCACCAGGACGCCTACACGTCGACCATCTCCACCCCGGCGCCGGGCACCTGCCCGAGCGGCACGACCCCGGCCAAGGGCTGGGACGGCGCCCCGGCGTGGGCCACCATCACCGACGGACTCTCCACCTGCCTCACCAACGGCGAGCGCAACAGCTCACCCGCGGTCAACCGGGCCTGGAACAACTTCTACGACGACGTCGACGGCATCCGCACCGAGTTCGCCGCCATGTGGGGCAAGGTGGCCGCCCGCTTCGCCGGCCGCCCCGAGGTCGCCGGCTACGACCTGCTGAACGAGCCCGAGACCTCCCGTCCCGCCGCTGACCTCGAGCCGCTGTACGACGACCTGCTGGGCGGCGTTGCCCGCCAGATCCGCGCCGCCGAGGACGCGGCGCCCTTCGACCACGTCCTGTTCGTGGAGCCCACCGTGCCGGCCGGCAACAACGCCAACGGGATCGTGATCCCGGACCCGGCCAAGGCCGGCGTGAGCAGCCGCAACGTGTCGGCGTCGGTCCACAACTACTCGGAGTCCATCGGCGGCGGCTCGATCGAGGGGCTCAACGACGCCATCGAGTCGCTGACCGCCGCCAAGGGCGTGCCGAACTGGGGCGGGGAGTACGGCTTCTGGAGCACCGACGCCGCCACCCTGGCCAAGGCCCGCCGCTACGCGGCCGACGAGGACGCCCACCGCTGGGGCGGCGCCTGGTGGCAGTGGCGCCAGTCGTGCGGCGATCCCCACGCCGTGTCCTGGTCCAACGGCACGGTCGTGCCGGGCACGGGCACCTCGACCCACCTCAACCTGCTCGGCTGTCCCGACGACACCGACCTCGGGCCCAACGAAGCGTTCCTGCGCATCCTCGGCCGCAGCTACCCCCGGGCGACCCCGGGGCGGCTGGTGGAGCTCCGCAGCGACCCGGCCACCGGGCTCATGAAGGTCAAGGCCACCGCCACCAAGGCGGGCGGGACCCTGGTGGTCTGGTCGCCGACCGCCGACGACGCCGACCACCCGATCGACACCTACGGGCTGGTCGACGTCGAGTCGCACCCGGTCGACGGGGGGCGCATCATCACCGCCAAGGTCGCCGTCACCGGCACCTACGCGCTGTGGATCGGCAAGGCCGACGAGGACCTCACCCCGACCTCGACCACCACGACGGTGCCCGCCGGCGGGGCGACGCCGGCCACGCCGGTCAGCGGCGCCGCCGACTACACCGGCTGATCTGACGGCCCTGGGCCCGATCAGGCCCTGGGCTACAGGGACTGGACCCGGGACTCGAGGTCCTTGGCGAGCGGATCCACCCGGTCGACGTCGCCCTCGACCGGGTTGCCGGTCTCCTGGTCGAAGCCGCCCGAGGCGGTGATGCTGACCCCGACGCCGTCCACGGCGAAGAACCGGCCGGTGAAGCCGAGCTGCATCGGGATGCCCATCATCTGGAACGTGGCGGCCATCGAGAGGTCGACCCCGTAGTCGCCGACCGTGTCGTTGCGCTTGGCGGTGAGCTTCATCGTGATGTCCACGCCGTCGCTGGAGAACGTGATGTCGCTGCAGCCGTTGATGGCGTCGACCATCTTGTCGATGTTCGCCTCGGTGAAGGTCGTGGGGGTGGGATCGATCTCGATCTCCATCTCGCGCCCGTCGGCCGTCTTGTAGGTCTTGGCGACCTCGTCGTCGTTGTCCTTGCCCGACAGCGCCTTGTCGAGCTTGGCGAAGGCCGGGCAGGCCTCGTTCATCTTGGCGTCCATCTCGTCGTCGGCGGGGTCCGACGTGGTCGTGGTGGTGGGCCCGGTGCCGTCCTTCGTGTCGCTGACCTCGTAGCCCTCGCCGACCTCCTTCGCCGTCGGCAGGATGGCAAGGAGCTGCTTGGCGGTGGGCGGCTGGTCCTTGGCGGCCGTGGTGGTCGACCCGCCCGAGGACGTGGCGTCCTCGCCGCCGCTCGTGCCGCACCCGACCAGGAGCAGGAGGGCGGTGGCCAGCAGGATCGATGCGCGCTTCATCCCGGCATGCTCGCGCGACGCCGGCCCACGTGGCGGGATCAGTCCGCCAGGTGCTGGGCGATGTCCTCCGCGAAGCGCTTCAGGCCGTCGATCTTCTGCTCGAGCGGGATCCGGAAGCCGCCGTAGTAGGCCCACGGCATGGTGAGCAGGTCCGTGACGCCGACCTCCTCGGCCCGACGGAACTGGTCCACGGTGATGGCGTCGTTGAGCGAGACGATCATCGAGAAGTCGCCGGTGGCGCCCGCCTCCTCCCGGAGGTCGTCGATCTTGGCGCGGTACTCGGCGGCCTGGTCGGTCGAGATCAGGTCGGAGATCCAGCCGTCGTGGCGGGCAGCGCGGCGCAGCGCGGCGTCCGACAGGCCACCGACGTAGATGGGGATGCGCGCCGGCGGGGTCGGGCTCATCTCGAGGCGGGGGACGTCGTAGGCGTCGCCGTGGTGCTCGACCCAGCCGCCGCCCCAGAGCTTGGCGAGCAGCTCGAGCATCTCGTCCGCTCGGGCGCCACGCTTGCGGAACGGCTGCTCGAGCAGGTCGAACTCCTCCTCGCACCAGCCCATGCCGACGCCGAGCGCGACGCGGCCGCCGGTCATGGCCGCGGCGGTCCCGACGGTCTTGGCGACCACGAACGGGTTGCGCATCGGGAGCACGTAGATGTTGGTGAAGAACCGGAGGCGCTCGGTGACCGCCCCCAGCGCCCCGATGGCGACCATGGGGTCGACCCACGGCGTGAACGGCTCCCAGCGGCGGTTGCCGTCGGCGGTGTAGGGGTACTCGGTGGTCAGCGTCTCGAGGTTGACGACGTGGTCGGCGAGGGCCATGCCGTGGTAGCCGAGCTCGTCGGCCGCCTTGGCGATCGGCACGAGCTCCTCGGGCGGCAGGTAGGCGGTGGCGACGTTGAACCTCATCGGCCGGCGCTCACGCGTGCGTGCCGCCGTCGATGCGGATGCACTCGCCGGTGATGTGCTTGGCGTCGTCGGACAGGAGCATCGCCACCACGCCGGCCACGTCCTCAGGGTCGCCGAAGCCGGTGGGCGACATGATCCGGCGCACCAGCTTGCTCTCCCGGTCCGTCAGGTCCGGCGGGAACTCGACGTTCGAGGTGATCCCGCTGTGCACGCTGCCGGGGGCGATGCAGTTCGCCCGCACCGGCACCTTGCAGTACTCGACGGCGAGGGTCTGCGTGAACGACCAGATGGCGCCCTTGGAGGCGGCGTAGGCGCCCATCCAGGGGTGGCCGAACGAGCTGGAGGTGGAGGCCGAGTTCACGATCGCGCCCTGGCTCTCCATGAGGTGGGGGAGAGCGGCGCGGCACATCAGGAAGGTGCCGGTGAGGTTGACCGTGATCACCCGGTTCCACGTCTCGAGGTCGAACTCGTGGGTCCGGCCCGAGCGCAGCATGCCGGCGATGTTGGCGAGGCCGTCGAGCCGGCCCCAGGCGTCCACCGCGGTGGCCACCGTGTCGGCGGCGTCGGCCTCCTGGGAGATGTCGGCGACGTGGGTCACGCACTCGCCCTTGCCATCGCCCACGGCCTCGTTGGCCCGACCCAGCGTGGTGGCCAGGCCATCGGCGTTGATGTCCGAGGCGAGGACCCGCGCGCCCTCCTGGGCGAGGCGGATCGCGGTGGCCTGCCCGATCCCGGAGGCGGCTCCGGTCACGATCACGACCCGGTCGGTGAGGCGTTCGCACGTCATGGGCGGGCACCCTAGAACACGTTCCAGTTCTCCGGCGATGCCGGTCGGGCGGGCCGGCCGCGGCTACGATGGCAGCCGGCCGATCGGCCGACGTGGGCTGTCATGGGTGAGCCAGCAGGCTCCAGCCCCACCCTCGAAGCACCGCCGCGCCTCGGCGCGCCTCCGGGCGTGCCCCAGCGGCTTCCGACATCGATGCGTGGAGGTAGACGCATGCCCACCCTGAACCCCGACGACTACAAGGTCGCCGACCTCGGCCTTGCCGGCTTCGGCCGCAAGGAGATCCAGCTCGCCGAGCACGAGATGCCCGGCCTGATGGCCACCCGCGCCGAGTTCGCCGACGCCCAGCCCCTGGCCGGCGCCCGCATCATGGGCTCGCTGCACATGACCATCCAGACCGCCGTGCTGATCGAGACCCTCGTGGCCCTCGGCGCCGACGTGCGCTGGGTGTCCTGCAACATCTTCAGCACCCAGGACCACGCCGCCGCCGCCGTGGTGGTCGGCCCCAACGGGACCGCCGATGCCCCGCAGGGCGTCCCGGTCTACGCCTGGAAGGGCGAGACCCTGGAGGAGTACTGGTGGTGCACCGACCAGGCCCTCCGCTGGCCCGACGGCGCCGGCCCCAACATGATCCTCGACGACGGTGGCGACGCCACCCTGCTGGTCCACAAGGGCAAGGAGTACGAGGCGGCGGGCGTGGTGCCCGAGCCCACCGAGGACGACTCCGAGGAGTGGACCATCGTCCTGCAGCTCCTGAAGGAGTCCGTGGCCAAGGAGCCCACCCGCTGGACCGAGGTCGCCGCCGGCATCAAGGGCGTCACCGAGGAGACCACCACCGGCGTGCACCGGCTGTACCAGATGTTCGAGGCGGGCCAGCTGCTGTTCCCGGCCATCAACGTCAACGACTCGGTCACCAAGTCGAAGTTCGACAACCTCTACGGCTGCCGCCACAGCCTCATCGATGGCCTCAACCGGGCCACCGACGTGATGATCGGTGGCAAGGTCGCCTTCGTGGCCGGCTACGGCGACGTGGGCAAGGGCTGCGCCGACTCGCTCCGGGGCCAGGGCGCCCGGGTGATCGTGGCGGAGGTCGACCCGATCTGCGCGCTGCAGGCGGCCATGGAGGGCTACCAGGTGGCCCGCCTCGAGGACGTGCTCGAGACCGCGGACATCTTCATCACCACCACCGGCAACAAGGGCATCATCTCGGCCGAGCACATGAGCCGGATGAAGCACCAGGCCATCGTGGCCAACATCGGCCACTTCGACAACGAGATCGACATGGCTGGCCTCGCCAAGATGAGCGACGTCCGCAACGTCCAGATCAAGCCCCAGGTCAACGAGTTCCAGTTCCCCGACGGGCACTCGGTGATCGTGTTGGCCGAGGGTCGCCTCATGAACCTGGGCTGCGCCACCGGCCACCCCTCGTTCGTGATGAGCAACTCCTTCACCAACCAGGCCATCGCCCAGATCGAGCTGTTCACCAAGACCGAGCAGTACCCGATCGGCGTGTACACGCTGCCCAAGCACCTCGACGAGAAGGTGGCCCGCCTGCACCTCGACGCCCTCGGCGTGCGGCTCACCACCCTCACCCAGGAGCAGGCCGACTACATCGGCGTGCCGGTCGAGGGCCCGTACAAGCCCGAGCACTACCGGTACTGATCCTGGCCCTGCGGGGCTGGTCGGACCGACCCACGGCCGGGGCCTCGTGCCCCGGCCGTGGCGCGCCCGGGGGCTGTGCCACACTGCCCGGGGGTGCGGCGGCGGGTCGCAGCCCAGCCGAGGGGAGGCCCATGTTCGACGGCGAACCGCACGAGGCGACCGCGACCGCGGCGACCCCGATGCCCACGACGCCCCCGGTGGCCGGGCCGGCCCTGCCGGTGCAGCTGGTCCAGCAGGCCTCGACGGTGCTGCTGGGCAGCACCGAACCGATCGTGCTCGCCGTCGACGCCTTCGTGTCGGGCGGCCACGTCCTGTTCGAGGACGTCCCCGGGGTGGGCAAGACCTTGCTCGCCAAGGCGCTGGCCGCGTCGATCGGCGGCACGTTCGGCCGGGTGCAGGGCACGCCGGACCTCCTGCCGTCGGACCTCACCGGCATCAGCCAGCTCGACGACGACGGGCACAGCTGGGTGTTCCGGCCCGGGCCGCTGTTCAACAACGTGGTGCTGGTCGACGAGATCAACCGGGCGACCCCACGCACCCAGTCCGCCCTGCTCGAGGCGATGGCCGAGGGCCAGGTGACCGTGGACGGCACCACCCACCTGCTTCCCTCGCCGTTCCTGGTGCTCGCCACCCAGAACCCGCAGCTGGACGACCCGGGCACGTTCCCGCTCGTCGCCGGCCAGCGGGATCGGTTCGCGGTGTCGCTGTCGCTGGGGCTGCCCGGCCGGGCCGCCGAGATGGACCTCGTGCTCGGCACCGGGGGCACCCCGGCGCTCGACGCCCTCGCCCCGGTCGCGCCGCTCGGTGCCTGGCAGGCGCTGCAGGCCCAGGTCCGGGCCACCTACGTGCACCCGACGGTCGCCACCTATGCCCTGGACGTGGTCGACATGGTCCGTTCCCGCTCCGGCTCGGCCTCGCCGATCTCGCCGCGCGCGGCCCTCCGCCTGGTCGACCTGGCGCGCGCCCACGCGCTCTGCGCCGGCCGGGACCACGTGCGCCCCGAGGACGTCCAGGCGGTCGCGGTGGCAGCGCTCGCCCACCGCATCGTGGACGCCACCGCGGACCACCTGCCCACCGCCCGAAGCTGGGTCGTCGAGCTGCTGCGCCAGGTGCCGGTCCCGCCGGCGCCCGCCGGGAGCTGATCCCCGTGCGCGGGCCCGACGATCGCCAGCGGATCCGCTTCGAGGTGGTGCCGGCGGCCTACGGCGTGCTCGGGGTCGCCGTCGTGTCGCTGGTGATCTGGCTGGTCGACGAGGGCGGGCTGGAGGTCGGGGTTGCCGTCGCCCTGTTCGCCGCGGTGGCCACCGATGCCGCGCTCGCCTGGTCGGCCGTCTCCCGCGGTGACGTGCGGGTGCTGCCCCCGTCCGTGCTGGTGGCGGGCCTGCCGTCGACGTGGCAGGCCGGGGTCGTCGGCACCCGGCGGCCCGTGAGCCTCCGGCTGCACCTCGTGGGCCCGACCCAGGACGTGATCGCGGTCGACGGTCGCAGCGGGTCGATCGCCCTCCCGCCGCTGCTGCGCGGGCAGGTGCCGTTCCTGGTGCTCGACCTCACCTCCCGGGGCCCGCTCGGCCTGGTCACGGCCGGGCGGCGCGTGCTCGTCCGGTTCCCGGTCCCCGTGCCGGTGGCGCCCCCGGCGTCCGAGGTCGAGGTGACGTGGCCGAAGGTCCGCGCTGCCGCGTTCGGCCTGCACGAGCGCACGCCGGTGGGCGACGACCTGTTCCGGACCGTCCGGCCCTACCGGCGTGGGGATCCGCCCCGCCGGGTGCACTGGAAGGCCACCGCCCACCACGGCCAGCTGATGGTGAAGGAGCTCGACGGCCTCGGCGTGGTGCGGGTCCGGATCGTCGCCGACCTGGGTCGGCCCGGGCCGCGCGCCGAACGGGTCGCCCGCGATGCGCTGGGCCTGGTCGGCCAGGCCCTCGACCGTGGCTGGTCGGTGGAGCTGGTCACCCGCGACGCCGGCGACGTGCTGCCACAGCTGGCCTCCATCGGCCAGGCCTTCCGCGCCCTCCCCGTCGTCACGGTGCCCCACGTGCCCGACCTGCCGACCGTTGCCGCCCCGGTGACCGACCGTGGCCAGGCCGCCCGTCGCCTGGCCCGCGCCGGGTACGGCACCCCCAGCACCGCCGGGCGCCGAGCGGACCTGGTCTGTCGCGTCACCCCCGACGGGGTGGTGTGGGGATGACCGCCCCGTCGCCGCCCTCCCTGCCGCCGACGCCCTCGACCGGTCCGCAGGTCGAGGGGGCGCGGACGTGGGCGGGCCTGCCGCCGCACCCCGAGGCGCACCTCCCGGCGCAGCTCGTCGGGCTCGTCGTGGCGATCGGAGCCATCCTCGTCCTGGTGCTGCCCCACCCCGGGCTCGTCACCTGGGGCCTGGTGGCGGCCGCCTCCTTCGCCGTCGGCGTCGTCGGGGCGATCGCCCTGCCGCCGCTGCGGATCTTCGACGCCAGCTCCGGCCTCGTCGTCGGCGCCGTGGTGCTCATCGTGGAGCTCATCGCCGGCTCCCTGCTGATCGGCGCGACCGGGGTGCTCGCGCCCTTCGGCCTGGTGCTGGTGCTGCCGGCGGTGGCGGTCGGCCTGGACTGGCGGCGCATCGACCGGATCCGGCCGGTCCTGATCCTGTCGATCGCCGTGGCGGTGATCGGTGCGATCGAGGGGAGCGCGCTGGCGATCGGCGGCGCGGTCGTCGTGGTGGCGCTGGCGGTGGGGACCCTGGCGCTCCTGGAGGCGGATCGCCGCGCCGGGCTCCCGCAGGTGCAGCAGGACGCGAGCATCGGCCAGGCCCGCACCGACGATCTGCTCACGACGCTGCTGATCGCCGCGGCGGTCGCCCTGGTGGCCGCCCTGGTCCTCAGCGTCCCGTCGTGCTCGCCCCGCCACCGCAGCTCATCCTCGTCGTCGCTCGGCTCGGGCGGCGGCTCGGCCGGCGGCTCGGGCGTCGGCAGCGGTGCGCCGGGCGGGCCCGGGTCGCTCGACCACGTCTACGTGCCGGATCCGTCTGGTCGCTTCCTCGTGCCGGGCGACGCTGCCGATGGCGCCTCGGGCTCCGGTGAGGCCATCCCGCTGCCCGACGAGGCGGAGGACCTGTCCCGTCGAGGCGGGACGATCACCGGCGGCGACGGGACGCAGGTGCAGGTGACGCCGAGGGCTGACGGCGACCTGGACGTGACGGTGCGCCCGCCCGAAGGCCCGCCCAGCCGCTACCGCTACCACCCCAACGCCGACGGGACCACGACGATCGACCGGCTGGCCCCGGACGGCTCCGTCTCGCGGCGCTGGACCTATGACCCCCAGGGGAAGATCGCCACCGAAGCCGGGGCGGGATCGGCATCCGATCGGGCCACACCGAAGGATCGATCGCGCAAGGAGCGGTCGTCGGGCCTCGCCGGCGTGGCTCGGGTCGTCGCCCTGCTCTTGCTCCTGGCCGCGGTCGCCGCACTCGGGGCATGGCTCTGGCGCCGCCGGACGCCGAAGCCCGAGGTCGACCCCGCCGCGCCGCCCTGGGCCATCGCCCTGGCAGCCCGGCTGGCGAAGGAGGGCGCGGCGCGGGGCCGTCCCCGTCGGCGGGGCGAGCCGATCGTGGCCTACGGATGGGCCCTGGCCGACGAAGCCCTGCCCGACGAGCGGGTGGCCCGCATCGCGGAGGTCGTGTCCGACGCGCTGTTCTCGGGCCGCCCGACCCCTGAGGGGGACCGGCTGTGGGCCGAGGCCACGTTCGACGAGGTGGTCGAGGCCCACCCGCCACCATCTCGGGGCGAGCGCCGCCGGGCCAAGGCGGGCGCCGCCTCCTAGCAGCTCCGGGTCGGGAGGCAGGAGTGCTGGACGTGCACGACCTGGCTCGTCGCCCCGTCCACGAACGTGTCCGAGGACAGGTCGTTGTCGGCCGCCAGGTCGCTGGGGTCGCAGCGACCGACCTTGGGCCGGCCCCACACGGTGACCTGGGTGAGGCCCGACCCGGCCGGGTCCGGTGCCTGGCGGACCTCGATGTCGGTGGCGCACTCGACGGTGAAGATCACGGTCCCGTGCGGCCGTACCGCCTCGTGGATCGCCAGGGCCACCCGCTGCTCGCTGGGCCGGGTCGCCCTCCCGACCAGGACGATCCCGACCAGCAGGACCAGCGCGACGACGACGGCGATGGCGCGGCGGGAGGTCACCCGGCCAGCGTAGGGTCGGCGCGATGCAGCAGGGGATCTGGGTGCTCGGAGGGTGCCAGAGCGACTTCGCGCGCCACCTGGCGCGGGAGGGTGTGGAGGTCGACGGCCTCACGGCCGAGGTCGTGCGGGGCGCCCTGGAGGACGCCCGGCTCGGCCCCGACGAGGTCGAGGCGGTGCACGTGGCCAACGCGTTCGGCCAGCTGTTCACCGGCCAGGGCCACCTCGGTGCGATGCCGGCCACGGTGGAGCCGGCGCTCGCCGGCCGCCCTGCCGCTCGCCACGAGGCGGCTTGCGCGTCGGGCAGCGTCGCCATCCTGGCGGCGATGGCCGAGCTGGAGGCGGGTCGCCACGACGTCGCCCTGGTCGTGGGCGTGGAGCTCGAGCGCACCGTGCCCGGCGACGTCGCCGCCCAGCACCTCGGCGCGGCCAGCTGGGTGGGCCACGAGGGGAGCCCGACCTACGTGTGGCCGCAGGCGTTCTCGGACCTGGCCGACGAGTACGACCGGCGCTACGGCTTGGACGAGGCGCACCTGCGGGCGTTCGCGGAGCTGGCCATGCGCAACGGCCGGGACAACCCGAACGCCCAGACCCGCGGGTGGCGCTTCGGCGACGCCAGCTTCACCGCCGACGACGACGCCAACCCCGTCGTGGCCGGGCGCATCCGCCGGACCGACTGCAGCCAGGTCACCGACGGGGGCGCCGCCGTCGTGCTGGCCACCGACGGGTGGGTGCGCCGCCACCCCGGGGTCGCCTCGGGCGGGCGCGCCGCCCGGATCACCGGGTGGGGCCACCGGACCGTCGGCCTCCCGCTGCGGGACAAGCTGGCCGCCAGCGACGGCGACCCGCACGTGATGCCCCACGTGCGCGACACGTTCGCCGACGCGCTGGGCCGTGCCGGGCTCGCGTCGGTCGACGACCTGGGCGCCGTCGAGGTGCACGACTGCTTCACGCCGTCGGCCTACCTGGCGATCGACCACACCGGCATCACCGGCCCCGGCGAGTCCTGGAAGGCGATCGAGTCGGGGGACCTCGAGCGGGGCGGGCGCATCCCCGTGAACCCGGGAGGCGGGCTGATCGGCGGCGGCCACCCGGTGGGCGCCACCGGTGTGCGGATGGTGGTCGACGCCCTCCGCCAGGTCACGGGCACGGCCGGTGCCACCCAGGTCGAGGGGGCGTCGCGGGTCGGGACCCTGAACATCGGGGGGAGCACCGCCACCACCTGCTCCTTCGTGGTCGAGGCGGTGCCGGCGTGAGCGCCGTGGAGGTGGGGCGGCTGCGTCGCACGCTCCCTGACGACGACGGCCATCCCTACCGGTCCGGGGCCTGGCGCCCGCAGTCGGTGGAGTGGCGCGACGACGACGTCGAGGTCGTGGAGGGCGCGATCCCCGAGGACCTCGACGGCCTCTACGCCCGCAACACCGAGAACCCGCTGCACGAGGCGATCAGCGCCTACCACCCCTTCGACGGCGACGGCATGGTGCACGCCATCCGCTTCCAGGGCGGCCGGGCCCGGTACCGGAACCGCTTCGTCCGCACCGAGGGCCTCGTGGCCGAGCAGGAGGCCGGCACCTCGCTGTGGGCCGGCCTGGCCGAGCGGCCGAGCGCAGCGGTCCGCACCGACGGGCGCACCGCACGCGGCGCCATGAAGGACGCCTCGTCCACCGACGTGGTGGTGCACGCCGGCGACCTCGTCACCTCGTTCTGGCAGAACGGCGAGCTCTACCGCCTCGACGCCGACACGCTCGAGACGCTCGGCCCCACCCGGTGGGACGGCTGGTTCCCCGACGAAGGCGCCTCGGCCCACACCAAGGTGGACCCGGCCACCGGTGAGCTGTTCTTCTTCAACTACGGGACCACCGCGCCGTACTTCCACTTCGGCGTCGTCGACGCAAGCGGCCGCCTCGTCCACTACGAGCCGATCACCATGCCTGGCCCGCGGCTGCCCCACGACATCGCCATCACCGAGCGGTTCGTCGTGCTCAACGACCTGCCGATGCACTGGGACGAGGACCTCCTCGAGCGCGGCGTGCACGCGGTGCGCATGCACGACGCCCCGAGCCGCTTCGCCGTGGTGCCCCGTCGGGGCACCGATGCCGACGCCATGTGGTTCGAGGCCGACCCGACCTACGTCCTGCACTGGACCAACGCCTACGAGGACGGCGACACGGTCGTGCTCGAGGGCTTCCACCAGGGGAGCCCGTCGCCGCGCAAGCCCGAGATCGGCGACGACATGTGGATGTTCCGCTACCTCGCGCTGGACTGGATGGAGACCCGGCTGCACCGGTGGCGCTTCGACCTCCGCACCGGTCGGTGCACCGAAGAGCGCCTGCGCGACGGCTTCAGCGAGTTCGGCATCGTCAACCCGGAGCGCACGGGCCGCGAGCACCGCTACGTGTGGGCGGCCTTGGGCGAGCCGGGCTGGTTCCTCTTCGACGGCTTGGTCCGCCACGACGCCACGACCGGGGAGGACCAGGTGCTGCGGCTCCCCGAGGGCTGCTACGCCTCCGAGGTGGGCGTGGCGCCCAAGGCTGATGCCCGCAGCGAGGACGACGCGTGGATCGTCACGTTCACCGTCGACGTGACCGGCGACCGCTCCGAGTGCTTGGTGCTCGACGGCCGCCGGATCGACGACGGGCCGGTCGCCCGGCTGCGCCTGCCCGAGCGCATCTCGAGCGGGACCCACGCCTGCTGGGCGCCAGCCGCCGCGCTCGCTCGGTAGGGTCCCGGCCATGGAAGATCTGCAGGGGAAGGTCGCCGTCGTCACCGGCGCGGCATCGGGCATCGGCCTGGGCATGGCCCGGGCGTTCGCCGCCGAGGGCATGCGGGTGGTGCTGGCGGACATCGAGTCGCCGGCCCTCGAGGCGGCCGTGGCCGAGGGGTTCCCCGACGGCGCCGAGCTGCTGTCGGTGGTGTGCGACGTCAGCGACGGCGGTCAGGTGGAGGCGCTGCGCGACGCTGCCGTCGACCGCTTCGGCACCGTGCACGTGCTGTGCAACAACGCCGGCGTGTCGTCGGGCGGGCCCACCTGGCTCGCCAGCGAGGACGACTGGAGCTGGGTGCTCGGCGTCAACCTCATGGGCGTCGTGCACGGGGTGCGGGCGTTCACCCCGCTCATGCTCGAGCAGGGCGAGGGCCACATCGTGAACACGGCGTCCATGGCCGGGCTGACCTCACCGCCTGGGATGGCGCTCTACAACGTGAGCAAGCACGCGGTCGTCGCGCTGTCCGAGACCCTGTTCGGCGACCTCGCGGCGACGGGCACCGACGTCGGCGTCTCGGTGCTGTGCCCGGGCTGGGTCAACACCAAGATCCACCTGGCGCACCGCAACCGCCCCCGCGGGGAGCAGGACGAGCGCGACGAGGCGACCGAGGACCAGCAGGCGCTGATGGACCTGGTGGGCGGGCTGCTCGCCACCGGCCTGCAGCCCGAGGAGGTGGCGGCCATGGTCGTGGACGCCATCCGCACCCGGCGCTTCTACATCCTCACCCACCCGGAGTGGAAGCCCATGATCGAGGCCCGGGCCCGCCGGATCCTCGATGAGGACGACCCGCCCCCGGCGATGCTGCCCGAGTAGCGAGCCGGTCAGCCGCCCGCGGTGGTGAAGTCCGGCTCGACGTCCGGCGGCGGGTCCTCCGGGGCGTGGTGGCCATCGGCGTGGTGCACCGGCGCGAAGCCGGGCGGGTAGCCCTTGTCGAGCCGCTCGAGCCAGAACTGGGCGTTGGGGCCGACGGTGATGGCGAACAGGACCGTGCCGATGCCGACCGTGCCGCCGAGGGCCCAGCCGATGGCCAGGGCCGTGAGCTCGATGCCGGTCCGGACGAGGCGGATGGACGGCCCGCGCTCGGCCAGCGCGGTCATGATGCCGTCGCGGGGCCCGGGGCCGAGCCGGGCGCCGATGTACATGCCGATGCCGGGGCCCACGATGATCAGCCCGGCCACGAGGTAGGCCCAGCGCTCGGCGGTGGTGGTGGGGTCCGGCAGGTGGGGGAGCACGACGTCCATCGTGAGGCCGATCAGCAGGGCGTTCAGCACGGTGCCGAGGCCGAGGCGCTGGCGCAGGGGGATCCAGGCGAGCACGACCACGACGCCGACGAGCACGCTGACCGTGCCGATCGGGATGCCGGTGTGGTCCGAGACGCCCTGGTGGAGCACGTCCCACGGGTCCAGGCCGAGATCCGCCTCCACGATGCACGCGAAGGCGATGCCGCACAGCACGAGCCCGACGACCAGGGGGACGATCCGGCGGCGGACCTCCCCCCACGGGGGCACGGCGAAGATGCGGGACACGGCGGTCGACCCTACCGGGGCTGGCCGCCGGGCCTGGGTCAGATCGCGCAGCCCTCCGGGCCGCAGGCATCGGCCTCGGGATCGCCGGCCACGGTCACGAGCGATGGCGCCTTGGTGCGGATCGCCTCCTCCAGGGCGTCGCGGAGGACCTCCGCCGGCTGGGCGCCCGAGACGCCGTAGCGCTCGTCGATCACGAAGAACGGGACGCCCCCGATGCCGATCCGCTGGGCGGCGGCGATGTCGGCTCGGACGTCGTCGGCGTAGGCATCGCCCTCGAGGACCGCATCGACCTCGTGCTCATCGAGGCCGACGTCGAGCGCCGCCTGGCGCAACGTGGGGCGCTCGCCGATGGGCTGGCCGTCGGTGAAGTAGGCCCGGCCGAGCCGCTCCTTCAGCTCGAGCTGCAGGCCGCGCTGGCGCGCCAGGTGCAGCAGGCGGTGGGCGTCGAAGGTGTTGCCATCGATCGCCTGGTCGAACCGGAAGTCGATGCCGCGCTCGGCGCCCATCGCCACCAGGCGGTCCTGGCCGGCCTGGACCTGCGCCGCCGGCATGCCCAGCTTGGCGACGAGCCGGTCGAGGATGGGCTCGTCGATGCGCTCGGGCGCACCGGGGTCGAGCTGGAACGAGTGCAGGACCACCTCGATCGGCTCCGCCTCCCCGTCGGCGGCCAGGGCGCGCTGCGCCTCGTGCAGGTTGGCGAGCCCTACGAAGCACCACGGGCACACCACATCGGACCAGACGTCGACCTTCATGGATGATGATGCAACCACCTTTCCCGCCAGCTTCCACCCACCTCGCCCGACCAGGCCGCCCACGTCGCTGTCAGACCCCCGGCGTACCGTGCGCGCATGCTGCTCGTCGCCACGTGCCCCGGGTGCGCCCGCCAGGGCCCGTCGCCGTGCCCGTCGTGCGTCGCGGCCATGGCGCCCTCGCCCGAGGTGGCTCCGATCGCCGGGCTGGACGACGTGGTGGCGCTGCTCGCCTACGAGGGGCCGGCGCGCCAGCTCGTCACGCAGCTGAAGTACCGCAACGCCCGGGCCAGCGCCGCCTGGCTCGGGGCGCGGATGGCGGCCCTCGTGGTCGATGCGCCGGTCGAGGTGGTCACCTGGGCACCCACCACGGAGCTGCGGCGCGCCAGCCGTGGGTTCGACCAGGCCGAGGTGCTGGCCCGTCAGGTGGCCCGCCACCTCGGGCTGGGCTGCCAGCCCCTGCTCGCCCGCCTCCCCGGGCCGCCCCAGACCGGCCGCACCCTGCTCGAGCGGCGCGACGGCCCGCAGTTCTTGGCCCGGCGCGCGGTCCAGGGCCGCCACGTCCTGGTCGTGGACGACGTGGTCACCACCGGGGCCACCCTCGCCGCGGCCGCGCTCGCCCTGCGCAGCGCCGGTGCGGGCGGGGTCGTCGGGCTGGCTGCGGCCACCCGCGCTGACCGGTCTACGATCGGCCCTCCCGCCCCACCATCCAGGAGGTCGACTGTGCAGGTCACGGTCAGTGCTCGCAACACCGAAGTGCCGGAGAGCCTCCGGGTCATGGCCGAGGAGAAGATCGGCCGCCTGGGACGCTTCGTCGACGGCCTCGACCATGCCGAGGTCCACTTCTCGGAGCACAAGAACCCGCGCATCGCCGACAAGGAGGTGTGCGAGGTCACGATCGAGGGCCACGGCCACCACGTCCGCTGCAAGGTCCAGGCGCCCGACGGCTACCAGGCCATCGACAAGGCCTACGAGAAGCTCGAGCACCAGCTCCACAAGCTCAAGACCCGCCTCAACCGCCGCAAGCAGGGCGAGCCGAAGGCCCACAAGAAGGTCGACGCCCTCGGCGCCGTCGCCGTCGTGGAGGACGAGCCGGCCGAGGCCGAGGCCGTCGAGGAGTTCGTCCCGCAGATCGTGAAGTCCAAGCGCTTCGCGATCCACCCCATGAGCGCGGACGAGGCCGCCGAGCGCATGGAGCTGCTCGGCCACGGCTTCTTCTTCTTCACCAACGTGGAGACCTCTCGGTCCGCGGTCGTGTACCGCCGCGACGACGGCAACGTCGGCCTGATCGACGAGGCCGACTGACCTCGTCGACCGAGCGCCGTGCCCCCGTCGGGGGCCGGCTCAGCCCTCGTCGTCGGGCAGCGGCGCCACCTCGTCGAGGTCGTCGACCGAGGGGCAGAACCAGAACGACCCGCTCAGCGGGGTGGTGAACGACAGCAGCCGGTCGACCGGGCCGTCGTCGGCGACCCCGTACATCCGGCGCAGCTGGGTGTCGAAGCGCGCCACGTCGCGCCCGAACGACACGAAGTAGAGCCCCTGCTCGGCCGCCGTCGCGAACGGCACCGACCGTCGGTAGACCACGAGCTCCTCGCCGTCGTCGCCCTCGGCCTCGGCCCGTGCGATGTGGGCGTCGTCGGGCTTGGGGTCGAGCTCCACGCTGTGGTCCTTGGTGCGGCCGATCACCCGCTCCTGGTCGGCCACCGGCTGGGCGTGGAACGAGGCCAGGTCGTGCACGAACCGCAGCGTGAGGGCGCAGCAGCCGCCGGCGCCCGGCGCGCCCTCGGGGATGCAGGCCTCGTCCGGGGCGTCGTCCAGGAACGGGTTGGCCGAGCCATCGACGAACCCGGTCAGGTCCCGGGAGTCCCGGTAGGTGAAGCCGGGCTGGTCCAGCTCGAGCGTGGCCACCGGGCCGAGGGCAGCGGCGGCGGCGCGGATGACGTCGATGACCACGTCAGGGGTGCTGCCGTGGGCCCAGATCCACACGTCGCGCTGGGTCGCAGGCGCGGCGAGGGCCCCTGCCGCGTCGGCGTAGCCGGGGAACGCACCGAAGCCCTTTGGCGCCGGTAGGCCACCTCGGACCAGGTCCCAGGCGGTCGGACCGAGCCCGACCACCAGGTTGACGCCTCCGGTGGTGCGGTGGTCGGCGTTCGATGCCCGGACCGCCACCAGCGCCTGCCGGAGCGCCTCGCCGTCGATCCCGTCCCTGAGCCGCCACTCGAGGTGGTGGTGGGCGCGGGTGCCTTCGGCGAAGATGCCGTGCTGGTGGCGGGCCAAGGGAGGTTCCTCCTGCTCGTAGGGGGCGGGGCGGCGGATCCGGGTCGATCGTAGGGAGCCGACGGGTGTTCTGCTGCCGCCTGCGTAGACTCGCCTACCTCATGGCTGTTCTCGACAAGCTCCTCCGCGTCGGCGAAGGCAAGAAGCTCAAGGCGCTTCAAGGCCTGGTCCCCGACATCAACGCGCTCGAACCGGAGATGCAGAAGCTCTCCGACGACGAGCTGCGCGCCAAGACCGGCGACTTCCGCCAGCGCCTGGACAACGGCGCCGACCTCACCGACCTGCTGATCGAGGCGTTCGCGGTGGTCCGCGAGGCCTCCACCCGGACCATCGGCCAGCGCCACTACGACGTGCAGCTCATGGGCGGCGCCGCCCTGCACTACGGCTGGGTGGCGGAGATGAAGACCGGCGAGGGCAAGACCCTCGTCTCGACCCTGCCCGTGTACCTCAACGGCCTCACCGGCCGTGGCCTGCACGTCATCACGGTGAACGACTACCTGGCCACCCGCGACGCGGAGTGGATGGGCCAGATCCACGGCTGGCTCGGGCTCACCATCGGGCTGATCCTCCCCGACGGCGGCGACAGCGAGTTCAAGCGCCAGCAGTACGCCTGCGACATCACCTACGGCACCAACAACGAGTTCGGCTTCGACTACCTGCGCGACAACATGGCCACGCGCAAGGAGGAGAAGGTCCAGCGCGGCCACGTCTACGCCATCGTGGACGAGGTGGACTCGATCCTGGTGGACGAGGCCCGCACCCCGCTCATCATCTCGGGCCGGGTGGCCGACGCCGCCAAGCTCTACTACAAGTTCGCCAGCATCGTCCGGGGCCTCAAGCGCGACGTGGACTACGACGTCGACGAGGAGAAGCGGATCGTGGCGCCCACCGAGGAGGGCGTGGCCAAGGTCGAGGCCGCCCTCGGGCTCGACAACCTCTACGACGCCGTGTCCCAGAACCTGGTGCACCAGTTCCAGGCCGCCCTGCGCGCCAAGGAGCTCTACAAGCGGGACAAGGACTACATCGTCCAGCACGGCGAGGTGAAGATCGTCGACGAGTTCACCGGCCGCATCCTCGAGGGCCGGCGCTGGTCCGAGGGCCTGCACCAGGCCGTCGAGGCCAAGGAGGGGGTGAAGATCAAGGAGGAGAACCAGACCCTCGCCACGATCACCCTCCAGAACTACTTCCGCATGTACGAGAAGCTCGCGGGCATGACCGGCACCGCGGTCACCGAGGCTGCCGAGTTCGCCTCCACGTACAACCTGCAGGTGGTGCCGATCCCGACCCACCGCGACCTGCTGCGCAAGGACCAGCCCGACCTCATCTACAAGTCCGAGGACTTCAAGTTCGAGGCCGTGGTCGACGACATCGCCGATCGCTACGAGGAGGGCCAGCCCGTCCTCGTCGGCACCATCTCGGTCGCCAAGTCCGAGAAGCTCAGCCGGATGCTCGAGAAGCGCGGCATCGCCCACGAGGTGCTGAACGCCAAGCAGCACACGCGTGAGGCGGAGATCGTCACCCAGGCCGGCCGGCTCCACAGCGTCACCGTGGCCACCAACATGGCCGGCCGCGGCGTGGACATCCTCCTCGGCGGCAACCCCGAGGGCCTCGCCATCCGGGACCTGCGCGCCCAGGGCGTGGACCTGGAGTCCGAAGAGGGCCAGCAGCAGCTCAAGGAGCTGACCGCCAAGTACAAGGTCGAGACCGACGCCGAGGGCGAGAAGGTCCGCGAGGTCGGCGGCCTCTACGTGCTCGGCACCGAGCGCCACGAGTCGCGCCGCATCGACAACCAGCTGCGCGGCCGCGCTGGCCGCCAGGGCGACCCGGGCGAGAGCCGCTTCTACCTGTCCCTCGAGGACGAGCTGATGCGCCTGTTCGCCACCGGGGCGATGAGCTACGTCATGAACAAGGCGCTCCCCGACGACGTGCCGATCGAGGCGCGCATGGTCACCAAGGCCATCGAGCGGGCCCAGAACACCGTCGAGCAGCGCAACGCGGAGATCCGCAAGAACGTGCTCAAGTACGACGAGGTGATGAACGAGCAGCGCAAGGTCATCTACAAGCGCCGCGACCAGATCCTCGACGAGGCCGACCTCCGCGAGGAGACCGTCCAGTACCTGGAGGAGGCGGTCGACGCCTCCGTGCACACGTTCTGCGTGGCCGAGGTGGAGGACGAGTGGGACCTCGAGGGCCTGCACGCCGAGATCTCGTCGTTCTGGCCGACCGAGCTCACCGAGGAGCAGCTCGGCGAGGCCGACAGCACCGACGACCTGCGCGAGGTCCTGGTCGCCGACGCCGTGGCCTACTACGAGCGGCGGGAGGATGAGCTCGGCGCCGAGACCCTCCGCCACATCGAGCGCCAGGTGATGCTGCAGATCATCGACCAGCACTGGCGCGAGCACCTGCTCGAGATGGACTACCTCGAGGAGGGCATCAACCTCCGGGCCATGGGCCAGCGCGATCCGCTCGTCGAGTGGCAGCGCGAGGGCTACGAGATGTTCGGGACGATGATGCAGACGATCGCCCAGGACTTCGTCAAGTACGTGATGCACGTGCAGGTCGTCGTCGAGGACGAGCGCCCCGCGGACGTCACCAACATGTCCACCTCCGGTCCCGAGGACCCGTCCGAGGCCGGTGGCGGCATGGCTGCCGCAGCGCGGGCCCAGGCCGCCGCCGAGGGCGGCGAGGTGCCGGTCGAAGCGGCCGACGAGGTCGTCAACACCCCGGTGGTGAAGTCCGACTGGGACAAGACCCCTCGCAACGCGCCCTGCCCCTGCGGGAGCGGCAAGAAGTTCAAGCAGTGCCACGGCTCCTGACCTAGCGTGTCCCCGCAAGTCGGGGGACAGGGGAGGGCGACGTGCGCGCTCGTTGGTGGCATCGGATGGCCTCGGTCGCGCTGCTCGCCAGCGGCCTGGTGTGGTTGGGGGCGATCGAGGCTCCAGCGCCGCCGGCGGCCGCGGCACCCGCGCCGGTGCTCGGCCAGGTCGCCGCCGGGAACCGCTACGCCTGCGGGGTGACCAACGTCGGTGGGCTGAAGTGCTGGGGCACGAACAACTACGGCAGGCTGGGTGACGGCACCCAGACCGATCGCCCGACCCCGGTCCAGGTGAGCGGGCTCACCTCGGGCGTGCGTGCCGTGGCGGCCGCAGAAGGGTCCGCGACCTGCGCCATCGTCGGGACGACCGGCTTCAACGTGCGCTGCTGGGGGTCCAACGGGCTGGGCGCGGTGGGCGTCGGCCACACGATCACGAACTTCACCCCATCGACGGTGACCGGTGACGTGGTCGGGGCGACGGCCATCGCCATGGGCTCCAACCACACCTGCGCCGTGCTCGGCGGCTCGGGCGCCCTGCGGTGCTGGGGGGACAACACGTTCGGCCAGCTGGGCACCGGGAGCACGTCGGTCGAGCAGTTCACGCCGGTGGCCACGCTGTTCACATCGGGCGTCGCATCGGCCGCCCTCGGCGGCGGCCACACCTGCGTGCTCACCACGTCGGGGAGCGTGAGGTGCGTCGGTCGGGGCACCTCCGGCCAGCTCGGCAACGGTGCCGGTGTGGACAGCCCGACGCCCGTCGACGTCACCGGCCTCACGTCTGGCGTGACCGCGCTGGCCGCCGGCTACGACCACACCTGCGCCGTCAAGGCCGACGGATCGGTCTGGTGCTGGGGTGGCAACGCCACCAAGCAGATCGGCAACAACAGCACCGCCAACGCGCTGAGCCCCGTGCAGGTGACCGCGCTCGGGACGGCGAAGGCCACGAACGTCTCCCTCGGCGCGGGCTACACCTGCGCGCTCCTCGACACCGGCTCGATCTCCTGCTGGGGCATCAACTCGACGGGCCAGTTGGCCCAGCCGAACCTGGCATCGCCGGTCGGCACCCCCACCACGGTGCCGGGCATCTCCGATGCCCGAGCCCTCTCCAGCGGCACCTACGACACGTGCGCGCTCCGTGCCACGGGGGCGATCTTCTGCTTCGGTGATCCCGCTGGCAGCGCGCTCGGCAACGACGCCACGCGCATCACGTCCAGCCCAGCGGAGGTCAGCGGCCTCACCTCGGGGATCACGACCGTCCAGACGAGCGGCACCCACGCCTGCGCCCTGGTGTCGGCGCCGCGGTGCTGGGGCCAGGGCGGCAACGGCCAGCTCGCGGACGGGTTCGCAACCCTGTCCGGGGGACCGAAGACGCCGATCTCCGCGGTCCCGGTCACGTCGACCGAGGCCGGCTGGGTCGAGCTCGCCACGGGGGACTCCTTCACATGCGGGCGGATCCAGGTCGGGTCGGTGCAGTGCATCGGCTCGAACTTCCGCGGTCGGCTCGGGGCGCCGACCGGGGCCTCGAACGGGTCGGCGACGCCGAGCGGCCTCACCAGCGGGGTGTCCGAGATCGACACCAGCGGCGCAGCCACGTGCGTCCGCCTCAACGTCGGCACGGTCCGCTGCTGGGGCGACAACTCATCGGGCCAGGTCGGGGTGGGCTCCACCGCCACCTCCTTCTCGACCCCGCAGGACGTCACCACGCTGTCCAACGTGGTCCAGCTCACCGGCAAGGGCAATGCGTTCTGCGCGCGGGGCGCCGACCTCGTCACCCGGTGCTGGGGTGCGAACGACTCGGGCCAGCTCGGCAACGGCACCACGACCCTCCAGCGCAGCCCGGTGGCGATCAACGCAGCGTCGGGCCTGACGAGCATCGAGATGGGCGGCACGTTCGCCTGCGGCACGACCAACGTCGCCGTCCGGTGCTGGGGTGCGAACGACTCGGGCCAGCTCGGCAACGCCACGACGACCTCGTCGCTCACGGCGGTGACGGTCGGCGGGCTGCCCGCCGTGCCCTCGGCGCTGTCGCTCGGGCTCTCGCACGGCTGCGCGCTCGTCTCGGGAGCGGTCTGGTGCTGGGGGGCCAACGGCTACGGCCAGGTCGGCGACGGCTCCACCACCGATCGCACCACGCCGGTGCGGGTGACGCTCCCGGGCTCGGCCACCGGGATCACCGCCGCCAACAACCACTCGTGCGCGTGGGCGAGCACCTGGATCCGCTGCTGGGGCGACGACCGCTACGGCCAGGTCGGCAACGGCACGTGGAGCAACCGCGAGACCGTCGCCGGCGGGGCCCAGTTCACCGGCGCCAACCTCCCGCCCGTCGCGGTGGCTCAGACGGTCGACGCGACCCGCGGCGCGGCGACCACGATCGTCCTCGACGCTTCGGACCCCGACAGCGACCCGATCACGTTCGCCTACACGTTGCCCGCGAAGGGCGACCTCACCTGCACCGCCGCCGGGGCCTGTTCCTACCGGTCGCGCGCGGGAACCTCGGGCACCGACTCGTTCACGTTCGAGGCGGCCGACGGCCGGGGTGGCACCTCGGTGGCGACCGTGGCCATCACGCTGGTCAACTCGGCGCCGACCGCATCCGAGGTCACCGTGTCGGCCCCCCGGCGGGTCCCGACCGCCGTCGCGCTGGCCGGGGCCGATGCGAACGGGGACACCCTCACCTACACCGTCGGCACGGCGCCGACCAAGGGGACGGCCTCGTGCGACGGGCCGGCCTGCACCTACCGGTCGAACGCCGGCGCGACCGGCGACGACACCTTCACCTACGGGGTGGACGACGGCTTCGGCGGCACGGCCTCCGCCTCGGTGACGATCCACCTCACCAACACCGCGCCCACGGCGGACCCGCTGGCGCTGCAGGCTCCGGTCGCACGCGAGGTCCCGATCGTGCTGTCGGGCTCGGACCCGAACCAGGACCCGCTCACCTACTCGGTCGTCGATCCACCGACGCAGGGCGCGGCCACTTGCGGCGCCGACGGCGCCTGCACCTATCGCTCGGCCGCCGGCGCGACGGGCACCGACTCGTTCCGGTTCCAGGTCGATGACGGGTTCGGCGGGACGGCCCAGGCGGTCGTCTCGCTGTCGCTCTCGAACGATCGCCCGGTGGCGCAGCCTGCCGCCGTCACGGCCCAGCGCGGCATCGACGCGCCCATCCAGCTGGGAGCCGACGACCCCAACGGCGACCCGCTCACCTTCACCGTGACCACCTCGCCGGCGAAGGGGTCGGTGAGCTGCGATGGCAGCGGTGCGTGCACCTACCGCTCGGATCCCGCCGCCACCGGCTCGGACGCGTTCGGCTTCCGGGTCGATGACGGCCACGGTGGCACGGACGACGCCATCGTGACGCTGGCACTCGCCAACTCGACCCCGAGCGCGACGCCGATCCACGTCCGCCTGGCGAAGGGCACGAGCAAGGCGTTCCGCATCGCCGGTGTCGACCCCAACGGCGATGCCCTCAGCTACTCGATCTCGTCGAGCCCGGCCAGCGGGGTGCTGGTGTGCGGCGGCCTGGATGGCGGCTCGTGCACCTTCACCGGGTCTGCGCCGGTCGGGACGGTCGAGGCCCAGGTGGTGGCGACCGATGCCTACGGTGCGTCGTCGGAGCCGGCGACCGTGACCATCGAGGTCACGCCACCGGTCGCATCGGTCGGCAACGCCCAGGTGCTCGAGCCCGATCCCACCGCAAGCGGCGTCGCCCAGGTCGGCGTGTTCGTCCCGATCACGTTGTCGGCGCCGCTGTCGAGCGACCTCACGGTCTCGTTCCTCACCGAAGATGGCACCGCCACGGGTGCCACGTCGATGACGAAGGACTACCTGCGCGCCGGATCGGTCTCCTCGCCCCAGACCGTCGTGCTCAGGGCTGGGGGGCAGTACCAGCCGGTGGGGATCACGGTGCTCTCCGACGATCTCGCCGAGGGCGTCGAGACCTTCGGGATCCGCATCGTGGGCGCCCGCACGGCCGACGGCTCGCCGGTCGCGGTCGGGGATGCCGCGGGCACCGTCGAGGTCATCGACAACGACCATGCCACCACCGCCCCGATCCTGTTCGTGCGGGACGCGGCGCAGGCCGAGACCGATGCCCAGGGTGCCGCCGGCGAGCGAGCCACCTTCACCGCAGGGTTCAGCCGCCGGTTGGCCGGGTCGGTGACGCTCGCCCTCACCTGGTCGAGCGGCACGGCCACGCTCGGCACCCAGGCGAGCGGTGCTGACGCGCGCGCGGGGACCACAGCCCGCGTCGTCGTCCCGGCCGGGACCCTCACCGTCCCGGGCTTCGACTTCGCCATCTGGGGCGACACCCTCGTGGAGGGCGATGAGCAGGTCACCCTCCAGGTGGTCGCGGTGGGCGGCCAGCCCGTCGTACAGCAGAAGCCCGTCGGCACCTTCACGATCCTCGACGACGACGTCGGCTGACGAGGGGCATCGGGCTAGCCCTCGGTCAGACGGCCGACAGGCACCCGCAACCGAGCTTCCACACCCGGGCAACCTGTCCGGAAAGCGCCATCCGTACGGTCACCACCATGACCGACGAGAAGAACATGTACGCCTGGAAGTGGATCCCCGGCTTCGGCGCGAACCGTCCGATGATGCCCGCCGAGAAGCGCGTGACCGTGACGGGCACCCAGCGCCGCCTGCCGTGGGCGCGCGCCGACATGGGCATGGCCCGGCCGCTCCTGCCCTGGGAGCACCG
>JAXLRJ010000005.1:0-174928 GCA_046331115.1 Acidimicrobiales bacterium
GAACTACCTGGGCGACCTGGTCCGCGACCGCTTCGACGTCCGGGAGAGCGCGCTGTGACCGAGGCTCCCCTGCTGGAGGTCAAGGACCTCCACACGTCGTTCACCAGCGAGCGAGGCACCGTCCGGGCCGTGCGCGGCGTGGACCTCTCCCTCGACCGGGGCCGCACCCTCGGCGTCGTGGGCGAGTCCGGCTCCGGCAAGTCCGTGCTGTCCCGGTCGATCATGGGCCTGATGCCCTCGAACGCCGCCCGCACCGGCAGCGTCACCTTCGAGGGGACCGAGCTGCTCAACGCCCCGAGCGCCACGATGCGCACCTACTGGGGCGACCAGATGTCGATGATCTTCCAGGATCCGATGACGGCCCTGAACCCGGTGCTGCGGGTCGAGCAGCAGATCACCGAGTCGCTCCACGAGCACCTCGACATCTCCAAGCAGGACGCCAACGCCACCGCCCTGCAGCTGCTCACCTCGGTGGGCATCCCAGAGCCGGCGAGGCGCCTGCGGATGTACCCGCACGAGATGTCCGGTGGCATGCGCCAGCGCATCATGATCGCCATCGCGCTGGCCTGCGGGCCCAAGCTGCTGTTCGCTGACGAGCCCACCACCGCCCTCGACGTGACCGTCCAGGCCCAGATCCTCGACCTCCTCCAGGACCTGCAGCGAGATCGCCAGATGGCCATGATCCTGGTCACCCACGACCTCGGCGTGGTCGCTGGCCGGGCCCACGACATCGCCGTGATGTACGCCGGCCAGGTGGTCGAGAAGGCGGCGTCGAAGGACCTGTTCGGCGCGGTGCGCCACCCCTACACCGAGGCCCTGCTGCAGTCCATCCCCAAGCTGGAGATGGCCAAGCACACGCGGCTCGAGGCCATCGGCGGACGGCCCCCGGACCTGGTGAACCTGCCCACGGGCTGCAAGTTCGCGCCGCGCTGCAAGTACGCGCAGGACCGCTGCCTGGCCGAGGAGCCGGAGCTGCTCCCGGACCCGCTGGACCCGGCGCACCTCGTCCGCTGCCACTTCCCCGTGGGCGAATCCCAGGTCGAGGTCCACGCCCCGGCCGTCGACAGCCAGCTCGACACGCCGGCGAACCCCACGGAAGGCGACGCCTGATGGCCGGCATCGGAGACGCCCACCTGCGAGGCGCCGACGACGCGCTCTTGCGGGTCGAGAACCTGGTCGTCGAGTTCGCCTCGGGCCGCAAGCAGACGGTCTACGCGGTGAGCGACGTGTCCCTCGACGTGCTCGAGGGCGAGACGCTCGGCCTGGTCGGCGAGTCCGGCTGCGGCAAGTCGACCACCGGCAAGGCCATCATGCAGCTCCCCTCGCCCACCGGCGGCAAGGTCCTGTTCGAAGGCAAGGACCTCACCCAGCTGTCCGGCAAGGACGTCCGGGACCTCCGCACCCAGGTGCAGATGATCTTCCAGGACCCGATCTCGTCGCTCAACCCGCGGCGCAAGGTCGAGAGCATCGTCGCCGAGGGCCTCGACATCTGGAAGATCGGGACCAAGGAGGAGCGCTCGCAGAAGGTCGATGAGATGCTCCTGACCGTCGGCCTGGACCCGGCGGTCGCCCGTGGCCGCCGCCCGCACCAGTTCTCCGGCGGCCAGTGCCAGCGCATCTCGATCGCCCGCGCCGTCGTCACCGAGCCGCGCCTCATCGTGTGCGACGAGCCGGTGTCGGCCCTCGACGTGTCCGTGCAGGCCCAGATCCTCAACCTGCTCGAGGACATGAAGGCCCGCTACGGGCTGACGCTGATCTTCATCGCCCACGACCGCGCCGTCGTCAAGAACATCAGCGACCGGGTGGCCGTCATGTACCTCGGCCGGCTCTGCGAGGTCGGCGACCCCGACGTGCTCTACGAGCAGCCGGCGCACCCCTACACGGCCGCGCTGCTGTCGGCGATCCCCGTCCCGGACCCGAGCGTCCGCCCCGACGAGCGCCAGACCCTCGCCGGCGAGATCCCCTCGCCCCTGTCGCCGCCGTCGGGCTGCCGGTTCCGGACCCGCTGCCCGCGGGCCGACCAGCGCTGCACCGACGAGGTGCCGGTGATGGCCCAGGTCGGCGACGACCACTTCAGTGGCCTGCCACCACCCGCTGGCCCCCGGCGAGGCCGTCACCCCGGTCGAGCTCGCCGGAGCCGAGGCCTGACCGCCGGGGCGTCGCCCGCCGGAGGACGGCGGCCGCGCGCCCCGCGCCTCGATCCCGACACGCGCCGCGGCCTGATCGCCGACGCGGCCGCGCAGCTCCTGGCCGAGCACGACCCGCTCCTCGTCACGGTCGACCAGGTGGCCGAGGCTGCCGGCGTGTCACGGGCGCTGGTGCACACCTACCTGGGCGACCGCCGCGGCCTGATCGACGCCGTGCAGGTGCAGCTCGTGAGCCGGCTCGATGCCTGGGTGGGGCACGGCCTGCGCCGGGCCCGCTCCCGCGAGGAGGCGCTGGCGGCCATCGTCCACGGCACGTTCTCGTTCGTGGAGGCAGACCGCGACGCGTGGGGGGTGCTGGGCGCCACCGGCGGCCTAGACCACCCCGCGCTCCACGGGGTCCGCGCCCGCTGGGCCGAGGCGCTCGCCCTCGACGAGGGGCCCGACGAGGTGGAGCCCCAGCTCGGAGGCCAGGTGGCCGTCGGCGCCGTGCTGGCGAACGTGGGGACCTGGGCCAACCGGGGCGTCGACCCCGGCCAGGTGATCGACGCCCTGCGGCCGCTCCTGCGGCCCTAGATCCCGAACTCGGCGGCCTTGACCCCGGCCACCGCGGCCTCGGGCCCCTCGTAGGCGACCTGGGCGGCGCTGCGCCGGCCGTACAGCTCCAGCACCAGCTCCTGGGGCGGGCCCGAGATGGTGACCACCTCGCCCTTGCCGAAGCGGCGCTCCTGGCCGTCGGGGCGCAGCAGGCGGACCTGGACGCCCTTGACCCCCGCCTTGCGGACCATCAGGCCGCCCATGCGGCCGAGCAGGTCCCAGAGGGCGTCGTCGAGGTCCGGCCGATCCGTCCGCTGCGGCCGTCCTGCCGGGCGGCGGACGTCCTCGTGGTGCACGAAGAACTCGACCATGTTCGCGGCGTAGCGGATGGGCGCCGGCTTCATCGGCCCGAACGGAGGGCCGGTGCGGACGAGCTCGACGAGCTCCGGGTACGGGTGCTTCTCCTTGGCCCTGGCCATGCGCTTGTCGGTCAGCCCGGCGAGCGCCGAGATCATGATCCCGGGGCCGGCGAGCGGGTCGCGCTCGCGGACCACTAGGTGCGCGGCGAGGTCGTGGGTGGTCCAGTCCCCCGAGAGCGTGGGCGCCTCGGGCCCCAGCTCGAGGAACAGGTCGCACAGCTCGTGGCGCTCGCGCAGGTCCAGGTCGCTCGTCATGGTGGGGAAGGTACTGGCATCTGGCAGGATCAACGACATGCAGGCAACCCTTCACACCAACCGCGGCGACATCCGGCTCGACCTCTACCCCGACCAGGCGCCGGTCACCGTGGCCAACTTCGTCGGCCTCGCCAAGGGCGAGCCGACCCCGGGCGACCAGCGCGCCGGCAAGGACCGCTCCGCCCCGTTCTACGACGGGCTGGTCTTCCACCGGGTCATCGCCGGCTTCATGATCCAGGGCGGCTGCCCCGACGGCAGCGGCCGCGGCGGCCCCGGCTACAAGTTCGAGGACGAGTTCGCCCCGGGCCTGGACTTCAACGCCCCGTACAAGCTCGCCATGGCCAACGCCGGCCCCGGCACCAACGGGTCGCAGTTCTTCATCACCGTCGGCCCCACCCCGCACCTCCAGAACCGCCACACGATCTTCGGTGCGGTCGCCGACGCGGAGAGCCAGGCGGTCGTGGACGCCATCGCCACCACCCCGACGGGTGCCCAGGACCGGCCGATCGACCCGGTGGTGATCCAGTCGGTCACCATCGACGAGAGCGCCTGACCCGAGCTCGGTGGAGCTCGACCTCGTCGCCATCCACGAGGCCCTGGCGGCCGAGCTCGGCGACCGGCCTGCCTGATCTGGCGCGACCAGACCTGGACCTGGGCCGACGTCACCGATCACCGCGCCGCCTGGGCCACGTGCTGCGCGCCCACGGGCTGGGGCGGCACCGGCCCCTGGCGGGCTGCGCCGGCTGGGAGTCGCCCCACGACCACGTCGGGCTGTACCTCTACAACGGCAACGCCTACCTGGAGGGCCAGCTCGGCGCGGCAAAGGCGGGCGCCGCCGCCTTCAACGTCAACTACCGGTACGTGGCCGACGAGCTGGCCTACCTGTTCCTCGACGCCGATGCCGCCGCCATCGTCTACCAGGGCTGCTTCGCCGAGGTCCTGGCTGACGTGCTGCCCCGGCTGCGGCGTCGGCCGCTGCTGCTGCGGGTCGACGACGGTTCCGGCGACGAGCTGCTCCCCGGCGCCATCGACTACGAGGCCGCCCTGGCCGCCGCGCCGAGCGGGCCGCTCGACGTGGCCTCGTCGCCTGACGACCTGTACGTGCTGTACACGGGCGGCACCACCGGCAACCCGAAGGGGGTCCTGTGGCGCCAGGCGGACTTCCTGGTTGCTGCCCTCGGGGTGCGCCGCAAGGACGGCACGGACTACGGCTCGCTCGACGAGATCGTGGCACCTGCCGTCGCCCGGAACCTCGCCACCCTGCCGGCCCCGCCGCTGATGCACGGCGCGGCCATGTGGAACGCGATCAGCACGTGGGTCGGCGGTGGGACCATCGTCATCCAAGACGAGGTGCGCCACCTCGACCCGGCCGACATCTGGCAGACCGTCGAGCGCCACGGGGTCACCTCGCTGCTGATCGTCGGCGACGCCTTCGCCCGACCGCTGCTCGACGAGCAGCGACGCACCCCACGGGACCTGTCGTCGCTGCGCTTCGTGCTCACCGGTGGTGCGATCCTCTCCCCCGCCTTGCGCGCCGAGCTGCTCGAGCTGCTCCCCCAGGTGCGCATCGTGGACGTGCTCGGCTCCAGCGAGTCGGGCCGCCAGGCCGTCGCCAACGCGCGCGCCGGCGACGAGATCGGCCCCACCCGCTTCGCGCCATCCGCCACCGCGGCGGTGCTGAGCGAGGACCTCACCCACCGGCTCTCCCCCGGCGACGGCCAGATCGGCTGGCTCGCCCAGGGCGGCCGGATCCCGCGCGGCTACCTCGGCGACGAGGCCAAGACCCGGGCCACCTTCCCGGTGGTCGACGGCCAGCGGTGGTCGGTCCCAGGCGACCGGGCTGCCCTGCGCGCCGATGGGACCGTCGAGCTCCATGGGCGGGAGTCGGTCACCATCAACACCGGCGGCGAGAAGGTGTTCGCCGAGGAGGTCGAGCAGGTCCTGAAGCACCACCCCGCCGTCTACGACGCGCTCGTGGTGGGCCGCCCCTCGCCCACGTGGGGCCAGGAGGTCGTCGCGGTGGTGGCGCTCGTGCCGGGCCGCACGGTCACCCTCGAGGAGCTCCGGGCGATCGGCGGCGAGCACCTGGCCCGCTACAAGCTGCCGAAGGACCTGGTCGTGGCCGAGCGCATCTCTCGGTCGCCCTCCGGCAAGCCCGACTACGCCTGGGCGCGCGCCCTCGTGGGCGGATGAGCGCCCCGGCGGCGAGCCGGACGATCGACCTGCCGTTCCCGATCGACCTGCCCCGGACCTTCTTCGGGGTCCGGCGAGGCACCCACGACCCCACGTGCCGGTTCCGCGAGGACGGGATCTGGCGCGCCACCCGCTCCCCTGCCGGGCCGGCCACGATCCACCTCGTCCCCGACGGGGACCAGGTCCATGCCGAGGCTTGGGGCGAGGGCGCCGAGGCGGTCGTCGACCTGGCCCCGTCGCTCATCGGCTGCCTCGACGATGCCGGCGACTTCGCCCCGGACCACCCCGTCGTCGCCCGCCTCTGGCGGGACCTCGGTGCGATCCGGGTGCCGCGCACCGCTGCGGTGACTGAGGCGCTGATCAACGTGGTCATGGAGCAGCGGGTCACCACCTTCGAGGCGCGCCGGGCCCAGCAGCAGCTCGTCGAGCGGTGGAGCGACCCGGCCCCCGGGCCGACCGACCTGCGCCTGCCCATCGATCCCGAGGTGCTGGCCGGCATCGCCTACTACGACCTCCACGTGATCGGGGTGGAGCGCAAGCGGGCCGACACCCTGCGCCGGGTGGCAGCGACGGCGCGCCGCCTCGACGCCCTGGTGGCCCTGCCCGTGGCCGAAGCCCACCAGCGGCTGACCACCGTGGTCGGGGTCGGGCCGTGGAGCGCGGCGGAGACAGCGCTGGTGGCCCTGGGCGACGCCGACGCGGTGCCGGTGGGCGACGCCCACCTGCCGACGTCGGTGACCTGGGCCCTCACCGGCGAGGCGATCGACGACGACGAGGCCATGCTCGAGGCGCTCGCCCCCTTCACCGGCCAGCGCGGCAGGGTCCTCCGCCTGATCATGGCGGCCAACCTGGCGCCACCCCGCACCAGCCCCCGCTATGCCCCTCGCGACATCCGCGACCAGTAGCCAACGGGCGCGCCCGAGCCTCGCCGTCGCCTGTGGACAACTTCGCGAATCCACAGGGTTCGGCCCCTTCCTCCCCACAGGCCGACCGTCGTAGGTTCGACACGAGCCCGGCGGGCCGCCGCCGGGGACCAGGACCGAGAGGAGGAGCCATGGCCGCCTACGCCATCACCCTGAAGGACCAGCGCACCGAACGCATCGACGATGCCGACGCCTACCAGCAGGAGGGGCAGATGACCACGTTCTTCCGCACCGGCTCGGGACGCCAGGTGGTGGACACCTGGAGCACCCGCATGGCCAGCTTCCGCACCTCGGAGATCATGGCCATCCGCCGCGTCGAGGCCGTCGCCTGAGAGCATGGCGGCCATGTCCCTGACCGACCCGGTGCCCGAGACCCAGACCTTCACCTGCCCGCGCTGCGCGCAGGAGGTCACCGAGGGGTGGTACGGGCCGTGCACGTCGTGCCGGGGCGACCTGCGAGCCAGCTACGCGGGCCTGGCGCGCGACGTGGCCGCCGCCGAGTACGTCCCGAAGATGAACGTCACCCCCAACGCGGTGGCCACCAAGGACTGACCGCCGGGACGTCGGCGCGTCAGCCGTCGTCCTCGCAGGTGTTGCGCCCGCAGCGGAAGTAGTTGGCACCGTCCTGGTTGCCCTCGAACGGCAGGAGGCGCTGGACCGGGTTCGTCTGGTCGATGTCGCGGATCGCGTGGCCGGCATCGGTGTAGTGCTGGGACATGAACGCCCACGCGGCGGCGGCGCTCACCGCCGCGCCGACCGCCAGCGGCTTCACGCGCAGGCGGGCGGTGGCCGCCAGCACCAGCACCGCCGGGTACACCTGGAGGAAGTAGCGGTTCCCGAGCGTCTGGCCGCCGCCGTTGTAGTTGTGCGGGAACAGCAGCACGTAGAAGGCCACGTAGCCGAGGAGCCCGACGAGCACGAGCCGCCCGGTCCACCCCGCCCGGCGGATGCCGACGAGGGCGGCGGCGACGACGAACAGGGCGAGGGGCTCGAACGGCAGCAGGCCGGTGTGGCGTCCCACCACGTAGTAGGCGCCCGACGCCACCTTGTCGCCCCAGTCCCGGCCAAGCTCGTCGACCGCGTAGCTGACGCTGAAGGTCTCGTCGGATCGGACCGGCCCGTACCCGCGCCCGTCGACCGGCGGGGTGCGCTCGCCGTCGAAGGGGACGTAGCTGCGGGCGTAGTAGCGCTGGCCGCCGTAGGGGTTGGCAGCCCGGCCATCTGAGGCTTGCTGGTACGGGACCACCGCGACGAGCAGCGCCACCGCGAACGCGCCGAGCACCGCCGCCCGCCGCGGCCAGGAGCCCAACCGCATGAGGGCCAAGACGCCGACCGGGGCCACGAGCGGCAGCGCCGGCGCCTTCTCTGCCAGCAGGAGGGCGGCGAGCACGGCGCCGGCGAGGCCCCACCACACGGACCGATCCCGACAGGCGCGGACCGTCGCGTAGAGCACGGCCAGGACGAGCGGCGCCCAGAAGACCTCGACCCACAGGTGGTGGGCGTAGAAGACCAGGGGGGACCCGAACAGGAACACGCCCAGCACCAACGGGACGATCGCGCCTCGGAAGCGCAGCCGGAGCGTGGCGGTGCCGAGGGCGGCCAGGACCGCGAGCAGCGCCAGGTTCGCCAGCGACACGCCGTAGCGGGGCCCGAACGCCCGCAGGAACGGCGCGAGCACCACCGAGTAGCCGTAGGGCTTGGCGAACGCCCACCCGTCGCCGGAGCGCTGGAAGTACAGCCCGTAGGGCTCGTCGGCCCAGCGGAACGCGCGGAACCGGTCGACGTCCTGCTGGTCGTAGCGGAGGTCGTGGCCGGCGAACCCGAGGCTCTCGGCCTGGAGGAGGTAGGAGCTCGAGTCGCCGAGCACCTCGTAGCGGCGAAAGTCGTCGTGGAGGATGCCGTAGGCGAACCATGCCGCCACCACGGCGAACAGCGCCCACGCCGCCACCGTCGCCCGCCGCGAGGTGCCCCAGCCCTCCCCCGTCCGCCAGCTCGGCGCTCCGGCCGGCCCGACCGAGCCGACGGCGTCAGGCGCCTCGGCGTCGCCCTCCATGGTCGGGTCGGGAGGCAGGGCGGCGCCGGGCTCGGTCACCGTCGCGGGGCGGGGAACTCGACCACGGCCGAAGGCTCGAACGCCTTGGTCGTGGAGGTGAGCACGTCGGGCGGGCGGACCTTGCCGATGGCGTTGAAGAGCGCCGGGCAGGTCTCCTCGTGGGTGATGTAGGAGGTGCTGTACACGAGGAAGATGTTGCGATCGCCGGCCCGGTCCAGGAGCTGCTGGGCGAACCGCTCGGGGCTGGCCTTGGCCAGGCGGGCCTTGTAGTCCGTCCAGTCGATGAGCTCGGGTCGCTCGAAGCGGGGATAGGTGACCTGGTCGAAGCCTGCCGGGAGGCGGCGGTTCGTGGAGGGGCCGAGCTGGTCCGGGCAGTACACGACCAGGTCGCCCTTGGCGCCGTTGGCGATGATCGCATCGGCGGACTGCCGAGCATCGGAACGGTCCACGGTCACGTTGCGGTAGGCCCCGATCGTGCCGAGCCCGAGCAGGATGGCGAGGGCGCCGATGGCGACGCGGCGGTCCAGCACGGCAAGCCCGAGGGCGGCGAGCAGCAGCAGGAACGGCACGAACACCGCGGCGTAGCGGCTCGCGTACGTGGCGCTGGTGGCGTAGCCCACCACGCACCCGACGGCGAGGGTGCCCAGCACCGCGAGCAGGAAGGGCCGCGCGATCCGACGGGTCCGCAGGTCCACCTCGAAGGTGGTGGCGCCGGTGCTGCGGCCCGTGGCGCCGACGAGCACGAGCAGGGCCGTGAACCAGCCGAGGACGATGGCCTCGGCCTGCCCGCCACCGCCCAGGTCGGCGAGCGTGTAGGTGATCATCTCCGTCGGGCGGAGCGGCCGGGCCCAGGGCGTGCCCGTGTGGGCGCCCTGGTAGAGCAGCGACGGCAGCCACGGGACGAAGAGCAGGCCCCCGACGACGATGGCGAGGATGGCGTTGCGGGTGGCGCGGGCCCGGTCTCCGTCGCCGGCGCGGTGCGCACGGACCGCCCGCACGATGAGCGCCAGGCCGGTGACGCCCAGCAGCCACATGGACCAGTAGTGCGTCCACAGCAGGAGGCCGGTGACCAGTGCCAGGCCCACCAGCCGCCAGGCGTTCGGGCGGCGCAGGCAATCGTCCAGCAGCAGCCAGCCGGCCACGACCAGGACCATCACCATGGCGTACATCCGCGTCTCGGTGGCGTAGCGCAGGGCGTAGGGGGACAGCGCCAGCACCCCGAGGGCGTACCAGGCGACGAGGCGGCCGCCGAGGCGCTTCGCCGCCAGCCACACGAGGGGGATCAGCGCCAGGCCGAACACGCCCGAGAAGGCCCGCACCGCGACGTCGCCACCGCCGAACACCGACATCCAGCCGTGGAGGAGCACGTAGAACAGGGGCGGGTGGCCGTCGTGGCGGAGGGCCTCGGGGATGTCGCCGATCGGGAGGTGGGCGATGTTGGCGCTCAGGGCCTCGTCGAGCCAGAACGGCGAGCGGGTGACGAAGCGCAGCACCACCCCCACGGCGAGGGCGACGGAGACCATCACGACGAGCAGGACGTCCCAGCGGTCTCGACGTGGCGCGTCGGTCTCGGCGCCGGCGACCTGGTCGTCGGCAGGGGGTGCGGTGGCGTCGGGGGGCACGGCGGGCGACGCTAGTTCCTGTCGACCAGCGCCTTGTATCGCTGGAGGGGCCGCTCCAACAGGTACCAGCTGGCCGCCGCGAACAGCAGCCCCACGCCCATGCCGACGGCGACCAGGTAGGGGTAGCTGCTGTCGCCAGGCGGGGTGTGCACCCACCCGGGCCAGCCCGGCGACGTGAGCGTGGGCGGCTGCTCGATCGCCCGCTCCATCCAGTCGAGGTGCCAGAGGTACAGCCCGTACGACACGACGCCGACCCAGGCCAGCGGCCGCAGCGCCCAGACCCGCCGGAGCAGGCCGTGGGCCTGGTCGCCGAAGATCGCCGGGACCATGAGCAGCACCGTGAACAGCCCGAGGGTCAGCTGGCGGCGCTGCCAGAACCAGCCGGCGTAGCCGGTGGCGAAGTCCGCGGGGCCGACCCGGTAGGCGTACCAGAGGAACAGGCCGCCCGCCGCGAGCCACCAGGGCGCCACCCAGCGGGCGGCCCGGTCGAGCCGGGCCCGCAGCGCGTCGTGGTCGGCGGCCCAGGCCGACAGCACCGCGAGGGCCATGCCACTGGCGAACAGGTCCAGGTTGGCGGGCAGCCAGTTGAACGACAGCTGCCGGTACGAGGGCGCCCACGCCTCGACGAGCACGCGGCTGACGACGCCCGCCACCCACAGCACGGCGCAGGCTGCCAGGTGGGTGCCGGCCCGGCGCCCGGCCGAAGCGGCCGGCCCGGCGAGGCGCACGACCAGCGCCACCACGAACGGGACCACGAAGTAGAAGGACATCTCGGTGCACAGGCTCCACGCCTGGACCACGCCGCCTAGCACAGTGGCCTTCGAGTAGATCTGCAGGAACAGGTAGTACCGCCACCAGTCCGACCCCAGGTGGAACGACCCCAGCGCCCAGAAGAACGTGAGGCAGAGCCAGTAGGCGGGCACGATCCGCAGGATGCGCCGCCACCAGAACCCCCAGGTCTGCTGGACCGGGCGCCCGGCCAGGTGGGCGGCCGCGAACTGCCGGTAGATCAGGAACCCGGACAGGACGAAGAACACCGCGACGCCGCCGTCCATGACTGCTGCAGAGCGGGCCACCGGGCCCGCACGGTCGGGCCCGGCGAGCGACGAGGCGTGGTGGAGGACCACCATCGTGGCCGCCACCGCGCGGAGCAGCTCGAAGCCGGCGAAATGCACCCGTCGGGCGACCGGTCCAGTAGTTTCGGCTCCGTCGCGTGCCGCCACGGCCACCTCTTGCCCGGTCACGCCGCCGATTCTTCCACGCCCACCTGCCAGGACGGTTCCTCTTCCATGCCCGACGAGACGTCAGCGACGACGCCCGAGCCCACCGGCACCTCCCCCGCCTCGCCCTCGCCCGCCGCTGACCAGAAGGTCGTGGTCATCGGCGCCGGCCCTGCCGGGCTCACCGCCGCCTTCCAGTTCCACAAGCACGGCCTCGCCTCGCACATCATCGAAGCCGACGACATGGTCGGCGGCATCTCCCGGACGGCCCAGCGCGACGGCTGGCGCTTCGACATCGGCGGCCACCGCTTCTTCACCAAGGTCCAGCAGGTCGAGGACCTCTGGCACGAGATCCTCCCGGACGAGGACTTCCTCATGCGGCCCCGCAAGAGCCGCATCTTCTACAACGGGAAGTACTTCGACTACCCGCTGAAGGCCTCCAACGCCCTGAAGAACCTCGGTCCGATCGAGGCGGTCCTCTGCGTGCTCTCCTACGCCTGGGCGCGGATCCGGCCCCCGAAGGACCAGACCAACTACGAGGGCTGGCTGGTCGCCCGCTTCGGGTGGCGCCTGTACCGCACCTTCTTCAAGACCTACACCGAGAAGCTCTGGGGCGTGCCCGTCTCGGAGATGCCCGCGGACTGGGCCGCCCAGCGGGTCAAGGGCCTCTCGCTCGGCAACGCCATCGTCAACGCGCTGATGCCGAAGAGGAACCAGAAGGACATCACCTCGCTCATCGAGGAGTTCCAGTACCCCAAGTACGGCCCCGGGATGATGTGGGAGGTCTGCCGGGACAAGGTCGTGGCGCAGGGCTCCACCATCGACATGGAGACCCAGGTCACCAAGGTGCGCCACGAGGGCGGTCGGGCCGTCGAGGTCGAGGCCACGCACCCCGACGGCACGGTCACGACCCACCCCGCCGACCACGTCATCTCCTCGATGCCGATCAGCCACCTGCTCGAGGCCATGGACCCGCCGGTGCCCGCCGACGTGAAGGCAGCGGCTGCGGACCTGCGCTACCGCGACTACCTGATCGTGGCCTTGGCCATGCGCCAGGAGCTCATCGACTTCGACGACAACTGGATCTACATCCACGAGCCCAAGGTGCGCACGATGCGCATCCAGAACTTCGGCTCGTGGTCCCCGTACATGGTCAAGGAGGGTCGCAACACCCTGGGCCTCGAGTACACGGTCTGGATGGGCGACGAGGAGTGGAACGCCACCGACGAGTGGCTGATCGACCGGGCCAAGCGCGAGCTCGAGGAGCTGGGCCTGGTGAAGGCCGGCGACATCGAGGACGGCTGGGTGGTCCGCCAGCCCAAGGCCTACCCGATCTACGACGACCGCTACCGCGCCAACGTCGACGTCCTGCGGGCCTGGCTGGCCGAGCACACCCCCAACGTCCATCCCGTGGGCCGCAACGGCATGTTCCGCTACAACAACCAGGACCACTCCATGTTCACCGCCATGCTCACGGTGGAGAACATCTGCACGGGCACCACCCACGACGTGTGGGAGGTCAACGTGGAGGACGAGTACCACGAGGAAGCCACGTCCCGGGTCAAGGAGAAGTTCATCGCGGAGAAGGCCGCCGGGCCCACGGCACCGGCGCGATGCGCCGGTGATCAAGCAGTGCTGGAGGCCCACGGCCGGATCCCCACCGAGGCCGCCACCGCCGATGACGTGGCGGCCATGGACCACGACGCCGGCACCGAGGTCGCCGGCGACGCCGAGGGCTGACCCACGTCTGCCCGGGCCGTCCTGCGGGTCGTCCTGGGCGGGCTCCTGCTCCTGGCCGGCCTCGCCCACCTGACCTGGTCCCGCCACACGTTCGTGGCCCAGGTGCCGGACTGGGTGCCGCTCTCGAAGGACCTGGTGGTCGTGCTCTCCGGCATCGTCGAACTGGCGCTGGGTGGGGCGCTGGTGGCGCTCCCCGCCACCAGGTCGTGGTGAGCTGGCTCACCGCCGGAGTTCTTCGTGGCGATCTTCCCCGGCAACCTGTCGCAGTGGGCCGACCACGAGGCGGCCTTCGGCCTGGACTCCGATGCGGCGCGCGCACGATCAAGCTCCTGTTCCAGCCGCTGCTCGTGGCGTGGGCGCTCTGGTGCACCGGCGCCTGGCAGACCTGGCTCGACCGACGCCGCCGGCAGGCGCCGTAGCCGTCAGCGATCGAGGAACGGCGAGGGCTCGCCGACCGGGACGGCCGGGCTCAGCTCGTCGCCGAAGGCGCGGTCGAACCCGACCTGGCGCAGCACGCCCAGGTCGTAGGCCGGCGCACCGCCTTGGCCACCGAGGTCGCCCCGAGCTCCTTCGCGAGCCGGAGGCTGCCGGCCACGGCCGGGTGCAGTCGGGTGAGGTCGAGGCGCCCACCGACGTGGATGTTGATCTTGAGCACCGACACGGGCAGGCCGGCTAGCGGCGAGCGCGGGTCGCCGGTCACCCCGTCGGCCACGACCGCCACGCCAAGGTCGGCCAGGCGGCGCACCGTGTCGACCACCACGAGCCGCTGCGTCGTGAAGGCGCCGATCGGGATGTCGACGCGCAGCTGCTCGGGGCGGGCGCCGCTGCGTTCGAGCGCGCGCCCGATCGTCGTGGCGAGCTCAGCGTTCTCGAGCTGGCGCGCCGAGACGTTGAGCGCGACCTGCAGGTCGAGCCCAGCGGCCTGCCACCCCGCGAGCTCCTCGGCCACGGCCGTGGTGGCCCAATCCTCGGCTTCGACGAGGGCATCGCTCCAGCCGCTCTGCTCCAGGGCGGCCCCGGGTCGCAGCACCCCGTACTCGGGGTGGACCCAACGCAGCAGCGCTTCGCACGCGACGACGGCGCGCGACTCGAGGTCGAGCTCCGGCTGGAAGTGGAGCGTGAAGTAGCCCGGCAGGGCGTCGACCTCCAGCGATCGCTGGGCGTCGGCCGGCTCGTCGGTGAAGAGGATCTGGGGTTGGGGTGGCATGGGTGACGTCCCGCACGTCGGTAGTTCCTGCCCGACCATGTCGGCAGCGACGAGCCGCGATCCAGCACCTGCGGGGCACCGTGCCAAGGTTCACACCGGTCGGGGCCCCACGACCGCCGGGTCGCTCAGCCGGCGGCACCGATCCGCTCGCCCGCGCCGTCGGCACCTCCGCCGACCTCTTGCAGGTCCTGGGGTGCAGCGCTTGAGCGCCTGGCTCGGGCGAGGGTGGCGGCGCAGATGATGAGCAGCGGGATCACCGGCACCTTGAAGCGGGCGTCGCCGAAGAACAGCAGGGGCACCGCCGCGGTCACGAGCGTGGACCCGACGAGCATCAGGCCGTCGGGCTCACGGCGCCAGGCGAGGGCAACGAGCCCGACGATCCCCGCCGCCGTGACCAGCCAGTAGTACCGATCTGCGATCCAGATCAGGCGGGCCTCGGTGGGGATGGCCATCCACCGATCGAGCCGGTAGGACTCGCTGGCGAAGAGGGCGTCGTGATCACCGTCGCGGACCCACATGAAGTAGAGCCGCTGCTTGGTCAGCCACACCTCCCGCCCGGGGTCGCGTCGCATCGCCCGGAAGGCGATGCGCTGCTTGGCCTTGTCGCCCTTCACCTCGGCAGGGATGCCGTCCAGGAAGTCGTAGGGGACGTTGCACGCCTTCAGCGCCCCGAACGCGCCGGTGGCGCCCTTCGCGTGGCCCATGCACAGGTTGTCGCCGGTGTTGGTCGAGATCGGGACGAACGCGTCCATGCGGACCTGGTTGCGGATGGTCCACGGGAGGATGCACACCACGACGCCGAGCAGCAGGGCACCGGTCCATCGAGCGGCGATGCCGTAGTCCTTGCGGGCGTAGAGCCAGCACACGGCCACCACCGGGATCACCGCCAGCGAGATCGGCCGCACCATCACGGCCAGCCCGAGCAGCACCCCCGACGCCAGTGCCCGCTGCCACGTGAACGCCACCGTCCACGGCTTGGCGAGCAGCACGGCCAGGAAGGCCAGGAAGAGGAAGTTGTAGAGCGTCTCGCCAAGCAGGACGCCCGTGTGGAAGATCAGGTTCGGGTAGAAGGCGTACAGGGCGGCGGCCACCACCGCCGGCCAGGCGCCAGCCAGGCGGTGGGCCACGAACGCGGCCAGGGCGATGCTGGCCGCCCCGAGGAACGCTTGGACCACCGCTGCGCTCATCCAGATGTGGTCGGTGATGGGCGAGGTCACCCAGGCCACGATGCCCAGGAACCACGGGTAGCCCGGCGGGTAGTACGCGGTGGGCTGGCCGGTGAGGCCCTCGAGCATCCCCTGGCCGTTGCGGATGGCCTGGGCGTAGCCGAGGTAGCGGGTGGGGTCGAGGAACAGGCCCTGGGGCTTGCGGGTGGCCCAGTGGACCCACGCCAGGCGCAGCGCCAGGCCGATGGCGGTGAGGCTGCCGACGACCCAGCGGACGCGGCGGACGGTCACGGCACCCGGTCGGCCGGGGCGCTGGGCGCTGCCGCACCGGCGCGCCCCGCGCGCACCCCCCACCAGGTGACCCGGGCCAGCGACTCGACCATGATCTTCACCGACATCTTGGAGGTGCCGAACTCGCGGTCGACGAAGGTGATCGGCAGCTCCCGGAGGCGCAGGCGGCGCTGGACCATGCGCAGGGCGACCTCGCTCTGGAACGCGTAGCCGTTGGCCTGGGTCGAGTCGATGTCGATGGCCTCGAGCGTGGCCGCCCGGTAGGCGCGGAAGCCGCCCGTGGCATCACGGATGCCGAGGCGCAGGACGGCCGCGGTGTAGCGGTTCCCGTAGCGGCTGAGCCAGCGCCGGTACCAGGGCCACCCGGGCGTCGAACCACCGGGCACGTACCGGCTCCCGATCGCGCAGTCCACACCGTCCTCGACGGCGGCCACGAGGTCGTTGATGACCGTCGGGTCGTGGGAGAAGTCGCAGTCCATCTGGAGGATCACGTCGTAGCCGTGGTCCAGGCCCCAGCGGAACCCGTGCCGGTAGGCGTTGCCCAGCCCCTGCTTGCCCGGGCGGTGCAGCACGTCCACCCGCCCCAGCTCGGCCGCCACCCGCTCCGCGATGTCCCCGGTGCCGTCCGGGCTGTTGTCGTCGGCCACCAAGATGTCGGCCTGCGGGGCCGCCTCGCGCACCGCCCGCACGAACCGCTCGACGTTGGCTGCCTCCTGGTAGGTGGGGGTCACGACCAACGTGCGCACGATCGGCCAACTTACCGGCAGCGGCGGTACACCTCGAAGTACGGCTGGTAATCACCGACCGAACAGAAGTGGTCCTTCACCACCCGGTTCGGCTCGTCGGGGCCGAACTTGCGAGAGTCGTTGGGCTCGGACCAGGCGTCCCAGACGTGGCTGAGGATGAGCCAGTCCGAGGTCCGCACCTCGTCGGCCAGCCCGCTGTCGGGCGCGTTGGCCATCCCTGGGTCCATCTCGATGTAGCGGGTGCCCGGCACCTGGTCGGGCAGCAGGTAGTACAGGTAGGCGTCCGAGTAGGGGGTCTTGCGCAGGTCCGCGGTGCCGACCAGCACCCGGTCCCCGGGCTGCATCTGCGGGCCGACCTCCTCCAGCATCCGCTGGGCCACCGGCGCGATGTCCTTGGCGCCGAGGTAGAAGGTGCGGCCGCGGTACGTGACTGGGTACCCGAACACCTTGCCGTTGGCGCTCTGCTTGGCCAGGTCGACGTAGGTGCGGGCGGTGAAGTGCGGGATCACCACCAGCGGCAGCAGCGCGACCACCAGCACCGCGAGGTTCGGGGCGAGGCGCCGCACCGGGCGGCTGGGCAGGTGGGCGAACAGCTCGGCCAGCGCCACCGGGAGGAACGCGAGGGTGACGCAGCTCACCCAGGCCAGGTGGGTGGTGTCGGCCCGCTGGAAGGCCTGGGGCATGAGGCCGAGCCCGAGCAGACCGACCGTGAGCACCACCCGGGGCTTCCACGCCTCGGGTGCCGAACGGACCCGCCACCAGCCGACCCCGACGACGAAGAACGTGGCGATGGGCAGCAGGAAGAACCAGATGAACGCCTGGTGGGGCGAGGCGAGCGATGGCAGCGGCCACGGCTGCGGGCGCAGGAGCGCCACCTTCTGGAGGGCCCCGTCGAAGGTGTCCCACGACGGCGGTCGGGGCAGCGAGCGCCCGCCGCGCAGCGAGAACACCGGCTCGATGAACATCCCGCGGATGGCGTTGCCCGGCCCCGACAGCGCCAGGTGGACCAGGTAGAGCGACACGACGGGCACCGCACCGAGGAGCCAGCGCTTCCACCGGGCCCACCCAAGGCCGGCGAGCACCGCGAGCGTGCTGCAGGTGACGGCCACGATGACGTCGGGCCGGAAGAGCAGGGCGGCACCGGCGAACGCACCGGCTGCGGTGAGCAGCCGGGCGGCCGACCGAGCCGCAGCCGCACCCGGATCCGGGCCTGGCACCGCCTCGGCGTCGGCGTCGGCGTCCGGGTCGGCCTCGTCAGCCACGTTCGCCGGGGGCGGCTCGGTGATCCACCGGCGAGCCCGCAGGCCGAGCCAGGTGGCCACCACCAGGAGGGCGACCGCGCCGTCCCAGGCAAGTGCCGTGAGGCCGATGGCGGTCATCGTCAGCAGCACCCCGAACACGCCGGCGGTGGCGGCGACCCGCCTCCCCCACGGCCAGGCCAGGGCCACCACGCCGAACACCATCGTGGCGAGCTGGGCGAGGCCGAAGACCCGCTCGCTGGTGATCGAGACGCCGACCACCTTGAACCAGGCGGCCAGCGCCCACAGCGAGCCCGGGCCGTAGAGGTGCAAGAAGTCCTTGTGGGGCATGTCGCCGTGGAGGATCCGCTCGGGGAACACGAGCATGAACCCCTCCTCCATCGGCGGGCCCTGGTAGCGCATCAGCGCCCGGAGCGGGATGGCGATGGCGGCGCCGACGATGGCGACCGCCACCCAGCTCCGCCAGTCCCGCCAGCGGCGCCGAGACCAGTCCGCCGGGCCGCCCGAGCCCTGGTCGGGGTCGGGATCGGGGCCATCCGCCCCCTCCACGAGGCCTTCGGCGCCGGCTGGGCCGTCGCCAGGCCGCCCCCCTGACGAGGCATCAGTGTCGGCGTCGAGCGCGGTGGAGGCGGGGTCGGGGGTGGTCATGGCGAAGGCGGGGGCGGCGCCGAACCGTCGGGCCAACAGGGCATCGATGGCGACGGCGGCGGTCACGATGACCACCAGGTCGCCGACGGTCCGGAAGCGGGGATGACCGTAGACCGCGAGCGCGGTCGCGGTGACGACGCCCAGCATCGAGGCGAGCGGCCAGATGGGCACCCGGCGCCGGCGCAGCAGCACGAAGCCGATCGCGGCGGGCACCAGCATCAGCCACCACATCACGAGGGCACGGCGGGTCCAGGTGTACGGACGGCCCTCGAACTGCAGGGCCCGGGCGGTCGTGCCGCTGTAGTGCAGGTCCCAGGCGCGCAGGACCCGGGCGGTGGCGACCGCCGGCCACCGGTCCCGGTGGGCCTTGGCGTACTGGCGGCCCAGGGCACCCCAGCCCGCAGCGCGCTCGGACTCGTCGCCGGGCGGGTCGGCGGGCAGGCCTTGGGCCACGCGTTCCTTGCGGGCCTGCTCCTGGCAGTTGAACGACCAGTAGCCGACGAGCGGGCCCGAGTAGGTCTCCGGGCAGTTCGCGTAGAACAGGACCTCCTCGCTGTTCGTGGAGACCGGCACCACCTTCTCGAAGCGCAGGAGGTTGCGCAGCGTCCACGGTGCCACCAGCGCGGCGGCGACCCCGCACATGACCAGGCCGTGGAGCCACCATCGCGTCGCCACCTTGCGCCCGGCGATCGCGAGGGGCACGCACAGCGCGGGCAAGAGCAGGATCGCCTCGCCGCGGGTCAGGATCGCGCCGCCCACCGCCGCGCCGACTGCCGCCGCGCCCCACAGCGTCGGGCGGTCCCGCCACCGGTAGGCGAGGACCAGGGCGCCGCCGACGAGCGCTGTGTAGAGGCCTTCGGGCCACAGCGTGCCGTCGATGATCCACAGGTTGGGGTACAGCGCCACGAGCCCTGCCGCGATCACGCCGGCGCGGTCGCCGGCGAGCCGGCGGGCCAGCAGCGCGGCCACGACGACGACCGCCACCCCGGCGAAGGCGGCCATCACCTTGTGGCTCAGGTACCCCCGCGCCCCCACCCATGACGCCAGCGAGAGCCAGATCGTGAACAGCGGCGGATGGATCGCGGACGGCACGAAGCGACCCTGGGTGAGCCACTGGATGGGCTCGCCGAAGCCGACCCGATCGGCCAGCATGTTGGCCTGGGCGTGGTAGTAGAACGGGTCCCCGTTGCCCGGGTCACGGGCGTTGACCGTGGCGAACGACCAGATCCGGGTGGCGAGGCTCACCAGCGACACGGTCCACAGGCCCGCGACGAAGAAGCCCATCGGCCGGTCCCGGTAGCGCAGCGCCGGGCGCTCGACGACGTAGTAGCTGATGGTGGCCAGGACCACCGTGACCGCCAGCGTCCACGCGAGGGTGGACCAGAACGGCACGTTGAACTGGCCGCCGGGGTGGCGGGCGGGCAGCGGTCCACCGGGCGTGAACGGGCTGCTGACCCAGCGGCCGATCACCAAGATCTGCCAGAGGTAGATGCCGTAGGAGATGCGCCCGAGGAACTGCATGGGCCGCGTGCGCAGGAAGCGGCGGTAGCCGCCGTCGCCGGCGCGGCCGAACACGGCCGGCAGGACGAGGGCGAGGGCGACCGCCAGGTAGGCCCCGTGGCGCAGGAACTCGCCGCTGCGGCCGTAGCTGAGGTCGGTGCGAGACAGCCCGAGCCCGTAGCCGGCGAGCAGCAGCACGAGCAGGCCGATGCCGACGCTGGCCCACGCCATCCCCCGCCGCGCCAGCACCCCGTCCAGCCGGCGCCCGAGCACCGCGCCAGGCCCGCCGTCCTCCCGCTCCACCGCCAGCACCGCCAACGCCATGCCGGCGGCGAACATGTCGAGGTGGTTCGGCAGCCAGGCACCGAGCTGGGTGATGCTGGTGCGGGCGTCAGCGCCGGACCGGTAGGGCGCGGTCAGCAACACCATGGCCAGGCGGTACGCCTGCGCCGCCACCACCATGCCCCCGAGCACGAGCCACTGGCGTCGCACCCTCGTGCGCCGGTCCCCGCCCCGTGCCCGCTGGCGGCGTGCCACCGCCAGGACCAACACCGGCAGGAACAGGTAGAATGCCATCTCCGTGGCCAGGGTCCAGGCCTGGGGGAACGGGCCAGCAAGGCTGTCTCGCCAGTACACCTGCGTGAAGGTGAGGAACCGCAGGAGCTGGCTGAACGGCACCGAGGTCTCGCCGACGGCCGCTGCGCTGAAGCCGGTGGTCGGCATCACCAGGCCGGTGGCCGGCGCGAACAGGAACGATGCCAGGACCACTACCCAGTAGGCCGGCACGATGCGCAGCAGCCGGTGGCGGAAGTAGCGCCGGACCGACGGCAGGGCGTCGTCCCGGAGCAGCGCCCGCACGAAGGGCCGGTAGAGCAGGTACCCCGACAGCACGAAGAAGACGGCGACCCCGACGTCGAGCCGGGCGAGCAGCCCGCCGAAAGGCCCCTCGTTGCCCATGGCGTTCAACGACACGTGGGTGACGAGCACAGCGATGGCGGCGACGGCCCGCAGGCCCTCGAGGTCCAGGTTGCGGGTCTGCAGCGAACCGGGGGCGGTCTCGGCGGCGGCACCGGCACCCCCTTCCGCCACGCCCCCGGGCTGCTCCCCGGGCGCGTCGGTGGTCGTCGCAGCCATGGCCCGCCATCCTACGGACCGGCGCCCGGCTGGCGGAGACGGCGCGCGGCGGCTCGCTAGCCTCGCCCCGTGCCCACCGCCGACGACCGCCCCACGGACCGCCGGTGGCTCCTCGTGCTCCTGGTCGTCCTGCTCCCGGTGCTCGTGCTCATCGGGGTGCTCGCCCAGCGGACCTGGTACCCGACCGGCGACCAGGCCCAGGCCGAGCTGCGGATGCGGTCGCTGCCGTCGCACCCCCCGCTGGTCGGCGCGGCCGGGCGCATCCAGGACGAGCAGCGGCGCCAGGGCAACCACCCCGGGCCCCTGATGTTCTGGGCCACCTGGCCGCTCTACGCGCTGCTGGGTCGGTCGTCGTGGGCGTTCGAGGCGGCCACCGCCCTGGTGAACGTGCTGTGGCTCGGGATCTCGGTGTGGTTGGTGAAGCGGCGGGCCGGCATGGGGGCATGCGCCTGGTACGGCATCACGGCGCTCCTGCTGATCGGGGCTACGGCCTCGACGCGCTCTCGCAGCCGTGGAACCCGTGGGTCGCTGCCCCCTTCACCGTGCTGCTGCTCGCGACCTGGTCCACCCTCGAGGGCGACCGGTGGATGCCCGTGCTCTCGGTCATCGCCGCGAGCTACGCGCTGCAGGGCCACGTCGGCTACCTCCCGCTCGTGATCCCCCTGGTGCTGCTGAACCTGGTGTGGCCGATCTGGTCCTGCGCGCCTGCGGCGGTCCTCGCACGCCGTTGTCGCCGGTGGCGAGGCCGCCTCGTCCCCCGGCTCGACGGGTGCCGAGGCCACCGAGCAGGTCGAACGTCGCCCGACCGCGGCCCGCTGGGCCCTGCCGGTCCTGCTGGGCGTGGTGGTGGCCGCGGGTGGCCTGGTCCGGGCCGTTCTGGGACGTGGCCACCAACCACCCGAGCAACGTCGACAAGCTCATCGCCAACTTCGCCAACCCGACCGACCCGCCCCTCGGCCTGAAGGCCGGCGCCAAGGCGGTGCTGCAGGCGGCCAGCCCGGCGGGCGCCTGGCCAGGGCGGCAGCGCCGTCGAGGGCTCGATCGTGTTCCGGGCTCCTGTTCCTGGCTGCCTGGGCCATCGTGGCCGCCCTGGTGGCCGTGCGCCGGGCCAAGCCCGGGCTTCACCAAGCTCAACGTCGTCCTCGGGCTCGTCACCATCCTCGGCGTCGTGGCCGTCTCCTGCATCTTCGGGACCCTCTACCTGCACGTGTTCCGCTGGATCGTCGCCATCGTGGCCCTCCAGGTCTTCAGCCTCGGGCTGGGGGCTCGCCGTGCTCGTCCCGCCCCCGTCGCCGAAGGCCCGCCAGCGCCTCGCCGGGCTCGCCGTGGTCGCCCTGGTGCTGCTCAGCGGGGTGACCGCCGCGCGGATCTCCCGCCAGGAGATCCCCTACGACCAGTCGTGGCGGGCCGAGCAGGTCCTGGCCCCGGCGGTCGCCGCCAAGCTCGATCCGTCCAAGCGCTACCTCGTGCGCTGGGACGATCCCGCGTACCTGGGCGGGCTGGGGTTCGGGCTGATCCTCGACCTCGAGCGCCGTGGCTTCGACGTGGGCGCCGACCCCCGGTTCTCCGCTGCGGTGGAGCCACAGCGGGTGATGTGCCCCGGCGACCACGATGCGGTGATCACCGTGGTCACCAGCGAGGGCACGATCGCCGCCTACCAGGCCAAGCCGGGCTACCGGCAGATCGCCTCGGTGGACCCGCGCCAGGACCCGGCGCAGTGGCAGCGGGACTTCGACGCCCTGCTGGACGCCCTGCACGAGGAGGGCAACGACATCAGCGCCACGGACCTCGAGCGCAACATGAACCTGCTGCTCCTGGCGCCGAACACCTCGCCGAAGGTGCGCGAGCTCGCCGGCCGGGTGGTCCTGGCCGGGGTGCCCTCGGCCGTGTTCCTGCAGGACCCCGCCCCCGTCGAGCCACCGGTCCCCCACGACCCGCTCGACGAGCCCTGCTGGAAGTAGCCCGAGCGGCGGGCCAGCCCTCGGGCCCGGTCCACGAGCGAACGCCGCGCCCGTGCAAGGCTGCTCGGCAGGCACACCGACCCGGAGGCGGCGAGATGTCGATGTTCGATCGGATCCGTCCGAAGCACCAGGCCAGCGCGCAGAAGCTCCTGCCCGACGCTCGGGTGCGCACCTACGCGGTCGCCCGCGACGGGCTGAACCCGGTGATCGTGGTCCTCGCGATGGTCGGCACCGCCGTGGCCTTCTCGGTGGGGCTCGTGATCCTCACCGGCCAGTTCGTGATCATCGGCCTGGTGCCGATGCTGATCGTCCAGTACTTCGCCAGCCCACCGCGCGGGGTGGCCGTGGCGGACCAGGGCATCGCCGTGCTGCGCCGCTCGTTCTGGACCGGCAAGCCGAACAAGGTGATCGCGGTCGTCGGGCACGGCTACACCCAGCCCACCGAGGAGTCCCTCGGCCGCGTCCTGGTGAAGATCGGCAACGAGGAGCTCTGGATGGCCAAGGGCGAGGAGGCGGTCATCCGCCAGGCGCTCGCCACCCCCTACGCCACCCCACCGACCGCGGGCTACGCCGCACCGTCGATGCCCCAGCCGCCGATGCCCCCGATGCCGCCTCAGCCTCCGTCACCACCGGGCCCGCCCTCGGCCTGAGCCGTCCGCCGGGCGGTCGCGGCGTCGACCAGCGCGAGGGTGGCGAGCACCACCACCGACGGCTCCGCGGCGGCGCGGAACCGCGGGTTCCCGTAGGTGAGCGCGACCACCACCAGGACGCACGCCGGCGCCACCAGCAGGAGCGTGCGGCGCCACTCGAGCCGACGCCGCGCCGCGGCGGCCACCAGCCCCACGATCCCGATCAGGAAGAGCAGTTGGAAGCCCCGGGTGCCCCGCCGCTCCCAGGTGGGGTTGCGGCCCTCGGCGTAGGCGAAGTTGCTCTGCTGGTCGAACCGGTACAGGCCGACCGTGCGCCCGACTCGGGCCGCCATCACCCCGGGGAGCTCGCCGGCGTGGTGGCGGGCGTAGGACAGGCCCTCGCGGCGCAAGCGGGCGGCCACCTGGGCCTCGTTGGGGGTCCCGTACCCGATGCCGAAGCCCTCGAAGCACCCGGCGCGGGCCGGGTCGCCCTCGGTGCCGCCCAGCGCCACGTTGGTGACCCACAGGCCCTTGTACTGGCCGCGGTAGGCGGCGTCGCAGTTGGCGCCCTTGGCCACGGAGCCAGAGTTGTTGGACAGCGGGACGAGCTCGTGGAAGCGGGCGAAGTTGCGGGCCGTCCACGGCGCCAGCACCAGCAGCACCATCCCCACCGCCACCGCCAGGCGCCCGGCGCGAGCCCCCCACCCGTCGACCGCCTTCAGGGCCACGACCGCAGCCAGGAGCGGCCCGATGAGCAGGAACTCGGACCGCACGAAGCAGGCCAGGCCGGCGAGCGCGCCGAAGGCGACCCACCGCCACCAGGTGGGTCGGTCGGCGACGGCGAGCGCGCCCAGCACGAGCGCGGCCCCGGCGAACGCCGCCAGGGGCTCGGCCATCAGCGTGACGTCGGTGTTCCAGAGGGCCGGGTAGGCCGCGGCGATGCCCGCGGCGAGGTAGCCGGCCCCGTCACCGCCGAGGCGCCGCCCGGACAACCCCACGAGCCCGACCGTGAGCGCCCCCACCGCGCAGAGCAGCGTGCGGATGCCGGTGGCGCCGTCCACGTGCGCCACCTTGGCCACCGCCACGAAGGTGGCGGTCGCCGGCGGGTACTCGGCGGTGGGGAACGCCCCAGCGCCGTCGCCGTACTCGTAGGGCCGCACCAGGACGTGGTCCTCGGCCAGGAACCAGCCGGTCATCTCGTAGGCCTTGGCGTCGCCCAAGGTGGGCACGTCCAGCGCCGAGTTCCGCAGCGCGTCGATGCGCACCACGAAGCCGATGGCCACCAGCACGCCGAGGAGCACCGCCGTGCGCCACGGCGGCAGGATGCGCGGCACGGGCGCGGCGACCGGCTCGGGCACCGCCACCGCCTCGTCGGCCGGCTCGGCGTCGACCGCCTCCGGGGCAGCCGCAGGCTCGGTGGGCCCGGTCACTTCCCCCGCAGGCGGATGCGGGCCAGGATCCACAGGGCGGCGACGCCGTCGGTCCACTGGATCTTCTTGCCCTCCTCGCGGCCACGGGCCTTGTAGGAGATCGGCACCTCGAAGATGCGCTCCTTCATGGTGAGGAGCTTGCCCGTGAGCTCGGCCTCGATGCCGAAGCCGTTGGACTTGAGGTCGACCTTCCGCCAGTGGCCGGTTGGCGCCACCTTGAGGCAGGTCTCGATGTCGGTGAGCCAAGCGTCGAACAGGAACGACGCGGCCAGGGCGAGCATCTTGTTCCCGATCACGAACCAGAACGAGTAGGCGGCGTGGCCGCCGTAGGAGCGGGCGCCGTAGACCACGTTGGCCTCGCCGTCGAGGATCGGCTTCAGCAGCGCCGGGAAGTCCGCCGGGTCGTACTCGAGGTCCGCGCCGAGCACGGTGAGGAGGTCCCCCTTCGCCTCCTTGATGCCCCGTCGCAGTGCCGCCCTTGCCCTGGTTCGGGTTCTGGACGTAGAGCGTGACCTTGCCGTCGTCGATGAGGTCCTGGATGGTGTCGATGCAGCCATCGGTGGAGCCGTCGTCGACCACCAGCACCTCGGTCTCGACCGGCATCTGCACGGCCAGGAGCCGGTCCAGGGCGATGCGCAGCGTCTCGCGCTCGTTGTACACCGGCATCACGATGGTGAGGGAGGTCATCGGGCTTCGCTTTCGAGTGGGTCGGATCCAGGTGTCGGGCGGACACCCATCAGTCGGACCAGCGGCACGATCCGTGAGCGATGCCACGGATCGTGCTGGAGGACGTCAGTGGGGCCACGTGGCGGGGTCGTGGCCGAAGAGCGGCTGGGTGAACCGCCCCAGCTTGGCCAGGATGAGGGCCTTGATGATGAGGTTGCGGACGAACCAGGGCAGCGACGCCAGCTGGCGGGCCGGGTTCTTCAGCCGCTCGACGCCCCCGATGGGCTCCTTGCGGTAGTGCGTCATGGACTCGGAGCGGCCCAGGTAGCGCCAGCCGCCCGAGAACATGAGGGTGGCGGCGATGGCGCCGGTGACGCCCACCGACGAGAACGAGTCGTGGATGAGCAGGTCCCCGCCCGGGCAGACCTTGGCGGACCACTTGGTGATGTCGTCGCGGGCCGGCGCGAAGCGGTGGGCGCCGTCGATGTACAGCAGGTCGATCTCGCCGGGCACGTCGACCAGGGCATCGTTCGAGAACTTGCGGACGTGGCGGACGCGGTCCCGGACGCCTGCCTGCTCGAGGTTGGCGTTGAACACGTCGAAGTCCTCCGAGGCCTGGTCCTCGTAGCCCTCCCACTCGTGGGGGCCGCGGTCGTTGCCGGCGTGCGGGTCGATGGCGACCAGCTCGACGCCCTCCGGCGCGGCCGAGGCCAGCACGATCATGGACCGGCCCCGGAACGACCCGATCTCGACCACCGTGCGGCCGGCGCGCACGGCACGGGCGCAGGACCACAGCAGCCGTGCCTGCCCGGGGGTCATCCACCCCTCGACGTCGGCCACCACCTCCTGGACCTCGTCGAAGGTGCTGGCGGCGGGCATGGACATTCGGGGGGCCTCCGGTTGGTGGACCGCGATCTTCGTCGCGGGGAGCGCGGCACTAGGGTGCGCAGGGTGCCCACGTGGGGCATCGACCGGCGAGCAGCGTACTGCACACCCCCTCCACCTCAGCGACCCCAGCCACCACCGTGACCGACGCGACCGACCATCGACAGAAGCTGGGCGACCTCGCCGCGGCTGCTGGCATCCGGCGCGTGCACATGCTGGCCTGGCGGGACCTCGACGACGTCGAGGCCGGCGGCTCGGAGGTCCACGCCGCCGAGGTGGCCCGCCTGTGGGCGGAGGCGGGCATCGAGGTCGTCATGCGGACCTCCTACGCCCAGGGCCACCCGGCGCGGGCCCGCCGCGACGGCTACGACGTCATCCGCAAGGCCGGGCGGTACATGGTGTTCCCCCGCGCCGCCGCCAGCGAGGCCGCCCACCGCTACGGCCAGCGCGACGCCCTGGTCGAGATCTGGAACGGGATGCCGTTCTTCTCGCCGCTGTGGGCCTCGGGCCCACGCATCGTCTTCCTGCACCACATCCACGCCGACATGTGGAAGATGGTGCTGCCGCCCAACCTGGCACGGCTCGGCGACACGCTCGAGCGCCAGGTCGCGCCCCGGATCTACCGCCGTTCGCGGATGGTCACGCTCTCGCCCTCGTCCAAGCAGGAGATGCTCGACGTCGGGTTCCGCGACGAGCTGGTCGAGGTCGTCCCCCCGGGCATCGACCCCAAGTTCCAGGCGGGTGGCGCCAAGAGCCCCACGCCGCTGGTGCTCGGCGTCGGGCGCCTCGTGCCCGTCAAGCGGTTCGACCGGCTGATCCGCGCCGTCGTCGCCGCCCGGGCATCGGCCCCCGAGCTCGAGCTCGTGCTGGTGGGCACCGGCCCGGACCGCACCGACCTCGAGGCGCTCATCCACGAGCTCGACGCCGACGCCTACGTGCGCTTCGCCGGCCGCGTGGACGACGACGAGCTCGTGCGCCTGTACCAGTCGGCGTGGATGGTCGCCTCGTCGTCGGTCCGCGAGGGCTGGGGCATGACCCTCACCGAGGCCGCCGCCTGCGGCACCCCGGCGGTGGCCACCCGCATCCCCGGCCACGTCGACGCGCTGGCCGAAGGGGTCAGCGGCCTGCTCGCCGACGACGATGCCGACCTGGCCCGCCAGATCGCCCGGATGGCCACCGATGGCGCGCTGCGAGACCGGCTGACCCGCGGCGCGCTCGAGCACGCCGGGACCTTCACCTGGACCAACACCGCCACCCGGATCATGGAGGTCCTGGCGGACGAGGCCCTCGGCCGTCCGAGCCTCCGGGCCGGCACGCACAGGTGAGGCCTGCGCTGCGGAGGCGCCTCCGCGAGTCGGTCCCGACCGCGATCCTGGCCGCGGTCATCTACATCCCGCTGCTGCTCACCCGGCCTGGCCGGGTCGGCGCCGACACCAAGACCTACCTCTACCTGGACCCAGACCGGATGCTCGGCCGGGCCTGGAGCATGTGGGACCCGAACATCGGGATGGGCACGGTCACCCACCAGAACATCGGCTACCTCTGGCCGATCGGCCCCTGGTACTGGCTGTTCGAGCACCTGGGGGCCCCGGACTGGGTCGCCCAGCGGCTCTGGCTCGGGACGATCCTGTTCCTGGCGGGCGTGGGCGTGCGGTTCATGCTCAAGGCGATGGGCCAGGAAGGCCCCCACGTCACGGCGGCCACGTTCGTCTACGCCCTGACCCCCTACGTCCTCAGCCTCGCCGCCCGCCTGTCGGTGATCCTGCTCCCCTACACCGGCCTCCCCTGGATGATCGGGCTGACGGTGCTGGCCCTGCGCCGCCCAGGCTGGCGGTACCCGGCGCTGTTCGGCCTGGTGGTCGCCACGATCGGCAGCGTCAACGCCACCGCCCTGCTGCTGGCCGGCGTCGGGCCGGTGCTGTGGATCGCCCACGAGGTCGTGATCACCCGCGAGGTCCGGCTCCGCCGGGCGCTGGCCACCACCGCGCAGATCGGCGTCATGACGATCGGCTGCTCGCTGTGGTGGATGGCCGGCCTCTGGGCCCAGGGCGGCTATGGCATCGACATCCTCCGCTACACGGAGACCGCGGAGACCGTGGCCACCGCGTCGCTGTCGCTCGAGGTCCTGCGGGGGCTCGGGTACTGGTTCTTCTACGGCGAGGACCGCTACGGCCCCTGGATCGCCCCCTCGCGCTCCTACACCCAATCGATCCCGCTGCTGTTCGCCAGCTACGTGCTGCCCGGCCTGGGCCTGCTCGGCGCGGCGTTCACCCGCTTCCGCGAGCGGGCGTTCTTCCTCCTGCTGCTCGTCACCGGCCTGTTCCTCGCCGTCGGCGCCCATCCGTGGGACGATCCCGCCCCCGCCGGCCAGGGGGTCAAGGCGTTCCTGCAGAGCCAGGTCGGCCTGTCGATGCGCAGCCTGCCCCGCGCCGCGCCGCTCGTGGTGCTGGCGCTGGCCGTGTTCGTCGGGACGCTCGTGGCCGCCGCCGCTCGCAACCACCGCACGTGGGCCCGCCCGATGACCGCCGGCGTCGCTGCCCTCGCGGTGCTCGCCTTGCCGCCGCTGTGGCGGGGCCAGATGGTCGACGAGAACCTGGACCGCGCCGAGGACGTCCCCTCCTACTGGGTCGACGCGGCCCGGGCCATGGACGCCCGGGACGACGGCACCCGCGTGCTCGAGCTCCCCGGCGAGGACTTCGCCTCGTACCGGTGGGGCACCACGGTGGACCCCGTCACCCCCGGCCTGATGGACCGTCCGTACGTGGCCCGCGAGCTCATCCCCTACGGCTCGCCGCCGAGCGCCGACGTGCTGAACGCCGTGGACCGCCGCTTCCAGGAGCTGGTCGCCGAGCCGGACGCGATCGCCCCGATGGCCCGGTTCATGGCCGTGGGCGACATCTCGGTGCGCTCCGACCTCACCTACGAGCGATACAACACGCCCCGGCCCCGACGCCTGTGGGCGCTGCTCACCGGCGCCCCGGACCTGGGCAAGCCGACGGGCTTCGGGGGCACCGAGCGCAACGTGCCGCGGCCGGACCTGCCCATGCTCGACGAGCAGGAGCTGCTCACCCCGGCCGACCTCGTGGACCCGCCGAAGGTCGGGCTGATCCCGGTCGAGGACGCCGAGAAGATCGTCCGCACGTCGCCGACCTCCCAACCGATCGTGATGGCCGGCGATGCCGAGGGCATCGTGGACCTCGCCGGCGCCGGCCTGGTCACCGGCCACGAGCTGCTCCTCTACTCCGGCACCTTCGCCGACGACCCGCAGGGCCTGCGCGACACCCTGAAGGATCGGGCCGTGCTCGTGCTGACCGACACGGACCGCCGCCAGGCCCGGCGGTGGGGCACGGTGCGCGACAACACGGGCATCACCGAGCGACCGGGCGAGAAGGCCCTCGAGCAGGACCCGAAGGACCAGCGCCTCGACGTGTTCCCGCTCGATGCCACCGACGACATCCGGACCGTCACCGACGCCCGCGGCGGGGTGTGGGCCCAGGCCACCAGCTACGGCAACTCGGTGTCGCTCACCCCCGAGGACGACCCCAACAAGGCCGTCGACGACGACATCAACACGGCCTGGCGCACCGGTGGGTTCAGCTCCGCGACCGGCGAGTCCATCCGGCTCGAGTACGCCAAGGCGCTCAGCACCGACCACATCGACGTGCTCCAGGCCCAAGGCGGCGTGCGCAACCGCTTCATCACCGAGGTCGAGCTGCGCTTCGACGGCGGCGCCCCCCAGACCGTGGCGCTCGACAAGAGCTCCCGGGACCCCGGGACCTCGGGCTACGGCCAGCGCATCCGCTTCCCGCACCGGACGTTCCGCACCCTCCAGGTCACCATCACCGCCACCGATCCCGGCGACCAGCGGCGCTACGACGGGATCAGCTCGGTCGGCTTCGCCGAGATCCGCGCCGTCGACGACAGCGGCCGCCACCCTGTCGCCGACAACGTCATCCGCCTCCCCCGCGACCTGCTCGCCACCACCGGCAAGGCGTCCCAGGCCCGCCCGCTCGCGATCGTCCTGACCCGCCAGCGGGTGGCGGGCACCGTGGCCGTGCGCAGCGATCCCGAGCCCTCGATGGCCCGGACGTGGAGCCTGCCGACCGACCGGGACTTCACCGTGGTGGGCCAGGTGCGCCTGTCGAACAGCGCCACCGACGACCTGATCGACCGGACCCTCGGCATCCCCTCGGCCGAGGATGGCGGGGTCACCGCCACCTCCAAGCGGCGCCTGCCCGGCGGCCTCGACAACCGGGCCTCCAACGCCATCGACGGCGATCCCAGCACCTGGTACAGCCCCGGGTTCCTGGACCAGCACGGCGAGTACCTGGACTACCAGGTGGCCAAGCCGATCTCGTTCGACCACTTCGACCTCACGGTCCTGAACGATGGTCGGCACTCGGTGCCCCAGATCCTGCGCCTCGAGGTGGACGGCACCCCGGTCCAGCGCATCCAGCTGCCGAAGGTGGGCGACATCGCCGAGCCCGGCCACCAGCACACCTTCCACGTGGAGCTCGACAAGCGGGTCGAGGGCAAGCGCATCACGCTGGCGGTCGAGGACGCGCTGCCGGCGGTGCGGGACGTCAACACCCTCGACTGGTTCACCGACAAGCCGCTCGTGATGCCGATGGGCATCGCCGAGCTCGCCATCCCCGGGCTGCGGGCGCCCGCCGTCCCGAAGCGGGTCGACAGCACCTGCCGCACCGACCTCGTCCACGTCGACGGCAAGGCCCTGCCGGTGTCGCTCCGCGGCACCACCGCCGACCTGCTCGCCGGGAAGGCCATCGACCTCGTGGCGTGCGAGGACCAGCCCCTGGCCCTCGCCAAGGGCACCACCACGCTGCGCACCCAGCGAGGCGGCGTGACCGGCCTCGACGTCGACCGCCTCGTGTTGCGCTCGGCGGCCGGCGGGGGCGCCGGTCCGGCCACCGGGCCGCTCGTCGATCCCGCCAACCAGGCCAAGCGCCCGGCGCTGCGGGTCACCCACCAGACCCGGACCAGCACCGACCTCGTCGTGCCCAAGGCCAGCAAGGAGTTCTGGCTGGTCCTCAACCAGAGCCACAACCTCGGCTGGCACGCCACCGCCGATGGCAAGGACCTGGGCGCACCGACGCTGGTCAACGGCTACGCCAACGGGTGGCGGGTGCCCGCCGGGACCAACATCGACATCCACGTCGAGTGGAGGCCGCAGCGGACCGTCGACAAGCTGCTCGGCCTGTCCGTCGCCTTCGTGGTCGCCGCGATCGTGCTCGCCGCTTGGCCTCGCCGTCGGCGCCGGAGCGACGACGACGGCGCGGAGGCAGCCGACGATGACGCCCGCTGGATCCCGCTCGAGGAGCGCCCGGCGATGCCGCTCGCCCTCGACTGGGGACGGTCCATGCGCTACGCCGGCCCGACCCCCTCCACCTTCGCCTGGATCGCCACGACGCTGGCGGCCGCGGTCGCCGGCTACCTCTTCGTCGGACCGCTCGGCGCCCTGCTGCTCGGCATCGTGGCCCTGGTGGCGCTGCGCGTGCCGCGGGCCCGGCCCCTGCTCACGATCGGCGGCCCGGCGATCTTCGCGGGGGCCGTTGCGTGGATGCTGCTGCGCCAGGTCTTCGACGCGCTGCCCCCCGGCTTCGACTGGCCCACCTACTTCGAGGGGGCACAGGCCCCGGCGTGGATCGCCGTGCTGCTCCTGCTGCTCGACGCCGTGATCGACCGCTGCTGGCTCCGACGCTGGTGGCCCACGGACAACGACCGAGGCTGATCCCCCGCCACGCCGTCAGGACCCTGTCAGATCGCTCAACAGCGGCCCGTTCCGGCCGATAGGAGCGCACGTGTCGCGGGCCCGAGGGCCCTGTCTCGGGGGTCGAGGGGCCATCAAGCGTCGAACCAGCACCAGGTCAGGTCCCAGGAGCGCACCGAGCGCGCGCCGCGACGGACCTCGCCGTCTCCGCCATCGGGTGCGCGGTCATCGCCGCCATCGCGATGTTCACCCACGCCTTCGACAAGGTGATCACCTGGGCGACGGACTCGACGAACCTCAACCTCAACGGGATCATCGCCCTGGTCATCGTGATCCCGATCGCGACGACCATCTTCGCCCGGCGCCGCTACAAGGACGCCGTCTCCGTCCGCCGGGAGCTCGTGCGCTTGTCGCTGCACGACCCGCTCACCGGCCTGCCCAACCGGATGCTGCTCGCCGACTGGCTCGCGGCCGACATCCAGAGCTCGCAGCGCAAGAACACCCAGGCCGCGGTGCTGTTCGTCGACCTCGACAAGTTCAAGCTCGTCAACGACACGCACGGCCACGAGGTCGGCGACCGGCTGATGCGGGCCGTGGCCGACCGGCTGCGCTCCACCCTGCGCCCCGAGGACCGGGTCATCCGCTTCGGCGGCGACGAGTTCGTCGTGCTGTGCCCCGACGTCAACAGCGCCGCCACCGCGGAGAAGGTGGCGCACCGGGTCATCGAGATCATCGAGCAGCCCTTCACCATCGGCGACGACAGCATGCGGATCTCGGCCTCCGTGGGCGTGGCGCTGGCCGAGCACCGAGGCGTCAAGCCCGAGGACGTGCTGCGCGACGCCGACGTCGCGATGTACCAGGCCAAGGCCCAGGGCAGCGGCCACGTCACCATCTTCGACCGCTCGATGACCGGCACGCTGACGCCCGCCACCGCCGAGGAGCAGATCCGCGACGCCCTGGCCGCCGGCGAGTTCCACCTCCACTACCAACCGGTCGTGGAGATGTCGACCGGTCGGATCATGGGCGCCGAGGCCCTGCTGCGCTGGATCTCGCCCGAGCGCGGCTTCATGTCGCCCGCCGAGTTCATCCCGATCCTCGAGGAGACCGGCCTCATCGTGCCGGTCGGCACCTGGGTGCTCGAGGAGGCGTGCCGCGAGGCCGCCCGAGCCGCCGCCATCGCTGGCGATGCCAAGCCGCCGACCATCACGATCAACGTGTCGGCCCGCCAGCTCGGCCAGTTCGACTTCGGCGACAAGGTCGCCAACGCGCTGCGCGCCGCGGGCATCCAGGCCGGCCAGATCCACCTGGAGATCACCGAGGGCGCGTTGATGCACGACGTCAGCTCCGCGTGGACGGTGCTGCGCCAGGCCAAGGCGCTGGGCGTCAAGCTGGCGCTCGACGACTTCGGCACCGGCTACTCGTCGCTGTCCTACCTGCGCCGGTTCAGCATCGACATGCTGAAGATCGACAAGAGCTTCATCGATGGCGTCGACACCAGCCCTGAGGACCGGGCCATCGTCGAGCACCTCGTCGGCATGGCCCAGGCGCTCGGCATGGTGACGGTCGCCGAGGGCATCGAGCGCCCAGAGCAGCTGCGGTGGCTGCGGCGCCTCGGCTGCCGCCTCGCCCAGGGCTACGTCCTGTCGAAGCCGATCCCCGGCGACGACTTCGAGGCCATCCTGGCCCGCCACGAGGTCGACCCCTTCAACATCACCACCGGCGAGGGCGCCATCGGCCTCAAGGAGATGCCGCAGCTGCCGCCGCCGGTGAACGCCAAGCCCGAGCCCTCGATCGGTGGCGACGCGAACCGCCCGGCCCCGAGCGGCCCCGCGGTCGGTCCGCTCTCGTTCGCCGCCCCCGGCATCGACCCGGCCACCTCGCCCCTGGCGGCCGCCATGTCGGCGCCCAAGCCCCCGATGCTGGATCGGCCCGACAGCCCTGCCGAACGCCCCGGCTTCGACCTCGACCCGGTGCCCGCCGCCGCGGCCGACGATGCTGCTCCTGCGGCCATGGGCGAGCTCCCCGCTCCCCCCGCCGCGTCGCCGACCCCAACGGTGGACGTGCCGACCTCGGCCGAGCCGGCCGCCCCGGACGACGACGCTGACGACGAGCTCGTCCCCGAGCCGGTGGCTGCGGCCCGCAGCGCCAGCTCCGGCTGGGACCTGGACCCGGTGCCGGCAACCCCCGCCCCCGCACCGGTCGCTCCTGCGGCACCCGCCGAGCGCCCCAGCAGCTCGCCGACGCTCCCCCGCTTCCGCGAGTACCGCCCCACCGACGGCGACTGAGCCCGAGCCGCCACCTCGCGCCGGATCGGGGTGGCATCATCGATGCATGGGGCGGCTGGTCTACGCATCGAACACCTCCCTCGACGGCTGGACCGAGGGTCCCGGCGGCGAGATCGACTGGGCGCCTCCCGACGACGAGGTGTTCGCCGCGATCACCGAGGTGATGCGCTCCGCCCGCACCTACCTGTACGGGCGCCGGATGTACGAGACGATGGCCGTCTGGGAGACCGACCCGACCCTCGCCGGGAGGTCCGACCTCGCCGCCACCTACGCCGAGGTGTGGCAGGGCGCCGACAAGGTCGTGTTCTCGAGCACCCTCGCCACCGTGGCCACCGACCGCACGACGCTCCGCCCGAGCTTCGACCCCGCCGAGGTCGCCGAGCTCGTCCAGAGGTCTGACCACGACGTGCTGATCGGCGGGCCCCAACTCGCCGGCCAGGCCCTGGCGGCCGGGGTCGTCGACGAGGTCGTCCTGTGGGTCTGGCCCATCCTGGTCGGCGGCCGCAACGCAGCGCTCCCCACGGACGTGCGCGCCGCACTCGAGCTCGTGGACGAGCACCGGGTCGGCAACGGGGTCGTCGCCCTCCGCTACCGCGTCGCCCGGAGGGGCTGACCCTCCCCGAGCTGCCCCAGCACCGCTCGGGGTGCGCCGAGGGCGGCGTCAGGACTCGATGGTGAAGAACCGGTCCAGGCCGGTGGTGGCCAGGGCCGAGGCGGGGATGCCGCGGAACTGGCGGAGGACCAGGTCGCCACCCTCGGCCCGCAGGCGCTTGGTGGCCGCCACCATGGCACCCAGGCCGGTCGAGTTCACGAACGTCACGCCCGCGAAGTCCAGGATCACCCGGGTCGCGCCGGCCTCGATCGCATCGTCGATGCAGTCCACCATCAGGTGCGCGGACGACAGGTCGATCTCGCCGGTGAGGCGCAGGGTGGTCGCGTCGTCGGCGACGTCGGAGGTGATCTCGAGTGGAAGCGGTTGCATGCGTTGGAGCCGAGCGCTGGGAGGGAACAGCCGCCGTGGGCTTCGCACATCCTGCCACACGCCAGCCCCTGGCCAGGGGTCGACCGGCTCCGGAGCGCGGTGGCGAGACCTCGCCGCGTGGCCAACCGGGGTTGGCCGAGATCAGACGGTGGCGCGCAGGAGGGCGTGCTGGACGAGCTCCAGCAGGGTCTCCTTGGTGGACTGCCGATCCCGGGCGTCGATCAGCAGGATCGGGGTGTCCGGCGACACCGCCAGGGCCTCGCGCACGTCCTCGGGGGCGTGGGTGGCCTCGCCGTTGAAGCAGTTCATCGCCACGACGAACGGGATCTGGTGCTCCTCGAAGTAGTCGACCGCCGGGAAGCACTCCTCGAGGCGGCGGGTGTCGATGAGCACGACGGCGCCGATCGCGCCGCGGACCAGGTCGTCCCACATGAACCAGAAGCGGTCCTGGCCGGGGGTGCCGAACAGGTAGAGGATCAGGTCGTCGCCGAGCGACAGGCGACCGAAGTCCATGGCCACGGTGGTGGAGGTCTTGGTGGCCACCTTGGACGTGTCGTCGACGCCCTCGCTGACCTTGGTGAGCGCCGCCTCGGTGGTGAGGGGCTCGATCTCGGAGATGGAGCCGACGAAGGTCGTCTTGCCGACCGCGAAGCCACCGGCGACGACGATCTTCACGGGCATCGGCGCAGGGCCGCTCCCGGAACCGCTGCCGTCGGTCACGACCATGTCAGAGGGCTTGGAGGCCATCGAGGACCCTTTCGAGGAGTCGGAGATCGGGCCGGCCCGTGGCCGACCTGGTGTTCAGTGCGACGTACCCTTCGTCGACCATATCCCCGAGCACGACCCTGGCGACGCCAAGCGGGAGGCGCAACCGGGCCGAGATCTCGGCGGCCGACTGGGGCGAGGCCAGGAGGTTCAGGATCTGGCCACGCTCGAGGGAGAGCTTGGTGAGCGCCTGCTCACCGGACGGCGTGCGGTACACGATCGCCTCGATCGGCACCTCCGTCGCCGCGCGCGTGCGACCACCGGTGATGGCATACGGGCGGACCCGCAGACCGTCGCCAGCGTCGCTGAGGCTCATCGGGGCAGCGCCCCCTGGAGCTCGGCGCGCAGCTCGGGCGTGAGCACCGCCCCAGCCCGCTCGACGAGGACCGCCATCTCGTAGCCGATGAGGCCGACGTCGCAGCCCGACGAGGCCACGACGGCCAGGCAGGAGCCGTCGGAGATGCCGGTGACGAACAGGAACGCGTTCTCCATCTCGATCATGATCTGCGTCACCGCGCCGCCGCCGAAGCGGCCGGCGGCGCCGTAGGCCAGGCCGATCAAGCCGGAGGCGACCGCAGCGAAGCGGTCGGCGGCGTCACGGTCGAGCCCGCGCGAGACGGCCATCGGCAGGCCGTCCGCGGACACCACGACCGCCTCGCTCACACCGGGGATGTGGTCGACGAAGTGCTCCACCAGCCAGTTGACGTTCCTGGCGGCGGCGCTCAAGTCACTCATGGGGTTTCCTCTCATCGGAAGCGCCGGCGGGGACCGACTCTTGTACGTGCACGCTGGCGACCAGCGCTGTGCTGGCTCAGCATCTTGCGGATCTCCTCGGGCGACCGGCGGCTGCCGGACACGCCCCGCTCGACCTCCGAGCCCGGGATGGCACGCTGGGCCCCAGCGGCCCGGGGGACCCGCTTGGCGAGGCCTGCCGAGGTCGTCGCGGGGCCGCGCCTTCCGCAGGCGCAGCCTCCGCAGCAGCGCGCCCGGCAGCCGGGGCTGAGCGGCTGGAGCGGCGGGGCCGAGCCGTTCGATTCGGGGCCGCGCCGGGATCCGGGGCGGGGCGGTGTCGAGCTTCGGGCCGTGGTGCTCGGCCTTGGGGGCGCTGGCCTTCGGCGCGGCCGGCGGCGGCGTGTCGAGCTTCGGCCCGGCCGGCGCCGGCGGGGCGGGGCCGCCGGCGGTGCCGTGTCGAGCTTGGCCGCCGGCGCTGCGGGAGCGCCCGGCTTCGCACGGGTCGGGAGCCCGGAGGCACCCCCGCGGCCGGGGCGGCCGGTGCGGCCGCCGGAGCAGGCGCAGCGGCCGGAGGTGCCGGGCCGCAGGAGGCGCAGCGACGGGGCCTCGGCGATCGGCGCGGCCGGGGCAGCGGGCGGAGCCGCCGGCGCCGGGCCGCCGAACAGGCGGGGGGCGGCGGGCTCGGGCGCCTCGGGCTCGGGTGCCGGGGCCGGGTTGGCGTCGGCATCGAGGCCGAAGGGGCGAGGCGGCGCCGCGTCCTCGAGGAAGAACGGCTTGCTGGCGGTGGCCGGACGGGCACGGCAGCGTCGAGGCGACCGGCCTGGGCGGCCTCCACGGCTGGCGGGACCGGCGTGCGGGGCGGCGCGGGAGGCGGGGCGGCAAACGACATGGCGGCGGGGACGGCCGGCCCGACGGCCTCGTCGACCTGGGCGGCGATGTCGCCCTCGGCCGGGGCTCGTCGAAGATCGGCCGGGTCGGCAGCGCCGCCTCGTCCACTGCGGCCGGACCGCCGCCGCGGGCTCTTCGACGGGCGGCCAGGCCACCGGCTTGGCATCGGGGGCGCCGCCCGCCGCGGGCGGAGCGAAGACCGCGGGCCCGCCAGCCGGGGCGGCGTCGGCGGGCGGGGCGAACACGGCCGGCCCGGGGGCGCCGTCGGACGTGGCGGCCGGCGCGGCCGCCGGCGCCGGGGCTGGGGGCGCCGGCGCGGCGGCAGGCGCAGCTGCGGGCGCGGGCGGGGCGAAGACGGCGGGGCCGTCGCCGCCGGCAGCGGGCGCCTCGCTCCCTCGCCCTCCTGGTCGGGGCCGAACGCGAGGGGGCGCCGGCGCTGTTGGAGGCCGCGGTCTCGAACACCTGCTTGAGGCGGGCGGGCGGCTCGAAGGTGGGCTCGGCCTCGCTGCCGCCGGGGGTGTCGACCACGAGCGTCGGGGGGATCGAGACGACGGCGGTGCACCCGCCAGCCGCCGAGGGCATCATGCGCACGGCGATCCCGTGGCGGGCGGCGAGGCGACCGACCACGATGAAGCCGAGCGAGCGGGACATGGCCAAGCCCACGAGCGGTGGCCGAGCCAGGGACTCGTTGGCCTCGGCGACCTGGTCGGGCGACATGCCGATGCCGTGGTCGGTCACCGAGATGACGTAGCCGTCGGCCTTCGTCTTGTGGCCCACCACCTCGACCCGGGTCTCGGGAGGCGAGAAGTTGGTGGCGTTCTCCATGAGCTCGGAGAGCAGGTGGGCGAGGTCGGCGGCCGCGTTGGAGGCCACCAGCACCTCGTCGAACGACAGGAGCTCGATGCGCCCGAAGTCCTCGACCTCGGCCAGCGCGGCCCGCACGACGTTGGCGAGCGGGGCTGGGCGGCCGCGGCGCCGGGGCGGCTCGGCGCCGGCGAGCACGAGCAGCGACTCGGCGTTGCGGCGCATGCGGGTGGCGAGGTGGTCCAGGCGGTAGAGGTTGTCGAGCTGGTCGGGGTCCTCCTCGCCACGCTCGAGCTCGTCGATGAACTCGATCTGGCGGTCGAGCAGCGCCTGGTTGCGGCGAGCCAGGTTCACGAACATCTCGCCGATCCCCTTGCGGAGCAGGTGGGCCTGCTCCACGGCGACCTCGCCGGCCACCCGCTGGACCTCGTTGAACGAGCGGGCCAGCTGGCCGATCTCGTCGTTGCTGGCGATCTCGATGGGCCGCATGGCGCCCACCTGGTAGGCGAGCTCGTCGTCGGCCGGGTTCTTCAGCGTCTCGATCAGCTGGGGCATCTGCTCGCCCGAGAGCTTGTCGGCGGCCTCGGTGAGGGTCCGCAGCGGCTTGGTGATGCGCCGGCCGAGGATGAAGGCGGCCATGGCGGCGAAGCCGATGGCGGCGAAGGCCAGGAAGAGGAACAGGGTCGAGGCCCGGTCGGCGCTGGACTGGGCGGACTGGGCGCTCGAGATGAGGTCCTGCAGGTGGGCCGCCTCCACGGCGTGGAGGTCGCCGATGACCTTGGCCGAGGAGTTGGTGACGCCCTTGCCGTCGAAGGTCACGTCGTCGGAGGCGTCGAGGTCCTTGGCGTCCTGGCGGACCGTGTCGTAGATCTGGGCGGCATCGGTGGCCAGCGCGTTGCGGATCGCGCCCTTCGCCTGCTTGTCCGACAGGGAGCTCACGAGCTGCGACTGGGCCTTCTCCTTGGCCAGCGACTCGGTGAACACGTCGTAGGCCTTCTGGGAGCCGAAGGTGCCGAGCTCTGCGGCGCCCGCCAGCATCGAGCCCTGCTCGGCGAGCGTCGACTTGTAGGCGCCGAGGGCGGCGGCGCTGCGCAGGTCGGCGGCGGCCTGCGGGTCCGACACCTCGGTGGCGAGGGTGTCGTTCACGGCGTTGAACGTGTCCTGGAGGCCGGCGTAGTTGACCACCAGCTCGTCGAGCTGGGCCGGCTTGAGCCCCTGGTCCACCGAGTCCCGGTAGTACCGGAGCTTGTCGGCGGCGCCGAGGGCGAGCTCGGCCGACGAGGTCAGCTCCGCCGAGCCGCCGGCCTTCTGCAGCCGGGGCACGGCCTGGGCGAGGGCGGCATCGCTCGCGGCGCGGGCCGCCTTCACCTCCTTCTCCCAGTCCTTGCGGTTGGAACCGAGGTAGGCCGAGCTGTAGAGCGACTCCCGCTGGAGGGCGTCGACCACGTCCGAGTCCGCCTTGGCCAGGGCGACCATGCCGGCCACGGACCGGCTCTCGCTGGCACTGGCGCGCCGGTCCTTGGCGCCGAGGGCGGACAGGATCAGGATGATGACGATCGGAAACGCCATCAGCAGGATCAGCTTGTTGCGGATCTTGAGATCGTCGAACACGTGGCCCTCGTCAGGTGGGGTGCCGCGCAGGGCGGCGATTGCAGGTCAGATCGGCCGTTTCCCCCAGGTCTTGAGCCTCCCGGGTACCCTTTGCCCCGTGCTTCCCGCAGCACTGCCGCCGCCACCCGACGCGCCGCCGCTCGCCGTGCCCTCCGAGGCCACCTCGCGCCAGGAGCGCCGGGCCCACGCGATCGGCCAGTCGTCGCTGGCTGCCGCCGGCCTCGGCGTGGGCCTGCTGGCCCTGCGCGCCGTGTCGATCCACGCCCCGGCCTGCCCGTTCCGCAGCCTGACCGGGGTCCCCTGCCCGGGCTGCGGCATCACCCGCCTGGCCGACGCGCTGGCGCACGGCCGCCTGCAGGTCGCCGTCGGCGCCGATCCCGCCGGCGTGGCGCTCCTGGTGGCGATCGCCGTGGTCGCCGTCGCCTACGGGATCGCCACCAAGCTCCTGCACCGGCCGGTCCCCCGCTGGCTCGAGCACGGGATCGTGCCCCTCGCCTTCGTGGCCCTGATCGCCGTGCACTGGGCGACCACGATCGTCACCGGCACCCTCCCGTCCACCGCCTGAGGGCGCCGGCTCGGGCCGATCGGCCCCCACCGGCGAGCGCCGCGCGGAGGATCGGACACGGGCCTGCTCCACGCGGGGTACTGTCCGGACTGCCCAGCACCTCCGAACGCGGGAGTTCCCAAGGACAATGAGCGACACCTCACAAGGCCCCGGCTGGTGGCAGGCCTCGGACGGGAAGTGGTACCCGCCCGAGCAGGCCCCCGGCGCCGCCCCTCAGCCCGGGGCACCCCAGCCCGGCTACGGCGCACCTCAACCCGGCTACGGCGCACCCCAGCCCGGCATGGCCGGTCCCGGTGGCGTCGGCGTCGGCGACGCCCTCGGCTACGGCTGGAAGAAGTTCCAGGAGCACGTCGGCACGATCATCGTGGCCGTCATCATCTACGTGGTCGCGGTGGGCGTGTTCTCCTTCATCGGGAACATCGTCCAGTCGCAGATCAACAGCATCTTCGGCAGCCTGATCTTCACGATCATCCAGCTGGTGGTGAGCAGCGCCCTGTCGATCATCATCATCCGGTTCTCCCTGGCAATCGTCGACGGCAAGCCGCTGAACAACGAGACCCTGTTCTCCACGGACAACCTCGTGCCGTTCATCATCGCCTCGGTCCTGTTCTCGATCGCCGTCACCATCGGCCTGATCCTGTGCGTGATCCCCGGCATCGTGATCGCGTTCCTCGGCTGGTACTTCGGCTTCTTCCTGGTGGACAAGGGCTTGGAGCCGGTCGAGGCCATCAAGGCCAGCATCGACTTCACCAAGGACAACGTGGGCACCCTGCTCGTGTGGGCGATCGTGGCCTTCATCGTGACGGCCATCGGCTACGCCCTCTGCTGCGTCGGCGCCCTGGTCGCGGTCCCGGTGGTGTACCTGGGCACGGCGTTCCTGTACCGCCGCCTGCAGGGCCAGCCGGTCGCTCCCTGAGCCACCCGCTCGCTTCCTGAACGCACGAGGCCCCGGGGTGACCCGGGGCCTCGTCGCGCCTGGTGCCAGGCGACCCCCCGCACCCGCGGCCGAGCTCGATCGGCGGTGCCCCCACCTCGGCGGCGGGGCGGTGGTGCTCGGGTCAGATCGGGCCAGCGGCCCGATCTGCCGATCAGCGGATCGGCGCGGTGGTGGGCTCGATGGGGCTGGGCAGCAGCGTGGAGCCGGTGAGGAACCGGTCGACGGCCGCGGCGCACGAGCGCCCCTCGGCGATGGCCCACACGATGAGGCTCTGGCCCCGGCCCATGTCGCCGGCGACGAACACGCCAGGGACGTTCGTGGCCCAGCTGCCGTCCCGGGCGACGTTGGAGCGAGGGTCGAGCTCGACGCCGAACTGGTCGGTGATCCAGCTGGACTCGGGCCCGGTGAAGCCCATGGCCAGGAAGACGAAGTCGGCCTCGATCTCGAAGTCGGTGCCCTCGACCTTCTCGAAGCGCCCGTCGACCATGTGCACCTCGTGGGCCCGCAGCGCCCGGACCCGGCCGTTGCCGTCGTCGAGGAAGCACTCGGTGTTCACGGAGAACACCCGCTCGCCGCCCTCCTCGTGGGCCGAGGAGGTGCGGTAGACGATCGGCCAGGTCGGCCACGGATTGGCCTCGGGCCGGGCGTCGGCCGGGCGGGGCATGATCTCGAACTGGGCGACGGCCTCCGCGCCCTGGCGGTGGGCGGTGCCGAGGCAGTCGGCGCCGGTGTCGCCGCCGCCGATGATCACGACCTTCTTGCCGGCCACGTCGATGGGCGACTCGCTGAGGTCGCCCTCCTGCACGCGGTTGGCGTAGGGCAGGTACTCCATCGCCTGGTGGATGCCGGCGAGCTCGCGGCCGGGGATCGGCAGGTCGCGCGCGGCGGTGGCGCCGCCGGCGAGGACCACGGCGTCGAACTCGGCGCGCAGGTCCTCCGCGGTGATGTCCACGCCGACGTTGACGCCGGTGCGGAACTCGGTGCCCTCGGCGCGCATCTGGTCCAGGCGCCGGTCCAGGTGGCGCTTCTCCATCTTGAACTCGGGGATGCCGTACCGCAGGAGCCCGCCGATGCGGTCGGCCCGCTCGAACACGGTGACGGCGTGGCCGGCGCGGGTGAGCTGCTGGGCGGCGGCGAGCCCGGCGGGGCCAGAGCCGACGACGGCCACCTTCTTGCCGGTCTTCACCTCGGCGATGACCGGGGCGACCCAGCCCTCCTCCCAGGCGTGGTCGATGATCGACACCTCGACCTGCTTGATCGTCACCGGGTCCTGGTTGATGCCGAGCACGCAGGCGGCCTCGCACGGCGCCGGGCACAGGCGACCGGTGAACTCCGGGAAGTTGTTGGTGGCGTGGAGGCGCTCGATGGCCTCCTGCCAGCGATCCCGGTACACGAGGTCGTTCCAGTCCGGGATGATGTTGCCGAGCGGGCAGCCCATGTTGCAGAACGGGATGCCGCAGTCCATGCAGCGGCTGGCCTGGGTCTGGAGGTCCTCGGTGGGGAACTCCTCGTAGACCTCCTTCCAGTCCTTCAGCCGCACCGGCACCGGCCGGCGCGACGGCAGCTGGCGGCCGTGCTTCAAGAACCCTTGCGTGTCACCCATGTCCCGTCCCTCAGCCCTTGGCGGCGGCCATGATGGCCTCGTCGATGTCCTTGCCGGCTTCCTCGGCGGCCTTGATGGCGGCGAGGACCCGCTTGTAGTCCCGCGGCATCACCTTCACGAACTGGCGCACGGTGTACTGCCAGTCGGTGAGGATGCGGCTGGCGACCTCGGAGCCGGTCTCCTTCTGGTGCGTGAAGATGGCGCCGACCAACCAGGTCTCGTCGAGCTCGTCGAGGGGCTCGAGGTCCACCATCTCGTCGTTGGCCAGGCTCGGGAACGTGCCTTCGGGGTCCCACACGTAGGCGATGCCGCCGGACATGCCGGCGCCGAAGTTCCGCCCGGTGGGTCCGAGCACCACGGCCCGGCCGCCGGTCATGTACTCGCAGCCGTGGTCGCCCACGCCCTCGACCACCGCGGTGGCGCCGGAGTTGCGCACGCAGAAGCGCTCGCCCACCCGGCCCCGGAAGTAGGCCTCGCCGGCGGTGGCGCCGTAGAGGAGCACGTTGCCGGCGATGATGTTCTGCTCCGCCACGAAGTCGTGGTGGGCGTCGTCGGCGGGGCGCACGATGAGCCGGCCACCCGAGAGGCCCTTGCCGGCGTAGTCGTTGGCGTCGCCGTGGAGGCGCAGGGTGATGCCCTTCGGGAGGAAGGCGCCCACGCTCTGGCCGGCCGCGCCCCGCAGGGTGATGTCGATGGTGTCGTCGGGCAGCCCGAGGCCGCCGTAGCGCTTGGTGAGCTCGTGGCCGAGCATCGTGCCGACCGTGCGGTTCACGTTGCGGACGGGGAAGTCGAGCTTGACCGGGTGGCCGGTGTCGAGCGCCTCCTGGGCGGCCGAGATCAGCTGCTGGTCGAGCGCCCGGTCCAGGCCGTGGTCCTGGCCCTTGGTGTTGTGGAGCTCGTCGCCGAAGGGGCGATCTGGCACGTGCAGGATCGGCGTGAGGTCCAGCCCCGCGGCCTTCCAGTGGTCCACGGCTTGGGTGGTGTCGATCAGCTCGGCGTGGCCGACGGCCTCTTCGAGGGTCCGGAAGCCGAGGGCGGCGAGGTGCTCCCGCACCTCCTCGGCGATGAACTCGAAGAAGTGCTCGACGAACTCGGGCTTGCCGGAGAACCGGGCCCGCAGCTCGGGGTTCTGGGTGGCGATGCCGACCGGGCAGGTGTCCAGGTGGCAGACGCGCATCATGATGCAGCCCGACACCACCAGCGGGGCGGTGGCGAAGCCGAACTCCTCGGCGCCGAGCAAGGCGGCGACGATGACGTCACGGCCGGTCTTCAGCTGGCCGTCGGTCTGCACGACGATGCGGTCCCGCAGGCCGTTGAGCAGGAGCGTCGCTGGGTCTCGGCCAGGCCGAGCTCCCACGGGCCGCCGGCGTGCTTGAGCGAGGTCAGCGGCGAGGCGCCGGTGCCGCCGTCGTGGCCGGAGATGAGCACCACGTCGGCGTGGGCCTTGGAGACGCCGGCGGCGACGGTGCCCACGCCGACCTCGGCCACCAGCTTCACGTGGATGCGGGCGGACGGGTTGGCGTTCTTCAGGTCGTGGATCAGCTGCGCCAGGACCTCGATCGAGTAGATGTCGTGGTGCGGCGGCGGGCTGATCAGGCCCACGCCCGGGGTGGAGTACCGGGTCTTGGCCACCCACGGGTACACCTTGTGGCCGGGCAGCTGGCCGCCCTCGCCGGGCTTGGCGCCCTGGGCCATCTTGATCTGGATGTCGTCCGAGTTGGTGAGGTACTCGCTGGTGACGCCGAAGCGGCCGGAGGCGACCTGCTTGATGGAGCTGCGCCGCGTCGGGTCGTAGAGGCGGTCGGGGTCCTCGCCGCCCTCGCCGGTGTTGGACTTGGCGCCCAACCGGTTCATGGCGATGGCCAGGGTCTCGTGGGCCTCGGCGGAGATCGAGCCGTAGCTCATGGCCCCGGTCGAGAACCGCTTGACGATCTCCGAGACGGGCTCCACCTCGTCGATCGGCACCGGGGGCCGCTCCCCCTCCTTGAGGCGGAACAGGCCGCGCAGGGTGGCCAGGTGCCGGGACTGCTCGTCGACGCGGCTCGTGTACTCCTTGAAGACGTCGTAGCGCTTGGCGCGGGTGGCGTGCTGGAGCTTGAACACCGTCTCGGGGTTGAACAGGTGGTACTCGCCCTCGCGGCGCCACTGGTACTCGCCGCCGACCTCGAGCTCGCGGTGGGCGCGCTCGGCGGGCCGGTCCGGGTACGCCCGGGCGTGGCGGAGCCGCACCTCCTCGGCCACCTCGTCGAGGCCGATGCCGCCGAGCTTGGAGGTGGTGCCGGTGAAGTACTCGTCGATGAGGCCCTGGCCGAGGCCCACGGCCTCGAACACCTGGGCGCCCGTGTAGGAGGCGACCGTGGAGATGCCCATCTTGGACATGACCTTGAGCACGCCCTTGCCGGCGGCCTTGATGTAGTTCTTGACGGCCTTGTCCAGGGCGACGCCGGTGAGGGCGCCGCGGGCGATCATGTCCTCGATCGTCTCGAAGGCCAGGTACGGGTTGATGGCCGCCGCGCCGTACCCGATCAGCAGCGCCATGTGGTGCACCTCGCGGGCGTCACCGGCCTCGACCACGAGGCCCACGGCGGTCCGGGTCTTCTCCCGCACCAGGTGGTGGTGCACGGCGGCGGTGAGCAGCAGCGACGGGATCGGTGCCAGCTCCCGGGTGGAGTCCCGGTCCGAGAGGATGACGACGTTGGCGCCGGCGGCGATGGCCTCGCTCACCTGGCGACGGACGTCCTCGATGGCCTCGCCGAGCGCTGCCCCGCCGCCGGCGACCGGGTACAGGCCGTTCACGGTGACGGCACGGAAGTCGTCGACGGCCTCGTCGACGTGGGTCAGCTTGGCGAGCTGGTCGTTGTCCAGGATGGGGAACGGCAGCTGGATCTGGCGGCAGGACCGGGGCCCGGGCGCCAGGAGGTTCTGCTCGGGGCCGATGGTGCCGCCGAGGCTGGTGACCAGCTCCTCCCGGATGGCGTCGAGCGGGGGGTTCGTGACCTGGGCGAAGCGCTGCGCGAAGTAGTCGAACAGCATCCGCGGCCGGTCCGACAGCACGGCGATGGGGGTGTCGGTGCCCATCGACCCGAGGGCCTCGGCGCCGTTGGCGGCCATGGGGCCGACGAGGACCTTCTGGTCCTCGATCGTGTAGCCGAACGTGAGCTGGCGGCGCACGACGTCGCCGTGCGGGTAGCGCACGTGGGGCCGGTCCGGCAGGGCGTCGAGCTCCACGATGCCCTCGTCGAGCCACTGCTGGTAGGGCTGCTCGGCGGCGAGGTCGGCCTTGATCTCGTCGTCTTCGATGATGCGGCCCGCCGCCGTGTCGACCAGGAACATCTTCCCGGGCTGCAGGCGGCCCTTGCGCACGATCGTGTCGGCCGGGATGTCGAGGACGCCGGCCTCCGAGCCGAGGACCACCAGGCCGTCGGCGGTGACCCAGAAGCGGCCCGGGCGCAAGCCGTTGCGGTCCAGCACGGCACCGATCACGGTGCCATCGGTGAACGACACGTTGGCCGGGCCGTCCCAGGGCTCCATCAGGGACGAGTGGAAGCGGTAGAACGCCCGCCGGGCGGGGTCCATGTGCTCGTGGTTCTCCCAGGCCTCCGGGATCATCATGAGCACGGCGTGCGGGAGCGGCCGCCCACCGAGGTGCAGCAGCTCGAGCACCTCGTCGAAGCTGGCCGTGTCCGACGCCCCGGGGGTGCAGATCGGGAACAGGCGGGACAGGTCGCCGGGGATGAGGTCGCTGGCCAGCAGCGCCTCGCGGGCGCGCATCCAGTTGCGGTTGCCCTCGACCGTGTTGATCTCGCCGTTGTGGGCGATGAGCCGGTAGGGGTGGGCCAGCGGCCACGACGGGAACGTGTTGGTGGAGAACCGGGAGTGCACCAGGGCGATGGCGCTCTCGACCCGCTCGTCGGTGAGGTCCGGGTAGAACTCCCGCAGCTGCGGGGTGGTGAGCATGCCCTTGTAGACGATGGTCCGGCTCGACAGGCTCGGGAAGTAGACCCGCTCGCCGCCGCCGTCCACCTCGTGCTCGATCCGCTTGCGGACCACGAAGGCCCGCCGCTCGAGCTCGAGGCCCTCGGCCTCGCCGCCGGGGGCGGCGATGAACACCTGCTTGAACGTGGGCATGGCGCCCCGGGCGCCCTGGCCCAGGCCGTCGGGCACGACGGGGACGTCTCGCCAGGCCAGGACCTCCAGGCCCTCCGACGCCACGATCTTGTCGATGGCCTCCACGGCCGCCGCGACCTGGGCATCGTCGCCCGGCAGGAAGGCGATGCCGGTGGCGTAGCGGCCCGCCTCGGGCAGCTCGACGCCGGCGGTGGCCCGGCAGAAGGCGTCGGGCACCTGGATCAGGATGCCGGCGCCGTCGCCGGTGTTGGTCTCGGCGCCGGACGCGCCGCGGTGGTCCAGGTGGACGAGCGCGGTGATGCCCTTCTGCACCAGGTCGTGGCTCTTGCGGCCGTGCATGTCGACGACGAACGCGACGCCGCAGGCATCGTGCTCGAAGCGAGGGTCGTAGAGCCCCTGGGCAGGGGGAGGCGAGGTGCGCATCGGCGGGGTCTCCTCCAACAAGGAAAGGTGGGGGTTGCTCGTTGGGACGCCGTTGGCCCGTTTCGCAGGTCAGTCGACACTAGCCGAGGTCGGTTTGGGCCTTCGAATGCGATTCCGCCGTCCTCCGGCCCCCGGGCCGCCCACCGACACCTAGCCTCGGACCCATGACCGATGCCCCGACCTCGGATGCGGCCGCCACCGGCGGGACCTGCGAGGACCTGCTCGCCTTCATCGGCAAGGCCCCGTCGCCCTACCACGCGGTGGCCGAGGCCACCCGCCGGCTGCTGGACGCGGGGTGGACGAAGGTGGCGCTCGACGGACCGTGGCCCGAGGGGCCTGGCCGCCACCTGGTCGCCCGCGGCGGCGCCCTGGTGGCCTGGGACGCATCGGGGCCCGGGATCGACGCCACCTCGCCCCTGCGGATCGTGGGCGCCCACACCGACAGCCCCAACCTGCGCATCAAGCCCCACCCCGACACCGGCTCGGCGGGCTGGCAGCAGCTGGCGGTCGAGGTCTACGGCGGCGCCCTCTGGAACAGCTGGCTGGACCGGGACCTGGGCCTGTCGGGCCGGGTGGTCGTCCGGGTCGACGGCGAGCTCGAGACCCGGCTGTTCCACTGCGACTGCGCGCTGCTGCGCATCCCGCAGCTGGCCATCCACCTGGACCGGGACGTCAACGGCCAGGGCCTCAAGCTCAACCCCCAGCAGCACCTCACCCCGGTGTGGGGCGTGGGCCCCGTCGAGCATGGGGCGTTCGTCGCCCACCTGGCCGAGGAGGTCGACGTCGCTCCGGACCAGGTCGTGTCCTGGGACGCGATGGTCCACGACACCACCCCCGGCACCCTGCTCGGCCGCCGCCACGAGCTGGTGGCGTCGGCCCGCCTGGACAACCTGCTGTCGTGCTGGGCCGGCATCAGCGCCCTGGCCGCCGGCCCGCTGGCGAGCCTCCCCGCGCCCACCCTCCCGGTCGTCTGCCTCTTCGACCACGAGGAGGTGGGCTCGACCTCGGCCACTGGTGCCGACGGGGCGCTGCTCGCCCAGGTGCTGGAGCGCATCGGCCTGGCCCTCGGCGGTGGGCGCGAGGAGCTCCTGCGCTCGGTCGCCGGGTCCGCCTGCGCCTCGGTCGACATGGCCCACGCCACGCACCCCAACTACCCGGAGCGCCACGAGCCGGGCCACCACGTCGCCATCGACGGCGGCCCGGTGATCAAGCTCAACGCCAACCAGCGCTACGCCACCGACGCCGAGACCAGCGCCCTGCTGATCGAGGCCTGCGAGCGCGCCGGGGTCCCCCACCAGGCGTTCGTCAGCCGCAACGACCAGCCCTGCGGCTCCACCATCGGCCCCCTCACCTCGGCGCGCCTCGGCATCCCGACGGCGGACATCGGGGTCGCCCAGCTGTCGATGCACTCGGCCCGGGAGCTGTGCGGAGCCGAGGACCCGGGTCGCCTCGCCGCCGCCCTCGGGGCGTTCCTGCACCCGTGATCGCCGGCCTGCCATGAGCCCGCCGCCGATGGGGACCGTCGAGGCCGCCCGGATCCTGGGCGTGGCCGTCGACGCGCCCGGCGAGGAGCTGCGCGCCGCCTACCTGCGAGAGATCCGCGCCCACCACCCGGACCGGGCCGGACCGGCGGCCTCTGATCGGGCCAGCACGATCATCGCCGCCTACCGCCTGCTGGTGGCGACGCCCCACGAGCAGCGCCAGGCCGACGCCGCCCCTCCCCCGCCGCCACCGACGCGCCAGCGCGCGCCCCGGCCGCCGCTCGGCCGGGCGCCGGACGTGCACCGCATCGATGCCGACGCCCTGCTGCTCGACGCGCCGGCCGACGAGACGCTCCGCTGGCTCGTCGACGCCGCCCACGACGTCGGGGAGATCACCTACATCGATCGGTCGATGCCGATCCTCGAGGTCCTGTGCCGGTTCGTCGACGAGCCCGCCACCTCCCTGCTGCTCACGCTGCAGGGACGCGGCCTGGGCACCGAGGTGTTCTGCACCGTCGAGTCCATCGAGGCACGCCCAGCGCCGCCCACCGCCGCAGTGGTCGACCTGCTGGAGCTCGCCCTGCACCGCCGCTCGGTCGACGGGCCCGGCGGGGAGCCGCCTCAGGGGCCGTAGTCCACCGGGGCGTCGAAGTCGATCACGCCCTCCGGGTCGATCGGCAGGCCCTTGATGCGGGTCTCGAAGTGCAGGTGGGGGCCGGTCGACAGGCCGGTGCTCCCCAGCAGGGCGATGACGTCGCCCCGCTTCACGACGTCACCGGCCTTCACCAGCATCTTGCTGGTGTGGCCGTAGAGGGTGGCCAGGCTGTTGCCGTGGTCGATCACGACCGCGTTGCCGTACCCGCCGCGCACCTCCGCGACCACGACGACGCCATCGGCGGCGGCGTGGATCTCTTGGCCGATCGTGCCCCCGAGGTCGCAACCGGCGTGGAGCCGGGTGATGTGGAGGATCGGGTGGAACCGCTCCCCGAACGGCGAGCTCACCTTCTCGCCGGGGAGCGGGGTGGTGATGGTGACCGACCCGGGCTGCCAGTCGGGCTGGCCCTTCTGGCGGTCCGCCAGGATCATGGCGATGCCGTCCGACGCCGTGTTCATGGCGTTGATCCGGCCCTCGACCAGCGCCTTGCGGCCCTGGATGTCCCGGAGCGCCTTGGCCTCCACCAGGTACGCCAGGTTCAGGTCCGCGACGACCTTCTGCTGCTCCTGCTGGGCGGATTGCAGGAAGACCGCCGCCTGCTGGATCTGGTCCCGGCTGCTGCGGGCCGCCTCCTTGGCCCGGTTGGCGGCCCGAGCGGTGCGGGTCACGTCGTCTTCGGCGCGCTGCAGGGCGGTGACGAGCTGCTGGGTGTTGCCCGACACCGCCTTGCCGTAGGTGAGGGCCTTGCCGGCCTCGTCGCCGCTCTGTGCCGTGAGGAACGCCTCCAAGGCGCTGCCGTTGTCCCCGCCGGCCACGTGGGAGGCCACGATCTGGCGCCGCAGCCGCTCGCGGGCCAAGCGCTGGCGGGCCATGGCGGCCCGGCGGGCGGCGATGCGGCGCTGGAGCCGGGCCTCGGCCTGGTCCAGGCGGGACTGCGCCCCGAGCAGCTCGACCTGCTTGGCCCGGGTCTGGTCCTGGATGCCCTGGAGCTTGTCCGTGGCCGCCTGGCGGTCGCGCTGGGCGGCTTCCAGGCGCTTGAGCATCGCCGTCTCCTGCCCGATGATCTCGTCGTGCTGCGCCTTGAGCTCAGCGTCGCTCGGCCCCTCTTGGGCGGGACGCTGCGGGCGCGCCGAGGCGGGGGTGGCCACCACCCCGACGAGCAGGGCGAGGCCCACCACGATCGATGCCGTCAAGCGGCGCGCGGAGGTCTGGTGCGTGGACATGCGGCGGTGAGGGATCCCCGTCGTCGACGGTATCGCCTCTCCCCTCGTCGGCACGGGCACCCTCGGACCTGAGGGTCGGGCCAGCCGCACCCTCGTGGCCTGGGCCGGGCCGGGCTGGCCCGCAAGCCGGATCAGGCCTTGGGCCACTCCTCGGCCATGGCGAGCAGCTCGTCGCGGAAGTCCGGGTGGGCGATCGACGCCAGCGCCCGGGCCCGCTCGCGGACCGTGCGGCCCCGCAGCTCGGCCACGCCGTACTCGGTGATCACGACGTCGAGCTGGTGGCGGGGCGTGGTGACGATCGTCCCAGCCGGGAACGGCCCAGAGATCCGCGACACCCGCTGGCCGTTGACCATGGTCGACGAGCGCAGGCAGATGAGCGACCGGTCCTCGAGCTCGAGCCCCGACGACGCCACGAAGTCCTCGTGGCCGCCGATCCCGGAGAACTGGGCGCCGCCCAGGGTGTCGGCCACGGCCTGGCCGGCGAGGTCGACCGCCAGGGCGCCGTTGATGGACACCATCTTGCGGTTCTTCGAGATGATCTCCGGCGAGTTGACCAGGTGGACCGGAAGGAAGCGGACCTCCTGGTTGCCGTCGAGCCAGTCGTAGAGCTCCCGGGTCCCGCCGGCGAAGGTGGTGACCGACACGCCGTCGTAGACGCCCTTGTAGTTGGACACCTTGCCGGCGAGGTGGAGCTTCATGCACCCGGTCGTGAACATCTCGGAGTGGATGCCGAAGTCACCCTTTGACCCGGTGGCCAGCACGGATGCCACGGTCGAGGGGATGCCGCCGATGCCGGTCTGGAGGGTCGAGCCGTCCTGCACGAAGTCGTCGACGAACCCGGCGATGGCCCGGTCGACGTCGGTGGGCTCGGCGTCGCCGATGACGAACGGCTCCCGGTCCGTCTCGATGAGCACATCGACCTGCTCGATGTGGATGCGGTGGCGGTGGTGGCCGAGCCCGAGGGTCCGCGGGTAGCGGGGCCCGGCCTCCACGATGAGCAGCCGGTCCGGGTCGGCGGAGGCCCGCTCGAGCTCGTCGATGGTGGCGCCGGCGTGCAACGAGAGGCTGAGCCAGCCGTCCTCGTCGGGCAGCGCCGCTGCGGTCGCCACGACCCGGGGGTTGATCCGCTCGATCAGGGGGCCGAAGCGCCGGAAGTCCGCCGGCACGAACTCGATGGCCCCGCCCTGGTCCCGCATGATCCGCTCGATCGGGCCGTAGAAGCCCGACATCAGCCGGACGCCGGGCTTGCCCAGCACCTCGTAGAAGTCGGTGAGCAGCGCACCGGTGATGACCAGGTCCTCCCAGTCGTCCCGGATCGCCAGCGCGTGCAGCAGGGCGGTGGGGTGGCCGGGGCCGAGCGGGACACCGAGGATGTCGGTGGGGTGCAGGAGGCCGACGGCCTCCTCGGCGGTGAGGCGCTGGGTCATGGCCGGTGAAGCTACGGCACCTCGGGCCGACCTGCCACGGGCGAAGGTCCCGCAGGCGGCCGCGAACCCGCAGGCTACGGTCCCCGCCGATGCCGCCCTCGCCCGCCGCCGCTGCCATGCTGCCCGACGCCGATGGCGCCCTGGTGGTGGACCACCGCCGGGCTTGGACCGAGGCCGAGGCCCAGGACCTGATCGACCGGATCGCCCACCGGGCCCGAGCCGTCGCCGGCGGGCGTCGCGTGGCCGTGTTCGCCGAGAACTGCGGCGAGGCGGTGCTGGCCCACGTGGGGGCGATGCGCGCCGGGGCGTCCGTGGTGGCGGTCAACAGCCACCTCGCTGCGCCGGAGGTGGCGTACCAGCTGCGCACCGGCGACGTGGGCCTGGTCCTGGCCGGCCCCGGCACCGTGGAGCGGGCGATGGCGGCGGCCGCCGAGGTGGAGGCTGACGGGGGCGCGCCGTGCGAGGTCCGGTCCTGGGCGGGCCCGGGCTGGGACGACTGGCTGGCCGATGCGCCCTCCGGCCCGCCCGCCGACGACCGGTCGATCGTGCCGAACCTGCTCTTCACGTCCGGCACCACCGGGCGGCCGAAGGCCACCGAGCTGCCGCCCAACGTGTTCCCCATCCGGGCCTCGTGGGCGGACTTCGTGGAGGCCACCAAGGCCAACCGGTTCGTGGGCCTCGGGCGCCACCTCGTCGTGGCGCCGCTGCACCACACCGGCCCGCTCAACGCGGTGCGGGCGCTGGCCGCCGGCACGCCCATCGGCATCCTCCCCCGCTTCGACGCCGCCCGGATGCTCCAGGCCATCGGCGCCTGGGCGATCGGGTCCACCACCGTGGTGCCCACCCACCTGGCCCGCTGCCTGGCCCTGCCCGCGGACGTTCGGGCCCGGTTCGACGGGTCGTCGCTGCGGCTGGTGTTCCTCACCGGCGCCGCCTGCCCGGTGGACGTCAAGCAGGGGATCATCGACTGGTGGGGGCCGGTCGTGCTGGAGGCCTACGGCGCCACGGAGGTCGGGGTGACCAACTCGATCACCAGCGAGGACTGGCTGGCCCACCCCGGCTCGGTCGGCCGCTCGGTCGCGCCCTACACGGCGATCGTGCTGGACGACGAGGGCCGCGAGGTGTCGCCCGGCGTCGAGGGACGGCTCTGCTTCCGCGACGCCACCGGTCGGGGCATCGTCTACGTGGGCGACCCAGAGCGAACCGCCGCCGCCCACGTGGCGCCGGGCGTCTTCACGCTCGGCGAGATCGGCAAGGTCGACGAGGACGGCTGGACCTACATCACCGACCGGTTCTCGGACATGGTCGTGACCGGCGGGGTGAACGTGTACCCGGCCGAGATGGAGCAGGTGCTCGTCACCCACCCGGGCGTGGCCGACGTGGCCGGCATCGGCCTCCCCCACTCGGACCTCGGCGAGCAGCTCGTGGCCCTGGTGGTGCCGGTCGACCCGGCCGCTCCTCCGTCGGTCGACGAGCTCCAGACCTGGTGCGAGGCGCGCCTGTCCCGGTTCAAGTGCCCGCGAGAGGTCCGCATCGTCGCGGACCTCGGCCGCAACGCCCTCGGCAAGCTCGACAAGCGCTCCCTCCGCTCCGGCCACGCGTGACCCTTGTCGGGCGGCCCCTTGCCCTGGTCCGGTCGTTCCCCCTCGACCGTTGCGACGAACTTGGTGCCGACAATGACCCCACCGGTCAGTTTCGGCACCAAGTTCGGCACGCCATTGGGAGACAGACCCTCGGGTCGGGCGGGGTAGGGAGAACCCCACCCTGGAGACACCGGGTGGCCCCATCGTGCGCTGACCTGGGCATCCGTACCTTCGACGGCATGGACGACCTCTCCCACTCGACGGCGACGATGCCCTCGGCGCCGACCACCGACGACCACCGCGCCAGCGCTCCCCCGCCGGCACCGACCGACCGGCTCGCCCCGCCCCGCGCCGCGACGAACGTGGCGGCTCGGGCCGTCGAGGCGGTGAAGGTCTACGGGGCCGGCACCACCGAGGTGCGGGCGCTCGACGGCGTCAGCGTCGACATCCCCGCCGGCCGCTTCACCGCCGTCATGGGCCCGTCGGGCTCCGGCAAGAGCACCCTGATGCACTGCCTCGCCGGGCTGGACCAGCTCACCGCCGGGCGCATCGAGGTCGGCGGCCAGGACCTCGGCAGCCTGTCGGACCGTGGCCTCACCCGGCTGCGGCGGGAGCGGATCGGGTTCGTGTTCCAGGCGTTCAACCTGGTGCCGACCCTGAGCGCCGAGGAGAACATCCTCCTGCCGCTCGACCTCGCGCACCGCAAGCCCGACGCCGCCTGGTTCGACGAGGTGGTCCGCACCGTCGGCCTGGCCGACCGGCTCGACCACCGGCCTTCGGAGCTCTCCGGTGGCCAGCAGCAGCGGGTCGCCGTCGTCCGGGCGCTCGTGGGCCGGCCCGACGTGATCTTCGCCGACGAGCCCACCGGCAACCTGGACAGCCGCAGCGGCGCCGAGGTCCTCCGCCTCCTCCGCCACGCCGTCGACGCCTTCGGCCAGACCGTGGTGATGGTCACCCACGACGCCAGCGCCGCCGCGGTGGCCGACGCGGCGCTCGTCCTGGCCGACGGCCGGATCGTCGACCACCTCGACCGCCCGACCGCCGAGTCCGTGCTCGACCGGATGAAGGACCTGGGGGCCTGACGTGATCCGCCTCGCGCTCCGCACCCTCTGGGCCCGCCGCCGGCGGGCCATCGGCACCGGCGTCGCCGTCGTCCTCGGCGTGGCGTTCCTGTTCGCCACGCTCGTCATGGGCGACACCGTCGACCGCAGCTTCTCCTCCACCTTCCGGCAGTCCTACGACGGCACCGACGTCGTGGTCCGCGGCGCCACGTCGTTCTCCTCCGACGACGGCCGCCAGCGCGGCCCGATCCCCGCGACCGCCATCGACGCGGTCCGCAAGGTGCCGGGCGTCGCGGCGGTCGCCGCCGACCCGAGCGGAACCATCCAGGTCCTCGGCGCGGACGGGCGACCGGTGGGCGGCGACGGGCCGCCCAGCACCGGCCACGCCTGGATCGCCGACGAGGCCCTCAACCCGTACCGCATCTCGTCGGGCCGGGCCCCGGCCAAGGCCGGCGAGGTCGTGCTCGACCGCGGCACCGCCGCGGCAGGCGGCCTCCACGTCGGCGACCAGGTCACGATCCTCACGCCCGAGAAGACCGAGCTGCGCCTCGTGGGCCTGGCGTCGTTCGGCACCCGGGCCAGCGCCCAGGGCAGCACCTACGCCGCCTTCACCCCCCAGCAGGCGTCGGACCTGCTGGCCACGCCGGGCACGGTGACCGAGCTGCGGCTCCGCGGCGATGGCAGCCAGAGCGACGCCGCCCTGCGCGCCGCGGTGGCCGACGTGCTCCCCCGCGAGGCCAAGGCCGTCACCGGTGCCGAGGCGGCCGCCGACGACGAGGCCGACGTGCAGGGCGCCTTCGCCGGTGCCCTCAAGACCTTCTTCGTGTCCTTCGCGGTGATCGCCGTGGTGGTGGCCACGTTCAGCATCGGCAACACGTTCTCCATCGTCGGCGCCCAGCGCCGCCGGGAGTCCGCCCTGCTCCGGGCCGTCGGCGCTACGCGCCGCCAGGTCCTGGCGGCCACCCTCGTCGAGTCCCTCGCCATCGGCGTGGTGGCCACCGCCCTCGGCCTCGCCGTCGGGTCGGTCCTCGCCCTCGGCCTGCGGGCCCTGCTCGGCACGTTCGGGCTGGACCTCGACGGCACGGCCATGGCCGTGACCGGCGGCGCCATCGCCACCTCGGTCGTGGTCGGCGTCCTCGCCACCCTCGTGGCGGCCATCGCCCCCGCCCTGCGGGCGTCCCGCACCGCCCCCATCGAGGCGCTGGGGGACGCCGCCGCCGAGCCCACCCGCACCTCACGCCTGCGCACCGGCGCCGGGCTGGCGCTGCTGGCCCTCGGCATCGTCCGGGTCGTGACGGCGGGGAGCATGGCGAAGGGGGCCGTGCCGGCTGCCGCGCTCGGCGCCTTCGCCGTGCTGGTCGGCACCGTGCTCCTCTCCGCTGCCATCGCCCGGCCGGCGGCGGCCGCCCTCGGCGCCCCCATCGCCGCCACCCGCGGCCTGCCCGGGCGCCTGGCCCGCCGCAACGCCATGCGCAACCCCCGCCGCACCGCCGGCTCCGCGCTGGCCCTGGTGATCGGAGCCGCCGTCGTGGCCATCTTCGCCACGTTCGGCTCCTCGATGAAGGCCACCATCAACGACACCGTTGACCGCAGCTTCGGCGGCGACCTGGTCATCGCCCAGAGCATGGGCAGCGGCAGCACGCTCAGCCCGAAGCTGGCCGCCGACGTGGCGGAGCTGCCGGAGGTCGCCCACAGCGCCGGGCTGGCCAACGTCGTCGCCCGCGCCGGTGGCACGACCGTCTACCCGACCGCCGGCGATCCCAAGGCCATCAGCCAGGTGCTCGACCTGGACGTGTCCCAGGGGTCGATCGCCAACCTCCAGCCCGGCCAGATCGCCGTCTCGGACGACTACGCCGCCAGCCACCACCTCCGCCTGGGCAGCCCGGTCCGCCTCGGGTACGCCGACGGGAGCAGCGACACGCTCAGGGTCGCCGCCACCTACGGCAGCCGGGACCTGCTCGGGGACCTGATCGTGGACGAGGCCGACTGGGCACCCCACGCCGGGCGCAGCGGCGACGTGGCCGTGCTCATCGACCTGCGCGACGGCGTCTCGCTGGACCAGGGCCGCAAGGCGGTCGAAGCGGTCGCCGCCCGCCACGGCGCCCCCAAGGTCCAGGACCGAGACCAGTACGTGCAGCAGGTGGCCGGCCAGATCGACCAGCTCCTGGTCCTGATCTACGGCCTGCTCGGCCTGGCCGTCATCATCGCCCTGCTCGGCCTGGCCAACGCCTTGTCGCTGTCCATCCACGAGCGTCGGCGAGAGCTCGGCGTCCTGCGGGCGGTGGGGCTCGACCGGCGGGGCGTGCGCTCCTCCATCCGCTGGGAGTCCGTGATCACCGCCGTGGTCGGGACCGTGGCCGGCCTCGCCGTCGGCGCCTTCGCCGGCTGGGGCCTGGTCCGGGCGCTCGACGCCCAGGAGGGGTTCGTGTCCTTCCAGGCGCCAGGCGGCACCCTGGTGGTGGTGCTGGTCCTGTCCATCACCGCCGGCGTCCTCGCCGCCGTGCGCCCAGCACGCCGGGCCGCCCGCATCGACGTCCTGGACGCCATCGCCGACCGATGAGCACCTGGCCCCCCACCCCCGACGCCGCGGTCGACCCGACGGTGCCCGACCCCACTGCGGTCGACGCCACCGCCGTGGCTGGCGCCGCAGCGGGCGACACCGTCGTGGACGCCACCGCCGTCCATCCCGGCCTCCCCCACCGACCGCCGTCGGTCCCGCACCTGCGGGCCGACGGTGGGCGAGCCGTGCGGTGCCGCCGACCACGTTCGTCGGCCCCACCGCCTCGGGCGACGGCCGTAGGGTGGGCGGCCGCATGGGCGTGCTCGTCGATCCGTGGCGGCACCCGAGCCGGCTGGCCCGCCAGGGCGCCTACGTGGCCTTGGGGCTCCCCCTCGGCGTCGTCTCGTTCACCACTGTCTCCACCCTCGCCTCGGTGGCCATCTCGCTGCTCGTCACCGTCGTCTTCGCGATCCCCGTCATCTGGGCCCTGTTCCTGGCCAGCCGCATCCTCGGCGCCGTCGAGCGCAGCCGCACCGCGAACCTGATGGACGTCCGGATGGCCGACCCGGTGCCGCCGCTCGCGGCGCGGGGCTTCTTCCGCCGGCTGTGGGAGCGGTGCCGCACCAAGGCACGGTGGCGGGAGCTCGGCCACCACGTCCTGCTGCTGCCCGTCGCCACCGTGTGCTTCACGATCGTGTCCTCGCTGTGGGCCGGTTCCCTCGCGCTGACGTCGATGCCGGTCGTCGCCGGCCACCTGCCGGGCGGCACCGCAAAGTTCTGGCTGTTCGAGGTCGGTCGGGGCCCGGCGGCCTGGGGCCTCGCGGCCCTCGGCCTGGTCGGCCTGGCCGTGGTAGCCCCCTGGGCCACCGTCGGCGCGGCGAAGGCCCAGCTGGCGCTGGCCCGCTGGCTCGTGGGCACGCCCCGCAGCGCCGAGATCGAAGCCCAGCTCGCCCGGGTCGAGGCCCAGCGCAGCGCGGCCGTCGACGCCGCCGAGGCCGAGCGGCGCCGCATCGAACGGGACCTCCACGACGGCGCCCAGCAGCGCCTCGTCGCCCTGGCCGCCAACCTGGGGTCCGCCCGCGAGAAGCTCGAGACCGACCCGGAGGGAGCCAAGGTGCTGGTGGCCGACGCGCACGAGGAGGCCAAGGCGGCCTTGAAGGAGGTGCGGGACCTGGTGCGGGGCATCCACCCGGTGATCCTCGAGGACCGGGGGCTCGACGCCGCCCTGTCCGCCGTGGTCGCCCGGTCCGCCATCCCCGTGGCCCTGTCGGTGCAGGTCGATCCCCGACCGCCGGCTCCCGTCGAGAGCGCCGCCTACTTCGTGGTGTCCGAGGCGCTCACCAACGTGGCCCGCCACGCCCAGGCCACCCGGGCCAGCGTCGACATCGCCCGTGCCGGCCAGCGCCTCGTGATCGAGGTGCGTGACGACGGCATCGGCGGCGCCGACGCCTCGCGGGGCACCGGCCTGCAGGGCTTGCGCGAGCGGGTCCAGGGGCTCGGCGGCCAGGTCACGGTGATCAGCCCCGACGGTGGGCCCACCACCATCTCCGTGGAGCTCCCGTGCGGATCGTGATCGCCGAGGACTCGGTCCTGCTCCGCGCCGGGCTCACCCGGATCCTGATCGACGCCGGCGAGGACGTCGTGGCCACCGTGGGCGACGCCGACGAGCTCCTGCTCGCCGTCGCCCGCCACCAGCCCGACCTGGCGCTCGTCGACGTGCGCATGCCCCCGACCAACACCGACGACGGCCTGCGCGCCGCGCTCGAGGTCCGGCGCCGCTGGCCCCAGGTCGCCATCCTCGTGCTGTCCCAGTACGTGGAGGAGCGCTACGCCAGCGAGCTGCTCTCCGAGGACACCGCGGGGCTCGGCTACCTGCTGAAGGACCGCATCGCGGACGTCGGCGAGTTCCTGGGCGCCGTCCGCCGCGTCGGCGAGGGCGGCACCGCGCTCGACCCCGAGGTCGTGGCCCAGCTGCTGGCTCGGGCCCGCCGCCGAGACCCGCTCGAGCGGCTGTCGCCCCGCGAGGCCGAGGTGCTGGCGCTCATGGCCGAAGGCCGCAGCAACCCGGCGATCGCCCGCCAGCTCGTCGTCAGCGACAAGGCCGTGGAGAAGCACGTGGGCAACATCTTCCTGAAGCTCGACCTGCCACCGGCCGGCGACGACCACCGTCGCGTGCTGGCCGTGCTGCGCTGGTTGGAGGCGTGATGACCGACCTCTCGACGCTTCCGCCCCCGCCCGTCGGTGCCCCGCCACCTCCCGGTGCACCACCGGCGCCGCCGCGCTACGCCCGCAGCACCGGGCCGGTCCGTTGGACGTGGAACGTCGCCGGGGCGTTCGCCGTGGTGATCACGCTCTTCTTCGGCACCCACCAGGTGCTCGGGCTGGTCGCCCACGAGGAGCACACCGTGGCGTTCACCGAGGCCGCCGACGGCCTCGACGCCATCGAGGTGTCGGTGGCCAACGGCCCCGTCGACATCGTCGGCACGGACACGGACGCCGTGGGGTCACGGCGAAGGTCAGCCGCGGCCTCGAGCCGACCTACTTCCGCCACCGGGTGGAGGGCCGCCGGCTGGTGGTGCACATGGACTGCCGGGGCGCGCTCGGCAGCCCCTGGTGCTCGGCGAAGGTGCGCATCGAGGTGCCGCGGCGCTTCGCCGCCATCGCCCACGCCACCGACGGGCACCTGAGCGTGGCCCGCCTCGACGGGCCGGTGACCGCCAAGACCGGCGACGGCGGCATCGAGGTCGACCGCCTCGGCGCCCCGGCCCGCCTCTCGAACCGAGATGGGTCCATCACCGTGCGCGACCAGCGCTCCGGCGTGGTCACCGCCCAGAGCTCCACCGGCCACGTGCGCGTGGAGCTCGCCACCGCCCCGGTCCTCGTCCAGGCCCACAGCGGCGATGGCGACGCCGACGTGGCCATCCCCCGGGGCAAGGGCTCGGTGTCGGTCACCGTCACCGCCCCCAACGGCACGGCCAGCTCCGAGGTCCGCTCGGACCCCGCCTCGAAGGCCATCGTCGAAGCGTCCAGCGCCAACGGCGACGCCACCGTCACCTACCGCTGACGTCGGACGACGCGACCGTCACCCCCTCCGCCTGAGCCGCGCCGACGGGCGGCGGGCCCAGGCGCCGAGGGGGATCAGGCGTAGCGGACCGGGAAGCGCTTGAGGCCGTTCAGCCAGCCGACCCGCAGCCGGTCCGGCTCGCCCAGGGCTGTGATGTCGGGCAGGTGGTCGGCGATGGCGTTGAACATCAGGTCGATCTCGAGCTTCGCCAGGTTGGCGCCGACGCAGTAGTGCGCACCGCCGCCGCCGAAGCCCACGTGGGGGTTCGGGTCACGGGTGATGTCGAAGCGGAACGGGTCCTCGAACACGGTCTCGTCGAAGTTGGCCGACGAGTACACGAGCCCGACGCGCTGGCCGGCCTTCACCTCCTGGCCGGCGACCTCCTGGTCCTCGGTCGCCGTGCGCTGGAACAAGATGACCGGCGTCGCCCAGCGGACGATCTCGTCCGCGGTGGTCGAGGGCCGCTCCGCCTTGTACCGCTCCCACTGGTCCGGGTGGTCCAGGAACGCCTTCATCCCGTGGGTGATGGCGTTGCGGGTGGTCTCGTTGCCGGCGACCGCCAGGATCAGGATGAACCAGGCGAACTCCTCGGAGGTGAGGATGTCGTCGTCCGCGCTCGCCACCAGCTTGGTGATGATGTCGTCGGCCGGGCAGGCCTTGCGCTCCTCGCCGATGCCCACCGCATAGCCCAGGATCTCCGCCGAGGCCACGCCCGGGTCGATGTCGAAGTCCGGGTCCTCGGACCCGATCATCTGGTTCGACCAGTCGAAGATCTTGCGGCGGTCCTCCATCGGGAAGCCCATGAGGTCCGCCAGGGCCTGCAGGGGCAGCTCGCACGCGACGTCGTCGACGAAGTCGCCCGAGCCCTTGGCCTTGGCCCGGGTGACGATGTCGACCGCCTTCTCCCGCAGCAGGTCCTCGATCTTGGACACGCCCCGCGGCGTGAACACGCCGCGGGCCACGATCCCGCGGACGCGGGTGTGGTGGTCGCCGTCCATGTTCAGGAGCATGTTGCGCTGGATCGCTCGGGCGTCGTGGTCCACGTGGGACTGGAACCGGACGATGGCCGTGTTCTCCTCGCTCGACCAGCCGGTCCGGGCCGTGGAGACGGCCTTCACGTCGGCGTGGCGCGTGGCGATCCAGAGGCCGCCGTCCGTGTAGCCCGTGTCCTCCTGGGTCTGCGGGTTCCAGTACATGGGCCGGTTCTCGCGCAGCCAGGCGAACTCCGGCATGGGCACCCGTTCCTGGACGAGGTCCGGGTCGGTGAGGTCGGTCCCGGGGTGGACCGGGCAGCGCTCGACGGCGGGGAGGTCCGTGCTCACGTCGCTCAGGCCTCGACGCCCATGAGGCCGTTGAAGCGCTCCATGGACTCGATGCACTCCTCGACCATCTCGAAGATGACGTCCTTCGAGGGGCGCATCTTCTCGAAGCGGCCCACGATCTGGCCGACCGGGTTGAACTGCACGTCCTTGGCCTGCTCGGGGTAGGCGTGGCCGCGCTGCACGGCGTTCGAGGTGAGCATGAACTGCATCGGCATGCCGAGGGGCTTCGGGTTGCCCTCCGCGTCCCAGGCCTCGGTCCAGTCGTTGCGCAGCATGCGGCACGGCTTGCCGGTCCACGAGCGGCTGCGCAGCGTGTCCTTGCTGGTGGCGTCGAAGTAGCTCTGCATCTGGGCGGGCGGCACGTCCGCCTCTGCCACGGTCAGCCACAGCGAACCGGTCCAGACGCCCTGTGCGCCCATGGCCAGCGCCGCGGCCATCTGGCGGCCCGAGCCGATGCCGCCGGCGGCGAGCATCGGGGTGTCGCCCAGCACGTCGAGGACCTCGGGCCACAGCACGATCGAGCCGATCTCACCGGTGTGGCCGCCGCCCTCGGTGCCCTGGGCGATCACGATGTCGACCCCGGCGGCCTTGTGGCGGGCGGCCTGGGCGGCCGAGCCGCAGAGGGCGGCGATGAGCTTGCCCTTGCTGTGCACGTTCTCGATCACGTCGGCGGGCGGGGTGCCGAGGGCGTTGGCGAGCAGGACGCACTTCTCACGGCTGAGGGCGATCTCGGCCTGCGGGCCGGCGATGGCGGTGCCGAAGCCGATCAGCTCGCGCATCCGCTCCTCCTCGGGGATCTCCGGCACGTTGTGCTCGGCGAGGAGCTTCTGCACGAAGTCCCGGTGCTCCTGGGGGATCAGCGCCTTCAGGTCGGCCTCGAGCTTGTCAGCGTCGGTGGCGCCCATGCCCTCGTACTTGCCGGGGATCACGATGTCGACGCCGTAGACGCCGTCGCCGATGTGCTCGTCGATCCAGTCCAGCTCCACCTCGAGCTGCTCGGGGGTGAACCCGACGGCGCCGAGCACGCCGAGGCCGCCGGCCTTGGAGACGGCGACCACGACGTCGCGGCAGTGGGTGAAGGCGAAGATCGGGAACTCGATGCCGAGCTTCTTGGCGAGGTCGGTCTGCATGGCGGTGGCACTCCTGTTGGTGGGTGAGAAGGGGTTGGTGAGACGGGTCAGCCGTCGACGACGGCGGGTGCGAGGTCGAGCAGCCGGTGGAGCCCGGCGAGCACGAGCGATGGCGGCGCGGAGGCAGGGTCCAGGCGGTACTGGAAGGCGGCGCCGAGCAGCAGGGCGAGGATCTGGGTGGCGAGCTCCTCGGGCGGGCCGGGCAGCTCGAAGCCGAACTCGGCCGACCACTCGGCCAGCGCGCCGGCCAGGCCGGTGCGCATGACCGCGAACCGCTGGGCGCCGACGTCGCCGAGCTCGGGGTCGCGCACGGCGTGGAGCCACAGCTCGAACTCGAGCAGCAGCCAGGCGTCGCCCAGGTCCCCGTCGCGCCGGACGACGCCGGACCACAGGGCCCCGAGGCGGCCGTCGAGGTCGCTCTGGCCCTCCATCGACACGGCGAGCTCGGCCGCGGTCTGCGCCACCCACTCCTCGAGCAGGGCCACGAGCAGGCCGGCCTTGCCGCCGAAGTGGTCGTAGAGGGCGCCGGTGGTCCGGTCTGCCGCCGCCGCCACCGCCTCGGCGGAGGTCGCGTGGAAGCCCTTGCGGGCGAACTGGTCGGCCGCCGCGGCGAGCAGCAGGGCGCGCGTCTCGGCGCGTCGTTCCTCCTGCGTGCGGGCCATCGCCAGCAACTTACATCGGTTCACCTATGTATGTCGACCAGCCGATGTATCTCCGGCCGACCCGGGTGCCGGGCTCGTCGGCGGGGGCGACGACGGCGGCGGCACCGACGGCACCGGCACCACCACGACCGGCAGGGAGGCGTCCACCGGCGGACCCGGAGGCAGCGCGCCCTCGCTGGCGGGCCGGCCGGGCTCGACCCCGCCCAGCCGCGGCGGGGCCAGGGCACCGGTGGCGCCGGCGCCGGCGCTGGGGGTGCGGCCACGGCCGGCGGTGCGCCGGCGGGCCAGGGCGTCGCGCTGCGCGCCAGCACGACCGGCCAGCGGGTCCTGGCGTCCTGCGAGGGCGATCGCAATCGCGCTCCCGAGCACTGGCGGTCGGGTCACGGCACGGGCGAAGCCGGGCACCACGATCGTCCAGCCGACCAGGATCGGCACGAGCACCGGCGCCCCACCGAACGGGATCAGGAACGCAGCGAGCACGGCCAGGATGGGCGCCGCCACCAGGTCGAGCACGAGGACCACGATCGCGGCGCGCTCGACCCGCTTGTAGCCCAACGCCACCAGGGCGACGATGACCCCGAGGAAGCCGCCGAGGAACCACCCGGCCATGGCGATGATCGGCTGGGCCCCCGCGTTCGGGTCGTGGTAGGCGCCGAGCTCGCTGGGGTGCGCGGGCGTCGCCAGCACCCAGAGCAGCCCGGCGAGGGCGACCGAGCCCACCGTCGACCCGACGACCGCGGCCAGCACGCCCGTGCCACGACGGCGCTCGACGACGTAGACCGCAGCGGCCACCGGCTCCCCCTTCCCGCGCCGGAGACGCTACCGCGCGCCCCACGACGCGGGTCGGGGCTCGGCGCGCCGGACCTCAGCCTCGTGCGGCCTGGCGCACCGACTTCGGCGGGCGGGGCTTGCCGCTGCGGCGCGACTTGGCGCGCGCCGGCACCTGCCCGGCCGCGACCTCTGCGTCCCGCTTGGCCTTGCGACGCGAAGCGCCGCTCGGGCGGACCTTCCCGGACTGGCCGGGCAGGTCGGCGGGCAGGGTGCGATCGTCGTCGGACCTCGGGCGCCGGGCATCGCTGCGGCCCTGGCTGCGGGCGTCGCCGCCGGTGCGCTGGCGTCGCTGCACCTCGGCGCGCTCGTTGGCCTCGGCCCGGCGCGCCCGCTCCTCGTCGGTGAACTGGGCCTTGCGACGCTCGGCCCGGTTCGGCTGGCGCTCGTCGCCCCGCCCACCTCGGTCGTCGCGCCGGGGGGCGTCCCAGCGGTCGTCGCGGCGCTCGGTGCGAGCGGCCGGCCGATGATCGGTGCGCCGCTCCGGACGGCGATCGGGCCGATCGTCGCGGGTGGACCGCTCCGCCGGGCGGGTCGAGCGCTGGTCGGCCTTGTGGCCGCCCTTGTGCTCCGGCTTGCGATCGGCTGTGTGCTCCGAGCGCCGGCCGCCGGCCCGGTCGTCCTTGCGGTCGGCCTTGTGGTCTGCCTTGTGACCGTCCCGGTGCCCGGGCTTGGCGCCGGCCTTGTGGCCCGCCGCCTTGTGGCCGTCCTTGCGCTCCCCCTTGGGGCCGCTGGACCGGCCACGGCTGCCCTTCGGTCCACGGTCGTCCTTGCGCGCCTTGCCCCGGCGCTCGTCGTGCGCCTCCGCGGCGGCCCGCACCTCGTGGGGGCGGGGGCCGACGGGCAGGAGCTCCAGGTCCGCGGTGCCGATCTCGACGGTCACGCCCGCCGCCTTCTTGATGCGCACGGCGTCCTTGCGCTGCTTGGCGTCGATGAGCGTGATGACCGTGCCGTCGCCGCCCGCGCGCCCGGTGCGGCCCGAGCGGTGGACGAAGTCCTTGGCGTCGGCGGGCAGGTCGTAGTGGACGACGGCCATGACGCCGTGGACGTGGATGCCGCGGGCGGCGACGTCCGTCGCGACGAGGGCGCGCACCTTGCCCCGGTGGAAGGCGTCGAGGGCCCGCTCGCGCTGGGCCTGGGAGCGGTTGCCGTGGATGGCGACGGCGGCCACGCCAGCGCGCTCCATCTGGGCGGCGACGCGGTCGGCGCCGTGCCCAGTGCGGCAGAACACGACGGTGGGGCCGACCCGCTCCGCGATGGCCGCCACCAGCTCGCTGCGCTTCGGGCGCTCGACGAGCCACACGTGGTGCACCACGTCGCCGGCCTGCTCTCCTCGACCTCGTGGACCACGGGGTCGTGCTGGTAGCGCTGCACCAGCTCGTCGATCGCACCGTCGAGCGTGGCGGAGAAGAGGATGGTCTGGCGGTCCGGTCGGGCCTGGTCGAGGAGCCGCTTCACGTCGGGGAGGAAGCCCATGTCGGCCATGCGGTCGGCCTCGTCGACCACCGCCACCTGGACGTCGCGCAGATCGCACACCTTGCGCTCGATCAGGTCGATCAGGCGGCCGGGGGTGGCGACGACGATGTCGACCCCGGCGCGGATGCGCTTGATCTGGCGCTCGATGTCGGCCCCGCCGTACACGGCGAGGACGCGGAGCTCCCCGGCGAACAGGCCGAGCTCCTCGGCCACCTGGATGGCAAGCTCCCGCGTGGGGGCCAGCACCAGGCCGTGGGGCCGCTTGGGGGCGGACCGGGTGACGCGGGCGACCATCGGGATGCCGAAGGCGATGGTCTTGCCCGAGCCGGTGGGCGCCTTGCCTGAGAGGTCCCGGCCCTCGAGCGCGGGCGGGATGGTGGCGGCCTGGATCGGGAACGGCTCGGTGATGCCGCGCTCGGCGAGCGCGGCCACGATGGCCTCGGGGACGCCGAGGTCGGCGAAGGTGGTGGACATGGGGGGTTGATCTCCTGCGCCGGCGGCGCGGTCGGGATGGCAGGGGCGGTCCGGCCGAGGCCGGGCGACAGCCATCTCCCGCTCCTGCCGGCAGGGCCGGCGGGCCCGATCTGGGCCTTGGGTTCGCCTTGCGGCGCCCCCTCTCGAGATCGCTGTCCGATCGCACGGGACGTGACCCGCACTGATCGACCCGGACACCGTAGTCGCCGAGGTCCCCCTTCCCCAAGGACCCCCTCCCCACCTCTCCCGAACTTGGTGCCGAAGCACCCCCTCACGGGTCAGTTTCGGCACCAAGTTCGAGCCTGGGGCGCCGTGTCTGATTCCCGCCAGTGGACAGGGCTGCGGGCGGGCAGGATGGGCCCGTGCAGATCGACGACGAGGCCCGCTACCGAGCGGTGCGCAGCAAGGACCAGCGCTTCGACGGCTGGTTCTACGTGGGCGTGACCTCGACGGGGATCTTCTGCCGCCCGAGCTGCCCGGCCACCACGCCCAAGCGGGCCAACGTGCGCTTCTACCCCACGGCGGCCGCGGCGCTGGGGGCCGGGTTCCGGGCCTGCCGCCGCTGCCGGCCCGACACGGCGCCCGGGTCGCCGGAGTGGAACGTGCGGGGCGACCTGGCCGGGCGGGCGATGGCGCTCATCGACGACGGCCTGGTCGACCGGGAGGGCGTCGGCGGGGTCGCCCGGCGCCTGGCGGTGAGCGAGCGCCACCTCCACCGGGTGCTGGTCCAGGAGCTCGGGGCCGGCCCGCTGGCCCTGGCCCGCTCGAGGCGAGCGCAGACGGCCCGCACCCTCATCGAGACCACCTCGCTCCCCTTCACCGAGGTCGCGTTCGCGGCCGGCTACGCCTCGATCCGCCAGTTCAACGACTCCGTCCGCGGCGCGTTCGGCGCCAGCCCGACCCCGCTGCGCGCCGACCGGTCCACCGCCGTTCGGCGCGGCCGGTCGGGCGAGCGGTCGGCCGACCCCGTCGATGGCGCTGGAGGGCCGACGCCGATCTCGCTGCGGCTGGCCACCCGCAGCCCCTTCGCCGGTGCCGAGCTGGCCTCGTTCCTGGCCGCCCGGGCGATCCCGGGCGTCGAGGCGGCCGACGACGACGGCCACCATCGAGTGCTCGCCCTGCCCAAGGGGTTGGCCATCGCAACGATCAAGGTGCAGGAGGCCCACGCCGACGTCCGCCTCCTGCTGGCGGACCTGCGGGACCTGGCGCCGGCGGTGGCCCGGCTGCGGCACCTGCTGGACCTCGATGCCGACCCAGCCACGGTCGACGATGCCCTGGCCGCCGATCCCCTCCTCGCGCCGTTGGTCGCCGCGACGCCCGGGCGCCGCTCACCTGGCGCCGTGGACGGCACGGAGCTCCTGGTGCGGGCGATCATCGGCCAGCAGGTCTCGGTGGCCGGGGCGCGGACGGTGGCGGCCCGGGTCGCCGCCGCACATGGGCAGGTCCTCCCGGCGGGCCTCGCCCGGCAGGTGGCGGCCCGAGGCCTGGACCTCACCCACGCGTTCCCCGATGCCGCCGCCATCGCCGCGGCCGACCCGAGCTCGTTCGCCATGCCTCGCAGCCGAGGCCAGGCGTTGGTCGGCGCCTGCGCGCTCGTGGCCGATGGGCAGGTGGCGCTGGACCCGGGCGCGGACCGAGCGGAGGTGGAGCACCGGCTCCAGGAGGTCAAGGGGATCGGCCCCTGGACCACCGCCTACGTGGCCATGCGTGCCCTCGGCGATCCCGACGTGTTCTTGCCCACGGACCTCGGCGTGCTCCGCGGGCTCGCTGCTCGTGGCGGGCCCGACCAGCCGGCGGCCGCCGCCGCCCGCGCCACGGCGTGGCGGCCGTGGCGCAGCTACGCGCTGCACCACCTCTGGTCGGTGGCCTGAGGGCCCTCAGGCGAACCGGTTGGCGGTGAGCTTGAAGCTCGGCACGTCGTCGAACGAGACCATCTGCTCGTAGATCCGCTCGTAGCCGGTGTGGCTGATCCGCCACGCCCCGTCGGCGCCGCGCACGTAGCGGTCGTGATAGGTCGAGGCGCCGTCGAGCAGCAGCCGGTACTCGGTCATGATCACCCGGTCCATCAGGCCCCAGGTGCCCGTCGCCGTGTCGCCGTCGACCGCGATCTCGGGCTGGTGGACCTGGTGGAGCGTGATCATCGACGGGCCGAGGGTCGACCGCATGTAGTCGACGATCTCCTGCGCGCTGGAGAACTCCAGGCGCCCGCCGTAGGTGGCGGTGGCGTCCTCGGCGAAGCACGAGCGGAACAGGTCCCAGTCCTTGTGGTCCAGGCCCCGCACGTAGCGGTACTTCAGCTGCTCGATGAGGTGGATGTCGATCAGGTCCTGCGGCTGCACCGCGGCATCCTCGCACAGCGGCCCGGGCGGCGGCGGAGGGCCCGGCGTATCCTCCGCACCGTGACCGACACCTCCCCCGACGCGACCACCCGGCCCACCGACGCCCCGCACGTGCGGCGCCACTCCCGCCGGCTCGCCGCCAGCATGCTCACGATGGGCGTGGCCCACCTGGTGGCGCCCGAGCCCACGCACCAGGTGATCCCGGCGTCGGTCGGCTCGCCGCGCCGCTGGTCCCGCGTGGTCGCCGGCGTGGAGGCCACCGCCGGGGTGCTGCTGCTGATCGACGATCCTCGGGCCCGTCGCACCGGCGCCTGGCTGGCGCTCGGCGCCTTCACCAGCGCCACCGTGGCCGCCGCCCGCCAGGCGATCGAGGCGGGCACCCCGGACTCGCCCAAGGCCGTCCAGGCGTGGGTGCGCCTCCCCCTGCAACTGCCGGCGCTCGTCAGCACCTACCGCCTGGCGCGCGCCTGAGCCGACGCCTCCGGCCCGTCCCGGGCGACCCGGGTACCCTCGCCCGGTGACCTCTGCACCCATCTCCGAGACGTTCGACCCCGAGGCCTGGCGGCCCGTCCCCGGGTTCGAGGACCTGCAGGACATCACCTACCACCGTGCGGTCGACGTCGGCTGCGTGCGGGTGGCCTTCGACCGCCCCGAGGTGCGCACCGCGTTCCGCCCCGGGAGCGTCGACGAGCTGTACCGGGTGCTCGACCACGCCCGCCAGAGCCCCGACGTGGGCTGCGTCCTGATCACCGGCAACGGTCCGTCGCCAAAGGACGGCGGCTGGGCGTTCTGCTCCGGCGGCGACCAGCGCATCCGCGGCCGCGACGGCTACAAGTACGCGGAGGGCGACACGGCGGCCAGCATCGACCCGGCCCGCTCTGGGCGCCTCCACATCCTCGAGGTGCAGCGACTGATCCGCACGATGCCGAAGGTGGTCATCGCCCTCGTCAACGGGTGGGCGGCCGGCGGCGGCCACAGCCTCCACGTGGTGTGCGACCTCACGCTGGCCAGCCGCGAGCACGCCCGGTTCAAGCAGACCGACGCCGACGTGGCCAGCTTCGACGGCGGCTTCGGCTCCGCCTACCTGGCTCGCCAGGTGGGCCAGAAGTTCGCCCGGGAGATCTTCTTCCTCGGCGACACCTACTCCGCAGAGGACGCCCACCGGATGGGGATGGTGAACAAGGTGGTCGACCACGCGGACCTGGAGACCGAGGGCCTGGCGTGGGCGCGCAAGGTCCTGGGCAAGAGCCCCACGGCCCAGCGGATGCTCAAGTTCGCGTTCAACCTCATCGACGACGGGCTGGTCGGCCAGCAGGTGTTCGCCGGCGAGGCCACCCGCCTCGCCTACGGCACCGACGAGGCGGCCGAGGGCCGGGACTCGTTCCTCGAGAAGCGCGACCCGGACTGGTCCGCCTTCCCCTGGCACTACTGACCCGGCGCCGCCGGGCTCAGCTCGACGGGGTCGCCGGGACCTCGGAGATCGTCGCGTAGCCGTTGTTGAACGCCGGCACGTCGGTGGTCAGCGAGCTCGCCGGCACCGTGGAGGTGCAGTCCTGTGGCTTGAGCGCATCGGCGCCGCCGGCGGCATCGACGTCGACCTCGAGCAGGCCCCGGACCTTGCCCTGGTCGCAGCTCGGCACGTTCAGGTTGGTGACCGTGGCGTCCATCTTGCCGGCGGCGATGTCGGCGCGGTGCCCAGCGAGCCAGTCCAAGATGAGCGGCACCGCGGCCTCGTAGTCGAAGCTCGCCCCGGTGCCCTGGCTGGTGGCCAGCGCGGGCACGCCCCTGGCGACGGCCGCACGGGCCGCACCGACCGTGCCCGACACATCGACCAACGGCCCGATGTTCTGGCCCTGGTTGATGCCCGTGATGACCAGGTCCGGGTCGACCCCCTGCTCGTCCATCGCCACCCGGATGGCGTCGGCCGGGTACCCGACGACCGAGGTGGCGGGGTAGCCGCTGGCCGTCTCGACCTTGGCGGTCTCGAGGTCGCCGTCGGTGGTCGTGCCCCCGGTGCCGCTCTGGTTGGAGGCGGGCGCCACCACCACGACCTTCACGCCCTCGACCGTGCGGAGGCCCTCCACCAGGGCGTCGATCCCGTCGGCCGCGTACCCGTCGTCGTTGCCCACCAGGATCGTGAGCGGCGCGTCGGCCGCCGCGGTCGTGGTCGCCTTGGCCTCGGCCTTGGTCGTGGTGGGCGACGCGTCGCCCCCGCTGCTGCCGCAGCCGGCGAGCAGGGCGAGCGAGAGCCCGGCGGCGGCCAGGGTGGCGGTGGGACGGGTCCAATGGGATCGGGTCATGTGCGGGCTCCTCCGGAGCGGTCGTGGTTCGGGTGGTGGGTGGGGCGACGATCGGCCGGGCTCGCCGGGTCGACCGGTCAGCGGGCCGGGGCGGGGCGGGCCCCGCGGAGCAGCCGGCCGGGGAGCTCCCCCGTGGCCGTGCCGTCGAGGTACGTGAGCGCGCCGGTCTTGATGGTGGCCACGTAGCCGTCGGCGCGCTGCAGGATGCGGCGACCGCCTGCCGGCAGGTCGGCGTGCACCTCGGGCACGTGCAGGCGCAGGCGATCGAGGTCGATGACGTTGACGTCGGCCACCATGCCGGGCGCCAGGCAGCCACGGTCGCCGAGCCCGTAGAGCGCGGCCGTGCCCGACGTCTGGCGCTGCACGACGAGCTCCAGCGGCAGCCGCTCCCCGGCGCGGTCGCGCACCCAGTGGGTGAGCATCCAGGTGGGCATCGACGCGTCGCAGATCGTGCCGACGTGCGCACCGCCGTCGGCGAGGCCGAGCACGGCGGCGGGGTGCAGGAGCATCTCCCGGGTCGGGTCCGACGTGCCCTCGCTGTAGTTGAGGATCGGCAGGTACAGCAGGCCACGGCCCCCGTCGGCGAGCATCGCGTCGAGCGCCACCTCGATGGCCGATCGGCCGGATCGCTCCGCCAGCGCCGCCAGGCTGGCGTCGGGCCCGGGCTCGTAGTCCGGCGGGTCGCCGAGCAGGAACGTGTGGCAGGCGGCGTGAGCCACCTGGGCGGCGACCGCCGGATCGGGCTCCAGGCCGGCGCGGCAAGCGCGGCCCTCGGCGCTGGCCAGGTAGGCGACCTTCTCCTCCCGGCTCCGGCCGGCCAGGGCCGCGCATGCGCGGGGACAGGGTCCAGGGCGAGTAGGTGGTGTCGAGGCCCGAGCATGCCGGTCGGCGCCCGGCCACCTGCGGGTGCAACGGTGCGCCGTCGGCCACCGCCGCCGCCGACTCCTCCGGCAACTCGCCTTGCAGGCCGGTCGCTGTCGACCTGGAGCAGGGCGAACGTGACGGGGCGGCCGATGGCGGCGGCCAGGCGGCCTTCATCCAGTCGACCTCGGCCCGCGGTGCCGCCGGGTCCTCGCCGGCGACGCCGGCGACGCCAACTGAACACGCCGGTGCCCAGCTCGCCCAGCACCTTGCCGATGCCGAACAGCTCGTCCTCGGCGGCGAAGGTGCCGGGGACCGGTTCTCGTCGATGGCCCGGTGGGCGATGGTGCGGCTGGTGGAGAAGCAAGGGCGCCCGCCGCGATGGCGTCGCGGACGTCGCGGCCATGGCCTCGATGTCGGCGGTGGTGGCCGGCTCGTTGCAGGCGCGGTCGCCCATGACGTAGGCGCGCGCACGGCGCCGTGGGCGACCTGGGTGCCCACGTCGGTGGTCCAGCGCCGCCGCTCGAGGGCGTCGAGGTACTCGGGAGGTCTCCCACTCCCACGTGATCCCTCGGCCAGGGCCATCCGAGATGTCCTCCACGCCCTCCATGGGCCGATGAGCCAGTCGTGGCGGTCCGGCGCAACTGGCGCGAACCCACGCCGCGGTTGCCCATGACCAGGGTGGTGACCCCGTGCCAGGACGAGGGGGCGAGCTCGTCGTCCCAGGTGGCCTGGCCGTCGTAGTGGCTGTGCACGTCGACCCAGCCCGGCGTGACCAGGGCGCCATCGGCAGCGACCTCGCGCACCCCCGGCTCGTCCACCTTGCCGACCGCGGTGATCCGGCCGTCCGTGATGGCGACTTGTCGGCCATGTGCGGCCGGGCGCGCCGGTGCCATCCACCACGGTGCCGCCGCGCACCACCAGGTCGTGTGCCACTGTCGGTCCCCTTCCGAGCACTCGTCGTCGTCCCCGGGCGCACCCTGCCGAGCGATCGCGGACCATGTTGTGCACGCGCGTCACGGGACCGGCGCCCAGGGTTTGTAGGATCTCCCGGCGGTGGGGACCAGGACGGGGAACGACGTGTCGACGCCGGCTCCAGCGAGCAGCGGACGGCGGCCGAGGGCCAGGAGCGCTGCTCGACTCCGCGGAGCTCTTCGACTGCTACGGCATCGACGGCGTGTCGACCCGGGCGATCACCCAGGCGGCAGGGCACCGCAACAACGCCGCCATCGAGCACCACTTCGGCAGCAGGGCCGAGCTGGTCGAGGCCGTCCTCACCCGGTACCGCAAGGACACCGACGAGCGCCGGCACCGCCTGCTCGACGAGCTCGAGGCCCAGGGCGAGCCCACCCTCGAGCAGGTCGTCTGGGCGCTCTACGAGCCGCTCGTGGTCCTCCTGCAGGAGATCCTCAAGCCGCCGGCACCTGGCCTCGCCGAACTGAGCGCCACCCACCCGAGCTTCATCAACCGCGTCGGCCTGCGGGTGGCGAGCAGCATCACCCGTGCCGGCATCCTGCTCATCGCCCATTCCCGGACCTGCGGGGGCCAACGTGCTGGAGCAGCGGCTCTACCTGGTCGCGATGTCGTTGAACACGCTGGCCCGCCAGGCGTGGCTCATCGACGGCGAGCCGAGCCGGGCCCCGATGGCCCCGAGGTGCTCCAGGACGAGCTGGTCAAGGGATGGCGCAGGGCTGCTGCGGGCGTGACCGCACCGGCGCCGCCCACGAGGCGTCGCCGTGGCCCGCCATCCGCCGCACGGACTCCAGGAACCGGTGCACGGCGCCGGCGCTGTAGAGGGTGCGAGGCGAGTCGAACACCTCGAAGGCGTGCTGGGCGCCCGGGAGCTCGACGTACACCACCGGCGCGTGGCTCGCCTCGCGCAGCATCGAGGCGAACGACCGGGCCTGCTCCACCGGCACCAGCGAGTCGTTGGTGCCGTGCACGAGCATCATCGGCGGGGCGTCGGGCCCGACCCAGCTCATGGTCGACGCCTGCTCCCACACCTCCGGGGACTCGGCCATGGTGGTCTTGAGCACGATCCGCCCGAGCATCTCCTCCATGTCGGAGCGGCCGGTGCCGTCGCGGTTGGTCCAGTCGTAGACGCCGTAGAAGGGCACCGCCGCCGCCACGGACGTGTCCGCATCCTCGAAGCCGGGCTGGAACGCCGGCTCGTTCGGGGTGAGCGCGGCGAGCGACGACAGGTGGCCGCCGGCGGAGCCACCGGAGATGGCCACGAAGCTCGGGTCGCCGCCGTAACCGGCGATGTGCTCCTTGACCCAGGCGAGCGCCCGCTTCACGTCGACGATGTGGTCCGGCCAGGTGGCCCGGGGGCTGAGGCGGTAGTTGATGGACACGCACACCCAGCCCTGCTCGGCCAGGTGGGCCATGAGCGGCATGGCCTGCTGCTGCTTGTTGCCGATCACCCAGGCCCCGCCGTGGACGTTGACCAGCACGGGCGCCTTGGCGTCGTTCGGGAGGTCCCACCGCTTCCAGATGTCGAGCGTGTTGCGCGGCCCGGCGTCGCCGTAGGGGATGTCGACGTCGTGGACGTAGGGCAGCGCAGCGCGCAGGCCGAGCGGCCCAGGGGCGGCGCGCCGACGGATCTCCGCCGGGCCGCTGGCCAAGCCGAGCAGCTCCCCGCGGTAGAGGTGGTCGCCGAGGCCCTGCTCGAGCGCGCGGTCGAACAGGTCGCCGGCCTGCATCGACTGCTGCCACACCCGGTGCAGCGCCACCCACGAGGCAGCGCTGATGCCCAGGCCGACCCAGCCCTCGGGCGTGCGCAGGGCGCCCCGTCGGGCGAAGGCAGCCGTCGCGAGGGCCTGCCAGCCGATGGCGTGCAGCGGCATCTCGGAGGTGAGCCAGCCGGCGAAGAACGACGGGACCGAGGCCGGGCCGGTCCGAGCGAAGGGCTTGCGGGCGTTGAGGGTGTTGAGCGCCCCGATGGCGGAGGCGGCCAGGAGCTGGCGGCCAGCTCGCTCGGCGTCGGTACGGGGGTGGGGTGCGGCGACCCATCCGTGCAGTCTCGCGCTGCGCCTCGCCCCCGGCCCTACTCGACCAGCCGGAGGCCCCGGGCGCGATGGAGGCCTCGGGGTGGGCGAGGTCCACGATGAACTCGGTGCGGTGCGCCGGGAACGCGTACTCCCCGATCAGGATCGGGGTGCCGTGCTCGTCGGCGGTGACCCGCTCGCACACCAGCACGGGCGACCCGACGGGGATCTGCAGCAGCTCGGCGTCCTGCGGGCCGGCGGCGTCGGCCCCGATGGTCTGGGTGGCGCCGCCGAAGGCCACGGGCAGCAGCTCGTAGAAGGAACGGTCCCGGACCTGCGCCCGGCTGATGTCGTGGCCGAGCTCCTCGGGGCACCAGACCGTGACCCGGGCGAAGGGCTCGCCGTCGGCCAGGTTCACCCGGGTGACCTTGAGCGCCTTGTCCACGCCGAGCAGCGCCCGCACCCGGGCCGGCGGGCGGACGAACGCGAACTCGCGGATGTCGCGCTCCGAGCGACGGCCCTCGGCCTCCAGCTGGGCCTCGATCGTGCCCAGGTGCGCGAGCGTCTGGCGGACCGGCGACCCGGCGACGAACCAGCCGAAGCCCTGGCGCGAGTCCACCAGCCCCTCGGTCCGCAGGGCCTCGAGCGCCTTGCGGATGGTCACCCGCGAGGCGCTGTAGGTTGCCGACAGCTCTGCTTCGGACGGCAGGACGCGACCCGGGGTGAACTCGGATCGCTCGATGCGATCCCGGAGGTCTCCGGCGATGTCCCGGTAGCGGATGGTGCGCACTTGTCTCATAGTTGTATGCTTTGACCGACGGCGCAAGCGGGCCCCGTCGTGAACGAACCGAGGTGATCCCCATGGCTGTGACCGCAACGACCCCGATCGAGCTCGTGGACGCGGTGTACGCCAAGCTCCCCGACCGCGTGGCGCTGGGCCGCCAGCGGCTCGGCCGGGCCCTCACCCTCACCGAGAAGATCTTGCTCAACCACCTGCGGGACCCCGAGGACGGCGGGCTCGAGCGCGGCGTGAGCTACACGGACTTCGACCCGGACCGGATCGCCATGCAGGACGCCACCGCCCAGATGGCCCTGCTGCAGTTCATGACCGCTGGCCTCCCCCAGGTGGCCGCACCCACCACCGTCCACTGCGACCACCTGATCCAGGCCAAGGTCGGCGCCAAGATCGACCTCGGCGTCGCCGTGGACACCAACAAGGAGGTCTACGACTTCCTGGAGAGCGTCTCGGCCAAGTACGGCATCGGCTTCTGGGGGCCCGGCTCGGGCATCATCCACCAGGTCGTGCTCGAGCAGTACGCCTTCCCCGGCGGGATGATGATCGGCACCGACAGCCACACGCCCAACGCTGGCGGCCTCGGCATGGTGGCCATCGGCGTGGGCGGCGCGGACGCCGTCGACGTCATGACCGGCTTCCCGTTCAACGTCCGGTTCCCGAAGGTGATCGGCGTGCACCTGACCGGCGAGCTGTCCGGCTGGAGCGCCCCCAAGGACGTGATCTTGGAGGTCGCCCGCGTCCTGACCGTGAAGGGCGGCACGGGCGCCATCGTCGAGTACTTCGGCCCCGGCGCGGAGAGCATCTCCGCCACCGGCAAGGCCACCATCTGCAACATGGGCGCGGAGATCGGCGCCACCACCTCGGTCTTCGCCTACGACGCCAGCCACGACGCCTACCTGCGGGCCACCCGCCGGGCCGAGATCGCCGACGCCGCCGCCGCCGTCGCCGAGCACCTGCGCCCAGACCCCGAGGTGTACGAGCGCCCCGCGGACTTCTACGACCAGGTCATCGAGATCGACCTGTCGACCCTCGCCCCGCTGATCAACGGCCCGCACTCCCCCGACTACGCCCACAAGGTGAGCGAGATCGGCGCCACCGCCGCGGAGAAGGGCTGGCCGATCGAGATCTCGGCCGCCCTCATCGGCTCGTGCACGAACTCGTCCTACGAGGACATCACCCGGGCCGCCTCGATCGCCCGCCAGGCGTCGGCCAAGGGGCTCAAGGCCAAGACCAAGCTCCTCATCACCCCGGGCTCCGAGCAGGTCCGAGCCACCATCGAGCGCGACGGCCTGCTCGCCGACCTCGAAGCCATCGGCGGCGAGGTGCTCGCCAACGCCTGCGGCCCGTGCATCGGCCAGTGGGCCCGTCCGGACATGGACCCGGCCACGCCCAACAGCATCGTCAACAGCTACAACCGCAACTTCCCGAAGCGCAACGACGGCTCGCCGAACACGCTCAGCTTCGTGACCTCGCCCGACACCGTGATCGCCCTCGCCCTGGCCGGTCGCCTGGACTTCAACCCGGCCACCGACGCGCTGGTCACCGAGTCCGGCGAGGAGGTCCACCTCGAGGTGCCCCAGGGCATCACGCTCCCCGAGCAGGGCTTCGACCCGGGCCAGAACACGTTCACCCCGCCGCCGGCCGACGGCTCATCGGTCGAGGTCAAGGTGTCCCCCACCTCGGACCGCCTGCAGCTGCTCGAGGCGTTCCCAGCCTGGGACGGCAACGACTTCGTCGAGCTGCCGCTGCTCCTCAAGGCCTACGGCAAGTGCACCACCGACCACATCTCGATGGCCGGCCCGTGGCTCAAGTACCGCGGCCACCTCGAGAACATCTCCGGCAACCTGTTCGCCGGCGTCATCAACGCCTTCACCGAGGCCGACGGCACCGGCAAGGACCCGCTCGATGGCGAGACCAAGCCGTTCCCGGAGATCGCCAAGCACCTCCACGAGGCCGGGGTCAGCTGGGTCGCCGTGGGCGACGAGAACTACGGCGAGGGCAGCTCCCGGGAGCATGCCGCCATGGAGCCCCGCTTCCGTGGCGGCAAGGTGATCCTGGTCCGCAGCTTCGCCCGCATCCACGAGACCAACCTCAAGAAGCAGGGCGTGCTCCCGCTCACCTTCGCCGACCCGAGCACCTACGACCAGATCGAGCAGGACGACAAGCTGTCGTTCCTCGGCCTGGCGGACCTCGCGCCCGGCAAGCCGGTCTACTGCGAGATCGTGAAGCCCGACGGCACCAAGGTGCCCTTCGAGGCCAACCACACGATGAACGACGAGCAGCTGGCGTGGTTCCGCGCCGGTGGTGCCCTGAACATCATCCGCCAGAAGATGGCGGGCTGATGGGCAAGGGCAACAAGCCGGTGCCCGAGGCCTCGGCAGAGGACCTGGAGCTGTTCGCCGCGTTCGTGCGCTCCGAGGAGCGCGCCGAGCGCGAGGCCAAGGCCGCGGCGCGCGCCGAGCGCCGCCAAGCCGACGAGCTCGGCCGGCTGCGCAAGGCCAAGGAGGACGCGGCGGGAGAGGTCAAGCGCCTGCGCGCCTCCGAGCGGGCGACCGCAGAGCAGAAGGCCGCCGCCGATGCCGCCTACAAGGCGGCGCTGGCCGCGGTGGTGGCCGCCGAGACCGGCGAAGCCCCGGCGTGGGCACCAACCGCCGAGGAGCCACCAGCAGACGCGGCCTCCGATGCGGTCGACGCCGACCAGCCAGACGAGGTCGAGGAGGCCGTCGAGGCCGACGGCGATGCGGCTGCCGGGGGCGACCCGGAGGACGCCGAGGCAGCGCAGTAGCGTTGGCACCCATGCGCAGGATCCGTCCCCTCGTCCTCGCCACCGTCGCCCTCCTGGCCTTCGGCACCGCCGCGTGCGGCGTGGATGCCGGCGACGCCGCCGCGGACCTCACCACCACCTCGACCACGGTCGCCGACAGCGGCGCCACCGGCGGGTTGACCGCCCCCTCCACCACGGAGGGCGAGGGCGACACCACCACCACGGCACCCAGCAAGCAGCGCACCCCCGAGGACCAGGCGGTGGTGGACCAGATGGCCAAGGCCTACGAGGAGCTCGGCCTCAGCACCAAGGAGTCCGAGTGCCTGGCCTCGGGCGTCTTCGACATGATCGACGGCGGCGGCGACACCACCGACGCCGGGGCGATCATGGACATCGTCAACGAGTGCGACATCCCGATGAGCAAGCTGTCGCAGATCGGCTCGGGCACCGACGGCACCTTCGAGGGCGGGTTCAAGCGCGGCATCGTCATCAGCCTCAAGCAGGCCGGCCTCTCCGAGGAGCAGGCCACGTGCGTCGCGGACGCCTACGTCGAGAAGTTCGGCACCGACCTGACGGCGTCGCGCAACGCCAACCAGATGCGCCCGCTGCTGCGCGGCTGCGGCGTCACCGCCAACACCGTCCTCGGCAACTAGCCACCGGGCCCGACCGACCGGGCCCGGTGGCACCGGACGGGGCCGTCAGTCCGTGCCCGGCCGGCGCTCGGCCTCCGCGTCGGGGTCGCCGACGTAGCCCGAGGGCAGCGTCCGGGCCAGCTCCTCGGGCGTGGGATCGTGGTGCTCGCGCGCCTCGGGCGGCAGGAGGGCGACGAGGGCCTCCATGATCGCCGCAGTGTCCGCGTCCGGGTCCTGCAGCCCGAGCGGCACCGGAGGCCCGACCCGGATCCGGACCGTCGGCGGGTGCCCGACCGCGAACACGTCGGGGGTGCGGGCGTTGCGAGGCCACACCCGCTCGGTCCCCCACAGGCCGATCGGGATGACCGGTGCCCCCGACATCGCCGCCAGCTTGGCCGCGCCCCACCGGCCCTTCAGCACCGGGTCGAAGAACGCCCTGCCCCGAGGGATCGTGCCCTGGGGCATCAGCGCCACCGCCTCGCCCGCGGCCAGCGCCTCGGCCGCCGCGGCGAGGGGCTCGTCGCTGCCCGAGCCGCGCTCGACGCGGATGCCGCCGAGCGCGGCCACGAACTGGCCGACCACCGGCGCGTCGAACACCTCCTTCTTGCCGAGGAAGCGCACCGGTCGCCCGGCCTTGGCCAGGGCCCAGCCGATGGCCAGCGGATCGAAGTAGCTGCGGTGGTTGCCGACGATGATCGCCGGCCCCTCCTTCGGGATGCGCTCGACGCCCTCGAGGTCGAAGCGGACCCACGGCAGCAGCTGCGGGCGGGCCAGCAGGTGCAGCACCTTCTGCGGCTCCAGGCCCGCGACCTTCGGGACCCCTTCGGGCACGTCGAAGTGCTGGCTCGGCCAGCGCCGCAGCGCGGCCACCATCCGGAGCCGAGGGTCCGGGTTGACCGCGGTCGGGTTCCGCACCGCGGACAGCAGCGGCAGGTCGTAGATGGAGTCCGAGTAGGCCCAGCTGGCCGACACGTCGATCCCGTGGGCGACGGCGTACTCCCGCACGGCGGCGAGCTTGCCCGGCCCCCAGACGAAGAAGCCATCGATCGAGCCGTCGTAGCGGCCGTCGGCCTCGCCGTAGCGGGTGGCGATGACCCCATCCAGGCCGAGCGCCTCTGCGAGGGGACGGACCAGGTCGTAGGGGGAGGTGGTGGCCATGACCACCTTGCGGCCCTCGGCCTGGTGGCGGGCGACCAGGCCCTTGGCGTACCCGGGAACCTCGTCGACCAGGCGCTCGGCGGCGAGCTGGCCGGCCTCCTGCACGAGCGACCGGTCCCAGCCGGCCGCGGCGCGGGCCATCTGGCGGGTGGCGATCATCGACGGGACCGTCTCGCCCACGATGTCGAAGAACCGGAAGACGAGCCCCTCGCCCGGGATGCTGCGATCCGGCAGCAGGCCCACCCGCTTGAGCATCGTGCTGAACATCGGCCCGCTGGCACCGGTGAGCAGGGTGCGGTCGAGGTCGAAGAAGGCCGCTGGCTCCATGCCACGAGACTACGGGGCGGCTCCGACCTAGGGTGCCGCCCGTGCCACACCCCCTCGACGAGTACCCCATCCACCAAGCGCCCCTCTCGATGGCCCACATGGCGTCGTCGGACCGCAACGCCTACGACCGCTGCTACTTCAACGCCCACGGGCGCAGCGGCGAGCCGTTCCTGGTCACGGGCCTCGGGACCTACCCGAACCTGGGCGTGATCGACGCCTACGCCACCGTGCGCGTCGGCCGGCGCCAGGTCAGCGTCCGGGCCTCCGACGCCCTCGACGGCCACGACCGGCTGCAGCCCGCCGTCGGCCCGTTCCGCATCGAGGTGATCGAGCCGCTGCAGGAGCTGCGCTTCACCTGCGATGGCGACGACCACGGCGTCGGCTTCGACCTGCACTGGCGCGGCTCGTTCCCCGCCGTCGACGAGGAGCCCCACGTCTGGCGTTCCGGCCCGGCGCGCCGGGTGGCGCTCGACGCCCAGCGCTTCGCCCAGCTCGGCACCTGGGAGGGTGAGCTGCGCGTCGACGGACAGGTGCACGAGGTGACCCCCGACCGGTGGGTCGGCAGCCGCGACCGCTCGTGGGGCATCCGACCTTCCGGCGAGGCCGAGCCGCCAGCGCGCGCCGGCGACGAGCCCATCGAGGGCTTCTGGTGGACCTACGTGCCGCTGCGCTTCGAGGACTTCGCCATCGTGGTCATCGTCCAGGAGGAGCCCGACGGCCACCGGGTGCTGAACGACGCCGTGCGGGTCTGGCCGGCGGCCAGCGGCCGGCGGCCCGAGCAGCTCGGCTGGGCGCGCGTCGAGGTCGCGTACGTGCCGGGGACCCGGATCCCGACCGGTGCCACCATCCACCTCGCGGAGCGCGACGGCACCCCGCTCGTCCTGGAGGTCGAGTCCCACGGCTACGTCGCCCTGAACGCCGGCACCGGCTACGGCGGCGACCCCACCTGGTCCCACGGCACCTGGAAGGGCCGGGGCTGGGTCGAGGGCGTGGACCTCGACCTCGACGACCCCGCGGTCGCCGGGATGAGCACGTTCGGCCTCATCGACCACGTCGGCCGGGGCGTGCTGCACGGGGGCAGCCACGACGGCGCCGAGGGGTGGGGCCTGTTCGAGCACGGCACCTTCGGCCGCCACGACCCCAGCGGCTTCGCCGACTGGGGCTCGGTGGCCTGAGCCCGCCTCCGCCGGCACGACCGCCGAACTCTCATCGGTCCGCTGGCCCTCGACCGGCTGGCGCCCGGCCCGGTTCGGGTGCCGGCGCGCACCAACCTGGCACCGGCTGCAAGGAACGCGTCAACATTCCGTCAAGATCGGGCCGCAGCTGGTGACATCGACGGCCGGAGGGGGGAGGATCGCACCTCGATGACCACCTCCCCCGCCACCCGAGGCCACCGATGAGCAACGCCGTCGTCGTGCGCTGGCCGGCCGAGCAGCAGCTGCGCCGCACGCTCCGGGCCGCCGGGGTCCCGCGGCTGCTGGTCATCGACGCCGGCTACGAGCCCCCGCTGCCGCTCGACCCGCTCGAGGACTGGGTCGGCCCCGACGCCGGCGAGGACGAGGTCCGGTTCCGCCTGGCCAACCTGGCCGTCCGAGGCGAGCCGACCCCGGCCAGCGGGCCCGTGGTGGAGGTCGGCGACATCCTGCGCCACCGGGGTCGCTGGATCGCCCTGGCCCCCAGCGAGACGCCCATCGTGCGGGCGCTGGTGGACGCCTTCGACCGGTGCGTCCCCCTCGGCGAGCTGGGCGTCGACGTCGACGACCCCCACGGTCGAGGCACCTTCCACACCCACGTGCACCGGATCCGACGCCGGATCGCACCGCTGGACCTGGCGATCGAGACCGTACGCGGCCAGGGCCTGGTCCTCACCGAGCGCCTCGCCACCGAGGCCGGTCCCCAGCCCGCCGCGGCGCCCTGACCTGGGGCCCGACCCCTCGCCCGGTGCCCTGCTCTGCCGAAAACGGGACCGACCGGCCAGGGGACGGCCGGTCGGTCAGCGGTCTGAGTGGCAGGGGAACCACTCGACCCGTCGCTCGAGGTTCGGGAGGGGGACCCGTTCACCTCGGCGGTCTTGGTGAGCACAGCATAAACAGTTGCAAGCAATCGTTCCAACAGTTGTGGGAGATTTCTGCCATCATGGCGAGCGATGGACCTTCGCCAACTCGCCGCCCTGACCGCGGTGGCCGACCACAACAGCTTCTCGGCGGCCGCCCGTGCCCTGCACACCGTGCAGTCCAACGTGAGCACGCACATCGCCAACCTCGAGCGCGAGCTGGGGACCGTGCTGGTCGACCGGGCCAGCGGGCGGCTCACCGACGCCGGCGAACTGGTCGTGGCCCGTGCCCGGCGGGTGCAGGCCGAGCTGGAGGCGCTGTCCGCCGACGTCGCCTCGTCGCTCGGCGAGATCTCCGGGCTGGTGCGGGTGGGCGTCATCGGCACCACCGGGCGATGGCTCGTGCCCATGCTGCTGGCAGACGTGGGGGCCGCCCACCCCAAGGTGCGCCTGGTCGTCGTCGACGCCACCACCACCTCGCTCCTCCCCCAGGTGGCCAACGGCTCCCTGGACCTGGCCATCGTCAACCTCCCGGTCCTCGACCCCGACGTGGACGCCGAGGTGCTGTTCGAGGAGGAGCACGTCGTGCTGGTCACCAAGGGCCACGAGCTGGCCGAGCGCGACGAGGTGCAGCTCGCCGAGCTGGCCGACGTCCCCCTGCTCCTCGAACCGCCCGGCACCGGGTTCCGGGACGACCTGGACTCCGACGCGGCGCGCGCCGGGGTCGTGCTGGAGCCGTTGGCCGAGGTCGACGGGATGCGGCTGGTCGCCTCCCTCGCGTACCAGGGCTACGGCGCCGCCATCCTCCCGGCCAGCGCCGTGGTCGAGTGGTCCGACGACACCTGGCGAGCGGTCCCGCTGCACGGCACGACGCCCCGCGCCGTCGGGCTGGCGACCCCTCGGCGGGGCCGCCAGTCGGCGCCGGCCAAGGCGGTCGCCGCCGTCATCCGCGATGCCATCCGCCGGGAGGTCCCCGCCCGCAGCGGCCTCCGGCTGCCCGGCACCCCGCGGGACTGACCCCTCCAGGGGCCTGCTGGTCCTGAGACCCCGTCCGGCTGGGTACGATCAGCCTTGGACGCACGGCCGGTGGATCACCGGAGACGACCCGGCCAACGCAGACCCGGAACGACAGAGGCAGGAAGACGTGGCAGAGAGCGTGACGATCACCGACAACCGCACCGGTGAGTCGGTCGAGATCCCGATCGTGAACGGAGGGGTGGACGCCGGAGCTTGGAAGAAGCTCCTCGGCAACATCTGGTTCGCAGACCCGGGGTTCACCCAGACGGCAGCGACCGAGTCGGCCATCACCGAGCTCGACGGCGAGAACGGCATCCTGCGCTACCGCGGGTACCCCATCGAGCAGCTGGCCGAGAACAGCACCTACCTGGAGGTGGCCTACCTCCTGATCTACGGCGAGCTCCCCACCGAGGAGCAGTACGCCGACTGGGTGCACGAGATCACCTACCACACGTACATCCACGAGAACGTGCGCAAGCGGTTCATGGAGGGCTTCCACCACGACGCCCACCCGATGGGGATGCTCGTGTCGGCCGTGGCGGCCCTGTCCACCTTCTACCCGGAAGCCAAGGACATCGACGACCCGGAGGTCCGCAACAAGCAGATCGTCCGGCTCATCGCCAAGATGCCCACGCTGGCCGCCGGCGCCCACCGCTTCAGCGTCGGCATGCCGTTCGTCTACCCGGACAACCGGCTGGACTTCGCGTCCAACTTCCTCTCCATGATGTGGCGCATCGGCGAGCCGGACTACGAGGCCGACCCCATCCTGGCCCGGGCCTTGGACATCCTGTTCATCCTCCACGCCGACCACGAGCAGAACTGCGGCACCACCGCGATGCGCGTCGCCGGGTCCTCCCACAGCGACCCGTACTCGGCGGCGGCCGCCGCCACCGCCGCCCTCTACGGCCCCCGCCACGGCGGCGCCAACGAGGCCGTGATCAAGATGCTCAACGAGATCGGCCACATCGACAACGTGCCGGACTACGTGGCCGGTGTGAAGGCGGGCAAGGGCCGCCTCCAGGGCTTCGGCCACCGCGTGTACAAGAACTACGACCCGCGGGCCACCATCATCAAGAAGACGGCCTACGAGGTGTTCGAGGTGACGGGCAAGAACCCGCTGCTCGACATCGCGCTCAAGCTCGAAGAGGTCGCCCTGGCGGACGACTACTTCATCAGCCGCAAGCTCTACCCGAACGTCGACTTCTACTCCGGCCTCATCTACCAGGCCATGGGCTTCCCCATCGAGATGTTCACCGTCCTGTTCGCCATCCCCCGGACCTCCGGCTGGCTGGCCCACTGGAAGGAGCTGCTCGAGCAGGACCAGAAGATCGCCCGTCCGCGGCAGCTCTACATCGGCTCTGGCCCGCGACTACGTCGCCATGGACGCCCGCTGACCTACCCCTACCCGCCGCCCGGCCCGCACCTCCCGCCCGGCGCGCCCCACCGTGGGGATGGGCGTGGGGCCCGCCGGCACCGCCCATGCCGCCCCCCGTGCCGCTCGGCCCGGTGGCCGGCAAGGCGGCGCGCATCGGCGCCCGGACCATCGATGCCCTGGTCGAGCTCGCGCTCGTGGTCGCGGCGTGGGCCCTGCTCGGGTCGCTCGACCGGCCCTGGGCCGACCTGTTCCTGGCGTTCATGGTCGTCTGGGGCGTCGAGGCCGGGGCCACGATCGTGATCGGTGCCACGCCCGGCAAGCTCGCCCTCGGGCTGCGCCTCTCCGAGCTCGACCGGGCCGGGCGCCCCGAGCCCGCCGCCGTCGCCCGACGCGGCGCCATGGTCGCGGTCCTCACCACGATCCCCGTCATCGGTTGGGGCATCTGGATCCTCAGCACGTTCGTCGACCCGCTCGGGCGCGGCTTGCCGGACCGCTCGGGCCGGACGATGGTCGTCCCCAAGGGCTTCGGCGGCGCGATCGCCACCCGGGACCTGCCCGGATACGCCGACGCCGCGCGCCCGCCCCGCATGTCGCCGCTCGGGCGCGTCGGCGACCTCGACGTGCGCTACCGGGCGAGGCTCCGGCGCATCGAGGGCTTCCCGGTCCTGGCCGGGGCGATCGGGCTCCTCGCGCTGGCGGCCAGCCTGCGCCACCCGACCGCCCAGCTGATCCTGATCTCCTCGGTGGTGTGGATCGTGATCTTCGTCATCCACGAGACCCGCCTGGTGTCCTCGACCGGGGTGACCCCCGGCCACACCCTCGCCGGGCTCGTGATCCTCGACCGCGCCACGGGCCGGCCCCCCACGACCGGCCGGTCGTTCGTGCGCGCCCTGGTCCTCGGCCTCACCATGTACGTGCCCCTGCTCTGGCCGCTCCTCGGCATCTCGCTCATCACCATGGCGTTCGGCTCCTACGCGCGGGGGCTGCACGACTACGCCGCACGGACCGTCGTGGTGTCGGACCCCCGCCTCGCCCCCGAGGCGCAGCGGCAGCGGACCATGCGGATGCGCCTCGGGTTGGCGGGCTGACGTGGCGCTGCCCCTGCGCGACGACGAACGGGATCGCAACGTCCCGTGGGCCACGATCGCGCTCATCGCGATCAACGTGATCGTGTTCCTGTTCGTCCAGCCCGCCGGGTTCCAGTTCGAACGGGCACCCGAGGGCACCCAGGGCCAGTACTGGACCAGCGCCGAGCGCGACGAGTTCAGCTACCGCTGGGGCACCGTGGCGTGCGAGGTCGTGTCGGGCCGGCCGCTGTCGGCCGACCCGGCCCAGTGCAAGGGCGACGAGCCCAGGTTCCCGCCGGAGGGCAAGGTGGTGCTGCTCGCCCTCGTCACCTGCATGTTCCTCCACGGCAGCATCGCCCACCTGGCTGGGAACATGCTGTTCCTGTGGGTCTTCGGCGGCAAGGTCGAGGACCGCCTGGGCCGAGCCAACTTCCTCCTGCTGTACCTGATCGGCGGCATCGTGGCCACGCTCGGCTTCGTGGCGGTCAACCAGACCTCGCCCATCCCGCTCATCGGCGCGTCTGGCGCGATCGCCGTGGCGATGGGGGCCTACCTCGTGCTGCTCCCCCGCGGTCGCATCCTGACCGTGATCGCCACCGCCGCGTTCCAGGTCGTCTACGTGCCCGCCGCGGTGGTGCTCCTGCTGTTCTTCGTCACCCAGTTCTCCACCAACGAGGAGGACGTGGCGTGGCAGGCGCACGCGGCGGGCATGCTCGTCGGCGCCGCAGCCGCCCTCGCCCTCCGCCAGGTCCCGTCGATCCGCCGACGGGCCCAGCGCGACGCCGCAGACGCCGAGCTGCGCGTCGGCGTGGAGTTCTGATGGCCGTCGGGCCTCCCGACCGGAGCCGGCGGATGGCCTACCAGCCTGCGCTCGACGGCGTGCGAGCCGTCGCCGTGACCGCCGTGCTGCTCTTCCACGGGGGCGTGCGCTGGATGCGGGGCGGCTACGTGGGCGTCTCGGTCTTCTTCACCCTGTCGGGGTTCCTGATCACCAGCCTGCTCATCCGGGAGCACCAGGACACCGGGCGCGTCGCCGCCGGGGGCTTCTACGCCCGCCGGGCCCGGCGCCTGCTCCCGGCCTCGGCCCTGTGCCTGCTCGGCGTGATCGCCCTGCACGAGGCCGGGGCATGGGACCAGGTCGCCCACCTGCGCGCCGATGTGTGGGCCGCAGCGCTCCAGGTCTTCAACTGGCTGCGGGTGTTCGGGTCCTCCAGCTACGCCGACCTCCTGGCCAAGGATGGCGGCCAGGTGAGCCCGCTCGAGCACTACTGGTCGCTCGCGATCGAGGAGCAGTTCTACTGGGTCTGGCCGGTCGCCTTCGTCGGGCTGGCCGCCATCGCCCGCCGGCGAGGGCGCCCCGTGCTCGGCCCGATCCTCGCCGCCACCGCCGCCTTCGTGGCGCTCGCCCCGGTGATCGGGGTGGTCTGGGGCCCCGACGCCGCCTACTGGGCCACACTGGCCCGGGTCGGCGAGATCCTCACCGGCGCGTCCGCCGCCGCGCTCGTCGCCGCCGCCCGCTCCCCTCGCTGGGCGCGGGCCGCCACGCCGGTCTGCCTGGCACTGATCCTCGCCGCCTGCGCCCTCTTCCCGACCACCGGCGGACCTGCGTACCACGGGTGGATGCCGGCGCTGTCGACGGTCACCGCGCTCCTGCTGCTCGGCCTCCAGCACGAGGGACCGGTCGTGCGCCTGCTCTCGGTCCGCCCCCTCGTCGCCCTCGGCACCATCTCCTACGGCGTGTACCTCTACCACTGGCCGATCTTCACGCTCGTGGACGCCCAGCGGCTCGGCCGCGGCGGTGCTGCGCTCCTGGCCGTGCGCCTCGCCCTCACGGTGGCCGTCGCCATCGTGAGCTACCACCTGGTCGAGAAGCCGATCCGCGGGGCTCGGGTGCCCGTGCGCCCGACCCTGCTCGCCGGGGCGGCGCTCACGGTCCTGGTGCTGGTGGCCGCGCTCCTCATCGCCCCCACCGGAGCCACGTTCCGCACCGTCGACGACTCGACCGCGGCTGCTGCCGGCATCGACCCGAAGGCGCCGGTGGTGGCGCTCCAGACCGTCCCAGACCAGGCCGCGGCGCGCGACCTCGATGCCGACCGGTACCGCCGCACCGACCTGGCCGCACCGACGCCCTCGCGCCCGGTGCGGATCCTGGTGATCGGCGACTCGACCGCCGAGGCCACCGGTGGCGGGCTCGTGCGCTGGGCCGCCGAGCACCCGGACCTCGCCCAGGTCACCATCGCCGCCAAGTCGGGCTGCGGCTTCGCCACCGGCGGCACCCGCGTGTTCCCCGAAGGGGACCAGGCGATCAGCCCCGCCTGCGAGCGCTACGCCACGACCGAGGTGCCGGCCAAGGTGCGCGAGCTGCGCCCCGACGTGGTGGTCGGCATGGTCACCGCGTGGGACGTGCTCGACCAGCGGTTCCCGGGCACCGGCGTGGAGCAGCCGTGGGATCGCGAGTACCGGCGGCGGATCGAGGCCGGCTACACCGACGTGACCGAAGCTGCCCTCGACGCCGGCGCCGGCCACGTGCTGTGGCTCCAGCAGCCGCCGGCCAACCCGTTCTGGAACCCGGTGGTGTCGCCCCAGGAGGACTCGGCGCGCCACGGCGTGATCTGGAAGGTGCAGCAGGCCCTGGCCGACCGAGAGCCCGACCGGGTGTCCACCGCCGACCTGGCCTGGTACCTGGGATCGGTGCGCGCGCTCGACGACCACGGCTCGCGCCCCGACGGCGTCCACCTCTCCCCCGCAGCCGCCAGGAACCTCGCGGAGGACTGGCTCGGGCCGGTGTCGCTGCTCGTCGCCCAGCGCTGAGCCCGCGCCGGCGGAGCGACGTCAGGCAGTGACGTCGATGACGACCTTGCCCACGTTGGCGTTGGTCTCCAGGTAGGCGTGCGCCTCGGCGATGGCCGCCAACGGGTACCGCCGGTCGATGACGGGGCGGATCGCACCGGCCTCGATGGCGGGGACCACCTCCTCCTCGAACCGGCGGGAGGCCGCCACCTTCTCCTCCAGCGGTCGGGCACGCAGCACGGTGCCGACCAGGTGGGCACGCAGCGGCAGCAGCATGCCGAGGTTGATCTCGGTCGACCCTCCGCCCATCACCCCGACCTGCACGACCGTGCCGCCGACGCGGAGGCTCTGCAGGTTGCGCATCAGGTAGTCGCCGCCGACCACGTCGAGCACGACGTCGACCCCGCGCCCGGCGGTCGCCTCTCGCACCGCTTCGACGAAGTCCTCGCTCCGGTAGTCGACCACGACGTCGGCCCCGAGCGCCCGCACCGCATCGACCTTGCCCGTCGAGGTGGTGGCGATCGAGCGGGCACCGACGGCCTGGGCGATCTGCACGGCCATGGACCCCACCCCCGAGGCACCCGCGTGCACGAGCGCCCACCCGCCCGAGCGGAGCCCACCCTGGACCACCAGCGCATCGTGCGCCGTGATGCCGACCTCGGGGATGGCGGCGGCATCGGCCAGGGCGATCCCCGCCGGGACGCGCATCAGCTGGCGCTCGTGGACCGCGATGCGCTCGGCGTAGGCACCGCCGCCCACGATCGCCATCACCTCGTCGCCGACCGACCAGCGCGACGCGAGCGGGCCCACGGCGGCGACGCGCCCGGACAGCTCCATCCCGGGCACCTCGTGGGGACGCGTCGGGCCGGGCTCGGGGTAGAAGCCGCGCCGCTGCAGCAGATCGGCGCGGTTGAGCGCGGTGGCGGCCACCTCCACCAGGACGTCTTCCGGGCCGATCTCGGGATCGGGGATGTCGGCCAGGGTGAGGACCTCGGGCCCTCCGTGCTCGGTCAGGACGACGGCTCGCATCTGCCCGACCCTACCCAGGCGCCAACGCCCACCGGCCAGGGTGCAGGCACGACGGCGGTGCGCGCACCGCGCTGAGCAGGCACGACCGTCGATCGGGCGGGTGGTGGGTAGCGTCGGCGCCGATGGACCTGACGCTCGACCCCGCGCTCGACGCCCTCGCCGCCGAGGCGCACGCGGTGGGGGCCGAGCTGGCGGGGCGCCGGCCGATCCGCGAGGACGGCTGGCTCATGGGCCTGGACGCCGAAGCCGCCGTGGAGCTGGCGCGCCGCGGCTGGATCGGGATGACCTGGCCTGTCGAGGTGGGCGGTGGCGGCCGTTCCCCCCTGGAACGGTTCGTGGTATTCGAAGCCCTCATCGGCGAGGGCGCGCCCCTCGCGTCGTGCTACTTCGCCGACCGCCAGATCGGGCCCACCCTGCTGCAGTTCGGCGACGACGCCCAGCGAGACCGGTGGCTCCCAGGGATCCTCGCCGGCACCGACACCTGGTGCATCGGCATGAGCGAGCCCGATGCCGGCTCCGACGTGGCATCGCTGCGCACCCGGGCGGTGCGGGACGGCGACGAGTGGGTGGTGGACGGGGCCAAGGTCTGGACGAGCGGCGCCGCCCACGCCGACTGGTGCTACGTGATCGCCCGCACCGACCCCGACGCCCCGCCGCACGCAGGGCTGTCGGAGCTCGTGGTCGACATGGCGTCGCCGGGCATCGAGGTGCGCCCGATCGTCGATGCCACTGGCGACGCCCACTTCTGCGAGGTCCGGTTCGAGGGGGTGCGGGTGCCCGCCGACCACCTCGTCGGCACGCTGCACGGCAGCTTCCGCCAGGTCATGAAGCAGATGGAGCACGAGCGGGGCGGCATCGACCGGCTGGTCAGCAACCACCGCCTCTACCGGGACGTGCTCCCGCTCGCCGACCGGGCCGACCCGCTGGTGCGCCAGCAGATCGCCCGGCTCGAGACCGGGTACCGCCTGGGGCGCCTGCTGGTGCTGCGCGAGGTCCTCGGCCAGGCCCCGCCGCAGTTCTCGGCGGCCACGAAGACCTTCTGCACCGAGCACGAGCAGGCCGTCGCCGCCTTCGCCGCCTCGGTCCTCGGCCCCGCCGCCACCGCGTGGGCCCCCATCGATGCACCGGGCGCCGACGCGGTCGACCGCTCGAGCGCAGGTCCACAGGCCCCAGGCGCAGGCCCACGTCCAGGGGCGCCCGAGGTGGCCTGGCCGCTCGCGGCACGCGTCGCCCGAGGCGTCGCCTACGCGCCGGCGTACACGATCATGGGGGGCACCACCCAGATCCTCCGCACGATCATCGCCGACCGCGTCCTCGCCCTCCCCCGGGCCTGACCCACCGGCCCCCGTTCTTGTCAACCCGCGGTGCAGAACTGCACCCCCGGTCGACAAGGACCGGGCTTCCCGGGCGTGACCCACCGGGCGGTGGGCTAGAGGCGGCGGACCTTGGGGCGCTGGTCGGGGGTGTGGGGGCCACGGCGATGCGGGCGTCGGTGATGGCGGCGTGGGCGGGCACGTGGCTGGCTGAGGTGGCGGGCCCACCGGGGAGGTCGTGGCCGGCGACGAGCACCGGGTTGAGCCGGATGGCCACGATCTCGGGCACGGCCTCGGCCAGGCCCGACAACCGCACGAGCAGGTCGACCAGCGACGCCCGGGCTTCGGGCCCCTGCGCGTCGACCTGCGCCCCCACGGGAGAGCGGTCGATCAGGCGCTCGGCGTCGGCGTCGGTGAGCGGCAGCAGGTGCACGGCGTCAGGTGGGAGGTGGTCGACGGCTGCCCCACCGGAGGACAAGGTGATGAGGTCGCCGAGCGCCGGGTGGCGGGTGACGGTGACGCGCACCTCGGCGCCCTCGGGGACCATCACCTGGATCAGCGCCGGCTGCATCGCCTCGCCGAGGAGCTCCACCATGCGGCCGAGCGCGGCGCGGACCTCGTCGTCGCCGTGGACGTCGAGCGACACGCCCCCGGCCTCGGTCTTGGAGAGGCGCGGGAGGCCCGACGCCTTCAGCGCCACCGGGTAGCCGAGCCGCCGGGCGACGGCCACCGCCTCCTCCACGTCGTGGGCGATCGCCTGCGGCGCGGGGGCGAGGCCGACCTGCGCGAGGAGCTCCTCGCAGTCAGCCGGGCCCAGCCAGTGGAGGGCCGGGCCGCCCCCGAGCCCTGCCGCGACGAGGCCGGCACCATCGGGCCCGGCCGCCGGGGCGGCGTCGAGCGCCTCGATGGCGATGGCCCGGGCCCGGGCCGCCGGCTCGACGTCGGGCTCCCATGCCTCGCCGATCGGCTGGGCCCGCCAGGCGGCGTAGTTGGCCACCCGCCCGAGGGCCAGGGCGGCCTCCTCGGGGAACGGGAACTCGGGCACCCGGCGCTCGCCGTCGACGAGCAGCCCGGGCGGGTGGGCGCCGAACATGCAGGCCACCGTGGTGACGGCTGCGGGGTGGTCGCCGGCGCGGGCGATGGCCCGGCCGACCTTGCGGTAGTGCGCGTCCATGGCCGGCGCGTACGCCACCAGGACCGCGTCGACCGTGCCTGAGGCGTACAGGGCCTCGAGGGCCTCGCCCACCTCGTCGGGGGTGGCCTCGTTGGACACGGTGACCGGGTCGACCGGGTCGAGCCCGGCGGCCCGCATCGCATCGACGGCCAGCCACGCCGGCCCCCACGAGTTGGTGAGCACCGCGACCCGGCGGGCCGCCGGCAGCGGCTGGTGGGCCAGCACGGCAGCGGTGTGGAGCATCTGGGTGAGGTTGTCGACGCGGATGATGCCGGTCTGCTCGAGCAGGCCGGCCGCGGTGGCGCCCGCCGGCCACCCCACGGGCTCGTCCCAGCGGTCCGACACCGGGCTGTCGACCTTCACGGCCACGATGGGCTTGACCGACGCCAGGGAGCGGGCGGTGCGGCTGAAGGTCGAAGGGTTCCCGAACGACTCCAGGTAGCACATCACGACGTCGGTGCCGTCGTCCTCCTGCCAGTAGCGGAACAGGTCGTTGCTCGACACGTCGGCCTTGTTGCCGACGGCGACGAACGACGAGATGCCCACGCCCAGCGGGCGGGCGCTGTCGATGATGGCGGCGCCGATGACCCCCGACTGTGCGATGAGCCCCACCCGTCCGGGCAGGGTCTGCACGTTGACGAAGGTGGCGTGCATCCGCACGGCGGGGTCGGTGTTGATCGCGCCCAGGGCGTTGGGCCCGATGAGGCGCATCCCGTGGCGACGGGCGAACGAGACCAGCTCCAGCTCTGCGTCCTCGCCGGCGGCATCGACCTCGCCGTACCCGGCGGTGAGGACCAGCAGGCCCTGGACCCGCCGGTGGGCGCACTCCTCGACGACCCGCATCACCTCGTGGTGCGGCACGCAGACGACGACCAGGTCCAGCTCGCCCGGCACGTCCAGCACGGACCGCCACGCTCGGGCGCTGCCCACCACGTCGGCGTCCCGGTTGACCGGGTACACCGGCCCCTGGAAGCCGTTGGCGACGAGCAGCCGGAAGACCTCGTGGCCGATCGACCCGGGCGTCCGCGACGCCCCGACCACGGCGATGGAGCTGGGCCGCAGGAGCCGCTCGACGGAACGGGCCTCGGCGGTGCCGGCACGAGCCTCGATGGCGGCGAGCGCCTCGGGGGTCGGCTCGATGTCGAGGGACACCTCGATGACGCCCTCCTCGAAGCGGGAGGTGGCGGTGAAGCCAGCTTGGGTGAAGACCCCGAGCATCTTGCGGTTCTGGGGCAGGACCGAGGCGGTGAAGCCGGTGATGCCGGCCTCGCGTGCCGCCTCGGCGAGGTACTCGAGCAGCACGGTGGCCATGCCCCGCCCGTGGTGCTCGTCGTCGATGAAGAAGGCGACCTCGGCGTCGCTGCGGTCGCGGTGCCGGTCGTAGCGTGCGACGCCGACCAGCTCGTCGCCGAGTAGCCCCACGAACGCCATGCGGTCCTCGTAGTCGACGTTGGTGAAGCGCTCGAGGTCCCGGGTGGACAGCTGGGGCCGCGGCGAGAAGAACCTGAAGTAGATGCTCTCGGGCGACTGGCGCTCGTGGAAGCGCTGGATCCGCTCGGCATCGTCGGGACGGATGGGGCGCACCGCCATCGTGCCGCCGTCGGCGAGCACGACCTCCGACTCCCAGCGCGACGGGTAGGGCATGGCCCGAGGCTACCGAGGTGGGCCGGCCGGGCCTGCTAGGACGGGCAGGTGGTGCACCGCCGCCTCCGCTCCTCCGCCCGCGCGCCACTGGACTTCGCGCTGCTGCGCGCCGAGCTCGACGTGCCCGGCCCCTTCGAGGAGGCGGTGCTGGCCGATGCCGCCGCGTCGGCGGCCCGTGGCCCAGCCGGCGAGCGAGTGGACGCCACCGACATCCCCCTGGTCACGATCGACCCGCCGGGCTCGATGGACCTGGACCAGGCACTCGCCGTCGAGGCCCGGCCGGGCGGCTGGCGGGTCCGCTACGCCATCGCCGACGTGGCCGCCTGGGTGGCGCCCGGCTCGCCCGTCGACGTGGCGGCCCGGGCCCGCACCCAGACCTTCTACGCGCCCGACGAGCGCTCGCCGCTGCACCCGCCCTCGCTCGGCGAGGCCGCCGCCTCCCTGCTGCCCGACGGGCCGAGGCCGGCGGTGCTGTGGACCATCGACGTGGGCGACGACGGCGCCACGACCGACGTCGACGTGCGACGGGCCATGGTCCGCAGCCGGTCCCGGCTGGACTACGCCGGGGTGCAGGCGATGGTCGACGCGGGCGGTGCCGAGCTCCCCGATGCGCTGCGAGCCCTGCCGGAGCTGGGCGAGGTGCTGCTCGCCGCCGCCGCGGCGCGGGGTGCCATCGAGCTGGGGCTCCCGGAGCAGGACGTGGTGCGCGGGGCGGACGGCCAGTGGACGGTGCGCATCCGAGCCGACCTTCCGGTGGAGCGGTGGAACGCCCAGGTCTCGCTGCTCACGGGACGCGCTGCGGCGTCGCTGATGCTGGCTGGCGGCATCGGCATCTTGCGCACCGTGCCCCAGGCGGACCCCGCGGCCCTCCCCCGCCTGCGCCGGGCAGCGAGCAACCTGGCGATCGCCTGGCCCGAGGCCGAGGGCCCCGCCACCGTGCTCCGGTCGCTGGACCTCGCCCGCCCCCAGCACGCTGCGTTCGCCGAGCTGGCCGCCGAGCTGCTCCGAGGCGCCGCCTACACCGCGTTCGACCGCACCCTGCCCGCCGACCCCGGCCACGCCGGCGTGGGGGCGCCCTACGCCCACGTCACCGCGCCGTTGCGCCGCCTCGTGGACCGCTTCGGCACCGAGGTCTGCCTGGCGCTCGCGGCCGGCGACCGACCGCCGGCGTGGGCCGCTGAGGCGCTCCCCTCGCTGCCCGCCGCGATGGAGGTGGGCGATCGCCTGGCGAAGCGGTTCGAGCGCGCGGTGGTCGATGCCACCGAGGCCTTCGTGCTGCACGATCGGATCGGCCAGACGTTCCCGGCGCGGGTCGTGGAGTCCGGCGACGACTACGGGACCGTGGTGCTCGACGACCCGCCGGTGCGGGCCCGCTGCGACACCCGCCGGCTCCCGCTGGGTCGCACGGTCCAGGTCCGCTGCGTGGAGGCCGACGTGGCGACGCGCACCGTGCGGTTCGAGCGGGTGGCCTGAGTTCGCTCGGCCGGGGCCGTAACCTCGATCCGACACCCCCTAGGAGGCCCTTCCCATGATCGTCGTCGTCGGCTACCTGACCATCGACCCCGCCAAGCGGGCGGAGGCGGAGGCCGCCATCGCCACCCTCGTGCCCCTCACCCAGGCCGAGGACGGCTGCATCGACTACCGCTACTCCGCCGACCTGCTGGTGCCCGGCCGCATCAACATCATCGAGCAGTGGGCGTCGGAGGACGCCATGAACGTCCACATGGGCCAGGCCCACTTCGCCGAGTTCATGGCCGCGATCGGGCCGTGCATCGGCGGTGACGTCGAGGTCACCCGCCACGACGTGAGCGCCTCCACCAAGCTCTTCTGAGGTCGCGTCCCCCCGTGCTTCCCCTCCTGGCGCTCCCCCTCGGCGCCCTCATCGGCTTCGTCGCCTCCCGCAGCCTGAGGCGCCCCCAGCGCGCGGCGCAGGCGGCCTCGGTGGCGCGCTCGGTGGGCGGCAGCATGGGTCGGCGGCGAGGCCTGGCCGCGCCGGAGCTGCAGCGGGCGTGCTTCTCGGAGATGGTCCGCCACGTGCGGGTCGACGACCAAGGGCGCAGCGTGGCGCCGGCCCGATACCTGATCCAGCTCCACCCCGAGGACCTCGCCACGGTCGACGATGCCCGGGGCTGGTTCACCGACGGCCTGGCCGGGGCCCTCGCCGATGCTGCCGACGCCAACGGCTGGGTGCTCGAGGGCACGGTCGACATCCGCTACGAGGCCGCCGAGGACCGCCGCCCGGGCGTCCCCCGCGCCCTGGCCGTCGAGCCCGGGGCCTCCACGAAGGCCGTGCCGCAGGAGGCGCCCCCGGCGCCGACCCCGCGAGCGTCCAAGGGCCAGCTCGTGCTGGAGCGGACCGACACGGGCGAGCGCTGGCCGCTTGGCACCGACGAGGTCGTGGTCGGTCGATCGAGCGACGCCACCGTCACCATCGACGACTCCCGGGTGAGCCGGTCCCACGCGGTGCTGGCGCCGGGCCGGAGCGGCTGGACCGTCACCGACGCCGGGTCGTCGAACGGCACCAGCGTGAACGGCCGCCTCCTGACCCCGAACGTGGCCCGCCCGGTGCGTGAGGGCGATCGGATCAACGTCGGGCCCGTGGAGCTGGAGCTGCGATCAATCGACGAAGGCCCGCCCGAACCGGGCACCCGGGCGCTCGATGACCGTGACGCCACCCGGATCTCCGGGCAGGTGCTCTCCCCCCGGCGGCCCCGCCCGTGATCACCGCCATCGTCCTGCTGGTGCTCGGGCTGCTGCTCGGCGTCGTGGTCGAGCGGCTCACCTACCGCGCCCCGGCCCAGCCAGCCGCGGCCTCGTCGCCGACCGCCACCACGATCCCCGGTGCGAGGGCGCCACGGAAGAAGCGGCGGGTCGGCCGGGTGCTGCTGTGGACGAGCCTGGTGGTGCTGATCGCCCTCATCGGCTCGTCGGTCTACCTGTACCGCTGGGCGAGCCGCGTGTTCGACAGCATCGAGACCGTCGACGTGTCGGCCCAGCTCGCACCCGAGCAGGCGGGCGGCACCAACTACCTGCTGGTCGGCAGCGACAACGGCCGCCAGGGCGAGGAGCAGCGCGCCGGGGTCGAGGGCGCCCGGAGCGACACGATCATGGTGCTGCGGGTGGAGAAGGGCACCGCCAAGATGCTCTCGCTCAACCGCGACCTGTGGGTGGCGAACCCGGCCACCGGCCAGAACGGCCGCTTGAACGCCACCTACAACCAGGGCCCCGCCAACCTGATCCAGGCCGTCACCCAGAACTTCGGCATCCCGATCCAGCGCTACATCGAGATCGACTTCGTCTCCTTCGCCGGGCTCGTGGACTCCTTCGGTGGGATCGACATCAACTTCGAGCACCCGGCGTTCGACCTGGCCTCGGGCCTGGACGTCAAGCAGGCCGGGCTGGTCCACCTCGACGGCGCCCAGGCCCTGGCCTACGTCCGCTCGCGGCACTACTACGAGATGATCGACGGCAAGCCCACCGCCGAGGGCGGCCTCCCAGACGTCAACCGCACCAAGCGCCAGCAGGCGTTCCTCCGGGCGATCATGGCCAAGGCGGGAGCGAAGCGGAACCCGCTCACCTTGATGAAGGCGGCCGACAACATGTCGAACGGGCTGCGCATCGACGACGAGATGACGATGTGGCAGGCGGCCAGGTTCGCGTGGGCGATGGGCCGCCTCGATCCGGTGTCGGTGCCCCTCCCGGTCACGCCACGGACCACCTCTGGGGGTGCGGCGGTGCTGGACCTGGACCAGCCCGCGGCCAACGCGGTCCTCGACCAGTTCCGCTGACTAGGTTGCCCCCGATGCGGGAGCAGCGGCGATGACCGACGCGGGGGCGACCTCCGAGGCTGGGCCGGCCGACGACGGGTTCGGCGCCCGGATCGCCGCGGCCTACGCGTGCGACGGGCCTGCCGTCGACCTGGGGCGCGCCGTGCACGGCGGGACGGTCCACCCCGAGGCGGTGGTCCAGGTCCCCCTCGCCATGTGCAACCGCCACGGGCTGATCGCCGGGGCGACCGGGACCGGCAAGACCGTCACGCTCCAGCTGGTCGCCGAGCAGCTCTCCGCCCACGGCGTCCCGGTCTTCGCCGCCGACATCAAGGGCGACCTGACCGGCCTGGCCGACGCCGCGACCCCCGGCGACAAGGTGACGGCCCGCATCGCGGAGCTCGGCCTGGCCTACACGCCCGAAGGCAGCCCGGTGCAGGCCTGGGCGCTCGGCGGCCAGGGCCCCGGCGTCCCGATCCGGGCGAGCATCGGCTCGTTCGGGCCCCAGCTGCTCGCCAAGGTGCTCGACGCCAACGTGACCCAGCGCTCGGCGCTCGCCCTGGTGTTCCACTACTCGGACCAGCAGGGCCTGCCCCTGCTCGACCTGGCCGACCTGCGCGCCGTGCTCGCCCACCTCACCAGCAAGGAGGGCAAGGCCGAGCTCGCCACCCTCGGGGGCCTCTCGTCGGCCACCGCGGGCGTCCTCCTGCGCAAGCTGGTGGAGCTCGAGCAGCAGGACGCCGAGCTGTTCTTCGGCGAGCCGGCGCTGTCCATCGAGCACCTCATGCGGACCGACGCGCAGGGCCGAGGTGTCATCAACCTGCTCGAGCTGTCGGCCGTCCAAGACCGGCCCCGGCTGTTCTCGACGTTCCTCATGTGGCTGCTCGCCGAGCTGTTCGAGACCCTCCCCGAGGCCGGCGACCTCGACAAGCCGAAGCTGGCGTTCTTCTTCGACGAGGCCCACCTCCTGTTCGCTGACGCCCCCAAGGAGTTCGTCGAGCAGGTCGCCCAGACGGTCCGCCTCATCCGGTCCAAGGGCGTTGGCGTGTTCTTCATCACCCAGCTGCCCGACGACGTGCCCGACGCGGTGCTGTCCCAGCTCGGCAACCGGGTGCAGCACGCCCTGCGGGCCTTCACGCCGCGCGACGCCAAGGCCCTGAAGGCCGCCGTCACCACCTACCCCACCACCGAGGACTACGACCTCGAGGAGGCGCTCACCCAGCTCGGCATCGGCGAGGCCATCGTCACCCTCCTGTCGGACTCGGGTGCGCCCACCCCGGTGGCGTGGACCAAGCTGCGCCCGCCGCGCTCGCACATCGGGGCGCTGGCCCCGGAGCAGGTGGCGGCAGCGGCGCAGGCGAGCGAGCTCTGGCCCACGTACGCGGTGGAGATCGATCGCCGGTCCGCCGTGGAGATCCTCGCCGCCAAGATGGGCGTCCCCGCCCCGACCGACGACCTGCAGGTCTCCGTCCCGCCGGCGCCGCCGCGGCGATCGACGCCTGGCCGCCGTCAGGCCGCGCCCAAGGACGAGGGCAACGTGGTCACGGACTTCCTGCGCAGCCGGGAGGGACGAGCCGCGATGCACGATGTGGTGCGCGGGGTGTTCGGCATGTTGAAGAAGCGAGGATGACGACGCGATGAGCACGGGCAGCGACCCCACCCCGGCCGGTCCCTACGAAGGCTTCGGCGGCCGGGTCGGCAACACGTTCGCCGGCTCGGAGAGCTGGTGGCCCGAGCGCCCGACGCCCGAGCCCGGCGCGCCCAACGTGGTGATCGTCCTGGCCGACGACCTCGGCTTCGCCGACCTGGGCTGCTACGGCTCGGAGATCCCGACGCCGAACCTGGATCGGCTGGCCGCCGGGGGCCTGCAGTTCACCAACTTCCACGTGACCCCGATGTGCTCGCCCACCCGGGCCGCCCTGCTCACCGGGGTCAACCCGCACCGGGCCGGCGCCGGGCACGTGGCCAACTCAGACCCCGGCTTCCCCGGCTACGCAGCCGAGCTCGCGGACGACGTGGCCACGGCGGCGGAGGTCTTCCGCGACGCCGGCTACAGCACCTTCGCCGTCGGCAAGTGGCACCTCACCAAGGACAGCGACCTGTCCGACGCCGGCCCCCGCCACAGCTGGCCGTGCCAACGGGGCTTCGACCGCTTCTACGGCGTGCTCGACGCCTTCACCAACCTGCACCACCCCCACCGGATCGTCGAGGACAACCACACCCAGGAGCTCGACCAGTACCCCGACGGGTACTACGTCACCGACGACCTCACCGACCGGGCCATCGCCATGGTCCGCCAGTCGAAGGCATCGGACCCCACCAAGCCGTTCCTGCTCTACTTCGCCCACATCGCCATCCACGCGCCCCTGCAGTGCAAGGAGGAGGACCTCGCCCGCCACCGCGGCGCCTACGACGCCGGCTGGGACGCGGTGCGCGCCGCCCGCCACGCCCGCCAGATCGAGCTCGGCGTCCTGCCACCCGGCACACCGCTGGCCCCTCGGAACCACGAGGACGGCGACGACGTGCCGCCGTGGGACGAGCTCGACCCCGATGACCAGGCGCTGTTCGCCCGGTACATGGAGGTGTACGCGGCCATGGTCGACAGCGTCGACCAGTCCGTCGGGCGCCTCTACGCCGCGCTCGACGAGCTCGGCGAGGCCGACAACACGATCTTCCTGTTCCTCTCCGACAACGGCGCGTCCCGCGAGGGCGAGGCGCTCGGCACCACCTCCTACTTCCGCACGCTCGTGTCCAAGAACGTGAAGGACATGGAAGACCTGGACTTCGACCGGTCCCGGATGGACCTGGCCGGCGGCCCCCGCACGCTCGTGCACTACCCCCGCGGCTGGGCGATGGCCTCGAACACGCCGTTCCGCCTGTACAAGATCAACACCCACGCCGGTGGCCACTCGGTGCCGCTCATCGTGCACTGGCCCGCCGGCGAGGCCATGGGCCGTGGCCGCCGGGACCAGTGGGCCCACGTCACCGACCTGCTCCCGACGCTCTGCGAGCTGAGCGGCGTGGCCCGGCCCGAGGTGCGCAACGGCATCGCCCTCCAACCGCTCGACGGGCGCAGCATGGTGACGATCCTGGACGACCCCGCTCGCCCCCACGAGCGGCCGGGGCAGCTGCTCGAGATGGCCGGCCACCGCGGCTTCTTCCAGGGCGACTGGGAGATCGTGACCCGCCACGTGCCCCTCACGCCCTTCGGCGACCACGAGTGGGAGCTGTACCACCTGGCCGAGGACCGCACCGAGACCCGGGACCTGGCGGCCGAGCACCCGGAGAAGGTGGCCGAGCTGGCCGCCGCCTGGGAGGCCGAGGCCCGCCGCTGCCAGGTGTACCCGCTCGACGAGGGGTCCCGGCTGCGGTACGTCGTGCGCCCGGACTACGACCTCCCGCTCCAGGAGCCGGTGCGGATCGTCGCCGGCACCCACACGCTCGAGCGCTACCGGTCCCAGATGCTGATCCAGTGGCGATCCTTCGACGTGGACGTCGAGCTGCTCCACCGCGCCGGCGACCAGGGCGTCCTGGTGTCCCACGGCGACCAGGGGGGCGGCTACGCGCTCTACATCGAGGCCATCGATGGCCACGACGAGCTGGTCTTCGTCCACAACGGCTACGGCACCATGGCCGAGCTGCGCGGCGGGCCCGTGCCCGACGGCACCCGGCGGATCGGCCTGTCGATCGAGGCCCCGGGCAACTGGCGCTGGCACGCGGCGCTGTCGGTCGACGGCGAGCCGCGGGGCCGCCTGGACGACCTGGTCATGCTCGGCGCCATGGCCCCTTTCGAGGGCATCAACGTCGGCATCGACCGGCGCTCCCCCGTGTCGTGGGAGCTCCACGAGCGCCACGGCACCTTCCCCTACACGGGGGCGCTGGCGGCGGTGACCTACACCCCGGGCGAGCGGGCGCCCGACGCCGGCACCAACTTCATCGCCCTCCTCCGGGAGATCGGCCTGGCCTACGAGTAGTCGGCGTCGGCGCCGATGACCGGCGGGCGGCCGTGGCCGGCCTGCTCGCAGAGCATCAGGTAGAAGTCGAGCACCAGCTGCGCGTCGATCACCAGGTCGACCGAGCCGTCCTCGGCCAGGTTGAGGTTGGCGCCGTAGATGGCGAACCAGACGTCGGTGACCTCGGTGTTGGTCTCCGGGACGATCAGCGTGTGGATCGAGCCAGCCGGTTCGAACAGGTACGAGCCCGCGGTGTTGACCTCGGGGTACTCCTCGTACTTCCACGACCCCGACTGGGTGAACGCGAACACCTGGCCGGTGTGCTTGTGCTTCTGGACCTTGGTGCCGGGTGCGAACCGGTTGCGGATGACCCAGAGGCCGTTGGGGATGTCGACCTGGAGCACCTGGAGCTCCACCCCGGGCTCGAGGGTGACGAAGGGCAGTTCGGACTCGCCCCGGTGGAGCGCGGCAGGGATGTCGGCAAGCGTCATGGCCTTAGCCAACCACGTCCGCCGGTATCGTGCCCAGCGTGCCCGACCCCGACGCTCCCCGCCTCAACGTCGCCCTCCTCCAGTGCGGCCACATCCACGCTGACCTCGTGCCCGAGCACGGCGACTACCCGCAGGTGTTCGCCGACCTGCTCGGCCCCCACGGCGTCGAGCTGACCACGATCGACGTCGCGGCCGACCCGCTCCCCCAGGACCTGGCCTCCTTCGACGGCTGGCTGGTGTCGGGCTCGGCCAACTCCGCCTACGAGCCGCTCCCGTGGATCGCATCCCTGGAGGACCTGCTGCGCCGACTGCTCGACCGGGAGGCGCCCCTCGTCGCGGTGTGCTTCGGGCACCAGGTGCTGGCCCAGGCGCTCGGCTCGCCCGTGGCCAAGTCGCCCGACGGCTGGGGCGTCGGGGCCCACGAGTACGAGCTCGTCGGCCCCACCCGGCCCTGGATGGACCCACCGGCGCCGGCCGGGCGCGTCCGGCTCATCGCCAGCCACCAGGACCAGGTGCAGGAGCTGCCGTCGGGCGCCGAGCTCGTCGCTCGCACCGACCACTGCCCGATCGCCGCCTACACGGTGGGGACCAGCGCGCTGGCGATCCAGCCGCACCCCGAGTTCACCGCCGCGGTGTCCCGCGGCCTCGTCGAGCGTCGGTGGGACGCGATCGGCGCCGAGCGGGCGGAGGATGCCGTCGAGAGCCTCGACGCCCCGCTGGACCGTGACCTGGTGGCGGGCTGGATGGTCCGCTTCCTGCGCGACGCCATGGCCTGACTTCCGGCCATGATGAGGCCGCCGACCCCCGACCCCACCCACCCATCGTCGTCGGCGTCGGCGAGCCACGGCCGCCTGGTGGGCGATCGAGGAGGCCCGCCTCCGCGGCACTCGCGTGCGCGCCGTGCTCACCTGGTCCTACATGGGCGAGGCCGACAGCCTGCTCGGCGTCGGCACCACCGACGCCGACGCCCGCGCCGCCTGGATGCGGTGCTCGCCGGGCTCGACCACGGCGCGGACCTGGTCGACCCGGTCGCCGTGAACGACCTCGCCGTCCACGGCCTGCTCGAGGCCTCGAAGGGCGCGGCGATGCTGGTGGTCGGGTCCCGGGGCCGCAACGGCCTCAAGGGGCTGCTGCTCGGCTCGGTGAGCCGCACGGTGGTGGAGCGGGCCGACGTGCCCGTCGTGGTGATCCCGCGGCCGGCTAGAGCTCAGCCGCCCGCGTAGGCGGTGAACTGCCCGGTGGTGAACCGGCTGGTCCCATCCACGTAGGGCATGCAGAAGTGGGCGAACTCCTCCATGGTGCCGAGGCGACCGAACGGCACCTGGGCCTCGATCTTGGCCCGCACCTCGGGGTCGTCCGCCCGCCGCCCGGCGGAACTCGGGGAAGTCCATGAAGTTGGTGCCGACCGCGTTGACCTGGATGCGGTGGCGGGCGACCTCGTCGGCCACGTTGCGCACCAGGTGGGTCAACCCCTGCCCGGGCCGCCGAGTAGAGGGGTGCACCTGGCGTCGGGCGAGCCGCGCTCGCGCTGGTGATGACCAGGACCTGGCCGTCGCCCTGCTCCACCATCGCCGGGAGCACCGCCCGCAGGAACTGGTACGGCGCCACCATGCAGCCCTCGAAGGCGGCGCGCAGGTCCTCGACGCTGGAGGTCAGGAACCGGCCCGTGACGATGGCACCGGTGAACGCGGCCGCGCAGTCGATCCGGCCGAAGCGCTCGAGCCCGGCAGCCACCAGGCGCTCCGTCGCCGAGGCATCGGCCAGGTCCCACGCTCCCGAGACCACCTCGACGGCGCGCCGGCCGCCTCCAACTCGCCACCTCCGGCGAGGGTCCCCGAGGACCAGGTCGTGGCCGCTCGCGACCGGGAGGCGGCTCAGGGCGGGGCCGACGTAGAAGTCGGCCATCGGGATGAGGGCGATGCGGCGAGTCGACATGGCCCGCACCGTAGCGTCAGGCCAGATCGGCACGCCGAGGGGGCGGCCAACCGCCGCGCCGGGGACCTTCGCCCCTTCTCGGTGGCGGGCGCGCTGCCTACCCTGCGAGGTGTGGGCGGCTCCACCTACTGCCCAGGTGGAGCCGCCCCACGCGGCCCGCCGAGGGGTCTCAGCGGGTGACGTCCCAGATGTGGTGGACGGGGTCGTGCAGGAGGTACCGGCTGATGGTGTCCACCGTGAACGAGGCGCCGTCGCTGCGGCGGCCCCGACGCTGCCACTGCGCGCCCTCGACGGCGTCGAACCGGTCGGCCATGGCTGCGGCGTTGGCCACGAGCGCGTCGATCACCGTGGCCGGATCCTGCTCGTCGTAGCGCTCCTCGATCGCCGACGCATCCTGGTCCCAGTTGGGGAACAGGGGGTCGTCCTGGTCGAGCATCAGCGCGACGCGCTCGTCGTAGCGGCGGTAGACGTCGCGCACGTGGCAGGCGTACTCGAGGGTCGACCAGGTGGAGGGGTCTGGCCGACCGGGGGCGATGCGCCCGGCCTCGTGCAGCGAGCGCCACCGCGCCGCGTTGTCCCGGATCAGGTCCGCCACGTCGGTGGCGGCACAGGTCGAGCCGTCGAACCCGCACTCGGGGCACGGGCGCTCGACCACCCAGGTCCAGTCCTTGTCGTCAGCGAGGGTGCTCATGGCGAACGACGGTACCGGTCCGCCCCGGTGCGACCGTCGTCGGTTTCGAGCTGGCGGGTCAGGCCGCGGGGGCCCGGTGGGTGCGGCGGCGCAGGCGCCACAGCAGCAGGAACCCGACCGCCGCGGCGATCACCCGAGGCGGCATCAGCGGGGCGCTGGTGCTGGTGGTGGGGGGATCCACCACCCGGACCGGGCACGACACCGAGATGGCGGCGTTGGTCACCGCACGGCTACCGGACTGGACGACGTAGTACTGGTCGAGCGGCGCACCGGCCGGGATCGCCACCACCTTGGCGTTCGATGCGGGCCACGCACCGGAGTACAAGGTGTAGGAGACGCCACCCACGACCCGGCGGTTCAGCTTCAGGGTCACCGGCTTGGTGGTGTTGAACGGCGGCGTGGTGTTGACCAGCTTCCAGTTCACGCTCGACCCACGGGTCAGCGTGAGCGGGTTGCCAGTGGCGCAGCCGCTGCGATCCACGGTCTTCAGCAGGATGCTGATCGTCCCCGACCGCGAGCACGTCGTCGACCGCACCGTGATGTTGTAGGTGCCGGCCGGGTACGCGTCGGGCATCGTCAGCGTCTTGGAGAACGTGTTGCTCGACCCCACCGTCCCCGAACCGAGGTTCGTCGACGTGACGCCGGTCCCCGAGATCGTGAAGGTGAGGACGTCGCCGTCCTTCGCGTCACCGTTGATCTGGACGTTCTCACCGGGCTCGACGCTCGTCTTGTCGAGCGCGAGCGCGCTCGGGGTGTAGGTGGAGCAATCTGGCCGGAGCCGCACCCGCTGTCGACGAGCTGAACCCCATGAACACGAGGAACGCCCCCATGGCCGCGACCGCAGCCGCAACCCACCCCTCACGAGACCACATGGTCAACGCCTCCCCCAGCGTCACTGCTTTCCTGGACAAACATACTCCCGCAACTCACTCAACTGTCAGATGGAACGCACCGATGAGCGCCCTCCGGCACGGCGACGGTTGCCCCGTCATCCGCGGCCGGCTCGGCACCCGCTGCCCTCCGCCCCCGACGACCTCTCGACCGTCGGTCGACGTCACCGTCACCTCCAGCGACGACGGATTGGCCATGGGCTGGCCGACCACGTGCACGTGGTGGTCCGGACCGGGCTCGATCGTGCCGTGGATCGGTAGCGCACCACCACGGTGCGACCGGCGGGCACCGTCAGGGCGGTGTCTCGCCAGTAGTTCCCCACGCCGGTCAGTTGCACGTCGGCACGGGTGAGCCATCGACCGTCGCGCCATCGAGGGGCGAAGCGGGTCAGCAATCCAGATCGGTGACGTTGGTCCCCGTCAGCTCGCGGGTCGTTGCCGATCACCACCGGGCTGAGCCCGGTGCGAGGCGCCGTGTTGGTGAGCCGGACCGTGACGACGCCGCTGACGTCGCCGGTCTCGGGGTTCCACCGGTAGGAGGCCTTGGCCGTCCGGTGGAGGTAGTAGTCGATCTTGCTCGGGTTGGCGTTGCGGTCGACCAGCCCGACGAGGTTGGTGCCGTCGATGGCCGGCATCGCGCGGTCGGTGCCCATCTTCGCCAGCAGGGGCTGGTCGTCGGGGTGCAGCGAGGTGAACGAGAGCCGGCCCTGGTCGACGAGCGGGCCGAACTGGTCGCCGAGGCCACGGGGGCTCGGCAGGCGGGTGTGGGTGAGCGACTCGAACACGTCGTGCACGAGCGCCTGGGTGGCCTCGTTGGCGGCCTGCTCGGTCGGGAAGGCGGCGTACTGGCCGGACATCATGAAGTCGGCGGCGGTGCGGTCGCTGACCCGGACCGGCGGCTGGGTGCCGGCGATGGCCTGGGGACCGGTCAGCCCCACGATGGCGGCGAAGGCCTGGGGGTCGGCGTAGGCGACGCCGTCGATGCTGCGCCCCGTCCGCTCCTCGAAGAGCTGGCCGGCGAGCTTGGCCACCTTGGTGAGGTCGGGGTCCGAGCCCCAGTTCTGCGGGAACCGCAACGGGTCCATGTCCACGAGGCTGGGCGGGTAGCCGTCGAGCGATGCCGTGGCGGCCGGGGTGACGGGCAGGGCCAGGTCCCGGGGTGAGCCGACCTGGACGAGGTGCATCGTGCCGTCGGTGATGGTGAGCTCCGCCCACTGGCCGAGGTGGCCGCCGAGGTCGCGCGCCTCCGCCGGGTTGCCGAGCAGGATCAGGTAGCGGCGCGTCCCGTCGGCGCCGAGGATCGCCGGGCCACGGTCGACGGCGAGGCTGGCCAGGGCGGTGCCCTCCTGGTAGCCGCGCAGGCGAGCGCCGAGGTCGACGATGCGGTGGCGCACCGGAGGCACCAGCCAGGTCGAGCGGAGCGCGTCGAGGGAACGGATCGACGAGCGGAGCTCATCGTCCACCCGGTGGACGGGGGCGCCGTAGCTGCGCAGCACCTCGGTGTCGATGCCACCGTCCGGACGGTTGAGGCGGTCGTAGTCGAGGGTGGTGACCTCGGTCCCCAGCGCCTCGGTGACCTGCGCGCCCTCCCCGGTGGCGTCGCGGATGGCCCGGTAGTTCTGGGCGAGGACCGGGACGAGCTGGATCGGTGCCGCCCCCACGAAGCCGAGGCGGCCGTGCGCACGGTCGAACGCGGTCGACGCCGCGTCCAGGCGGACGGCCGCCTGCTCCTGGTCCCCCGTCGCCACCGCGTCCGCTGCGGCCTGCGTCTCGGTGATGCCCTTGCTGACCGATGAGCGGGCCGAGAGCACCATCACCACCGCCAGGGCGACGAGCAGACCGAAGGCAGCCCCGGCCACCTTCGCCCCGCGGCGCACCCTCGCCTGCCCGCCAGGGGTGGCGTTGCCATAACCGGCCTGCAGGACGAGGATGCACGCGGCGACGGGCACGACGACGAACCACGAGCTCGAGCCGCTCGTGGGGAACTCCAGCGCACCCACGGCGATGGCTGCGCCGACGAGCCCCCCGAGGACCCGGTTGCGGTCGTCGCGCAGGACCATCACAGCCGTGCCGAGCAGGGCGACGGCGCCGGCGGCGAGGCAGACGCCGGCGCCGCCCATGCACACCAGGGCAGCGGCGAGCACCAGGACCCAACGGCGGGCCCGGGCCGCGGAGACGACCATGAGCCCGACCAGCGCCGCACACCAGGCCACGTCGACCCACCAGACGCCCGTCGGCGCCGCCCCCGTGGTCACGGCGACGAAGGTGCTGACGGCGGTCAGGGCGACCAGCGCGACCCGTTCGGCGGCGGTGGTCTCGTGGCGGGGACGATCGTGGAACACGACCGTGTCGCGGTGGCGCTTCTCCTCCGGGATGATCCACTCGCCGTCGTCGCTGACCTCGATCGCCAGGCCCTCGACCGGGGCCTCCCGGAGCGATGGCCCGAACGAGCCCTTCACGAGCTCGGCGATCGAGCTCGCGTCGGTGGTCGCCGGACGGTCGTCGACGAACGCAAGGTCGTAGGGCATGGTGGCGCCGGCCGCCAGCTCAGCGCGGACCTTGGCCCGCTCGTCGCGGACCGGCTCCTCGGCGGGCGGAGGCACCGGAGGTGCGGCACGGGCCAGGAGCTCGGCGACCTCGTCGGCGCCGATCAGGTCCGATGGCCACGCCAGCTCGTCGTCGAACGGCTCGACGGCGACGTCGTGGCCGCCCTTGGCCGCAGCTCCCGCCGTGTCGACCAGCGGCGGCCGCCGACGGGCCGGTGGGCGCGAGATCGGGCGACGCGTCGGGCCGGTGGGGAGCCCGGTCAGGAGCTCCTTGGTGGTGCCGACCGACGGGCGCGGGTGCTCGTCAGGATGGGCCAGCACGCGGCGGTCCCCCTCCATCCGAGCACCCTTCCCCCCTGTCTCCCCCTACCTCAGGCGGGCACGTCGTCGTCGACGATGGTCACGATGGCAGGTGCCTGCACGTCGACCAGCTGGTTGCCTGGCGGGGCTGCGGTCGGCGTGTGGGTGATCTGGAACTGACGGTCGTACTCCACCGTCGTGTTCGAGCAGACGGCGATGTCGATGGTGCTCGAGATGTTGCCGGCGGCGATCGTCACGTACCGAGGTGCGATGGTCTTGTAGTCCACACCGGTGCCGCAGGCGGCACCACCGATGGCATCGAGGTCGGCCGACGAGAAGTAGACGTTGAGCGGGGCCGTCAGCGGCTTGGACAGGTTGATGATCACCTGCGCCTTGGCGTTGCCGGCATCGCCCTCGACCACCGAGTTCTTCGGCGTCAGCATCAGCACCGGCTTGCCGCCCTGGCTGATGTCATCGGCATCGATGATGTTGCCCTGGCCGACGCCCTGGCCCACGAAGGCGTTGGTGGCCGACGGGATGTTGACGTAGAAGGTCTCCTCGGGCTCCACGACGCCGTCGGCGTTGACCGAGAGGCCGCCGAGCGTCGACGAGGTGACGCCGGCCGGGATGGTCCACGTGGTCGGCGTGGCCAGCGACCCGTACTTCTTGTAGTCGCAGCCGCTGCCGCAGCCGGTGGCCGTGCCATCCTCGGTGTAGTAGCTCACCACCACCGGGCTGGCCGACGGCTTCGACAGCGTCAGCTGGAAGTAGATGGCCCGGAACGTGCCGGGGGTGTCGGGCTCGAGCGCCGAGGCGACCGGCGAGATCGACAGGATCGGGCGGTTGTCGATCTGCACCGTCTCGGTCTGGTGGGCGCTCTCGTTGCCGGCACCGTCCACGGCCCAGTAGGTGACGACGGTGGTGCCCACGGCCGACACCGGGATCGTGGCGGTGTCACCGCTCACGATGGTCTCGCCGGCGGTCTGGGCGCCGGTCGAGGACCAGTGGATCGAGGCCACGCCGCTGCCGGGCACCTCGTCGGTGCCGGTGACGACGACGTTCACCGGACCGCCGTACACACCGAAGGTCGGGGTGCCGCCGGTGACGGTCGCCGAGACCTGCGGCGGCGTGATGTCCGGGCAGGTGGGCGGGGCGTAGCCGTAGATCAGGAAGCCACCCGAGAGCGTCCAGCAGGTCGGCAGCGCCGCCGGCGTGCCGGTGATGCCGCCGGACACGACGCCGCCGAGCTGCGCCGAGGGTGAGGTCAGCGGTGTCGAGGTTGGTGTCGGTGAGGGTGGCGAAGGTCAGGATCGCCCCGGTCATGTCATGCCGGAGAGGTCGAGCCCTGGAAGTAGGTCTGGTCGAGGTTGGCGCCCGACAGGTCCGCACCGGAGAGGTCCGTGCCGTCGATGAACATCGAGGACAGGTCGGCACCGGCGAGGTTCGCACCGAGAGGCGGGCGGTCGCACCGACGAAGTAGCCGTTGGCGAGGCGCCACGAGCTGTCGAGGTTGTTGACCGGCCCGGTGACGCCGCTGAGGATGCCCTGGAGCACCGCCCGGACAGGTCGGCGTTGGTGAAGGTGGCGTTCGGCACGTCCGAGAACGTCGGGTCGGCGTTCAGGTCGGCGTTGGTCAGGTTCGTGCCGGTGAGGTTGGCGGTGCTCAGGTTGGCTTGCTCGGGTTGGCCTCGGAGGAGTCCACGCCGCTCAGGTCGTCGCCGTAGAGGATGGCGGCGGAGAGGTTGGCGGAAGGGCCGGCCAGGTAGCCGTCGACGAGGAGAAGCTCGTGGGCAGCAGGGTCGGGGTGCCGACGATCCCACCGGAGCGGATGCCAGAGGCGCTCGTCCCGGACAGGTCGGCGCCGGCGAGGTGGCGCCGAAGTTGGTGCTGGTCAGGTTGGCACCGGACAGGTCGGCGTTGGTGAGGTCAGCAGGGCCGGGACGGGCGCCGCTCAGGTCGGTCCCCGAGGTTGGCGCCGGTGAAGTCCACGCCCTGGTCCTGCATCAGGCCGAGGTCGATGTTGTGGAGGTCGCAGCCGGCGTAGTCCACCGGGAAGTTCGGGTCGGGCAGCACGGCGATGTAGCCGAAGCCGCGTAGTACAGCGGGTCGTAGCCGTTGCCGCCCAGTCGTAGGCGTAGTTGATGGACGGGCACACCCCGGGTGCGGTGCCGGTCGCCGGCGCGACCCCCGCCCCGAAGGCGACCACGTTGCCACCGCGGCCCGCAGCCGGCCCCAGCGCACCTGCGATCGATACCGGTCGGCGCGTCTTCACCTTGGGATCCCTCCCCCCATGCGTGCCTGCCCCCTCGCGACACAGGCCCCCGCCCTCGCCGGTCTTCGACGGGCAGGACCGCCGGAAGATGACACCACTCCGGACGGCCGTGCGGTGCCAGGGGTTGAGGCCAGGCCGTCCGACCCCTGCGCGCCACGCGGTGGCGCGCGGGCTACGGTCCAGCGTCATGGGCTGATTCGCTTGCTGTCGGGCGATCGACCCGCTCGTCGGCGCCCAGCAGATGGCGGATCGACCGCCCACGGGCGCGATCATGCGGGCGTGGAGCTCACCTCAGGTCGCGTGGCGGCCATCACCGGCGCGGGCGGTGGCATCGGCCTGCCACCGCCCTGGCCCTGGCCGGCGCGGGTGGCGATCGCGGCCATCGACGTCGACCAGGCCGCCGCCGAGGCCACCGCCCTTGCGGTCCGCCGCAGAGGCGCGCGCCTCGGCGCACCAGGCCGACGTGCCCGGGACCTGGACCGGATGGTCGCGACCGCCGGCGAGGTCGTCGCCGAGCACGGTTGGTGCAACGTGATCGTGAACAACGCCGGGGTCACCTCGGCGGGCAGCTTCGAGGCCGAGTCGATGGAGGACCTCCACTGGCTCGTCGACATCAACGTGTGGGGCGTCGTGCACGGGTGCCGCCTTCCTCCCCACCCGCCGCCGCCGGCTCAGGCCACATCGTGAACCTGTCGAGCATGGTCGGGCTGATCGGCCTGCCCCACAACGTCGCCTACTCCATGTCGAAGAGCGCGGTGCGCTCGTTCTCGGAGGGGCTGCGATCGGAGCTGATCAGCTCGGGCATCGGGCTCACCGTCGTCTTCCCGGCTCCATCAACACCAACATCACGTCGGCGGCGCGCGGCGCCGAGGCCCGAGCGCCTGGCCAAGCTCGGCGCTCGACTCGCCCCTCTGGTCCTGCGGCCCCCGTCATCGGTGGCCAAGGCGATCGTCCGGGGGATCGAGCACGACCGTGCTCGCGTGGTCGTCGCACCAGACGCCCACGTGGTGAGCGCCATCAGCCGGATCCTCCCCGGTCGGTCGGGCCTGATCGGCCGCGCCACCAGCCGCATCGCCCGCTGAGCCGCTTCGTCAGCGGAAGTAGCCGACCACGTCGACGACGACGTCGCACGCGAGGCCTCGGCGACACCTTGATGGGCACGTTGGTCCCGCACGACGACATGGCGAGCGTGCTGACCCGGCCGCTGCTGCCGCCCCACACCATCGTGTTCGCCGACGGCTTGGCCGCCGATGCGGACCAGACGGTGAAGTTGCCGTTGCCGGCGACGGCGTTCACGACCATGCAGGTGAGGATGACGCCGACGGCGCCGCTCGGCACGCCGCTGCTGTTCGCCCGGCAGTCGAGGGTCCGGGTCTCGCCGGCATCGAAGGCGACCTTCGCGCCCACCGCCGGCAACGTGCCCGGGCGGGAGTCGTAGATCCGGACCGGCGCGGCCAGCAGGTGCGTGGCGCCCGATGCCGCTGGGCCGCTCACCTTGCGCCAGGTGCCCGGCGTCCCGGCCTTGGTGCAGTACCAGAGGTCACCGGCGTCGTCGCGCACCACGTCGCCGACGACGTGGGCGGTGAGGTCGGACGTGGGCGCACCCCGCGACGACTCGGGCCGCAGCCGCAGGTTCACCCGGTCCGATGCGCAATCGATCCCGATGCCGTCGCCGGCGAGGACGTACACACCCCGACCACTGGTGGTCACGGCCCGGACCCCCGAGCCCGTGTCGGCGAAGCCCCACACGCCGGTCCCGGACGTCGCCCGACCCTCCACGGCGGACCCGGTGGAGCTGGTGGCGTACACGCCTGGGCCGGAGGTGCGCTGGGTGACGTACAGCACGGCCGACGCGGAGCTGGTCTTGAGCTCGGTCGAGGCGTTGCCGGCGTCGTTGTCGACGCCGAACTGCATGTTCCCCACGGTCGCCGCGGCCGGCTTGGCACCGAGCAGCGCGCCGGCGAGGAGCCCGGCAGCCCCCGCGGCGGCACCCCCGAGCACCACGCGTCGCGACGCCGGCAAGGCCCGAGTCGGCCCACCCGCCACCGAGGCCGGCCCGACGGGGCCCTCGGCACCGCCCGGCGCCGCTGGGGCTGGGTGATGCGGGGCTGGGGGCGCTGCTGCCTCGACGTGCGCTCGAAGCGAGGCGAGCTCGGCCTCCATCTGCGCGATGCGCTCCAACAGTGCCGGCTGGTCGTCCATCTGCCCTCCCATGGGCTGTGTGGTCGGCCAGATCATGGCACCGGCTCGGCCCATCCGGCGGGAGGCGGCCCCCGGCGCACGGGCCCTGCCGCGGTGGAGTGCTACGACCAAGGTGCGATGGCGGCTGCCTTCGAGGTTCCCGACGATGGCTCGGACCGGTCGATGCCGATCAGTCCGATCCCTCGAACGGAAGGCCCCCCCCCATGAAGGTCCGATTCCTCGCGGCAACCGCGCTCGCACTGCTCATCCCCTGTCGGCCACCGCCGCCGGCGCCAGGGCCGCCAACGCCGGCGGTGGAAGTGGGGGCGGCGGCGGTGGGGGCGGCGGCGGTGGCAGGTCCACCAGTGCGACCTGCGCCGACCTGCAGATCGGCGGCAACGCCAGCACCAACTCCCCGATCCGGGCGCGGCGTGCTCGTACACCTTCCTGGTGAAGAACTCGGCGAGGACCACGACGCCTCCAACGGGGTGACCAGCTTCTCGGTGCCCGCAGCGACCACGCCGAACTGGGCGACCGCCAACGGCTCGCTGCTGGCCTGCGCCAACTTCGGCGACCCGTCCGGGGCGACCGTGGTCCGCTGCAACCTCGGCTCGATCGTGAAGGGCGGCCAGGCCTCGGTCGTGGTCAACGTGACCGCCCCGCAGGTGGCCCAGGCCATCGGCGCGTCAGCCACGGTCTCGTCGACCACCCCCGACCCGTCGACCACCAACAACACGGCCTCCGTGTCGGTCACGGTGAAGGCCCCGACCGGCGGGGTCTGCAAGGGCGGCGTGTGCGACACCGTGCCCCAGCCGATCGCCCCGGCGTGCGCCGTGCTGACCAGCGTCACCGCCCCGGTCGGCTACTACTCCGTCTACGCCGCGGTGTGGAACGACTTCACCATCCAGAGCTGCTCGACCAGCACGGAGGCGCTCACCGTCGAGGTGACCGAGACCGACGTGGCCGACGGCTCGGTCGACTACCGGGTCGTGTACCCGATCTCGCTGCTGCCCTCGCAGAACTCGTCGATGGTGCTGGACAACGACTTCGCCCCGTTCAACACCACCTACGACATCGCCTACACGGTGCGCGACTCGTCGGGCAGCGTGCTGACCACGGCGACCACCCGGGCCACCACCCCCGCCCCGCAGTAGGGCACGCGCCGCTGCTGACCCGTCGGTGCCCCCGGCCCACGCGGCCGGGAGCACCGACGCGCCCCCGTGGTTGTCACCACCCCTGGGGATGATCGACCCATGGATGGAGACGAGCACCGCCCACCGCCGTGCCCTCGCTGCGCGGCCACCGATGTGATCCCGATCGTCTACGGGTACCCCGGCCACGACCTCATGGAGCGCTTCGAGCGGGGGGAGGTGATCCTCGGTGGGTGCACCGTCGGTGGACGGATGCCCACCGCCTCGTGCCGCGCCTGTGGCCGCCAGTTCGATGCGACGGTGCCTGGCGGGTCAGTCCTCGTCGAGGATGGTGCCCGTCGCCGTCAGGGAGAACAGGTTGACCCCGGCCACCGAGACCGGGGTGCATGAGAGCGTGAAGCTGCGGTCCCCATCTCGGGTCGTGTTCGCAAAGGTCTGGACGTCGACCGTCGCCGACAGGGCGCCGGCGTTGATCGTGACGGTCTTGGTGCCGGCCTTGAAGTCCCGCCCGCCGACGGCCGTGCCAGCGGTCGGGGTGCAGGCCAGCTTGACCGGCGCAGCCGCCGCCTTCGAGAGCGAGAGGCGGAAGCCGATGGTCCGGGAGCCGCTGTTCCCCTCGCCCTGCGCCACGTCGGCGACGCTCAGGATCGGGCGACCGTCGGAGATCGAGTCCGCGTCGAAGATCGTGACCGTCGCCGTGGATCGGCCGACGTAGACCGCCCCGCCGCTGGTGCCGGCGATGACGACGTCGAACTGTTCGGTGCCCTCGACGAGCGCATCGTCGAGCACGGGCGGCTGGATGTAGCCGATGGTCTGGCCAGCCGGGATCGTGATCGACCTCGGCGCGCTCGCCGTGCCCCACTGGCGGTAGTCGCCAACGAGCCCGTTGGCCTTCGCCGTCCCGTCGACCGTGTAGTACCGGATCGTCACCGGCGAGCTCGACGGCGCGGTCAACGTGACCGGGACGAAGGGCCCTCGGTAGTTGGCGGCGCCGGACTCGGGCTCCACGTAGTCGGTCCGACCGATGTACGCGCCGGGCGTGGTGCTGTCCAGGTTCAGCGTGACCGTCGCGGTGGACTCGAGCCCACCGATGTCGGTGACCGTGAAGGTGAAGGAATCGGTGCCGGTCCGCCCCGGGTCGGCCGTGTAGGTGCAGCTGGCCCCGGTGCAGGACACGGAGCCCTTCGTCGGGTTCGATGCCTTGGTGTAGGTCAGCCCGTCGCCGTTGGGGTCCGAGCCCGACAGGGTGATCGGCGTCGCCGTGGTCGGCGCGTTGGCCGCCACGGTCTGGCTGTTCGCGGTCGGCGCCTGGTTGGTGATGTGGATCGTCACCGTGGCTGGTGCCGAGGGCTGGGTCCCCACCTTGGCGCGGAAGGTGAAGGTGTCGTCGCCGGTGCTGCCCGCTGCTGCCTCGTAGGTGCACGACGAGCCGTCGGAGCCGGTGCAGCTGAGCGTGCCCTTGGTCGGCTGGTCGATGATCTCGAAGGCGGTGATGCGCACGCCGGGGGGCGCGCTGCCCGTGAGCGTGATGGGGGTCGACACCCCTCGGGGGGCATCGAGCGCCTGCGCATCCGCGGACGGGGTGATGTCCACGAGGTTGATGCTCACGAAGGCCTGGCTCGAGTAGAGGTCACCGTCGTAGGCGGAGTAGGTGAACGAGTCCGAGCCGCTCGAGCCGGGCGGCGCGACGTAGGTGCAGTCGGCGCCGTTGCAGGTCAGCGTGCCGACCTTCGGCAGGGTCAAGACCTGGAAGGTCACCGCATCGCCGTTCGGGTCGGACCCCGTCAGGGTGATCGGGGTCGACCCCCCGATCGCAGCGTCGATCGCCTGGCTGTCGGCCACCGGTGCCTGGTTCGTGATGTTCAGGGTGACTGCGCCCCCGTCCGTCGTCGCCTCGCCATCGCTGGCTGAGAACCGGAACGAGTCGAGGGTCGCCGTCCCGGGCCCAGCGGTGTAGCTGCAAGCCCCGGCCGCATTGCACGTGACCGTGCCATGGCTGGGCGGGGTCGTCACCTCGTAGGTGAGCGCGTCGCCGTTGGGGTCGCTCGCCTGGAGCTGGATCGGCGTCGCCACGCCTCGAGGGGCCGGTGCGACGACCGCTGCGGGGACGGGTGCCTGGTTGGTGATGAAGATCCCGACCGTGGCCGGTTCGGAGGTGAAGGTGCCGTCGGAGACCGTGAACGTGAACGAGTCGGTGCCGCTCTGGCCGGGCCCTGCGGTGTAGCTGCACTCGTCGCCCTTGGTCCCTCCGCAGGTCAAGGTGCCCTTCGAGGGCGACGTGGCCACGCTGTAGGAGAGCGGGTCGCCCTGGGGGTCCGAACCGGTGAGGGTGATAGCTGTTGCGACCCGCGGGCGCGTTGACGCCCTGGAAGTTGGCCGTGGGGATCTGCGACGTAGGTGATGACCGCCAGGCCATCGCCGCTGCGCACCCCGCTCTGGAACGAGGTGCCGACGGCCCGAAGCCGCTGCCACCACCGCCGCCAGCACCGCCGTTGCCAACGGCGATGCTGAGCCGCTCCCGCCTCCGTAGTAGCCGCCGCCACCTCCACCGCCACCGCCATAGGCGTCCGGGCGCGGGCCCCGCGGCGCCGACCCCGAGCTCCCCGGCCGTTCCGTTGCTCCGCCGCCGCCCGTCATCCCGGCGACGCCGCCAGCACCTCCGGCGCTCTGGGTGCCGCCACCGCCACCTGTCTGCTCCGGGAAGCAGGCCGTTGTCGGCGCCTGCGGCGCCCGTCGATCCGCCGCCAGCGCCGCCGGGCCCGCGGGCGCCGGTGCCGCCACCGCCGGCGCCGCCACCGCCACCGGCGACCACGACCCGATGTGCGAGGCCCGTCCCAGCGCGGCGGACATCGGTCGCGCCGCCACCGCCACCCCCTGCACCGAAGGTCGGATCGCTGTCGACCCCGGTGCCGGGACCGCCGGCCCCGCCGCCGTTGAACCCACCGCCAGGGCCCGACCCTGCACCACCGACGTTCACCTGCAGCTGCTCGCCCGGGGTGACGCTCAGCGTGGCCGTCGCACGCCCGCCGAAGCCTCCCAAGTTGAGGCGCGGTGCTGCGCCATCGCCACCTTGGGCGCCGTACAGGTCGACCGTGATCTGCGTGACCTTGGCCGGGACCGTCCAGGTCTGGGCGGCGCCCGTCGAGGTGAAGGTGCACGTCACCGTGGTGCCCGAGGTGGTGCAGTCCCCCGATGCCGCCTCGGCGGGGCTGGCCGCCACCAGCGGCACCGCGGCAGCGGCCAACAGCGCCGCTCCCACGATCAGGTGCGGACGGCGACGGACCCTGGCTGCAGACATGACGTTCCCCCTCGGAAGCTGCCGCCCTGGTGCCCCACCTGGCGACCTTCGGGCACCGACTGTAGCGAGGCAGCGGCGGTCGATCGTGCAACCTGCAGTACCCCCGGATCGCGGGCTGACCATCGCCCAGTGCGAGGTGCTGCTCGGCGCGCAGCGACAAGCGTTCGGCCCCGACCACCCCGAGACCATCCCCACGGTGGAGGAGCTGGAGCGCTGACGGGGCAGGCAGGCTCGGAGGCCGACACCTGAGGACCTAGGTTGGCGCGCCCGGCGGAGCGATCGGCCGCCTCAGCCGTCCGTGCCCGCGGGTAGGTTCTATTCGCCGATCGGCGGCGAAGGCGAGGCGACGGCGATGCCAGGGTCAGTGCGATGAGCGTGAGCACGTGCGCGATGGTGGAGGGACCGGCCGTCGCAACGATGGCGGGTGCCACGATCGCCCTGCTCATGGCCGCCGATGGCATCGTGTCCGACCGATGACTCCCCCCTCGAAGCCCCGTTGTCCCCGCTGCGGCTCGGCCGACACGATCCCGATCATCTACGGCCTGCCCTCGGCGGATGCCTGGGACGCCCAGGAGCGCGGCGAGGCCGTGCTGGGTGGTTGCTGCATCCTGCCCGGCCACGCCACCGATGAGTGCCGGGCCTGTGGCCGATCGTTCACGGACGGGGCGGACCCGGCGTGATGATGGCATCGGCGAGAGCCAGTCGGCTCGTCATGTCGCCATCGGGCGGTGCGCCAAGACGAGACTGACCAGCGGACGTTTCCGCTGGTCAGGGGCCGGGGTGGTGGTGGGCCATGAGGGAATCGAACCCCCGACCTCCTGCGCGTCATGCAGGCGCTCTAGCCAACTGAGCTAATGGCCCCGGGACGGGCCAAGGTAGCAGGCCACCGGGGCGACCCAGAAACGAACGGGCGATCAGCGGCCGGTCGCCCCGTCGAGCAGCTCGCGGAGGATGTCGGCGTGGCCGGCGTGGCGGGCGGTCTCCTCCAGCAGGTGGGCCAGCACCCAGCGAACGGTCACCGACGACTCGCCATCGGTGGTGGCGCACGGGTCATCGAGCGGCGCCGAGGAAAGGATCGGATCGACCCGCGCCCAGGCCTGGCGGTAGGCGTCGACCGCGCCCGCCACCGTGCCATCGCCCTCGGGCACGACCACCGCTCCCCCGGCGATGCGGTGCTCCACCCACAACGACTCGGCGGCCGCCAGGTGCAGCAGGAGCCACAGCAACGTGGTCCCGCTCGCCACCGGGGATCGGGCAACCGCGCCGTCGTCCAACCCTTCCACCTTGCGGACCATCGACTCCCGCTGGAACTGCAGCAGCTCGAGCAAGGTCGAGCGCTCGTCGCCGACGGTCCGAGGGGGCTTGCGGTCCGTCACGGGCAGCGGACCACCCGAGGGATCGGCGCCCAGCGCATCAGATGATGGCGCCGGGCCCGAGCAGGACGCGCAGCTCCCCCACCAAGCCGCCGTTGGCATCGGCGCAGAACTGCTCCGGCAGGCGCAGCACCTTGCTGTCACCGATGTGCAGGAACACCTGGGACTCGCCGGGGAACCGCTCGAGCAGGGCCTTGAGCTCCGACACGGTCCGCTCGTCGAGGCGGTGCGGCGACACCTTGAGGCGCAGCGGCGGTGCCCCGTCGGTGATGCCCTCGAACACCTCGACGTCCATGGCGATGAACTTGGGCTGGTCGTCGCGCTTGTCGACCCGGCCCTTGACCACCAGCACGGCGTCGTCGGCGAGCATGTGGCCGATGTCGGTCATGGTCCGCGGGAAGACCATCACCTCGATGGAGCTCTGCAGGTCCTCCAAGGTGAAGACCGCCATCAGGTCGCCCTTCTTGGTCCACTTGCGCTGCAAGCCGTTGACCACGCCGCCGATGATCCGCATCGCCCCGTCCTCGGCCTCGCCGACCTCGACGATCGAGCCATCGGTCTTGCGGCGCAGCGCGGACTCCGCACCCATGAGCGGGTGGTCCGACACGTAGAGGCCGAGCATCTCCTTCTCGAAGGCGAGCTGCTCCTTCTTCTCGAAGCGCAGGTCCGGGATGGCGGCGCGCTCCTCGAACGCCGGGCCGGCATCGGCGCCGTCGTCGCCCATGTCGAACAGGCTCATCACGCCCTGGTCCCGCTCCTTGCGGCGGGCGATGGTGGCATCGACGATCTGCTCGTACACGGCGAGCAGGCCCCGCCGCGGGTGCCCGCAGGAGTCGAACCCGCCGGCCTTGATGAGCGACTCCAGCGTCTTCTTGTTGAGCACCGCCAGGTCGACCCGCTCGCAGAAGTCGTAGAAGTCGGCGAACGGCCCGTTCTCGTCACGCTCGGCGATCAGCTTCTCGACCAGCGCCTCGCCCACGTTGCGCACGGCGGACAGGCCGAACGGGATGACCTCGGTGCCGTCCTCCAGCCGGGCCGGCACGAAGTCCGAGCTCGACCGGTTCACGTCGGGCGTCATCACCTGGATGCCCATGGTGCGGCACTCGTTGAGGTAGACCGCCGCCTTCTCCAGGTTGGTCTTGACGCTGGTGAGCAGGGCGGCCAGGTACTCGACCGGGTAGTGCGCCTTCAGGTAGGCGGTCTGGAACGTCACCACGCCGTACCCGAACGAGTGGCTCTTGTTGAAGGCGTAGTTGGCGAAGCCCTCGATGTCGTCGAACAGCGGCGTGCCCAGGTGCCCGTAGCCGGTGGCCTCGCACCCCTCGACGAACTTGGATCGCTCCTTGGCCATCAGCTCGGGCTTCTTCTTGCCGCAGGCCTTGCGCAGGTTGTCCGCCTCCGCCAGCGAGTAGCCAGCGAACTTCTGGCTCACCCGCATCACGGACTCCTGGTAGATCATCAGGCCGTACGTGTCGCCGAGCAGCTCCTCGGCGGCGGGGTCGAAGTAGTCGACGGGCTTCCGACCGTTCTTGCGGTCCGCATAGTCGTTGTGCATGTTCACCGACATCGGCCCCGGGCGGTAGAGGGCGATGAGGGCGGCCACGTCCTCGAAGCAGTCCGGCGCCAGCGAGCGCATCAGGGCGCGCATGGCGCCGCCCTCCAGCTGGAACACGCCGATCGAGTCGCCTCGGCAGAGCATCTCGAGGGTCTTCTCGTCGTTGAGCGAGATGGCGTCGATGTCCAGGTCGATGCCGCGGAAGTCCTTGATCAGCTCGATCGCGTCGGAGATGACGTCCAGGTTCCGCAGGCCCAGGAAGTCCATCTTCAGCAGGCCGAGCTCCTCGACGCCGCCCATCTCGTATTGGGTGACCACCGGGGCGTTCTCGATGTCGCCGCCGGCGAGCGGCTTGCGCTGGATCGGCAGGTAGTCGGTGAGCGGGTCCTTGGTGATCACCACCGCGGCGGCGTGGATGCCGTCCTGGCGGCGCAGACCCTCGAGGCCCTTGGCCACGTCGATCACCTTGTGGGCGTCGGGGTCCTCGTCGTACATCTTCCGGAGGTCTGCGGCCATCTTGTAGCCGTCCTCGAACTTCGGGTGCGGCTCCAGGCAGGCGTACAGCGGCGTGTCACGGCCCATGATCAGCGGCGGCATCGCCTTGGCGACCTTGTCGCCCACCGCGTACGGGTAGCCGAGCACCCGTGCCGCGTCCCGCACGGCGGCCCGCGCCTTGATGGTGGAGAAGGTGACGATCTGGGCGACGTGGTCCCGCCCATAGCGCTCGGCCGCGTAGCGGATCATCTCGTCCCGGTAGCGGGAGTCGAAGTCCATGTCGATGTCCGGCATGGAGATGCGGCTCGGGTTGAGGAACCGCTCGAACAGCAGGTCGTACTTGATCGGGTCCAGGTCCGTGATCCAGAGGCAGTAGGCCACCGCGCACCCGGCGGCGGACCCACGGCCAGGGCCTACCCGGATCCGGCTGTCCCGCGCGTGCTTGATCAGGTCCCAGGTGATGAGGAAGTACGAGCTGAAGCCCATGTTCCCGATCACCTCGAGCTCGTAGGCGAGGCGCTCGACGATGTTGTCCGGCAGCGGGTCGCCCCAGCGCTTCTTCGCCCCCTCGAAGGTGAGGTGGCGGAGGTAGGCGGCGTCGTCGTCGAAGCCCTCGGGCAGCGGGAAGTTCGGCAGCAGCGGCTTGCCGAACTCGATGTCGACGTTGCAGCGCTCCGCGATCCACAGCGAGTTGTCGCACGCCACCTCCACCTCGGAGAACAGCCGGCGCATCTCGTCGGAGGTCTTCAGGTAGTGGTCGTCGCCGTGGAACTTGAACCGGTCCGGGTCGCTCATGAGCGAGCCGGTCTGGACGCAGAGGAGCGCGTCGTGCGCCACCGCATCCTCGCGGTGCGTGTAGTGGCTGTCGTTGGTGGCCACGAGCGGAGCGCCGATGCGCTTGGCGATGTCGAACAGCATCGGGTTCGTGCGGTGCTGCTCGGGGATGCCGTGGTCCTGGATCTCCACGAACAGGTTGTCCCGCCCGAAGATGTCCTGGAGCCGGCCCGCGGCCTTGAGCGCCGCCTCCTCGTCGCCGCGCATCAGGTGCTGCAGCACGTGGCCGCCGAGGCACCCGGTGGTGGCGATGATCCCCTCGCTGTGCTCCTCCAGGATCTCCCAATCCACGCGGGGCTTGTAGTAGTAGCCCTCCATGTAGGCGCGGCTCGAGAGCTGGATCAGGTTCTTGTAGCCGACCTCGTTCTCCGCCAGCGCCGTGAGGTGGTAGTAGAGCTTCTTGCCCCCTTCGGCGTCGCCGCCCGTGTCGTCCACGCGACCGCGCCGGCTCGGCTTCTCGAACCGCGAGTCGTGCGCCATGTACAGCTCGGAGCCCAGGATCGGCTTGATCCCGTGGTTCTTGCACGCCTTGTAGAACGGCAGGATCCCGTACATGTTGCCGTGGTCGGTGATGCCGATCGCCGGCTGGCCGTCGGCCGCAGCGGCCGCGACGACGTCATCGACCCGGGCAGCACCATCGAGCATCGAGTACTCGGTGTGCACGTGGAGGTGGGTGAACGAATCTCCCACGGCGGGACCTCGAGGCAGAGCGGACGGGTGGTCCACAGCCGGTCCACAGGCGGTTTCCCCAGTCTGTGGACGAATCACATGGCTGTGATTCCGACCGTACCACCACCGCCGAGGCGACGCACCAGGGCCCGCCGCGCCCCAGGCCAGCGGCGTGCCGAGGGCTGATCAGAGGTAGGTGCCGGGCCGGGCGTCGCCGCCATCGACCCCCGGGCCACCGGGCACCGCACCGGCGGGGAGCTGGCGGCGCATCTCCTCGAGCTGGTTGCGGGCCGCCATCTGCTGGGCGAACAGCGTGGCCTGGATGCCATGGAACAGCCCTTCCAGCCACCCCACCAGTTGGGCCTGGGCGATGCGCAGCTCGGCGTCGCTCGGCTCGGCCCCCTCGCCGAAGGGGATGGCCACCCGCTCCAGCTCGGCGCGCAGGTCCGGCGACAGGGCGGCGCCGACCTCCTTGATCGAGCTGTCGTAGATCTCCTTGAGGCGCTCGCGCGCCGGCCCGTCGAGCTCGGCGGAGCGCACCTCGTCCAGGAGCTGCTTGATCATGGAGCCGATGCGCATCACCTTGGCCGGCTCCTCGACCGCCTCCCGGCGCTCGTCGACCTCCACCTCGCCGGTCTCGCCGTCGGGACCGTGCTGCACCAGCTCAGCCTGGACGGTGGTCGGGGCTTGGGGATCGGTCATCAGGCAACTCCTACCAGCAGGGGGACGTACATCTCGTCGGGGGTCAGCGAGCCGTGGCGGCCCACCAGCTCGAACGGCCCGGAGTCCGCGGGGTCGTGGAACGACACCGGCTCCGCCGCCACGAGGGCCACATCGCCCAGGCGCTGGCGGGCGGCGTCGGTGACCCGCTCGCCCCACCAGCCCTCGTCGATCGTCTGATCTCGGGTGACCACCCACGCCACATCCGAGTAGAGGCCGGCCGCCGCCTCGGCGAGCGCCGCCTCTCGACCGGGGCGTGCGTGCAGCCAGCGGAAGCGCCCCTCGCCGGACTGGAACGACACGTGGGAGAGCAGCTCCGCGTCCGGCACGATGATCCGGTCCGCCACGTGCACCTGGCCGTGGTCCGCGGTGATCACGAGCGCCGTGTCCCGTGGCAGCAGCGACAGGAGGCCCTCGACCAGCCGGTCGACGAACTCGAGCTCCAGGTCGTAGTGGGCGCCCAGGCCGTACTCGTGGGCGACCTTGTCGATGCCGTCGTAGTAGGCGTAGACGAACGGCTCACCGGTGGCGATGGCGTCGCGGACCTCGACGAGCAGCGTCGACGGCACCCGGTAGCCCCGGTAGCGGGCGCCCGACAGGTGGGCGCTGGTGAAGCCCGAGTGCACGAACTCGGCCTTCGACACCACGCACGGCCGCTGGTGGCAGAACGGCTCGTTGGGCTGGAAGCTGCACGGGTCGATGCGGGTCCGGGCGTCGCCCGACGGCGTCGACCACCGCAAGATGTTGAGCACGTCGTGGTCCACCGCCACCCGGTAGCCCATGACCCCGTGCTCGCCCGGCGCCAGGCCGGTGGCGATGCTCGTGAGCGCGGTCGCCGTGGTGGTGGGCGACACGCTCGTGACCGGCCCGCCCGCCAGGCTGCACAGGGTGGGCGCCAGCTCCCGCCGGGCCTGCAGCTGCTCCCACCCGATCCCGTCCAGCACGAGGACCACGACCTGCGGTGCCTCCACCGCGGCCGAGGGCAGCCAGGCGGGAGGCTCCACCGACCCGTCCAGCAGGGCCGGCACGATGTTGGCGATGCACGCCCCCGCGTAGTCGGGGAGCACGGGCTTGTCCACGACGTTCCTTTCGGCAGGACGCAGGCCACGCTACAGGCGCCACCACGGTGGCCCGCCACACGCGCCGTAGGATGCCCCCCGTGAAGGTGTCGACCCGCGGGGACTACGCGTGCCGGGCCCTCCTGTCGCTGGCGATGCACGACGACGGGCGGCCCACGAGCGTGCGCGACATCGCAGATCGCACCGCGCTCCCCCAGCCCTACCTGGAGCAGATCCTCCTCGCGCTCAAGGGGGCCGGGCTGGTGCGCTCCAAGCGCGGCGTCGGCGGCGGCTACGTGCTCGCCCGCGAGCCCGACCAGATCACCCTGGCGGAGATCGTGAGCGCCGTGGACGGCCCGATCGTGGTCGGCGACTTCGGCGAGCCCCACAAGGACGGGGCCTGCGACCACGAGGGCCAGTGCGTGCTCCTCGCGGTGTGGGCCAACGTCGGCGAGCGCATGCGCCAGCTGCTCGAGGGCCAGACCCTGGCCGACGTGGCAGCCATCGCCCGCGGCCAGGCCCCCTGGCCCGAGCCCGTCACCTGACCCACTCGCTCCCTTCCTCCCTCCGTTGGGCCTCGGCGGGGGTTCGGGCCGATTCGGACATGGGAGGGGTCGAGCTTCGTTGTCAGACCCCTTGGGTACGTTGGGTCCATGGCGGATGTTGCGGATCCCGAGCTGGAGCGGTTGCTCGCTGAGGCGGAGGCGGCGTTGGCGCGGGTGCAGGCCCACGTGCCCTCCCCGGTCGACGTGCGCGACGCGTATGGGGTGGTGCGGCGGGTGGAACGCCTCGTGCGGCGTGCTGGGGCGTTGGCGGTGGCGGTCGCTGCCGACGTCGACCGGCGCCGGCTGCACGTGGCTGATGGGCATCGTTCGGCGCGGGCGCTGGTCGAGCACGCGGCCCGGTTGTCGCCTGCTGAGTCGGGGCGGCGGATGCGGGCGGTGCGCGCCTTGCGGGACCTGCCCGAGGTGGCCGCCGCGTTCGATGCCGCCGACGTCGGCGCGGACCAGGTGGATCGGATCGCCCGGGTGCACGCCAACCGGCGGGTCCGCAAGGACCTGATCGGCATCGACGCCCACCTCGCGGTCGCCGCCGCCCGGCTCCCGTACCGGGACCTGCACGCCCACCTCACCAGCTGGGAGCAGCTCGCCGACGAGGACGGGGCTGCTGACCGCGCTGCGCGCCACCACGAGGCCCGCAACCTCACCATCCACCAAGGCCTCGACGGGTCGTGGGACCTGCGCGGCCGCTGCGGATCGCTCCAAGGCGCCGCGCTCGCCGCCGTGTTCGACCACTACCTCACCGCGGAGCGCCTCGCCGACTGGGACGACGCCCGCGCCCGCCTCGGCGACGCCGCGACGGTGGACGACCTCGCGCGCACCGAGCCCCAACGCCGCATGGACGCCCTCGAGCGCATGGCCAACGACGCCGCCACCACCACCGCCACCAGCACCGGCCACCACATCACCACCAACATCGTCATCGACCAACAGACCCTCGAACGCCACCTCCGCCACGCCACCGGCGATGACCCCGGCACCGACCCCCGCCTCACCACCTACTGGGAAGACCTCGCCCGCCTCACCGACCCCGGCCTCCACCCCAACCAAGACGAGCTCGGCGAGACCGGCCTCGGACACCGATCGGCCACCCTCGACGGCCACCCCATCGCCCCCGCCGAAGCCCTCGCCGCCGTGCTCACCGGCCACATCCGACGCATCGTGCTCGGCGCAGACGGCGTCGTCATCGACATGGGCCGCCGCCAACGCCTCTTCACCGGCCCCCGACGCCTCGCCGCCCAGCTCACCCACACCCACTGCTACTGGCCCGGCTGCCACATCCCCACCACCAACTGCCAGACCGACCACCTCCTCCCCTGGGACGCCGGCGGCACCACCACCACCCAACGCCGCACCCGCCTGCGCCAAGCACAACCGATGGCGCAACCACGGCTACACCGTCCAACGCGACCCCAACGGCCACCTCCACATCCACCGTCCCGACGGCACCCTCCTCGACTGACCCCACCCCAACGCGGGTCAGCGCAGATCAGCGCAGGCGGTCGAGGACCTCGCGCAGGTCCGCGGGCAGCGGCGAGGTGAGCTCCAGGTGCTCGCCCGTGGCCGGATGCTCGAAGCCGAGCAGCTCGGCGTGCAGGAACGGGCGCGGGCACGCCAACGACTGGCGCACGCCCCGGTACCGCTCGTCACCCACCACCGGATGGCCGATCGCCGACAGGTGCACGCGGATCTGGTGCGTGCGCCCCGTCTCCAACCGGCACTCCAGCTCGGACACCACCACCGGGTCATCGAACGATCGGACCACCTCGTAGCGGGTCCGGGCCGGCTTGCCCCGCTCCGTCACCGCCATCTTCGTCGGATGCTTCGGCGACCGTCCGATCGGCGCATCCACCACCCCACGGGGCGACTCGAGGTGCCCCCACACCAGCGTCCGGTACTGGCGGGCCACGGTCCGGGCCGCCAACTGCTCCACCAGCGACTCGTAGGCCCGTTCGGTGCGAGCCACCACCAGCAGGCCCGAGGTCCCACGATCCAACCGGTGCACGATCCCCGGCCGATCCGGCTCGCCCACCTCGGCGATCTCCGGGTAGCGGGCCAGCAGGCCGTTCACCAGGGTGCCGTCCAGGTGCCCAGCGCCCGGGTGCACCACCAGGTCGGCCGGCTTGTCCACGACCACGACGTCCGCGTCCTCGTGCACGACCGGCACCGCAACCGACGGGTCCGCCTGCGGGAGCGCATCGCCCTGCGCCTCGGGGAGGGCGATCTCGATGCGGGATCCGGCCTCGAGCCGATCGGCGCCCCGCGTGGCCACGGCACCATCGACGGTCACCGACCCGGCTGCCACCAGACGGGTGGCCTCGGTCCGGCTCACCTCGGTGAGCATGGACACGACGCGGTCGATGCGCTCGCCATCGAGCGCATCGGGCACCTCGACGGCGACGACGCGATCGGTCATGCGGCCGGCCGGCGGAGGCTGGCGATCACCAGCAGGAACGCCCCCACCACCCCGCAGGCGTCAGCCACGTTGAACACCGGCCAGAAGCGCGGGTCGATGAAGTCCACCACCGCACCGTGCAGGAAGCCCTCATCACCCCGGAACGCCCGGTCGATCAGGTTCCCGAGGGCGCCGCCGGCGATGAGCCCGGCCGCCACCGCGCCCAACGGGTAGCGGCTCGTCGACCCGAAGGCGACCCCGATCACCACGCCGATGGCCAGCAACGTGATCAGCGGGCCGAGCCGGTTGCCGCTGCCCATGCTGAACGCCACGCCCGTGTTGAAGTACAGGTCGAGGTGCAGCGAACCGACCACGTGGATCGAGTGGCCGTCGGACAAGGACGACACCGCCCAACGCTTCGTCAGCTGGTCCAGCGCGATCACCGCCAGCGCCACCACGGCCACGATGCCGAGCCGGCGCGGCGGCTCGACCGCCGGAGCCTCCGGCTCGGTGGTCCCTTCGGTGCTCAGCTCGTCGGCTGCAGGATCGGTTGCGGGATCGGCCACGGCGCCCTATCGGCGGCCGAAGCCGCCGACCTTGTACTCGACCCGCTCGCGCGCCCACGGGATCGCCTCGAGCCGCTCCTTGGGGATCGGCTCGCCCGAGGCTTCGCAGATCCCGTAGGTGCCGAGCGCGAACTTGGCCAGGGCGTGGTCGATCTCCTCGACCGCGGCCCGGGCCTGGGCCGACAGGGTCAGGTCCCGCTCCCGCTCCATGCTCAACGTGTCGCCCTCACCGGACTCCTCGTCGAACTGCACGTCGCCGGACTCGAAGTCCGCCACCAGCATCTCGGCCTCTGCCTGCAGGCTCTCGGCCTGGCGCAGGTACGTGGCCCGCTCGACCTGGAGGGCCTCCTCCTGCTTGCGCAACCACGCCTCGGTGAACGGCGACTTCTTGGCGGCCTTCTTCGCAGGCGCAGCCTTCTTCGCAGGCGCAGCCTTCTTCGCAGGCGCCGCCTTCTTCGCAGGCGCAGCCTTCTTCGCAGGAGCGGCCTTCTTCGCAGGCGCAGCCTTCTTCGCGGGCGCCGTCTTCTTCGCCGGTGCCGCCTTCTTCGCGGGCGCCGTCTTCTTGGCTGGTGCGGCCTTCGCCATTGGGGTCCCCCCTCGGTGGTGGTCGGTCAGGGCCGGCGGTCAGCGACGACGACCGAAGCGCCACCCGCGCCGATCATCATCGTCGAACAGGGGGTCGGGGCCGGGGATGTCGTCGTGGTCCCGTGGACCGAGCGGCTCGTCGTCGGCCATCGCCTTGCGGAGCTCGGCCAGGAACGGATCGTCGTCCGGCGCACCCGGCTCCTCCGCCTCGGCCAGGCCGAGGTCCACGGCGCTCACCGGCGCGGTGGGCGGACCGGCATCGGGCGGCTCGCTCAGCCCGGGCGCCTCGTGGTCCACCTCGTCGAACGCCAACGTCGGTGCCGACGGCGGCGCATCGCCACCCGCATCGGCGTCGCCGAGCTCGACCACCGGCTCGGCGCCATCGGCCTCGGCGTCGACCACGGCATCGGCCTCGGCGTCCAGGTCGATCACCTCGGGCTCGGGCTCGGCCACCGGCTCGACCGGTGCCTCCGGGACGGCCGGCTCGGCCAGGTCCGAGAAGTCCGGCAGCTCGGGATCGATCAGCGCCGGCGGCGGTGCCATCCGGAAGCCGGACGGGTCGTCGAGGATCTGCTGCAGCTCGGCGAGCGTCGAGCCCAGCTGGGACCGCTGCTCCTCGACGTGGCGCTCGAGCACGTTGACGTCCGTGCGCAGCGCCTCCCGGACGCCCTCGAGCTCGCCGATCTCGGCCGCCAGGCGGGTGCGGGCCTCGCGCCGCTCCCGGTCCGCCTCGGCCGCGAGGTCCTCGCGTGTGCGGTTGACCAGCGCGTCGGTCTCGTCGTTGAGCTGATCGGCTCGCTGCTGGGCGTCGCCCACCAGCGTCTCGGCTTGCGCCTTGGCCGCCTCCAGGATCTGGTCAGCCTCCTCGCGCGCCTCACGGACCGCGGCATCTGCGGTGCGCTGGGCCAGGGCCAGGGTGCGGCGCGCCTCCTCGGCGATCTCGTCCTCCGAGGGGCCCGCGGCGGGTGCGGGCGCCGCAGCGAGGCGCTCGGCCACCCGGCGCTCGACCTCGGCCTCGATCTGCTCGGGGCTCGGGCCACCGTTGCCGGCAGCCTTCGCCGCCTCCATCGCCTGGGTGAGCTGCACCTCGACCTTGCCGGCCATGGCCGCGGCCCGGTCCAGGAAGTCATCCACCTCGGTCGGGTCGTAGCCCTTCCCCCGGTACTTCTTGAACTCCGCGTGCTCGAGCAGGCGCTTCAGGGTCAACTCCATGGGCCAACCCTACCCCTGCGCCCGGAGGGGACACGCCAGGCCCGCTGACCTGCGACGGAGCCCCGCCATCGGCGGTCGGCCCCGGGCCGGATCAGGTGTCGTAGCCGCGCTCGTGCAGGCGGCGGCGCTCCTCGGCCGACACCTCCACGTTGGTGGGCGTGAGCAGGTACACCTGGTTGGCGACCCGCTCCATCTGCCCGCCGAGGCCGTAGCAGAGGCCGCTGGCGAAGTCGATCAGCCGGCGAGACAGGTCCCGGTCGACGCCCTGCAGGTTCATGATCACCGGCTGGTTGCCCTTGTACTTGTCCGCCACGTCCTGGGCCTGGTTGAACGAGGTGGGCATCACCACGAAGGGCTTGGCGTTGGCGGGCACGGGCATCGGCCGCACGACCTGGGGGCGAGGCCGAGGCACCGCGCCGGTGGGGGCCACGGTCTGGCCGAGGTCCGATGCATCGCGGGGGTCGGTGCCACGCGAGGAGATGGGGCGGACGGCGCCGATGCCCGAGGGCTCGTCTGGGTAGGACGACACCGGCGAGGCGGGGGCGGGTCGAGCCGGCTGGCGCTCCGGGCGCGGCGCGCGCTCGGGCTCGTCGTAGCCATCGCGCCCGTAGTCGTCGTACTCGGCGTCGTCACCGAGCCCGAGGTACACCATTGCCTTGCGCCACATGGCCCGCAGGTTAGCTGCCAGCGATGCCATGCCTAGGGACGGACGGGGCGGGGACCGAACAGCGCAGCGCCCACCCGCACCATCGTGGACCCGGCGGCCACCGCCTGCTCGAGGTCGCCGGACATCCCCATGGACCGGATCGGCAGCGCCAGGCGGTCGGCCAGCGCCACCAGCTGCTCGAAACCGGCGCGCGCATCGGCGGGGTCGCCGGTGCGGCCGACGGTCATCAGCCCCTGCACGTCGAGGCCCAGGTCTGCGAGCTCGGCCACCGTCCGGTCGACCTCGCCGGGGGCGCAGCCGCCCTTCTGGGGCTCGTCGGACACGTTCACCTGCACCAGCACGCGGGCGCCCGGTGCCCGGCGGGCGATCTCGGCCCCCAGCTCGACGCGGTCCACGGACTGCCACAGGTGCACGTGGGGCGCGAGCTGGCGCACCTTGTTGCGCTGGAGGCGGCCGATGACGTGCCAGCGCACCTCCAGGTGGTGCTCGGCGAGCACCGGCGCCTTGGCCACCAGCTCCTGGGCGTAGTTCTCGCCGAGGTCGACCAACCCGGCCGCAGCCGCCGCCTCGGCGACCTCGGGGCCGAAGCCCTTGGTGACGGCGAGGAGCACGACGACCGACGGGTCTCCCCCGGCGTCGGCGATCCGCTGGCGCACCCGCTCGGCCCGGGCAGCCACCTCGGCCGGATCTGGGGCGACGGGCGCGCTCACGGCTCGATCCAGGCCACGAGCGCCTGGCGGCCGGCCTCGCCGCGGGCCCGGTGGGAGTGGTGGACGGGGCTGCACGCGGTGCAGTGGCCGGTGTCGTGGAGCGGGAGCTCGAGGCGGTCGCAGGTGGCCTGGACGCCCGCGGTCAGGTCGAGCGCCGGGGTGCCCCACGCGGTGGTGGATCGCACGACGTCGCCGCACGCGGCCGCGACCGCGTCGAGGTCGGCCGCGCCGAACTCGTAGCAGCGAGCCCGGATGTGGGGCCCGCACGTGACGGAGGTGGCGGGCGCGCCCAGCGCGGCCATGGCCGCGCACGCCGCCTCGATCACCCCCGCGGCGAGGCCCCGCCAGCCGGCGTGGACGACCCCGACGGCACCGTCGCCGAGCAGCAGCACGGGCACGCAGTCCGCGGTGTGCACGGCGATCGGGGCCCCAGGCGTGGCGGTCACCGCGGCATCGGCCTCCGCACCAGCGTGCTCGCCGGGCGCGGCGACGCGCACGACGCCGGCGCCGTGCACCTGGCGGAGCCAGGTCCACGGACCAGGGGCCACGGCGGCGCGGCGGCGGGCCAGGACGGCCGGGTCACCACCGACGGCCAGGTCGCCGTCCGCCTTGGTGGTCCAGCGGACCGAGACGGCCACGGCCGGGGCCGGCTACTTCAGGAACGAGGGGACGTCGAACTCGTCGTCGCCACCGTCGTCGCCGTCGCCGGGCTCCTCGTCCTCGGCGAACAGGTCGTTCGGCAGGCGCTCCGGACGGGGCGGGCGGGGGGCCTCGCCGCTGGCGGGGGCCTGACGGCCCGAGCCGGAGCCGGACCGCCCCGACTTCTCCTCCCACCGGTCGAAGCCGGCCGCGATCACGGTGACGCGGACCTCGTCGCCCATCTCGTCGTCGATCACGGTGCCGAAGATGATGTTGGCGTCCGGGTGGGCGACGCCGTGGATGACCTCGGCGGCCTCGTTGACCTCGAACAGGCCGAGGTCCGACCCGCCGGCGATCGACAGCAGGATGCCGCGGGCGCCCTCGATCGACGCTTCGAGCAGCGGGCTGGAGATGGCGCCGCGGGCGGCGTTGAGGGCCCGGCCCTCGCCGGTGGCGTTGCCGATGCCCATGAGAGCCGAGCCGGCGTTGCTCATGATCATCTTCACGTCGGCGAAGTCGGTGTTGATCACGCCCGGCGTGGTGATCAGGTCGGTGATGCCCTGCACGCCCTGGAGGAGGACCTCGTCGGCCATCTTGAAGGCGTTGATCATCGAGGTCTTCTCGTTCGAGACCGTGAGCAGCCGATCGTTCGGGATCACGATCTGGGTGTCCACCTTCTCCTTCAGGCGCTGGATGCCGGCCTCGGCCTGGACCGAGCGGCGGCGGCCCTCGAAGGCGAAGGGCCGGGTGACCACGCCGATGGTGAGGGCGCCGAGGCCCTTGGCGATCTCTGCGATCACCGGGGCGGCGCCGGTGCCGGTGCCGCCGCCCTTGCCGGCGGTGATGAAGACCATGTCCGCGCCCTGCAGCACCTCCTCGATCTCCTGGCGGTGCTCCTCCGCGGCCATCCGGCCGACCTCGGGGTCCGAGCCGGCACCGAGGCCACGGGTGAGCTCACGGCCGATGTCGAGCTTGATGTCCGCGTCGGACATCAGCAGCGCCTGGGCATCGGTGTTGACGGCGATGAACTCGACGCCCTTCAGCCCGGCGTCGATCATGCGGTTGACGGCGTTCACGCCACCACCGCCCACGCCCACGACCTTGATCACCGCGAGGTAGTTCTGCGGGTTGCCTGCCATGATCACTACCTCCACGAGGGATGGTCAGAAGAAGGTGGACCCTCCACCGGAGGTCGAGGGTGGGGTGAACCTTTGGGAACGGTTGACACTACTCGCCCCCATTCTGTCGCTTGAGCGTGCTCGCACGGGGGACGCTCACGTCGACGGACGCGATGGTGGGTCGATCGGCCTGCTCGAGCAGCACCCGGAGGGCCTCGGCCTTGGCCGTGGCCTGGCTGGTGTCGCCCCAGCGGACCTCGATGCCATCGTCGAGCTCGAGGGCCACGCCGGTGGGCGTGACCCGTGCGGAGGCCACCTGGCGCCGCAGGTCGCGGGGCAGGTCGGCCACCACGGCCAAGGCAGCCTGGCGGGCTGACGACACCTGCTGGCCCACGGCCGCGGGCCGTCCAGACAGCACCGGCAGCGACGACGACGAGGGCGCTGCGGCGAGGGCCCGCCCACTGCGGTCGACCAGGACGGCGCCGCTCCCCTCGCCCACCTGGGCGACGGGCACCCGCTCGACCACCACGATCTGCACGGTGCCGGGCCAGTGCCGGACCACCTGGGCATCGGCCACCGAAGGCAGCGCCTCGACCTGGGCGGCTGCGGCGCTGGGGTCGACGCCGACCATGGACTGCCCGGCGCGCACGCCGGACGCGGTGCGGATGGCGGCGACGTCGGTGCGCCGAGCGCCGCGGACCTGGACCTGGTCGACGTCGAGCGCCGGGGACTGGGTCAGCGCCACCGCCCCCACGACGAGCAGCAGGACCAGGACCAGCACGCCGAGGCGGCGCAGGCGACGACGGCCCTGGTCCCGCGCGACCTCGATGCGCCGGGCCTGGAGCTTCGGCTCGATGGCCGGCGACGCGGACCGGCGGCGGGTCGTGGTGGTGGTCACGCCGTCCCCTCGGGAACCGGGCCCTCGCCGGGCAGGGCGGGCAGCGGGGTCAGGCCGACGACCACGGTCTCGGGGTGGAGGGCCACGCCGCTGTGCTCGTGCACCCGGCGGCGCACCTCGGCCATCAGCGCCCACACGTCGGCTGCGGTGCCGCCCTCGTCGGCCTGGATGAAGTTGGCGTGCTTGGGCGAGACCTCGGCCGTGCCGATGCGCAGGCCCTTGCACCCCGAGGCGTCGATCAGCCGCCCCGCGGAGTCGCCCGGCGGGTTGGTGAACACCGACCCGGCGTTGCGGCCCCCCGGCTGGTGGTCCCGGCGCCACTGGGTCTTCTCCTTGATGGCCGCCCTGGCCGCCTCCGCGGGCCCCGGCACCAGCCGCAGCTCGGCCCACGCGACCACCTGGGTGGGCCGGATCGACGACGTCCGGTAGCCGAGGGCGAGGTCCGCTGCGGGCACGACCCCATCCTTCCCCGAGGCCAGGTCCACGACGCGGACCCTCTCGAGGGCGTCGGCCATGTCGGCATCGGGCACGCCGGCGTTCATGCGCACGGCCCCGCCGATGCTCCCCGGCACGCCCGCGGCCCACTCGAACCCGGTGAGGCCGGCGCCGGCGGTCTGGCGGGCCACCACCGGCAGCTTGGCCCGGGCCCCGGCCCGCACCAGGGTGCCGTCGATGTCGATCTCGGTGAACCCGGCGCCCAGGACGACGGCCAGGCCATCGAAGCCCTCGTCGGCGACCAGCAGGTTGGAGCCCAGGCCCACCACCAGCACCGCCACGTCGGGGTGGGCCGCGGTGGCAGCGGCCAGGCCAGCCAGCGCCTCGGCATCGGCCACCTCGACGAGCAGGGCCGCCACCCCGCCAACGCCGTAGGTGGTGAGCGGGCCGAGCGGCGCGCCCTCGCGCAGCACGAGCCCGTCGACGCCGGCGAGCTCGGCGCCGAGCGCGGCGACCGGCTCGCTCATCGGGCGCCACCGGCGGCTGCGACCAGGTCGCGGCCCAGGCGGGAGACGTCGCCGGCGCCGACGGTGAGGCACAGGTCGCCGGGGCGCAGGGCGCCACGGGCCCACGCGGCCGCATCGGCCAGCGTGGGCACCCACGCGACCTCGGCCCAGGGGCGCACGTCGAGGACCTCGCCGACGAGGAGCCGTCCGGTGATGCCGGGGATCGGGGGCTCGCCGGCGCCGTAGACCTCGCAGATGGCCACGACGTCGGCCACGGCCAGCGCCGTGCCGAAGTCCGCCAGCAGGTCGCGGGTCCGCGTGTAGCGGTGCGGTTGGAACACGGCGACCACCCGGTCCCATCCGGCCTCCTTGGCCGAGGCGAGCAGGGCACGGACCTTGCCGGGGTTGTGGGCGTAGTCGTCGACGATCGTGGCCCCCCACGCCTCGCCGACCACCTCGAACCGGCGGGCGACGCCGTCGTAGCGGCCAATGGCCGCGACCGCCGCGTCGAGCGCCACGCCCAGCTCCACCGCGGCGGCGATGGCGACCGCGGCGTTGCGGGCGTGGTGGCGGCCCGGGGTGCCGATGCGCACCGGACCGACCTCCTGCCCGTCGACGGTGAGGCCGAAGGCCGTGGTCAGGTGCTCGACGCGCACGTCGTGGATGCGGTACCGGGCCTCGGGCACCTCGCCCACCGTGATCGCGCCGGAGGCGGCGGCGACCCGCAGGGCCCGCGGGTCCGCCGCGTCCGTGCCCCGGGGGTCGTCCAGGCAGACGATGCCGACGCGCGCCGCGCCCAGGAAGCGCTCGAAGGCAGCTTCGATGGCCGCGATGTCGCCCCAGTAGTCCAGGTGGTCCTCGTCGACGTTGGTGACCACGGCGATGTCGGCCCCGAGCTGCAGGAAGGTGCCGTCGCTCTCGTCGGCCTCGACCACGAAGGCGCCGCCGGCGGACCAGTGGGCGGCGCGGCCCAGGGCGCCCGGCACCGCACCGACCAGGTACGACGGGTCCTGGCCGGCGGCGTCGAGCAGCGTGGCGAGCATCGCGGTCGTGCTGGTCTTGCCGTGCGTGCCGGACACGGCCACGGTCGGTCGCGCCGCGCAGATGGCCGCCAGGATCCCCGCCCGGTCCACGATGGTGCGCCCGGCGGCGGCCGCCTCGGCGCGGTCCGCCTCGGTCGGCGGGAAGGCGGTCGAGTGGGCGACCAGGTCGGCGCCGTAGGGGCCCGCAGTGGCGAACAGCTCGTCGGCGGCGACCACCTCCGGGACGACGCCGGCCGCGAGCAGCGACGGCCATGCGCCCGTCTCGGTGACGTCGGCACCGGTGACCCGGTGGCCCATGGCCGCAAGGATGATGCCGATGGCACTGATGCCGGCGCCTCCGACGCCGACCAGGTGGACGGCGCGCGGCGCCCCGAGGTCCACCGCAGCAGCGTCAGGCACGGGCCACCCGCTCCACGACCGCGGCCGCCTGCTCGGCGGCGTCCACCGTGGCGCCGCTGCGCATGGCGCGGGCCATCGCCGCCAGGCGATCCCGGTCCTCCAGCAGGGCGCCGAGCTCGGCCTCGAGCCGGTCCGCGTCCAGCTCTGCGTCGGGCACGACCACGGCACCACCCAACGCCTCGACGGCGCGGGCGTTGGCCATCTGGTGGTCCCGGGTGGCGATGGGCAGCGGCACCAGGATCGCCGGCAGTCCGGTGGCCATGAGCTCGAACACAGACCCCCCGGCGCGGGTAACGCCGACGTCGCTGGCGTCGAGCAGCAGGTGCATCCGGTCCTCGTACGGCACGACCTGGTAGACGATGCCGCCTTCAGGGATGGCCGGTGGCTCTTCCAAGCCGGCCGAGAAGCCGTTCTTGCCGACGACGTGGCGCACGGCCAGGTCCGATCGGTCCGCCCAGCGCGCCACCAGGCCCCGCACCGCGTCGTTGATGCGCCGGGACCCGAGCGATCCGGAGAACACCCCGATCACGGTGCGGTCCTCGGGGAGCTCGAGGGCCCGGCGGGCGGCGGTCGGGTCCGGGTGATCGGCGACCGCCCGGATCTCGGGCCGCAGCGGGTTGTCGGTGACGGTGGCGCGGGGCAGGTCGGTGCCATCGAAGGACACCGCAGAGGCGGCGGCGAACCGGCGCAGCGCCCGGTTCACGGCTCCGGCCTTCTTGTTCTGCTCCAACAGGACGAGCGGGACGCGGCACAGCACGGCGCCGACCCCGCAGGCGAAGCTGGCGTAGCCGCCGAGCACGATGACCACGGCCGGCCGGCGGCGGCGGACGATGCCGATCCCGCGGACGAGCGCCTTCACCAGGTCGAGCAGGGCGGCCACGTTGGCGAGGGTGAGGCGGCGCTGGATGCCGCGTCCGGGCAGCACGTCCACGGTGAAGCCGGCCTCCGGCACGAGCTTGGCCTCCGGGCCTCGCTCTGCGCCGACGAAGTGGAGGTCCGACGCGGGGTGCCCGGCGGTCACCAGGGCGCGCGCCACGGCGATGCCGGGCAGGAGGTGGCCGGCGGTCCCGCCGCCCGCGACGAGGGCCCAGGTGCGCTCGGCCATCAGCCGCGACGGCGCCGGCTGCGGGCCGGGGCGGGGTCCGCGGGGTGCCGGGCGATGTTGAGCAGCAGGCCGGCGGCGGCCAGGTTCACGATGAGCGCCGAGCCGCCGTAGGAGATGAACGGCAGCGGCACGCCGGTGATGGGCATGATCCCGATGACGGCCCCGATGTTCATGAAGGCCTGGATGCCGAGCCAGGCGGTGATGCCGGTGGCGACGAGCATCGAGAACCGGTCCCGGGCCCGCACGGCGATCCACGCCCCGGTGCAGACGAACCCGAAGAACAGGCCCACGACCACGAGGGAGCCGACGAGGCCGTACTCCTCGCCGATCACGGCGAAGATGAAGTCGGTGTGGGCGAAGGGCAGGAAGCCCCACTTGGCGGTGGAGCGGCCCGGCCCTCGCCCGAGCAGGCCGCCGTTGGCCAGCCCCACGAGGGACTGCACGTTCTGGAGGCCCCGGTTGTGCGGGTCCGCCCACGGGTCGAGGAAGGTGAGGAACCGCTGGCGGCGGAACGGGGTGAACGCCACGAAGGCGGTGGCCACCGAGGCACCGACCGCCGTCACCAGGGCGAGCGGGCCGCCGGGCACGCCGGCCACGAACAGGACCACCAGGATCATGAACGCCACGATGATGGTGGTGCCCAGGTTGGGCTGCTTCATGATCAGCGCCGACACCAGCGCCAGGTAGCTGATGACCGGCACCAGGGTCCAACGCCAGTCCCGGATGTGGTCCGAGCGGCGGTCCAGCAGGTCGGCCACGAACAGGAGCAGGCCGAACTTGGCGAACTCCGATGGCTGGAGCTGGAGGGGCCCGATCGAGATCCAGCGCGTGGCGCCGTTCGCCTGCGCGCCCACGCCGGGGAGCAGCACCAGCACCAGGCCGGCGATCGACGCGAACAGGGCTGGCTTGGCGAGCCGGCGCCACACGTCGATCGACACCGTGAGCATGACGCCCATGGCCACGACGCCGACCACGGTGAACGCCAGCTGCTTCTGGAAGAGCGACCACGGGACGCCACCGGCGCGCACCGACGGCACCGAGGAGGCGGACATCACCATCACCAGGCCGAACAGGTTCAGCACGGCGACGATGGCCGCCATCAGCCAGAAGGAGCTGGTGGCGACGCCCGGGACGATCAGCCGCCGCCCGCGGCGGGAGGCGACGCGGTGGTCCGACCGGCCGCGCAGCGCCGGGTGGCCGATGGCGGTCACGACCGCTCCCCCGCCAGCGCCAGGTGGGCGCGCACGGCGCGCTGGAAGTCGTCGCCGCGCTCGCCGTAGGAGCGGTACCAGTCGAAGGAAGCGCACGCCGGCGAGAGCACGACGGCATCGCCCGGCTGGGCGGCGGCGGCCGCCTGGGCGACGGCCTCGTCCATGGAGGTGGCGGTGGTGGTGGGGACCTGGCCGGCGAACACCGCCCGCACCTCCTCCGCGGCGTCGCCGATGGCCACGACGGCGCGCAGGTGCGGGGCGATGGGTGCCAGCTCGCCGAGGTCGAGGCCTTGTTGGGAGCGCCCGCCGGCGATGAGCACGGCGGCGTCGACGCCGCGCAGCGCGGCCACGGTGGCGTGCGGCGCGGTGGCCTTCGAGTCGTCGTACCAGCTCACCCCACCAGACTGACCGACCAGCTCGACGCGATGGGGGAGGCTCCGGAAGGACCGCAGCGCGGCCCGGACGCCGTCGACGGTGGCACCGACCGCGAGGGCGGTGGCCGCCGCAGCCAGCGCGTTGGCCTGGTCGTGCGGGAGGCTCCGGGTGAGCTCGTCGACCGCGACGAGCTCCAGGCCCTCGGGCCCGACGAGGCGCCCGTCGGCGACGTGCCAGTCGGCGTCGGCCTCGACGGCGAAGGTCTGCGTGCGGTCGCCGGGCGGCGCCCAGCGCCGGACGACGGCGTCCTCGGCGTTGGCGATGGCGAGGCCGCCCACCTCGTGGTTGGCCCAGATCCGGGCCTTGGCCGCCTCGTAGCCGGCAAGGTCCAGGTGGACGTCCTGGTGGTCCGGCGCGAAGTTCAGCCAGGTGGCGACGGCGGGCACGTGACCGGAGGCGAACGTGAGCCGGAACGACGAGGCCTCCACCACGAACACGTCGATCGACCGATCGTCGATCGCCTCGACCAGGGGCACCTCGACGTTGCCCGCGGGCACGGCCCGCAGGCCCGACGCCACCAGCATCTCGGTGACGAGCATGGTGACGGTGGTCTTGCCGTCGGTGCCGGTGATCATCGCCACCGGCCGGTCGTCCCAGGCTGCGGCCAGGTCGAACTCGCTGCGCACCGGGACGCCGGTGGCGGCCGCGGCGGCGAAGATCGGGTGGCGCTCCGGCACGCCCGGGCTGGGCAGGACGCCGTCGTGGGCGGCCACCAGCGCCTCCCACCCGGCAGCGTCCGCGGGCGGCTCGACCCAGGCGGCGCCGAGGTCGGCCGCCAGGGCGGGGCCGCGCTCGCCGGCCGAGTCGTCGGTGATGTCGACCGCGCTCCCCCGCGCCACCAGGGCACGCGCCACGGCCCGGCCGGTGATGCCGAAGCCGAGCACGAGGGCTCGCGAGGGGACGAGGTCGGCGGCGGTCACGGGACGATGGTGGTGAAGTCGGCGTAGTAGATGCCGAGGGCCAGCGCGGTGGCCAGGCCGGCGATCATCCAGAACCGGACGATCACGGTGGTCTCGGGCCAGCCGCGCAGCTCGTAGTGGTGGTGGATCGGCGCCATGCGGAACACGCGGCGGCCGTTGAACATGCGGAAGGTGAACACCTGGATGATCACCGAGAGCGTCTCGACCACGAAGAGGGCCCCGATGATCGGAGCAGCAGCACCGTGTTGAGGGTGAGCGCCAGGCCGGCGAGCGCGGCGCCGATGGCCAGCGATCCGGTGTCGCCCATGAAGATCTTGGCGGGGTGCGCGTTCCACCAGAGGAAGCCGGCGCAGCCGCCGAGCATGGCGGCGGCCACGACGGCGAGGTCGAGGGCGTGCTCGACCCCGTAGATCGCCGGGTTGCGGAACGCCCAGAAGCCGATGATCGTGAAGCACGAGAACGCGAAGATCGAGGAGCCGGCGGCGAGCCCGTCCAGGCCGTCGGTCAGGTTGACGGCGTTGGTCGACGCCATGATCAGCAGCACCGACAGGACCACCCAGCCGACCTTGCCGAGCTGCAGGTGCAGGACCGATGACGCGTCGAACGACGTCCATCGGGTGAACGACAGCAGGGTGTGCTGGCCGGTCAGCTGCACGGTGGCGACGGCGAAGGCGACGGCCACCACCAACAGGCCGAGCACCTTGGTGCGCTTGGTCAGCCCGAGGTTGCGCTCCCGCGTGATCTTGATCCAGTCGTCGAGGAACCCGACGAGGCCAGCCCCGACGACGAGGGCCATCACGAACATCCCCGAGCGGGTGTAGACCACACGGCTGCGCAGGTGCGCCAGCGAGTAGCCGACGACGGCCCCGGCCACGATGGCGATGCCGCCCATGGTGGGGGTCCCGGCCTTCACCTGGTGCTTCTGGGGGCCCTCCTCCCGGATGGGCTGGCCGATGTGGTGGTGCACCAGCCACTGGATCAGGAACCGGGTGCCGACGAGGGAGATGGCCAGGCTGAGGCCGCCGGCCATGAGCAGCGCGATCACCGGCGCCACCCCGCCTCGGCCAGGGCGCCTCGGAGCACCTCACGGTCGTCGAACGGGGTCGTCACGTCGCCGACGATCTGGCCGGTCTCGTGGCCCTTGCCGGCGACGAGGAGGACATCGCCTGGCGCCGCCTCGCCCACCGCGAGGGCGATCGCGGCGGCCCGATCTGGCTCGATCCGGAGGTCTGCTGGTTGGTCCATCCCGTTGCGCACAGCCTCGATGATCGCAGCCGGATCCTCGCTCCTGGGGTTATCGGTGGTCAGCACCACCAGATCGGCCAGCTCGGCAGCCGCCGCGCCCATGAGCGGGCGCTTGCCCGGATCCCGGTCGCCACCGGCGCCGAACACCACGATCACCCGCTTCCCGGTGAGCTCGCGGGCGGCCAGGAGCAGCTCGCGGAGGCCGTCGGGGGTGTGGGCGTAGTCGACCGCCGCCAGGTACGGCTGGCCGGCGTCGACCAGCTCGAACCGGCCGTCCACCACGCCGACGCCGGCGATCCCAGCGGCCACCGCCGCCAGGTCGATCCCCAGCTCGGCGGCTGCGGTGGCCGCCCCGAGGGCGTTGGAGGCGTTGAACCGGCCGGGGAGGGGCACGTGGACCTCGGTGCCCCGCCAGCGGAACCGCGAGCCGTCGCCCGCGAGCACCAGGTCCTCCACGTCGTCGAGGCCGTACGGGACCATCGGGATGGGCGAGGCGTCGAGCAGGAGCCGGCCCCGCAGGTCGTCGACGTTCACGACCCCGAGCGCGGTGAGCTGCGGGGTGAACAGCCGGGCCTTGGCGGCGAAGTAGGCCTCCATGGTCCGGTGGTGGTCGAGGTGGTCCTGGCTCAGGTTGGTGAAGATCCCCACCTGGAAGCGGGTGCCGTCCACCCGGTGGAGGTCCAGCGCGTGCGAGGACACCTCCATGGCCACGGCGTCGCGGCCCTCGGCCAGCATCGCCGCCAGCTGCTCCTGGAGCTCGGGCGCCTCGGGGGTGGTGCGGGCGCCCGTCAAGGTGCCGATCTGGCCGCACGAGCGCCCGGCGGCCTCGAAGATCGATGCCAACAGGCGGGTGATGGTGGTCTTGCCGTTGGTGCCGGTGGTGCCGACGACCTGCAGCCGCTCGGACGGGAAGCCGGCGAGCGCGGCCGCCACCGGCCCCATGGCCGCGCGCACGTCGGGCACGAGCAGCTCGGGCACGCCAAGGCCGAGGGGCCGCTCGCACAGCAGGGCCGCCGCGCCGGCCGCCACCGCCGCGGCCGCATGGTCGTGGCCGTCGTGCTGGGCGCCGCGGACGCAGCAGAACAGGTCACCGGTGGCCACCGCACGGGAGTCGTGGCAGGCCCGGCGCACCTCGGTGGCAGGCGCGGGGGCGCCGCCTCGGTCGGCACCGAGCACCATGGCGTCAGCCAGCCCGCGGCCGAGCGCGGCCGCCACCGCATCAGACAGCAGCATCGGTTCAGCCTGCCGCAGCAGCGGTGCCCGACGAGACATCCTCCTGCGCCGCCTCCTTCGCCGAGGCCGACAGCTCGGGCACGGCGTGGGTGCTGCTCGCCACCAGGGCGGGCGGCGGGATCTCGTAGCGGTGCAGGGCGGCGGCGGCCAGGTGGCTGAACACCGGGGCGGCAACGTCGCCGCCGAAGATCGACGTCTTGGGGTCCTCGAGGGTGACCACGAGCGACAGGTCGGCGCCGTCGATCAGGCCCACGAAGCTCGACCGGTAGTGGTAGATCCCCTGCTCGTCCAGGTAGCCGTCCTTGGACGACTTGCCCTGGGCGATCCGGGCGGTGCCGGTCTTGCCGGCGGCCACGTACCCGGGGACGGCCGCGAGCTTGCCGGTGCCGTCGGTGACGACCTTGGCCATCATCGCCCGCATGGCGGCGGCCGTCCGGGCCGACACCACCCGCCGGCTGCGGGCGGGCTCGCTCGGCACCTGGCCGGCCCCGCCGTCGGTGCCAGCCACCAGCTTGGGCGCCACGTACATGCCGTCGTTGGCGATCACGTTGTACCCGGCGAGCAGCTGCAGCGCGGTGACCGAGATGCCCTGGCCGATCGGCATGGTGCCGATGTCGACGCCGGACCACTGGTCGGGGCGCTTCATGATGCCGTTCTCCTCGGCGGGGAAGCCGAGGCCGGTGGTCGTGCCGAAGCCGAACTTGCGGAAGTAGCGGTCGACCTTGGTGCGCCCCAGGTCCCGGGCGATCTCGATCGTGCCGATGTTGGACGAGTTCACGAGGATGTCGGTCACCGACCACATCGCCTCGGGGTGCGGGTGGCTGTCGGTGAACGTCCGGTCGTACAGCTGGAGCTGCGAGGGCACGTCGATCTGCGTGTCCGGGCGGACCTGGCCCTCCTCGATCGCCGCGGCGATCGTGAACACCTTCTGGGTCGAGCCGGGCTCGAACAGGGCGGTGACCGCGGCGTTGTCCGCGCTGTTGGCGACGGTGCCGTCGGGCTGGCGGCGGACGTTGGCCATGGCGAGCACCTCACCGGTGCTCGGCCGCATGATCACCGCCTGGGCGCTGTGGGCGCCGGTGGCCACCACCTGGGAGCTCAGCGCCTGCTCGGCCTCGTACTGCAGGGCCTGGTCGATGGTGAGGTAGACGTCGGTCCCCGGTGCGCCGGCTCGACCTTCTTGGTGCCGCCGGCGATGGGCGTGCGCCAGACGTCTTGCTCGTAGAAGAGCTTGCCGGGCTTGCCCCGCAGGACCTTGTCGTAGGCCTGTTCGATGCCGGCGATGCCGCCGGTGTGGCCCGCCTTGTCCTTCTCCCCCTCGGCCAGGGCGTGGCCGACGACGCCCTCGGCGAGGTCGTCGCTCGGGTAGCTGCGGACGTACTGGTCCTCGATGGAGGTGCCCTCGACGGTCCCCTTGGCGATCAGCTTGCGCAGCTTGGCCACCTGGGCCGCGGTGGCGTCCTTGGAGATGACCTCGTACCGCTTGTTCGTGCGCAGCGAGGCTTCGACCTCGGCGGGGTCGAGGTCGAGCGCCTCGGCCATCGCCCGTGCCGTCGTGATCTTGTGGCGGACGTTCGCCGGGTCGGCCACGACGATCGGCTGGGCCACCGTCATGGCGAGAGCCTGGCCGTTGCGGTCGTAGATGGCGCCGCGGCTGGCCGGCAGGGTGCGGAAGCCCTTGCGCTGGGTCGCGCCGTAGGCGACGACCGGGCCGCGGTCGGCCACCTGGACCCGCACCAGCTGCACCGCGATCAGGACCACCACGAGGCTCATCGCGACCACGAAGCCCACCATGCGCCGGCCCGTGCGGCGACGCAGCTCGCCGCCGCTCAGGGATCGGGGCGCCGGGCCCAGCCGAGGCGCGGGCCTCGGGGTGGGCCTCGGCGCCGCGGCCCGCCGGGGGTGGGGGTGGCGGACCGCGGCGCCGGGCGAGCGGGAGCCGCCGGGCGAGGGCCACGGGCGGCTGGCGTTCGGGTGGTGCGGGTTGGGGCGGTGCGGGTGGAGGTGGAGGCCTTCCGGGACCGCGGCGCTGCCGAGGCCGGCTGGGGGCGGGCCGGCGCTCGGTCAGCGTCGCCGTGGTGCGGGGCGGCCGAAGAAGTCGTCGTCGTGGCTCACCGGGTGCCCGCTCCCTGCCGCCGTTGGCGAGCTCGGTCCCGTCGGTGGTGCCGTTGGGGTCGGTGGCCGGGTCGGTGGTCGGGTCGCTCGAGGTCCCGCCGGTGACGACGGGGTCGGCGCCGGTCGGGCTCATCCAGTGCTGCTCGCCCGCGGGCACCATCCCGAGCTTCTCGGCCTCGGCGGCGATGCGGGCCGGCGACTGCAGGTCCGCCAGCTCGAGCTTGTCCTGGGCCAGCGCCGCTCGCTCCTGCTCGAGCTGGGCGTCGACGTGGTCGAGGTGGGACTGGCCGGACACGAGCAGCCCGTCGAACATGGCCGAGGCCATGAGGCAGGTGAAGATCACCACCACGGCACCGGCCACCACCGCACCGGTGCGACGTCGTCGGGTCCGTTGGCGAGACGCCCGAGGGGTCGGCGGGACGACGCGCAGGTGCGCCCGGCGATCGTGGGCCTCCTCGCGCAGCTCTCGGCGCGGGTGGGGCGAGGGGCGCCGCGGGGCTCGTCATCGGAGGTCCTTCGGGTCGGTGTCGGTCGTGTCGGTCGTGTCGGTCGGGTCGGTGTCGGTCGTGTCGATCGGGAGCTTCTCCACGGCCCGCAGGCGGGCCGAGCCAGCGCGCGGGTTGGCGGCCAGCTCGGCGGCGCCGGGGACCCAACCGCCGCGCTTGAGGAGGCGGGCCTCCGGGCGGGCGCCACAGCCGCACGGCAGGCCGGGCGGGCAGGTGCAGCCGCCGTCGTCGGCCCGGCGCATCCGCTCCTTGACGATGCGGTCCTCGCCGGAGTGGTAGCTGATCACCAGGAGCCGGCCGCCAGGGGCGAGCACGTCGATGGCGCCGTCGAGGGCCGGGGGGAGGACCTCGAGCTCCTGGTTGACGTGGATCCGCAGGGCCTGGAACGTCCGCTTGGCCGGGTGGCCACCGCGACGGCGGGCCGGCGCCGGGATGGCCTCGACCACGACGGTGGCCAGCTCGCCGGTGGTGCGGATCGGCCGGGCCTTGGCGATGGCGTGGGCGATGCGGGCGGCGAAGCGCTCATCGGCGTTGCGGCGCAGGATCGCTGCCAGGTCGTGCTCGTCCAGCTCGTTCACCACGTCGGCAGCCGAGGGGCCCGACGAGCGGTCCATCCGCATGTCGAGCGGGGCATCGTGGCGGTACGAGAAGCCGCGGTCGGCCTCGTCGAACTGGGGGGAGCTGACGCCGAGGTCGAAGAGCACCCCGACGATCGGTTGGATGGCGGCGCCGGCTTCGTCGACCACGGTGGCCAGCTGGTCGAAGCGGGCGTGGTGTGCCTGTGCCCGGTCGCCGAAGGTGGCGAGCCGGGCGAGCGCTGCGGCCAGAGCGTTCCGGTCGCGGTCCAGTCCCAGGACCCGGAGGTCCGGGCGCGACTGGAGCACGGCCGACGCGTGGCCGGCGCCGCCAAGGGTGGCGTCGACGATCGTCCCGGCGGGCACGGGGCGGAACAGCTCCACCACGAGGTCCACCAGCACGGGATCGTGGACGAACGGACGGGGGTCGGTCATGACGGTGGCCACGGGGTCCTCACGCCGGTCCCGTGGGGAGGCCGCTGTGCGTATCGAACAGGAGGTCGACGTCATCGAGCTTCTGCGCCTCGACCTCGTCGAAGCGGGCCGCCGGCCAGATCTCGATGCACTCGACCGCGCCGGCGAGGACCACCTCGCTGTCGCCGGGGAGCCCGACCTGGTCGCGCAGCTCCGGGGGGAGCACGACGCGCGCCTGGCGGTCGACGGAGATCCGGGGGGCGGACTTGAAGATGCGCAGCCGGGTCTGGGGGTCGAGCATCCCCTCCCCCTGCTTCGCCTGCAGGGCGTCGACGACGGACTCGAAGCCGAGCGGGGTCCACAGCATCAGGTGCTCGGTGCGCCGGGCTCGCACGATGGCCGCGTCCTCGAACGCCCCCTTGAAGGCGGCGGGGAGGGCGAGGCGACCGTTGCCTTCGAGCCGGGTCCGGTAGGTGCCGGAGAACGGCGCGTGGCCGAACACCGGGACGCGGGCCGCTGCGACCGTGCCGGCCGCCGTGGCCTCCCGCGCTTCCCCCTGGACTCCCATTGGGGTCCACTTTATTCCATTTTCCTCCCTTGGCAAGCCGAAATGTGGTGGGACCTGCCCCTTTCCTCCCTCATCGCTCCCCTAGGGCCCGGCGAGCGCCTCGGCCAGCAGCGCGACCACCTCGGCGGGCTCCACCGCCCCGACGCCGGTGGCCGCCGGCGCCAGCTCCAGGAGGGCAGCCAACCGGGCCTCCTCGTCCATGGACAGCAGCTCGAGCATCGGCAGCGGCTCCCACCGGTGGAGCAGGGCGCACTGGAAGCGGGCGGCGCCCCGGGTGCGCCGCTGGGAGATCCCCAGCACCTTGCGCCCGTCGAGGCGCACCTCCCCCGGTCCGAGGCCGGCGAAGCACACCAGGCCGGACCACCGGGTGCGGACCAGCTCGCCCGCGTGGACCTCGGCGTTCGGGTGACCCAGGCGGGCGAGGACGCTCGCCCACGCGTCGCCGAGCCAGCCGAACGACCGCCCCACGTCGTCGGTCCAGCGCGGATCGGAGGCCGGGAGGATCACGTCGACCCAGGTCGTGGCGCCCGGGACCAGGTGCACCGCCCCACCCCCGCTGCGCCGCCGGGCCACGTCGGTGCCCGCAGCGCGCAGGGCTGCCAGGTCGACCACCTCCGACGGCTGGGTGCTGCCGAGCACCAGGGACGGCCGCTCGACCTCGAACCACCAGAGCGCGGGCCCGGCCGGCTCGGGGATCGGGCGCTCGTGGAAGGCGGCCGCGGGCCCGCGGAACCGCTCGACCGGCCAGGCCGGGCTCACGACAGCTCCAGGCGGTCCACCGTGACCGACGCGAGGTGCTCCGGGATCGGGGTGCGACCGATGCCCGGCCCGTCGGGGACCTCGATGCGCCCGAGGTCGTCGGTGCGCAGCGGCTCGGTGACGTCGACGTCGACGTAGGCGAGCGAGGGGCCGAGGTCCGTGGGGAGGGTGCAGCCCGGCTGGGCCGCCACCGCCAGGGCCGCCGCCCGCCCGACGCCGCTCTCCACCATGCCGCCGACGAACACCTTCATCCCGGCGACCTTGGCCCGCGCCACCAGCGCCGCCGCCTCGCGGACGCCGCCGCACCGGGCCGGCTTCACGTTGACGATGCGCCCGGCGCCGAGGGCGACCGCCGCGTCGAGCGTGCCAGGCGACGTCACCGACTCGTCGAGCGCGATCGGGACGTCGACCGACGCTGCCAGGTGCGCCGACCGCACGAGCTCGTCAGCCGGCGCTGGCTGCTCCACGTACGCGAGCTCGAGCGGTGCCAGCCGGCGCAGCGCCGCCAGGTCCGCGGTCCCGTTGAAGTCGACCGCCAGCGCCAGGTCCGGCCAGGTGGCGCGCACGACCGCGGCGGCCGCCAGGTCTTCCTCTGACGGCGTGAGCTTCAGCTTCACCATGGCGACCCGCCCCTCCAGGCGGTCGGCCACGTCGGCCACCAAGCCGTCGGGGCCGTCGGTGCGGGAGACCACGGCGCACACCGGCAGTGCCGCTGCAGGCCCGGGGGCATCGGGCTCGCGCACGCCGATGGTCGCGAGCTCGTCCACCAGGGCGCGCCCGTCGCGGCGGAGCTGGGCGTCGGCAACGGCGGTCGACAGGCCGGCGGCCGCCATCGGGTGACCCACCACCCCCGAGGGCCGGCCCTCGAGCGCCGCCGGCACCAGCAGGTCCCGCAGCACCGCCCAGGCCCCCTCGGTGTGCTCCGCGGTGTAGGTCGGCGCGGCGAGCGTGGAGCACTCGCCCCAGCCCTCGGTCCCGTCGGCCAGCTCCACGCGCACCAGGATCAGGTCCCGGACCGCCTCGCGCCCGTGGGCGGCGTGGTGGGCGCGGCGCAGCGGCAGGGCGACGCGCACGAGCTCCACGCAGCGCAGGGGCTCGGCGGTCATCGCACCTGGCGGAAGGTCCGGCACCAGTGCAGGTAGGTCACCACGTCGTGGGCCTCGGGGTGCGGGTCCGAGCCGTACTGGGTCTCCAAGCGGAACGCCAGGTAGTCCCGATCCGGCACGGGGAGGAACGGCGCCCGCCGCCACCAGCCGGGCTGGGCCAAGCGGAACAGCTGCACGACGGCGACGCCCCACAGCGACGGGCGCACCAGCACGGCCTTCGCCGCGCTCGCCCACCAGCTCCGGTCGGCGCCTGTCGGGGTGCCCGCGCTCCCAGCCACACCCCGAGCATGGCACGGTTATCGTGGTCGACCCACCCCCCACGAGGAGCAGAGGCGTGGCAACCCAACCGCTCGGCGACCGGCCGGACAGCTTCGCCGACCTGCACCGGTTGCTCGCCGCCAACATCGGCCAGGTGATCCAGGGCAAGCCCGAGGCCATCGACCTGGTGCTCCTCGGCGTGATCGCGGAGGGGCACCTGCTCGTAGAAGACGTGCCGGGGGTCGGCAAGACCAGCCTGGCCAAGGCGCTGGCCCGATCGATCGACGGCGAGTACGGGCGGATCCAGTTCACGCCGGACCTGCTGCCCTCCGACGTGGTCGGCGTCAACGTGTGGAACCGCGCCACCGGCGCCTTCGAGTTCCGCCCCGGACCGGTGTTCGCCAACGTCGTGCTGGCCGACGAGATCAACCGGGCGTCGCCCAAGACCCAGTCCGCGCTCCTGGAGGCGATGGCCGAGCGCCAGGTCACAGTGGACGGCACCACCCGCCACCTCGCCCCGCCCTTCGTGGTGATCGCCACCCAGAACCCGATCGAGAGCGAGGGCACCTACCCGCTCACCGAGAGCCAGCTCGACCGGTTCCTCCTCAAGCTGTCGATGGGGTACCCAGACCGGGAGGCCGAGCTCCAGATGCTCGCCACCCACGGCGAGGTGGACCCGCTCAACGGCCTGCGCCCGGTCGTGACCGTGGCCCAGGTGGAGGGCCTGGTGGCTGCGGCCCGGACCGTGCACGTGGCCCCTGCCCTGCAGGAGCACCTGGTGGACCTGGCCGACGCCTCCCGACGCCACCCCCACGTGGAGGCCGGCATCTCCCCCAGGGCCACGCTCGCGCTCCAGCGCGTCGCCCGCGCCCGGGCCGCCACCCGGGGCCGGACCTACGTCACGCCCGACGACGTGCGGGCGCTGGCCGTGCCGGTCCTCGCCCACCGCATCGTGCTGTCCCCCGCCGCCCGCGCCGGGCGCATCGAGCCGGCCTCGGTCGTGGCCGACCTGCTGGCGTCCGTGCCGCCGCCCGAGCCCCGCCCGGTGGGCACCGCTCGCTGACGTGCCCACCCGAGCCGGTTGGACGCTGGTCGCCGCCTCGGCCGGTTCGCTCGCGGCCGCCCGGCTCCTCGGCCTGCTCGAGCTGTACGTGCTCGGCGCGGCGGGCCTGCTGCTGGTGGGCGCCGCGGTGGCGCTGGCCCGTCGGCCCTGCGACCTCGACGTGCGCCGGGAGCTGCACCCGCGCCAGGTGTCGGCGGGCAGCGTCGCCCGGATGGACCTCCAGGTCAGCTGCCCCCGGCGGCGCTCGCCGGTCGTCACCCTCGCCGACCCCGTCGCGGGCACCGTGGGCGCCCGCCTCGCCATCGGGCCGCTCGCGCCCGGCGAGGCCACGACCGTCGGCTACCGGCTCCCGACGCGCCGGCGTGGCCACCTCGCCGTCGGCCCGCTGGACGCCGAGGTGACCGACCCGTTCGGCCTGGCCCGCCGGCGCCACCGCGGCGGGCGCCGTGCAGGTCACGGTCCTGCCCGCGATCGCCCAAGGCGAGCGCTCGCCGACCACCACCGGGCGCGACGAGCCGCTCGCCGGCGCCGTCGCCCGACCGGCGGTCACCTCGGGCGCGGTCGACGTGGCCACGCTCCGCCCCTACGTCGTGGGTGACGACCTCCGCCGGGTCCACTGGCCGTCCACCGCCCGGGTCGACGACCTGGTGGTGCGGGGCGCGGAGGACCACCACCGCCGCCGGGCCACCGTGGTGCTCGACTGCCGTCGCTCGGCGATGGATCCCGAGGCGTTCGAGCTCGCGGTGTCGCGGGCGGCGGGCCTCGTGCACGCCGTCGCCGTGGCCGGCGACCTGGTCCGGCTGATGGCCACCGACGGCCTCGACACGGGGATGGTCGACGCTCGGCGCAACGAGGTCCTGCTCCTCGAGCACCTCGCCGTGGTCGCCCAGCACGAGGGCGCAGGCGACCTGCCCGGCGACCTGCCATCCCCCGGCGCCGCGCATCGTGGGCGCCACGACGCACCACCGGTGGTGCTCACCAGCGGGCCCGAGCCGCTCCACGTGGGCGGGGCGCCGTGACCGGGGACCGAGGCCGCGCCCGGCGCGGGCCCCGCCAGCCCTGGTGGCCGGAGCTGCCGCTCGTGCTGGTCGACCTGACGGTGGCCGTCGGGTTCTGCCGCGTGTTCCGGGGGTGGTCGTTCCTGCTGCCGCTCGTGGCCTTCGTCGTCCTCGGCCACGCGTCGGCCATCGCCGCCCGGCGCCTCCTGCCGGGACCGGTCGGCCCGGTGGTCGCGGTGGTCGGCGGCGCGCTGGCCGCCACCTGGATCCTGTTCCCGTCCACGACCTGGCTCGGGCTGCCCACCAGCGCCACGTGGGACGCGGCCGGGCGGGCCCTGTCCACGGCCCGGGCCGCCTACCCGGTCGTGGTCGCCCCCACCGCCGACCTGCGGGGCTTCCTGCTCGCGGCCGGCCTCGCCCTCTGGGTGGCCGCGTGGTTCGGCGACTGGACGAGCCGGCGCCTGCACGCGACCGCTGAGGCGGTGGCCACGTCGACCGCGATCTTCGTGTTCTGCGCGGTGCTCGGGTCGGGCCGCTACCAGGTGGCCTCGGCCGCCGGGTTCGCCCTCGCCGTCCTGCTGTTCGCGGCGACCCAACGGGCGACATCGATCGAACGCGAGCAGTCCTGGCAGCCGACCGCCCGCGCCACGGCTCGGGCCGTGCTCGGCGCCGGCGTGGCCGTGGCCGTCCTCGCCGTGGCCGCCGGCGCGCTCGTGGGGCCCCGCCTGCCGGGCGCGGGCGACCCCGCCACGGTCCGCTGGCGGGGCCGCGGCGGGGGCGACACCTCCCGGGTGACGGTCAGCCCGATGGTGGAGCTCAAGCGACGGCTGGTGCAGCAGAGCGACGCGGTGGTGTTCCGCGTCCGCGCCACCCAGCGCTCCTACTGGCGGCTCACGTCGCTCGACCGCTTCGACGGCCGCATCTGGTCGAGCTCGGGCCAGTACCGGCCAGCCGACGACCGCCTCGAGGGGGTCGACGCGGACCAGCCCGGGGACCCCGTGACCCAGACGTTCCGCATCGACGCGCTCGCCACGCTGTGGGCGCCGGCCGCGTTCGAGGCCACCAGCGTCCGGCGGACCTCCCAGCCCCTGCGGTGGGACGCGCGGTCGGGGACGCTGATCGTGGCGGCGGGCCGGCCGACGACCGACGGCATGACCTACACGGTGGTGTCGCGCTCTCCCACGTTCGACCCGACGGTCCTGCGCGCCGCCGACGGCCGCGACGCCCCGTCGCTGGCCCGCTACGAAGGGCTCCCAGCCTCGTTCCCCGAGCCGGTCGCCGCCATGGCCCGCCAGGTCACCGACGGTGCTGGTTCCCGCTACGACGCGGCGCTCGCGCTCCAGGAGTGGTTCCGCAACGAGTTCACCTACTCGCTCGACGTCCCCGCCGGCCACGGCGACGACGCCCTCCTGTACTTCCTCCAGACCCGGGTGGGCTACTGCGAGCAGTTCGCCGGGGCCTATGCGGCCATGGCCCGGTCCCTCGGCATGCCGGCGCGCGTGGCGGTCGGCTTCACGCCCGGCAACCAGTCGTCCGAGGACCCCGCCACCTACACGGTCCGCGGCCGCCACGCCCATGCCTGGCCCGAGGTGTGGTTCCCCGGAGTCGGGTGGGTGCCCTTCGAGCCGACCCCAGGGCGCGGCATCCCCGGCGGCGAGCGCTACACCGGCGTCGCCGAAGCGCAGGACGAGAGCCAGCCGGTGCGGATCACCACCACCACGGCCGCGCCGGAGCGCACCACCACGACCACGCCCTCCAGCGGGCCCACCACCGAGCCCGAGCGCACCCGCTCCGTGTCCACGGACCCCGCCGTGCAGCGCACCGACGAGGGCGGCGGCCGCGACCGGCGACCGCTGCTGGCGCTGCTCGCGATCGGCGCGGCAGCCGTGGCCATGGCCGTCGCACGCGCCCGCCGTCGGGGCCGGCGCGCCACGACCGGCCGCGGGCCCGTCGAGCGCCGGTGGCAGGAGGTGCTCGCGCGCCTGGAGGCCCAGCGGCACCTGGCACCCGCGCCCGGCGAGACGCCGGTCGCCTTCGCCGAGCGCGCCACCGCCGAATGCCCGGACCTGGGCCCCGCCCTCGAGGACCTGGCCGCGGTGGTCACCGAGGCGCGCTGGTCCGCGGAGGGCACCACCGACGCGCTGGTGGCCGCCGCCGACGACCTAGCTCGGGACCTGCTGTCCGAGCCGGTGCCCGCCTAGCGGTCCTCGGGCTCCTCGTCGGAGGCTTCCTCGCGCCCCCGGGCGTGGCGGGTCTCACCGAAGTACTCCCGCAGGCCACCGACCCGGAAGGACTCGGTGAGCTGGGCCATGCCGGCCCGGCCGAGCTTGCGGAGCGACCGCTCGAACCACAGTGCCGCGCCGAGCATCACCACGAAGCCGGCGAAGGAGATCAGGAACGAGGCGGCGAAGGTGAGGGCCACGATGAGGACCACGAGGCCGACCACGAACACGGCGGTGGCCCGGCGCATCTGGCGCACGCAGTGGTTGTACAGCGAGTGGTTGCCGATCTCCCCGGCGAGGTCCGGGTCGGTCGCGTAGAACTGCTGCTCGATCTGCTGCAGGATTCGCTGCTCGTCCTCGGAAAGCGGCACGGGCCCAGTCTCGCACAGGTCGTCCGAGTCGACAACGCGCAGTCGGCCCCTGTTGCGCCTGGTCACGGGCCCTCGTCGGGCCCCCACTGCTGCTGGCCCTTGCGCGCCACCCGGAGGCCGCTCGGCCCGGCGAGCGAGGCGGGGCCGACGGCCCCAGCGCCGAACCTCGCCCGCACCGCGTCGATGGCCGCTTCGGCCGAGGTCCACTCCTCGTCGCCGGCCGCTGGTGGCCCCTCGCCCACCAGGAGGTCGTCGAGCGCGAGCTGCTGGGGCTGGTCGCCCGCCCCGAGGCCGGCCGCAGCGAGGCCCAGCAACCGCACCCCCGGCGACGGGTCCACCTGGGCCAGGAGCTCGCGGGCCAGCCGAGCCAGGCGGTGGCCGGAGCTCGTGGCGGTCGGGAGCGTGGTGGATCGGGTGATGGTGGAGAAGTCGCCGAAGCGGACCTTGATCGACACGGTGCGCGCCGCCACGTCCGCGGCGCGCAGCCGTGCCCCGACGGCATCGGCCAGCCGGACCAGCTCCACCTCGAGCTCGGCGCGGTCGTGCTTGTCCCGGGCGAAGGTCTCCTCGTGGCTGATCGACTTCACCGGCTGCTCGACGACCACCTCCCGGTCGTCGCGGGCGTTGGCCAGCTGGTGCAGGTGGGTGCCGGCCGCCGGCCCGAGCGCCGCCACCAACGCCTCGACCGGCAGGGCGGCCAGGTCGCCGACCGTGCGCACCCCGAGCCGCTCCAGCCGCGCGAGCGTGGCCGGCCCGACGCCCCACAGCGCCTGCACCGGCAGCGGGTGCAGGAAGGCCAGCTCACCGCCGGGCGGGACCTCGACCACGCCCGGGCCGAACCGCGGCCCGGTGGGCGAGGCCTTCGGCTTGGCCGCCTCCGAAGCCAGCTTGGCGAGGAACTTCACGGTGGCCGCCCCCACCGAGCAGGTCAGGCCCTCCTGGTCCAGCACCGCCTGGCGCAGCTGGTGGGCGATCGCCACCGGCGAGCCGAGGAGCCGACGGGCGCCCCGGACGTCCAGGAAGGCCTCGTCGAGCGAGATCGGCTCCACCAGCGGGGTGAAGGACCGGAAGACCTCCATGACCCGGCCGCTGACCTCGGCGTAGTGGGCGTGGTCGCCGGGCAGGAACGTGGCCTGGGGGCACAGCCGCCGGGCCCGCGCCCCGGGCATCGCCGAGTGGACGCCGTACGCGCGGGCCTCGTAGGAGGCGGCGGCCACCACGCCCCGCGGCCCGCTGCCACCCACCACCACGGGCCGACCGCGCAGCTCGGGGTGGCGCAGGAGCTCGACGGACACGAAGAACGCGTCCATGTCGACGTGCAGCAGCGAGGCCTCGGGCCGGCGGGGGGCCGCCTCGCTCACGGCAGCAGCGACACCACGAGCCGCCGGGGGTCGACGCCCTCCACGTGGTACCGGAAGCCCCGCGCCGCCAGCCAGCGCTCCCCGATCCAGGCCGCCAGCGGCTCGCGCACCCACGGGTGGGCGCGGTCGAGGCGGCGGTCGCACTCGGCCACGGGCACGTAGGCGGCGTCGATGACGATCCCGTCGGGGTCGTCGACCACCAGGTCGCCCTCGACGCTGGCGGCACGGTGGACCTCCACCCGCAGGTGCCACCCCAGGTCCGGGGCCAGCACCTCGATGTCGTAGAGCCGTTCGCCCCACTCCCGCACGACGAGCCCGGTCTCCTCGGCAACCTCGCGGGCGAGGCCCTCGAGGAGCTCCTCGCCCGGGTCGATGACGCCGCCGGGCGTGGTCCAGTCCACCGCCCCGGTCCCGGCGCTGGTTGGCGACGAGGAGGATGCCCTCGGGCCCCTCGATGATGGCTCCGGCGACCAGCCACTCCTTCACGGCGCCAGTCTGCCGCGCGGAGCGCAGCCCGTGGACCCCTGCGGGCTACGCGGCCCGGCGGAGCTGGCGGGCGCGGTCTCGGACCCCCCACCGGGTGACCAGCCAGAGTGCCTCGGTCACGATCGACGGCGACATCTTCGACACGCCGCGGAGGCGGTCCCGGAACGTGATCGGGATCTCCCGGATCTGGCCTCCCGCCTTGGACACCTCGTAGGCCATCTCGATCTGGAAGCCGTACCCGTCGGCGCGGACCTGGTCGAGGCCCACCTTCTCCAGGATCTCGGCGCGGTAGGCACGGAACCCGGCGGTGGCGTCGCGCACCGGCATCCGCAGCATCAGCCCCACGTAGCGGTTGCCCCACTGGGACAGGAGCCGACGGCTGGTCGGCCACCCCGGGACGGCGCCACCGGGCACGTAGCGGGAGCCGATCGCCAGGTCGACCCCGTCGTCGGCCACCGCGGCGATCAGCAGCGGCAGCACCGCCGGGTCGTGGGACAGGTCGGCGTCCATCTCGATCAGGATCGTGTGGCCCTGCTCGAGCCCCCAGGCGAAGCCCGCCCGGTACGAGGGGCCCAGACCGGACTTGGCGGTGCGGCGCAGGACGTCGACGTTCCCGAGCCGTTCGCCCACCGCCTCGGCCAGGTCGGCGGTGCCGTCGGGGCTGCCGTCGTCGACCACCAGCACCGACGCGTCCGGGACCTCCTCACGGACGCGTGCCAGCACGTCCTCGATGTTCTCCGCCTCTTGGTAGGTGGGGATCACGACCAGCGCGGACATGGATCGGTCACTCTAGGTGAACGTTCACCGGTAGGTTGGGGTTCATGGCCGAACGCGTCGAGTCCGCCCTCCCCTCCCCCCTCGCCAGGGCGCTGGCGATGGCTGCCATCGTCGTGGCCGGGATCTGCGGCGGGCTGATCGGCTGGAAGGTCACGGCCCTCAGCACGGATGGTGATGGGCAGCTCCTGCCGGGCCTCGTCGGGCTGGTCGGGGCCGCGCTCGCCGCCGGCGGCGTGGCCGTCGTGGCCGTCCTGGTCCTGCGGGCCATGGGCGAGTGGCAGACGATCGTGGAGGCCGGGGACCCCGCCGCGGCGCGCAAGAGCCGTTCGTGACCGCCCCCGATCCGGCCGAGCTGCTCGCGCTCGCCGAGCCCATCGCCTGCGAGGTCGGCGACCGCCTGCGCGGCGCCCTCGAGGACCCGACCTTCCGGGTCGACGCCAAGAGCACGGCCACCGACCTCGTGACCGAGCTCGACGTGTGGGCCGAGCGCCACATCACCGAGCGCCTGCTGGCCGCCCGGCCCGACGACGGGGTCGAGGGCGAGGAAGGCGCCGACGTGGCCGGCACCAGCGGCATCCGCTGGTGCATCGACCCCATCGACGGCACGGTGAACTTCGTGCACGGCATCGCCGGCTTCAACGTGTCCATCGCGGCACGGGTCGACGGGCAGACGGTGGCCGGCGTGGTCGCCTCGCCGCTGCACGACGAGGTGTTCACGGCCACCCTCGGCGGGGGCTCGCACGTCAACGGCATCCCGCTGCGCTGCGCGAGCCCGCCATCGCTCGACCGGGCGGTCATCGGCACCGGGTTCGCCTACGACCCGGTGCGGCGCCGCCGCCAGGCCGAGGCCGTCGCCCGGGCGATCGACCGGTTCGCGGACATCCGCCGCATCGGCGCCGCCGCGCTCGACCTCTGCTGGGTCGGCGCCGGCCGCCTCGACGGCTACTTCGAGCTTGGCCTCAACCCGTGGGACCACGCCGCCGGTGCGCTCGTGGCCCGCGAGGCCGGCGCCGTGGTGGCGGGCATCGACGGCCAGGAGCCGAGCGACGCCCTGCTGGTGGCGGCCGCGCCCGAGATCTGGGACGACCTGGCCGACGCGCTCCGAAGCGCCGGGGCGCACGAGGTCTGACCGCCTACCATCGTCGCCGTGGGCACCCGCATCCTGAGCGTCGAGGACGATGAGCGCATCCGCACCGCCGTGCGCCTGGCCCTGGAGGACGAGGGCTGGACGGTGGCGGAGGCCGAGAACGGCGAGGAGGCCCTCGCCCGGTTCGCCCAGTCGCCCGCCGACGTGGTGCTGATCGACATCATGCTGCCCGACATCGACGGCTTCGAGGTGTGCCGGGCGATCCGCCGCCAATCGGACGTGCCGATCATCATGGTCACCGCCCGAGACGACACCCACGACGTGGTGGCAGGGCTGGAGGCCGGCGCTGACGACTACCTGACCAAGCCGTTCGCGCCCAAGGAGCTGTCGGCACGGATCCGCGCCCTCCTGCGCCGGGCCCGCACCGCCGACCCGGCCAGCCCGCAGCTGCGGTTCGGGGACCTCGAGGTGGTCCCGGACCAGGGGCTCGTGCGGCGAGGCGGCCAGGAGGTCCACCTCACCAAGACCGAGTTCAAGCTCCTGGTCGAGCTGGCCAGCAGCCCCGGCAAGGTGTTTAGCCGGGAGAAGCTGCTCCACGAGGTCTGGGGCCACGACTACTTCGCCGACGGCCGGCTCGTCGACGTGCACGTCCGGCGCCTGCGCACCAAGGTCGAGGCTGACCCGGCCAACCCGCGGCACGTGGTCACCGTGCGGGGCCTGGGCTACAAGCTCCAGCCCTGAGCCTCGTGGACGAGCCCGACCCGCAGGAGCCCCACCACTGGTGGCAGGGCATCCGCACGCCCCGGCTGGGGCTGCGGGCCCGCATCACCCTCGCCTTCACGCTGAGCGCCGCGCTGCTCTCCACCCTGTTGGCCGCCACCACCTGGGCGCTCACCCGGGGCAACATCCTCGACCAGCGGGAGGGCGCCGGCACCCGCCAGGCGTTCCGCAACTCGGCGGTGGTGGCCGCCCAGATCTCGGGCGGCCAGCGCGACACGGACCTGCGGGAGACGCTCAACTCCCTGGACACCGACACCCCGAGCCGGTCCCTGGTCCGCGACGGCTCCGGCCGGTGGACCAACCAGACCACCGCGTACGACGAGCAGGCCCTCCCCGAGGACCTGCTCAGCATGGTCGAGGGCGGCACCGCGGCGCGGATGCGGGTGGCGGTCGACGGGGAGCCCGAGCTGCTGATCGGCATCCCGCTCCCCGACGACCAGGGCCTCTACTTCGAGTTCGTGTCGCTGGCCGACACGGAGAGCACGCTCGAGTCGCTCTCCACCGCCCTGTTCGGCGCCGCGCTGCTCACGACCCTGGCCGGTGGGGCCGTGGGCTGGTGGGCCAGCCGACGGGCGCTGCGCCCGCTCGCCGAGGTCTCGGTCGCCGCTGAGGCCATCGCCGGCGGCCGGCTCGACACCCGCCTCGGCGAGATCGACGACCCAGACCTCGGGATCCTGGCCACGTCGTTCAACCACATGGCCCAGGTGCTCGAGGAGCGCATCGAGCAGGACAACCGGTTCGCGTCGGACGTGAGCCACGAGCTGCGCTCCCCCCTCATGACGCTGTCCGCGTCGATCGAGGTGCTCGCGTCCCGGCGCGAGGAGATGCCCGACGAGGCGGCCCAGGCCGCGGTGGACCTGATGGTGGCCGACGTGGCCCGGTTCAAGCAGTTGGTCGAGGACCTGCTCGAGATCTCCCGGTTCGATGCCGGCGCCGCCCGGCTGGAGCTCTCCGAGATCCGCCCCGGCGAGCTCACGACCCAGGCGGTGGCCTGGTCGTCGAGCCCCGACGTGCCGATCGAGCTCGACGCCGCCCTGGCCGGCGTGCTCATCCGCGCCGACAAGCGCCGGCTCGTGCGCGTCCTGGAGAACCTGCTCGACAACGCCCGCAAGTACGGCGGCGGCGCAACCCGGGTCGAGGTCCGCAAGGTGCCCACGGGCGTGCAGTGGGCGGTCGAGGACCACGGCGCCGGCGTGCCCGAGGACGAGCGCGAGCTGATCTTCGACCGCTTCAGCCGCGGCGCCGGCTCGAACCGGCGCGCCGGCAGCGAGGGCGTCGGCCTCGGCCTGTCGCTCGTCGCCGAGCACCTGGCGCTGCACAAGGGGCGGGCCTGGGTCGAGGACCGCGCCGACGGCGAGGAGGGCGCCCGGTTCGTCGTGGAGCTGCCCGTGGCCTGGGACGAGCGCATCGAGCCCGACGACGAGGACCTGGACCTGGCATGACCCACGACCGCCGCCTGCCCCTGCTCCTGCTCGCCGCCGCGGTCGCCGCGGCCGTGGCCCTCGTCGGCTGCGGCGTGCCGTTCGACGACTCGCCGCGCCCGATCGCCCAGACCACCGCCACCACCGAGGCGGGCACGCCGACCACCGCCGCGTCCTCGGATGCGCCCACGGTGGGCGTCTACTTCCTGCGCGGCGACCGCCTCGAGCGCCAGGACTACCCGGTCGACGGCGAGCCGACGCTGCGCCAGGCGCTGGAGTTCGTCCTCGCCGAGCCGGCCGGCGACACCGAGCTGCGCTCGTCGGTCCCCCCGGGCACCGTGCTGCGCCACGTCGAGGTCGCCGATCGCACCGCCACCGTGGACCTCACCGACGCGATCAACGACGTCAACGGCCAGGCCCAGAAGGAAGCCTTCGCCCAGATGGCGTTCACCATCTTGGACTTCGGCGGCGTCGACACCGTGCGGTTCCTGGTCGACGGTGACCCGGTCGACGCCCCGACGGACCAGGGCAACCTGGCGGTCGTGACCGCCGACGACTACAGCGCCCCGCTCAACCCTCGCTGACCGGGGGCGTCGGCGCTGAGGCGCCCGGGGCCCCGGGCGCCAGCTGGGGCTCGAAGGTGTGCAGGACGCGCAGGAGGTCCTGGCCGACCACCTTGGTGGTCCCGATGGCGTCGTCGATCGGCACCCGGGTGATCGCGCCGCCCTGCAGGGCCACCATCTGGCCGAGCCCGCCGTCCGCGACGGCGTCCACCGCGCCGATCCCGAACCTGGTGGCGAGCACGCGGTCGAACGCCACCGGGGTGCCACCGCGCTGGACGTGGCCCAGGATCGTCGTGCGGGTCTCGATGCCGGTGCGGCCCTCGATCTCCGCGGCGACCACGTTGGCGATGCCCCCGAGCCGCTGGTGGCCGTAGGCGTCCACCGGCGGCGCCGCGACCTCGAGGGTGCCCGGTGCCGGCACCGCCCCCTCGGCGACCACGACGATGGTGGCCCAGCTCCCGCGCCGGTGGCGCTGGCGGATCCGCTCGGCCACCTCGGCGATGTCGAAGGGCTCCTCGGGCACCAGGGTGATGGCGGCCCCGCCGGCGATGCCGGCCCACGCCGCGATGTGGCCGACGTGGCGACCCATGACCTCGACCACGAGCACCCGATCGTGGCTCTCGGCGGTGGTGTGGAGGCGGTCGATCGAGAACGTGCAGATCTGCACGGCCGTCTGGAACCCGAAGGTCATCTCCGTGGCCGCGATGTCGTTGTCGATGGTCTTGGGCACGCCGACCACCGGCACGGCGTCGTGGTGGAGGTCTCGGGTGACGCCCATCGTGCCGTCTCCCCCGATGGCCACGATGGCGTCCAGGCGGTGGCGCTCGACGGCCGCCTCCACCAGGGCGACCCCGCCCTCTCGGGCGTAGGGCTGATCCCGGGAGGTGCCGAGGATCGTGCCGCCGCGGGGCAGGATCCCCCGGCACCGATCGATCGTGAGGGCCTCGACCCGGTCCTCCATCACGCCGCGCCACCCGTCGCGGAACCCGACGACCTCGCCCCCGTGCTCGACCACCACCGAGCGCACGGCGCCACGGATCACGGCGTTCAGCCCGGGGCAGTCGCCGCCGCCGGTGAGCATGCCGATGCGGAGGGGTCGTCCGGGTGTGGGGGGCGGGGCCATGTGGCCGCAGGCTACCCACCCGGCGCGGGGCTAGGTTCCGCCCCCATGGCCGTCGTCATCGCCCTCGATGCGGGCACCACCGGTGTCCGCGCCAACGCCTTCGACCACTCGGGCCGCTCCGTCGGCTCCCGCTACCGCGAGTTCACCCAGCACTTCCCGCAGCCCGGATGGGTCGAGCACGACGCGGACGAGATCTGGGAGGCCATCGCCGCGGTGGCGCGAGAGCTGATCGCCACGCTCGACGAGCCGGTCGCCGCCATCGGCATCACCGACCAGCGCGAGACGATCGTGGCGTGGGATCGCCGCACCGGCCGGCCCCGCCACCGGGCGATCGTGTGGCAGGACCGGCGGACCGCCGCCCGCTGCGACGAGCTGGCCGAAGCCGGCCACCTGCCCCTCGTCCGCCGCGCCACCGGCCTGGTGCTCGACCCGTACTTCTCTGCGTCGAAGGTGGCCTGGCTGCTCGACGAGGGCGGCGTGGAGGCCGACGAGCACCTCGCCATCGGCACGATCGACTCGTGGCTGCTGTGGAACCTCACCGGCGGGGAGGTCCACGCCACCGAGCCGTCCAACGCGAGCCGCACCATGCTGTTCGACATCGGCGCCATGGCCTGGTCCGACGAGCTGTGCGACCTCTTCGGCGTGCCCCGCCACGTCCTGCCCGAGGTGCGGCCATCGAGCGGCCGGTTCGGCCTGACCCACGAGTCCTCCGGCCTGCCCGCCGGCATCCCGATCAGCGGCATCGCCGGCGACCAGCAGGCGGCGCTCTTCGGCCAGGCGTGCTTCGCCCCGGGCGCCACGAAGAACACCTACGGCACGGGGTCGTTCGTCCTCATGAACGTGGGCGACACCTGCCCGGAGCCGTGCGATGGCCTGCTCACCACCGTGGCGTGGACGATCCCCGATGCGGCCGCGCCGGGCGGGCTGCGCACGGACTACGCGTTCGAGGGTGCGATCTTCTCGACCGGCTCGGCCATCCAGTGGCTGCGCGACGGGCTCGGGATCATCGCCTCGGCGTCGGAGGCGGGCCCGCTCGCCGCCTCAGTGGACGGCACCGACGACGTCTTCTTCGTCCCGGCCTTCACCGGCCTGGGCAGCCCGTGGTGGGACCCCTACGCCCGCGGCACCCTCGTCGGGGTCACCCGCGGCACCACGCGAGCCCACCTCGTGCGGGCCGTGGTCGAGTCCATGGCGCTGCAGACCCGCGACGTCGTCGACGCGATGTGCGAGCACTCGGGGCGGGCCGTGTCCGGGCTGCGGGCCGACGGCGGCGCCGCGGTCATGGACCTGCTGCTGCAGATCCAGGCCGACCAGCTCGGCGTGCCGGTCCGGCGCCCGGTGGTGGCCGAGACCACCGCGCTCGGCGCCGCGTACCTCGCCGGCCTGGCCGAGGGGTTCTGGGGGTCGACCGACGACATCGAGGCCAACTGGGCGCTCGACGCGGAGTTCACGCCGGCCGGCGACCGCGGCCCGGCCGATGCCCTCCACGCCCGCTGGCTCGATGCGGTCGGGCGCAGCCGCGGCTGGGCAGCCGAGGCCTAGCGCGGGGCGCTCGCGCTCAGGCCTCGAGCTCCCGCCACCGCACCGCGACGATGCGGGCCAGCATGTCGAGCTCCTTGCGCTCCCGGTCCCGCCAGGCGATCTTGTCGCGCCCGGCGACCAGGGCCAGGGCGACGCCCGGCGCCGCAGACCAGATGACGTCGCTGTCCGCTGGCAGGTCCGGCGCTGTGCTCGCCCCGTGGACGAAGGCGGCCAGCCAGCCGTCGCTCGGCGCCCCATCGCCGGCCACCAGGCGCATGGAGCGCTCGGTGTCCACCACGGCGACCCAGGAGGCCGACAGCGACGTGGGTGCCAGGTCGCGGGCGACCTCCAGCACCTCTTGGCGCGTCGATGCCTCGACGAGGCGGGCGGCGGTCTCGAGGGTGGCGCGGTGCGGGTCGTGCTCGCGGGAGCCGATCGAGCGCACCTGCTCGACCTGGACGCCGTCGACCTGGCGCACCTCGTTGACGAGGAGGTCCACCAGCGTGGCGTCGGGCAGCTGGACCACCAGCTCGTCGACCGCCTGGCCCTGGCCCGTCTCCAGGATCTCGATGCCGACGACATCGCCCTTGACGGCGCCGATGCGGCTGGCCACCGCGCCGAGCGCGCCGGGGCGATCGGGCAGCCAGACGCGCAACACGTAGCTCTCCATGGCGTCGACCCTAGAGGGCGGGTGTGAACGCAACGTTTCTCCCGTTTGCCCATCTTGGGGCGAAGGACCGTGCTTGACCGGTCGGTCAAGTGCCCGTACCGTGCCCGCCCGATGGACCGACCCGCCGACCGCCAGTTGACCCAGCGCGGCGAGGAGCGCCGCAACCAGCTGATGGCCTACGCCACCGCCCGGTTCGCCGAGAACGGCTTCCACCCCACCTCCGTGGCCGAGATCACCGAGGGCCTCGGCGTCGGGAAGGGGGTGTTCTACTGGTACTTCGACAGCAAGGACGAGCTCCTCCGGGCCATCCTCGCCGACGCCCAGCGCGACCTCCGCCGCAGCCAGCGGGCCGCCATGGACGGCGCGACCTCCGCGGTCGACCGCGTCGAGCGGGGCATCCGAGCCTCGATCCAGTGGGCCATCGACCATCGCGACGTGTTCCGCCTGTTCCAGTTCGCCGCCACCGACGAGCGCTTCTCCGACGGCCTGCGCAAGGGCGAGGCCATCGCCGTGCGAGACGCGGCCAAGCAGGTGGCAGAGGCGATCGAGGCCGGCGAGATCGCGGCGGGCGACCCGGTGCTGCTCTCCCAGGCGCTGCTCGGCGTGCACACCCACCTCGTCCACCTGGTGCACCGCGGCGTGCTCGAGCCCACCGACGAGATGGTGGAGAGCACCGTGGCCTTCTGCCTGTACGGCCTGCTCGGCCGGCCCAAGGCCTGACGGGCTGCGCCGGGCCGGGGCGCTCAGCCCAGCTTGGTGAGGGCCTTCTTCAGGCCGCGGATGGCCTGGCCGATGCGCTGCTCGTTCTCGATGAGCGCGAACCGCACGTGGCCGTCGCCGCCCGGGCCGAAGCCGACGCCCGGCGAGGTGGCCACCTGGGCCTCCTGGACGAGGTACGAGGCGAACTCCACCGAGCCCATGTCCTTGTAGGGCTCGGGGATCGGCGCCCAGGCGAACATGGTCCCTCGCGGCGGCTCGATCTCCCACCCGATGCGGTTCAGCCCGTCGCACAGCGCGTCGCGCCGCGCCTGGTAGATGGGCTGGACCTCTCGGGGGTGCTCCTGGTCCTCGTTGAGCGTGACCGTGGCGGCGATCTGGATGGGCTGGAAGGTGCCGTAGTCCAGGTAGCTCTTCAGCTTGGCCAGGGCCTGGACGACCTCGCTGTTGCCCACGAGGTAGGCCACGCGCCAGCCGGCCATGGAGAACGACTTGGTCATGGAGTACAGCTCGACGGCGCACTCCTTGGCCCCGTCGGCCTGGAGGATGCTCGGCGGCTCGTAGCCGTCGAAGCCGAGCTCCGCGTAGGCGTTGTCATGGACGATGATCACGTTCTTCTCGCGTGCGAAGTCCACGACCCGCTGGAAGAACGCAAGGTCCACGCACGCCGTCGTGGGGTTGTGCGGGAACGACAGCACGATCACCCGCGGCTTGGGCCAGGAGTACTCGTAGGCCTCCTGGATGTTCTCGAAGAAGTCCGTGTCCGTCGACATCGGGATCTCCCGGACGTCGGCGCCGGCGAACAGCGGCCCCCAGATGTGGATCGGGTAGCTGGGCGAGGGCACGAGGGCGGCGTCGCCAGGCTGCAGCAGCACCCACATCAGGTGGCTGAAGCCCTCCTTGGCCCCGATGGTGGAGATGATCTCCCGGTCCGGGTCGAGGGCCACGCCGAAGCGGCGCAGGTACAGGTCTGCCACCGCCTCGCGCAGCTTCGGGATGCCCCGGCTCGACGAGTAGCGGTGGTTCCGGGGGTTGTGGGCGGCCTCGGTCAGCTTGTCCACCGCCACCTGCGGCGAGGGCAGGTCCGGGTTGCCGAAGCCCAGGTCGACCACGTCGATCCCGGCCCGCCGCGCCTCGATCTTGAGCCCATCGATGATGGTGAAGACGTAGGGCGGCAGGTTCGTGATCCGGCGGAACTCCATGACGGTCGACCCTAGTGCGGCTGGCATGCTGGTCCGATGGCCCAATCCCCCGACGCCGGCACCGCCGAGGCGCCCTTCGTGCCCGTGGTGGTCGAGATCCCCCGCGGCAGCCGCAACAAGTACGAGATCGACCACGACACCGGCGACGTCTGGCTGGACCGGCGGCTCTTCTCCGCCACCGTCTACCCGGCCGACTACGGGTTCGTCGACGGCACGCTCGGCGAAGACGGCGACCCGCTGGACGCGCTCGTCCTGCTCGAGGAGCCCACCTTCCCCGGCTGCCGGATCCGCGCCAGGCCCGTCGGCGTGTTCTGGATGGTCGACGACGCCGGGCCCGACGCCAAGATCATCTGCGTCCCCTACGGCGATCCCCGCTGGGACCACGTGCAGGACATCGGCGACCTGGACCGGTTCCTCACCGAGGAGATCCAGCACTTCTTCGACGTCTACAAGCAGCTCGAGCCGGGCAAGTTCGCCAACACCAAGGGCTTCGAGGGGCGCGAGGCCGCCCTCGCCGAGATCCGCGAGAGCACCGAGCGCGCGGCGGGCCACTAGGCCCGGCCGGCGTCAGCCGGTGTGGACCAGGGCGCGCTCGGAGCCGGCCTGGGCCGCCCAGGCCACCGCCGCCTCCCGGTCGCTGACCAGGACCACCTGCACGGCGTCGGCCAGGCGGCTGACCCGGTCCAGCACCCGGGCGAGCTCGTCGTCGTCGAGCACGGCGAACGGGTCGTCGAGCACCAGCGGCACCGAGCCCGCGAGCCCCACCGAGCGCAGCTGGGCGAGGCGCGACATCAGCTCCCAGTCGATGTCGTCGACGAGCTTGGCCCGGTCGATGGCCGCCGCCTCGGCCTTGGCCTGCTCCTCCATCGCCGTGGCCTCGCCGAACGCGGCGTCGACCTCCGCGAGCGAGGCGGCGGTGGCCTGCTCGGCCGCGGCCGCCTCGGTGACCATGCGCTCTGCGTTGGCGAGGCGCTCCTCGGCCGCTGCGAGCATCGCGGCCACGCCCGACGATCCCGAGAACTCCTCGAGGGCCCGACGGGCCTCGTCCTCGCGCATCGTCGAGCGGGCCAACGCTGCCTCCGCCTCGGTGGCCGACGAGACAGCGGACTCGTAGGCCGGCCCGTCGGCGAGGGCCGCGTCCGCCTCCGCCGCGGTGATGGCGGCGGCGGCCTGCTCCTCTTCGATGGTGCAGCGGGCCAGCGTGGCCTCCAGCTCCATCAGCTCCTCCGACGCGGCCCGGTGCTTGGCCACGGCGGCCTCGGCATCGGCCACGGCGGCGCGGGCCGCCTCGACCTCGGCCCACCGCGCCTCTCGCAAGGTGCGGGCACCATCGTCGTCGCCGGGCTCCTCCGATGGGACCGGCTGGGCCAGCTCCGGAAGGGGCGGCAGGTCGGGGAGCTCCTGCTGGCCCCGGTCGCGGGCGTCGCGCACCAGGCCGATCACGCCGTCCAGGGCCGCCAGCGCCTGGTCGATCTCGCCCCGGCGATCCTCGGCGTCCTCCTGCTCGGACAGGTAGAACCGAGCGAGCAGCACCAGGTCGTCGCGCTCGTAGGGCGGTTCCCCGACGGCCACGCCGACCCCGCGGAGGTGGCCGGCCAGCTCCGCCATGGCGGCCTCGTTCGGTGCGACCGGCTCGCGCAGGCTGCGCAGCTCGTCCTCGGCCTCGGGCCCGGTGGGCTCGTGGCCCAGCAGCGCGGCCACGCGGGGCGCCACCGCGTCACGCCGCTGCAGCAGCTCCACCCGGCGGCGGGCCCGATCCGCGGCGCCCGGCAGCGAGGCGAGGTGGTCCTCGGCGGCCTTCAGGTGGGCGCGCGCCGTGTCGAGCACGACCCGGTTGGCGGGCCCAACGCCGCGGCTCGACGAGCTCATCATGTAGTCCGCGTACGTGGAGAACCCAAGGCGCTCGAGCACCCGGCGCTCCTCGTTGCGGGCATCGTCGAGCTTCTTGCGCTGGCGGCTGCCACCGAAGCGCCCCTCGCTGCGGTCCTGCGCCTCGAGGACCGCCGCGTGGGCCGCCTCGACCCGCGAGATCTGCTCCGGCGTGAGGACCGGCTGGTTGTACTCGATCTCGGCCTCGATCACAGCCTGGCGCGCCTCGGCCACGCGCTGCTCGGCCTCGAGCTCCTCGGGCGACACGCCCGCGTCCAGGGCAGCGATCTGCTGGTGCAGGTCCCGCCACGTGTCGGCGAGGGCCAGGGCGGCCACCACCGGCGGCGCCTCGGTGCCGGCAGCCAGGAGCCGGTCCAGCGCGCCCTGGATCGGGCTCTGGGGCGACTCCCCCACCGCCTCCTTCAGGCGCACGAGCTCGAGCTTGCGACGCTCCAGGTCGGCCAGCTTCCGGGTGACCGGCGAGCTGTCCTGGTCCGGGTCGGCCTCGCCCGCGGCGGCCTCTGCCGCCGACAGGGCGGCGCGGGCGGCCACGAGCTCGTCCGTCGGATCGTCGGCGACGGTGGGCCGGGCCTGCTCCAGCGCGGCGGCCGCTGCGGTGGCGCGCGCCATGGCCTCGCGGCGGGCCTGGTGGGCAGCCTCGAGCCGCTGGGCCGCCGATGCCTTCGCCTCCCCGGCGATGTCGCGCGCCATCACCGCCTCGGTGAGGGCCTGGCGGTTGCGCGCCACCTCGTCGGCGGCTGATGCCACCTCGGCCTCCAGCCGGGCACGGGCGGCCTCGGCGGCCGCCAGCGCCTCGCGGGCGGCGCCATCGCCCCTGCGCAGCTCCTCGACCTCGGCGGCGGCCGCGGCGCGCTCGGCGACGGCGGCACCGAGCGCCTCGCGCTGGCGGGTGATCTGCTCGGTCAGGTCCCGGCGGCGCACGAGCGCCCGGTCCCGCGTGGCGATGGCCTCGGCGATGCGCGGGTCGTGGCCGGGGAGGTCCTGGGCCCGCACCAACGTGGGCGCCGGGCGCTCCAGGTCCAGCAGGGCCAGGGTGGTGCGGTCGAGCGGGAACACGATGCCGTGGGCGGTGAGCGCGCCCGTGGCGTCCACGTCCGCGGAGCCGGCGAGGCGGCCGAGCACCCCGAGCAGCCAGGCCCGGCGGAGCGGGTCGAGCCCCCGCACCACGGTGACCTGGGGATGGAGCTCGACGGCGGGACGCTCGCCGGCCTTGTCCTGCACCTCTCGCAGCTTCACCGGGCCGACGGTAGTCGGTGGCTCAGGACACGGGGATGCGCTGGACGGGCGGTTCGCCCTCGTCGTCCTCGTCGTCGTCCCAGCCGGCGTCGTCGGCGCCCGCCGGCCACCCGACGCCGGGCCGGGGCATGCGAGGGGCCCGGCTCGCCACGGTGCCGAGCAGGTCCACGATGCTGGCCGCGGCCCGCGGGTCGTCGACCAGGTCCTCGGCGGCATCCAGCAGGGCGCGCGAGGCCGCGATCATCTCCTTGGCGGCGCGCTGCATCGCCTCCAGGCCGGCCTGGATCCGAGGATCGGGCTCGGCCGTCATCGCCTGCCCTCCGCCACCCGGTCTGCGTGGTCGCGGTCTGCGTGGTCGGCGTCGCCTTCGGCCGCGGCCGCCGGCTCGCCGGCGAACAGGACCCGAAGCGTGCCGTCGCGCAGGCTGGCCGCCCCCACCGGTCGGCGCCGCAGGGTGTCGGGCAGCAGGATCGCCCGACGGTGCCCGCCGACGCGCACCAGCAGCTCGTCGTCGCGCCGGCCGAGCTCGAGGTCGTCCTTGTCCGCGAACGGCAGCTCGATGGCCAGCTCGTAGCCGGTGCCCTTGCGGACCACCTGCATCGGCTCGCCGGCGTGCAGGACGGCGGCGGGGTCGAGGTCCCCGTACAGGCCGTCGGCGAAGCCACGCAGGGCGTCGACGCCGACCAGCTCGCCGGGAGCGAGCTCGGCCCGCAGGATCGGGAGCGGGGCGAAGCCCTCCTCGATGGAGGCGAGGTGCTCGGCGTGGCGGGCCTTCCACTCGTCGAACCACGGGTCCGACACGGCCTCGGGCAGCAGCCGGTTGGCCACGACCGCATCCACCCGGTACCCGAACAGCGACAGGTAGGTGTGGGTGCGGCGAGCCTCGGCCACCACCAGCTTCTCGGGGTTCACCACCAGGCGGACGCTGGTGCGGCTCGTGTCCGTGAGCAGCTCGCGCACCCCGTCGAGCCGGTCGTAGAAGCGCGACGCCGCCCTGAAGACGGCGTCGCCAGGCACCGGCAGGCCGGCCACCCGACCGAGCAGCGGGGAGACCACCTTGTTGACCTTGCGGCTCATGGGGAACACGCGGTCCATGTACCAGCGGAGGATCTCCGGGAGGCTCAGCAGCCGGAGCGTCTCGGCGGTGGGCGCGCAGTCGACCACCACGACGTCCCAGTCGCCGCTGTCGGCGTAGGCGTTGATGTCGCTCAGGCTGAACACCTCGTCCAGGCCCGGGACGACGGCGAGCTCCTCGGCCTCGATGGCCGCCACGCCCGCCCACTGGAAGACCTCCAGCAGCCAGGCCTGGATGTCGCCCCACGTGTCCTCCATGCGGCGCTGGGCGTCGAGCTGCTGGCCCCACAGGCCCGGCACCACCTCGACCGGCAGGTCCCCCAGGTCCCGGCCGAAGGCGTCGGCCAGCGAGTGGGCGGGGTCGGTGCTGAGCACGATGGTGCGCAGGCCGGCGTCGGCGCACCGCAGGGCGGTGGCGGCGGCGGTGGTGGTCTTGCCGACGCCCCCCTTCCCGGTGAAGAGGAGGACCCGCACCTAGCGGCCCGCCGTCCGCTCGGCGGTGGCCTTCAGCCCGGCCAGGGCGGCGTGCATGATCTTGGTGGTGGTGCGGCGCTTCACGAAGCCCGGCAACGGCACGATCAGCTCGGCCTCCAGCTCGTAGGTGACCGCGGTGGCGTCGGGGGCGTCGGCCGGCTCGAGCACGTAGCGGCCATCCAGCACGCGGGTGATGTCGCCCTCGGTGAGCGCCCACGCCAGCACGTTGGGGACCGAGTGGTCGTAGCGGAGCGTGTAGCTGGTGGAGCGGCCCATGCCCGCAGCGCGGAACCGCACGAGCAGGGCCCGCCCCTCGTCGTCGGCCTCGAGGACCTCGACGGACTTCAGGTCCGGCGCCCACTCGGGGTAGGCGGGCAGGTCGAGCAGCACCTGGTGCACCACCTCGGGTGGGGCGTCGATGGTGATGTGCTCGGTGACCCGGTCCGACATGGCGACGAGGCTACCCGGGCGGCGCGGGGCGGCTGGCCGACCCGCCGCCGCTGCCACGAGGCGTGGTGGCTCGGGGCGGGAACGTGGCGTGGCGCGACGCCCACCAGGTGATCATCCCGATCCCCCACACCGGCGCCATGACCCCGAACGGCGGGCGGGCCACGGCGATGGCGCCCACGGCGATGGCCATCTGGGCGAACCACAGGCCGAGGAACGGGCGGCGCACCTCGTCGGGGGCGGAGCCGGTCAGGTAGAAGAGCCCGGCGAGGGCGATGTCCTCCTCCCGGCTCCGGCCGACGGCGCGCAGGAAGCCGATCGTGAAGGCGACGCAGCCGCCGAGGAAGAGGACGCCAGCCACCACGAGGCTCGCCACCTGGACGGCGGTGGCCTGGCTGAACGCGTTGGCCACGGTGGCCACCAGCAGGGCGACCGTGCCCCAGAGGTCGACGACCAGCAGGCCCCGGCCCTCCATCTCGCCCTCGGCCGGCAGGCCCGGCACCGCCGGGCTCACCGAGCACCCCGCAGCTCGACGGAGGCCAGCGCGCCCCGGAGGCGGGCGGCGAGGACGTCGTAGGAGAACTCCTCCTCGGCCCGTCGGCGGCCGGCCTCGCCCATCGCCCGGCGGCGCGCCGGGTCCACGAGCAGGGCGCGCAGCGCATCGGCCAGCGCGGCGACCGACGACGGGTCCGCGACGACCAGGCCGGTCGTGCCATCCGCCACCGCCTCGGCGGCACCGCCGCTGTTGCCGGCGACCTGGGGGATGCCGCAGGCGGCGGCCTCCAGGAAGACGATGCCGAACCCCTCCTGCTCGAGGCCGAACCAGCGGTTCCGGCAGTCCATGACGAACACGTCGGCGGCGGCGTAGAGGCCCGGGAGGTCCGCGTCGTCGACCCGCCCGAGGAGGCGGACCGGGGCGGCGGTGTCCGCCACCAGCCGTTCGAGGCGGGCCCGATCGCGGCCCGACCCGCCGATGACGACCTCGAGGTCGGGGTGCACCGGGGCCAGTCGAGCGGCGGCGCGGATGAGCACGTCCATGCCCTTGCGGGGCACGAGCCGGCTCACCGAGACCACCACGGTGGACTCCGGCGCCAGGCCGAAGGCGGCCCGCGTCGCCGCACGCTCGGCGTCGCTCGCCGGCCGGAAGCGCTCGACGTCGACGCCCGGGGGCACGACCACGATCGGCAGGCCCTGGCGCGCCGCGCGCTCGCCCTCGTCGGCGGGGTAGCCGCCGGCGGCGACCACGACCTGGGCGCCCCGCAGCACCCGCGCCAGCGCGTGGCGGGCGCCGGGCACCCGCCCCGGGACGGTGACCTCGGCGCCGTGCAGGATCACGCCGTAGGGGGTGGCCAGGCGGGGGCCGAGGTGCCCGAGCGGGAGCGCCGGGTCCAGCACGACGAGCTCGGCGCCGACGCGGGCCGCCGTCTCGTCGATGCGCCGGGCGAGGCCCGGGGTGGGCAGCATGACCGCCTCGTCGATCCGCTCCACGTGGATGGGGGCGGCGGCGTCGAAGTCGGCGGCGCCCTCGTAGGGCGTGGTCAGCACGGCCGCCTCATCGGCGGGCAGGCGCCGCCACAGCTCCCACAGGTACGACTGGATGCCACCGACCTTGGGCGGGAAGTCGTTGGTGACGAGGAGGTGCTTCACCGCTCGTCCTCGCCGGGTGGATGGGGTGCCACGGCGAGATCGTCGCACCCGAGGCGCCGCGCGGACCACCTGGCGTGCTCGGCGAGCAGCGGGTCGGCTGGCGCCCCGGGGGCGCCGTGGATGGCTCGGGCCAGCGCGGCGCGGACCCGAGGGTCCCGACCGTCCCCGACGTTGCCCAGCACGACCAGGGCGTTGCGGCGCAGGTAGCGCGGGTCGCGCTCGGCGATGTACCAGGCGCCGTGGCGCTCGAGCAGGTCCTCGTCCGAAGCCTCGAGGAGGTCCAGGACGGGCACCCACGCCCGCTCGGGCCGACCGAGCGGGACGGGCGTCCCCCGCCCGCCGGGCGCGGCCCGCAGCACCTCGCGGCGGTTGGGCGGGCACACCTCCTGGCACTCGTCGCAGCCGTAGATCCGGTCGCCGATGGCGGCGCGGTGCTCCTCCGCCAAGGAGCCGGGCGCCTGCAGCACCCACGAGAGGCAGCGGCGGGCGTCCACGACGCCGGGCGCCACGATCGCCCCGGTCGGGCACGCGCCGATGCAGCGGTCGCAGGTGCCGCACCCGTCGGCGACGGGCCCGGCACCGACGGGCGCGCCCTCGATGGCGGCGTCCGTGAGGACGGTGCCCAGCAGGAACCAGCTCCCCCGCCCGGGCACCAGCAGGTTGGCGTTCTTGCCGAACCAGCCCAGGCCGGCGCGGTGCGCTGCGGGCCGGTCCACCAGGTGGTTCTGGTCCGCGACCACGCACGCGCGGTGGCGCGCCGCGACCAGCAGGTCGACCACCGCACCCAGCCCCGCCAGCAGCCGGGCCTGGTCGTCGGCCCAGACGTAGCGGGCGACCCGGGCCACCGGGCCCTGGCCGTCGGCCACCGGGGGCGGATCACGGTGGTAGCCGGCCGCGCCCACGACCAGGGTGCGGACGCCAGGGAGCGTGCGGGCGGGATCGGTGGAGCGGGCCGGGTCCTTGTAGGTGAAGCGCATCGAGCCGGCGAGCCCCGCGGCGCCCCGCTCCTCCAGCACCTGCCGGGCGTCGTCGAACGGCTCGGGCGTCGCCGCGCCCACCAGGTCCAGGCCCGCGCCCAGCGCCGCGGCCTCCACCGCGGCCCACGTGACCGCCTCGCCGGGCGCGCTCCCAGTTGCCATCGCCGCCATGGTCCCATGCGCTCAGCCCTCCAGCGGGCCCGTGCCGGTGTGGCGCAGCGGCGGCGCCAGCCCGACGTGGTCCAGGAGCCGCATGGCCCGCGCCTCGGCGAGGTCCACCACGACGGGGGACGCGGCGTCCGCGCCGCACAGGAAGGTGACGATGCAGTCCTGGCAGGCCGGCGTGTCCTGCAGCGCGCACTCGTCGCAGTCGATCCGCAGCACGCCATCGGCCCCGCCGATGCGGGGCTCGGGGCGATCGGGGCTCGGGGGGACCAGGTGCATCGGAGACCTCCAGGGAGGGCGGCGGCGGCGATCGGCGATCGTCATCGGTGGGATGCGCCCATCCTCCCCAGGGGGTCTGACAGCCAGGCCCGCCTCAGCGACCGGCGGCGCGCAGGAACGCTGGCGACGACAGCACCGCGGCCCCCTGCGACCGGGCATCGGCCGCCACCTCCCGGTCCGAGGACACCACCACCACCGGCTGGCTGTGGGGCGTGGCCTCGAGCAGGGCGGCGATGGCGTCGTCGGCGGTCTGGCCGGTGGCCGAGAACGCCACCCGCACCGCCTTGCTCGCCCGAGGCGCCACGGTGCCCGAGTCCCCGTCGAACACCACCACGACCTTGCCGCCCGAGCGCGCCTGCACGTCCTCGAGCAGCGCCACCGTCCGGCGCCGCTCCTCCTCGGTCCCGAGCCCGGACCACGCCGCCCGCGCCAGGTTGTACCCATCGCCACGAGGAGGTTGGCCCGCGCCACGATCAGGTGGCGGTCTGCCTCCGGCGTGTCGTCGAAGACGCCGGCCGGCAGCGCCGGCAGCACGCGCGGCCGCTTGCCTCGCCCTCGGGCCGGCACCTTCGCGGCCTTGGCGGCCTTGGCCCCCTTGGCTGGCTTGCCCTTCGGCGCGCCCTTCGCCGCCGGCGCGGCGGGTGCCGCGGCGGCGGCCAGCGCGCCGGCTGGTTCGGGCAGGTCCAGGAGCCGGGCCGCGCGCCCTACCGCCTCGGCGAGCGCCGCCGACGCGTCCGCGGCAGCGAGCACGGCGCCCTCCAGCCCGGTGCGGTCCAGGTCCGGCGCGGCCGGCGCAGGCGGGGGCGAGGGCGTCGATGCGGGTGGGCCCGACCGCTCCGGTGCCGTGCGTGCGGCCTTGCGCAGGACCTTCAGCTCCCGACGGGCGTCGGCCAGCTCGGCCTCGACCGCCTTGAGCTTGGCCACCGCCGTGCGGCGCGCCTCCTCCGCCGCTGCCACCTGGGAGGCCAGCGCGTCTCGCTCGGCGCGCAGCGCGGCCGACTCCTTCCGGGCGGCCCCGGCCGCCGCGCTCGCCTCCTTGCGCGCCGCCTCGGCATCGGCGGCTTGCTTGCGCAGGCGGGCGGCACCGTCCTTGTCGCCCCGCCCGCGGCCCCGCGCCACGGTGGGCGCGGCATCGGCGGGGGTCGGGCCGGCCAGGACGCCGCCCGTGAAGACCGGGTCGTCCGCCCACGCCACCGGCCGGTGCAGCCACAGCCAGCCGGCCCGGCCGACCTCGGCCTCGTCGGCCGCATCCGCGACGCGGGCGCGGAAGATCCCGTCGTCGTCCACGACCCGCTCGATCAGCGCGTACGACGCGGCCGAGAGCCGACCGAACCCGAGGACGGGCCGCAGCGCCGCCGGGGCCGGGACCCGGGGCGTTGCCGCCTCGCCCTCGGCGGCCACGCGCACGGCGAGCCGGCAGGCGG
>JAXLRJ010000006.1:0-138498 GCA_046331115.1 Acidimicrobiales bacterium
CGCCGGTTGGTCGCGGGGGCTGCTGATCAGGCGAGGGCGGCGGCGGTGAGGAGCAGGGACCGCAGGAGTGGCACGCCGTCCTGGGAGCCGAGGAGGTCGCTCACGGCCCGCTCGGGGTGGGGCATGAGGCCGACGACGTTGCGGCCTTCGTTGCAGATGCCGGCGATGTCGTCCATGGACCCGTTGGGGTTGTCGACGTAGCGCAGGACGATCTGCTCCTCGGCCTGGAGCTGGGCCAGGGTCTCGGGGGAGCAGGTGTAGTTGCCCTCGAAGTGGTTGATCGGCACCCGCAGGACGGCGCCGAGGTCTGCCTCGCGGGTGAGGGCCGAGTCCGTCGACTCGACGCGCAGCTCGACCGTGGTGCACAGGAACTTGAGGCCACGGTTCTTCTGGAGGGCACCCGGCAGGAGCCCGGCTTCGGTGAGGACCTGGAAGCCGTTGCAGATGCCGACCACCGGACCACCGGCGGCGGCGAACTCGGACACGGCGCCCATGACTGGCGAGAAGCGGGCGATGGCGCCGGGGCGCAGGTAGTCGCCGTGGGCGAAACCGCCTGGCACGATCACGCCGTCGACGTCGTTCACGGTTGCGTCGCCGTGCCAGAGGATCTCGGCGTCGCCGCCGAGCAGGCGGATGGCTTCCATGGCGTCGAGCTCGCAGTTGGAGCCCGGGAACAGGACGACGCCGATGCGGGGTGCCATCAGGCGGACGCCCCGGCGGTGACGGTGATGGTGGCGTCTTCGATCACCGGGTTGGTGAGGAACCGTCGGCACAGGTCCTCGACCTCCGTCCGAGCGGCGGCCTCGTCGGCGGCCTCGAGGTCGAACCGGATGCTCTTGCCGACGCGCACGCCTCGCACGCCGTCGAAGCCGAGGTGCGGCAGCGACCGCTCGATGGTGGCGCCTTGCGGGTCGGCCACCCCTTCTCGAAGGGACACTTCCACGAGCACCGAGAACAGCATGCGCCCATGGTCGCACATCTGCCCGCGTCGCCCGAACCGCCGCTCCCCTCGAGCGGACGCCGTTTCGACACCCCGGCCCCGCGGCTGATCGGCTGTTCGGCCGATCAGCCGATCTGGCCCCGACGAGCGCAGTCCAGGCGCGGTGGAGCGGCCGCGCTGGGGCGGCCGACTCCGTTCAGCTCGTGTTCGCCACCCCTGGGCCCGGGTGCTCGGGCGGGCCGGGGGGTCAGCAAAGGGTGGGTTGCTCCCACTCGGTGGGGACGTGGTGGGGTGGGTCCCAGGTGTCGGGGTCTGGTGGGCCCGCAGCTGGGTCGGTCGCCGTCGTGCTCGATGTGCTGCGACCGCGGTGGATGCCGTCGGCCGAGCCAGCGGTCGAGCCATCGGTCGAGCCGCTGGTCGAGCCGTCGAAGGGCCCGTTGGAGCCGCGGTGGTCGGTGTGGTCGTCGGGTGGGAGGAAGCGTCGGCGTCCGGTGCCGGGCTCGAGGTGCCAGCCGTGGTGGGTCTTGAGCTGGTGGTGGTGCGGGCACAGCGGGTCGATGTTGTCGAGCTTCGTCTGTGGGTCTTGGGCCCAGGGGAGGTTGTGGTCCATCTGGATGGCGACGGTGCGGTTGCAGGCGATGTTCGAGCAGATCGTGCCGGTCCATTCGATCGCGGTGCGTTGATGGGCGTTGAGGCCACGACCGAGGTGGGCGACGGTGTGCACGTCGCGACCCTTCGTCACGATCGCCGCCAGGAACGCATCGGCCATCAACTCGCGCACCGCGGACACCGGCAGGGGCCCGAGGCCGGGGATGTCACAGGTCTCGCCCGCCACCGTGTGGCCACGCATCAGGGCTTCCCAGTCGATGCGGATGATCACCTTCACGTTCGACCCACCCGGCAACTGCGACCCAGGCACAGGCGCATGCGCACTCGATGCGCCACCGCCCGTCGCGGCATCGCCAGTCGCGGCATCGCCAGTCCGGCCATCGCCGCCCGGCCCCTCGCCGTCGCCGCATCCCCCATCGTCGCGGCCGGGCCCTCTGGCAGGGCCGGTCGCCTTGCCCGAGCCCGTGGCCTTGCCCGCGGCCCCAGCCTTCCCGGAGGTCGCGGCCTTTGCCGGACCGCTGGCCTTGCCGGGGGCACCGCCCGAGCCCGCGCTCCCGCCAGTCCCAGTGGGGCCGGCGTTGCCGCCGTTGCCGGTGGTCCCGGTTCCGGTGGTGCCGGTGCCCGGGTTGGGGGTGGGGTTGGTGGTGTGGCCGGCTTGGTGGAGGGCGAACGCCATGAACGCGTCGTAGCTGCGGTTCGCGAACGAGTCACGGGTGCCATCAGGGTTGGGGCGGGCGGTGCGGAACACGTGCTCGTCCCACGGCCGCACCAACGCCTCCAACCGCGCCAGGTCCGCGGCGGGGCCGTGGAGGTGGAAGTCGAACGTCCCATCGGGGTTCGTGCGACCCCACCGTGCCCGGCTCCGGCGGGCCCGCGCACGCTTGTCCCGCTCATCGGTCGCGGCGGCCTTCGCCGCCGCGGCCTTCTCCTTGAGTTGCGCCGTGGTGTCGTTCTCCGCCGAGTCCAAGAGTTCGTCTTCGGCCGAAGGATCCGCCTCGGCGGCGTCGGTGATCGCACCCGCCTGGGTGGCGGACACCTTGCCCTTCTTCATCGCCGCCTTCGTCTTCGGACGCTTCTCCGCCCGCTTCCCGAGCTGCAGCAGACCAGACGCTTCTCGCACCGACACCCCCAACTGCGCCGCCAACCAATCAGCCGCCGTCGCATGACCCTTCCCGCGCCACAGCTCCGTCTTCGCCACCCGCACCGCGGAGAACACCAACACGGTGGTCAACGCCTTGTCCGCCACCGCCAGATCCTCCACCACGTGCAACGCCTGCTCCGCCGTGAGCAGCGCAGGATCGAGGTCCTGGGCCAGTTGCAGCACCGCCATCCGCACGTTCGTCGTCGCCGCCGTCATGCCCACCACCCTATCGAACACATGTTCGAGAGGCAACCCCGACCACCGAAAAGTCCGAATCCACCCCCAAATGTCCGAATCAGGACGGAAAGTGTCCGAATCGACCCGCCCTCCCCCACAAGGGCCAGGCGCACGAGCTGAGGGCCACCGGACCGTGGCAGCCGGGCACGACCGAACGAGACAAGGTCGCCGAAACGAGCCGTCCTCGCCCGACCCCAGGGCCGTCTGCACCTCGCAGGGGATGCACGACCGCCCCAGCGACCTCGGCATCGGGTGGACAGGGCCCGACGCCCAGGCCGCAAGGCACCCACGGCCGACGGTCCAATCGGGTGGGTCGGGCGGACGGGGACGGCGTCCTCCCCCACGCCAGGGGCACATGAGAACAGGCCCATCCCGCCGAGCCAACGACGAGCGTCAGGGCGGGCGCCTGGTCGCCGAACCCTGGAGCCCGAGGAGCCGGCTCAGCCGTGCGCTGACCAGCCGGCGCGGGCGCAAGCACCACGGCGCAGGCGCAAGCACCACGGCGCAGGCGCAAGCACCCCAGCGCAGGCGCGGGCGCTGACCAGCCGGCGCGGGCGTGGGCGCGACCGCCCGGTGCGCGCACCGACGTGGGTCGTGGCTCAGGCGTGGGTGGAACGGCGCTGGCGGCGCTCCGCCTCGGCCCAGGCCTCGGGCCAGCGCCCAGCCGACGCAGCGCCCTCGACCCGGGCGAGCGCGGCGAGCTCCCCTGCTGCGAACGTGCCCGCACCGCGCAGCCACGCCTCGAACACCGAGGCGTCGTGCACCGCGCCGAGGACGTCCTGCAGGTCTGCCAGCGACCGGGCCAGGCGACGCGCCCGCTTGCCCTCGAGTGGCTCGACCGCTTCGACGGCCGCCCGTGCCCGCTTCGCCGCGATGCGCGCATGGTGCAGCGCCGATGGATCCGGGTCGTCCCCGAGCCCGGCGATCCGCTCGGCGAGCGCCGCCCACCGCTTGGCCACCCGACGATCGAGCTGGGCCTGCGCCGCCCGCTCGGCCCGCGCCGCTCGCTCGGCCCGCTTGCGCCGCCCCTTGGCCGACCGACCGCCCTGGACCGATCCGTCGGACCGACCCGCGGCGTCGTCCGCGCCCGCACCGCGAGGGCCACCACCAGCAGCACCATCGTCGACCCGGCCCAAGGCCCCGACGCCACCGCGTCCCTCGCTGCCCCCGCCGCCCGCACCTGCCTCCACGCCCATCGGCGCGTCGAGGAGCTCGCACAGGTCGTGCACCAGGCGCAGGTACCGCGACGAGCCCAGCACCCGCAGCACCCGCGACCGTGCCGTCGCGATCTCGGCATCGCAGCGAGCCACCAGGGCAGCCACGCCGTCCGCATCCGCCTCTGGCACCGCCGGCCGCCGGTCGACGAGCCAGGCCCGCAGGACGTCACGGTCGCGCAGGGCGTTGGTCTCGTCGGCCACCCAGCGCAGCTCCTCGCGCAGGTGGGCGGCCGCCTCCTCGTCGACGAGGCCGCGGAAGGAGCGGAGGTCAGACCTGAGCCGTCGCACCGCGATCCGCAGCTGGTGGAGGTCTTCGGGGTCGGTGCCGATGCGCACGGCGGGGTCGTGCCGGAGGATCTGGGCCACGGACCGGGCGAGGGCGCGCCGGAGCACCTGGCCCACGGTCGGCTCGTCGGGCAGCTTCGGCACGACCACCTCCGGCGGGGCGGCGGCGGCGTCGCCGAGCGCCCGGACCAGCTTGGGCACCGCCTTCACCCGCTTGGCCCCCGCCTTGTGGAGCGCCTTGGTCAGGTGGTGCTGGAGGGCGACGCCGTCGTAGGGGTCGAGCGCCTCGACCTCGATCTCCTCCCAGGCGCCGAGCGCCTCACGACCGCGAGCGGCGGTGACCATGTCGTGGGCGACGACCACCAACCCTCGACCGGTGGCGTCGCGCACCTCCACACGCGAGCGGATGGTGTGCAGCTCGGCCACGGGCACCAGCCGACGGCCCCGCAGGTGGGCCGCCACCACCGCGCCGACCTCCCTCGGCCGCTTGTTGCGAGGCCCGGCCACGTGCAGCTCGAGGCGGAGCAGCGAGGTGGCGTCGGCGTGGCGGGGGAGCTTGACGGTCCACGTCGGTGGGCCGTCGCCGGTCCGGTGGCGCACGGTGATGCCGGCCCGGGCCAGGACGAGGTTCGGCGCGTCGAAGCAGGCGGCGGAGAGGTCGAGCGATGGCAGCGCCTCGACCAGCAGCTCGGGGCCGACGAGGCGCGCCACGTCCGACAGCTCGAAGGCCGGTCCCGGGGCGAGCTTCGACTCGCGCTCGACGTGCACCGCGCTCGCTGCCAACGATCCCCCCTGCGGAATGCTGACGTGGGGCTTGCCGCCCGCGCGGCACGAGTGTAGAACCCGCCCCCGATGGAGGCCTTGGCTGCGGTCCCGGGGCTGCGGGCCCTGCGCAACTACGAGCGATCGTGGCTGCCCAAGGACATCGTCGCCGGCCTGGTGCTGACCGCCCTGCTCGTCCCCCAGGGGATGGCGTACGCGGAGCTCGCCGGCCTGCCGCCGATCACCGGCCTGTACACGTCGATCCTCTGCCTCCTCGGCTACGCGGTGATGGGGCCGTCGAAGATCCTGGTGCTCGGCCCGGACTCGTCGCTCGGCCCGATGATCGCCGCCACGATCCTGCCCCTGGTCGGGGCCAACGGCGACCCGGCGAAGGCCATCGCCCTGGCCTCGATGCTGGCGATCCTGGTGGCGATCTGCATGATCGCGGCTGGCGCCGCCAAGCTCGGGTTCGTCGCCGACCTGTTCTCCAAGCCGACCCAGATCGGGTACATGAACGGCCTGGCCCTCACGATCTTCGTCGGGCAGCTCCCGAAGCTGTTCGGCTTCTCCATCGACAGCGACGACTTCATCGGCGACGTGAAGGGGTTCGTCCAGGGCGTGAAGGGCGGCGACACGGTGGCCGCCGCGCTCGCCATCGGGCTGGCCGGGCTGGCGATCATCATGGTGCTCGGGCGGGTCATGCCGAAGGTCCCAGCGGTGCTGGTGGCCGTCCTGGCCGGCATCGGCGCCACCGCCGCCTTCAGCCTCGGCGACAAGGGCGTGAAGCTGGTGGGAACGCTCCCCCAGGGCTTCCCGCCGCTCACGATCCCGCACATCACCCTGGCGGACCTGCCGCTGCTCGTGACCGGTGCGCTGGGCATCACGCTCGTGGCGCTGACCGACACCATCTCCACGTCGGCGGCGTTCGCCGAGCGCACCGGCCAGGAGGTCGACGCCAACCAGGAGATGATCGGCATCGGCACCGCCAACCTGGCAGCTGGCCTGTTCCAGGGCTTCCCGGTCAGCACCTCGGGCTCCCGCACGGCGGTTGCCGAGCAGGCCGGGGCCAAGAGCCAGCTCACCGGTGTGGTCGGCGCGATGGTGATCGCCGCGATGCTGCTGTTCGCGCCCTGGCTGTTCCGCAACCTCCCCCAGCCGATCCTGGCCGCGGTGGTGATCGCCGCCTCGCTGTCCCTCGCCGACATCGCTGCCACGCGCCGCCTGTGGCAGCAGCGGCGCATGGAGTTCGGCGTGTCGCTGGTGGCGTTCCTCGGCGTGACCCTCCTTGGCGTCCTGCCCGGCATCGGGATCGCGGTGGCCATCTCGATCCTGAACGTGTTCCGCCGCATGTGGATGCCGTACCGGGCCACGCTCGGCCGGGTCGACGGGCGCGAGGGCTACCACGACCTGTCGCTGCACCCCGATGGCGTGGTGCCGGACGGGCTCGTGATCTTCCGGTTCGACGCCCCCCTGGTGTTCGCCAACGCCCGCACGTTCCGCGACGAGGTGCGGGCGCTGGTGGCGGCCGAGCCCAAGCCGAGCTGGATCGTGATCGCCGCCGAGCCGATCACCGACGTCGACACCACCGCGGCCGACATGCTGGAGGACCTCGACGAGGAGGTGAACGCCGCGGGCGTCTCGCTGGTCTTCGCCGAGATGAAGGACCCGGTGCGCGCCAAGATCGATCGCTACGAGTTGACCCGCACCATCGACCCGAGCCACTTCTTCCACACCCTCGAGGAGGCGGTGGAGGCGTACCAGGAGGAGCACCCGTGAGCGCGACCGAGCCGAACACGACCGGGTCGCGCGGCGCGGCCATCGGGGCGCTGCTGCTCGCGGCCATCGCCGCCGCCGTGGGTCTGATCGGCCTGATCGGGGACGTGTGGCGCCTGCTCGTCGTGCCCGCCGTCCTGCTGCTCGTCGCCATGTCGGGCTGGGTGGCGGTGACGCGGCGCGGCGTGCTCCGGGTGGCGGCGCTGGTGCTGACCGCCGCGTGGCTCATGGTGGTGGTGACCATCGTGGTCACGGCCCAGGGCCACGGGCTGCTGCTGATCGTCGTGGTGGTCCTGCTCGCGTGCTCGACGGCGATGGCCCGCCGAGCGCTCGGCAAGGACCCCGGATCGCTGAAGGCGGCGCCCACCCCCGGCACCCCCGTGCCCGCGGCCTCGAAGCCGGCGCTCATCATGAACCTCAAGTCCGGCGGCGGGAAGGCGGAGCAGTTCCACCTCGAGGACGAGTGCGCGCAGCGCGGCATCGAGGCCATCGTCCTGCGCCCCGGCGACGACCTGTTGGAGCTGGCGCGCCGCGCCATCGAGCGGGGCGCCGACGTGATCGGGATGGCGGGCGGCGACGGCTCCCAGGCCCTCGTCGCCACCGTGGCGATGGCGCACGACGTCCCCCTCGTCTGCATCCCCGCCGGCACCCGCAACCACTTCGCCCTCGACCTCGGCCTGGACCGCGACGACGTGGTCGGCGCCCTCGATGCGTTCGGCGAGGCGTCCGAGCGCCGCATCGACCTGGCCCAGGTGACCGACGGGTCGGGCGATCGGGTCTTCGTCAACAACGTGTCGCTCGGGGTCTACGCCAAGGTCGTGCAGTCGCCGGACTACCGCGACGCCAAGCGCCAGACCACCGCCAACATGCTCCCGGACCTCCTCGGCCCCGATGCCGAGCCGTTCGACCTGCACCTCGCCAAGCCCGACGGCACCACCATCGACGGCGCCCAGGTGATCCAGATCTCGAACAACGCCTACGTGCTGACCCGCCTGGGGGGCTTCGGCACCCGCGCCCGGCTCGACACCGGCAACCTCGGCGTCGCCGCCGCCAAGATCGACACCGCCAAGGACGTGGCCGCGCTGGTGGCGGCGGAGACCACCGGGCACGTGGACCGCTTCGCCGGCTGGGAGGAGTGGGAGGCCCCGACCGTCACGGTCACCTCCGGCGCACCGGTCGAGGCCGGGGTCGACGGCGAGGCGATGGTGCTCGAGGCACCGCTGGAGTTCCGGTCGCTGCCGGGCGCCCTGCGCGTGCGCATCCCCCACGACGCCCCGGGCGTGTCCCCCGCGGCGGTCCGACCGTCGTCGCCGTGGTGGACGGTCGCCGAGCTGTTCCGGCTCGCCGCCGGCAAGTAGCACGACCCACCGCGCACCACGCCGGGCCGCGGGGCTGCGCCCGCGAACCACGACCCTGGGGCCGTTGCTGGCCCACCGGCGCTCGCCCCCGCCAAGGCGCCCACCGGGCAGGTGGCGCGGTCAGGCCGGGGCGGACGCGGCGCCGAGGGTGGGGTCCGAGCCGAGCTCGCTGCCCGTCACGGCGAGGGTGGCGGTGCCGGCGATCCGGGTGGCCCGGACGATCAGGGAGGCGGCCAGGGCGCCCATCACGAGGGCGACGGTGCCGACGACCTCGTTGGAGGCACCCAGCATCTTCAGGCCGGACACGACCAGCACGGCCACGAGGATCGGGCGGATGATGCGGTCCGGCGCCTTCGACGAGATGCGGGCACCGAGGTAGACCGCGGGCACCGCACCGACCACGAGCGAGGTGGTGAGGCCGAGCTCCACGTTGCCGAACAGCAGGTGGGCAGCGGCGGCGGCGGCCACCAGCGGCACCGCCTGGACGAGGTCGGTGCCGACCAGCTCCTTCGACGCGAGCGTCGGGTACAGGAGCATGAGGAGCACCATCATCAACGAGCCCGAGCCGACGGAGGTGAGCCCGACGACCGCGCCGCCGAAGACGCCGATGGCGACGGTCCGGGCCGGGTGCAGGTGCAGCTGGCCGAGGGCGCCCGGGACCGTGGGGCGCTTGGAGAAGGCGGACTTGGCGAGCATGGCGGTCGAGGCGAGGAGCAGGGCGACGCCGACGGAGGTCTTCACGACGGAGTCCAGCGCCTCGGGGTCCTGCAAGCGGCTGAGCAGCCAGACGCTGAGGAACGCGGCGGAGACCGAGCCGACCACCAGCAGCCGGACCAGGCGCATGTCGACCGTGCCCCGGCGCAGGTGGACTGCCCCGCCGACGGGCTTCATGATCACGGCGGCGACCAGGTCCGATGCCACCGCCGCCGACGGGTTGATGCCGAAGACGAGCACGAGGAGCGGCGTCATCAAGGCCCCGCCTCCCATGCCGGTCAGCCCCACGATGAACCCGACCCCGGCCCCAGCGGCGGCGATCGCCCAGTCGATGTGCACCTCACGCCCTCCCCGGCCGCTTTCACTACTAGTTCGGTGGACAATACAGGTTCGCTGGGGTCCGCGCCACCGAGTGTGACGAACGGCCCTTTTGGGGCAACGCTCCGTGGCCGAGACTGGAGGTGGAGGTCCAGGTGATGGTTGAGGTCGATGGCAGTCCCGAGGTGTTGGGCGCGCTGCACGAGCGGTCGGTGGTGTACGGCGGCGGCGGCGTGTTCGGCATCGCGTACGGCACCGGCGTGGCCCACGGCCTGGCCGCCGAGGGGCTCGACCTCGCGGCCGTGCCCAGCCTGGGCACCTCCGCCGGCTCCTGGGTGGCATCGATCCTCGCCCTCGCCATCCCCTACGAGGAGGTCGCCGCGCTCGAGGCGCCCTCGGTCCCCACGCGCCACGACGTGCTCGCCGACCGGGCCCGGGCGCTGTTCGGCGACCAGCGCCACCACCTCGTGGCCGCCTCCGCCGTGTGCATCCCGAGCGGGCGCCGCCACATCCTCGACGGCGGCCGGTACCCGCTCGCGGACCTGGCCGCCGCCTCCTCGGCCGTGCCGGGGCTGTTCCCGCCGCACCTGATCGAGGGGCGGCGCTACGCCGACGGCGGCATGTGGTCGGCCACCTCGGTCGACGCGGCGGCCGAAGCCCGCCAGGTGGTGGTGGTCGCTCCCCTCGCCGGGCCGGTGATGGGACCGATGGGCCGCACGGCCGGCTTCATGCTCGAGCGTGAGCTGCGCACGTGGCGAGACCGCCATCCCGGCCGCACCATCGCCCTGATCCGCCCGAACCACGAGATCGGTCGGCTGGCCGGGCGCAACCCGCTCAACCTGTTCGACGCCGATCGGGCACGGGCCGTCTACCCCCTCGCCGTGGAGCAGGGCCGCCGGTGGGCCGAGCGGCTCCTCGGCGACGCGCCCGCCGCCGCCTGACCAGCGACGGCCGGCGGCTCGACAGATCGGCGAGTCAGCCGAGCTCGAAGGGGCCCTTGCCCATCTGGTCCCGGATGGTGACGACCGGCGGGTTCACCAGCGCCCGACGCTGCCAGTTCGCGCCGTCGACGGCCAGCGTCTGGCCGGAGATGAACCGGCCATAGGGCGACGCGAGGAACGTGGCCGCCCACCCCAGCTCCCGAGGCTGACCCACCCGCAGGGCGGGCTGGGTGGCGTCCTTGTCGTGGGCCCGGGCCAGGTTCTCCTGGATGTCCGCGGTCATGTCGTCGTGGGGCATGAGCCCGGGCACGAGGCAGTTGACCTGGATCCCGTAGGGCCCCCACTCCACCGCGAGGCTCTCGGTGAGGTTCTTCACCCCCGCCTTCGCGGCCGCCGAGTGGGCGAAGCCGGGGCCGCCGGTCCAGGCGTAGCTGGCGCCGACGTTGATGATCGACGCCGAGGTGCCAGCGGCGAGGTGGCGTCGGCCGAGCTCGCGGGAGCAGAGGAAGGTGCCGTTGAGCGTGATGTCGACCACGGTCCGCCACGCGTTCGGCGACATGTCCTCGGCGGGGACGGGGAAGTTGGCCGCGGCATTGTTCACGAGCACGTCGATCGGCCCGAACCGAACCTCGATGGCGTCGAAGGCGGCGGCGATCGAGTCCGGGTCGCGGATGTCGCACGCCGTGGCGAGGACGTCGGTCGTGATGGCCTCCAGCGCCGCGGTGCCGGCCTCGAGGTGCTCGGGCTTGCGGCTGGCGATGGCCACGCTGGCGCCGAGCCGGGCGAACTCCGAGGCGATGGCGAGGCCCAGGCCGGTGCCACCGCCGGTGACGAGCACGGTGGTGCCATCGAACGTGCCGGCCGGCAGCGCCGAGGCGCCGGCCGGGGGCGGGTGGGGCAGGCCCTGGGGCTCGGTCACGTCAGCTCCCGGTGTAGGTCGGCGGGCGGCCCTCGGCGCGGGCCGCCTTCATCTCGGCGAAGTCGTCGCTGCGGTTGATGAACGTCTGCAGGACGAGCTCGTCCTCCATCGACGCAGCGATGTCGGGCCGGGCCAGGCGGCCGATGACCCGACGGGCCATCTTCACGGTGACCGTGGGGGCGGAAGCCACCTTCTCGGCCATCTCCCGCGCCGTGGCGTCGAGGTCCTCGGGTGCCACCACCCGGGACACGATGCCGTGGTGCAGGGCCTCCTCCGCAGAGAGCCGGCGACCGGTGAGGACCATGTCCGACACGAGACCGGGACCGCAGATCTCGTAGAGGGCGGCGACGCCACCCGTGTCCGGGATGACCCCGTGGCCGACCTCCGGGAGCATGAACCGGGCATCGGTCGCGCAGATGCGGATGTCGCAGAGCAGCGCCCGCTGGAACGAGCCGCCGATCGCCCACCCCTGGATGGCCACGATGACCGGCGCCGGGATCTGCCACAGCTGCTGGATGCCGCGGTGGCCGCGGGTCATCAGCTCGTGGTGGGTGAGCTCGGTCTTCTGGACGCCGATCGAACCGACGTCTCGGCCCGAGGACCACGACGGGCCCTCGCCCCGCCAGATCACCGCCCGCACGTCGGTCCGGCCGGCGAGCTCGCCCAGGGCTGCGAACAGCTGGGCGTCCATCTCGTCGTCGAACGCGTTGTGCTTCTCGGGGTTGTCGTTGGTGAGGACGGCGATGGGCCCGTCGACCTCCAGGTGCACCCGTCCGGCCATGGCCGGGGACACTACCCACGGCCCACCGGACCTGCGTGCCGACCGTGCTCGACTGCCGACCGCCCGGCGGTCGTGGTCGATCGGGCCTGCTCGAGCTAGCGGCGGGAGATGGCGGCGCTGCCGATGCCGCCGATCGTGCGGGACTCCTTCAGCCGGGCCACCACCTGCTGGGCCTCGGCACGGGTGGTGCCGAGGATCCGCTCGATCTGGGCGCCGAGGTCGTGGGCGTCGAGGTCCAGCGCCTGGGCCAGCGCCTCGACGTCCTGGTGGCGCACCTCGACGACGTTGGCGACGCGGTCGCCTCGGTTGCGCGCGGTGAGCTCGACGTAGGCCTTGAGGATGGCGCCGTTGTCCGCCTCCGGCTCGATCACGACCACGTGGCGGCCGAGCGAGAGGGTGGAACGGTCGGCCGCGAGGGCCAGGCCGGGCTGGTGCCGGCGGTCTGAGGGAGACATGACGAGATGATCGGCAGATCAGCCCTGATCTTGATGTGACGCCTGTTGCCGGTAGGCCAGCAGCATCAGCTCCGCGTCGCTCCAGGTGACCTCCTTGGGCACCATCGCGTTGGCGAGGGCATCGCACGCCCGCTTGGTCATCGACAGCGACAGCGGGTCCATCGACAGCAGGCGGGCGGCGAGGGCCCGGGTGGCGGCGGGAAGCTCGTCGTCGGGGTGCACCCGGTTCACGAAGCCCCACCGCTCGGCCTCCTCCGCGGTGAACCGCTCGCATGCCATGGCCAGCTCCTTGGTCCGCGCCGGGCCGAGCTCGCGCATCAGCCGGGGCAGCGCCTGCCAGGTGAGCGGCAGGTCAAGCTCCACCTCCGGGATCGAGAACCAGGCGGACGACGCCGCCAGGCGCAGGTCGCAGCAGCTGAGGAAGACGACGCCGCCGCCGATGGCCAGGCCGTTGGCGACGCCGATGGTGACCTGCGGGAGGCGGTCGATCATCTCGCAGGTCCGACCGCCGAGGTGGGAGCGGGCCAGGCGATCGAGGTCGTTGACGGGCCGGCCCTCCCGACGGGAGCCGAGTTGGGCACCGGCCGAGAAGGCCCGGCCCTCGCCCTGCAGCACGACCACCCGTGCCTCGTGATCCACCTCCAACTCGGCGAGCACCGCCTGGAGCTGGTCGTGCATGGCCACGTCGAGGGCGTTGAGCTTCTCGGGCCGGGCCAGCCAGATCGTGACCAGCCCGGGCAGCTCGTCGTCCCGCTCGACCCGCACCCGCACGTCCCGCGCGTCGCCGTGGACGGTGCCGGCGCCCCCGCCGTCGGCCGCGGCCTCCGAGGCGGGGGTGGCAGAGCGGGCCGGGTCATCGGGTGCGGCGGTCATCGGCGCAGCCTCGCGCGCCACCCGTCGCCACGCCCCACGCCGACGCCCCACGCCCCACGCCGACGCCCCACGCCCCACGCCCACGCCCCACGCGCCCACGCGCCCACGCGCCCACGGGAATTTCGACGAGATGTGGCCGCAGGGCGACCAGTTCTCGTCGAAGTTCCCCGACGAGCGCGGGCACCTCGGGAAATTCGACGAGGTGTGGCGCGCTGGCAGCCACATCTCGTCGAATTTCGAGGACGACCTGGCCGGGGGCCTTGGGGAGATGACCAGCCTGGGGCGGGCCCCCGGGGGCGACCGACCAACGGCTGGAGCGGTGGGTGGCTAGCCGCCCTGGCGCTTGGAGGTGGCCTTCTCCTTGCGGTCCACGGCGCGCTTGATCATGTCCGCGTAGGCCTGGCGCCCCTCGGGGGTGAGGTGCACGCCGTCGTTCAGGAACCAGTCCATGTGCTTGGCCGAGACCTTGTACCAGTCGATGATGGTGGCCCGCGGGAGCTTGGGGACGACCCGCTTGACCGTGTCCAGGTTCTCCTGCTGCCAGGAGCGCGGGACCCGGGGGTTGATGATGAAGAGGCGCCGGCCTGGCGCCGCCGCGGCGATGTCGCGGAGCTCCTCCTCGGTGACCGTCCCGTTGATCCCCACCTGGACCACGACCGTGGACCCGAGCCGGCCCTCGAGGCCGAGCTGGCGGATGATCGGCGGCAGCTCGGCCGCCTGGCGGGAGACCTTGGCGTCCACGATGGCTCGCGTCCCGAGCGTGGCGAGGATGTCGGGCGCCGAGCCCAGCATCACCGAGTCGCCGACCAGGGTGACCCGGCCGTCGTCGGGCACCTTGCCGGCGACGGTGGTGGTGGTCTCGCCCGGCCGGGTGGAGGTGGTCGCCCCCGTGGTGGTGGTGGCCAGGGCGGCCTCGCCGGCGCGCAGGGAGTCCGCGATGGCGTCGTCCTTCTGGTGGGGCACCACCAGGATCGCGATGGCGAGGAAGGTGCCGAGCACCGCCGACAGGGTCCCCACCCGGGTGCGGGTGGGGATGCCGCTCGGCTGGAACAGGCGGCGGCGCAGGCCGGCGAGGGACGCGTCCGGCGCCCGGAGGTGCCAGGGCCGCTCGACCAGGCGGTAGCAGAGCTCGGTGAGCCCGACGGTGAGGGCGATCCGCCAGAAGAACACCATGCCCCAGGACCAACCGACGTCGATGCCGGGGCGGAGCAGGTCGTACACCGGCCAGTGCCAGAGGTAGAGGCCGTAGGAGCGCAGGCCGATGGCGACGAGCCACGGGTGGCCGAGCCCGTAGCGGCTGCCCAGGTGGCTGCGCGGGTGCACGACGCTGGCCACGACGAGGGCGGACACGAGGGCCGCTAGCAGGAACCCGCCGCGGTACATCATCGCCGAGCGGTCGCCGGCGGCGTGGAGGATCCAGAGGAGGCCGACGAGCCCGAGGCCGCCGGCCACGGTGAGGGGGCCGCCCAGCTCCGCGGCCTGGCCGCGGGCCAGCGAGCGGGGCCGCCACACCAGCGCGAGCGCGGCGCCCGTGAGGGGGGCCGCCAGGCGGGCGAACGTGTCGAAGTAGGCGCGGGTGGGGTCCGCGTCGGGGTGGTACAGGAACGCCATCCAGAGCGTGGACGCCAAGATGGTGCCCCCGAGGGCGAGCAGGATCCGGTCCAGGCGGTTGCCCCAGCGCTTCAGGCTGAAGATCAGGATCGGCGGGAACACCAGGTAGAACTGCAGCTCCACGGCCAGCGACCAGAGGTGGCGGAACACCGGGGGCCGGCCGAGCTGCTCGAAGTACGAGCCGTTGGTGGCGATCAGGTACCAGTTCATGGTGCCCGTGAGGGCGGCCACCACCTGGCCGGGCAGGTCCGCCAGCTCCTTGCGGTAGAAGAGCGCCACGGCGAGCGTGATGACCACGAGCATGGTGATCTGGGCCGGCTCGAGGCGGCGGAACCGGTTGGCCCAGAACCGCCGGAACCCGAGCTCCCCGGTCTTCTCGAAGCCCGAGAGCACGATGCTCGTGACCAGGTAGCCGGAGAGGACGAAGAACACGTCCACGCCGACGAAGCCGCCCTTCGCCCAGGGCACGTCGGCGTGGTACAGCAGCACGCCGATGACCGCGAAGGCGCGCAGGCCGTCGAGCCCGTCGATGCGCGGGCGTGCTGGCTTGGTCTGCAGTGGCGCGCTCATCGAGGGGGTTCCTGCGGCGATCCTACGAGTCGACCACCTACGCTTCTGCGACCCACCCCACCCTCAGGAGGACGCCATGCCGATCGACACCTTCTTCGCCTTCGTCGGAGCCTACGCGGACGTGGAGCTCGCCAAGGCGGACTACGAGGTGGTCAAGGACCTCCACACCGAGCTCGGGCTCATCGACGCGTACGACGCCGCGGTGATCGAGCGGCGGGCCGACGGCAAGGTCAAGATCGTCAAGAAGCACGAGACCCCGACGCGCGTGGGCGGGGTGCTCGGCGGCGGCGCGGGCCTGGCCACCGGCCTGGTCATCGCCCTGTTCCCGGCGGCCGCGATCGGCAGCGGCCTGCTCGCCGCCACCACCGGCGGCGGGGCGCTCCTCGGCGCCCTGGCCGGCCACGCCGCCGCGGGCATGAGCCGCTCGGACCTGAAGGAGTTCGGCGAGGCGCTCGATGCGGGCACGGCGGGCCTCGTGGTCGTGGGCGTGTCCGACCTGGAGTCCAAGATCGAGGCGGCCATGGCCCACGCCGAGAAGGTGCAGGCCAAGCAGCTCCAGGCCGACGCCGAGGCGATCGAGGCCACGGCCAGCGAAGGCGCGGGCTGATGGCCGAGGAGCCGGCCCTCGTCCGCCAGGCGCCGAGCGACGTCCTCCGCCTGGCCGTCAGCGTCGTCCTGCTGCTCGCCACCCTGTTGGTGGGCGCGCTGTTCGGCGAGGCCGTGGTCGGCTTCGCCTCGGACCTGCTCCGGGGCCTCGACCGCATCCCGGCGTGGCTCGTGGCCACGGCGGCGACGCTGGCCCAGGCGGCTGCCGTCGTGCTGGTGGTCCTCGCCGTGGGCGTGGCGCTGCGCCGCCGGGCCTGGCTGCTGCTGGGCGCCCTCGCAGCAGCGGCAGCCATCGCCGCGGCGCTCACCGCGGGCGTGACCTCCCTGGCCGACGCCACCGGCTCCTCGGTCACCGACCTGCAGCCCATCGCCGCCATCGGTGAGGGCTCCACCTGGTCGGCGGCCGGCCTGGCGGCCATCGCCGCGGTCATCGGCACCGTCTCGCCGTGGGTCTCCCGCCGGTGGCGGCGGTTCGGCTGGGCCGTGGTGATGGTGGTCGCCCTGGTCCACTTCGGCGCCGACCCGGTGTCGTTCGACTCGCTGCTCGCCATCCTCGTCGGCTGGGTCGTGAGCACCGCGATCACGGTGGTCGTCGGGTCGCCGTCGCACCGACCGACGGCCGCCTCCATCTCCGCAGGGCTGGGCGCGGTCGGCGTGCCCATGGCGTCGCTCGAGCCGGCCAGCGTGGACGCCCGCGGCTCCACCCCGTACTTCGGCGAGGAGGTGGGCGGGCGGAAGCTGTTCGTGAAGGCGCTCGGCAACGACGAGCGCAGCGCGGACCTGATGTTCCGGGTGTACCGCCGGCTCCAGCGCCACGAGCTCGGCGACGAGAAGCCGTTCTCCACGCTGCGCCGCGCGGTCGAGCACGAGGCGCTGGTGGCCTACGCAGCACGAGACATCGGGGTGCGCACGCCGCGCCTGGTGGCCTTCGCCACCGCCGAGCCGAACAGCTGCGTGCTGGCCTACGAGGCCATCGCCGGGCGCTCGTTGGACCGCTTGGAGGCGCCGGAGCTGACCGACGAGGTGCTCGACGCCGTCTGGTCCCAGCTGGCGATGCTGCGCGCGCACCGGGTCGCCCACCGCGACCTCCGGCTCGCCAACGTCTTCCTGGCCGACGACGGCGAGGCCTGGATCATCGACTTCGGGTTCTCCGAGATCGCCGCCTCGGACCTGCTCCTCGCCACCGACCTCGCCGAGATGATCTGCTCGTCGGCCACCGTCGTCGGACCCGAGCGGGCCGTCGCCGCCGCGGTCCGGGGCGTCGGCGAGGTCGAAGCCGCGACCGCGCGATCCCGGCTGCAGCTGCCGATGCTGAGCGGCGCCACGCGCACCGCCCTCAAGGCCGACCCGGCCACCTGGGCCGCCATCCAGGCCCAGGTGGGCGCGCTCAGCCCAGCGCCGTGAGCACCAGCTGGAGCATGCCGCCCACCAGCATCCCCATCCCCAGGCCGGCCACCACGTCCAGGGGGTTGTGCGCGCCGACGTAGACCCGGCCCACGGCCACCAGCACCGCCAGCAACCAGGGGATCCACACCAGCTCCGCGGGCAGGCCCCACGTGACCACCGCGGCGACCGCGGCCACCAGGATCACGTGGCCCGACGGGAAGCTCATCCCCGAGATGGGGACGTCGGCCCCCCGCAGGATCGCACCGGGCTCGCTCGCCCCCGGCCGCTGGCGGACCTCCATCCAGGGCGCGAGGGCGCGGCGCAGCCACCGCTCGGCCACGAGCTTGAGGAGCATCGCCGCCACCACGGCGACCGCCACCCGTCGGTCGCCCAGGGCCCAGGCCACGAGGAGGCCGACGACGGTCCCCACCACCAGGTTGCCCAGCTGCATGGGCGCCCACAGTGGCCAGTAGAGCCAGCCGGGCAGGCCGTTCACGGCGCGGAAGGCGCGCTGCTCGGCGGGCCGGATGGTGGGGTGCTTGGCCCCGGCCACGGCGCCGCCGAGGACCACGGCGCCGAGCACGGCGAGGGCGACGGGTCCGAGCTGCACGGTTGGATAGGTTGCCCGACATGGCCGCCGAGCCCACGGACCTCCAGCGGGCGCGCCACGTGTGGGAGGCGGTGAACCAGGAGTTCACCGACCGCGACGGCAGCGACCGCTGGGACGACCCCGACGTCGGCTGGGGCCTGTTCCGCATCCCGGAGGCCACCCTCGGGGTGCTGGGGGACGTGGCGGGCCTGCGCGTCGCCGAGCTCGGCTCGGGCACGGCCTACCTATCGGCGCAGCTCGCCCGGCGCGGCGCCCGCCCGGTGGCCGTCGACCTGTCCCACCACCAGCTGCAGACGGCGCTGGCGTGCCAGCGCGGCGCCGGGCCGTCGTTCCCGCTGGTCGAGGCCACCGCCGAGGTGCTCCCGCTGGCCTCGGGCTCGTTCGACCTCGTGGTCAGCGAGTACGGGGCCGCGCCCTGGTGCGACCCGGCCCGCTGGCTGCCCGAGGCCGCCCGCATCCTGCGACCGGGCGGACGCCTCGTGTTCCTCACCAACAGCGTCCTGGCCGCCCTGTGCGTGCCCGACCACGGCGGCTACGCCGGCACCAAGCTGCGCCGGCCCCAGGCCGAGGTGGCCCACGTGGCCTGGCCGGGTGGCGGCGTCGAGCACCACCCCGGCCACGGCGAGTGGATCGGCCACCTGCGAGCGGCGGGCTTCGAGGTCGAGGCGCAGCGGGAGCTGCACGCGCCCGCGGGGGCGACGACCCCCGAGTGGTACGAGATCGTGACGGCCGGCTGGGCCCAGCGATGGCCCGCCGAGGACCTGTGGGTCGCCGTCAGGCCTGGCTGAACAGCTGGCCGTAGAAGGCGCCGAGCACCACGTCGGCGACCATCCGGGCGCGCCACTCGGCCGAGGCGCGCTCGTAGGTGGCGGGCTCGAAGCCGAGCGCGGTGGCCACCCGGGCGATGAACGCCTCGTCGGTGGACCAGCCGACCGCTCGTGCTGCGATGGCCGCGACCGGCAGGCTCAAGCCCTCGATCGGCTCGAGCCTCGGGTCGCCGCCTGCGAAGCCGTCCTCCGGGTACACCGCCGACATGGCCTGCTGGGCGACCTGGGCTGCGCCCACCTGCATCGAGGCCTCGTCGTAGGTGGGGGTGGGGTGGGCGGCCGCCTGCGCGGCGATCTCCCGCTGGAGCTCGGGACCGAAGCCCAGGCCGCGGGCGGCCAGGTCGGCGTGCGCCGCGGCCACCTGCTCGGCAGCGACGCGCTGCATCGCCATCATCGCGTTGGCCATCGCCATCGGGTCCTGCATCAGGCCGGCACCTCCTCGGGGTCGGGCGCACCGCCGGGCGCCGGGTCATCGGCCTCGTCGTCGTCGGCGCCGACGGGCTCGGTCGGCACCCGACCGGTGAAGAAGAGGGCGACCACGGCGAGCAGGGCGAGCACGGCCAGCCCGGCGTCGAGCCCGTCGATCCGGGCGGCGCGGTTCTCCGAGACCACCGCATCGGCAACCGACGGCGGCACGCCGGCCTGGTCGAGGGCCGCCTGCAGGTCCGTGTCCGAGAGGAACGGCACGCCCGAGGCGAGCTCGGTCGATGCCTGCGACTTCACCGACGCCGGCACCGCCGGGTTCTGCTGGATGCCGGCGATCAGGCTGGTGGTGAGGACGGCGATCATGACCGAGCCGGCAAGGGCCGTGCCGATGGAGGCACCGAGGTTGGTGGCCGTGTTCTGCAGGCCGCCGACCTCGCCGGACTGGGAGGTTGGCACCGCCGAGACCGTGACCGCCCCGAGCTGCGATGCCAGGAAGCCGATGCCCAGGCCGATGGCGAGCATCGGGATGGCGACCACCCCCGGGCTGGCGTCGATGTCGATCCCGGCCATGAGCACGACGATGCCGATCAGCATCAGGACGATGCCGATCCGCACCAGTCGCCGCGGCGAGCCGGTCGGCGCCACCTTGGGCACGCCGACCGCACCGGCGAGCAGGGCGACCGACAGCGGCATGATCCGCAGGCCGGTGTCGATGGCCGAGAGCTCCAGCACGACGGACAGGAAGAGCGGCACCACGAAGAACACGCCGGCCTGCAGGAGGAACTGGAAGAAGAACATGATCAGTCCGCCGCTGAGCTGGTCCACCTTCAGCAGCGCGGGCTGCAGCAGCGGGTCCCGCCCGGCGTCGACCAGGTGGCGCTCCCACATGAAGAACAGCCAGACGATGACCCCGCCGGCCAGCATCAGCCAGAAGGTGGGCGAGACGCCCAGCCACGCGGTGCCACCGGGCTTGGGCGACACCCACCCCCACTCGCTCGAGCGCAGGATGCCGAAGACCGCCAGGCCGAGGCCGAGGACCGACAGGACGGTGCCGACCAGGTCGAGCGACGGGCGGTCGGTGAGCTCGACGTCGGCCACGCGCTTCGACAGGACGAGGATCACCGCGATGATCGCGACCTCGCCGAAGAAGACGTAGCGCCACGACGCGTAGGTGGTGGCGAGCCCGCCGATGAGCGGGCCGGCGGCCACCGCGATCGCTCCGGCCGCGGCCACGAGGCCGTAGGCCTTCGGGCGGGCGGACGGCTCGAAGTTGGCGGCCACGAGGGCCACGATCGCCGGGAGGATCAGCGCGGCCCCCATGCCCTCCAGCAGCGACCAGCCGAACAGCAGCATGGGCAGGTTCTGGGCGATGCCGGTGGTGAACGAGCCAGCGGCGTAGATGGCGCAGCCGACCAGGAACGCCTTCTTGCGGCCGATGATCGAGCCGATCTTGCCGCCGGTGAGCATCAGCGTCGCCATCACCAGCGTGTACATGGTGATGGCGGTCTGGATGCCCGTGATGGTGGTGCCGACGTCGGCCGCCACGGTGGCCATCGACACGTTCATGACCGAGCTGTCGAGGGTCATGACGAACTGGCCGGCGGCCAGGATGCCGAGGACGCCCGCGCCCGCTGCTGCTGCGGCGGTGCCGGCCCCTCCCTTCGCTGCCATGGGCGCCAGTGTTGCCGATGGCACCCCTACGGTGTGCCGGTGCTGATCGATCCGGGCCACCACCTCGGCGACGCCTGGTTCCACGTCGCCGCCGTGGAGGGCGGGGAGCTGGCCCACTGCTTCTACCTGCGCTGCCCCGAAGGGGTGGACCGGCACACCGCCTGGGAGGTGGCCCACGCCACCAGCTGGGACCTGCGGGCCTGGGAGCTGCACGGGACGGTGCTGGCCGCTCGCCGCGACGGCCGGTGCCTGGCCACCGGCTCGGTCCTCGGCCTGCCGACCGGAGGCCACCTCGCCGCGTGGACCATCGGGTGGAACGACGTGCGGCCCGAGGTGGCGATCGCACCGGTCGCGGACCTGGGGCGCTGGGACCCGGCGCGCGCCGAGGTGGTGGCGGCACCGGGGGTCGGTGTGACCGGTGCGCGGGACCCGATCCTCGGCGCCCGGCCCATCACCCACTGGCGAGACCCGCAGCTCGTGCTCGACGGCGACGGGGCCCCGATGGCGCTGGTGTGCGCCGGGCCGCGGGTGGCGGTGCTCCAGCCCACCGCGACCGGCTGGGCCCACACCGGCCACCTCGACGTGGCGCCGGTGGCCTCCGAGCTCGAGTGCCCGCAGCTCCACGAGGTCGACGGCCGCTGGTTCCTCCTCTTCTCGACCTGGTCGCCGCTGCTCGCACCCGACGTGCGGGCGGCTGCCCCCGCCGGGACCTACGGCGGCACGTGGGCGATGGCCGGCCCTGGCCCCCAAGGCCCGTTCCGGCTGGCCGACCCGTCCCCGCTGGTCGGGCCCGAAGCCGGCCCGGCGCCGTACGCGTGCCAGCTCGTGCGCTTCGGCGGGCGCCACCACCTGCTCGGCACCCGGTGGCGCAAGACCGCGGACCCTGGCAGCGAGCCCGACGCCGTGTCGGACCCGATCGAGGTGGTCCGCCAGGGGGATGGGCTGGTGGCTGCGCCCAGCGTCGCTGCGCCGCACGCCTAGGTGGCCGCTGGGCCTGCCTCCCAGATCTCGGCGAGGTGGGCGGCAGCGGCGAGGTAGAGCCGCCCGGCGGCGGGGTCCAGGGCGCCGGCGCGCCAGCAGGCGTCCACGTACTTGGCGAGGTGCGCGTCGGGGTGGGCCCCGGCGTGGGCGGCCAGGTGAGCGGCCAGCGCCGGGCGCTGGTGGGGCGGCGCCCGCCAAGCCTCACCGGCGGCCGTGCCCGCCGCGGGGACGTGGGTCGGGTCGAGGCGGACCTCGCCTTGGGTCGAGCGGAAGGCGAGCACGTACGTGGCGGCGACCGCGAGGGCATCGCCGGGGTGCTCGACCGATCCGACGAGCCCGAGTGACGCAAGGGGCAGCGTGAGGCAGTGGCTCCACCCGTAGGGGGCGCTCGCCGGATCGTCCTGGAGCATCGACCAGGCGGCGACCCGCAGCAGGTGCCGCCCGGCATCGTCGACGGCCTCCGGATCGTTGCCGATGGCGGCGAGCGGCCCGGCCAGCAGCGAGGCGGCCTGGCCCGACGACTCCACGAGGTGGAGGGTCGGGTAGATGAACCCATCGCCGCGCGGCCCCGGCGCGGGCGGGTCGAGGAGGGCAGCGACCAGCGCCGACATCCCGTCGGAGGGGTTGGACGGGCCAGGAGCCCCCCGCCCGTCCCGATCCCCTGCTCGCAGGGCGACGTGCCAGGTCAGGCGCCACGTCGGGTGCTCGGCCAGCTGGCGGGCGAGGAGCCGGATGCCGGCCAGCCCCACCAGGTCGTCGGCGTCGGTGCGGCGCACCCGGTCCAAGGCGATGGTCCCGTGCCCGGCGGCGGCCAACGAGGGGAGCACGAGGTCGGCGAGCGCGAGGGCATCGGCCCGGTCGAGCGCGACGGCAGCGGCGTCAGCGGCGTCGACGTCGCCCTCGGCCACGGCCACGGCGAGTGCGTCGACGGGGCGACCCGGGGGACGCCGGCCGGTCGGCGCAGGGACGGTGGCGAGGCTGCGGTAGGTGGCGGCCACCGCCTCCAGGCGGTCCAGGATCGGCCCCCTCCCCTCGGGCGTGGCCCGGCCCAGGAGGTCCACCCTCGCCCCGACCTCGAGGGCGGCGTGGAGGGCGAAGGAGCTGGGCGGGGCAGCTGGCGGCGGGGCGACCGCGGCGCCTGCTCGGCGGATGACGTCGATCGACCGCTCGTCGGTCAGGGCGGGGACGGAGCGGCTGCGAGTCGCGTGGGTGACGGTGGTCTGGGTCGGCACGGGGTGGACCGTAGGACCTCAAGTGCACTTGAGGTCAAGGGCCAGGTGTGGTTTGCTCGGCCGATGCCTTCGCACGCTGCCGACGAGCTGCTCCCGATCGGCGAGGTCGCGGTGCGGGCGGGCATCGCGCCGTCCGCCCTGCGCTTCTACGAGTCGGAGGGGCTGATCTCGGCGGAGCGGAGCGCAGGGGGCCGGCGCCTGTTCCCACGGTCCGTGCTGCGCCGCCTGGCCTTCGTCCAGGCCGCCCAGCGGGTCGGTCTGACGCTCGAGGAGGTGCGGGCCGCACTCGCCACCCTGCCCCGCGAGCGCACCCCCACCAAGGGGGACTGGGCGCGCCTGTCCCGCGGGTGGCGGGACCGCCTCGATGCCGAGATCGCCGCACTGGTCCTGCTCCGAGACGAGCTGGACGCGTGCATCGGCTGCGGCTGCCTCTCGCTGCGGTCCTGCGCCCTCTACAACCCCGACGACGCCGCGGGGGCCACGGGCCCCGGCGCGCGCTACCTGGGGGCCACGACCTCGGCGGAGGTCCTCGCCGACCGACGCGACCCCGGCTGAGGCCGCCGGCCACCCCCGCCGCGGGGCGGGCCGCGCTGACCTGCAGCGGAGGGGCGCGCCTGGGAGGATGGTCCGATGCGCTCCCACCTCCGCTCACCCGCGCTCGCCACGGCGCTGGCCGCCATCGTGCTCGTGGCCACCGGCTGCCAGCTGCACCTCCGCACCCCGACGGGCAGCGGCACCGTCCGCTACCGAGACGCGGCGTTCACCGAGGTCACCACCACGAAGGACGTGACCTACGGGAAGGCAGCCAGGTTGAGCGGCAGCATGCAGACCCTGAAGCTCGACGTGTACGAGCCCAAGGGCGACACCGTCGCCAAGCGCCCGGCCATCGTCTGGGTCCACGGCGGCGGGTTCAAGGACGGCGACAAGACGTCGCCCGAGATCGTCGACGAGGCCACCCACTTCGCCAAGCTCGGCTACCTCAACGTGTCGATCGACTACCGGCTGAGCGCCGGGTGCTCACCGTTCACCGACGAGTGCATCCAGGGCATCGAGATGGCGTACCACGACGCCCAGGCGGCGGTGCGCTTCCTGCGGGCCAACGCCGCCACCTACAAGGTCGACGTGGACCGGATCGCCGTCGCCGGCACGTCCGCCGGTGCCATCAGCGCCTACAACGTCGCCTACGGCTCCGACTCGCCTGGCCACAGCGGCAACCCGGGCTACTCCTCCAAGGTCCGCGCCGCCGTGTCGCTCTCGGGTGCCCACCTGACCACCGCGCCGGCCAAGGGCGACCCGCCGACCCTGGACTTCCACGGCAAGGCCGACCAGGTCGTCCCCTACAGCTGGGTCCAGAGCACGCTGGAGGACGCTGGCGACCTCGGCCTCACCGCCGAGATCACCGCCTGGGAAGGCGACGGCCACGTCCCCTACGCCAAGCACCGCACCGAGATCCTGGACCAGACCCGCAACTTCCTGTGGTGGACCATGGACCTCGCCCACGCCGCCTCCTGACGGGAGGCGGGCCCGCTGCCTAGAGGCCGGCCAGGTAGGTGGCGCTCGCCACGAGCGAGGCGATCAGGTCCTGCTCGCCGGTCGGGCCGTCGAGCAGCGGGATCCAGTGGTCCGCCTCGGCCGTGGTCGGGAACCGGGCGAGCAGGCGCAGGAACTGCTCCTTGACGATGGTCCGGCGCGCCTCGGTGGAGGCCAGGAAGGACCGGGCCACGATGCCGCGCTCGGTGCCGCCGTCGAGGCGGCCCAGCCAGTAGGCCTGGCCGGCGGTGTCCGGGGCGCGGCCGAACACGTCGCGGTACGCCGCGAGGAGGAAGCCGAGGTTCGTGCCGCCGGCCTTGGTGAAGTACTCGTTCGACCCGAAGAGCTGGGCGCGGAACTGCCGCAGCGACTTGCCCGAGGCGAGGCTGTCCACCCAGTAGGCCTGGCCACCGGGGTCCGGGGCCCGCTTCAAGAAGTCCAGGAACGTGCGCTGCACGTCCAGCGATCGGTACTCGTCGGTGCCCATCAGCGCGGCGGCCAGCTGCGCCCGGGTCTTGGTGTGGGCAGTGAGCTGGGCGGCCACCAGGTTGCGCTCGCTGTCGGTGGGGAACCGGAAGACGAGGTCTCGCACGTAGCGGTGGGCGAACGACTGCTCCTGGCTGGCCCATGGGCCGTGCACGTCCACCGCGCTCATGTCCTGGGCGTCGACCTTGCCGTAGCCACCGTTGGGCGTGACGGTCAGCGTGCTCGAGGTGCCGACGGAGCCCGAGGTGGACCAGGTGCCGGTCGGGATCGTGATGTCGGCGATGTTGCCGGCAGCACCGCCCGACGGCACGCCGGCCACGATCACGTGCACGCCCGGGAGCGCCTGCACGTCGGCGAGCCCGTGGTCCGCTGGCTCGGGCAGGGTGCCGTCGGAGAGCCCGACGTCGATGGTGTCGAACGACGACGGCAGCGCCTGCTGGCCGAACCGGTCGAGGCTGTTGGTGACGGTGGCCCCGCCACCACCGGCCGGGCGGATGTGGGTGACGGCGTCGCCCTTCGGCAAGGTCTGCGACCAGCCGTCGGCCCCGCCGGAGCCGGTGATCGTGCGCCCGCCGGAGCGCAGGCTCAGGGTGTCGAGGACGCTGGACCCGCCCGAGCCGAGGTGGATGGCGTCGGTGCTGCTGTCGGTGAGGATGTTGGCGAAGCCGCTGCCGGTGGTGAACGTGTTGGACCCGGCGTTGCCCCAGAGCATGGCCGGGGTCGGTCCGGACGTGATGGTGTCGTCGCCGTCGCCGCCGTCGACGCGGACCTGGTCGACCGGTGACGCGACGGTGATGCCCGTCGTGGTGAGGGTGTCGTCGCCTCGTCCCCCGACGAGCCAGGCGAACTCCGCGTTGGCGATGGTGCGCAGGTGGCTGCCGGCGGCGTTGGCATAGGTGACGATCAGGTCCGAGCCCGACGTCGAGGCGGTGATGGTGTTGCCCGAGTCGAGGGCGCCGGTCTCCACCGTGTCGACCTCCGTGGGGGCGCCGCCGGTCCCCATGTCGATCGAGGTGTCGGCCACGCTCTTCGGGTTCAAGACGATGTGGTCGTAGCCGAGCCCCATCGCGATCTGGTCGGCCTGGGCGGTGTCGTAGGCGAAGTCGCTGCCGTCGCCCAAGCTCGCGTACAGGAACGGGTGGCTGCTGAAGGCGGCGGCATCGAGCCCGCGGCCGTCGACGGTCTGCTTCGCCGAGTCGCCGGCGACCACGGCCTCGGTCAGCGCCGAGCACGCGAGCGCGGGCGCGGCCACGGCGCCGTTCACCGCGACCGAGCCGCCCGAGCAGGAGAACGCGATGGTGGCGGCGCCGGTGACCAGCACGTTGACGTGGGTCCCGCTGGTGGCGACGCCCACGCCCGCCGACGCCGCGGTGGGCGCGAGGACCACGGCCAGGGTGCCGGCCAGCAGGCCTCCTGCCAGCGTTGCGCCGATCGAGCGTCTCATGGGCGGCCTCCCCGCGTCGCAGCGAGCGTAGATCGGTGGGCGCATCGGAGGTTCGGCACCAGTTCGCCACCGCCGACGACCCATGTACGTGCCCCCAACCATCGCTCGTGGGCCGTCCGGCCCGAACGACCGGCACCGCCTGCTGCGGTGCCCGACTCCCGTGGCGCGCCCCGCGTGTGGGAGGGTCTGACCACCTATGACGGTGCAGGTGTGGTCGACGTTCTTCGCGCTGCTGGCGCTGGCGTGCTGGGCGGGCACGGTGGCGACCCTGGTCACGTGGGCGGTTGCAGCCCGGCGGCCCGGCGGCGGCGCCGACGAGTGGCTGCGCACGGTGTCCGACGCCGCGCTCTGGATGTCGTGGCTGGTCGCCACCGTCACCACGCTCGGCAGCCTCTACTACTCCCAGGTCCAGCACTACGCCCCGTGCGAGCTGTGCTGGGCCACCCGCATCTGCGTGTACCCGCTGTCGCTGATCCTGCTGGTGGCCGCCGTCCGGCGGGACCGGGGCGTGTGGCGCTACGTGCTGCCGCTCACCGCGGTGGGGATCGTGATCTCCACCTACCAGACCCAGCTGCAGGCCTTCCCTGACCAGAAGGGCTTCTGCAGCCTCACCAACCCCTGCTCCACCCGGTACGTGTGGGAGTTCGGGTTCGTGAGCCTCCCGTTCATGGCGCTGGCCTGCTGCGCCTTCATCACCACGATGATGTTCATCGCCCGACGTTCCGAAGGAGAGCTCGATGGCTGACAAGACCAAGGTGCCCGGGGAGGGCTCGGGCAACAAGCTCTGGTGGCTGGTGGGCGGCCTGGTCGTCCTGGTCGGCATCGCGCTGGTCGCGGCCGCCGTCGCCAACAAGAAGGACACCTCCGACGTGCCCACCGGCACCGACGCCCAAGCGGTGGTCGACCGGGCCACGAGCGTCCCGCAGTCCGTGGCCGACCAGGTCGGCACGGGGAGCGTGCAGGCCAAGCCCACCAAGGTCGACGGCGAGCCGCTCACGAAGGACGGCAAGCCCGAGGTCTTCTACCTGGGCGCCGAGTACTGCCCGTACTGCGCCACCCAGCGATGGGCGATCATCGAGGCGCTGTCTCGGTTCGGCACCTTCTCGGACGTTGGGCTCACCAGCTCGGCGACGGCCGACGTGTTCCCCGACACCCCGACGGTGAGCTTCCACGGCTCCTCCTACTCCAGCCCCTACATCGCCTTCTCGCCGGTGGAGACCAACACGCGCGAGCCGGACGGCAACGGTGGCTACACGACGCTCGACACACCCACCGCGGCCCAGGCTGCACTGGTCCAGAAGTACGACGAGGGCGGCGGCATCCCGTTCCTCGACGTGGCCAACCAGTACGTGTTCAGCGGCGTGACCTACGACCCCAAGACGCTCGAGGGCATGACGGCCGCGGAGATCGCCGACGCCATGCACGACCCGAAGAGCGACGTGGCCAAGGGCGCCATCGGCTCCGCCAACATCATCACCGCCACCATCTGCGCCGCGACCGACAACAAGCCGGCCAAGGTGTGCGACACCCCCGCCGTGCGCGCCGCGGCCGCGGGCCTGCCCACGTCCTGACCCTCTGCCCGCCTGACCTGCCACCAGGGGGTTTGGATCGCGGGCGAACGGGGAATCGCGGGCTGTCCCCGACCAGAGGCAGCCCCCGTGCGCACCACCCTTCCCGAGCCCCGAGGCCCCGTGAGCGAGCGGTTCGTCGCGGGCGCGTGCCACGGGGTGTGGGTCGCCCCCGAGCTCGACGGCATCGACCCCCTGGTCGACGACGACCTGCACCTCGCCCTGTGGTGCGCCTACCAGCTGCACCACGGCGGGTTCCACGGCGTGGCCGAGGACCTGGAGTGGGACCCGAGCGCGATCGGCTTCCGCCGGCTGCTCGAGGTCGCGTTCGAGGGCGCGCTGCGCGCCGAGCACCGGCCCGAGCAGCTGCCCGCCGACCCGGCCACCGCCCTGCGGGTGATCGAGGAGTGGTCCTCGCCACCCCTCTCCCGGTGGCTCGGCAGCCACGGCCACCTGGCGCACGTGCGGGACTTCGCCATCCACCGTTCCGCCTACCAGCTGAAGGAGGCCGACGGCCACACATGGGGCCTGCCCCGCCTGGCCGGCCGCACCAAGTCGACGGTGGTCGAGATCCAGATGGACGAGTACGGCCTCGGCCGGCCGGGCCAGGCCCACGCCGAGCTGTTCGCCGCGGCGATGGAGGAGCTCGGGCTCGACCCTGCCTTCGGCCGCTACGTCGGCCTGCTCCCCGGCACCACCCTGGCCACCGACAACCTGCTGTGCCTGTTCGGCCTGAACGGCCGGCTGCGCGGCGCACTGGTCGGCCACCTCGCCCACTTCGAGATGTCGTCGCCAGCGGCCATGCGGCGCTACCGGGAGGCGGCGCGGCGGCTCGGCCTGCCTGCCTTGGCCCGCTTCTACGACGTCCACGCGGAGATCGACGTGCACCACGGGCGGATCGCGCTCGACCACGCCGTGCGCCCCCTCGCCGAGGAGGAGCCCGCGCTCGCAGCCGACATCACGTTCGGGGCCGCCGCCCTCCACCACGTGGAGGTCAGGTTCGCCCGGCACCTGCTCGACTGCTGGCGGCGACGGGAGCCGACGTTGCTCGCCGATCCGACCACGACCGCGCCGACCGCGGTGGCGCCGGCCCTCGGGCCCGCGCCCTGAACGGGCGTCCAGGCGGGCACGAGGCGAAGGAACGGCCCCAGGGGCCATGGGAACCAGGAGGGGTACGATGACGCAGATGGAAGATCCCGACACCTACTTCACGGTGGCGGTGGAGGCGGGCGACGTGCCGCGGGTGGTGGCCACCGGCGAGCTCGACGCCGCCTCGTCCAGGCACCTCGAAGAGGTGCTCCGCACCACGGTCGGCGACGGCAGCGGCGTCGCCCTCGACCTGTCGGGCGTGTCGTTCATCGACTCGTCGGGCCTGCGGGTGATCACCGCCATGGTCCGCGACGCCGAGGCGGGCGGCGCCAGCTTCGACGTGGTCGGCGCGAGCGACCCTGTGCGGCGCATCTTCGAGATCACCGGCCTCGCCGAACTGCTCCCGACTGGGCGCCGGGTATGGCGCCCTGAGCCGGAGAACCGGACCCAGGTCGATCCTCAAGGAGCAGCACCCATGAAGCGAACCGGCACGCACCGACGGTGTACTCGAGGTCGATCCCCGCAAGGAAGCCGCTGCGGCCGACGCCGCCGCAGCGCGCCGACCGGCCTCCACGCCCGACGAGGAGCGCGAGGCCGAGGCGGCGTCGGACCAGAGCAGACCGCGACCCAACGGACCCTCTTCGAGAGATGGCCGGGCGCGGCGCCCACGCCAAGGGCGAGGGCCGCATCGAGCCAGGAGTTGGCGAAACTCCGCGACCAGCGGAGGAAGAGGACCACGTGGCCGAGACCACCGAGATGACGATCACCCTGCCGGGTGATGTCCACCTGTTCCGATCGGTGCGCCTGGCGATCGGAGGCCTCGCCGCGTACGTGGGGTTCGACGTCGCCGCCATCGACGACCTGCGGGTCGGCGTCGACAACTGTGCCGTCGCTCGCCGAGGTGGGCGGCGGCGGGCCGATCCACCTCCGCGTCCTCATGACCCCCGACCAGGGCCTGCTCATCGAGGGCCGCACCGAGCGGGTCGTGCTCGACGTGGTGGACGACCGTCGAGTTCTCCCCGCCAGGGCCTGTCGGTCGTGGCCGACGACCACTCCCTGGACTTCACGGGGAGCGACGTGTGCTTCTGGCTGGAACGACGCCTCCCGGAGCTAACGCCCCCTCGTCATGACGCCCCGACCGTCGAGCCCTCCCGAGGAGATCCGCCGGCGCTTCGAGGAGTACCGCCCGGACCGGTTCGGAAGCCCTGCGCAACCGCCTGGTCGAGGAGCACCGCTCCGTGGCCGAAGACCATCGCCCGGCGCCGCGGAGGCAGCGAGCCCCTCGACGACCTCGAGCAGGTGGCCACCATCGGGCTCATCAAGTCCGTCGAGCGCTACGACGTCGGCCAGCGTGCCCTTCGTCGGGTTCGCCGTGCCCACCGGCGAGCTCGGGCGGCACTTCCGGGACCGGACCTGGGTCCTCAAGGTGTCGCGGCGGGCCAAGGACCTCTACGTGCAGCTGCCCGCGGCGATCGAACGGCTGAACGTGGAGCTGGGCCGCCAGCCCACGCCCGCCGAGCTGGCCGCCTCCCTGGACCGCACGCTGGACGAGGTCCTCGACGCCCTGGATGCCGAGGGCGCCTACCGGCCGCTGTCGACCGACGCCGACGACGGCGTCCGCAGCGTCGCCGACCTGTCGGCCACGACGGAGTCCACCGCCGACGACCGGCTGCTGGTCTCGTCGATGCTCGCCCAGCTCCCCGAGCGGGAGCGCGAGATCGTCGCCCTGCGGTACTTCGAGGACCTCAGCCAGTCCGAGATCGCCGAGCGGGTGGGCGTCAGCCAGGTGCACGTGTCGCGGCTGCTCCGCCGGGCCCTGCTGCTCATGCGCCCCGACGAGGTCGAGCCCGCCGACGTGCCCTGATCGGGCGTGGGAACCAGGGTGCCCATCCCCCGGTGGGAGGGGCGAAGGTGGGAACCAGGAGATGGGCACCCCGTCCTCGTGGCCCTCCTTCCCGCCGGGCGCTGGGCTGAAACGCAGAACCTCGCAGGCTTTTCGGTTTGGCCAGGCCGACGTCGGGGAACCGGTGCCCGGGATGGGCCCCACCTCTGCCACCTCGGGAACGGCGCGCGCCGTGCTGGTGCTCCTGGTCGGCGCGCTCGCGACGCTCGCCCTGTCCACCGCCGCGTGGTCGGTCCACCGCAGCAGCGAGCGAGACATGCTCGACCAGCGATCCGACGAGGTGGTCAAGACCCTGGGTGCGGTCCTCCCGCTCTTCCAGGTGCCCTTGGGCTCGGGCCTCGCCGTCGCGACGGTCGCCGACCAGCCCCGCCCGGCGTTCGAGCGGGTGGTGGCGCCGTTCGTCACCCGCTCCGGGCTGGTCCACTCCGCCTCCCTGTGGCAGGTCGGCCCCCAAGGCGCCCGTCGCCTCGCCACCACCGGCGAGCGCTCGACGCTCGAACGCCTCACCTCAACGGAGCGGCTCCGCCGCCTGCGCGCCCTGCCGACGGGGAGCATCGGGATCGTCGACCTCACCGGTGAGCACCGGCGCGCCGTCGGGTTCGCCGAGGCGCTCCCGGGCACCACCCACCTCGTGGCCTACCTGGAGGCGCCGATCCCCGACGACCCGACCAGCCTGGACCTGACCGGGAACGCCTTCTCCGACCTGGACATCGAGGTCCACCTCGGCCCGGGCCGGTCCCCCAGGCGCCTGCTCTTCGCCACGACCCGCCACCTGCCGCTGCCGGCGAGCGCGCCGACGAAGCGGATCCCGTGGGGCGACCACGAGCTCGTCCTGGCCTTCGCACCTCGCGGCGACCTCGGCGACCCGCTGCTGGCCCGCCTGCCCCTGCTCATCGCCGCCACCGGCCTCACCATGGCCGTGGCGTTCGCGGTGCTCACCCACCAGCTCGAGCGATCTCGCCAGGCGTCGGTCCGCCTTGCTGGGGAGCACCGCGAGCGGTACCTGCAGGAGCGCCAGGTCGCCCACCGCCTGCAGCACGACCTGCTCCCCGACCCGTTGCCGACGCCACCAGGCGTGGTGCTCGCCAGCCGGTACCAGGCGGGGGCGGACGGCGTGGAGATCGGTGGGGACTGGTACGACGTGGTCCCCATCGACGACGACCACGTCATCGTGACCGTCGGCGACGTGAGCGGCCAGGGCCTGCCGGCCGCGTCGATCATGGTGTCGCTGCGCGCCGCGATCCGGGCCTACGCCACCGACGGCGCCGGGCCAGGCGAGATCCTCCACAAGCTCGGTCGCCTGCTCGACGTGCGGGCCGACGGCCACTTCGCCACGGTGCTGTGCGCCTGCGACCCCGCCGACGCCGGCGAGGTGGTGGTGGCCACCGCCGGGCACCCGCCGCCCGTGCTCGCCGGGCCGACCGGCGCCCACCTGGTGGCGCTCGACGTGGGCCTGCCGGTCGGGGTGTCGCCGACGGCCACCTACGCCGAGCGGACCATCGCCCTCGGGCCCAACGACACCTTGGTGTGCTTCACGGACGGGCTGTTCGAGCGTCGGGGCGAGCGGCTGGACCTCGGCCTCGAGCGCGTCCGGGAGGTGCTCGCCAGCCTCGCAGCCGGCCCGATCGACCGGCTCGTCGAGCAGCTCACCGACCAGCTCGAAGCCCCCGCGGCCCCCGACGACACCGCCGTGCTGGCGGTGCGGCTGGCGCCTCAGGCGGGCCGGGCCAGCGCGAGCACGAGGTCCGAGTCCACGGCGCTGGCCGCGGCCCCGTAGCCGAGGACGATCGCACCCTTGCTCCCGCACACCGGGCACCGAGCGGCCACGACGAGGACCATGTCGTCGGGGTCCGACGCCCCTTCCAGCCGGCGCTCCTCCTCCACCTCGAAGCGCTCGGCATCGGACTCCGAGCCGCAGGCCGAGCAGCGGAGGGTCGCATGCGGTCGACCGGGCTCGAACGACGCCGACGCGCCGCTCGCCACCAGCTGGGCGAGCACGCCCTGCACGGCATCGTCTTGGGGGGCCTTGGGGTTGTCCACGGCGCCCGCTGCCCGGCACCGCCCACACCAAACGCCGCACCGGTTTGCTGGCGGTGAGGCCGGGGAACCGGTGGGTCAGAGGCGAGCGAGAGGGGTCCACCCGTGGCAGAGGCCGCCGTGCAGGAGCTGCAGGACGTCCAGGCGCAGCTGCGGGCACGCGCCGCGGCGCACCGCCGATGCCTGCGATCGGCCCACAACGCCCGCGTGGCACTCGAGCAAGAGGTCGACGAGGCGTGCACCGTCCGCACCATCCCACGGGGGTCTGGCACGCACGACGCCGACGCCACGCCGGGCGTCGACCCGGAGGTGTGGCGGCTGCACGTGCGGTTCCGGCGCAGCGGCGAGCCCCACACCCTGGGCCTGCTGGTCGCCAACTACGACGCCTACGCCCGGTCCCTCGCCCTCCGGCTCCACCGGGACCACGAGCCGCTCGAGGACCTCGAGCAGGTGGCCCGCGAGGGCTTGCTCACCGCGGTGCGCCGCTTCGACCCCGAGCGCGGCCTGCCCTTCCCGGCGTTCGCGACGCCCACGATCCTGGGCGCGCTCCGCCGCCACTACCGCGACCGGGGCTGGGCCGTCCGGGTCCCCCGCCGCGTGCACGAGCTGGCGATCGCGTCGCAGGCGGCGGAGGAGCGGCTCACGCGTCGCCTCGGGCGCAGCCCCCGCCCCGAGGAGCTGGCCCACGAGCTGCGCATCTCCGTGGACGAGCTCCTGGAGGTCCAGGATGCGATCCTCTGCCGGGGGGCGGCATCGCTCGACGAGCTGGGCAGTGCCGGCGACGATGCGGCCGACGTCACCGCCGGGCGGGACCGCGAGCTGGCTCGGGTCGACGACCGACTCGCCCTGCGCCAGGCCCTCGACCAGCTCGACGAGCGCGACCGGGAGGTGGTCCGCCTCTACTTCTTCGAGGAGCTCTCGCAGAACCAGATCGCCGATCGCTTCGGCGTCAGCCAGATGCAGGTGTCGCGCTGGCTCGCCACGATCCTGCGCCGGATGCGGGTGTGGGTGCCCGCTTGAGCCTCAGCCCGCCAGGAGCAGCAGCACGTGGCGCTGCGACGGCGGCAGCGCCTCGTCGTTGAGCCCGAGGCTCACCGCGACGATGGGCCCAGGCCCATCGTCGTCCACCGGCCCGGCCGGCGCGTCCAGGGCCCGACGCACGATCCGCCCAAGCTCGAGGGCATGGGGCCAGCGGGCGAGTGGCGTGCCCGCCGCGTCGGCGACCGGCTGCCCGAGCCGCTCGGCGGCCGGCGCGTTGCAGCTGACGACCCACAGGTCACCGTCCACGAGCAGGGCCGGCCGGCCGATCTCCGGCAGCAGGTGGGCGAGCACCGAGCGCAACAGGCGCGCCGGTGCCGCCGTCTGCTCCAGGTGCTCGCGCGCACGGGCGAGCTCGAGGCGGGCCTGCTCGACCGCCTGCTGCATCGCCGCCAGCTCGGCCGCCCCATCGGCCAGGGCGGCCAGGGCGTCGGCCACCTCGTCGCTGCGGCCCGCCACCCCGTCGGTCATGGCGCCGTCCGTCATCGTCTCCTGGTCCTCGCCTCGCCGCTCATCCCCTTCCGTTGCCCGACCCGCCTGGTGGCGAAACGCCTGGGTTCCCGAAGGTCGGACGCGGGTACCGGTCCGGCATCGGGCGCGGTGCCCGGGGAGCTGGAGGACGCCATGCGCACGGAGGACGCCGCGGTGACCAAGGGGATCAACCGCTACGTGCCGATCGCCATCGAGGCGCGCCCAGCCGACGTCGACCTGGTCGACCCGGACCCCCACGCAGCCCGCTCCGAGGTCCGCGAGCTGCTCTCGCGCACCCCCCTCGGCGCACGCGAGCGCGATGACCTCGTGGGCGCGGTGAGCGAGGTGGTGACCAACGCGCACAGCCACGGCAGCGGATCGGTCCACCTGCAAGGCTGGGCGGACAGAGAGGAGGTCGTGGTGACCGTGTCCGATGAGGGGACCGGGCCCCAGGGCAGCGACCTGGGCGGCCGACCCGTGGTGCGCGCCCCGGGCGAGGGCGGCCTGGGCCTGTGGCTGGCTCGGCAGCTCTGCGACGATCTGGCGCTGGGCCGGATGCCCGATGGGTTCATCGTCCGGCTGCGCACCCGCTACCGCTGATGCCCCTCGACGCCGAGCAGGCCAGGCTCGTCGCGCCGACCATCCAGGCGCTGAGCGAGCGCCACGGCGGCCACACGGTCGCGCTCCTCGCCATCGACCGCACCGCCGGCACCGCCACGCCGATCGCGGTGCACGACCCGGACCCCGAGGCCCGCCACGAGCTCAGCCACCTGGTGGGCGCCTCGATCCCCCTCGCCGGCACGATCTGCGGCCTGGCCTGCGATCGCGGGGCGCCGATCGAGTTCGGCGACGCCCTCCCCGGCGGACCGCCCGACGAGATGCTGCCCGAGGGCTGGGTCCGCTTCGCCAGCCGCCACGGCATCCGGTCCGGGGTGGTGGTGCCGGCGCGCAACGGGGGCGAGGTCGTCGGTCTGCTCGTCACCGCCCGCCGCGACCGCCAGCCCCTCAGCGTGGCCACGATCGACGCACTCGGCCGCTCGGGCGACCGCCTCGGCCGCCTGCTCCCCTCCGCCGAGCCGACGAGCCAGCCCCCGAACAAGGGCGCGGCCACCGGCCGCAGCCGCCCCCGGGTCGGAGGCGCCGCGCTCGACGTGGCGCTGGGCTTGGTGGCACCAGCGGTGCTGGCCGGCATCGGTGCCACGTGGGGCGACCCGAACTCGGTCCGGCCGGTGTCGATCCTCCTGCTCATCTGCGCCGCGCTCGGTCTCCTGCGGAGCCGGCGGTCGTCGGAGGTGTGCGCGGTCGCCGGGCTGGTGGTGGTGTGGATCTGGTTCACCCCGCCGACCGGCTCGCTGCGCATCGCCGACGGCAGCGCCCTGGCCAGCTTGATCATCGCCGCCCTCACCCTCACCGGCGTCCAGGTGCTGCTCCACCAGGTGGCGATCTCACGGCGCCAGCGCGAGGAAGAGGCTGCGGTCATCGACGCGCTGATCGCCCGGCTGCCGCTCGGGTTCGGCATGCTCGACCTGGACCGGCGCTTCCGCCGCCTGAACGACCGGCTCGCAGACTTCGACGGCGCCCCGGTGGCCGAGCACCTCGGCCAGCGCCCCGGCGACGTGAACCCGCTCGTGGGCGAGCTCTACGAACCGCTCCTGGATCGGGTCGTCGACACCGGGGAGGCAGTCGAGGACGAGGTCGTCTCGTTCGACTTGCCCGACACCGGCCTCACCCACTCGTGGCGGATCAACCAGTACCCGGTCCAGGTGGACGGCCGGACGATCGGCGTCGGCACCACGGTCCAGGACGTCACCGACGAGATGGTGGTGCGCCGCCGGGCCCAGCTCATGCTGCGCCTGGCCCGGATCGTGGCCGGGGCGAGCGACCTCGAGCAGGTGGCGGCGATCGTGTCCACGGTGCTGTCCGAGGGGCTGAAGGCCAGGTGCGCGTTCGCCATCTCCGAGGGGGGCTGGATCTCGGTCCACGGCGTCGACGGGTACCGGGACCGCGCCAGCACCCAGCGGTGGCTCGACTTCTCGACGAGGCTCGACGAGGCCGGGCCCCTCGTCACCTGCCTGGACGCCTCCGAGCTGGTCATCGCGAGCATCGACCTCGACGGCGACGGGCCGGAGCTGGCCCTGCACCGCGACGTGGAGAACGTCACCATCGCCTGGCAGCCCGTGACCCGGCCCGGCGACCAGCGACCGAGCGCCGCCATCGGCGTGGCCTGGCCCTACCGGCGGCGCCTCACCGACCACTCGCGCACGCTGCTGCAGACGGCCGCATCCGTGACGGGCCTGGCCATGGCCCGCATCGCCCTCACCCGCCAGGCCGAGCGGGACCGGTTCCGCACCGCCATGGACGCCATGATCGACCAGGTGATCCTGGTCCACTCGATCCGGGACGTGGACGGCCGCATCGTGGACTTCGAGGTGGACTTCGCCAACGCGACGATGCGATCCACGATCGGCCTCGAGCGCGGGGAGCTGCTCGGATCCCGCCTCAGCGTGCTGTACCCGCGCTCGCACGAGACCGGGATGTTCGAGCGGTTCCGCAACGTGGTCGAGACCGGGCAGCCGTGGGTGGCAGACCGGTTGCCCTACGCGGACGTCGGTCCGAACGGCCGGGCGATCGAGGGGTACTGGAACCTCCAGGTCGTCAAGGTGGACGACGGCTGCATCGCGGCCAGCCGCGACGTCACCGCCGTCGTGGAGGCCGAGCACCTGGCCGAGCAGGCGCGGGAGGTGGCCCAGCGCGAGCGCATCGCCGTGGACCTGCTCCAGCGCGCCGCGCTGCCGGCGCACCTGCCGCAGCTCGATGCCGTCGAGCTCACCGCCCACTACCGCCCGGCCCGGCCCGACCAGCCGGTGGGCGGCGACTGGTACGACGCGTTCGAGCTCGACGGGGGGACCCTCGCGCTGATCATCGCCGACGTGGCCGGCGACGGTCCCGAGGCGGCCGGGACCATGGTGCAGGTGCGCAACATCTTCCGCGCCATCGCAGCCGAGGGGTTGGACCCGGGCATCGTGCTGGCCCGCGTGGACGAGGTCGTCCGACGCTTCGCCGGCCCCTCTGCCCCCTTCATCACCTGCTGCTACGCGCTGCTCGACCCCGCCACTGGCGGCCTGCGCTGGGCGTCGGCAGGGCACCTGCCCCCGCTCATCAGCCGCCACGGCGGCGGGGTGGAGGTCGGCGAGCACGCGCCAGGGCCGCCGCTGGCGTCCCTGCTCGGACGGTCCTACCCGGTCGCCGAGACCAAGCTCGCCCCGGGCGACATGGTGGTCATGTACACCGATGGCCTGGTCGAACGACGGGGCGAGGTGATCGACACCGGCTTGGAACGGCTCCGGGAACAGGTGGCGGGCCACGCCAACGCCTGCCGGGCGGTGGCCGAGGGCCTCGCCGAGGGCCTCGGCGACGCGTCGGACGACACCGCCATCCTCTGCGCCCGCTACTGCGGCTGAGCCTCCGGTCCCTGGCCCCGCGGATCGTCCGAGCCCCGGCCCGCCGGCTCGTCCGACGCGCCGCCAGCCCCGTCCTCGGCAGACGGCGCACCTGGCCGGTCGGGGAGGTCCGGGACGTGGTCGGCCGCGGCGTCGCGGCGGTCTGCCTCGACCGTCGCACCGCTGGGGATGGTCTCGGGCAGCTCGTCGTCGCGCCACTCGTCGTCGTTGCGCAGCACGTAGGTGGCCTCGGGCTCTGCCGCCGGGCCACGCCGACCGGTGCCGTCGTCGGGACGGCCGGTCACCGCGCCACCGTCACGAGAGGCCGAGCCTGGGAAGGACCTCGTCGCGGAAGAAGCGGAGGAACCGGGCCTGGTCCGGGCCGATCTGGTGGACGTACACCTGGTCGAAGCCGGCGTCGAGGTACGTGCGGATCCCCGCCACGTGCACCTCGGGGTCCGGGCCGACCGGGGTGGCGCCCACCGCCGTCTCCTCGTCGACGAGCTCGCACGCCTGCTCGAACACGGCCGGCGTGCGCAGCTCCTGGGCCAACTGGCCGGGGAGGCCGCTCGACGGCCAGAGCCGGTGGACGAACCGGCGCGCCTGGCCCTCGTCCTCTGCGAAGCACACCTTGGTGGCAGCGATGGCCGGGCCGGTGCCTCCGGCGTCGCGGTAGGTCGCCACGATGTCGCTCGCCGGGCCGGTGGTGATCAGCCCGTCGCCGATGCGGGCGGCGACCTTCGCCGCCTTCTCGCCGAACGCCGACACGTAGACGGGCACGGGCGAGGAGGGACGGGTCCAGAGCCTGGCCGATTCGGCCTGGTACCAGCGGCCCTCGAAGGTCACCTCGTCGCCGCGCCAGAGGCGGCGCATGAGCTCGACCGCCTCCTCCATGCGGGCGAGGCGCTCGTCCGCGGGCGGCCACCGGTCACCGAGCACGTGCTCGTTCAGGTTCTCGCCGCTGCCGACCCCGAGGAAGAACCCGGGGGCCATCTCGGCGGTGGTCGCGGCGGCCTGCGCCGTGATGACCGGGTGGAGGCGGAACGTGGGGCAGGTGACGGCGGTGCCGAGCCGGGCGTCGGGGGCCATGGCGGCCAAGCCGCCGAGCACGCTCCACACGAACGGGCTGTTGCCCTGCGCACCCACCCACGGGTGGAAGTGGTCCGACACGACCAGGTCGCGGAAGCCATGGTCGCGCGCCATCGCGCCGAAGCGCACCAGGCTGGATCCGGGGTGCTCCTCGCTCGACAGCGAGCAGCCGATGATGGGTTGCTGCACGGTCCCCACTTCCCCGGCGGCCGACGCCCACACCACAGACCCGAGGGCAGGCCTCCCGGGCGCCGCCGCATGGCTCAGGCGTAGACGTCGCAGAGCCAGTCGACGGCGTCGGCTGCCCCCACCTCCCGCAACGTCGCTGCGGCGTTGCGCTCGACCAGCGCCCGGGCGCCGTAGGCAGAGGCGTCGGCCCACGGCTCGATGGCCTCGAGCAGCTGCTCGGCGACCGCGCGAGCGGACAGGACGTCCCCGGAGCGGGGGTCCGCCAGCACCGCATCCATGCCATCGCGCCGGGCCGCCAGCACGCCCTCCTGGATCCGCCAGGCCGGCAGCAGCGGCGCCGCCGCATCGGCCGCGTCGAAGCCGAGCGACGCCGCGCGAGCGAGCGCCGCCACCACGCCGACGAGCGAGCGCACGGCGGCGACGGTGGGCTGGAGGTCCACCGCGGCCAGCTCGACCGTCGACGCTTCCGGGTCGAGGCGGAGATCCACGCGGCCCGCCGCTCCTCCAGGGCGATGTGGGCAGTGCGCGCCCAGGCCGCGTCCTCCTCGACCTCCTCCCAGGACCGGAGGTCCGGTGGGACGCCGTGCACCGCTTGGCGGACCGACGCCACACCGGCGTCGGCACCGGCGCGGAAGGGGGCCCCGGCACCCAGCGCCACCAGCACGGGCAGGTGCTCGCGCAGGTGGTTGTGCAGGGCCATGAGGCGCTGGCGATCGTCGACCTGGAGGTGGATGCGCACGAGCGAGGTCGGCGCGCGGTCGCCGCGCGGGCACGGCGGGGCCTGCGGGTGCACCGCGATGGCAGCGGGCCGAGCAAGGTCCCGGGCGGCGCGGGCGACCCACCCCCGACCCCGGGCCAGCTCGGCGACCACGTCGTCGACCGCAGCATGGAACCCGGTCGCCACGGTGACCTGCGAAGGGTCCGGCCCCACCAGCACCCGGGCGCGCGGTCCGACGCGCCGGACGACCTCGGCGCCTTCTGGCACCGGCACGGCCGACGCCAGGCCCACGAGGAGCGCGTCTTCCTCGATGGCAACCCTCGGCTCCTCACCGCCGGACAGCGATGCCATCGGCGATCTCCTCCGTTCGTCGCTGGGCCGTCGGTTCCCCCATGTGCCCCGCTCCCAAACCCTCGGCCCGGAAGGGCAGACGCGGGGATGGCCCCTGGTTTCGAGGCCCGGGTCGGAGGGAAGTGGCGCCCATGAGCGTCGTGCTCGGCATCAACGGCGCCTTCCACGACCCGGCGGCCGCCCTGGTGGTCGACGGGTCGGTGGTGGCGGCGACGGAGGAGGCTCGGATCGGCCGATCCGTGCCTGGCGCTGGCGTCGTGCCCGCCGCCACCTGGGAGCTGCCGATCGAGGCGGTGCGGTGGAGCATCGACGCGGCCGGCCTCGACCCCACCGCGATCGATGCGATCGCCTACTGCTACGACCCGGACCTCCTCGGCCCCCGTCACGACGCCGACCTCAGCCGGGACGGCTGGGATGACCTGCGATCGCCACCACCTGCCCGAGCCCCGCGGTTCCTGGCTGCTGCGATCCCCGCGCTGGCGACGGTGCCGTGCTTCCAGGTCCCGCACCACATCGCCCACGCCGCGTCGGCCCACGCGGCATCTCCGTTCGGGTCGTCCGCCACCATGGTCGTGGGCGGGCGCGGCGAGCGGACCTCCTACCTGGCGGGGCACGCCCGCCAGGGGCACCTCGAGGTCCTGGCCCACGCCCGGCTCCCCAACTCCCTCGGCCTCGTGTTCGAGGACCTGGCCGCCCACCTCGGCCACCGTCGCAGGGCCGACGAGCACAAGGTGCTGGCGCTCGCCGCATCGGGCGTGCCGCGCCACCTCGATCGCCTCCGCGACCTGGTCCGCTCCGATGGGCGAGGCGGCTTCTCCACGGCGCGGATCCGATGGAGCGACCTGTGCCCACGCGGGGCCGGCGACGGGACCCTCGACCGCGCCCACGCCGACCTGGCGGCGTCGGTGCAGGCCCGCTTGGAGGAGGTGCTGCTGGACCTGGCGTGGTGGCTGCACGACGAGACCGGCGAGGAGGCGCTGACCCTGGCCGGCAGCATCGCCCTGAACTGGGTCGCCAACTCTCGGCTCCACGAGGACGGGCCGTTCCGGGACGTGTGGGTGCAGCCCGCCGCCGGCGACGGCGGCACCGCCCTCGGCGCCGCGTACCACGTGGCCGTGGAGCTTGGCGACGAGCCCCGGCCCATGTGCAGCGCCTCGCTCGGCCGGGGCTGGACCGATGACGCCATCGAGGCCGAGCTGCGGCGCGCCGGACTGGCCTACCACCGCGCCGGCGACGTCGCCGCTGACGCGGCGCGCCTCCTGGCCGACGATGCGCTCGTCGGGTGGTTCCAGGGGCGGAGCGAGTTCGGGCCTCGAGCCCTCGGCCACCGCAGCCTGCTGGCGCACCCGGGTCGACCGGCCAACGCCGACCGGCTCCAACAGGTGACGGGCCGAGCCCGCTCCCAGCCGGTGGGGCCGATGGTCCTCGAGGAGCGGGCGCCCGAGCTGTTCGACCGCGGCCCGCTCCCCAGCCCGTTCATGTTGTTCACCCACCACGTGCGCCCGACCTGGCGAGATCGCATGCCGGCAGCGGTCGAGGCGGACGACACCACCAGGGCCCGGACCGTCAGCGAGGCGGCCGACCCGCTGGTGCACCGCCTGCTCCGCTCCTTCGAAGGGTTGACGGGGCTGCCCCTGGTCGCCGGCACGAGCCTCGACACCCCTCACCGGCCAGTCGTCGACACCCCGGGCGACGCCATCGAGTGCCTCCGCTCGGCACCGATCGATGCCCTCGTCCTGGGCCCGTGGATCGTTCGCCGCGGCCTGGGTCGCTGACGGGCCCGAGGCAGGAGGCGCCGTGCCCACGACCAGCAGCCCGGACCCGGACGAGGCGCTCACGCCTCGCTCGCCCGACGAGCCGACCGAGCGGATCGAGCACCAGGCCCGCCGGCAGCCGGAGGACGAGGAGGCGGCACCGGATCGCACGGTGACCGGCACCGAGCCCGGCCCCGGTCCCGACGCCGACGACCCGATGGCCGGGCCGGCACCCACGGGTTGACGACCCGATCGGCGCCCGCGACCGTGCGGCGCAGGACGTCGCGTTGTTTGCCGCCATCGGCCCAGGTCAGCGGGGGCCATGTCCGAGCCCCTGCAGGCCCTCGCCATCAACTGCACCCTGAAGCGGTCGCCGGAGGCCTCCTCCTGCGACCGGATGCTCCGCCTGGTGGCCGACGCCCTCGACCGCCACGACGTGGAGACCCAGGTGCTCCGGGCGGTGGACCTCGACCTGCGGCCCGGGGTGCGCGCCGACGAGGGCGACGGCGACGAGTGGCCCGGCGCGCGCGAGGCACTGCTGGGGTCCCAGCTGCTGGTGCTCGGCACCCCCATCTGGCTCGGCAACCCGTCGAGCGTCTGCCGACGGGTGCTCGAGCGCCTGGACGCCTTCCTCGGGGAGACCGATGACCAGGGCCGGCTGCTGACCACCGATCGGGTCGCCGTGGTGGCCACCGTCGGCAACGAGGACGGCGCGCACAACGTGTCCGCGCAGCTGTTCCAGGCCCTCGACGACGTCGGCTTCACGATCCCGGCCGGTGGCCACGCCTACTGGGTCGGCCAGGCGATGGGCACGGTCGACTTCAAGGACCTGGAGCCCATCCCGGCCAAGGTCGTCGAGACGGTGGCCACGCTTGCCCGGCAGGCGGCCCACCTCGCCCGGCTGCTCGCCGAGCACCCCTACCCCGGGCCCGCGCCCAGCGCCGCCGATGGGTCGTCCTGACGCCACCGCTGCTCGCACCGGCGAGGCCGTCACCGTCTGGTTCGTGCTGCCGTTCTCGTTCCGGTCGTACCGCGGCGCGCCCCGGACGGTGGCACGCGACGGGTGATGCGCCACAGCAGCCAGCCGACGAGGCCCAGCCACTGCAGCCAGGCAGCCAGGACGACGAGGCCGTCGGTCACGGCGCCTCCAGGGCGTCCACCGGGAGGTCGACCACGATCGGCCCCGGGGCCGCCGGCCCCTCGGGCAGGACCACGTGCTCCCAGGGCACGAGGCGTGGCCGGCGGCCGAACCGCCCGGTCGCCACCAGCCCGTCGACCCGGAGGGCCGGTCCGAACAGGCCGAGGTGGGGCCCGTCGGGCACGGCGCGCACGTCGCGGACCCGGCCGACCACCGCGCCGTTCCGGTCGAGCACCAGGCGACCGACCAGGTCACCCAGGCGCATGGTCCGCTCCGGGCAGCGCTTCCACGATGTGGTCGCGCAGCCATGCCTCGCTGCGGTCGAAGTCGAGCTCGGCGGCTGGTGCGCCCAGCTGCACGCGGGAGCCGGCCCGCACCACCAGCTCGATCGGCGTTCGGATCGGCTCGGGCCGCTCCGACGGGTGGGCGCGCCGCCACACCGCCGCCCAGATCGTGCCCAGCCGACCGCCGAGACGGCCGGCCAGGGCACCGGGGCCCGACAGCAGGGCGGTCACCACGACCGTCCCGTCGCTCATGGTGGTCAGCTCGAGGTCGTCGACCTTGCCGAGGTGGCGGCCCCGGGCGTCGTCGACCTGGTGGTCGAGCAGCCAGCGGACGAGGCCGATCCCCCGCCGCGCCTCGGCACCAGCGGTCCCGTCCCACTCGTGCTGGCCGCTCACGAGCCCGCCTTGGTGATGATCATCAGCGGGATCGCCGCCACCGCGACGACGAGGATGATCCCCAGGTAGGCCCAGGCGAGCACGTTGGCCCACGGACGGTTGATCTGGTGGCCCACGTAGGTCGGGTCGTTGGCGATCACCAGGATCGGGAAGTACGTGAGCGGCAGCGCGACCGCCGAGAAGACGATCGAGTACTCGGTGACCTTGATCGGGTCCAGCGTGGTGAGGGCCACCCCGGCAGCCACCACCACCGCCACCAGCACGGCGACGTGGAACCGAGCGGCGCGTCCTGGCGCCTGCGCCTTGCCCCACGGCCACCCGAAGTACTGGGCCACCGTGTAGCCGGTGGACAGGGCGGTCTCGAGCGCGGCGCCGAACGTGGCGGCGAAGAACCCGAGGATGGCGATGGCCAGGCCGACCCGGCCGAGCGCCACGCCCACGGGCAGGCCGACCTGGGCGAGGCTGCCCACGCCGATGGCGCGCGGAGCGAACACGACGGCAGCCACCGTCATGATCGACAGGGACAGGAGGCCGCCGAGCGGGAAGCCGATGAGCACGTTGGCCCGGTTCACCACCAGGTCCGACCGATCCCACTTCTCCTCGACGGCGCCCGGACGAGAAGAAGAACACCTCGTAGGGTCATCGCCGCCCCGAAAAGGGCGATGGCGAAGTACCAGTAGGTGGCGTGGCCCTCCCCCACCGGCACGACGGGGTGCGCGGCCCGCTCCAGCACCGCGCCCCAGTCGCCGACGAGCCGCCAGGCGGCCACCGCGAACACCACCAGCGCCAGGCCGAGGAGCCCGAAGACCCGTTCCATCGTGTCGAAGCGCACCCGCCAGATCACGATCCAGACGAGCGCCGCGCACATCGGCACGAACAGCAGGTACGAGACGCTCGTCGCCAGCTCCATGGCCAGGGCGATGCCGGCCAGCTCTGCCACGAGCGTGAGGAAGGTGACGAAGAGCGAGGCGAGCAGGTTGCCGAGCGCCAGGCGCGGGCCGAGGCGCTCCCGGACCAGGTCGAAGGTGCCACGCCGGCTCAGCGCCGCGACGCGCCCGGACATCTCGGCGAACAGCACGATCCCGACCACCCCGACGAGCACGACCCACGCCAGGCTCCAGCGGAACCGGGCCCCCGCCTCCGAGTTGGCCACCAGGTCGCCGATGTCGACGAACCCGCCGATGGCGGACAAGATGCCGAGCGTCACCTCCAGGTACTTGCGCACTACCCGCCTCCCAGCCGGGCGGCGAGGCGGTCCAACCGGACGGTGCTCTGGTGGAGGGACCGCAGGTGCCCGTCGAGGTCCCGGATGCCCCCGCGGCGCGCCTCGATCCGCAGCGCCGCGAGCTCATCGACCGCCTCGCCCGTCGTCGTGAGCACCGCCCGGCGCACGCGGTCCGCCGACCGGGTGGGCGGCTGGACGGACGAGAACGCGGCCTGGGCGGCGTCCGCTCCCTCCTCGGCGCCGGCGCTGAGCGTCGAGGCGTAGGCCGCCGGCAGCGGTCGATGGCGCATGCCACGGAGCGCCACGACCATCGTCTGCACATCGGAGCGGACCTCGGCGATCGTGCCCAGCGCCTTGCCGCGGTACGCCGCCTCCGTGCGCGCCGGGCCCACGCACGACGCCAGGGACAGGCAGGCCAGGGCGGCGCTGGCCACGAGCACGCGGGTGCGGTCGACCACGGCGTCCACTTCCCTCGCCCGGCCATCCGCGAACCACGGCGGTGGTTGGGCGACCGGTCCGCGGGAAGCGGTCCGGGCACATCCCCCGAACCGTCGACGAAGGAGACGCACGATGAGCAACGACAGCACCGGCCCCAAGGAGGGCGTGAAGGGCGTCGTCGAGGGCGCCAAGGGCCTGGTCAAGGAGGCCGCCGGCAGCCTGACCGGCAACGAGGACCTCGAGCAGGAGGGGCAGGCCCAGCAGGACAAGGCCGCCGCCGAGCGCGAGACCGCCCGCAAGGAGGCGGAGGCCGAGAAGGCCCGCGGCGAGGCCGAGGCCCACGAGGCGCGCCAGCGCGCCCACCAGGACTGACGCCAGCCCGGCGCACCCGCGCCGCCGGGCCGACGGCCCCGTCCCCACCCACGCGGCAGGGACGGGGCCGTTGCGCGCTAGCGGCGACCTACCGCCCGCTCGAGCTCGGCCTTGGTCATCTTCGAGCGGCCCTCGATCCCCTTGTGGCGGGCCTCCTCGTACAGCTGCTTGCGGGTCCGCCCGCCCGGTCCGCGGTGCGACCGCAGCCCTCCCCGCCGACCCGACGAGATGTCGTCCGTCGACGTCGTGCTGGCCTCCTTGGCCTCCCCGGCACGGGCGCGCTCCTTGTTGACGGTGCGCGCGGCGATCTCCTCGGCGACGTCTTCGGGCCGGCCTCGCTCCTCGAGGCCTTCCTCGATGTGCTCGTACTGGCGCTCTCGCTTGGCGCTCCAGCTCCTCGGCATGGGACCTCCTCGGGTCGATCGGTCAGGCGCTGACCGCTGCCCGGGGCACCGGCTCGCGAACCACGGCCGCCTCGAAGTGCGTCCTTCGGCGCTCAGGCCCCCATGCGCCGGAGCGAGTGGCCGCAGGCGCAGCTGTACTCCACCTCGGCGTGGGGGCAGGGGCGGACCACCTCAAGCTCGCAGCCGCAGTCCGGGTTGGTGCACGTGAGCACGTCACCAGCCGCCGCTGACCGGGACGCGCCGATGTCGGTCATCGCCTTCTGCGTGTCGAAGTCGGTCTCGTCCTGATCTGCCATCTCGGCCTCCTCGGTCGCGGTGTGCGAGCACTTCCCGATGGCCCCTCGCCGAAACGGCCGCCAGGTCGCACGGCCGACCCCGGACGATCAGGCGGCCTCGCCGAGCACCCGCCAGAGGCCCCCGCTGACCGACGGGGAGCGAGGATCAGGGCAGGGCGTCGGTCACCGCAGCGGGGACGGCGGTCGCCAGGTCCTTGGCGGCGTCACGGGCCGCCTCCCGAGCGGACCCGGCGACGTCGCGGGCGGCATCGGCCGCATGGCGCACGCTGCCCGCCAGGTCCTTCGAAGCCCCCCTTGCCACGTCGACCACCTTGTCCGATGCCTCGTGGGCGAGGTGCCCAGCCGTCGCGAGCGGGAGGGCCACGGCGAGCGGGCTCAGGTCAGGCAGGTGGTGCCCCTGGCCCGCGCGTCGACGGCGTGGCTTGGTGGCCTTGGTGACCTTGGTCGGCTTCGTGATCTTGGTCGGCATCGTCGGCTTGGTCGGCTTCGTGCGGCCGTCCTTGGCTCCCCGCGGATCCGGGCACTCCCAGGACCCGCCCGCCGCGCTCAGGAGCAGGCCGCCGAGGAGGCCGAGGTTCTTGGTGAAGGCGATGCGCTTCAGGCGGCGCTCGTCACCTTCGGCCTCCCAGAACCGGTGGCCGCCGAGGGTCGTGGGGACCAGCGACGCGGTGAGCGCGAGCGACGCGAGGCGGGGCACCCGGTTGACCGCCAGCAGGATGCCCGCACCGACCTGGACGACGCCGTTGGCGCGCACCCAGGCCTCCCGTGACACGGGCAGGGGCGCCCCTTCGGCCACCTCGTGCATCGTCTCGTCGACCGACGCCACGACGCCGCGCACGCCGGGCACCGCCCCCGCGACCGCGCCCACCTTGGCGACCACCCCCTCGTCTTCGTGTGGCCCACCTGCCACCAGGTCCCCGGCTGGCCCGCCGATGGGCTCCGTGGCCACCAGGCCGGTCGTGCCCTGCGGCACGCCGTCCCCGCCGCCGTCCTCGCCCACGGCCTTGGCTGCGACCTTCTGGGCGACGGGCCGCACCTGCTCGGCCATCCGATCGATGAGGGGCTCGGCCACCTGCGCCTTCGGGCCCGGGTCGAGCAGGGCGTCGATGCCACCGGCGATGAAGATCGAGGCGAGCAGGGGTCGGGCGATGCGTTGGACCGTCATGGCCCCCACTGCGCGCCGCACGGCCGGCCCAAACCTGCGGCGCTCGCCCCGCGGCGAGGCCGGCCGGTGCTGTGCCGTCAGGCGTCGTGGCCGGCGTCGATGTCGGAGGCGTCGCCGAGGCGAACACCCCTGCGTCGGCCTCGGCGTGCCCAGGCTCGGCGGCCACCGGCGCCAGCAGGAGCAGGGCGTGGTCGCCTTCGCCGTCGTCGAGGACCTGGGCCACCCGGCCGACGAAGCGCCGGGGGCAGGCCCCCAGCAGCGGCACGCCATGCGACGCGACCAAGGGGCCACAGCGCGCGAACTTGTCGACCTCGTCGCCGGTGGTGCCGCCGAACAGCTCGGCGAGCTCGTGCTGGTCGGCGCCGAGGAGGTGCACGCCGAGGTGGGTCGCGCCGCGTGCCACCCGATAGGTGCGGTTCTGCTTGGACAACCAGATGGCGTACCGGACCGGGGCGATGCTCGCCTGGGAGTGGAACCCGACCAGGCAGCCGGCGCGCTCCCGGCCGTCGCTGGTGGTCACCACCACCATGGCCCCGTCGGTCTGGGCCACCAGGTCCGCCATCGCGTCATCGATCGGTCCCGCCGTCGTGTGGGCGTCGTCCTGCATCTGGTCCTCCCTGCGCCGATGCCCCACCCTCGCCGTTCCCAGCCACCACGACCAGGTGGGGTGGTCGGGGCCCGGCACGCCGGGCGCGGCGGAGGGCCGCCTCCGCGGGCCGACCAACAGGTCGGGGATCCCCGGGCGGCGGCCCTCCTGCTCTGGCCTACTTCTTGGACTTCTTGCCCTTCTTGGCCTTCTTCTTGGCCTTCTTGTCGGCCTTCTTCGCCTTCTTGGCGGACGACTTGGCGGCCTTCTTGGACTTCTTGTCCGCCTTCTTGTCGTCCTTCTTGCTCTTCTTCTTGGCCATGGTCGGTGTCCCCTCCGCTCGGTGTTGGCTGTGCGGCGACACTACGTCGCTGGACGACCACGACGCGTCGGTGGGTCAGCGCTCCTCGACCGGCCGCGGGTCGGTGGTGGGGACGGGCAGCGAGGCGCCGATGTTGTGGAGGAGGTTGAGGTCGGCCCGCACCGCGGGCAGCTCGCCGTCCTCGATGCCGGCGAGCGCGGCGATGATCGGCTCGAAGAGCCGCCATCCGAGGGCGGATCCGGTGATCTGGGCGGCCCGCCAGCGGGCCGAGCCGGCGTCGGTCCCGTAGGCCCGCTCGGCCGCGGCGGCCACCGCCTCGACGGGGTTCGGCCCATCGAGCGGGGGCAGCTGGTTCCGCAGGGCGTAGTGGGTGACGAGGACGGTCCAGCGACCCATCACCGAGTCCCGCTCGAAGCCCCGTGGCTGGAGCGGGCGCTGCTCGAGGTCAGCCACCAGCTGCCCGGTCACGTGCAGGTACACCTGGTCGATCAGCTCGTCACGGCGCCCCACGTAGCGGCCGATCAGGCCGGCGTGCACCCCAGCCTCTGCAGCGATCTGGCGGAGCGTGACCGCCTCCACCCCGTGCCGTCCGAACAGCACGGCGGCCGCCTCGAGGACCGCCTCGCGCACCTCGGCGGGCCCCGACGGCTCGCCCGGCCCGCGCCGCGGGCCGGGGCGACGGCGCGACACCTCGACGTCGACCGGCTCGTCCCCCTCGGCCACGGGCGCGGTCGACGAGCCTTCGTGCACGCGACCAGGTCCTCAGGCCTCGAAGAGTCCGACGATGCCGCCGTCGGGCTCCTCGCCGAACTCCAGCTGCCACTGCCGGGTGGTGCGCTCCGTGCACCACACCAGGACCAGCGCGGGCGCGATCCAGTTGCCGACGGTGGCCACCAGGGGCAGGTCCACCGCGGCCGCGATCCCCATGGAGGCGGCCATCGCGGCGAAGGCCACGACCCACGTCTGGGCCACCGCCCGGTTGGTGGCACGGAAGCGCTCGGTGCCGAGCAGCGCGGGCGGCACCAGATCACGTGCGTAGTGCTCGACGAACGGCATGCCGCGGATCGGGATGGCGGTCACGGCCATGAGCCCGAGCGCAGCAGCGACCCGGCTCCACCGGTCGAACCCCGACCCCCAGGCCATGAGCCCCGTCGCCAGCAGCACGGCGGCGAGCAGGATCGAGGAGCGCGAGAACCACGAGGCTCCCCCATCACGCTGCTCCGCCTGGGCGACCAGGAGGGCACCGAGCAGCGCGGCTGCTGCCGCCCAGACCGCTCCCTGACCGCCGGCTCGCGCCACGAAGGCGAACATCATCCATGGCAGGAACGCCACGTAGAACTTGCGGCCCACGGCTTTCCCTTTCCCCTTCGTCGGCTCGACCAGACCGAAACCTACCGCCCGTCCGACCGCACGGCGGGTGACGACGGGGTCAGCCGCCGAGCAGCGACCGAAGGGCCGCCCGAAAGCTGGTCGATCATCGCCCCACACGGGCCGAAATCGACCAGATCCCCGGCTCCACCACCCGAAAGCTGGTCGATCATCGCCCCATGAGGGCGGAGATCGACCAGATTCCAGGATGGGGGGGGAGGTCAGGCGGTGGCGGCGAAGGGGGTGAGGACCTCGTCCCAGTGGTCGTAGGCCAGGAAGTGGGTGCCGCCGGGGACCACGTGGAGCTCGGCCCCGTCGATGGCGTCGGCGAGGCGGTCGCCCCACGACGACGGGACCAGGTCGTCGGCGTCGCCCTGCCAGAGGTGGGTGGGGACCCGCAGGTCACCTGGCTCGAAGCCCCACGGCGCGCCGAACACGTGGTAGTCGTCGAGCACGCCCTTGGTGTCGGTGAGCCCGGCGGCGGTGGCCTCGGGCAGCGAGGCAGCTGCGTCGCCCGAGGTGCCGGCCTGGCGGGCGAACGCCTTGGGGAGGTGGGCGGCCTCACCGCGCAGCAGGGCGAAGATCACGCGGTCGATCGGGGCGGCGTGCTCGCTCAAGCGCAGCATCACCCGGTCCATGCGGTTGAGCTCCTCGCGCATGTCGTCCCAGGTGGCCGGGATCACGCTGGCGACGAGGCCGAGGGTGGTGGTCCGCTCCGCGAGGGCGAAGGCCGTGGCCGCGGCGTAGGCGCCGCCCAGCGACCAGCCGAGCACGCCGAAGCGGTCCACGCCGAGGTGATCGACCAGCTCGCGCACGTCATCGGGCCAGTCGAGCAGCGTCCGGTCCGGCTTGCGATCCGAGAAGCCGATGCCCGGCCGGTCTGGCGAGATGAGGCGGACGCCGGCCCGCTCGGCCGCCTCGTGCGCCGGGGCGACGTCGAGGCGGCTGCTGAGCCCGCCGTGGCAGCTCACCACCGGCGTCCCGTCCGGGTCGCCGACCTCCAGCCAGGCCAGCGCCCGGCCGTCGGCCAACGTCATCGCGTGCACGCCATCTCCCTCGACCATCGCCGCAGCGTAGGTGGCGCCGTCCACCCGTGACGGGAGGTCAGGTTCGCTTGCACCGACCCGTCGATGGCGCCGCCGCGCCCCACGTGGCCACGGTCGGCAACGGTGTGGGTCTCGCTGACGCGGCGGTCCCGCCAGGTCGGAGCGCTGGCACCCTGGCCACCGAACGCTCGTCGGCGGTCTCGCTGACACCGTGACCACCGAACGCGCCGACCAGCCCGCAGTAGAACGGCCCGAGGTCGACGGCGCGGGGAGGCGGCATGGTGCAGGCGGTGCGAGGGCGAGGTCGGCGGCGGCCGGGCGGGGCGTGGCTGGCGTTCGCCGTGCTGGGGGTGTTGGCGCTGGCCGCGTCGGGCTGCTCGAGCAGCGATGGTGGGGCCACCAAGCCCACCACCTCGGGCGACGGCACCACGACCACCGATCGAGCGGTCCCCTCTGACCACCACCGGCTCGTGGGCAGCGACGGGCGGTTCGCGCTCCCCGCTCCCCGCCTGGCCAAGCAGGTCGCCCTGGCCCCGACGGCGGACGGCGGGGCCGTCGCCACCTTCCGGGTCGCCTACGCGGTCGCGCACCCGACCGCCGCCGGCGGGGCCAAGCCGGACCAGGCCCAGCTCGTGCTGCGGGTCGCGACCGCGATGGCCCCGACCGGTCCGCTGCCCACCCACCTCGCCTTCGAGCACCGGGTCACCGACACCCACCTCGACGCGGAGGAGATCACCCGGAGCTACCGCGTGGCGATCCCAGCGGCGGCGTACCACTCGCTCGTGGACCACGGCCTCGGATCGAGCGATGCGTCCGAGCGCGCCGCCGCGCTGCGGCTGGTGACCGTCGGCGTGAACCAGGACCGGGACTTCCAGCAGGTCGACGGGCGCTACGACTGGATCCACGGCTCGACCTTCGACGCGTCGACGAGCCCGACCAAGCCCGCCGACGACCCGGGCGGCGCCGTCACCGTCAGCAACGACACGGCCGAGGGCATCTGGACCTACCCGTGGTCCACCTACGACGAGCCGGTCGGCCAAGCCTACGGGCCGAACCTGGTCCCGACCGCCGACCGGATGACGCAGGCCGCCAGCAGCTCGGAGGGCGTCACGATCGCCATGTCCGGCCAAGCCGTGAGCTGCCTCTACCAGAACACCGACGGCTCCAACCCGTCGGGCTTCACCACGGCGCTCGCTCCCGGGGTGGCCATCACCCAGACGATCGTGGCCGACGACAAGGGCACCGACGACCCGACCGGCAGCAACGACACCGCCCAGATCTCCGAGGCCGTCATCCAGTCCATCGGCGCGGTCCTGACCGCGGTGGCCACGATCACCGAGGCCGGGGCGAGCGCGCCGTTCACGCTGATCGTGAAGATCGCCGACCAGGTGCTGAGCCTGAGCACGGCCTGCAACAACCAGCCGAACCAGTTCATCCTGGCGGCGGTCACGCAGGACGGCCAGGGGACCAACGCCACGACGTGGGCGATCGACGACGGTTGCAGCGGCACGTGCGGTGGGCTGGCCAACGTCTACAGCTCCCCGTGGCAGAGCAGCGCCCCCAACAGCGACGCCCAGATGGCGACCGAGGCCGTCCAGCTCGCGCCGTCGACGGTCACGTACCAGGGCCAGCCGCTGTGGCTCGCCCAGGTCCCCACCCAAGGCTGCGGCGTGGGCAACGGCAGCAGCTCGAACACGAGCGGGTGCACGAGCCAGAACTGGATCTCGCTGCGATGGGTGACCGAGCCGCCGTGCCCGTGGGCCAACGGGCTGGAGCTGGCCAACGGCACCGACTCGGTGCAGGGCGACGTGTCGTGGTGCTTCCAGGACCCGCCGACCTCTCCGGAGATCCCGTCGTGCGGGACCGACAACGCGGGGTGCGTCGCCTACGACCCGACGTCGTGACCCGGATGGGGCGCGACCGGGCGCGCCTGCTCGGGGGCGTGGTCGCGGTCGTGGCGGTGCTCGGCCTGGTGGGCTGTGGCCGGGTCGCCACGCCAGCAACGTCAGGCCCTCGGGCGGCGGTGGCCACGGTGGCCGTGCTCGACACGGGCATCGACCCGTCGGTGCGGCTCGACGGGCGCCTCGACCGGGCGCGGAGCAAGAGCCTCGTCCCAGGCGAGGGGCTAGCCGACGCGGACGGCCACGGCACGGCGATGGCATCGATCGTCCACGCCGCTGCGCCCGAGGCGAAGGTGGTCGTGGTCAAGGTCGCCGGCACGACGGGGACCACCGACGCCCGGCTCGCCGAGGGCATCGACCAGGCGGCGGCCGTGGGGGTCGACGTCGTGCTCGTCGCCCAGGCGGGGGCCGGCGCGCTCCCGCGCACGCACCGGGCCATCGAGCGCGCCGGTCGGCGCGGGGTGCTGGTGGTCGCTGCCGCGGGCAACGACGGCGTCGACCTGGGCGCCCATCCGGCCCACCCGGCCGCCGACGTGGCCCCGAACCTGGTGGCGGTGGCCGCCACCGACCGACGGGGATCCCTGCTCGGGAGCTCGAACCGGGGTGCGCCCATCGGCGCCCGCGGGGATGGGGAGGCGGTGCCGGCGTGCGGGCTCGGCGGCGAGCAGACGACCGCCACCGGCACCTCGCCAGCGGCCGCGCTGGTCGCGGCCCGCGCGGCCCGGTTCGTGGCCGAGGGTCGCCGCGCCACCTCGACGGCGGTGCGGCGCGAGCTCGGGCGAGGCTGGGCGCGGGCGGCCCGGGTGCGCTGCCCCTAGGGCAGGACGGCGAGGGCGGTCAGGCCCTCGGGGCCGCCGGCGGGTCCGGCGGGAGCAGGGTCGCCCTGGCCGTCTGGCCCGCGGCGTGCAGGCGGGCGGCGGCCTGGTGGACGGCATCGACCTGCTGGGGCGCGGGCTCCCTGGGGTCCAGCGCCACCTGGTCCACCAAGCCGTGCAGCCCGCCGACCTGGCGGTGCAGGTCGGCGAGGGCGGTGCGCTCCACCTGCTCGTTGGAGGTGGTGGCCAGGTCGCCGACGGCGACCCCGAGCTTGGCCAGCTCGGCGGAGTCACCGGCGGCGACGGCCCGCAGGCCCGGGCCGTCGAGGGCGGCCAGGTGCGTGGTCAGGCGATCGATCGTGGCGAGCGAGTCCCGCAGGGTGGCCTGGCGGGCGGCGGCGCCCTTCTTGCGGCCGCGCAGCGCGGCGATGGCGCCGATCAGGCCGATGACGGCCAGGAGCACGAGCAGCAGCGGCCACCACGTGGTGCCGTCCGAGCCGTCCGCCGCATCGGCGGGGGCGCTGGTGGTGGGAGCTGCGGTGGTGGGCGCCGCGGTGGTCGGCGGGGCCGTGGTGGTCGTCGCCTCGGTGGTGGGAGCGGCGGTGGTGGTCGGGGCCTCCGTCGTGGTCGGCGCCTCGGTGGTCGTGGCCCCCGTGGTGGTCGGGATCTGCGGCACCGTCGGGCCCGAGGTGGTGCTCCCGTCGTTGGGGAACGTCGGCGGGGCGGTGGTGGGGGTGCCGTCGTCGGCGCCGCCGTGGTGGGGGCGGCGGTCGTCGGCGCGCCGGACGTGGTGCGGTCCGGGCGGGTGATGGTGGGGGCCGAGATGCCTGCGCTGCCGGACCCGCACGCGGCCAGGAGCAGCGCGCTGGTGAACGGCAGCGCGAGGGCGGCGCGGCGGACGGCGGTCCGGCGGCGTGGGGTGGTGGCGCTGCGCATCGGTCCACTCTGCCCGGCCGCCGCTCGGCGCCGGGTGATCCGGCCCGGGCGCAGGGCGCAGATCGCTCGCCGGGACGTCAGCGCGGCCAGGCCGGCGGGCACCAGGGCGGCCCGATGGGGTCGCCGTCGGCCACCAGGTCGAGCCCCGGCCGCCCGGGGAGGCCCGGCTTGTGGAGGTAGCGGGCGTCGTCGCCGACGTAGCGGACCGACACCGCCCGGCGCCGCCGGTCCGAGCCGTTGGCGGGGGCGCCGTGGATGGTGCGGGCGTGGTGGACGGTGATGTCGCCCGGTTGGACGTCGAAGGTGATGAGCCGCTCGGCGAGCGCCGGGTCGGCGTGCACGTCGGGGACCACCGTCCCCTCGGTGCCCGGGATCGGGTCGTCGACGACGAACATGTTGGGTCGGTAGTCCACGCCGTCGAGGTGGCTGCCGGCGACCCAGCACACCATGCCGGAGCGGGCCCGGCGGGGTCCAGCGGGACCCAGGTCGTGCACACCTGGCGGCCGGTGAGGTGGAAGTACCCCTGGTCGGTGTGGAACCGGGTGGGGAACGGTGAGCCTGCCTCCTTCACGAGGACGCTGTCCTCCCAGGCCACGCGGCTCCGAGCGCAGCAGCGTCGCCACGATCGGGCCGAGCGGCGAGGCGAGGGCGAAGGCCTCGAACGTGGCGTCGTGGCGCCAGTGGTCCACCCCGCCCGCGAACGTCGGCGCCGGTCGGGGCATCCGGGGCGAGGCCACCGAGGTCGGCCGCCTCGCCCGGGCGAGCACCCGTTCGACCGGCGCCTCCAGCGCTTCGACCCACGCGAGCGGCAGGATCCCTGGCAGGTGGACCACGCCGTCTCGCCAGAACGCCTCGACCTCGTCGTCGGTCACGGCCCGGTTCGGCATCGGCGGGAGGTCGAGGGGTGCGTCCATCGGCGCATCACAGCACAGCGCCCGCCGCCGCGGCCTGCCGGCGCCGGAGCCCGCACCCCGGTGGCGGTGGTGCGGGCTCCGGCGGGGAGGTCGGTGGGTGGGAGGGCCGGTCAGCCGACCGCCGTCTTTGTACTCGGCGGAGCCGAAGATCACCTGGGCGGCGCCCTCGGGGCCGTCGGCCTTGGCGCCGGCGACCATGTTGGTCAGCAGCGTGCCGGTCGGGATCTTGTGGAGCATGCCCAGCCCGAGCAGCGTGGTGGACACCTGCGGCTGCATGAACCGCTTGCCCTCGCTGGACTCGGAGAAGTTGGTCATGACCGTGCCCCGGGACATCCCGCCATCGAGCTTGTTCACCCAGAAGGACAGGCCGGCGGCGTCGGGCGAGCGCTGCAGGACGTTGGCGTACACCAGGTTGACGAACTGGGTGTTGGTGGTGTTGCCGTACTTGGTCTTGAACTCGCTGGAGGCGGCGAACTTGGCGGACACCTGGTCGAGCTTCGTGCCGGCGTCGAGCTTCTTCACCCAGAAGGCGAGGCCGCTCTTGTCCGGCAGGCGGTTGAAGTACGCCGTGTAGAGGCGGATGGCGGGCGGCTGCTTGCCGGCGAAGGCCGGGGCGTAGGCGAGGCTGGCCACCCAGTGCTCGGGGGAGGCGCCGTTGTCGACGGCCGCGGTGGCGGCGGTGACCGCCGGGCCGACGGCGCTGCCGGCGAAGTCGAAGTTCTGGCGCTGCGCGAAGCCCTGCGAGGTGGTGAAGGGCCCGATGCCGGCCCAGCGCCGGAAGAACACGTCCTTCTCGCCGGAGTCGTTCGTGACGAGCTTGTTGGAGTCCGAGGTGAACGCCAGGACCTGGCCGTTGGTGCTGAGGCGGGGCTGCATGGAGTTGCCGGCGACGATGAAGCCGTCGGTGCGGACGCTCTGGCGGGAGGGGGAGCCGCCGTTGGAGCGCAGGTAGAGGTGGTCGGTGGCGTTGGTGATGCCGTCGGCCACGCCCAGCGGCGAGGACCACACGACGGTCTTGCCGTCGCCGCTGATCTCGGGGTCGATGCTCTCGCCGGCGGCCCAGCCGTCCTTGTTGGTGGAGGCCACCGTGGTGGACGTGGTGCTGACCGTCCGCTGGAAGACGTCGCTCGTGCTGTTGGGGTCGATGGCGTTGAGCTTGCTGTCGGAGACGAACAGCACCTTGTCGCCGCTGTCGTCCATCACGCCGGCGTAGCCACCCGTGGGCGATTGGGTGTCGTCGTCCTTCAGGCTGACCCGGATGGTGGTGGTGGTCTGGCGGTCCCGGCGGAACACGTCGATGCTGCCGTTGGTGTCGCCGGTGACGAGGTTGGTGGCGTAGGAGGTGAAGGCCACGTAGCGGCCGTCGGCGCTCATGTCCGGGGCGATGCTCCCGGCGTCGGTCTTCGCCCCGCCGTCGGCGACGCTGATGAGTGCGGTGGTGCCGGCCTGGCGGTCCCGCACGAACACGTCGGCGGTGACGTTGGCGTCGGGCCCGAGGTTGGAGGCGAGCGAGCTGAACGCCACGTAGCGGGCATCGCTCGAGATCCGCATCCGGTAGTCGTAGTCGACGGGGCTGTTGCCGTTGCCGAGCACCTCGGTGGCGCTGACGCTCACGACCTCGGTGGTCTTGGCCTTGCGGTCCCGCACGAAGATCTGGGACTTGCCGTTGCCGACGCCGGCCACGAGGTTGCTGGCCGCCGAGGAGAACACCACGTAGCGGCCGTCGGGCGTCATGTCCCCGGCGAGGGCGCCACCGGTGGCCGGCTTGCCGTCGGTGGTGACGTCGATGCGCTCGAGCCCGTCGGTGAGCAGGTCCTTGACGTACACGTCGTTCACCGAGTCCTTGTCCTCGGGGACGAGGCGGGCGCCCGAGGTGAAGGCGATGTAGCGGCCGTTCCCGCTGATCGTCGGGTACCAGGAGGTGCCCTTGGTCGTGGCCTCGACCTCGCCCGCCAGGGCGGAGGCCCGCCCGGTGACGCGGATCGTGATGTTGGCGGCGGAGGCCGGCGAGGCGGGGATCGCCAGCGCGAGGCAGCCGCCGGCGGCCAGGGTCGCGAGCAGCGAGGTGGTGGTGCGCTTCATGGCGCTGACGGTACGGATCGACCACCGCTGGGTCGTGAGCAACGATTGCTCAACTTGCCCGGGTGGGTACCTAGGTAGGTCGACCGAGCTGGCCGGCCAGCGGCGAGGGCCCCGCGTCGCCGCAGGTCAGCGCACCTGTGAACGGGGCTCGGCCGTTCAGCTCGTGAAGCGGCGGCGGTACTCGGACGAAGCGAAGAACTGGGCGATGAGCCGCTGGATCGAGGTGCCGCCACGCACCTTGGCCACCCAGTAGGTCCACCCGGCGGCGTCGGGCCGGCGGCGCAGCATGCCCGCATAGGTCATCAGCACCTCGACCGGGGCCCGCAGGTGGGAGGCGGCCTCGCTGCGCTGGGCGAGCGCCGCCACCAGGGCAGGCCGGGTCAGCGTCCCGGCGCCCAGGCGACCCACCAGGTCCGTCCGCTCCGCAGTGGTCGGCTTGCGACCCAGGGCGACCTGGTGGACGGCGGCCACGAAGTCCCCGTTGCCCAGGGCGCCGTAGCGGGAGGCGAACATCGGCTTGGCGCACACCTGGGCGGCGAGGTCGCCGACGCCGGTCCCCGAGCGCAGCGATGCAGCCCAGGTCAGCAGGTCCTCCACCGCAGGGGTGGCGTCGAAGGCCACGAGGGCGAGGCGGGCGACGGGCGCCACGGACCGCCCGAACTCGGTGCTGTGCAGGAACGCGTCGATCACCCCGGCGACGGTCCGCTTCCCGGAGGTGAGCTGGCCGGTCCAGTACCGCACGCCGGCGCTGTCGCCGGCTCGCCCGTAGAAGTCCAGGTACTGCTGGCGCACGAGGGCGTCGGGCGTGGCGAACGGCGCCCACGGGCCGGTGACCGGCGGCGGCGGGGTGGCCGGCACCTTGCCGGGCCCGGCGGCGAACAGGCCGAGGTCCGCGTAGGTCGCCCCCAGGACCTGGGCGGGGTCGCCCGCCAGCCACGGCCCGAGGAGGCTGGCGTACACCCGGCGGTAGTCCACGGTGACCACCGGGTCCCCACGGTCGTCGAGGGCGCCGAGCGAGGGCGCCTCGCCGTAGAGCCCGCCCTTCACGTTGTCGCCGACCACCAGCAGCACGGACGAGGTCCCGTGGTCCGTGCCACCGGAGCCGTTGGCCTCCGGGCGCCGCCCGAACTCGGAGAAGGTGGCCAGCGCGACTCGGCGGGACCACGCGGCGGGCAGGGCGGCGTAGAAGGCGGTGATGCCGGCGTCGAGCTCGGCCAGGAGCGCCTGGTGGGCGGGGCGCTGGTCGTCGTGGGTGTCGAAGCTGCCCATCGCCACGTTGAACACCCGGATCCCCAGGTTGGCCCCGATCAGCCGGGCGACCAGGGTGAGCTGCGAGGCCAGCGAGTCGTCGTCGAAGCCGGGCGTGAACAGCGGGTGGAGGTCACCGGCGAGCCCCACCGACGCCGCACCCATCGCCGCGATCCGGTCAGCCCAGGTGCCCTTGCCGGTGCTGCCCGAGCCGTAGGCGGACACGGCGTCGAAGAGCGACGCCTCGAACGCCTCGCTGCGGTCCGCGCCGAACAGCTCGCCGCCGAGGTCGAGGGCGGTCACCACCGACTTCTGCCCGACCAGGTGCAGCGGCACCGACGAGCCGATGCTGACGCCCCGCAGCCCGGCCTCGGCCTCGGGCACGCCGTCCAGCCACCGGCCCAGCCAGCCGCTGGTGCGGGAGGTGCCGGCGGTCCCAGCCATCCAGCTCGCCGTGGACGAGAAGTGGCTGAGGTCGTTGACCGTGGACTGGCCGACGCCGCGGACCACGGCCACCTTGCCGGACGCGTAGCGGGCCCTCAGGCCGGCGAGGGCGGGGTGCAGGCCCCAGCCCGAGGCGATCGGTAGCGGGTCCGTGATGGCGAGCGAGCCGCGCAGCGCCCGGTACCGGCTGTCGCCGATCGGCACCAGGGTGTTGAGCCCGTCGTTGCCGCCGCCGAGGTGGATGAGGATCAGGATCCCCTCGTCGGCGCCGACGGGCGTGGCCGCGGCGGCGAGGGCATCGAACCGGGCGGGCAGCGCGGCCAGGCCGCCGACGGCGAGCGCGCCGGTGAGGAAGGCGCGCCGGGTCACGTGCCCGGGCGTGCGCTCGCCGGGCACGGACAGGAGCCGCTGGATCTCGGGCAGCTCGAGGTCGGTCACGGTCGGCTCCTCATGCGAGCTGCACGTCCGGCGAGAGCATCCCGAGGGCCACCAGCCCTTGCGGCACGGCCCAAGCACGCCCTGCGGCGCGCTCGCGGCTCACGTACTCCTGGATCCGCTGGCGGGTGAGCGACGATGGGGCATCGACGCCGAAGCGGTCGAACACCGCCTGGGCCGCGGCCGCTGGGGTCTTGGTGCCCACGTCACCGAAGGCCCCGGCGTCGGCCGCTCCCCACCGCACGTAGCTGGCCACCTGCCCCTTGCCCCACTGGGCGCTGGTGGAGATCCAGGTGGCGTTCTGCTTCCAGCCCGACACGTTGGGCGGCTGGTAGAGCACCTGGCCGAGGCGGTCCATCCACCACTCGGGGTGCAGGTCTGCCGCGGTCAGGCCGAACGCCCGCATCGTCGCCACCAGCCACTCCACCGGGCTGCGGACCAGGGCGGTGCGGGTGCTGGCCACGCGGAACTCCGGCCGCAGGAAGATCGCCCGCAGGAGCGCGTCGGTGCGCATGCCACCGGCGATGAAGGCGGTGGCGAGCTCGTCGACGAGCGCCGCGCTCGGCCCGGGGTAGGCCACGAAGGACCACAGCTTCGTGGCCAGGAACCGGGCGCAGGTGCGCTGCTTCGAGCCGCGCACGATCTCGGTGATGGTCGCGGGGCCGTCCCAGTTCTTGGTGATGCCGAAGATCGCCTTCTGGCCGCCGTCGTGGTCGTCGGGGCGGTACAGGTAGGTGTCCGTGTCCCAGTCCAAGTTGTGGCCCGTCCACGCCCGGGCCATCCCGACCACGTCGGCCTCGGTGAAGTTGCCGTTGCCGAGGGTGAACAGCTCCATGAGCTCGCGGGCGAAGTTCTCGTTCGGCTCGGCGGCCACGTTGTCCGCGTTGTTCAGGTAGAGGAGCATCGCCGGGTCCGTGGCCATGGCCTGGAACAGGTCGTGGACGTCGCCCATGGCGAGCGAGCGGTAGGTGCGGATCTGGCGGAACACCAGGCGGGGCAGGATCCCGTCGCTCGAGGTGGCCAGGTTCCCGTGCCAGAACAGGGTCACCTTCTCGACGATCGGCGTAGGGCTCGTGGCCATGCGGTCCATCCAGTGGTGCACGGCGGCGACGAACGGCCCCCACCACTCGTCGTCGGTGTCATCGACGGCGGGTGGGATCGGATCAGCCGGGTTGGCCGACGTGTCGAGGACCCGGTCCACCACATCGGCCCACGACGCCTCGGCCGCCAGCGCGTCGACCTCCGCCGCGGTGCCGCCGAACGCCGCGCGGCGCAACAGGTGCGCCACGTCGGTGCGGGTGAAGTCGGCCACCCCGTCGCATCGACCGACGCCGGCTGCGCCTTGAGCGGCGTGGTCCCGATGGCCCACCGGCGACGGCCCCCTGGGGGGCAGGGCCGCCGCCGGGGCCATCGGGGGGCGGGCCCGGGAGCTCCCCTGCCCGGGACCGCCCGCAGCCGCTCGCCGGTCAGCGGCGACGAGCGGCTCGACCTCGGCCCAGCAGCTTGCGGGCCTCCTCGGCCCACAGGACCGTGGAGCTCACGGCCAGGACCACCAGCCAGTCGGCGGCCGCCAGGTCGGCGGTGCCGAACGTCTGCGGGACCGGGTCGACGTGGACCGCCAGCACCTGCAGCACGGCCACCACGGCGAGCGCCGCCCACAGCTTCCCGTTGCGGAGGGACTCCCGGCGGAACACGGTGGCGTCCTCGCTGCGGGCGTTGAAGGCGTTGAAGATCTGGAAGAACACGAACGTGGTGAAGGCCATGGCGAGGGCGTGGGCCTCGGCCTCGGCATCGGAGCCGCTGCCCCAGGCGATGCCGCCCGCCAGCACGCCGAGCGTGCCGATGGCCATCACCGAAGCCCCGAGCAGGACGTGGCCGAGGCGACGGTTGGACAGGATCCGGTCGCCACGGCGGCGAGGTGCTCGCTCCATCGCCCGGCCCGACGGCGGGTCCACGCCGAGGGCCATGGCCGGCGGGCCGTCCATGATCAGGTTCACCCACAGCACCTGCACGGCGCTGAACGGCGCCGGCAGGCCGACCACCAGGGCGCCGAGCATGGTCAGGATGGCGCCGACGTTGGTCGACAGCTGGAAGCGGACGAACGTGACGATGTTCGTGTAGATGGTCCGCCCGGCCTCGACGGCGCGGACGATGGTGCGGAAGTCGTCATCGGCGAGGACCAGGTCCGCCGCCTCTTTGGTGACCTCGGTGCCGGTGATGCCCATGGCCACACCGATGTCGGCCCGTTTGAGCGCCGGCGCGTCGTTCACGCCGTCGCCGGTCATGGCCACCACATGGCCCTGCGCCCGCAGCGCCTCGACCAGCCGCACCTTGTGGACCGGCGCCACCCGGGCGAACACCCGCACGTCAGCCACCTCGGCGCCCAGCTCCTCGGGCGACGGGTGGGCCAGCTCGTCGAGCTGGGCGCCGGTCATGGTGGCGCCGCGGATGCCGAGGCGCTGGGCGATGGCGGTTGCCGTGGCCGCGTGGTCGCCGGTGATCATCCGCACGTCGATGCCAGCGCGGTGGCACGTGGCGATCGCCTCGCGCACACCGGGCCGGGGCGGGTCGACCAAGCCGACGAGGCCGACCAGCTCGAGATCCGCCATAGGGAGGTCGTCCACCATCCAGCCGTCCGCAGGCGCCGTCGCGGCGGGCACCCGAGCGGACGCCACGGCCAGGACGCGCAGGCCCTGGGCGGCGAGCGCCTCGACCTGCTCGGCGGCCTGCGGGGCCACCACGTCGGGCGCGCCCTTCACCACCACCAGCAGGTCATCGCCGGCAGGGTGGATCGTGGCCATCAGCTTGGTGGCGGACTCGAAGGGCACCTCGCCGACCCGCGGGGCGGCGGCCCGCTCGGCGGCCACGTCCAGGCCCACATCGACGGCCCGGCGCACCACGGCGCCCTCGGTGGGCTCGCCCACCAGCACGCCGTCTCGCACCTCGGCGTCGCTGCACAGGGCGGCCAGGCGGAGGACCTCGCGCTCGTCGTGGCCAGGGGCGGGCTCGACGACCTCGGCGGTCATCTCGTTGCAGGTGAGCGTGCCGGTCTTGTCCGAGCAGATCACCGTGGTGGAGCCGAGCGTCTCGACCGACGCGAGGCGCTTGACGATGGCACCGCGCTTGGCGAGCTGGTGGACGCCGACGGCGAGGGTCACGGTGACCACCGCCGGCAGGCCCTCGGGGATGGCGGCCACGGCGAGCGCCACCGAGGACAGGACCACCTCGTCGAGCGGCTCGCCCCGCAGCAGGCTCAGCGCCAGGTAGGCGGCGACGGCCACGCCGGCCACCATCGCCAGACGGGTGCCGAGGGCGCGCAGCTGCTCCTGCAGCGGGGTCTCGGACCCGTCGTCTGCGGCGAGCATCCCAGCGAGCGCCCCGATCTCGGTGCGGGCACCGGTGGCCGTGACCTCCACCTCGGCGCGGCCACGGGTGACGACCGTGTTCATGAACACCAGGTCGGTCCGGTCGCCGAGGGCGGTCCCGTCGAGGACCGGCGTGGTCGACTTGCTCACCGGCAGGGACTCGCCGGTCAGGCTCGACTCGTCGACCTCCAGGGACTCAGCCACCAGGAGGCGCCCGTCTGCGGGCACCCGGGCCCCGGCCTCGACCACGACCACGTCGCCGGCGACGAGGTCCTCGGCCGGCACCACCTGGAGCTCGCCGCCGCGGCGCACCGTGGCGGACGCCACGAGCATGCGCTTCAGTGCGGCGAGGCTGGACTCGGCTCGCCGCTCCTGCACGTAGCCGAGCACGCCGTTGATGAGCAGGACGACGGCGATGACGACCGTGTCCTTCCAGTCGCCGACCAGGCCGGCGAGCACCGCGGCCACCGCCAGGATGCCGACCAGCAGGTTGCGGAACTGGTCGGCGAACGTGGCGAGGCGGGACCGGGGCGGGGCCTCGGGCAGCCGGTTGGGGCCGTCGCGCTCGAGGCGGCGGGCGGCCTCGGCCGGGTCGAGGCCGGGCGGTGGGCCGCCGGGCGGGGTGGACCGGACGGGATCCGGGGACAGGACGGACACGAGCTCCTCCAAGGGTCTGGAGAAGGTCTCTCCCGCCAGTGGCCGGCACGCCCGGGCACCGGCACCACCCCGAACGGGGCGGCCCGAGGCCGTGGTGACGAACGTGCCGTTCCGGGATACTCCCCTTCGGGTTCGGTTGCGGGGCACGGTACCGGATGCGACTGACGTGCGCAACTCTTTTCGCATGTCTTCTCAGATGGGTGCGCGTCGCCCACCTCAGGAGAGAACCCACGACGAGCGATGGCACGGCGACATGGTCCCGTCGTGCACCGCACATCGGCGCCCACTCGGGAGCGCCCTGGCGTCACCGCTCGGGCGGTGGAACCTCCACGTTGGCACCGCTCACGATGGCCACCCGGCCGTCCGCACCGCTCCCGGCCGCCGAGGCGGCGGCGAGCGCGGCGGCGACGGCGACCGCCCCGCTGGGCTCGACCACCTGGCGCGCCTCGGCCGCGAGGCGCACCACCGTGGCCGCGATCTCCGCCTCCGAGACCGTGACCGCATCGTCGACGAACGCGGCCAGGTGCCGCCAGGGCAGGGCGCCGACCTGCTGGACGCGCAGCCCATCGGCCGCAGTCTGGGCCATCTGCTCAGCGGGGAGGGCGACCGGCCGACCGGCGGCCCGAGACGCGACGTAGTCCGCCGCCACCTCGGGCTCCACCGCCACGATCCGCACCGTGGGGTCGAGCGCCTTCGCCCCCGCCGCGATGCCCCCGGCCAGGCCGCCGCCGGACACCGGCACGTAGATGACCGGCGCGGGGCGGGCCAGGTCCTCCAGCAGCTCGACGGCGATGGTGGCGGTGGCGGCCAGGACCGCCCAGCTGTCGTAGGGCTCGACGAGGGGGATCCCGCGCTCGGTGGCGATGGCTTCCGCCCGCGCAGACCGTTCGGCCGATGCGGGGCCGACCACCTCGACGATGGCCCCCAGGGCCCGGGTCCGCTCCACCTTCACCGCCGGGGCATCGCTCGGGACCACGACGGTGACCGGGATGCCCAGCACCGCCGGCGTGGGCGACCGCGATGGCGTGGTTGCCCGACGAGTGGGCCACGACGCCGCCGGTCGCACGATCGCCGAGGAGCAGCAGGGTGTTGATGGCCCCGCGGAGCTTGAACGAGCCCACCGGTTGCAGGTGCTCGGCCTTCAGCCACGGCCCGTCGGCGCCCATCCGCAGGAGCGGCGTGCGCAGCACGTAGGGCGCCAGTCGCTCGTGGGCGGCGCGCACCTCGTCGAGCGTGAGGAGCCGGCCCTCGTCGTCTGCCATCACGCGCCCCACGCCGACACTGCGGCGACCGCCCGATCGGTGAGGCGCTCGCCGGCGTCGAGGCATGCCTCGGCCCACGTGGCGTCGTCGGGGGTGAAGCAGCAGCGGTAGGCCCACACCACCTCGGCGTGGGCGGGATCGCTGCGGTCGCCCCGGCGGTGCACCCAGCTCTCCAGGTAGGTGGCAGCCAGCTGCTCCTCGTCGGGCACGGTGCCGAGCTCGACGGAGGTGGCGTGGTGGACGGCGCCGGGGAGCAGGTCGCCGATGCCCGAGCCGATCTGGCCGGCCTTGCGCCCCGTGGTGGCGTCGGCGTTGCCGACGGTGGCCATCACCGCCTCGTCCTCGAAGGTGGCGTCCAGGCGCGGCGAGCCCCGGGTCGGTGCCGCCGCAGAAGGCGGCGCGGAGGAACCGGTCCTGCGCGGAGCCGGGCGGCTCGTCGGACAGGAACGTCACGGCGCCGCTGGGGCCGTGGCCGGTGTGGAGGTCCAGGACCAGGGATCGCTCCACGCCGGCCAGGTGGTCGGCGGCGATCCGTTCCACGATCGCGTTGGACGCCTCGGTGCGGTCGCCGCCGTAGTGCAGGCCGTCGGGGTGGCGGTACTGGCCGACCGTGATGGCGTCGCGCACCCAGGCCAGCCCGCGCGCCTCGACCAGCGCGGCCGCGTCGACCAGCAGCGCGTCCAGCGACGGCAGCTCGGACGTGTCCGGGCAGGCCAGGGCGTGGACCTCGTCGTAGGCGTCGTTGTGCTCGGGGGCCACGTCGCTGCGGCGCCAGTTCCGGTTGAGGTCGACGTTGTGCTCGTTCTGGCGGCGCCACCACGCCATGCCCCATGGGTTGACGGCGTGCACCACCACGACGGCCACGTCGTCGGGCAGGGTGCTGGGGTCGAGGCGGCCGAGCAGGCCCACCTGGATCGCCGAGGTCACGAACCCCTCCACCCCGTGCACGCCGCTCAGGATGGTGAGGGCCCGGCGAGGCCGCTCGGCGCCGGCGTGGACCACGTCCACCGTGAGCTCCTCGCCGTGCGGGCCGGGCGCCTCGATCGGATGAGCCTCGACCGCCAGCCCGGCGCCGGCCGCGGCCCGGCGGAAGCGGGCCCGGCACTCGCCGTAGGTGAGCGGCAGGGTGGTCACGGCGCCGGCGGCACGTAGAGCCGGTTGAAGAACTCGACGAGCACCCGCTCGGCCAGCGCCGGCGGGCAGACATCGAGGATCCCGTTGATGCCGGCGGTGGCCTCGGGCACGTCCGGTGCGGCGCCGGGCTCGCCGGCCATGCCGGCACCGGCGAGCAGCAGGTCGAACGTGTCGGCGTCGAGCGCGGCGGGGTCCAGCGAGGCGAGCAGCTCGACCACCTCGGCGGGCGGCGGCGGCGTGGGGTGGGCCTTCGCGGCCTCGCACGAGGCGGCCAGGTCAGCGGCCAGGGCCGGGACCAGACCGAGGGAGGCGCCACCCACGGACAGGTGGATGTTGCGCTGGCTGCCGGCGAAGCCGAGCTGGGGCTGGACGTACCACCGCCGGGCCCGCATCTGGTCCACCACGTCGAACACGTCGACCGTGGAGCTCACCAGGGCGATCAGGTTGGACTCCGGGCGGACCATCACGTCGAGGTCCGCCATCTCGTCGACGGCCGCGCAGATCGCGTCGACCGCGGCGGCGGTGCGCTCGGCGATCTCCAGGTAGCCCTGCTCGCCCACGTGGTTGAGCGTGGCCCACGTGGCGGCCAGGGCGCCGCCGCTCTTGGTGCTCTGGAAGGTGGTGTTGATGACCGTGTAGCCGGTCCAGGCCGCCTTGGCGTAGAGCTGGTGGCGCCGCAGCTCCGCGTCCCGGTAGAGGATCACCGACGAGCCCTTGGGGCAGTAGGCGTACTTGTGGAAGTCCATGGAGATGGACGTCACCCCCGGCACGGTGAAGTCGAAGTCCGTGACCGGCCGCCCGAGGCGGCGGAAGTAGGGGAGCACGAACCCGCCGATGCAGCCGTCGACGTGCAACAGCAGGCCCTTGCGCAGCGCTAGCTCGCCGAGCTCGGGGATCGGGTCCACCACGCCGTGGGCGTAGGACGCCGCCGAGCCGACGAGCAGGATCGTGCGGTCGTCGCACGCGTCGGCCATGGCCGCCACGTCGGCCTTCCACGTGGTGGTGTCGACCGGCACCGAGACGGCCTCCACGCCGAAGTAGTGGGCGGCCTTGTGGAAGGCCGCGTGCGCGGTGACCGGCAGGACCATGGTGGGCCGATCGAGCTCCGGGCGCAGCTCCCGGGCCCGGTCTCGCGCCACCTTCACGGCCATCATGATCGACTCGGTGCCGCCGGTGGTGACGTTGCCGACCACCCGCTCGTCGCCGCGCAGGTGGGCACGCCCGATGCCCACCACCTCGTTCTCCAGGTGCAGGAGGGAGGGGAACACCGTGGGGTCGAGGGCGTTCTCGTCGTACATCTCGACCAGTGCCCGCTTGGCCACCCGGTCGATGTCGGCGCGCCCGGGGTCGTACACGAAGGCCCAGGTGCGGCCGCCCTTCGTGTCGAGGTCGCCGGCTCGCAGCGCCTCGAGGCGCTCGAACAGCGCGCCCTCCTCCACCCCTTCGGCCGGCATCGTCCCCGGCCGCAGCCACCCTCCGTCGTGCTCCACGGCCGCGCACCCTACCGACGGCCCGAGGGTCGGTGCCGCGTAGTCTGGGGTTCGCGGGCCCACCCGCTGCTCGGTGACCTGCGCCGTACGATCAGGGCCCATGGCCGCGCCCGATGACGTGCTCGCTGCACCCAGCCCGGACGACCGCTGCCCGTGCGGACGGGGCAGGGCGTTCGGTGCGTGCTGCGGTCGGCTCCTGGCCGGCGATGCCCAGGCGGGGACGCCCGAGGACCTGATGCGCTCCCGCTACAGCGCGTTCGCCGTGGGCGACGCCGCCTACCTGCTGCGCACCTGGGCGCCCGAGACCCGCCCGTCCCGGGTGCGCATCGATCCGGCGATGCGCTGGACCGGCCTAGAGGTGCTGGCCGCGGACGGCGGCCTGCTCGACGCCGAGGGGACCGTCGAGTTCGTCGCCACCTACGTCCGCCCCGACGGCCCCGGCGCGCTCCACGAGCGCAGCCGCTTCCGCCGCGACGAGGGCCGCTGGACCTACGTCGACGGCGACCAACTGGGCTGAGGGGGACACAGCGCCCGAGCGATGCTCAGGGGGCGGGGAGCGGCTCCACGGTGAAGGCGATCCGGGCGGTGGCGGCCCAGCCGTCGGCGTCGCGCATCGGCACCACCACGCTGCGGACCAGCATCGTGCCCACCTCCAGCTCGGACATCGGGCCACCACCGACCTCGCCCAGCTCCCGCCGTCGGCCGAGGGGGCCGATCGCCGCCGCCAGGGCGCCAGGGATCTCGTCGCCGGATCGGCCGACCAGCGCGGCCACGTCCAGCCCGACCTCCGCGACCGACGCGCTCGCCGCCACGACCACGTCGCCCTCGCCGATGTCGATGTGGTGCACGGTCGCGCCCGGGGCACGCGCCGCGAGGGCATCCCTGGCAGCGCGGTCGTCGAGCGGCCCGTCGCCCAGGCGCGGGACGCCGGCCACCAGCTCGCCGCTTGCGCCGCGCAGTCGTCGGCGTCCGTCGTCGGAGAGCGCGGCCCAACGGCGCAGCCGGTCCAGCTCGCGGCGCCACGTCGCCAGGTTGAGGACGAGCGAGGCCTCCATCTCCGCATCGCGAGCCTCGAGCGTGGCCACCACCGAGCGGATCTCGTCCTGGTGGAGGCGCACCACGCTGTGGCGGCTCGGCTTGCGGACCACGCTCACGTCGACCGGCAGCGCCCGCGCCTCGGCGAACGCGAGCAGGTCCGCGAACTCGTGGGCGTTCTCCGCCATGAGGCAGTGGTTGATGGAGCACCAGGTGCCGCGCTCGCGTGCCACCGCCAGGAAGCGCTCGAGGTTCGCCATGACCGCGTCGAACCGGGCGCCGACGCGGATCGCCTCGAACGTGGCCGCCGACATGCCGTCGATCGAGAACACGAAGCCGAGGTCCACCCGCTCCAGCACCGCCTCCACCCGGGCGCTCCACTGCGTGGCGTTGGTGATGACCCGGCAGTCGAGGTGCGGCGCCGAGGCGGCCACCGCGTCCCACAGGCGGTAGTTCTCGCTCGCCAGGAACGGCTCCCCACCAGAGAAGATCGCCCGGCGGGCGTGGGCGAGGAACGGCACGACGTCCTCGAAGAACCGGTCGTCGTAGGGCGACACCAGGCGTGGGCGGTGCTCGCGGTGGATGCGGATGGCCGACGACTGCTCGCCGTCGCACTGCACGCACTGCAGGTTGCACTCGATCGACAGGTTGAACGACAGGAGCTGCGGCCACGCCGGCGGCGACGCGGCATCGCCGGACCACTCCTCGAAGGTCGCGGGGTACGAGCCGTCCCAGCCCTCCGCGGCCACCTCGGCCGCGCACCCCTGGCAGCCGTCGGGCACCTGGCCGTCGGCCAGGCGGTCCAGCGCCGCCCGGCGCACGTGCCCGTCCCACAGGTCCCGCAGCCGGTCCTGGGGGACGTGCCCGAGCGGGTGCTCGTTGATGCAGCAGACCCGGACCTCGCCGTCGGGGCGGAGGAACAGCTGGACCGCGGGCGACGCGCACCGCAACGGCGCCGCCGCCACCTCCAGCGCCCCTGCGCGACCTGCCCCTGCTGGCACCCGGCCATGGTAGGGGTGGCGCGGCCGGGCGCCCTCAGATGAACGGGTACACGAGGAACGGCGAGCTGACGCCGATCGCGATCGCCAGCGCCACGGCGAGCGGAGCGATCAGCAGCAGGAGCACCAGCGTGAGGCGACGCGAGGACCAGGCGTACCCGATCGACTGGCCGACCAGGACCAGGAGGTAGCGGACCGTGCTCATCGCCCGTGCTCCTGCGCGGCCTCGCGCAGCGCCGGGCGGATCCGGGCGTAGATCGCCTCCGCCACCATCCGGGCGCCCAGCTCGTTGGTGTGCACGTCGTCGTAGAACACCGGCGACGGGGCATCGTCGAGGGACCGGGTCAGGTCGATCACGTCCTTCGGCAGCACGGCCAGGGCCGCCCGGTTGACCTCCTGGCCGTCCGGGCCCGGCTCGGGCTGACCCTCGATGCGCTGCTGGGTGCTGAGGGTCGGCTGCCAGAACCAGTCCACCGGTACGTCGGCCTGGCGGGCGACCGCCCGGCTGAGCTGCCGCGAGCGCTCGTACCGCTGGATCGCCGCGCGCCCGACCGCGTCCATGTCGACCTTGCTGCCCGAGCGATCCGGCACCAGGTGGGCCGAGTCGGGCCGGTTGATCCCGTCGAAGCGCTCGAAGATCCGGCGCGGCTTCTCGAGCCCCTTGCGCAGGTCCTCCATGGCCAGGTCGCTCGGGAGCGGCTCGTCGGCGCGGCCCTCGGCGTTGAGCCGCACCGCCGCGCCGAGGTCGTTGGCGCCGTCGTAGAAGATCGTGAGGTCCGGGTGCGGCTGCACCGAGAGGTCCCACGCGAACCGTTGGGCCTCCAACCAGTGCGTGTCACCGGCGACCCCGCGGTTCAGGACCTGGAGGTCGATGCCGTCGGCGTGGGCGAGGCGCGCCAGCTCCGAGGCGATGGTGTGCTCGTCGCGCTGGCCGAAGCCGAAGGTGGTCGAGCCGCCGTACATCCAGAGCGTCACCGGCGTGCGGCTGCTCGCCGGCGGCGCCCACGTCTTGCGCATCCCGTCGGACACGTTGAGGTACCGCGACTCGAGGTCTCGGGCCCGCCGGAAGCGCAACGTGTCGTAGCCGTCGTACTCGTACCAGCGCAGGACGTCGCGGTACTCGGGGAACCAGGCGTCGTCGGCGAACGCGGCCGGGATCGAGTCGTCGTAGCGGTGGGCCGGGAGGTTGGCCCACACCAGACCGACCACCGCGACCACCACGACCGTGGGCACGATGGCCTTGCGGCGGAACCTCGGCCAGAAGGGCAGCCGGTCGAGCGCCGCCTCGCGGCTCCACAGGCGGGACGGCACCGCAGGCGACGGGACCCGACGGACGGTCCCCGCCGCGCCCACCGGCGCCCGCAGCGGGTCGACGAAGAAGAGGCGGTGCAGCAGCCACGGCAGCAGCACGACCAGCAGCCACACGGGGAAGAGCAGCACGGCGGCGACCACCGTGCGCACGCCGTGCGCCAACGCTCGCGTGGCCCGGTGGGCGGCGCCCGGGTGCCGCGAGATCACGATCACCGCGACCGAGGCGAGGACCATGAAGGCGAGCGGCAGCACCGTCGCGTGCAGGGAGCGACCCCGGAGGGTGGCCACCAGCGCCAGGGCGACGACCGGGCCGAGCGCCTCGCGGCCTGGGTCCGGGAGCCCCGGCACGGGCGGGCGTCCGAGGGCAGCCCACGCGGCGAGCACCGTCCCCATGGCCAGCCAGGCCCCGACGGCGATCCCGCCGAAGGGCGCGGCCAGGAGCCCTGCCGCACCCGCTACCAGCAAGCGCGGCAGCCACCGGGGCACGGGGATCGCGGCCACGGCGGCGAGGGCGAGCAGGCCGATCACCGCCACGGCGAGCGGGCGTGGGGCGATGGTGATGGCGTGGGTCCGCACCACCGGCCCGAGCGGGCCGATGGCGATGGCTGCGAGCGCGGTGCCCACCTTGGCCGCGGTGCCGTGGCGGTCCCGGCGGGGGCGTTCCGCCACCCTGGGCACCTCGCGCCAGGCTGCGGGCGGAGGATCGCCGGCACCGGCGCCGACCTCGGGCGCGGGGGCGGCGTCGGGCACAGGGGCGGCGTCGGCCGGCGCGCCCAGGGCCTGGAGCGCATCGCCCTCCACCAGGTGGTCCTCGATCACCAGCAGGTCCAGGCCCGCCCGCCGTGCCGAGGAGAGCGCGTCGTCGGGCGTGCACACGATCGGTTCGTCGGCGACGTTGAACGACGTGTTCAGCAGGACCGGGCACCCGGTGCGCGCGTCGAAGCGCTCGAGCAGCGCGTGGAACGCCGGGTGGGCGTCGGGCCCGACCGTCTGGACCCGGGCCGACCCGTCGATGTGGGTGCACGCCGGGATCGCCGAGCGCGGCACCCGGGCGCGCTCGTAGGGGTCGGTCGGCTCGTCGGCGACCTCCAGCATGCGGTCGGCGCGCACCGGCGCGGTCAGGAGCATGAACGGCGACGGCGCGTCGACGTCGAACCACTCGCCAGCCCGGTCGTCCAGCACCGCCGGGGCGAAGGGACGGAAGCTCTCGCGGCCCTTCGTCTGGAGGTTGAGGTGCTCCTTGATGGTGGGCGACCTCGGGTCGGCGAGGATCGACCGGTGCCCGAGGGCCCGCGGCCCGAACTCGACGCGTCCCTGGAACCAGCCGACCACCTCGCCGTCGGCCAGGCGCCGGGCCACCTCGTCGGCCCGCTCGGCATCGTCGAGGCGCCGGTGGGGCACGCCGAGCTCGTCCAGCCGGCGACCGACCTCGTCGGAGCCGAACCGGGGGCCGAGGGCGGCGCCTCGCATGGCGTCGGGCCGTGGGGTCCGCGGCGCGTCCAGGTGGGTGTGCCAGAGCGCGGCGCCGATGGCGCTGCCGGCGTCACCTGCGGCGGGCTGCACCCACAGCTCGTCGAACGGCCCTTCCCGCAGCAGGCGGGCGTTGGCGACGCAGTTGAGCGCCACCCCACCCGCCAGGCAGAGGCGGCGTTCGCCGGTCAGCTCGGACGCGCGCGCCGCGAGGCCGAGGACGGCCTCCTCGGTCACCACCTGGATCGACGCGGCGATGTCCGCCTCTCGAGCCCCCGATGGGCTCCCCGGAACGGCGGGCGGGCCATCGAGGGCGTCGACCAGCCAGCGCATGCGCCGGGGCGAGCGGCCCCACCAGCCGACACGGCGCGCCTGCAGCTGCGGGGCGCCCGAGTCGTGGGCGTCGAGCAGCTCCCGCATGGCGTCGGCGTAGCGGGGGGTCCCGTAGGGCGCCAGGCCCATCAGCTTGTACTCGCCGTCGTTGGCGCGGAAGCCGCACCACACGGTCATCAGGGAGTAGAGCAGGCCGAGCGAGGTCGGGAAGCGCAGCTCCTCCTCTAGGGCGATGCGGTGGCCGCTGCCCCGCCCGATGGTGGCGGTGGCCCACTCGCCGACCCCGTCGACCGTGAGGATCGCTGCGGTCTCGAACGGCGACGGGTAGAAGGCGGCGGCGGCATGGCTCTCGTGGTGCTCCGCGTAGGCCACCCGGATCGGGCTGGTCCGCCCGATGCGGCGCAGGCCCCGCTGGATCCGGTCGCCGACCATGAGGTTGTGGCCGACCAGGTCGGGCACGGTGCGGACGAAGCCGGGCAGCGAGCTCGGCCCGACCCGCTGGCGCGTGGCCAGGTAGCGACCCACCACGTTCAGCGGCTTCTCGTAGAACGCCACCGCATCGAGCTCGTCGGGGGCCAGCTCGGCGATGGCGAGCACGGAGGCGATCGCCTCGAGCGGCAGGCCGGCGTCGTGCTTGCGACGGCTCAACCGCTCCTGCTCGACCGCAGCGACGACCTCGCCGTCCACGCACAGGGCGGCGGCCGAGTCGTGGTAGTCGAAGCTCAGCCCCAGCACCGAACCCATCGGGACTGTCTAGCCGAGGGGTCGGGACCGCTCCCCTCGGGTCAGCGGGGCTCGACGGCGACCAGGATGGTGGCGCCAGCGGCGTCGGGGCGGGGGATGGCCGAGGCGCGCACCTGCGCCCGCTCGAAGCGCATCTCCGTGTCCGTCCGCCCGTCCTCTCGCTCGTCCGCGCTGAGGTCCTCGACCTGGCCGAACGTGCCTTGGAGGTGGTCCAGGAGCAGGTGGACCGGGCCGCCCACCACCGCGTCGGCATCGAGCCCGAGCGCTGCGGCGGCGCCGGTCGAGATCCCGATGACCACGGCGGTGACCTCGCCATCGTCGTCGGCCACGTCGTCGACGTCGATCGTGTGGACCTCGACCCCGGGAGCCAGGCCCTCGACCCACGCCTGGGCGGCAGCCCGGTCGTCTTCGGTGAAGGGCACGCCGGCCACCACGCCCAGCTCGTTGCGGGCGCTGACGGTCGGGACGACCCCCAGCTCGTTTCGGGTGGGGACGGTGGGGATGGGGATGAGCGTCTCCCAGTAGAGGCCACGGCGGACCTCGCCCTCGGCGTCGCGCCAGGTGCGGATGCGCTCCAGCTCGTCGTCCCAGACCGGCAGGTTCCACTCGCCGAGGTGCGGGCGCACGCGGTCGTCCCAGGACTCCCAGTGCTCGAGCACCTCGGCCAGCTCGTCGGTGCTGCGGGCCGCCAGGCAGCACTCGACGGGGTTGCGCACGATGCTGACGTTGACCTTCATGCCCCGTTCCTCGGCCCACAGCAGCATCTCGGGGAGCTCGCGGTGGTTCTGGGGCATGAGGCAGAAGTTGACCTCGAGGGGCATGTCGCAGGCCCGCGACTTGGCGATGTAGCGCTCGACGTTGGCCATGGTGACCTCGTGGCGGGCGTTGATCCGGATGGCCTCGTAGGTGGCCTTGTTGATCGCGTCGATCGAGAAGGTGAAGCCCATGCGGAGCCGATCGGTGACCTCGTCGATGCGACGGCTCCACTGCGTCGCGTTGGTGACGACGATGACCGGCAGGTCCGGGTTGAGCTCGGCGATCAGGTCCCACACCCGGAAGCTCTCCTTGGCCAGGAACGGCTCGCCACCGGCGAACTGGGCCTCGGTGAGGTGCGGGATGAACTGCTCGAGGTCGGTGAAGAACTGGTCGCCGTAGGCCTCGGGCAGCGCGGGCAGGTGCTCGCGGTGCGCCCGGATCGACGACGACAGGAGCCCGTTGCACTGGATGCACATGAGGTTGCAGGAGTTCGACAGGTTGAACTCGATGCGGCTCGGCCACACGAGGCCGGCCTCGTCGCCGAACGCCTCCACCGCGTCCGTGAAGTCGTCGAAGTTGGCGGGGTAGGCCCGGGTCCGGCCCTCGACCACCGTCTCGGCATGGCACTGCTCGCACCCCGCGGAGTAGTCGTCGCGGGCGATGCGGGCCACGAGGTCACGGTGGCCGGCGCCGCGCCAGAGGTCGAGCAGCGACGTCTCCATCACGTTGCCCAGCGGCTGCCAGTTCCGGCAGCACACCCGCACGAGCCCGTCCGGGGTCAGGTACATCTGGACCGAAGCGGCAAGGCACCCGAAGCGGGGTGCCGGCGGCTTCGAGGTCCGCGCCGGCCTCGTCAGGGGCTGGGGCCGCGGCGATCGGCGCAAGAGCCTCCCCCGGAGCATCCCGCCAGGCTACCCGTCGACGGCGACAGCCCCGCCGGGCGCCTCGGCCGTCGGGCGCAGCGCCAGGAGCACGGTCGCCCCATCCAGGGCCCCATGGGCGTCGCGCTCGGAGAGCAGGGTCGAGCGGCCCACGGCGTCCCGGTAGGTCATCTCGGCGGTGATCCGCACACCGGTCTCCTCCAGGGTGGCCATCTCGAGCTGGCCGCCCTGGCTGGCGGCCACGAGCCCGGCCACCTCCGTCAGCGAGCGGCCGACCAGCGCATCGGCTGGGATGCCGACCAGGGCCGCGAACGAGGCGCCGGCCGACGTGACGACCGGGTCCGTGCTGCCATCACCCACGTCCAAGGACAGCTCGTGGAGCTGGTCGTGGCCCGACCAGGCGCGGAGCCGGTCCCGGGCCTCGTCGTGGCCGGCGTCGCGCTGGCTGCGCAGGAGCAGCCCCACCGTCGACCAGGCCACCGTCGACGCGGACTCGCTCCACATCTTGCGCCGCAGCTCATCGGGCGCCTCCGCCCAGCTCCGCAGGCGGGCCAGCTCGCCGATCCAGGTGCCCCGGTTGATCTCGAGGTGCGGCAGGACCGAATCGGCCTGGCGCTCGAGCCGCTCCACGACCGTCCGCAGCTCGACGGGCTCGAGCGACGCGAGGCTGCAGGTGGGTGGGTGCCGCACCACCTGGGCGTTGACCTTGGCGCCCATGGACTCGGCCCACAGCAGCAGGTCGCCGAACTCCATGTAGTTCTGCTGCATGAGGCAGAAGTTGACCTCCAAGGACTGGCCCTTGGCCCTGGCCATCTCCACGTAGCGGGGCACGTTGGCCATCGTCCGATCGAAGTCCGCGCTGACCCGGACCTTCTGGTAGGTGGCGGCGGTCATGCCATCGATGGAGAACGTGTACCCCATGTTCAGGGTGCGGCCGACCCGCTCGATCTTGTCGTTCCACTGGGTGGCGTTCGTGATCACCACGCAGCGGAGCTCCGGGTTCAGGCGCTCGACCATCTCCCAGACCCGGAAGTTCTCCGGCGCGAGGAAGGGCTCTCCCCCGGCGAACTGGGCCTCGCGCAGGTGGGGGATGAATGCCTCCAGCTCGGCGAAGAAGGCGTCGCCGTACGGCTTGGGGGTGGGCGGCAGCTTCTCCCGGTGGAGCCGGATCATCGACGACAGGGTGCCGTCGCACTGGATGCACATGAGGTTGCACGTGTTCGACAGGTTGAACTCGATGTGGGCAGGCCACTCGAGGTCGCCGTCGATGCCATCGGCCTCGACGACCTCGGCCCACCGGTCGTAGATGCGGGGGAAGGCGTTGTCCCAGCCCTCCACCGCGACCTCGTAGGCGCACGGGTCGCAGCCGTGCGGGTATCGCCCCTGGGACAACTCGTCCACCATGCTGCGGCGCCGAGACCGACGCCACATGTCGGTCAGCGAGGTCTCGACGATGTTGCCGAGCGGCACCTGGTTCCGGCAGCACACCCGCACGTCGCCGCTCGGGTGCAGGTAGAGGTGGGTGGCCGGCACGTGGCACGCCGTGGCCAGCGGGATGGCGCGACGCCGGGCCCTCACGACGAGGCCTTCCGGCGCAGGATGGCCACGTGGCCGCCGCGCGGCATCTGGAAGCGAGCGACCTCGACGAAGCCGGCGTCCTCGGCCTGGCGCAGGAACGCCCTGGTCTTCACGTCGAGCGGCCACAAGCGCTGGTCGTGGACGCCGACCACCAGGACCCGCTCCCGATCGCCGAGGCGCGCCGGATCCGGCGCCCCGAGCCACTTGGCCCGCTGAGCGGCGGGCAGCGTCGTGTTCGGGATCACGATGTAAGGGTTCCACCCATCGAGCTCGGATGCCATGGACACCACGTTGGCGTTGTACAGCAACGTGTTGCCCGTCGTCAGGAAGACCTTCTGCTGGCCGTCCGGGGAGATCTTGCGCATCGCCTGCTCGACGTGCTGCGACAGCGCCCACCACTCGGCGGCGGCCTCGGCGTGCTCGCTGCGCGTCCGGGGCGAGAACCGCTCGTCGTACTCGGAGAACCCCCACTCGTAGTGGCTCGCGGGATCGGTGGGGTGCCACCGGCGCAGCCAGTACGCCGGTGGGATCGGGTAGACGGCCGCGACCACGACCGCGATCGCCAGGGCGATGCCGGCGGGCTCGGGGATCTGGGCCGCGGCCGACACGAGGACGACGATCGTCAGCACCACGAGCGGCAGCTCGAACCACACGCCGTTGTTGGCGGTGCTGACGAGCGCCACCGTGCCCAGGAGCACGACGGCGAGGATCGCCAGGAACGGCCGCTCCTCCAGGTTGGGCAGGGCCTTGCGCCGGACGAGCTGCACCCCGACGAAGAGGAGCAGCGCCAGGGCGATGGGCACGAACCACCCTGGGCCGATCCCGATCACCATCCGTTCCATCCGGACGTGGAGGCGGTCGCCGAAGCCGGTCTCGCCGAACTCGGCGGCGGCCTGGCCGTAGCCGAAGCTGAACAGGTAGCCGAAGATCGAGTCCCGGTTGGCGATGTACCAGGGGGCGGCGATGGCGATGCCCAGGGCGAAGCCGGCGATCGCCCGCTTCAGCCCCCGGCGGTCCGGCCACGCCACGATGAGGGCGGCCGCCAGGCACGCAGGCAGGTACCCGAGGGTCATGGTGCGCGACAGGAGCATCAGCCCGACGCCGACGCCGTACCACCAGATCCAGCGGTTGGTCGCCCGCTCGGAGGCCAACAGGGCCCACATGGCGCCGGCCATCGCCGCGGCGGCGCCGAGCCCGTACCAGTAGGACTGCACGGCCGTGGTCATCGTCGGCAGCAGTACGACGAACAGCGAGGCGAAGATCGCCGGGGCCGGGCGCTTGGTGATCCGCAGCGTGATGGCCGCGATCGCCACCGCGATGAACACCATGAGGATGGGCTGGAGCATCATCGCCGTGCGCGGGTCGCGCGGCCCGAGGATCAGCAGCGGCACGGACAGGAGCGGCACGGTGATGCCGTGGCCGGTCTGGAAGACGGTGGCGATCAGGGCGAACGGGTGGCGGAGGTCGATGCTGCGCTGCATGCGCAGGGCCGAGGACAGGTAGCTGGACTCGTCGGGGTCGAAGCCGCCCAGGTGCCGGACCCGCCAGATCCAGACCGCGTTGGCCAGGGCGACCACCGTGCCGATGCAGCCGGCCACCACCAGGGGGTGGCGCCCGCACCACGCGAGGGCGCGGCGCGCTGCCCCCCGCTGCGGCTCGTCCGGCGGCTGGGGGGTGGGCTCCGGCTCCTCGTCGTCGCCGACGAGCACGCCTTGCGGCGCCGAGACGTCCACGGGTCCCTCCACTGGACAGAGCCTGCCACACGCGTTCGGCAGGCTCCCTTGCGGGCCGCCTACCATCGGCGCCGTGCGGTTCCTGCGCCACTTGTTCGGGCTGATCGGCCAGCTGCTGGCGTTCTCGGTGGCCACGCGCCGCATCTCGCTGCTGCTCGTGCTCGTGGCCGGCCTCGTCCTGACCGCGGTGACCCTCGCCGGCCAGGCCGCCGCCCCCTTCGTCGTCTACCCCTTCCTCTGACGGCCGAGCGGACCTCGGGGCGCCAAGCCAAGCGCCAGGGGTGACCGCTACGATCGCCCGGTGCACGTTCTGGGGGTGAGCTGCGACTACCACGACGCGGCCGCGGCACTGGTCGTCGACGGCAAGATCGTGGCAGCAGCAGAAGAAGAGCGCTTCTCGCGCATCAAGCACGACAACGCGCTCCCGACGGGGGCGATCGCGTCGTGCCTGGCCATGGCGGGGCTGACCGCCGCCGACGTCGACGCCGTGGTGTTCCACGAGAAGCCGCTGGTGGTGGCCAGCCGGGTCGTGTCGACCCGGCAGCGCCAGGGGTTCTCCGGCATCGCCGGCTTCGTCCGGGACGTCCCGGTGCTGCTGCGGCGCAACCTCTTCCTCGGCTACCGGGTGGAGAAGGCGCTCGCCGCGCTCGGGGCCGGCAAGAAGCGCATCCCGATCTACTACGGCGAGCACCACCGCAGCCACGCCGCCGCCGCCTTCTTCCCCTCCCCGTTCGAGGAGGCCGCCATCGTCACCGTCGACGGCGTCGGCGAGTGGGCCACCTCCACCATCGGCCACGGCGTGCGGGGCCGGGTGGACCTGCTCACCGAGCAGCGGTTCCCGCACTCGCTCGGGCTGCTGTACTCGCTGGTGACGGCGTGGTGCGGGTTCGAGCCGAACGACGGCGAGTACAAGCTGATGGGCTTGGCGCCGTTCGGCGAGCCCACCTACGCGGACGCCCTGCGCCAGCTGATCGAGGTCGACGACGACGGCTCCTACCGCATCGACGTCGACAAGGTCCGGTGGTGGGCCGGGGACCCGGCGGAGATGAAGGCGCTGGTCGAGCTGTTCGACGGGCCTCCCCGCACGGGCGACGAGCGGGTGAGCCGCCGAGACGTGGACCTCGCCCGGTCGGTCCAGGAGCTCGTCGAGGACGCGGTGATGCGCATCGCGATGCGGGCCCAGGAGCTCACCGGCTCCCGGCACCTCTGCCTCGGCGGCGGCGTCGCCCTCAACTGCGTGGCCAACGGCAAGCTCCTGCGGGACGGCCCGTTCGACTCGATCTGGGTGCAGCCCTCCCCCGGCGACGCCGGCAGCGCCATCGGCGCCGCCCTCTGGTACTGGCACCACGAGCTGGGCAACCCCCGTCACCTCGACGACTCGTCGCCGGTGGCCGACGGCATGGGCGGCGGCGGCCTCGGCCCGGACTTCTCGAGCGACGAGGTCGACGCGTGGCTGGCCTCCGAGGGCGTGGAGGCCCAGCGGGTTGACGACCGCGACGCGCTGTCGGACCTGGTGGCGGCCCGCCTCGAGCAGGGCGCCATCGTCGGCTGGTTCGAGGGCCGCATGGAGTTCGGACCTCGGGCCCTCGGCCACCGGTCGATCCTGGCCGACCCCCGCGGCCCCACCGTCCAGCGGGACATCAACCTGCGGGTCAAGGGCCGCGAGTCCTTCCGTCCCTTCGCTCCGGCGGTGCTGTGGGAGCACGCCTCGGACTGGTTCGAGATGGACCAGCCCTCGCCGTACATGCTCTTCACGTTCCAGGTCGTCGAGGACAGGCTGGTCCCGGTGGCCGAGGAGCCCGAGGACCTGGTCGAGCGGGTCAACGTGCCTCGCTCGCAGATCCCGGCGTGCACCCACGTCGACGGCTCGGCCCGCGTCCAGACGGTCCACGAGGAGACGGCGCCGAACTTCTACCGGCTGCTCCAGGCGTTCCACCGCCGCACCGGCTGCCCGATCTTGCTGAACACGTCGTTCAACCGGGCCGGCGAGCCGATCGTGTGCACGCCCGATGACGCCCTCCGCTCGGCGCGGACGGCCGGCCTCGACGTGCTGGTGATCGACCACCACGTGATCGACCTGTCCGGCGACCGGGCCGAGCCCGTCGGCGTGGGTGCCGACGCCACGAGCTGATGCTCACCGCCGCCCCCAGCGGTCCGGTCAGCGACGAGCCCCAGGCGCCCACGGGCACCTGGCGGGGCCTCGGCGCGCGCCTCGAGCCGACCGGCCTCGCGGCCCTGCTGGCCCGGCTGCGGCGCCACCCCCATCCGATCATCACCGCCCTCGTGGCGGTCTATGCCGGCGTGCTGGTGCCCTACTGGCGCGCCGCCGGCAACCTGCTCGGACGGCCCACGGTCGTCCTGGTGCTGATGGTCGCCTCGCTGCTGGCCATGTGCCTGACCCCAAGGCGGATGTGGTGGCTCCGGATGGCGGTGCCCCTGGCGGCTGCCGCGTTCGTCTACGTCGAGGGCGAGGGCGAGGTCCTCACGCTCTGGGTGCCCCTCGCCCTGGTGTCCGTGGCCTGGGCAGTCGCCGATCGACCGCCGCTGCCGCTGCGCGGCCGGGTCGTCCCCGGCGCTGACGTCCTCGTCGGCATCCTCTCGTGGGTCGCGTGGAACCAATTCACGCTCGAGGACTCGGTGAAGCCGCTCGCGGTGCTCGCCTTGGGCCCGGCGCTCATGCTGGTCGCCAGCGCGCTCGCCGGCACCTGCCCGCTGGCTCGACCGGGCCGCCACGGCCGGCGAGCACTTCGTCCTGCACGCCATCGAGTGGGTCGCGAGCGCCGTCATCGCCATCGTCGCCCTGCTGGTGCGACTGATCGGGCGGGCCTTCTTCCGCGACCACCCCGACGGGTGGGCCAAGGTCGAGGAGCAGCTGCCGGACCCGCGGCGGGCCCGCCGCCGCGACAAGCGCGCCTTCCGACGCGGCTGGGGCCCGTTCGCCACCGCGGTGGTCCTGGTGGCGGCGGCTGCGTTGCTGATCCGCCTGCTCACGCCGCTGATCGAGGCCGAGCGGGGCAAGGTGTCGTTCCCGTCGGACAAGGGCGTGTCGGCCAAGGCCCTCGGCGTGGCCATGCCGAAGGATCCGATCCCCGCGGCCTACACCGGCGACGACTGGTACCCGGGCTTCCGCGAGGACATGGCGTGGGTCACCGACGAGCGGGTCGCCTGGCGCCCACTCACCGTGCAGCGGGTCCTCGACGTCGAGACCCCCACCGTCAACGTCCACGACCGGGTGCGGGACTCCTGGAAGGCGCCCCCCTGCGACTGCAAGCGGGTGAAGCTCTGGCTCTACGGGGGCTCGGGCGCCTTCGGGCTCGGCCAGCGCGACGACCACACCATCGCCTCGGAGCTCGCCCGCCTGGCCGCCAAGGACGGGATCGCCCTCGACGTGCAGAACCGGGGGATCCCCGGCGAGATGCACTGGCGGAACTCCACCCGCTTCGCCTGGGACCTGGCAGTCGACCCCAAGCCCGACATGGTGGCGTTCTACGAGGGCGCCGAAGAGGTCGAGAGCGAGTTGGAGCTGCGCTCCCGCGGGCTCGCCGACACCCGGGCACCGCTCGAGCCGTTCGCCACCAACCTCTACGAGGAGGTCGTCGGCGCCCCCAAGGGCGCACCCGAGACGCCCGACGGCGTCACCTACGAGGGCTGGCCCGAGCTGGACAAGGACCCGGGCAAGCCGGGCCAGCTGGCCGTCAAGCGCTACGACCGGTCGCTCGAGATGAGCAACCGGTCCGCGCAGGCGGCCGAGGTCCCGGTGCGCTACTTCTGGCAGCCCACGCGCTTCAGCGGCTCGGACGGGCCCGAGCTCGCCAAGGACGACCTTCGGGGGCGGGCGTTCCGCAACGCCCCGCGCTACCTGCCGAAGGATGTGGTCGACCTGAGCGCCGCGCTGGACGGCACGAAGGCCCCGCTGTTCTCGGACGACACCAACCACAACGAGGTGGCCGCCAAGCTGATCGCCGCGGCCATGTGGAAGGAGCTCCGTCCGCAGGTGCGAGGCCTGGCCCAGTCGTGAGCACGGCGCTCGGGGAACGGCCGGTGGCATGGCGCGGGGTCGACGCGCCCCGGCCCTTGGAGGCCGAGCCGGACCGTGATCGGTGGGGGCCGGTGGTGGCGTGGCTGATCGCCGTGGCCGGGCCGTGGGGCTGGGCGCTGCGCACCGGCACCCCACGCCCAGCCGTGGCCGCCCTGCTCCTCGTCGCCACCGCCGCGGTCGCCGCCTCCCGCCGGCTCCGCCCGACCGCTCCGACCACCATCGGCGCCGCCCTCCTCGCCGGCGCTGCCGCCACCGCCGCCGCCGGACCGATCACGGGTGCCTGGCTCGCCACCACCATCGTCACCTCCCGCGTCGTCGCCCCACCCCCCGACCGCCCCCTCTGGACCACCCTCCCCCGCCAGGCCCGCATCGCCGCCGCCGTCCTCGCCGTCATCGCCGGCACCAACGCCGCCCTGGGCCACACCCCCATCGCCGTCGCACTCGCCGCCATCGCCACCACCTTGGTGCCCCTGCTCCTGGGCCGCCACGGCGCCCTCGCCTGGGTCGACCGCTTCGCCCACGCCGTCGGCCGCGTCCTCACCTCGGTCCTCTTCTCGATCCTCGCCGTCTTCCTCGTCCTCATCCCCCACGGCCTGAGCCGCCTCTTCCGCACCGACCCCCTCGCCACCCCCGGCCACTGGGACCACCCCCTCGGCCCCGCTCGACCGCCCGCGCCGCGTGGGCCGACGATCGGCCCCGCCCGGCGCGGGTGCTGCAGGGGCGGCACCTCGCCTGGCGCAAGGCGCTGCGCGCCTCGATCATCCCCCTCGCCCTGCTCGTCGTCGCCGGAGCCGTCTGGTACCGGGAGCAGCACCAGGCCCCGCCGCGGGCCCCGTTCGTGCTGGCGGTCCCGACCGGCAAGCCGGTGCAAGAGCCAAAGGTGGACCTTCGGAACCCGGCGCCGAGCGGCCTCACCGACGCCCCGGTGAAGGACGGCGAGGTCCCCGCCGCCGTGGCCGGCGACGCGTGGTGGTCGACCGCGGAGTTCCAGGAGGCCCAGAGCTACACGGTGAAGCCGGGTGGCGTTTGGCACTACGAGAACCCCTACCGGGCGTTGGACTTCCGATCCAAGTACATCAACGTGATCGACGGGCTCCGCAAGAGCTGGCGACCGCCGGCCTGCGACTGCCGCCGGCTGAAGGTGTGGGTCTACGGCGGCTCCACCGCGTGGGGCATCGGCCAGCGCGACGACCACACGATCCCCTCCGAGCTCGCCCGAGTGGCGCACGAGCACGGCATGACGATCGACGTCGACAACCGGGGCCTCCCCGGCGATCACCACTGGATCGAGGCCGAACGGCTCGCCTACGACCTCACCATCGAGCCGCCCCCGGACCTGGTCGTGTTCTACGACGGCGTCAACGACCGCTGGTGGGAGCGCGGCTTGCACGACCGGATCTTCGACGAGATCTGGATCCAGTCCGGTCGCTCCCAGGGCCGACCGCCCAGGGGGCGGACCGGCAGCCGCATCATGCCGCCCCCCACCCTGGACTCGCAGGGCTTGCAGCTGACCGCCGAGGGCGTGCGCCGTTGGGACCTGGCCCGCAAGATGAGCAAGGCCACCTCGAAGGCCACGGGCGTGCCCGTCCGCTACATCTGGCAGCCGGAGCGCTACTCCCGCCCGTTCGAGCCCACCGAGCCGCACTTCGACACGCGCCACGAGAACGATGCCCGCAAGGCGAGCCAGTTCGCCGAAGAGAACCTGGCACCCGACGTGATCGACCTCACCCGCGCGCTCGATCGGACGAAGGGCCCGATCTACACCGACGACGCCCACCACAACGAGCGCGGCGCCCGGGTCATCGCCGAGGCGATGTTCGCGGCGCTCCAGGACGACCTCCGAGCCATCGAGGCCAAGGCGTGAGCACCACCCAGGCGCCGCCGACGACCGACGAGGTCGCCACCTCGTGGCGAGCGATGGAGCCGGTGCTGCCGCCGGTCGAGCCCGGGTCCGAGCGCGACCCCTGGGGCCCGATCGTCGCGTGGCTGATCGCGGCTGCCGGACCGTGGGGCTGGGCCGTGCGCGGCGTCGCGCCCGTGCCTGCCATCGCCTCGATGCTGGTGGTGACGGCCGTGGCGGTCGCTGCGTCTCGCCGGCTGCGCCCGACCGCTCCGGTCACGATCGGCGCGGCCCTCCTCGCCGGCGCCGCCGCCACCGCCGCCGCCGGACCGATCACCGGTGCCTGGCTCGCCACCACCATCGTCACCTCCCGCGTCGTCGCCCCACCCCCCGACCGACCCCTCTGGACCACCCTCCCCCGCCAGGCCCGCATCGCCGCCGCCGTCCTCGCCGTCATCGCCGGCACCAACGCCGCCCTCGACCACACCCCCGTGGCCGTCGCCCTCGCCGCCATCGCCACCGTCGTCGTCCCGATCCTGCTCGGCCGCCACGGTGCCCTCGCCTGGGTCGACCGCTTCGCCCACGCCGTCGGCCGCATCCTCACCTCCGTCCTCTTCTCGATCCTCGCCGTCTTCCTCGTCCTCATCCCCCACGGCCTGAGCCGCCTCTTCCGCACCGACCTCCTCGCCACCCCCGGCCACTGGGCCCACCTGCCCCGTCGCCGGGGCGACGCCACCGATGCGTGGGCCGACGACCGCCAGCAGGCACCACGGGTGATCGAGGGCCGCCACATCGCTTGGCGCAAGGCGCTCCGCGCCGCGGTCATCCCCCTGGTCCTGCTGGTGATCGCCGGGGTCGTGTGGGCGCGGCGCGACGACACCTCCGCAGCCGAGGTCGGCTTCGTGCTCCGCGCCAGGCAGGCCGACCTGTCGGCTGGGCCCGAGGCGCCGCTGCGCGACCCGGTCCCCGACGGCCTCGAGCCCCATCCTCCGGACCCGAACGCCACGCCCACGGCCCAGGAGGGCAACCCCTGGTTCACCACCCCTGCCTTCCACGACGCCGAGCAGTTCGCCCTCGGCCTGCAGGGTGCATGGCGCAACGAGAACCCGTACCGCTTCTTGGACTTCCGGTCCAAGTACATCAACATGGTCGACGGGATCCGCAAGAGCTGGCGCGCCCCGGCCTGCGAGTGCCGTCGCGTCACGGTGTGGATGTACGGCGGGTCCACCACCTGGGGCATCGGCCAGCGCGACGACCACACCATCGCCTCCGAGCTCGCCCGGATCGCCCACGAGCACGGCCTCACCGTCGACGTCCAGAACCGGGGCATCACCGGCTTCACCCAGTGGCAGGAGGCCGAGCGGTTCGCCTACGACCTCACCGTCGACCCCGCTCCGGACCTGGTCCTCTTCTACGACGGCGTCAACGAGATCTACCACGGCAACGGCGACAACCACATCCGCCGGAGCGACGAGGCCCCCGTCGACGCCACCCTCGTCTCGCTCTGGGATGGGTCGCTCCGCTCCGCCCCACCCCTGCCCCCGCACCCGACCGGACGGGTGATCGAGGACGACACGCCGGAGCGGAACCTCACCCGACGCTCGAAGCAGATCGTCGCCCGCTACGACCGGGCCCGGCGCAGCAGCGCCGTCAGCGCAGGATCCGTGGGGGCCCTCGTCCGCTACGTGTGGCAGCCGATGCGCTACAGCCGGCCGCTGATCCCCGGGGAGCCGAACTGGAACACGTCGCAGGAGAACGACATGCGGCTCATGACCCAGGAGACGAGCAACGACCTGGCCAAGGACGTGTTCGACCTCAGCAACGTGCTCGACGGCAACGAGGACCCGATCTACACCGACGACGTGCACCACAACGAGCTGGGCGCCCGCCTCATCGCCCAAGGCCTCTACGACCACCTCGAGCCCGACCTCCAGCGCCTCGCCGACAGCCCCAAGCGCGGCGCCTGACCAAGGCGAGCGCTCCCCAGCTGCTGGCGACGGCCGGGCCACGCTCCCCGGCGCTACCGTCGGCACCGGTGTGCGCGCCGTCGGCGCACCGATCCGGGACAGGGGGTCCTCCGTGCTGCACTTCGATCGTCGTCGCTTCCTGGTGGGGTCGCTGGGGGTGGCCGGGGCCACCGTGCTGGCGAGCTGCACCGACGGCAGCGACGGGTCGTCGGCCTCCAGCACCACGACCCCCAAGCCCACCGACCCCGACACCGCGCTCGCCAGGCCAGGGTCGGCCGGCCTCGTCGACGAGCAGGCCTACCAGGCCCGCATCGAGGAGTACATGGCCGGCGCCACGAAGGACCTCTCCCCCGGCGACCCGGTGTCGATCGGCGCCCACCTCGTGGCCGCCCACCGCAGCCCGAAGTTCACCTGGGACCCCAGCGCCGTCACCGTCGACCAGCTCCAGCCGGTCTGGGACCACATCGACTCGTGGCAGGACACCCGGGACTTCGAGCTCATGTACCTGCACTGGGTGCTCGGCCTGGCCGATGCCGCGAACCCGATGACCAAGATCGACCCCAAGGTCATCGAGGCGATCGAGCAGCGCATGGTCGACAACCGGTACCGCTGGGACGACCCGCTGCCGAAGGACCGCATCGACGACCAGTGGTTCTGGTCCGAGAACCACCTGATCATCGGCCTGGTCAACGAGTACCTGGCTGGCCAGCGGATGCCGGACCGCACGTTCACCATCACCGGGCTCAAGGGCGCCGACCACGTGGCCCGGTCCAAGCAGCCGATCCTCGACTGGATCGCCGAGCGGGCCAAGTTCGGGTTCTTCGAGTGGCACAGCCACGTGTACATGAAGAAGAACGTGACCCCGCTGCTGACGCTGCTGGAGCTGGCGAAGGACCCCGAGCTCGTCCGGGCCGCCGGCATGGCCCTCGACCTGTGCGTCATGGACATGGCGGCCTGGTGCCACAACAACGTGTACGCCGCCTCCCGCGGGCGCACCTACGCCAAGGACAAGCTCACCGAGCGCGAGGGCACCTTCGACATGTTCAAGCTGCTCTTCGACGACACGGACCTGGCCTACCAGGGCGGCTCGGACTCCTCGGCCACCTACTTCGCCGGCTCGCAGCGCTACCGCCCGCCGCAGGTGCTCGTGGAGCTCGCCACCGCCAAGGACCCCGGCGTCACCCGGGAGCGCCACGGCATCTTCGTCGACGGCCGGGCCCCCATCGTCGAGCACCCCAAGGCGCCGTACGGCTTCTCGTTCGACGACCCGAAGGACATGTCGTTCTGGTGGTCCCAGGGCATGGTCGGCACCTGGCAGCTCACCAAGGTCAGCCTCGAGGCGGCCAAGAAGTACCGGTTCTTCGAGACCGAGGCGCTCCAGCAGGTGGGCGCCCTCGCCGCCATCAACGGCAACGATCCCGAGCGCATCGAGAAGTTCGTGCGGGACAACCACGCCATCGTGAACTTCGGCCACCTGCGGGAGGCCAACACCTACGGCTGGCGCAGCGACACGGTCTCGCTGGCCACCGTGCTGGACCACCGCTTCGGCGACATGCGGGACCAGATCCACGCCTGGCAGGCCACCGTGGGCCCCGGCGCCATCGTGTTCACCACGCACCCCCGCACCGACGTGCCGGACTCCACCGAGTGGCCCGACGACGACAAGCCCGGGTACTTCACCGGCGAGGCATCCATCCCCCGCTCGGCCCAGCACGAGCGCACCGGCATCCACATCTACCAACCGGGCTGGGACGCCTCCACCAACGCCCTGCTGTGGGGGATCTTCGGCTACCAGGACTACACCCACGCCTACGTGCCCCAGGAGCGCTTCGACGAGGTGCGCCAGGACGGCAACTGGACCTTCGTGCGCAAGGGCGACGGCTACATCGCCCTCTGGTCCTGGCGGACGCCCGAGTGGCGGACCTACGACCCGGCCACCCAGCCCACCGACGGCCAGACCAAGCCGTTCGACCTGGTGGCCAAGGGCGGGCCCGACAACGTGTGGATCGTCGAGGTCGGCGACACGTCGACGGACTCGTCGTTCGACGCCTTCGTCGCCGCCATCTCGGCGAAGGGCCCCGAGGTCACCAACGACGACGAGGGCTTCGAGGTCGCGTGGGACTCGCCGGCCTCCGGCAAGGTGACCTTCGGGTCCACCGCGCCGTTCACCGTCGCCGGCAAGGAGGTCCCGCTCGGCGACCTGCCCCGCCACCAGTCGAAGTTCGGGACCGTCGACCACCTGGCCACGACGTACGCCTTGAAGGGCGACCAGGCCCGGATGGAGCTGGACTTCGACCAGATGACCCGGACCACCGGCAAGGCCTGACCGCCGGGCGCTGCTGCGCCGTCGACCCCTAGAGGATCGGGTACACCAGGGCCGGGGCGGCGGCGCTGATAGCCACGGCCGCGGCGAGCAGCACGACGCCGACCACCAGCAGCACGACCAGCCCGAGGCGACGACCGTGCACGCCGTAGCGCAGGACCTGGCCCAGCGCCCGGAGCACCTCGCGGATCATCGGCACGTGCCCACCCCTCGCTCCCGGGCCAGGCGCCGCAGCGTCGGGGCCATCTCGTCGAGCATCGCCGCCGCGATGGTCGGGTTCGGTCGGGCGGTGGTGTGGACCGAGTCGTAGTAGAGCGGCCCGTCGAGGTCGTCGAGCACGCCACCGAGGTCGACGGTCCCCTTCGGTCGGAGGCGCCGGAACTCGGCGACGCGCGCCACGTAGCCCGGGCCCGGTGCCGGCTCGTCCGAGCGGAGCTGGGCCCGCGTGGCCACGTGCGGCTGCAGGAAGCGGAACAGCGGAGCGTCGACGGAGGCCGCGAGGAGCCGGCTCGTGCGGTCCGCGTCCCGGTACGCCTTCGCCGCTTCGGGCACGGTGGCCATGTCACCCGACGACAGGGCGTCGGGCACGCGCAGCAGCCGCCACGAGCCCGGCTCGAGGCCGCCGAGCTCGGTCAGCACCCGCATCTGGTTGCCGTCCATCGGGCCGAGGACGTCGGGGTCGAGCGTCCGCTGCGGGTCGCGCACGGCGGTGCTGACGTTGAGGTCGTTGAAGCCGTCGTAGAAGAGCACCGCGTCCGGGCGCGCCTTGCCGGTGAGGAGCCGTTCGAACCGCCGGTTCTCCGTCCAGGCCACGTCGCCGGGGATGGCGTAGGACGCCACGTCGAGGTAGAGCCCCCGCCGCGCCGCCTCCTTGGCCAGCTCCGAGGAGATCGTCGCGTCGTCGGGCAGGAACGGGCCGAACAGGCCCGAGGCACCGAACGCCCAGACCCGCAGGGGTCGGCCGGTGCACCGCGCCGAGCGCCAGGTCGCCCGGCGGCCACCCTCGATGTTCAGCGTCTCCGACGTGACGTCGGGCAGCTCGTTGCCCTCGTACTGGGAGAACCAGAAGTGGTCCAGGGCCAGGCTGCCGTCGCGCACGGCCTTGCGGCCTTCCGGCGTGGCCACCATCTCCCGGCCCGCCGCGGTCCGCTCCCAGTCCGAGGGGGCCTGCAAGCGATCGACGATGCCAGGCACGACCAGCAGGGCGAGCACGAGCAGGACCGCGGCCGCCACCGGCATCCGGGCGTGCACGCGGCGACCCAAACGCGGGCGGTGCAGCGCCGGGTCGGGGAACCACATCTGCGATGGCACCTCGGGCGCGCCGCGCCGGTCGATCCACCCGTCGGAGGTGCGGGCCACCGCCTGCACCGGGTCGAACCGGACGAGGCGCTGGAACACCCACGGGAGCAGGGCCGTGAGCAGCCACAGGACCAGGCTCACCACGAACGTGAGCACGAGCCGGAGGTGGTGGGCCGCCCACCGGTACGCCTTCCCGAGCCACGGCAGCGGGCTCGCCAGGAGGACGGCGACCACGATCGCCATGATCCGCAGCCGGCGCGACGCGTCGAGCTCCAGGCAGCCGACGGCCACCAGGCCGGCGAGGTAGGCGGTGCTGCCGGCGGCGACCCGCGCGGCCTGTGCGCCGACCCCGCCGGGCGGCGGGCGATCGAGCCACGCCACGGCGATGGCCACGGCAGTCGACGCCGCGAACGCGGCGAGGCCCAGGGACGCCCGCGGCAGCGCGCCGACCGCGACGGCGCTGCCCACCACCAGGAGCGCGAGCAGGGGGAGCCAGCCGTGCGCCGGTGCTCGCCACCGGCCCAACGGGTGCTCGAAGCCCGCCCACGCGGCCAGCAGCACCGACGCCACCGCCAGCACGGCGGTCGAGCGGCCGGCGACCGCCCCGGATACCACGGCGGCGCCGAGGGCAGCACCGGCCACGAGCACGAGCGACCCTCTCGCCGAGGCGGGGCGCCACCACAACAGGCCGGCGGCGACCGAGACGGCCACCGCCACGACCAGGGGTGGGTGGGGCGTGCCCGGGTGCCCAGCGATGGCCCACGCCACAGGCACCGCCAGCGCCATGCAGGTGGCGAGGACGTCGCGCAGCCAACGGTTCGCGATCGTCGGCCTCACAGGTCCGCTCCCCGGACGATGGCCGGGCCGATGACGAGCAGGTCCACGCCAGCGGCCCTGGCCGACGCCACCGCCTGGTCCACCCGCTCGACGATCGGCTCGCCGGCCCGGTTGAACGACGTGTTCAGCAGCATCGGGCAGCCGGTGCGCTCGTAGAAGGCGACGAGGAGGCGGTGCAGGTCGGGATGGGTGGCGGCGTCCACCGTCTGGATGCGCGCCGACCCGTCGACGTGGGTGCAAGCCGGGATGGTGGAGCGGGCGATCGCCGCACGTCCCGCGAGGTCGTCGGGCTCCTCGCCCACCTCGACCAGGTGCTCGGCGCGGACCGGGGCCACCAGGAGCATGTAGGGCGATGGCTGGTCCAGCTCGAACCAGTCCGCCGCGTGGTCGGCCAGCACCGCCGGCGCGAACGGCCGGAAGGACTCGCGGCCCTTCACCGCCAGGTTGATCCGCTCCCGGACGGTCGGCGAGCGTGGGTCGGCGAGGATCGAGCGGTTGCCCAGGGCGCGCGGTCCGAACTCCATGCGCCCCTGGAACATCGCCACCACGTCGCCGGCGGCGAGCCGCTCGGCCACGAGGGCGTCGCGCTCGGCGCGGTCCGCCACCACCTGGTGGGCGATGCCCGCAGCGACCAGGGCTTCGATGGCATCGGCATCGGCGACCTCGGTCCCGAGCAGCGCCCCGGCCATCGCGTCCCGGGTGCCGGTGGCGCCCTCGTCGGCCCGCAGGTGCGCCCTGGGGTGGCCGAGCTCCTCGTGCCAGAGGGCCAGGGCCGCACCGAGGGCGCTGCCCGCATCGCCCGCCGCCGGCTGCACCCAGATCTCCTCGAAGGGGCCCTCTCGGGCGAGCAGCCCGTTGGCGACGCTGTTGAGCGCCACCCCGCCCGCCAGGCACAGGGCGCGCTCGCCGGTCAGCTCGTGGGCACGGGCCGCCATGGCGAGCACCGCCCGCTCCACGAGGCGCTGCACCGAAGCGGCGAGGTCGGCGTCTCGCTGGGTGACCGGCTCGTCGGCCCGACGGGGTGGCCCGCCAAGGCGACCGGCCAAGGCCCGAGCGCGGCGGCTCCGCGGATCGAACCAGCCCATGGCCCGGGCATCGACCCGCACGGCGCCGTCGTCGCCCACGTCGACGAGCTGCGCCAGCGCCTCGGCGAACCGGTCGGTGCCGTAGGGGGCGAGGCCCATGAGCTTGTACTCGTCGCTGTTCGGCGAGAAGCCGCACCACGCGGTGATGAACGAGTAGACGAGCCCGATCGAGTTCGGGAACCGCTGCTCCTCGAGCAATGAGGTGCGGTGCTGCGCCCCGACGCCGATCGTGGCGGTGGCCCACTCGCCGAGGCCGTCGATGGTGAGGATGGCGGCGTGCTCGTGGGGCGAGGGCAGGAACGCGGCGGCCGCGTGGCTGCGGTGGTGCTCGACGAACGACACCCGCGGCGGGCGCGGCGCGCCGAGGCGTCGGAGCATCGCGGCGACCCGCGCCCCGACGAAGACGTTGGCGCCGTTGAGCGTCGGGGCGCCGGCCAGGAAGGCCCGCAGGCCGCCGGGGCCCTGGCGCTGCCGCGTGGCGAGGAAGCGCGACGCCAGGACCAGCGGCTTCTCGTAGAAGACCACGTGGTCGAGGTCGGCCGCCTCGATGCCGCCGAGCTCCAGGCAGGCGCGCACCGCGTCCTCGGGCAGCCCGCCGTCGTGCTTGGTCCGGCTGAACCGCTCCTGCTCCGCCGCCGCGGCGATGCGGCCGTCGACCAGGAGCGCGGCGGCGGCATCGTGGTAGTCGCAGCTGATCCCGAGGACGGTCGTGGGCATCGCGCTCAGCGCTCCAGCCCGCGCGCGGGCGCGGTGCCGTCGCCCACCCGGCTGGGCGCCCCCTTCGCGTCCCTCGTCACCCCGTCATCCTCGCATCCCGGAGCGGCCTGCCCGCCGCGCTGGCACGCCTGACGGCCGGTCGTCCTTCAGGCCTCGACGGCTGGCTGCGCCTCGTCGGAGGTGCTCGACCCCTCCTCCTCGGGCTGGTCGGTCGTGGCCAGGTCCACGTCGGCGAGCATCGCGGCGAAGCCGGCCAGGATCAGCACCAGCACCAGGGGCTGGCCGAGCAGCGCGGTGCCGGTGCCCGGCTGGAGGGCGGTCAGGTTCTCGAGCGGCGACAGGTCGTGGCTGATCACGTACCAGTGGAGGATCGCCACCGCGAGCACCTGGTAGCCGAGCATCAGCTGGGCCCGCGAGGCGCGGGGGAACGCCGCGGAGCCCTCGTTGGCCCAGCCCTGCTCGGTGGCGAAGTTCCAGATGAGGCCGAACAGCACGAACGCCACGCCAGAGAACGCCAGGAGCGGGGCGATCGGGTCACTGAGCGCGGAGCCGCGGTCGAGCAGGCCGGTCAGCAAGATCAGGTAGAGGGCCCACGCAGCGCGTCGCTCGGTGAGCCGCCCCTGGCGCCACCACCGCGCCATCGCCACCAGCAGCCCGCCGACGACCAGCACGCCGACGCCCGACACCCGCCACGCCCAGCCGTCGCCGAGCAGCTCGGGGCGGGTCGCCCACTGGTCCAGCAGGATCACACCGACGGCGCCGACGAACGTGGCCGTGGCGGGTCGGCGACGACGGGCCAGCAGCGCGCTGAGGCCGAGCACCGCGACGGCACGGAGGAAGGTCCAGGCGCCCGAGGCCCCGAAGTGCCCGGCCCGCGGGATGACGTCGATGATCCAGCTGCTCAGGTGCCGGCCCGAGGAGAACGGGAGCACGGCGGTCACGCCCTGCACCACCAGGTACAGGACTGCCACCACCACGGTCACCACCGTGAGGCCGAGCGCGAGCGGCAGGGCGACCCGCATGCTGCTCGCCGCCGTGGTCCTTGTCCGTCCGCGATGGCCTCGCCGGACGCCCTCTGGACCAGCAGCGCCACGGAACCGAGGGCCGCCGCGAGCGCCGCCGACGCCAGCAGCGCACGGGCCTGGGACCACGCACCGTCGTCGGCCACCGCCGCCGCGACGGTCCGGCCCAGCGAGACCATGCGCCAGGCGCCGAGCGCAAGCGCGGCGCCGACCACCACACGCCGAGAAAGGTGCTGCTGGGCGAATCCCACGCCCCACCGGGCCGTGGTCACCCCGAAGTTGATGACGCTGAGCGCGGCCACGATCACCAGCGGGGCGCTGAGGAACAGCACGTCGGAGATGAGCGCCTCGGTCTGGCCGGCCAGGAAGTCAGCACCACTCGCCCGGTCCGCGGCGACCAGCAGGCGGTGCGCATCGGCGAAGGTCAGGCCGACGAGCCCAAGGCACACGCACAGCTCGACCACCGGGTGCGGAGGGAGCCGCCGCACGACCACCAGCAACATCAGCACCACCGGGATCGCCCAGCCGGCCACCCGGTGCAGGCCGTCGTCGCCCACCGTGTAGCCGTGCACGAACGTGGCGACGATCGCGTAGCCGACGCCGACCAGGGCGCCCATCCACGGGCTGGCCCGCAGCGCGCCGCTCACGCACAGCGCCGCGGCGAACGCCAGGATCGCGAAGGTCACCGGCACGAGCAGCTCGGGGATCAACGTGCCCCGCAGGGTCTGGCCCCGGGTGATGACGTGCGGGTCGAGCCGGCGCCAGGTGTCCGCGGCGATGATGCTCACGAACAGGGCGAGGGCCACGCCGACCGCGGCGAGGACCGCCACCCGCACGCCGGCCGGCAGCCCCTTCGTCCGGATGTGGCCGGCATCGAGCTCCTCGGCCAACAGGTCCCGGAAGACCGAGGCCACCAGCGCGGCGACGAGGCCGACCGCTGCGCCCACCGCGCCACGCACCGCGGCCACCGGCCCCGAGCTTCGATGCCCGCCGTCGACCGGCACCGCGGTCACGACCCACCCGCCGGCACGCCGAGGGCCAGCAGGCCACCCGTCACCACCACCGTCCCACCAGCCTCCACCGGGGCCTGGGCCAGGCCCACCGAGCTGAGGTCGAGCCCGAGCTCGGAAGTCTGGACGGCGACGTCGCCGGTCTGGGCGTCGAGGGCCACGACCTGCCCGTCGACCAGGGCGAGCCAGATCCGCCCGTCGCCCAGCCGCGCGGCCCCGCCGAGGCGGCTGGCCGGCAGCTCAGCGGTCCACACCGGCGCCCGTCCCCGCAGCGGATCCACCCGCACGAGCCGGCGACGGCCGGCGTCGAGGACCACCAGGTCCCGGCCGACCGGCACCAGGTCCACGAACCCCTCGGCCACGATCCCCGGCAGCTGCACGCGGTGGCGGACGGCACCGGTCCGGGGATCGAGGGCAACGATGGCCGAGCGCGCCGCGTCGGCCGGGTCGAACGCGTCGGTCACCGTCAAGGCGACCTCGCCGGACGGGAGCACCGCGCCGGAGCCGAGCACGCCGGTCACCTGCGGCGCGGTCCACGCCGGTGCACCGTCGCCCAAGGCGTACGCCGCGCCGGGTCGCCGGTCACGACGAGGTCGTCGGCGACCACGACGGGCGTGAACATCGCACCGGGCACCGGGGCCTTGCCGGTGGCGTGGTGCCAGGCCGGGGAACCGTCGGCATCGAAGGCGCTCAGGTGGTGGCGGCCCTCGTCCTCGCTGGCAACGAGGCGGTCGCCGGCCAGGACCGGGGACGCACCGCCGCGCCCGAGGTCCGCGCGCCACCGCACGGCGCCGTCGGGCAGGGAGAATGCCGCGACCGTGCCCTGGGTGCCCGGCGTAGGCGACGCCCTTGCCGCGATCGCCGACACCTTGAGGGCGCCGCCCTGCAGGTCCACCGTGCCGGTCTGGTCCACCTGGCCGGAGGACGGATCGAGCCGCAGCACCTCGCCCCCCGAGCCGAGCAGGCCAGGTGCTGCGCCCGTCGCCGAGCGGGCTGGCCTGGAGGAGCAGGCCTCAAGGGCGGCCGCCGCCGCCGACAGCGCCCACGACGGCGCCCGCGCCGAGCATCTTGCGGCGGCGGGTGATCCGCTGGACCCGGCCCGAGGCGTCCGCACCAGCACCAGCACGCCGGCACCGACCACCGGGACGATCGCCATGCCGGCGCGCTGCCGTAGCCGCCCACGTCGGCGAGGGCCGCCACCGCTCCACGGCCGCGACCCGCGGGTCCAGCGCCAGGACGGTCCCGCGGTCGGTGGCGGCCACCGCCGACGCACGGCCCCGGATGCGAGCCACGGGCCGACCATCCCGCCCGTCCGGCGCCAGGCCTCCAGGCCATCCGCCCACGTCGAGGGCGCGCAGCTCGCCACCACCACCACCAGCACCCGCCCGTGGTCCACACACCGGCTCGGTCCGCAGGGTGAGGCCGGTGGCCACGGACCACCGGGCCTCGCCGTCGGGCCCCAGGCGCACCGCAGTGCCGTCGCGCGCCACCGCGAGGGCGTCGGTGCCGACGGTGGCGATGGGCGCCTCGACGGGCGCACCGAGGTCGGCGGTCCACGCCACCCGGCCGTTCGTGGGGTCGATGGCTCGGACCAGGCCGTCGTCGCACCCGACCACCACCCGACCGTGGACGATGGGCCAACCCACCACCCGGTCCGTCGGTGCCGCCCGCCGCTTCCGCGACCGGTGCGGGCATCGAGGCCGACCACGTGGCCGTCCTCGGACCCGACCACCAGCAGGCCGTCGCCCAAGGCAGGGCGGGTCGCCACGTTGTCGCCCACATCGACCGACCACAGGAACAGCCCATCGGTGGTGAACGCCCGGACCTCGCCATCGGCCGCTCCCGTGTAGGTGCGCTGGTGCGCCCGGTCGACCAGCGGCGAGCCGTAGGCGACGTCGCCCATGGCGGCGGTCCAGCCTCGCACCGGTCCCTGCCCCGGGTCCGTCCGCAGCTCCTGGATGGCCGGCGAGGCCTCGGTCGCCACGAGCAACCCGCCCTGGGCGCCCGGCGCGTCGATCACCGCCGGCAGCATCGATGGCGTCGCCGTGACCGCCCCGGCCAGGGACGCGGCGACGCTGCTGCGCTCCCACCGCTGCTCCCCGAGGCGCGGCACCTCGGTCGGGGACGCGGCAGCCGGCGCCGGAGGGATCGCCAGCGCACCCAGGCCGTCGATGGACACGAGCCGGCCGCGCTCGCGCCCGTCGGGCGTGTCGGCCACGTAGGAGGACGAGCCGAGCCCCTCGCAGAACCACTCCTCCGACCGCTGCTCGAAGGGCCCGTCGGGGCGCTGCACGTGGAGGGTCGAGCGGACCTGCACGCAGCGGGCCCGCCCGCCGAGGCCGGGGTCCCGGCGCCGCTCGGCCACCACCTCGGCCCGGTACTGGTAGGTGGTGGCGCCGGCCACCTTGCCGCGCGAGCGCCAGGCCGTCCCGCGGCGCGGGTCACGGGGGAGGATCTCCAGCGGCGGGTCGTAGGCGGTGGCCGAGCCGTCGGCGTCGAGCGACGCCACGAGCGCGAGGCCCTGCTCGTCCAGCATCGAGATCGACGAGCGCAGCGCCACGGTCCCGTCGGCCTGCCGCTCCACCACCTGGTCCCGGTAGACGGCCGCGCCCTCGAGGCGGCCCCGCTCCCGGAGGTCCGCCGCCGCACCCGGGCCGAGGCGCGCGCCGATCGCTCGGCCCACGGCGTCGGGCAGGGCGCCCACCACGGTGGGCGGCAGCGACACCGTGGTCGTGGACTGCCACCGGACCTTGCCGTCGGTGCCCACGAGACGGGTGAGGCGGGCGGCGCCGTCGAGCCGTCCCAGCAGGGCGACCACCGGCGGGCGAGGCGCCTCCGTCGATCGCCGGTACGGGACCGCGAACGCGGCGACGAGCGCAGCGCCCGCCACCCCGACGGACGCGGCGCCCAGAGCTTGCCGGCCTCGCACCTACAGCGTGGGGACGAGGGACCGGAACATCGCCTTGTACTCGTCCTTGAACGTGTCGTAGCTGCCCTGCTGGTTGAGCTCCTCGTAGACCACGACGCTCCCGTCGGACCGCACGAAGATGGCCACGAACCCTTCGACCGGGGCGTTGCCGCCCTGCGAGGCGATCACGCCCTGGTACTCGAAGCTCCCGTTGGAGACCACGTTGCCGCCGACCGAGCCCTGCTCGGTGACGTCGGTGGTCTGGAGCTCGGCGACGTAGGGCTGGACCGAGTTGGTCAGGTAGTTGTTGGCCGCCTCCGTGACGCTGGAGCCCAAGCTGGCGTCGTAGACGGAGACGAACAGCTGGGCGCCACCGGAGTCCCGGGTGAGCTGGAGGAAGCCGGTGTCCTGCTTGGCGACGGACCAGCCGCTGGCCGGCACGATGCTCACGCCGCCGGCGACCTCGACCGCATCGCCCGACGGCGCCGCGGGCGGTGCCGTGGTGGGGACGGTGGTCGACGGCGGCTGGGTGACCACGGGGTCGGTGCCGGGCCCGGGTGGGGGCGTCGACGTGGCCGGTGCATCGGTCTGGGGGCCGTTGCTCGGGTCCAGCACCTCGACGCCCATGGGGACCGTCGGGGTGGTGGACGCCTCGGCCTTCCGGGTGTGCTTGGCGTCCTTGTGCCCGCCGGCCACGGCGCCGACCACGCCGACGAGCGACACCACGCCCACGATGACGCCGATCACCAGCGCAGGCTTCAGCTTGTTGCCCGGCTTGGCGGCGGGGCCTGCTGCCATGGAGCGGGGCGGGAGCGGCAGGCGGAGGCGGGGTGGGTGCGGCGCCACCGGGAGCTGGCGGGGCGGCGGCCGCGACCGTCGGCGCAGGCGGCGCGGCCGCCGCCGGAGGTGGGGGCGGCGGCGGGGAGGCCGACGCCCCGGCGACGACCGGCGCGCCCTGCGGTGCCATCGGCGCAGGCGGGGGCGGCGCGGCCGGGCCCGGCGTGGCGGCGGGGGAGGCGGTCGGTGGCTCGACGGGCGGCGCGGCAGGGGACGCCGGCTGAGCCGGAGCGGGAGGTGCCGGAGCAGCGGGTGCCGACGCAGGGGACGGCGGAGCGGGCGGTGCCGGCGCAGGGGTCGGGGCGGGGGCGGGCGTGGTCGGCTCGGTGGGATCGCTCACGACGCCTCCCCTCCCTGGCGAGCCAGCGCTCGCCGCTCGGGCTTGTTGGTGGCACGCACCGAGGAGCCGCAGGCCGAGCAGAAGCTGGCCTCGTCGAGCAGCGGCATCCGACAGGCCGGGCAGGTGCCCGTGCCCCGGTTGGCCGAGGCGGGCAGGTCGCCGCGGGCGGTGGCGTCGAGCGCCGCTTCGAGCAGGGCGACGTGGAGGACGAAGCGCACCCGCAGGAGCACCACGGCCACGACGACCAGGCCCCACAGGAGCCCGACGACCGCGCCCGCCGTCCCCCCGACGGCGACCGCGGCCACCTCCAACCCGAGGAGGTAGATCGACACGATGATCACGGACTCGAGGAACCCGCGCAGGTGGCGGGGCCCGGTCCGCCCGGCGCCGTCGCCGACGCCGGAGAAGGCGGCCACGGCCAGGCCGGCGGCACCGCCGTAGACGATCGGCTTCACGATGGCGGCCGACAGCACGAGCGCGGCCCACAGGGCGGCGTCGGGGTGGTCGATCGCGCCGAAGCCGCCGAGGAGGTTGCGGTTCAGCACCAGGGTCTCGGCGGCGGCGAAGGTCGCCCCGGATGCGATGCCGAAGGTGAGGCCGTCGATCAGGTCATCGAACGCCGGCCGCGACGCCAGGATCGTCGGACCGACCTGGGACAGGACCATGGCGCCGATCGGCACCAGCAGGCCGAGGACGACGAACCGCTCGCCGTCGAACGCCGAGCCGTCCCGGCCCCGGACCACGTCGATGGTGCCGAGCAGGGCGTCTCGCCAGAACAGGGTGAACAGCACGCCGAGGACGGCGGCGAGGGCGACGGTGGCGAGGACCACCGGGATGGGCTGGTCCTCCCACTCGTTCACGTCGTAGAGGTAGACGAGGTAGGCCACCGGGATGACCACCGCCGCCGCGGCGAACGCGAAGGCCAGGTAGCCGAGCATCGCGGCCAGCACCGGGACGGCCGCCGCGCCGGCGAGGGCGAAGCGGTAGGCCTGGGCGCCGGTGCCCGAGGCCATCGGCATGATCGAGGACACCAGGTTGAAGGAGGCGACCGGTTCGCCCGGCGCGACGGCGAACGACGCGGTGCGGCGAGCATCGCCGCCCGCTGCGGCTTCGTCGGTGCCGCAGCGGTGGCAGTACCGGGCCAGCTCGGGCATGGGTGCCCCGCAGGTCGCGCAGCTCATGGGCAGGGCCGTTCGTTCGCCATCGGGTCCTCCAGGTGGCATCGGGGGCTCGGGTGGGGTGGTCGGTGCGAGGGCAGGGCCGTGGGCGGCGCCTGGCGGTGGGCGGTCATGGCCGGGTGTCCACGGCGGAGCGCACGGCGGTGGAGCCGTCGGGCAGGAAGGCCAGCAGCGAGGCCGTGAACCGGGCGCCGGACGGGAGCTCGTCGACGGCGACCTGGAACGACTGCGGGTCGGCGGGGTCGTTGTAGTCCGTGGCCACCACCTCGCTGCCCGACACCCGCAGGCGGCTGGGGGCGAAGCGGGAGCCGTCGGACGGGTAGATCTGGCCGACGCCGCCCGACGAGGAGCCATAGAGGGCGACGTTGCCGATCGAGAGCTGGCCGTCGGCGATCTGCAGGTCCATCTGCAGGGTCGCCTCGGACTGGGTGCCGTCGGCGTCGATGTACACGCCGCCGACCGAGGCACGGAACCCGTCCTGGAGCGGTTCGACCTGGGCGGTGACCGGGCTGCCGTCGATGCGGACGAACTGGTACCCCCAGCTCGCCTGCACGTCGTCGGCGCCGCCAGCGCCGACCGTGGCGGGAGCAGGGCGAGGGGCGAGCGACGAGCCGTCGTCGCTCGGCGAGCCGAAGATGCCGGTGGCCCCGGCCAGCGGCGTGGCGCCCGCGCCGTCTGCGAGGTGCATGGTCGCCTGCCACCCGTCGGCCTGGGTGGCCAGGTCGAGGTCCCCCGCCGCCGCGGGGGCGTCGGTCCCCTCGGGGGTGGAGGCGCCCTCGAGGATGCTCTTCAGCAGGTCGCGCCAACCGGTCGGGTCCGCGTGGTCGTCGTAGAGCTTCGTGTAGTCGGCACCGCTTGCCGGCAGGAAGATCGCCAGGCCGCCCGCACCCGCGTGCGCCGGTCCGGCCACGTTGGTGATGACCGCCTTCTTCACCGCCGCGCTCAGGGCGTTGCGGGACGTGAGGACCTCGGCCGGGAGCGTGTCGGGCAGCCGGGCCAGCAGGTCGACCATGTCGATCTGGTGGAAGTTGGCGGACGGGTCGGAGCCGACCACGCCGAACTCGATCGCGCCCTGGCGGGCCTGGAGGAGGGCAAGCCCGTTCTGCGGGTCCCGGGCCATGGCGGCCACGAACCCCTTCAGCGCCTGGTCCACCCGACCGAGGCGGTTCAGGTCCAGCGCGGTGAGCGTGTAGTCCGACTCGCCACCGAAGGGCGGGGAGGCGGCGTGGGCCGTGTACGAGCCGACCAGCGCCTTGGCCACGTCGCGGCCCGACGTGCCCTTGTGCTGCATCACCCGCAGCGAGGTCCAGTCCCAGCCGTGGCCGGCCTCGACCTCCTCGGAGCCGACCATGGTCTTGGCGTACGGGCGCATGGCCCGGGCCACCTCGATCGTGGCGTCCAGGCAGGCGTCGAACCCGACGAAGTCGAGCTTCTTGGCACCGGCCTTCTCGAGCGCAGAGCCGATGGCCTGCTGCAGCTCGGGCAGCGAGAGGAAGTCCTCCGGGGAGCTCTCGGCGTCCTCGCCGAAGGGCAGCAGGGCAGCGCCACCGTGGTCCCAGAAGCCCAGGCCGGTGTGCTTCGCCGGGTAGTGGGTGAGGCCGTACCAGATGAACCAGGCCAGGTTCTGCGGATCCATCATGTCGATCTCGCCGAGGTCCCTCACCACCTTGGCCGTGCCGCTGTTGAGCGCCAGGAGCTTGGCGTCGCTGAAGTTCGGGATGCCGAGCACGTCGCCGTCGGGCACCTCGGGTGGCGAGCCCTGGTCCTTGGCGTTGCGGTCGATCAGGACCAGGAAGTTGACGTTGGGGCCCGCGGCCTTGGCCATCTCCTGGAGGTCGATCAGGCTGCTGGCCTCCAGGTTGTTGTCCGCGTCGAGGTACACGAGCATCGTCCACTCGGCCTTCGCCGCCTTCGCAGGCCTGGCCGCCCGCGCCGGCGCGGCAGGCCTGGCCGCCGCGGGGATCGTCCCGAGCGGCAGCGCCACCGCCACGACCGCCGTGCACGCGCACGCGACCCGTCGCCAGCTCGTCCGTCCTCGCCCGTCCTCGGTGCCCATCGCCGCCGATGATGACGGTGACCTGCGGGAATCGCCCTAGGGCCGCACCCCAGGGTTATGGTCGGACCCCCCGGGGAAGTGGGAGGGCTGCCCGAAGGTCGGGTCCTGTCCGGGCAGCAGGCACCCCATGTCCCACCTTGCGTCCCCTCCCCCAGATCCCCACCCGTCCGAGCCGTTGGTCGAGCGGGCCGGCGAGGTCGCCGCCCTCCTGGCGGTGCTCGACGCCGCCTCCCGCGGGACGGGCGCCACCGCCCTCGTCCGTGGGATCGGGGGCATCGGCAAGTCCACCCTGCTGGACGTGGCAGCTCGGGAGGCGAGCGATCGGGGCTGGCTGGTCCTCCGAGCCGTCGGCGACGCCTTGGAGCAGGAGTTCGCCTTCGGGGTGGCGTTGCAGCTGTTCGAGCCGGTCCTGCGCGAGCGCGGCCCCGAGGCGGCGGCCGAGCTGTTCGAGGGGCCGGCGGCACTGGCCCGGCCGCTGCTCACCAGCCACGGCGAGCGCCTCCCGGACGAGTCCGGGCTGTTCTCCACGCTCCACGGCCTGCACTGGCTGCTGGTCGACCTGGCCGCGGACGGCCCGGTGGCGGTGGTGGTCGATGACGCCCAGTGGGCGGACCTGGCCAGCCTCCGGTTCCTGGCGTACCTGGCCCGCCGCATCGCCGACCAGCCGGTGGCCGTCCTGGCCGCCAGCCGGCCGCTGCCACCAGGGCCCCGGGCATCGACGCTGTCGGTCCTCGGCGAGGGGCACCTGCTCGAGCCGCGCCCGCTGTCGCCGCAGGGGCTCGCCCGCGTGGTGCGCAGCACGGACCACCGCCTGGCGGTGGACGACGAGGTGCTCGACCGCTGGTGGGGGCTCACCGGCGGCGTGCCGCTGTTCATCGAGGAGCTGCTGCGCGCCGACGGCCCGTTCCGCGACGGCGACGTGGGGGTGGACCACCACCTGGCCACCGTCCAAGCCCGGCTCGCCAAGCTCTCACCGGCCGCCCGCCGCCTGGCCGAGGCGGCGGCGATCGTGGGCGACGGCGCACCGATCTGGCAGGCCCAGGCGGTCGGCGCTGTCGAAGGTGCCATCGATGCCACCCAGCGGGAGCTGGTGGAGGCGGTGGTGCTGGCCGACGCGCCGACCGTTCGCTTCGTCCACCCCGTCATCCGCGAGGCCATCGTGGACGCGCTCCCCGCCGCGGAGGCGGCCCGGCTCCACGGTGAGCTGGCGTCGCTCCTGGTCGACACGGGTGCCCCGGTCGAGGTGGTCGCCCACGAGCTCATGGCGACGGCCCCGGTGGGCTCCGAGGCCCGCGCCGAGGTGCTGCAGCGAGCGGCCGCTCGGGCCCGGTCCAGCGGCTCGACCACCCAGGCCGTGGCCTGGCTCCAGCGAGCGCTGGACGAGCGGCCGAGCGCCGCCCAGCGCGTCCGCATCCAAGGCGAGCTCGCCGTGCTGCGCGCCGCGACGGGCGACGAGCGCTGGCACCTCGACCTCGAGGCACACCTGGCGGCCACCTCCGATGCCCGGGCCCGAGCCGAGGTGCAGCTGCGGCTCGGCCGGGCACTGGGCAACTCTGGCCCGGCTCTCGAGGCCGCCGACCTCCTGCAGGAGGCGATCGACGAGGCGCGGGCGAGGTGGACCTGGGCGACCTGCTGCTGGAGCTCCTCGCCGCGCTGGCCGTGACCTCGCGGATCGACGTGGGCCGCCGCCTGGCCCTGGAGCAGGAGGTGGCGGACGCGGTGGCCGCGGCGGACCTGGACGCCAGCCCTGCCGGCCGGGCGCTCGTGTCCCACCTGGCCTACGACCGGGCACTGGCGTGCGCGCCTGCGGCCGAGGTCCGGGCCACGGCCCGCAGAGCGGTGCTGCACCCGGCGCTCGAGGACCAAGAGCTCGTTGCCTCCGGTGCCTTCTACCAGGGCCTCCTCGCCCTGCACTTCGCCGATGACGCCGCCGGCGTGGAGCTTGGGGTGCGACGGGGCCTCCTCGCGGCCGAGCGCCTCGGCAACGAGCCGCTGTTCGGCGCCATGCACAACCTGCGAGGTGCGGCGCGGGTGGCCGAGGGGCGCATCGCCGAAGCGCTCGACGACCTCGCCACGTCCGTGCAGGTGGTCCGCCGGACCGGCGGGCTGACCCTGCCCGGCACGTTCGCCAACCTGGCCCTGGCCACCGCCCTGCACGGCGACCTGCCCGGCGCCCTGGCGGCCCTGGACCTGCCCGCCGGCGGCGAGCGGTGGGAGGCGGGGGCGAGCTACACGCACTACCTGTTCGCCCGGGGATGGGTGCGGCTCCAGGCTGGTGACGACCGCGGGGCGGCCGACCTGCGCACGGTGATCGACCGCCAGCAGGCGCTCGGCGCGGACAACCCCGCCACCATCCCTGCCGCGTTCGCCCTGGCGGAGCACCTGGCGCCGGCCTCACCCGCCGAGGCTGCCGACCTGTGGCGTCCGGCGGCGGCGCTGGCGGAGCGCTTCGGTGCGCCACGCACCCTCGCCTGCGCGCGCCGGGTGGGGGCGCTCGTCGAGCCCACCCGGGCGCTCGAGCACCTCGAGCGGGCGGTGGCGGTGGTGGACGGCACGCCGTGGGGCCTGGAGTCGCTGCGGTGCCGGCTCGCCCTCGGGGCCGCCTTGGCCCAGGTCGGGCGATCCGAGGCGGCTCGTGAGGTGCTGCGCCGCGTCCTCGCCGACGCCGACGAGCTGGGCGCACGGAGCCTGGCGGACCGGGCCCAGGCCCTGCTCGTCGCCTCGGGGGCGCGGCCCCGTCGGCGCGCCCTGACCGGGCCCGGCTCCCTGACCCCGACCGAGCGCCACGTGGCGGCGCTCGCCGCGGACGGGCTCACCAACCGGGAGATCGCCGCACGTCGCTTCGTGTCGGTGAAGGCCGTCGAGTTCCAGCTGGCCAATGCCTACCGCAAGCTCGGCATCCGCTCTCGAGCCGAGCTCCCCGGCGCCCTCGCCGACTGAGCACGGGCCAGGCCAGGGCACGATCAGGCGCCCCACCAGGGACGTTCGAAAGATGAGCACCACCTACTCATGCCCGATCGGGACGGTGGGCGCATGCTCCACGTGAGGCCGTCGGCCGGGCGCGACCGTGCCCGGCCCGGCGAGCCGCCACCCCACAGGAGCAGCCCGATGTCCATCCGCAAGGTCCCACCGATCGCCGCCATCGCCACCGTCGCCACCCTCGCCGTGGCCGCCAGCCTGGTGGCCCTCCCGTCGGCGCCAGCCCAAGCGATCGTCGGTGGCACGTACCAGATCACCTCCAGGGTGTCGGTGCTGCCCGATGGCTCGCAGTCGGGTGGCGGCCACGGCGTCGCCATGACGCCCGATGGCCGCTACACGGTGTTCTCGATGCTCGCCCCCACGTTCCCCGGCGCCGGCCCGACCAGCCAGGTCTTCCGGCGCGACCAGTGGACCGGGCGCGAGGTCCTCGTGTCGGCCGCGTCCAGCGCCGGGGCGGTCCCGAACGGCACCAGCAGCGACCCGACGATCAGCGACGACGGCAAGTGGATCGCCTTCAGCTCGGCCGCGAGCAACCTGGTCGAGACCGACACCAACGCGAAGAAGGACGTGTTCCTCCGGAACATGGACGTGGGCGTGACCCAACTGCTGAGCGTGTCCTCCTCCGAGGTGCAAGGCGACGGCGACAGCGTCGACCCCTCGATCAGCGGCGCCGGCGACAAGGTGGCGTTCGACTCCAAGGCCACGAACCTGGTCGCCGGCGACACCAACGGCACCGATGACGTGTTCGTCCGGTCGTGGGTGGCTGGCACCACCGAGCGGGTCAGCGTGTCGACGGGCTCGGCACAGGGCAACGGGACCAGCAGCCTGCCGGCGATGAGCGGCGACGGTTCGAGCGTGGCGTTCAGCTCAGGCGCGACGAACCTGGTCGCCGGCGACACCAACGGCACCTACGACGTGTTCGAGCGGTCGCTCGGCTTGCACACCACCACCCGGGTCAGCCTGAACGGGTCGACCGAGCCGAACGGCGCCTCGAGCGCCCCGGCGATCAGCAACACCGGCGCCGTGGTGGTGTTCGATTCGTCGGCGTCGAACCTGGTCGCCGGCGACACGAACGGCGACGATGACGTCTTCGCCTGGAACCGAGGCACCAAGGCGATCGAGCGGGCCAGCGTGGACGCCTTCGGCGGCCAGCTCGGCCAGGGCACGTGGCTGGGCCAGGCGGTGAGCCGGGACGGCAACGTCGTGGTCTGGACGTCCAAGGACCCGGCGGTGACGATCCCGTCGGGCGACGGCAAGGCCGTGCACGTGTACACCCGCAACCTGGCCACGGACTTCACGACGCTCATCGACACCCGCCCCGACGGCAAGCCGGGCACGGACAGCTACACGCTCGAGGTGTCGACCGACCAGACCGGGCGCCGGGTCGGCTTCGCGTCGACGTCGGCCGACCTGGTGCGCCACGACACGAACGACGACTACGACAGCTTCGTCACCGACACCGCGGTGGACATCGGGCCGTTCGCCTCCATCTCGGCCTTCGTGACCCAGCAGTACGTGGACTTCACCGGCGCCGCCCCGACGGCCTCGCAGCTCGCCGAGGGGATCGCCAAGGTCACGAACGGCGAGCTCTCGCCGGAGCGGTTCATCGAGTCGCTGGCCTTCGGCGCCCCCTTCGCCACGGACCGGGCCCCGGTCATGCGCCTGTACTGGGCCTTCTTCCTGCGGGGCCCGGACCCATCCGGCTTCACCTACTGGGTGAACAAGAAGCACGGCGGCGCCAGCCTCAACTCGATCGCCGAATCGTTCGCGAAGTCGAGCGAGTTCAAGAACACCTACGGCTCCCTGTCCAACACGGCGTTCGTGAAGCTCGTGTACGAGAACGTGCTCCAGCGCGGCGCCGATGCCGCCGGCCTGTCGCACTGGGTGGCGAAGCTGGACGCGAAGGCGCTCACCCGGGGCGCGGTGATGGTGCAGTTCTCCGAGTCCTCCGAAGGCATCCGCAAGATCGCCCCCCAGACCGACGTGGTCCTCCTGAACCTGGGCATGATGCGCACCCTGCCCTCCGCCCTCGCCATCGAGTCGTGGAGCAACAAGGTCGGCTACCCCGCCGTCCCGTACGTCTACACGTCGACCCTGCTGGACCTGAACGCCTACGCCGCCCGGTTCTGACCCGACCGGGCTCGGCTCCGCGGGTGTGCCAGGGATCGATCACGCGGGCCCGACCAAGATCGCGTGCACGCCGTCCGCATCTTCGCTAAGAAGCAGGCGCCATACAGACACACGCGGGAGGGCGGACATGGCGAGCTGGAACGAACTGCGCGGCTTCATCCAGAGCAACTACAAGGTTGCCGAAGACAAGGGTGAGCTGCTGTCGATGATCTTCTCGGTGGGCGAGCGCTCGCAGGCGGTGCTCATCGGCCTGGCCAAGAACCAGAACACCGGCGAGGAGTGGGTGCAGATCTCCTCGCCCATCGGCCCTGTGGCCACGGTGGACCTGGAGGCGGCGAGCCGTGCCGCCTTCGACTGGCTGTGCGGCGGCATCGTCGTCGTGGCCGACATGGTCTACCTGCACCACGCGGCGCCCCTGGCCAACCTCGACACGAACGAGTTCGTGCGCCCGCTGACGGTCATCGTCGATGGTGCGGACCAGCTCGAGTCGACGCTGCTCGGCACCGACGAGTTCTAGGGGCTCGTCGCCGGGCGCCCTGCCCGGCGACGACCTCGGCACACCAACGGGAGGAACCATGCCCACCGTGGCGGACATCCGGCGGCCGCGCGCGCCGCAGACCACGTCGACGCCGGGGCCCCGGCCTCGGCCGGCGACCATCGACCGCCGCGGGATCGACGGCCGGTGAGCGGCTACGGCGACGAGCTGCTGGCGACCGCCGAGAGCCCGGCGACGGCTGCTCGGCGAGGTGGAGCTGGCGCACGTGGCCTGGCCATCGCCGCGTCCACCGACCACGAGGCGCCCCAGCCCCAAGGTGGCCCAGATCCTGACCCTGCTGGACCAGCCTGGCGTGATCGCGCCCGCCCCGGGCGGCAGCCTGCGGATCGACCCCAGCGTGCTCGAGGTGCTCGGCTCCCTGGCCACCGTGGAGCACGCCCACGCGCTGCTCGGCGATGAGGCCTTCCTCGACCGCGCCCTGGCCACGCTGGCCAGCGCCGGAGGCGGCCAGCTGCCACCGCCGCCACCCCCGATCGATGGGCCTGTCGCCCCGCCGCCGCCACCACCCCCGACCACGCCGGCGGTCGAGGGACAGGCCGCGCCGGAGGCGCCGGAGGCCGCGGACCCGCCGGTCACCCGCCTGGTCTCGTCGGGTGGCGGGCTCGGCGCGGGGTTCGGCCGCCCGTTCGACGTGCCCAACGGCGAGCCCCAGGCGGGGGCGGCACCCGGTGGAGCCGGCTCGCCCGTGCCGCCGCCACTCGCCGCCTTCGCGCAGGTGGTCGAGCCGGACCCGTCGGCCGTCGGCCGTCCGGCGATCGTCGAGCACCTGATGGAGATGCTCCTGATGCGCGACCGGGTCACGCCTTGCCTGGTGGGCCCCTTGGGCTCCGGGCGCACCACGCTGCTCGGCGAGCTGGCGGCGGCCCTCCAAGCCGACGACGACGAGCGGCTCGAGCGGGTCCTGCGGGTGCCGGCAGAGGCGATCCTCGACCGCGACTGGATGGCAACGCTCGACACCCTGTTCAACCACCGCCCCGCCAACAGCGTGGTGGTCCTCGACGATGCCGACGAGGTGCTGGGGCTGACGTCGATCCGCGGCATCCGCGACGCGCTCGCCGGCGAGATCGTGGCGAACCTGCGCGAGAGCAAGGGCGGCCCGATCGTGCTGGTGATCCAGCCGCTCAGCCTGGAGCGGCTGAAGGTGCAGTTCCCGAGCCTGATCGAGCGGATGGGCGTCGTGGAGGTGCCCGCGATGGAAGGTGAGGAGCTGGCCGAGGTCGGCGCGGTGGCGGCCCACTCGCTCGGCGAGTTCCACAAGGTGGAGGTGGACGCCGACCTCGTCACCGCGGCTGCGGTCGCCGGCAACGACAAGGCCCAGCCCGGGCTGCTCGTCGAGCGGATCGACCGGGCCTGCGTCCGGGCGCGCCGGCGAAGCTCGGCCAAGGCCGAGGTGATCGACCTGCCCGCGACCGGGCTCATCGAGGTCCCCGAGGTCGAGCCCGACGAGATCCGGGCCAAGCTCCGCGAGCGGGTGGTCGGCCAGGACCACGCCATCGAGCAGATCGTCGATCGGCTCGCCATCACCCGGCGAGGCCTGGACCTGCGCCCCGACCGGCCCGACGGCGTGTTCCTCTTCGCCGGCCCGACCGGCGTCGGCAAGACCGAGCTCGCCCGCGCCCTGGCCGCCACCGCCTACGGGTCCGAGGCGGCGCTGATCCGCCTCGACATGAGCGAGTACTACGACGACTGGGCGATCTCCCGGCTCATCGGCTCCAACCCGGGCTACATCGGCTCGGACCAGCCGGAGAACTGGCTGACGACCCGCGTGCGCAACACGCCCGAGTGCGTCGTGCTGCTCGACGAGATCGAGAAGGCCCACCCGTCGGTGTGGCGCGTGTTCCTCCAGGTGTTCGACGCCGGGCGGCTCACCGACGGCCGCGGCATCGACACCACCTTCTCCCGCGCCACCATCGTCATGACGACGAACCTGGGGGCCAAGGAGGCGACCTCGAAGCCGGTCGGGTTCGGCCACCACACCGAGGACGTGGCCGCCGCCGACGCGCGGCTCCGCGAGGTGATCGAGGACATCCTGCCGCCCGAGCTCATCGGGCGCATCGACGCGATCATCCCGTTCCGCTCGCTCAGCGAGTCGCACGTGGCCGACATCGCCACGCGGGAGATCGCCCGGGTGACCGAGCGGCTGGCCGCCCGCGGCGTGCGCGTGTCGGTCGCACCGGAGGTCATCGAGCTGCTGGCGGCCACCCGGGACCATCCGGAGCTGGGCGCGCGCGACCTGCAGCGGGCCATCGAGGCCGAGCTGCTCCAACCACTCGCGCTCGTCCCCGGCCAGGACCTGGCCGTCACCGTCGCCGACGGGCAGATCGTCATCACCGCCAACGGCTGAGGGGCGGATCGAGGTCCGATCTGGTTCGCCAGCACGGATGGAGGGGAACGGTCGACCACGAAGGTCGGCGGGTCACAGGCCTTGGGAGGGCCAGCGGCAGGGACGCAACGGCGGAAGCGGGAGGGAGGGAGAGCACATGGCGCACGTACGAGCCGAGGCCGTCGTAGACGACGATGAGGCGCTGCCCTCGCCGGTGCGTGCGTTCATCCCGCGACTGGTCCTGGTGGGCGCGGTCGCCGCCATCTTGACGCTGGGCGATCCGAACCCGGCGCTCGCCATGGTGCTCATCGGGTTCACCGGCGTGGTGCTGATCGTCACGGACTCGCGGTTCGCGTTCGAGCGGGCGCTGGAGGATCGCCACATCCCGAGCCGCGAGGCCTGGGTCCCGATCCTCGTGCTCCTCGCCCTGCTCGGCGGCGGCTACGTGACCGGCTCCGAGTTCTCCGCCGTGGTGCGCGGCAAGGGCGACGTGATCGTCTTCATCTTGTCGTTCGCGCTGGTAGCGGAAGGCCTCGGCCGGTGCGGGTTCTTCAAGTTCCTGGCGTTCCGCCTGACCGAGCGGTGCCACGGGAACACCATGCGGCTCATCCTCTACCTGTTCCTGCTGACCTCGATCCTCACCTACTTCACCTCGAACGACATCGTCATCCTGACCATGACGCCGATCGTGATGTCGGTCGCCTACCAGTCGCGGATGCGCAACGCGAAGCTGCTGCTGCTCTCGCAGTTCGTCGCAGCCAACACGGTGTCGATGGGCCTGCTCATCGGGTCGCCGACCAACCTGATCCTGGGACGGGCGACGGGCCTGGACTTCATCGAGTACTTCATCTTGATGGTGGTGCCCACGTTCATGGCGCTGCTCGTGACCTTCATCGTGATCACCAAGGTGCACGAGGTGATCGGGCAGCACCGCTGGGGCTCGTCGTCGGGGCTCATGGCCCGCGCGTTCGGGACCTGGGACCACGCCCCGTCCTACGCCACCCCCCAGTTCTCCGAGTACCGGACGCTCACCCTGGAGATGCGGCGGTGGCTCGGCGTGTTCGCCGCCGCGGTGGTGCTGCTGGCGACGGTGACGGCCATCCAGGTGTCGCTCCTGTGGGCGGCGATCCCGATCGCGGTCGGTTCGCTGGCGTTCCTGTCCCACGAGGAGGTGACCAGCGGCCAGACCTCGCGCCGGGCTCGCGCCGTGGCCCGCCCCCTCGCCGTGCTGCCGTTCGGGATCATCTTCTTCGGGCTGGCCTACTTCACCCTGGCCGATGGGCTCGCCCACACCGACTGGGTCCGGGACACGGCGGTCCCCAAGGTGGAGTCGATCTCGCAGCAGCAGACGCCGGTGGCCTCCTGGGCCGCGATCGGCGCGAGCGGCGCCACCGTCAACGTGATCAACGACCTCCCGGCCAGCGCGCTCGCCGGCGAGGTGTACGAGCAGACGAGCTTCGACCACCCCTCGGACAAGGCGATCACCCTCCAGGGCACCCTGGTGGGCCTGAACACCGGCACCTACGTGACCCCCATCGGGGCGCTGGCCGGGCTCATCTGGTTCGACATCCTCCGCAGGGAGCGCCGCCGCTATGCCCGAGGCGACGCGGGCGTCAGCCGGACGATCGCGACCCCGACGCGCCGGGACATGATCCTCTACGGCTCGATGACCTTCGTGGCCAGCGGCCTCGTGATCGGCGCGGCCAACTTCGGCTTCGTGTCCGTGCTCGACATCTTGCTGGGGCCCATCGAGGGACCGGGCCACTTCGACTCGACCGGTGGCCGGCCGCTGATGGTGGTGCTCAGCTGCTCGCTGCTCGTGCTGGTCCCGCTGGCCTTCCGCCGCCTGCTCATCCGCCACAACGTCGTGCTGTCGCACATGGCCGACCTGTTCGTGGTGCTCACGAGGCTGCGTGTGGCGGCGTCGCGGCACCGGATCGCGTTCTCCAGCGCGGTGGCCGGGCTGATCTTCGTGGCCGCAGGCACGCTGCTCTACTGGGCGGAGGACTTCCACGCCACCCAGTACGGGACCGAGCCACCGTTCCACAGCATTGGCAGCTTCATGACCTGGCTCCTGGTGTTCGTCGGGAGCGGCTTCGACAACGACCACTTCCCCAAGTCCGTCCTCGGCGCTGCGCTCGCGGCGCTCCTCGCCCTGGGCAGCATCGCGGCGGTCATCTTCCTCGTGAAGATCTCGTCGGCTGACACGGACGAGACCCTCCGCACGAAGATCGCCAAGGGCGAGATCCCCACCGACCGGATCGTGATCTTCCACGCATCGGACGAGCGCCTCGGCCTGGCCCACACGATCCTGCGCAGGCCCGGGCGGTTCGTCGTGGCCATCGGTGACCCGGGCCGCTCGCGGGACCTGCGCCTCTCGCTCGATGCCGACCACCGGGACCGAGCGGCGTTCGTCGACCACGCCCACTCCATGTCCGCGCTGGTCCGGGAGTACTCGCTGGCCGAGGCGAGCGAGCTGATCCTGATGAGCTCCTCGAAGGGCGAGGACTTCGAGAACCTGTCCCTGCTGCTCGAGATCGACCGGGTCGGGTACCTGCCTGGCGAGGGCGACGCGCTCGATGCCCCTGCCCGCCTCCCCCGCGTGCTCATCGAGTCGGCCATGGCCGACATGCGCGACCTGCTCGACCAGTCGGTGAGCGAGGTGTTCCGCCAGCGGATCCGGGTGATCCACCTGTCCGAGCGGTTCGGCGAGTACCTGCTAGCCGAGAACCACCACGACCCGGCGCTGCTGAACGACTACTACGGCGCCCCGGCCGACGCGGCCGACGCGGCGGCGACCGGCTTCGAGCTCGTCCGAGACGGGTCCCACCAGATGGTCGACGTCTGGTTCGACGTCCCCCTCGACCCGTTGGCGGACATCGGCCACGCCGACGACGCCGTCGAGCGGCGCCACCCGTGGATCCTCCGGCAGGCGACCGCCGTGCACCTGCGTGAGCGCCTGGTGGAGGAAGGCGAAGGGCAGGCACCGATCCTGGGCGTCATCGTGCGGGCCGGCGATCGGTACGAGCGGCTGTCGCTCGTCGCCTACTCCGCGGTGAGCGCCCGAGGCCGCATCCACGGCGTCACCGTGCTGGCCGCCGCCGAGCCCGACCAGGTTCGGGCGGCGGCGGCCGTCGAGCTGCAGGACGTGATCGTCGTGGGCTCGACCTCGCTGGCCGAGCAGACCCTCGCCACCCTGCTCGAGGGCGGCGCCACCCGCATCACCCACCTCGTGCACGCCCACGCCCGCACCTCGGCGGAGCTGGCCAGCCACCCGGAGCTCACCGTGGTGCCCCTCGAGAACGAGCCGTCCGTCGCCGCCCAGATCATCGAGCGCGCCGCGTCGGAGACGCGCATCTTGCTGTTCGACGACGTGGACGACCGGCTGCTGTCCACCGAGCGACTGCTCGAGGCGATGAGCGCCTGGCGCCTGCGGCTGACGCGCGGTGGCGAGACCCCGCCGGTGCTGATCGTCCAGTGCCTCGGCGAGGCCCGCCGCGAGCACCTGCAGCGGTTCATGGTCGACGAGATCATCGATTCCTCATGGATCGACCGCAGCTACTTCGAGGTGCTTGCCGGCGTGTACCTGGACCTGGTGGTGTCGGGCCACGCGGAGCCAGGCGACGCCTTCCTCACCGCGGGCGGGATCGCGAACCAGCTCGCCACCTACGAGATCCACGAGGCGCGCGGGTTGGAGCTCCAGGGACCGCTCGCCGCGCCGATCCCGGTCGTTGGACTGCCCCTCGCCGAGGTCGCCGAGCTCGGCAACCAGGCCATGGAGCTCCAGGGGCCGGTCATCGGGCTCGCCCGCATCGACGTCGACCACGCCAGCGTCACGCTGCGGATCGTGTCACCGCTGGCCGACGCCATCGTCGGCCCCGATGACCTCATCCTGGTGGCGCCCCACCTCAGCGAGCGCCGGAAGCTCGCCCGGCCGGTCAGAGCGAGAGCCCGGTGGGCCCCTCTGGCTCCGAGGGCTCCAGGCCGCTCGGCGGCTCCGACCGGCCCTGCCACCAGGTAACCGACGCCGAACGGGCCGGCGAGCGCGCCGATGGCGAAGCCGACCGGGCGGGAGCGACCGGTCCGCAGCCCGAGCTCACCGCCCACGAGCCCGAACCCAACCACCCACACCGTGACCAGGAGCACCACGATCATCGCGATCGCGTCCAGCGCTGCGCTCACCTGACGTCCTCCCCCGTCACATCGCCTCCGACCCTGTCGACCGCTCAGCGGAGCGGCAGATCTGCCAGCCGGCGAGCACCGTGGCACACCCAGCCACGTACCAGAGCAGGGCACCCGGGCCCGACAGCAGCTGCACCCGCAGGTCGTCTGGCACAGCGAAGCTGAACGGCCCGACCGGGTGCTCCGCCACGGCGGCCGACGCCCGCTCGAGGTAGTCCCGCATCCAGTCGGGGGCGTCGAAGACCGGCGCGGCATGGCCGATGGCCAGCACGATGGCTGCCGGGAGCGTGGCGGCCCAGCCGAGGACTGCGACGGCCACACCCTTCCCGGACGAGGGGCGCACGACCGCGCGGAGGCCCACCGCGGCGACCGCCACCAGCACGGCCAGGCTCCCGAGGCCGAGCCAGGGGATCGAGGCACCAGCGATCGACCACGGCTGACGTCCGATCGGAGGCGCAGCCACGGCGCAGCGTCCGAGCCAGAGGAGGACGATCGAGGGACGAGGAGCGCGGCGGCGATCCCGTCGCCACATCCCTCGACCAGCCGACCCCACACGGAAGCCACCGCGTCGACGCACGCCTCGCCGAGGTGCATGGACCCGACGAGGCAGAGGATCCCGCCACCGACGGCGATCCAGACGCCGGGGCCGGGGGCTGCGCCGAACGACAGCCGGCGAGCCGTGCGAGGCAGGAGGTCCGGTGCCGCCCAGGCCCCGACCGCCTCGAGGGTCGCGAGGAGCAGGACCGGTGCGACGGTGAGGATCACTGACGCCCCGATCCCCACGATCTCGGTCGCGACCCCCTCGACGCCGACGGCGTCGACCACCGTGACGGCGACGACGGCCAGGAGCAGCAGCGCAAGCACCCATCGGGTGGCACCGAGGTCGACCAGTCGCTCGTCCACCTCGGTGACGGCGACCCGGGAGCTGGCCCACGGGACGAACGCGGCGATGACCACCAGGGCGCACCCGATGCCACGGAACCAGACGTCCGCCGTGCCGGGACGGGCGGGCTCGCCCTCCTCCGCTCCCTCCCCGAACACGCCGCCACCATCCCCTACGCCATCGGCCTGCTGCTCCGTCGGACGACGTGCAGGCGCCTGATCATCGCGGATGTCGCCCTGCTCGTCCATCGCCCAATGGGCATCAGGAGACCTTGCTGATTTCGGACGAATCGCCCAAGGCGCAGGGCGCGAAATCGCGGCTACTGTTCACCGGTGTTCGTGCTCGGTGGAGGAATCGGCGGATCTTTGCAAGATCTGGCGGTCGGGCTGCGTACAGCACCTGGGAGGGATTGCAGTGTTCGACGGCGATGGAGATGGGTGGCAGCCGACCACGGTCGCGCTGGACTTCACGGGCCCGCCGCGCATCCTCGCGTGGGCCACGTTGGCCACCGGCGCGCTCGCGGTCGCCATCGGCCTGGCCGTCCCTGATGCCGGCCTCGCCGCCTACGTGATCGGGGCGTGCGCGGTGCTGACCGGCATCGCGTTCCGCGCCATCGTCAAGCGCCGCCAGGGCCACCCCATGTACCTGCCGAACTACGTGACGACCCGGGTCATGCTCTTCGGCGTCCTGGCCGGGTTCATCGGCCTGTTCTTCGGTGCCCTGCACCTCGCCACCAGGACGATGTCGTGATGGCGGCACGCTCCCGGGCCGGTTCTGCGGTGGTCCGCTGCCTCGGCGCGGCCGTCGTCATCGCCGGTTCGCTCGCCCTCGGGACCACGGCCGCCCACGCGTCGCCGGACCCCACCAAGGACGGCATCAGCAACCTGGCGGCCTGCTACTCGCAGAACGGCCGCATGGCCGTCGAGCTCGTGATCGACGAGTCCGCGAGCCTCAAGAAGCACGATGCGGACGGCACCCGCGTCAACCTGTCCCAGGCCATCTCCGAGGCGATGGCACAGATCGCCTCGGTACCGATCGCCGGCAAGCCCGGCCACATCGACATCCGCGCCGTCGGGTTCGGCTCGGAGGTCGACGAGTCGAGCGGGTGGCACCGCCTGGACCGGGCGTCGGCGGATCGCTTCGCCGAAGAGCTCGAGCAGTTCCGCAAGCGCGACGACGAGAAGGGCACCGACTACGTCGAGGCCCTCACGCGTGCCAACGCCGACGTGGTGAGCCACTCGGCGGAGATGGGCGGCGGCGACCCCAGCACGGTGTGCCGGGCGGTCGTCTGGTTCACCGACGGCGTCTTCGACCTGGACATCAACGGCCGGGCACCGGGCTGGAGCCAGAGCACGCCCATCCACTCCAAGGCGGACAAGGCGCGGGTGATCCGCAAGGGCCAGCGCCTGCTGTGCGACCCCCAGGGCATCGCTGACCAGCTGCGCTCGAGCGAGGTCTACCTGCTGACGGCAGCGCTGCTGAGCAAGAGCTTCACCCCCAAGCAGGAGTCGCTGCTCCGGTCCATCACCGAGGGGAAGGGCCAGTGCGGCGCCGTCCCGGGCGAGCCGTCTGGCCGGTACTTCTCGGACACGGACCTGGATCGACTCGTCCGCGAGATCGTGCCCTCGATCACCAAGCCGCCGCCCACCGTGCAGCCTGGCCCGTGCCGCGCCAAGCAGACCTGCATCCGCTCCTTCGACGTCAGTGCCGCCACGGTGTCGGTCGGCCTGCTGGTGTACCCCGAGGGCAGTGGCCGGCTGAGCCTGCGGGCCCCTTCGGGCGATCAGCTGGACCTGGGCCCCCGCAAGGTGACCGATCGCCTCGACGGCGCGCTCGTCACGTCCCGCGCTGCCGGCACGACCCGGCTCGTGAACATCGACCTCGACCGCGCCGGCACGCGCGGGATCGGGACCTGGCAGGTCCGGTTCACCCCGGCGAAGGACCCGGCCGCGCTCACGATCTGGACCAGCCTGCGCACCGGCATCACCCTCGAGCCGGCCGGGCGCTCCCGCTGGGTCCGCGGCCGCGAAGGGGCGATCCGGTTCCGCATCGTGGACTCGCACGGCAAGCCGCTCGCTCCCGAGGACATCGCCAAGATCGACATCGCCGGCCGGGTCACCCACGGGACCAAGGTCATCGGGCCCACCCCGCTGGAGCAGGTGCCGGGCACCTCCGACGTGGTCCTCAAGGCGACCACCGACGCCAACGAGCCGGCCGCCTCCGCCCAGGTCTCGGTGTCGGGCACCGTCAAGCTCGTGACCGGGGAGGTCACGCTGGTGGGTGCGCGGGTCACCGTCCCCGTGGCGATCCCGGGCGCGCCGCAGCCGCCGGCTGCCCTGAACCTGGGGGTGGTGACCGCCAAGCGCTCCGATGCCCGCACCGAGGACCACCGCCAGCCGGTCCTGCCGCTCACGGTCCGCCGCAACCTGATCGTGCACGGCTCTCCCGACGGCGACGGCACCTTCTGCCTGGCGCCGGTGTCCCGTGCGACCGCTGGCGGCGCCACGGTGGTGATCCGGCCCATCGGCCCCAAGTGCCTGACCGTGGCGACCGGCCAGACGGTGCAGGTCCCCGTGCGGGTCCACGTGGCAGCCCCCGCATCCGGTTCCTTCCAGGGGTCGCTGAGCTCCACGGTCACGTCGGGCATCACCAAGGACCAGACCGACATCGACATCCCGGTGCGCGGCGACATGGTGGTCCCCCCCGGCGACACCTGGGTCGACGGCCGGGCCCTGTGGCTGTACCTCTTCTTCGGCGTGGCGATCCCGGGCGCCGCCTGGATCGCCGTGAGCTACTGGAGCTCGCGCTTCGGCAGCGTCTCGCTCATCCGGGCGATCAAGGTCCCCGTCACGGTCCGCCCCAGCGGGTCCGCCTACGAGCGGCCGCCGCTCAGCCGCGACGACTGGACGTTCCTCGATCCGAACGGCCCGCGCGGTGCCTCGATCGACGACCTCTCGATCCGTGCCCCCATCCGCGTGTTCCGGGCACAAGATGCCGTCGTGTCCCGACCCGGGCACCTGGTCCACGGCCCGATGGGCGGGGCCGGGCGCAAGAGCGCCAAGGGGCGCATCTCGCACCAGATCCAGGGCCAGTGGGTCTTCACCGTGCCCGACGACGTGGTGGTGGTCGACGAGTCGTCCACCATCACCGGGGAGCTCTACTTCTTCGTCCTCGACGACGCCCTCACCTTGGAGGCGGAGTCCGGCGGCCTGCTCGACCGGGCGGCGCAGGAGCTGCTCGACGGCCGCAACGTCCTCATCAAGCGCCTCCAGACGCGCTCGTCCGGCGGGACCACCAGCCAGGGTGCACCGCCGGATCCGAAGGAGCCGGTCACCACCGGCCTCATGTGACCCGAACCCGCCGAGCTCGCGCTCGCTGATCTCACCCCACAAGCAAATCCCCAGGAGACATCCCCATGCTCAGGCCCATGCTGTTCGTCGGATGTGGCGGCTCCGGACTGCGGACGCTGCGCCGCCTGCGCCGCGAGCTCGAGTACCGGCTCTCGCTCGCCGGCGTCACCGAGTCCGAGTTCCCCGAGGCGTGGCAGTTCATGGCCGTGGACGTGCCCGCCCAGGAGCTGCTCGAAGAGCAGCTGAAGGGCTACGCCAAGGGCAGCTACATCGGCCTCGGCGACACCCAGGTGGGGTACCGCTTCGACGGCGGCATCGACGACCAGCTGATCCGGCGGAGCTCCAGCCGCAGCGAGTACGTCCAGTGGCGACCTGATCCGTCGCAGGTGCTGATCGACATCTCCCAGGGGGCCGGGGCCTATCGAGCGGTGGGGCGCGCGGTCGCGGCCTACTCCCTCAACGCCCGGTTCGTGGGGCGCCTCCAGTCGACCGTGTCTGCCATGTCGTCGACGCCGGCCCAGAACGGCCTGCGCGACGTGGCCGGCAAGCTGGGTCTGAAGGACGCCACGACCGGCACGATCCCGGAGCCGGTGGCGGTGATCGTCTCGTCGCTGGGAGGCGGCGCCGGCTCGGGCATCTACCTCGACGTCGCTGACGCCATGCGCGGCGCGGGTGGCGACGCCTGGCTCCAGAAGAGCGTCGGCATCCTCTACGACCCATCCATCTTCTACACGCAGGACAAGATGGAGCAGGGCTCGATCCCGGCCAACACCCTCTCGGCCATCACCGAGCTGGTGTCGGGCCGCTGGGAGCCGTGGGGCAACAGCCCCCACCTGCCCCTCGCGGGCCAGCCCCTCGGTGTGCGACGGGGCCCCGAGTACCCGCTGATCTTCGGCACCAACAACGGCGTGGTGACGCTGCCCAACGGCGATGCCGTGTACGAGACCGTGGCCAACATCCTGGCCAACCTGGTCACCAGCCCCGACACCGCGAACAGCTTCTTCGAGCACCTCCAGGCCAACTGGTCCGACCGCAGCCAGCGGGCCAACACCGCCCCGGCGGTGCAGGCGCCCGACGTGACCATCGGCAACCGGCCGCTCTCGTCGATCGGCTTCGCTCGGGTCAGCCTCGGCCGCGACCGCTTCGGCCGCTACGCCTCCGAGCGCATGACCCGGATGCTCATCGAGCGGATCATCACGATGCACATCGACGACGAGGTGCGGGCTGGGCAGAAGACCCCCGAGGACGCCATCAAGGAGATCGTGGCGCGCGACAACGGGTTGTCGGGCGGCCTGGTGCGGCAGTTCCTCAACGACTGCGGGCTCGACGAGCAGTCGCGGAGCTCGAACCAGGTCATCGACGCCCTTCGCGACGACGAGCGGATCGAGGAGGCGATCAGCGGCGTGCAGGGGCTGGTGGAGCAGAAGATCTCCGATCCCAAGCAGGTGATCGCCCAGTTCCAGAAGGTCTGGTCCGGCAACACGTTCGTGCACAAGACGGCCGAGCGGACCGACCTGCCCGCCATCCGGGCCGCCCTGCTGTCGTCGGCGGCGACGTGGGCCGAGCAGATCCAGGACCGGGTGCTCGACACCATCGTCCGGTGGGTGGCCACCCAGGGCCTGGAGGTCACGATCGCCGTCGTGCGCCAGGCAGCCACGGTCGACCTGGCCAAGACGCTGCCAGCGGAACTGCGCGCCGAGGCCACCGAGGACATCAACAACGCGCTCGAGACCGGCGGCCAGGTCGAGAAGACGGTCAAGGAGACCAAGATGCGCCGCGGCATCCCCGCCCCGGTGCGCGCGGCCATCCGTGACCTGGTCCGCGTCCAGATCTCGGCGCTCGCCGAGCGGGACCTGCGGGAGGTGGCTGCGGGGCTCCTCGAGGACATGGCGGCGAACTTCTTCGGCCCGGTGCTCAAGGCGCTCGGTGAGGCGCTGGAGACCGTGCGGACCGACTACAAGGGCCAGGCGTTCAACCTGCTGGCCGGGGAGGCGGTCCCGGCTTCGCTCCTGCCGCCGGTCAACGAGAAGCTCATCGACCCCATCACGGCCTACCCCGGGCTGTACGTCAAGCTGCTGAACGAGACGGTGAAGACCGAGGTCGAGGCCGCGATCCAAGCGTTCGCCGGCGAGATCGGCGACGAGACCCAGCGGACCAAGCTGCCGGAGTCCCAGCGGGCCTGGCTCCGGGCCCAGGCCTGGACGCCAGACCTCGCCAAGCTCGGGATGAGCGGGGCTCGATCGGCCTCGCCGCTGCGCCCGTCGTTCGCCTTCACGGTGCGCGACGTGAAGGAGCGGGCCCTCGCGTGGATGCGGGCCGATCCTGCCAGCGCGATCGGCCGCCACATGTCCGAGTCGCTGTCCACCTACCTGGCGACGGGCAGCCCGACCGAGCAGGTGGCCAAGGCGAAGGCCTTCGCCCGGTTGCTCACGGATGCGTTCGACGCGGCGAAGCCGTTCGTGGACCTGAACCAGACGTGGCTCACCAGCGAGTTCAGCTACCAGACCACCTACAACTTCGAGTTCTCGTCGATCCCGATCTCGCGCACCGAGCGCCCCGATGCCCTGGCGGCTGTCGACCTCGAGCTCCAGAAGCACGTCCAGGACCCGCAGGTGCGCCAGGACAAGTACGACACCGCGCACCTGGGCGACGTCGAGATCTACGCCTGGCTCGATCCGTTCTGCCCGTCAGGCGCCTCGTCGCTCGCCGGCCCGATCGTGCGCTCGTACGACCTCAAGGCCTCGACCCGCAAGCCGGGCCAGGCCGACGAGTTCTGGCGCATGCGGCGCAGCCGGCCCCTCCTGGAGGCCATCCCGCTCCCCCACGTGTCTCGGCTCGCCGTGACCCGGGGTTGGATCACCGCCGTGCTGGCCGACCTCGTCAAGGTCGACGCCAAGAAGAACACGTGCACGATCACCGTGGATGGCACCACCCACCAGCTCCTGTCGCCGCCGCTCGGCAACCCCGACGACCGCTGGGCGTGGCTCGGCATGGCGCTCGAGTCCGCCCTGTTCGTCCAGATGCTGGCCGCGTCCGGCCAGCGTGGCCCGTTCGATGCGCTGAACGCCCTGGTGAGGCTCGGCTCGTCCGACCACCTCGACCACGTGGCTTCCGGCTACCCGAGCCCCAACCCGGTGCTCGCCTCGGCGACCCCGCCCGGTCTGGCCTCGTTCAGCAGCGACCAGCCGCCGGCCAACGTCACGGAGGCCCTCGAGATGCTGGTCGGCTTCCGCGACCTGCGACCCGAGGCCCCCACCACCTGGCAGCCGTGGCCCTACGCCTACCAGCTGGCCCCGCTCATCGCGGAGGCGGCCGAGCAGATGCTCGCCGTCGCCGACCACATCGGCGGATCGGGCCCGATCGGCCCGCAGCGGCTGCCAGGCTCCTGATGGCCGCTGACCGCACGCTGCGCATCGTCGTCCTCCCGGAGGCCGACGCCGCCGGTCCGCTCCTGGACCTGCTCCGCACCCTCGTGGCGCAGAGCCTGGTGGGCGTGCCGCTCGTCTTCGCCCGCGGAGACATGTCCGCCCTCGAGCTCGGTCCGCGCGCCGAGGACGATCGGACCGGCGAGCTCCGAGAATGGGTCGAGACGGCGAACTGCGAGCGGTTCCTCCTGGTCAACCTGATCACGGCCGACGCCATCGCCTCCGGTGGCGACCCGGGGCTCGCTGAGGCGGACCCGAGCACGATCCCCGAGCTGGCCGCCGCCACGACCATCGATGCCTTCCTGCGCGCTGCGCTCGCAGCGAAGGTGGGCCAGGAAGGCGAGCGCAACCAGCTCCTCGAGGTGCTCAACGTCGTCGTGCCGGCCGCCGCCCACGCCTCGGTGCCTCGGCACCTCCACTCGTTCGGCCCCCACGTGGCGGCCAACCCGGACGGGTGGCGCAACGTGATGGTGGCACCCGAGGTCCAGGAGACGTCACGGCAAGCGGTCGTCCCCGTGACCCCGGACGAGGGCTACGTGGCCCACGTCGCCGCGTCGCTGCTCACGATGCTCGGCGGATGGGCCGGCGCCACGTGGGACCCCGAGGTCCCTGCCTACCGCCAGGACGAGTGGACGGTCCTGCGCAGCCGGTCCCGGGCCCTGATCGCACCCGAGCTGCCCGTTCGGATCCTCGGCCGCGTCGGCCGGACCGGCAGCCGCATCCCGATCAGCGACAAGGTCGACTTCGAGATCTTCCCCGAGCCGGACCAGGCCGTCCGCCTGGCCAAGGACGAGCTGATCGCGCGGCACAAGCTGACCCGCGAGGCCTTCGCCGATGTGGGCTACCGCCCGCCCCAGCGCAAGGTGAGCCTGCGGGAGTTCTTCCGGATCCTCTGGGCGTGGCTCACCCACCGACTGCCCGAGATCGTGAAGGGCATCGTGGACGAGCGGGTGCGGGACATCCGCAACAAGGCCGACGCCGTGGTGAACGCGGCGCTCTCGCTCGACGCCGACTCGGACATCAAGGTGCAGCTCTTCGGCACCGACGAGGACGAGGAACCGCTCGATCCAGATGCGGCCGACACCCCGGAGAAGAAGGAGCGCATCTGGCAGTTCCTCCGCCCAGAGCCGGCGCTCTGGAACGAGGTCCGGTCCATCTCGTTCGGCTTCGTCGACGGCGGCGACGTGCCGCCGCCGCGCCTGCAGCGGATGCTCGGCGAGGGCAACCAGCGCTACGTGCTCGGCGACCGCACTTGGGTCGTGCCGCCGCCTGGCATCCCGATGTGGGAGCCGCCTCGGTTCCTGGAGGTCCTGCCCACCGCGCCCGGGCCGACGAACCGCGTCGTCGACGTCGACTGGGCCAACGCGTGGGAGCGGGTGTTCGAGGAGCTGATCCCCGACGAGGAGGTCGAGGATCCGAGCGAGCGCGAGCTCGACATCGTCAAGGCCAAGGTGCTGTTCGATGCGGCCAGGGAGCGGGCACGCCGGTCCCTGCTGTGGGTGCTCGGCGAGCACCTGACCCAGCAGCGCGAAGAGATCGATGCCCACCTCGCGAAGCTCCGGGAGGAGCTCGCGGATGCGCTGGACCCCGAGGGCGAGCACGAGCAGAAGATCGCCGAGGAGGGACGTCGCAGCAAGCGTCGGGCCCTGCTCCGCTTCATCCTGAGCGTCATCGTGCTCGCCGGCCTGGCCGCCGGTGGCTGGTGGGCGATCGGGGCGCTGGCCCTCACCGGCCTGGTGCTCGCAGTGGCCTGGACCGTCGTGGTGGTCGTGGTCCTCGTCGGGTTCATCCGATCGCTCTGGCGCTGCGTCTACGGGTGGTTCCTGGCGGACCACAAGATGTTCTGGTTGCGCAAGGGGCGCGTCCAGGTGCTCGAGGAGGCCATCGCCTTCGACCAGCTCCAGCAGCGGCGGTTCCGATACCTCTGCGCCGCCTTCAAGGACTGGGCGGACATCATCTCCACCCTCTGCTTCAACCCGTTCCGCCAGCCGCAGCCGCCGAAGGTGCGGCGGGTCCGCCACCCGGAGCTGGGCCTGCCGGTGTCCCACCAGGTGGCCGAGGGCTACACCACCGCGCCGCGCCTCGATGGCGTGGTCTCGGCGGTGGCGTCCCAGCTGATCACCCCCGGCTGGCTGTCGATCACCTTCGAGTCGGCCCGGACCTACGCGGTCGAGGAGCACAAGATCCGCACCCGCGGTGGCGCCTTCGAGCCGGACCTCGACCGGGCCACGACCGACGAGATCGGCCCTCGCCGGGCGCTGAAGGACGCGATCCTCACCGGGCGCGCCCGACGGCGGCGCGAGCTCGAGGTCCTGCGGACCATCCACCACTCGATCCGCTCCGGCTCGGGCTACCTGGACGACCCGGCCGCGACGCCTCGCCCGGTGGTCGATCGGCTGTTCACGCCGTTGGCGAAGGATCGGGACCCCTCCACGTTCCTCCGCGAGTCGACCGTCGGCGAGCCGAGCAACTTCAACCGTGACTTCATCCCCTTCGACCGGGTGCCCGAGCGCGTGGCCTCCGACGACGGCCCGCTGCAGGCGACGATCCCCGACGAGGAGATCGAGCTCCCGGACCTGCCGACCACCGAGGAGCTCATCGAGGGCACCTCCGTCGAGTTCCCGGCCCTGGTCTTCTCCTCGTGGGCCGTCGAGGTCGTCGGCGCCATCCCGGCGACCGAGGTCCCGATCTTCTCGACCGACGCCTCGGCGGCGGTGATCGACCTGGATCGGGCGAGGACCCTCTGGCTGCCCCCGCCGGACGAGGACCTCGGCGAGGTCGTCACCACCGGCGAGATCCGCGACGGCTGGACGGTGGACCCGAGCGAGCTGCCCGCGATCGGGCACCTCATCGCGCCGGACCCGTACGCGCCCAAGGTCGACGGCCGGGGGCCGTACCGGTTCCTGATCGAGGAGGACGGCGAACCGCTCAGCCATCCCCGCAACGCACCCCTCGAGTTCCGGCTGCGCACGGACTGCTCCCCTCCGGCCGGCGTCAGCCTCGCCCTGCGCGCCCTGCAGTGCGTGGCGAACCGCACCGGCCACTCGTTCACGTTCGCCGGGACGTTCGAGGGGCTCCCGCCCGGGCACCCCGACCACATCGAGATCGCCTGGGCCTTCGACGAGGAGTTCCAGCGGTGGCAGGCCGTGCACCAGCCGGACTACCAGGGCACCGCTGTCGGCTGGGGCGGCCCCAGCATCGTCCAGCGCGCCTCGGCGACGGGTCGACGCACCCTCTCGGGTGGCCTGGTCCTCCTGAACGCCGACATGAAGGCCGATCCCGGGTTCGTGGGCGGCTTCTCCCACGGCATGGTCCTGCTCCACGAGCTCGGCCACGTGATGAACCTCCACCACGTGATCGACCCGCGCGAGATCATGTGCGCTGGCAACGGCGAGATCCCCAGCCCGCTCGACTACGGCCCCGGCGACTGCACCGGCTTCCGCGAGGTCGCGCTGGCCGGCGAGAGCGCCTGACGTACGACCGACAGAACGCTTGTTCGTCGACGGCGACCGTGCTTGAGTGACCACCGATGCCGGCGACATCGATCCTTCCTCGAGCGCGCAGCTTCGGCGACCCGGTCCACATCCACGTGGGCGGGCGGCCCGTGGCCGCGCTCCTGCACGAGGCGGGTCGGCTCCGCGTCGGCCTGGTCATGCACCCGCTTGATCGGGTGGTGGACGTCAGCGTCCAGCCCGCGGCGGTGGTCACCACCCTGCAGGGCGCGGCGACGGCGTGCGGCCAGCCGTGGGACGCCGTCGCCCAATCGGCGCGGGCCGCCCTGGTCGAGGCCCACGAACGGTTCGGGTCGCGGTGCCCTCGCCCGGAGGAGGCGCTCCTCGCCTCGGTGGGCGGTGCCGCGTTCCCGCTCCTGGGCTCGGCCTACGACGCCGGCGCCCACCCGCTGGAGGAGGTGCCGCGGTGGGCGGCGCCGATCCTGGAGGGGCCCACCGTGCGGCACGGTGCCACCGCAGCGTTCGCCGAGCGGGCGACGCGGCCGGTCGTGCGCTCGCTGGTCGCCGCGATCGCTCCGGACGGCTCGGGCCACGTCGGGCTCGGCAGCCTGGCGCTCGCCCTGATCGGCCGGGATGTGCTGGAGCCCGATCGCCTCGCCCGGGTGCTCGCCGCCGAGCGGGCGGTCCACCCCGCCGGTGACCTCCCGGACCCGTCCACGCTGGACCTCGCCCGGGCCGCCGTCGCCACTTGGGGCCCCGCCCGCGCCGAGCGGTGCCTGACCGATGCCGCTGCCGACGAGGCCGGGGTGCGCCTCATCCTCGCCAGCGCCTCGTACCAGCGGCAGCTCCGCGGGCACGGGCCGGCCACGCTGCCGAACCGGCTCCACCAGGTGCACGACCTGCTGCGCGCCCGCATCGCCACGGCGCCCCCACCGCCGCCCCCGCCGCCTCCGCCTGCTCCTCGTCGCCCTGCGGTGCCGGCGGCGGCACGGTTCGCCGACCAGATCCCGCGGGACCCCACCCCCGCCGAGCGGCTCGCCGCCGTGGACCTGGTCTACGCCCCGCCTCGGGACCTCCGCCCGGTCATCGGCGCCACCCTGCTCAGCGCACCTCCCGCAGTCGCCGCGGTCGACGGCCAGCGCGTCGAGGACCTGACGCTCGTGCTGCCCCGCACCGCCGCAGACCTGCTGCGCTGGGGCCGCCTGCTGGCGAACTGCCTCGGAGAGTTCGGCCCTGCGGTCGCGGCCGGGCGCAGCAGCATCATCGGCGTCGAGCGAAGCGGTGCCCTGGCCTTCGCCATCGAGGTCGGCGCGGAGCGAGCCATCCACCAGTTCACCGGCCTGGCCAACCGTCGACCAGACCCCCGCACCCGCGCCCTCGTGGTGCTCGCCCTCGCCGACGCCGGCGTGATCGACCGGGCCCACCCACGCAACGCCCCGTGGCTCGAGGCCGCCGAAGAGGTCGCTGCCCGAGCCTCGACCACCCCCGTCTGTCGATCGAGCCGCCGGGCCCGCTGAGGCAGCGCGAGCATCGCCGCTCCATGTGGCGACCGCCGGTCCACGTGGCATGGACGCGCCCAGGTCAGCCGGGGCGCTTCCCGGAAGATGGGACCCCCCAGAGCCACTACCGTCTCGCCGGTGGGGCGGGTGTTCATCAGCCATTCCAGCCACGACCTCGAGCGGGTGATCCGCCTCGTCGGCGCGCTCGAACGGGAGGGGATCCCGTGCTGGCTCGCGAGCCGAGACATCGCCTTGGGCCAGGACTACACCGATGCCCTCGCCGAGGCAATCGCGGCCGCCGGTGCCCTGCTCCTCGTCCACTCGGCGCACTCGCTGCGGTCGAAGCCATGCAAGGACGAGGTGAACATCGCGTGGAGCACGGACATCCCCATCGTCCGCCTGCAGATCGATGACACCCGCATCACCAGCGGCTGGCTCTTGCTCCTGTCGCGCAGCCAGGGCCTCGATGGCCGTGGAGCGCAGGAGCTCTGGCTGCCCCGCCTGGTCGGCGAGCTCCGGGAGATCCTCCGAGGTGAACCTTCTGCCGACCGCGTGGTGGACCAGCACCCCGTCCCGGAGCTGGCAGCGGCAGATGGCCCACCCGACCCTGCCACGGTCCCCGAGCGAGCCAGCAACGCGCGGGCAGCGGCGAAGCCGGAGGCGTCAGCCGATCCGCTTGGGGCGGCACCGATGGGCCTGACGCTGGAGGAGGGCGCTGCGCTCCTGATCACGTCTGGTGTTGCCCTGCCCGACGCGGCCGCCAACGCCGGCGGCAGCCGCACCGCCTTCGCCGAGGGATGGCGCGCCGCCGAGGATCGGATCGCGAACGCGCCGGATGAGCCGGGCTGGTGGGACCTCGGCTTCGCACTCGGCGCCCGCTTCGGTCCTCGACCGGACACCGACGTCACCGCAGTGCTCGATGCGCTTGGCGCCCTCCAGCTCGCGGAGGCACCTCAGTCTCGGCTGGTCCCCCGGGATCGGGCCTAGGAAGGGACCGTGGCGAAGCCGACGTTGATCGTGGGATGTGGTGGATCGGGCCACCAGGCGGTCGAGGCCGCCCACGACGCACTCGCGGCACGCCTCGCCCGAGCGGGCTGGCGCCAGGGGATCCCACGCGCCTGGCAGTTCCTGACCATCGATAGCCCCAACCACGACGACGATGGTGACGTTGCACCGGTGCGCCGCCACGCGGTGCAGCGCATCGAGGTGGCACCCGGTCGGACCCGGTTCGACGACCACCTGCGAGTGGTCATCGACCGCACCAACGGCGCCGTGGAGGCCGGTCGCTCACTCGCCGGATGGCTGCCCGAGCACGACCCCGGGTCGATGCCGGCGCTCGGTTCGGGCCAGCGGCGCGACGTTGGACGGGTCCTCGTGCTCTCACAGGCGCACGAGATCGTCGCCGCCCTCGAGCGCGCGTGGCGAGAGGCGACGTCGTTGCAGGCGTCGACCGAGCTGTCGCAGGTCGCCGCGTTGCTGGGCCTCCTCATGCCGGGCGCCGTCGGACGGGTCGACGCCTACGTGGTGTCGTCGATCGCCGGAGGACTGGGCTCGGCGTGCTTCCAGGACGTGGCGCGGCTGCTCCGCAGCACCGCCAGGTTCCCGGTCGACGTGCGGGGGCTCCTCTTCACCAGCCAGGTGCACCGGGCCGGCCTGCAGATCCAGGCAGCGCCCGGCCTCGAGGGCAACACCCTGGCGGCGCTCTGCGAGCTCGTCGCTGGTCAGGACCCGAGGAACGAGGCAGACCACCTCGCGCTCGCGGCGGCAGCCCTCGTGCCGCCCCAGCGACCCGCCCCCATCCTCGACCAGACCTACCTCATCACCGGCGACTCAGGTTCCAGCATGTTCACGAGGGAGGAGCTGCTGCTCACCACCGGCGGCATCATCGCCCAGGTCCTCGGCCGCCAGACAGCACACGACGCGCTCGAGCAAGGGTTGCTGGCCGAGCCACCGCAGACGGTGGACCCGACGACGATCGCTCTGGGCACCTCGCAGGGCTCGTTCTCGTCCTTGGGTGCCGCCCGCATCTCGCTCGGCCACGACGAGCTGCGCACCTACTGCATCGATCGGTTGGTCGAGGAGGCCACCCTTGCGCTGCACCCGCGCACGGATGGCTCCGACGCAGACGAGCCGACCGCCGAGGACGTCGAGCGGTTCCTTGCTGCGAGCGATCTGCTCGTCCCCGACGGCGAGGGCACGCTGGGGCTGCCCATCCACGGCGAGCTTCGTTCGATTGCGAGGGACGCGGCCGCATCGACCGTTGCGCAGGTCGTCGATCGGCTCCGGTGGCACGACAGCCCATCGCGCGATTGGCCCGCTCGCGTCGCACACGCCGTCGAGGCCGAAGGGCCGGCGATCCGCTGGGCCGCCAGCGACCGCACCCGAGCCTCGATCCAAGCCTGGGCTGCGAACCTCCCGGCCAAGGTCCGAGCAGCAACGGCCGACGAGTGCGCCGCGCAGGGGTGGGAGGGCGCCGCCAGGACGGTCGCAGCAGCGGAGCGGGCGCTGCTCGAGGCCGTGGAACGCTCATGGCACTCGCGGGATGCGGCGGCCAAGATCGCAGATTCCAAGTCGGGGGACCTCGGCGCCCGACGATGGCTGGGCCGGTTGACGAAGTCCGCCCAGGCGACCCAACAGCTCGTGCGCGAGGCAGGAGCCATCGTCGAGATGCACGCAAGGGCCGACGCCCACGGCATCGTGGCGGCGGTCCTCCGCGAGTGCCACGACATGCTCCTCGTCCCGTTGGCTGGCACGCTGTCGGCCACCCCAGATGAGGATGCTTCCAGGGTGCCAGGGCGCGTCACGGCTGCCGCCGATCCGACCACGATCGTCCTGGGCGGGACCGACTGGTTCGCGCAGGTCTACGAGACCATCGCGGGGTCGACGACCACCCGACCCTGGGCCGACCAGGCGTCAGCTGCGCACCCGGGGGCCATCGCAGCCGTGCTGGACCGTGCGATGGCAACGGAAGAGGCGTTCGTCTGGAGGCCTGCATGCGCAGGAGGGGACGGAGGCGCACCGGGCCTGGCAGCGCTGTCACCCCATCGCGTCCGCGAGGTCGCCCAGCGATGGGTGGACGAGGTCGCGTTGCCCGCCATCGGCCCGAGCCTCTCCTGGCAGGACCGCTTCTCCGGGCCACCACATGAGGCAGCGCTCGCGTTGGAGGCGTTCCGCCGCGCCATCCGAGATGCCCTCGATCGCGCCCGACCCCTCGCTCGGATCGACCGGTCAGCTTGCTTCCTGCTCCACGGGGTGAGCTCGTACGAGACGAGCACCGTCTACGTCGATTGCCCCTTCGTCACTGGGCACCCCGCAGCGTCGATCGTCGCAGAGGAGTGCCGGGCATCGGACGTCCACTGCGTGCCGATCTACGCGCCCCGCGGCACCATTGGGGGGAGGGACCTCGAGGTCCTGACGCGGGCCCAGCGCCTCGCCCCTAGCGCCTTCCCGGACGTCTTCGCACCGATCCGGGCCCGGCTCCACGGTCCGGCAACCTCGTTCTGGGGTGGTCGCCGCGCGGCATCATCGGCCAGCAGCCTCCCGATCTCGTCCGAGGCTCGTGGGCGCCTCCTCCGGGGCGCAACCGTGGCGAGCGTGCTCGGCGCGCTCCGATGGTCCGCCAGGGACGGCAGTGCGGAGGTCCTCGGCCCGGCGGGCGACGTCGTCGGCCTGCTGCCACGGGCGGTCGAGGCCGCGCCGAACATCACCGGTTCGCTGATGGGGTTGCCCGCGGCTTGGGCCCGGTGGGCTGCCGGCGAGCACAAGGCCCTCGATGGCTACCGCCGGCTCATCGAGCTGGGCGACCTCGACCCGGGCACCGGCACCGGGGCGCAGGAGCTCGCCACCTGGCAGCAGCGGTGGGCGCCTGATGAAGCGATCGCACGGCTCGAGTCCACGGCCAACTTCTACGAGGTCCGGTCGAAGCAGCTCGGGAGCGGCGCCCTCGAAGCATGGGACGTCCCGGGCCTCGACCTGGCCGACGAGGTGGCGCGAGCCCATCGCACCGTCGCCGACCACCTACGAGCCTCGGCCAGCTGACCCACGCGCGGCACCCATCCGTCCTGGCTGAGGAGCGCGTTCCAGGAACCCGACCCGGACCGTCCAGCTAGAGTGCGAGCAGGAGGGTGGCGATGAGGCGGAGCAATAGAACGAAGCGCGTCGCGCAACGGTGCGCATCAGCGCTGATTGTCCTTGGGATCCTCACGCTCGTGTCCTGCGGGGGCGCGAGGCCCGGGAAGAGCGCCACCTCCCAGGGCACCAGGTCCACGCGGACCACCGACGAGAAGGCCCCAAGTGATGACGACGGGCAGGACGCCTCCCCAGAGCCCGCCCCAACATCACTTCACGACATGACATGGAGCCGCAGCGGGCTGAGCGGCCTCCGCTGGGGCGACGACCGTGACGAGGTGACCGCTCTGCTGACGAAGCTGCTCGGACCTCCGACCTACAAGTTCGACGATGTCGGCGTCGAGTGCGGATTGCCTCCGCGATCGATGCGGGGCTGGGAAGATCCCTCCGTCTCGGTTGGGTTCGACGCCAAGGGGCGGCTCGGCTGGGTGACCGTTTCCCTCGATGATGTGTCACACCGGTCCGGGCCGATCGGTGAAGGCGATCTCTTCTCAGAGCTCGAACGGCTTGAGCCAAGCGTGAAGTGGAGCGGTCCCAATCCCAGTCCCGGTGATGAGTCCGACTACTACGACTGGACGATCGAGGCCGACGGAACGTCCATCAGCGGCGGTCTAACCGGGCCTCCTCCCGACGGACGCCTCGAGTCATACCTGCAACTCACCGGCCCATACGACGCGGAAGGCTGCGGCGAATGATCTCGCTCCCGGCCCTCGGTGTTGAGGCGGATCGGGGGCTGGCGGCAAGTCTCGACGAGGTCCTGAGAGCCCATGATTGCTCTCTTGAACCACCAGTAGCTGCCATCAGGGTCGAGGGGGGTGAGCCTTCGCGTGTAGTGGTTCTCATCTCCGAACTCGCGGCTGGCGATGAGCAGTTCATCTCGTCGGTCGAGGAGCTCGCAGCCGACCCAGACGTGGAGCTCCTTCCCGTGTCAGCCGGACCCGGGACCTCGGGCGTGCTTCCCGACCTGTCGCACCTCCGCCTCGAACAGCTCGGAATCGAGCGGACCGCCGAGCGCATCGCAATCGTCGCGCACACCGGTGCGTCCGACCTTGCTGCATGGAACAGGGTGGCCGACCAGGCCCGCACATGGATTCGCTCTGGGCGGCCGCGCAGCACAGCCCTATCCCCGACCAGGGCCGACGCTGTTGGCGCTCTGCTCCTCCGTCCGATCGCATCGGTGGACCCGGACGACCGCAAGGCGGTTGCAGACCTCACAGCGCACAGCCGTCGGCGTCATCGTCGCCAGCGCGTTGCAGCGTCGGTCGTCATCGCCGCGGCGGTCCTGCTCCTGACGTCGACGTCGGTCGTCGCTCTTCGCCAATCTCGAACGGCTCGAGGCCAAGCCCGTCGGGCTCAGTCAGCGGCCGACAGCGCCCGCGCTGATCGTCTGCTCAGGAGCGCAGCCGATCAGTCTCAATTTGACCCTGACCTGCCTTGGATCCTCGCATCAGCCGCTGTCGACGCGGATGCATCGCTTCCGGTGAAAGCCCGGGCCGCAACCCTCGTGGGACAGCTCTGGGCGCACACGTCGCACAAGCTGCCGAGGCGCCCCCTCGCCCTCGTCCCCACAAGCTCAGACCTCGTTGCCGTGATGGCGTTCGGTGGTGGCCGGGTCGACATCGTCGACAGCAGGACAGGACGGGTGACAGGCCACTACTCGACTTCGCACGGACGACAGATCGGCGCTTGGACTGTCTCTCCCGACGGCCAGTTCCTCGCCCTGGAGGCCGCTCACAAGCTGCTGGTCGTCGATCTCCGATCCAAGTCAGCGCCGGTTGTGTTGCACCAGGGCGACGTTCAGGATGTTGAGTGGCCGACCCCCGGCAAGATGTTCTTCGTTGGCGATTCGACGATCTACTCCGTCGATCCGAAGACGCAGAAGGTGTCGCCCTTTGCCAGGGTCCCTGGGGCTGATCAGATCGCCATCGCTCGGCAGCAGGGTTGGTTGGCAGTGGGTCATGGGGATGCCATCACCCTCATCTCCCCTCAGGGCAAGGTGCGCGGAACCTACGATGCGCCAGAGATCAAGGGCTTCCAGGAATTGGAGACGAGCTTCGGCGAGGAGGACCTCACGGTCCAGGTGCCGGACGCCCTCCTCAGGGTCCCACTTCAAGCATTCGCTCGCGCCGATGGCGACCAAGACAAGATCCAGCGGATCACACCGTACGGATCAGCGATTCGAGAGATTTCGGCCACACCCGGTTCACCAGCAGCCGCCTGCATGGTCGACGGAAGCCTCGGCCAGATCTCCGACGGGGCGAGCATCCTCATCGACACCACCCCCGCCCACCGCGGGACATGTCTGGGCGTGGCGGTCCTCCCAGACGGCACCTGGACCTCAATCGGGAGTGACGGGATGCTTCGCCATTGGTCAGCACCAAGGCCGGATGGCTACGTCGACGGTCAGGGAACGGCTCCGATCTTGCAGGACCTCGTCAATGCGTACGGGACCGGCGAGTCGGTTCGGCCGATGGTTGCAGCGGGTCGCGGCGAAGCACAGGCGACGGCGACGGCTCCAGGTGCGTACTCGGTCGCGCTGGTGGACAGGAAGACGGGGACAGTCGACCGACATGCCCCAGTTGGCGGCATCGATTCACCGATCCGACCATCAGAGAAGCCCGCCATCGGTGTTCGCTTCTACCCCAGCGCCACAGTGCGGTGGGATGTGGAGTCGCGAAGCGGGCCGGATCTGCCCCTTCCGCCCGTCGAATTGGAGCGATCGGTGACCGCGATCAGCCCGAACGGCCGGTACATCGCCGTTGCCGGCCAGACCTCCTCGTACCTCCTCGATGCCGAAGGCTCCGGTGAACGCCGAGACAGGTGGACTGAGGAGCCCTACGGCCAGGCAGCGCAGCCGGTAGGCACTGATGTCGACGACCACGGAACCGTCCGCGTGATCACTTTGGACGGGACCCTGTTCCAGGCCGGACGAAGGCCGGTGCGTCTCCTCGGCGGATCACGAACCGTCGTGTCCGGACATCTCGGTGTCGATGGCACCGTCGTCCTTGTTGGCGCCGATGGGACGGTGTTCGTAGGGGATTCTCGCCGGACAAGGCGTCTCCTGAGGACCGACAACGACATCGATCCGATCGCTGTCCGCATCTCCGACGACGGCACGCGCGCCGCGATCATTGGGTTCACCAAGACCCAGATCCTTGACCTGCATCGGGGGCTGGTAGTGGCACAGCTCACGGTGAGGAACGATTACCGAGCTGTGAGCGATGTTGCGTTCGACGACGATCCATCGTCGGGTGCGCTCATCGTCAGGAAGGACGGTGCGATCTCACGGATCAGTCTTGTAGAGCCATCGAGGGTCGACAGCTTCCTTCGTCGGCGTGCGCCCCGAAGGGCCACGCCAGCGGAAACCACGATCTACGGGCTCGCTGACCGATGACCGACATCGCCATCTCCTACGCCAGTTCCCGCCGTGCCGAGGCGCTCGAAGTCGCCGCGCAGTTGCGGGCCGCAGGACGCACTGTCTGGATGGACGATCAGAGCGAGACTGATCACTCGCTGGCCTCCATCGGCGTGCCCGTCGGGCTGCCACACTGGTCGGTCATCTCGGGTGCAATCGACGATGCGCTCGTTCTCTTGGTGCTCGACGGACCGGAATGGCGCGCCTCCTCGTACTGCCGTGACGAGCACGCCCACGCTTTGGCGAGGGGCAAGCGGGTGGCGGTCGTTCCGTTGGAGCCGATCGACCACGGGGACGACACCGGAGCACCGCTCGCAACCTGGCCGGTTACCGGCCTGGACGGACCAGGCGGACTTCTGGAGCGCTTCGACGAAGACCTCGATGTCGTCTTGGCTCATGACCGCTTGCTCCAGGCATCGCTCTCTGACGATTCCCCATCACGCAGGGCGAACGCCCGGCTCGTCCGGGACGTCCGCTTGGTGGAGCAAGTGCAACCGAGCGCAGGCATCACGGTCACAGAGTCTCTTGCCTCCTTTGCAGCGACGGTCACCCAGGCCGCCCGCCGGCGCCGCACAGTTCGCGGCGCACTCGCCTCGATCCTTGTCGTTGCCGTGGTGAGCCTGACTGCCATGGCGCTTCTCGCCCGATCGGCCGGGATCGCGGCGCGGGAGTCGGCTCGGCGCGATGCAGCACGACAAGCATCACTTGCGCTCGCAGCCGATGCTCGCCGAGCGGAGACGACCCTGGACCAAGAGCACCTCGCCGCCGAGGCAGTGACGCAAGCGCGCACCCAGGAAGCCCTGGCAGCCCAAAGGTCAGCCGCGACCGCTGCGGCCGGCCTCAGGCGCTACCGGCATCATCTCGGTGCCCCCTACACGGTGGACATGACCGACGATGGTCGCTTCGTGATCCTTGGAACTGGCGACAACCAACTGGGCCAAGGGCTCGCAAGGCTCGACCTCCGAACTGGCGAGGCTTCGCCTCGGATCCTGTTCGATGGAAGCGCAATACCCTGGATGACGAAGATTGCACCCGATGGCAGCTGGGCGGTGTTTGCGACGCCGAGCCGCAGTGACCTCTGGGTCGTCTCGCTGATCACTGCCAAGCAGAAGCACCTCATCAATGGCTTCAGCGCCTTCACCATCGGAGCCGACGGATCACTTTGGTGGTCCGAACCTGACGGACAGATTCATCGCATGTCCAACGTCTTTGAACCTGACGGGCAGGAGGACGTGGGACGTCTTCCCGGACACGTCACCGCCATGTCTCTCGCCGCAAGCGACCACGAGTTGGCCATCCTCCAGGACGACGGGCACCTCACTCGGCTCAAGGTCACGCGCTCGTCCGGGCATCGCAAGCTCGATGTGGTCGACGAGCACTCCCTCTTCCAGGGGGTCGCGAACGGCTTCGGGACTGACGACCGCGATGCCACCTTCGCGCCAGATCTCCTCTTGACCTGTGGTTCATCCGTGGTCGCGTACCGCGGCAACACATGGGCGGCACTCACGCCCAGCGGCATCGAGCACGACGAGTACCAGAACCCATCGTCGCTCGCATCCTCCGTGGTAGCACCTGGTCCTGCATGCGTCGGCGACGCGGCGGTCTCCGTGCTGCTGCGACCTCCTCCCGAAACCGCGCCAAGTGACGCTCCACTGCCCGTCGGGCTCGAGCGCGACAACGATGGAACTGGGCTGTACCCGTTCGGGTCTGACCGGTCCGGCGAACACCTCGTCGTGGCGAGAGCTGACGGCATCGTCGACGTGTTCACCCTTCGAGATCAGCCCACTGAGGAACCCTGGGACGCGGCCGTCCTGACCCTGCCGCTCCCCGGTGGCGAGGTGGTCGCCACCAAGGACGACGAGCTTTGGTGGCGGGACGAGCAGCACCATCGGACGAGGATCGGCTCGCTGGCGAGCTCACCGCAACTTTCGCTTGGCTTGGCCGTCCAGGTCGGTGACCTCGGAGCGCTCGGGACCGAACAGGGCATCACTGTGGTCGGCCGGTCGGGCGTCAAGGCAACCCTTGACCTCCCTACTGCACCTACGGCGCTCACCCGAGCGGGAGCAGGCATCGTCATCGCAGCCGGTCACGACCTCACCCAGGTCAAGGACCTCGCAGAGGTCGACAAGGCCACGACCAAACCAGTCAAGGGACTTGCCCGGCACGAGGCGATCTGGGGAGTTGCGAACGCCGGCGGGCGCACCTACGTCACGACGAATACAGGCCGGGTCCTTGCAATCAACCCAGCCGACGGATCGATCGTGGCAGACGCCGAGGCTGGCCCCTCGCTCTCCCCCATCGGGGTCGTAGCAATTCGCCAAGGCGACCGGATCCGTGTGATCACGTACGGCGCAGACGGCATCGTCCGCTCGTTCGATCGCTCGCTTGAAGAGACCAGTTCGATGGCTCAACCGGGAACTGGCCGATTCCTCGCAGTGAGCCGCGATGGTCGACGGCTGCTGGCCGGAACGATCAACGGAGCCCTCTTCATCCTGGATTCTGCAACCCTCCAAGTCGAGCAGCACCTGGCCGATGACGTCCTCCTCCCGTGGGGCTACGGATTTTCGAACGACAGCGGCTCAGTGGTCGGGGTCCGGGTCCTGAGGACGGCAGCAGACGAAGCCGGGGAGATCTCCTGGCGGGACCGAATCCAGGAGTTCCCGCTAGACAACCAGTGACCCGTGGCAACCCGATCCCACCGGCTCGAACACCCCACCGAGTAGGCATCGACCCGTGTCCTCGCGATTCTGCGTTCCTTTGCCGCCCCAGCCAAGAGCCCGTGGCAGGTGACTCGTCGGATCGGGTCAAACGACGCGGCGGGCCGCCGGGCGGGGTGGCAGCATGGGCGGCTGTGGGCACGGCGGGATCGATCGAGGGCTTCTGGGCGTGGTGGGACGAGGCGCGCCACCGGGTCGACGCGGCGATCGCGGACCACACCCTGCCGGCGATGGCCGAGGAGATCAGCGGTGCCGTCCACGCCATCGACCCGGAGCTCGAATGGGAGCTCGGGCCGGGGACGCAGGCCCGCCACGTCCTCACCGTGACCTGCGCGGGCAAGCCGGCGCAGCGGGCGACCGCCGAACGGTGGCGGCTCGCCGGGCCACCAGCCGATGCCACCTGGGAGTACGCCTCGACCCGTCCTCGGCACGTCGGCCCGGAGGCGCCCGTCCTGCGCTTGGGCCCCCACGAGCTCCCGCTCGACCAGGTCCGCTTCGGCGCCGACCTCGACCCTGACCGGCGGCTCATCGACGTGGTCGTGCACCACCCCGCGTTCGCGGACCTCGACGAGGACGCCTGCCACACGGTCTCGTTCCTCAGCCTCGACTGGGCGCTCGGCGAGGACGGTGTCGAGCGTTGGGTCGGCCAGATCCTGCCGAGCCCGGACGAGCCAACGTCCCCGGTGGACGTCGACGGCCTTCGCCAGGCGATCGACGCCCTCGCCGCCGAGCACCGCGAGGACACCTGGTCGCTGCTGCAGGGCACCACGCCCGGCGGCGATCAGATCCTGGTCAGGGCACTGCGACCCCTGAAGCCCATCGACCACCCGCTGCTCGATGCGCTCGTGCGGATCGACGTGCCGCTCCCCGATGGCCTCGATGGCGGAGGCGACCTGCTCGACCGCCTCCACGACCTGGAGGAGGCCCTGGTGGCAAGGTTCGAAGGCCGGGCGCTCCTGGTCGCCGTGGTGACCACCCAGCGCTCGCGCACCGTCCACCTCTACGCCGATGCCGAGTCACCGACCCCCGGTGAGATCCAGCGGTTTGAATCGCCCTGGGTTCGTTGGAGGCTCCTGACCTTGGAAACGA
>JAXLRJ010000007.1:0-131004 GCA_046331115.1 Acidimicrobiales bacterium
CTGGGCGCCGTGGCCGCCGTGGCCGCTTCGCTGGACGGTGAGGTGCTGCGGCCGGGCGTGGAGGCCGGCCACGGACGCACCCACCTGGCGGTGGTCGGCGCGCACCTGCGCGGCCAGCCGCTCAACGGGCAGCTCGTCGCGCTCGGTGCCGAGCTGGTGGCCACGACCACCACGTCGGCGGACTACCGCCTGCACCGGCTCGCGGGTGGGCCGCCGGCCCGGCCCGGCCTGGAGCGGGTCGCGGACGGTGGCCGGGCCATCGAGGTCGAGGTGTGGGAGCTCGGCGCCGCCGGCATCGGCCACCTGCTCGCGGCGATCGCCCCGCCCCTCGGGCTCGGGTCGGTGGAGCTCGCCGACGGGCGCTGGGTCCAGGGGTTCATCTGCGAGCCGATCGGCCTGGCCGACGCCACCGACATCACCGAGCACGGGAGCTGGCGCGCCTACCTGGCTGCTCGGGGCTGACCACCTACGATCCGGCGATGCGCCTCGTCGCCGCGCCGGACCTCCCGTTCCTGCTCACCGAGTCCCGCTCCACCCCCATGCACGTGGGCGGGCTCCAGGTGTTCGAGCTGCCGCCCGACGCGCCGCCCGGCTGGTTGCGCGAGCAGCACCAGGCGATGGTGGCCCACGAGGACATCGCGCCGCTCTTCCGCCAGCGCCCGTACCGGTCGCTGCGCACCGGCCTGGCCTGGGCGTGGGAGGAGGACACGGAGCTCGACATCGAGTACCACGTGCGCCACTCTGCGCTGCCCGAGCCCCACCGGGTCCGCGAGCTGCTGGCCGTCGGCTCCCGCTGGCACGGCTCGCTGCTGGACCGCCAGCGACCGCTGTGGGAGTTCCACCTGGTCGAGGGGCTCGAGGGGAACCGCTTCGCCGCCTACACCAAGGTCCACCACGCGATGGTCGACGGGGTGTCGGCGCTGCGGCTGCTCGAGCGCTGGCTCTCGCCAGACCCCACCGCCCAGGTCCCGCCGGCGTGGGCGGCGCGGCCCCGCAAGGCGAGGGGCGCCGGCCAGGCCATGGCCAGCCCCGGCGACCTCCTGGTGGACACGGCCAAGGGTGCCCTGGAGGTCGTCGGCCTCACGCCAGCGGTGCTGCGATCCGTGCGGCGGGCCATGGACGAGGAGTTGGCGGCCTTCCCGTTCAAGGCGCCGCCGACCATGCTCAACGTGCACATCACCGGGGCCCGGCGCGTCGCCGCGGACACGTGGAGCCTCTCGCGCGTGAAGGCGGTGGCCAAGGCATCGGACGCCACCCTCAACGACATCGTGCTCGCCATGTGCGCCGGCGCCCTGCGGCGCTACCTCGACGAGCAGGGCGCCCTGCCCGACGAGGCGCTGACGGCCATGGTGCCGGTCTCGCTGCGCACCGACGACAGCGCCGGGGGCAACGCCGTCGGCGCCGTGATCACGTCCCTCGCCACCGACACCGAGGAGCCCAGCTGGCGCCTGGACCGGATCAAGCAGTCGATGGCCATCGCCAAGGACGCGATGCGCAGCCTCACCCCGGTGCAGCAGCTGGCCGTCAGCGCGCTCACCCTCGCCCCGGCGCCGCTCGTGTCGCTGCTGGGCGGCGGGGAGGGCTTCCGGCCCCCGTTCAACGTGGTGATCTCCAACGTGCCCGGGCCGCGCCACGAGCTGTTCCTCAACGGTGCCCGGCTCCAGGGCATCTACCCGGTGTCGATCCCGTACCACGGCCAAGCGCTGAACATCACCCTCACGAGCTACGTCGACAACCTGGAGATCGGCCTCACCGGGTGCCGCCGCCGTGTGCCGCACCTCCAGCGGCTGCTCACCCACCTCGAGTCCTCGCTGGTGGAGCTCGAGCTGGCCGTCGGCCTGCGCGGCAGCGCCTGACCGGAGCGCCTGACGGGAACACCTGAGGGGGCCGCCGAGCAACGGTGCCGCCGGTGCCGTAGGGTCGTCGTGACGGCGGTTCGACCACAGGCGAGGGGTGGCACATGGCAGGCACGACGGCACGACGCATCGCAGCCGGGGCGGCAGCGCTGGTGGGAGCCAGCTTGCTCGCGCCCGCGGCGGCCGGGGCGGTGGACCCCTCGGCCGACCTCTCGGTGGCGGTGTCCCACGGTCCATCGGCCCCGATGTCGGGCCAGGAGCTCACGTTCACCCTCACGGCCACCAACGACGGGCCGGACACGGCCACCGACGTGCTGGTGGCCATGTCCTACGACTACCCGCTCGACTACACGTCCGCGAGCGACGGCTGCACGCCCTCGCGCGGCAGCGCCTCGGTGATCTGCAAGGTGGGCGACCTGGCCTCGGGCACCTCGACGTCGGTCGACGTCACGTTCGTGCCCCAGGCGTCGGGCGTGTTCACCGTGCCGGTGGCGACCGCGTCGCCGACGCCGGACCCCGACACGCTCGACCGCTCCTCGTCGGACACCGTCATCGTCCAGAAGGGCCCGAGCATCGGCGAGCGCTACGTGGCCGGCGAGCTGCCGGTGGTGCTGGAGCGGCCGGCCACGCCTGCCGACCAGGCGTACTGGGGCGCCCGGTTCAACGACCTCCTCTTCAACTCCGGGCGCAACGAGCTGCTGAAGGTGCCGTCCGGCTGGATCAACTCCAACGAGTACCGGCGCCTGCGGGTGCGCGAGGCCTACCAGCGGATCCTCGAGCGGCCGGCCTCGGCCACCGACGTGGCCTACTGGGTGCCGAAGCTGGCCAAGGGCCTGCCCTACGACGCCTTCGACCGGCGGCTCGTCGCCTCCAACGAGTTCGCCGCCGTGTGGCAGGGCGGGGTCTCGGACCAGGTCGACGGCATCGTCCACGCCACGCTCGGTCGGGGCGCCACCGACGCCGAGGTCGATCGCTGGGGGCCCCAGCTCGCCTCGGGCCGGCGCACCCGGGCGTCGGTGACGCTCGAGGTCCAGCAATCTGCCTCCTACCGGGGGCGCGTGGTGGACGCCCTGTACCAGAAGGTGTTCGGTGCGGCCCCGTCCAAGCTCGGCCGCTACGCCGCCATCTTGGACCTGGGCAAGGGCACCACGCCCGAGCAGCTCCTGGCTCGGCTCCTCATCGACTACCGGGTGCTGAACAAGTACCCGGTCACCGAAGACGACTTCCCCTACGAGTCCTACGACTTCAGCCGGATGTCGCCGCTGCCGTAGCGGCCCCCCGCCGGCTCAGATCGGCAGGTCGCCGGTGGCCTCGCGGGTGCTGCCGGTGTCGCGGTAGGCGGCGATGGTCCGCTGCGCGATCCGCATCTGGTGGATCTCGTCGGCGCCATCGGCGAAGCGGGCCCAGCGGGCGTGCTGGTACATGTGGGCGAGCGGCGTGTCGGTGGAGTAGCCGAGGGCGCCGTGCACCTGGATGGCCCGGTCGATCACCCGGTTCAACATGTTGGCCACGAAGTGCTTGGCCATCGACACCTCGGACTTGAAGTCGAGCTTGTTGTCGATGCGGTACGCGGCGTGCAGGACCATGAGCTTGGCCTGGTACAGCTCCATGGTGGAGTCCGCGATCATCCACTGGATGCCCTGCTTCTCGGCGAGCATGGAGCCGTGGGAGTACCGGTTGAGCGATCGGTCCACCATCATGTCGAGCGCCGTCTCGGCCTGGGCGATCCAGCGCATGCAGTGGGCGAGGCGCGCCGGCCCGAGGCGGTACTGGCCGAGCATGTGGCCCTGGCCGCGGCCACCGAGCATGTTCTCGTTCGGCACCCGCAGGTCCTCGATCACGATCTCGGAGTGGCCGGTGCCGCCGTGCATGGTCTCGACCTCCCGCACCCGGTTCCAGCCCTCCCAGCTGGTCTCCACGATGAACGCGGTGTTGGCCGCCTGGGGCAGGTCGGGGTTGTCCTCGGTGCGGGCGATGAGGATGGCGAAGCTGGCGCGGCGGGCGTTGGAGATGAACCACTTGTGGCCGTTGATCACCCACTCGTCGCCGTCCTGCACCGCGGTGGTGCGGATGAGGGTGGGGTCCGAGCCGGCCACCTCGGGCTCGGTCATGGCGAAGCAGCTCATCGTGGTGCCCTCGCAGAGCGGCCGCAGGTACTTGTCGGCCTGCTCGGGGGTGGCCCAGTGCAGCAGCGTGTGCATGTTGCCCTCGTCGGGCGCCATGCAGTTGAAGACGAACGGCCCGTAGTACGCCTTGGCCGCCTCGGCCTGGACCATGGCGAGCTCGACGTGGCCGAGGCCCATGCCGCCCCACTCGGCCGGCATGTGGGGCAGCCAGATGCCGGCCTCCTGCGCGGCCTTGCGCATGCCGAACAGCTTGTTGATGTAGTCGGCCCGGTCCTCGATGTGGTCGGGGTCGGTGAGCTCCGCCTCGGTGGGCTTGATCACCTCGTCGACGAACGTGCGGATGCGCATCCGCAGCGCGTCGAGCTCCGGCGTGAGGGTGAAGTCGATGGCCATGGCGGGAACCTACCCGCCGAGGTCACCCCTCGGCGCGGGCGCGGGCGGCGGCGCCGAGCACGGCCTTCAGGCTGGCGGTGATGATGTTGGGGTCCGTCCCGACGCCCCAGCGCACGGTGCCCGCCGGGTCCACGGTCTCCACGTAGGCCACGGCGGTGGCGCCCGAGCCGGCGCCCAGGGCGTGCTCGGAGTAGTCGACCACGTCGACGGTGACGCCGATCTGGCCGATGGCGTCGACGAACGCGGCGATGGGCCCGTTGCCCGAACCGGTCACCGTCGTCGGCTCGCCGTCGACGACCAGGTGCGCGGTGATGGCGGTGGAGCCGTCCTCGCCGGTGCGCAGCTCGTTGGAGCGGAGCTGCAGCGCGCTGTCCTCGGGCAGGTAGGTGGTGGAGAACGCGTCCCACATGGCGCCGGGGCTGATCTCGGTGCCGGAGTCCTCGGTGATGTGCTGGATGGTCTTCGAGAACTCGATCTGCAGGCGGCGGGGGAGCGTGAAGCCGTGCTCCATCTCCATGATGTAGGCCACGCCGCCCTTGCCGGACTGGCTGTTGACCCGGATCACGGCCTCGTAGGTGCGGCCCACGTGGGCGGGGTCGATCGGCAGGTAGGGGACGGCCCAGGTCTCGTAGTCCCGGCGGTCGCGACCCGCAGCCTCCGCCTCCGCGTACAGGGCGCTGAAGCCCTTCTTGATGGCGTCTTGGTGGGAGCCGGAGAACGCCGTGTAGACGAGGTCGCCGGCGTAGGGGTGGCGCTCGTGCACCGGCAGGCGGTTGCAGTACTCGGCGACCCGGCGGATGGCGTCGATGTCGCTGAAGTCGATGTTGGGGTCCACGCCCTGGCTGAACAGGTTGAGGCCCAGCGTGACCAGGTCCACGTTGCCGGTGCGCTCGCCGTTGCCGAACAGGCAGCCCTCGACGCGGTCGGCGCCGGCCAGCACGCCCAGCTCGGCGGCGGCGACGGCGCAGCCCCGGTCGTTGTGGGGGTGCAGCGACAGCACGACCGACTCGCGGTTGCGGACCGTGCGCAGGAACCACTCGATGGTGTCGGCGTACAGGTTCGGCGTGTACATCTCGACCGTGGCCGGCAGGTTCATGATCAGCGGCTTCTCGGGCGTCGGCTCGATGACCTCGGCCACGGCCTCGCAGATCTCCACCGCGTACTCGACCTCGGTGCCCGTGTAGCTCTCCGGCGAGTACTCGTAGCGCACGAAGGTCTCGGGGATCTCCTCCTCGAGCTTGCGGCACAGCTTGGCGGCGTTGACGGCGATCTCGATGATCCCCGCCTTGTCCAGGCCGAACACCACCTTGCGCTGCAGCGTGGAGGTCGAGTTGTAGAAGTGGACGATGGCCTGCTTGGCGCCCCGGATGCTCTCGTAGGTGCGCCGGATCAGGTCGTCGCGGCACTGCACCAGCACCTGGATGGTGACGTCGTCGGGGATCAGGTCGTCCTCGATCAGCTGGCGGACGAAGTCGTAGTCCGTCTGGCTGGCGGACGGGAACCCGACCTCGATCTCCTTGTAGCCCATCGCCACCAGCGTGTTGAACATCTTCAGCTTGCGGCTGGGGTCCATCGGGTCGATGAGCGCCTGGTTGCCGTCCCGGAGGTCCACCGCGCACCAGATCGGCGCCTTCTCCAGGCGCTTGTCCGGCCACGTGCGATCGCGCAGGTCGAGCGGCACGTAGGGCTCGTACTTCTCGAACGGCATCTTCTTGGGGCTCGCAGGCTGCGGGGGCATGGTTCCAGTCTCTCAGTCAGGGCGGATCGTCAGGCGAAGCGGGTCGAAAACGAAGAAAGCCCTGGCCTTTCGGCGCAGAGGCGAGGGCACGTGCCGCGATGCGGCGGGCACGTGCCTACATAAGGAGGAGGAGGTGGGCGGCGGACGGCATCCCGACCACTTTCCTCCCGCATCCCGCTTCGTGTCAACCCTGATCGCCGAGCAGGATGGGCCGGTGAGCCGACGTGGGTGGATCCTGTTCGCCGCCCAGTCGCTGATCTGGGGCGTCCCGTACCTGCTCATCTCGATCGCGGTGGCGTCCCTGCGGCCGGCCGCGGTGGTCGCAGGTCGCACGTCGATCGCCGCGCTCATCCTGCTGCCGATCGCCGTGCACCAGGGTGCCCTGCGCCCTGCGCTGGCGCGCTGGCGGTGGGTTGCCGCGTTCGCCGCCATCGAGATGGCTGGGCCGTTCCTGCTCCTCGGCCACGCCGAGCAGACCCTGCCCTCGGGGATCACCGGGCTGCTCGTCGCGACCGTGCCGATCTTCGGCGCGCTGGTGGCCTTCGCCCTCGGTGACCGCCACGCCTTGGCACCGGTCCGCCTGGTCGGCATGGCGGTGGGCATCGCCGGCGTCGCGCTGGTGGTGGGGGCGGCGTCGGGCGACGGCGACGTGCACCTGCTGAACGTGGCCGAGGTCCTGTTCGTGGCGGTCTGCTACGCCACCGCCCCGTTCATCACGTACCGCAAGCTCGACGGGGTGCCCGGCCTCGGCATCGCCACGCTGTCGCTCGCCATGGTGGGCGCGCTGTACCTGCCGATCGCTGCGGTGGTCCAGGACGAGGCGCCCACGGCGCGCAGCGTGGCGGCGCTCGTGGCGCTGGCCGTGCTGTGCACCGCCGTCGCGTTCATCACGTTCTTCGCCCTGATCCGCGAGGTCGGGCCGACCAAGTCCACCCTCATCACGTTCGTGAACCCGGTGGTTGCCCTCGCCCTCGGCGTCGCCGTCCTGGGCGAGACCCTGTCGGCGGGTCAGCTCGCGGGCCTGCCGCTGGTCCTCGCCGGCTGCTACCTGGCGACCCGGGGCCGCCCGCCCGAGCCGGTGGTGGTGGCAGAGCCCTGAACCTTTCGGGATCCCGGGAACCGCCGCGCCGCCGGCGACGACTCCTGGCCCGATGCCCAGCGACCCCGACCCCGCCAAGCGAGCCGCGTCCAGCAGGAGGTGGCGGTCCGCCTGGCGGATCCACTTCTACTCGGGGATGTTCGCCATCCCCTTCCTGATCCTCATGTCCCTGACCGGCCTGGTGATCCTCTACACCCAGCCGATCCAAGACGCGACGCAGGGGAACCTGCGGAAGGTGGACGTGGGCACCAAGGCGGTGTCCTACGACCGGCAGGTCGCCGCCGTCGAGCGGGCGTACCCGAAGTTCGCGGCGTTGTCGCTGACGGTGCCGAACGAGCCGAGCCGGGCGACGATCGTGGCGGTGGACGACGGGTCGACCTATGGCCGCGAGGTCTACGTGGACCCGTACACCGCCAAGGTCTTGGGCTCCCAGGACGCCGGCTCGGGCATCGTGCCCCTCTCGAACCGGCTGCACGGGACGCTGAACAACGACACGTTCGAGGTCTCCTTGCCCAACGCCGCCTTCCTGTTCGACGACGGCCCGGTGGTGCGGAGGTTCTCCGTGGGCGACATGGTCCTCGAGGTCCTCGGCATCTGGACGCTGGTGCTCGTCGTCACCGGGCTCTTCCTGTTCTGGCCCCGGAAGTCGGCCAGCAGCGCAGGCAGCAAGGGCGAGCGGAAGCTCCTCGGCGTCCGTTGGAAGGCCAAGGGCCGGGCCAGGATCCGTGACCTCCACGGCCTGGGCGGACTCGTCCTGTTCGGCCTCCTGCTCCTCACCCTCGTGTCGGGCATGTTCTGGAGCTCGTACTGGGCAGCCACCTACGGCGCGTTCGCCGAGAAGGCCACCCCTGGCTCGGTCGTGGAGGCACCAGCCAGCACCCCGGCCACCAGAGGCGACCTGGATCGCCTCGGCAACCACATCCCCTGGGACACCGGCAGCTTCCCGATCCCGGCGAGCTACCAGCCGGCGGAGAGCAACGGCTCGGCGCCGCGGCCACTCGCGATCGACGACGTCGCCGCCATCGCCGAACGGGAGGGGATGAAGCCCGGCTACACGATCTCCTTCCCAGCCAACGAGGCCGACGAGGCCGGCAACACCACCTACGGCTCGTTCACCGTGTCGAACTCGTGGCCCCGCAAGACCAGCGAGGCGAAGGACCTGTTCCTCGACCAGTTCACGGGGAAGACCCTGGCCACGCAGGACGTGTACGGCTACGGCACCCTCCAGAGGGGATCGGACACGCTGGTGAGCGTCCACATGGGCACGCAGCTGGGCCTGGCGAGCCGCATCGCGATGACCGTGCTGTGCGTGCTCACCCTCTGGTCGGCGATCAGCGCACTGACGATGTTCTGGCGTCGCCGCCGACCGGGGACGCTCGGCCTGCCGCGGCGCCCGGTGGACGTCAAGCTGGAGCGGGCGGCCTTGGTGGTCGCCGTCGCGATCGGCATCATCTACCCCTTGTGGGGCCTCACTGCGCTGGTCATCTTCGGCATCGACCGCTTCGTGATCCGCAAGGTTGCGCCGTTGCGGCGGACCTTCGGCCAGGCGTGAGGTCCTCCCGCCTCGTCCTGGTCGTCATCGCCCTCCTCGCCCTCGCCTCGTGCGGGGGCGGGGGCAGCGCCTCCTCCGCTTCGACGCTGGGTGCGGAGGGGGCGTGGGCGCGCCCGACGCCCGGCGGCGCCGCCCACGGGGGGGTCTACCAGACCCGCCCCGCGGACCGGGCTGATGATGCGGTGGTGGCGGCGTCGGTGCCGGCGACGGTGGCGGGCGAGGCCCAGCTCCACCAGACGATGGGGGCGGACGGCGCCCGCCACCACCACGGTGGTGGCGGGGGCGGCGGGAGCGGCGACGACATGGCGTCCATGGCGCCGGTCCGCAGCTTGCCCGTGGCGCCGGGCGCGCCCCTGGTGCTCGAGCCGGGGGGCAACCACATCATGCTCGTCGACCTGGCCGAACCGCTCGCCGCCGGGCGACGGTTCACGCTGACCCTCCGTCTCCGGTCGGGTCGATCGGTGGTCGTGCCCGTCCGGGTCCAGGTCAACCCGCCGGCCTGAGCTCGTTCAGCTCGAGGGCGTTGGCGCGCATGATGCGCTCCTGGGCATCCGCCGGCAGGTGGGTCAGCTCGGCCTCGTACTGCAGCGGCTCGGGGAGCGCCTCGATGTGGGGCCAGTCGGACCCGAAGATCACCCGATCGACCCCGACGGCATCGATCACGTCGTCGACGTGGTCCTCCCAGAACGGGTTGACCCAGATGTGGCGGCGGAACGTCTCGACCGGATCCTCCGGGAACCAGCCGTTCATCTTGCGAGCGACCACCTGGAGCCGCTCGAACAGCCCGGGCAGGAACTTGGAGCCGTTCTCCACCGAGGCGATGCGCAGGTTCGGGAAGCGGTGGAAGAGGTTGTCGCACACCAGTGCCGACAGCCAGTCCTCGACCGGGCGCTCGAGCTGGAGCATGCGGATCGGCTGGGGCACGCCGCCGAAGTCCGTGGTGAACCCGTCCCGGGCGTAGCCGTGGGCCGTGTAGCCGGAGTCGCCGGCGTGGACCACGACGGTGATGCCGGCCTCGTTGGCGCGTGCCCAGAAGGGGTCGAACATCGGATCGCCGGGGCTCTTCGGGCCATCGGCGGTGGTGGCCGCCGCCGGCCGGGTCACGACCGTGCGCGCCCCGCGCTCGATCGCCCACTCCAGCTCGGCGCACGCCCACCCCACGTCGACCAGCGTGACGTAGGGGGCGGCGAAGATGCGGTCCTGGTAGGCGAAGCCCCAATCCTCCTCCAGCCAGCGGTTGAAGGCGGTGAAGAGGAGCTGCACGGCCTCGGGGTCGTCCTTCAGCGGCTCCTCGTAGATCATGGCCAGCGTCGGGAACATCCAGACCTTGTCGAGGCCCTGCGCGTCCATGGCGGTGAGCCGGGCGTCGCGGTCGCGGTACTCGGGGCGGATCGGCTCGTGGCGGCGCAGCAGCTCGAGCGGGTCGTCGCCGTTGGGGTTGCCGCGGAAGTAGTCGGCGAGCACGCCGGCGGGGGCCACCGGGTCGAACGTGGCGTTCTTGACGCCCCGGAACACCTTGCCGCCGAGCACCGGGTAGCTGCGCCCGTCGATGGTGGACCACTGGAACACCCGGGTGGCGTGGCGCGGGTCCAGGTGGCGGCTGAACGCGTCGAGCGCCTCGTAGTAGTGGTTGTCCGCGTCGAAGGGCCGGTAGGCGGTCATGGCCAGACCCTACGGCCGGGCTCAGCCGGCCAGGAAGGCCAGCGCGTCCTCGGCGATCGTGTCCGGGTCCGACAGCGGGCCGAAGTGGCCCAGGTGGGCGTACCGGCGCAGCTCGCCGTGGGGCAGGGCGCTGGCCACCGAGCCAGCGAACGCGGCCGGCCCGAACTCACCGTCTCGGCCACCGCGGGCCACCACGATGGGGGTGGCGACACTGCCGACGCTGGCGATCGTGATCTTGCCGGTGGCCGCGAACACCGCCGCCTCGTCCTCGGGCGAGCACTTGAGCTCGACCGTCCCGTCGGGCAGCTCCCGGAAGCCGGCGTCCACGTAGGCGGCGAGGGCGTCGGCCCGGCACACCCCGAGCGGCGGCCGGTGGGCGTAGCGGGCCAGGGCCTCGGCGTGCGAGGGGAAGCTGCGGCGCCGGCGGGCGGCCGCGTCGGACATGGGGTTCGGGCCCGACGTGCCGCCCCAGGCCTCCGGCACGATGATCGGCTCGAACAGGAAGGCGCGGGTGAGCGTGCCGGGCCGTGCGACCTCCGCACCGACCAGCGCAGCACCGCCCATCGAGTGGCCGATGCCGGCCACGGGCTCGCCGCCGATGGCGTCGACCACGGCCAGCACGTCCTGGACCATGCCGCTCCAGTCGAGCGCCCCCGACGCCGGCCGGGTGGCGTCGCCGTGGGCGCGGAAGTCCACGGCCCACACGTGGAAGCGCTCGGTGAGGCCAGCCGACATGGGCCGGTACGCGCCGGCGCAGAAGCCGGTGGCGTGGGCGATCAGCAGCGGCGGGCCGTCGCCGCCCAGGTCGTGGAGCTCGAGCTCGACCCCGTCGGTGGAGGGGACCCGCACCTCAGGCGTCCCGCCGGTCCGCGAGCCAGGCCCCGACGGCGACGAGGGCCAGGCAGATGACGGCGAAGTAGATGCCACCCGAGAGCACGGACTGCAGGTCCGACCCCCGGTCGACCTCCCGGGCCATCTGCGAGCCGTTGAGGTACGGGAGCCAGGCGTTGGTGGACTGCACGAGCGACCCGAGGATGCTCTCGGCCACGAGCGACCAGCCGACCATCACCAGGATCCCCGCGATGGGCTGGCGCACGATGGCCCCGATCCGGACCCCGGCCGCGGTCCACAGGGCGCAGAACAGCACGATGCCGCGATCCGGTGGTCGATGCCACGCACCTCGAAGTCGTGGGCGTACACCGTGCCGACGAGCCAGCAGGCCGCCACCATCGCGGTGGACACCACGGCGGAGGCAGCGCAGGCCACGATCACCTTGGCGATGATGACCCGGACCCGGTGCGGCGCCGCCGTGAACGTGGGTCGGATCGTGTTGAAGCGGTACTCGCTCCCGACGACCTGGACCCCGAGGGCGCCGAAGAGGAGCACGGCGAGCCCCAGGCCCGAGGTGAGGTCGGCCAGGTTCGTGGCCTCGCCGTGGTTGTTGGCGTAGCGGGCCACCAGCACGGCGACCAGGACGGCCAGGCCGCCGGCCACCGCCAGGGTGATGACGGTGGAGCGGATGCTGCGGTACTTGATCCACTCGGCGCGGATGAGGTCGATCACGGCGACGCCTCCCCGCGGTACTGCTGGGCCTCGGAGGTGGCCTGCAGGAACACGTCTTCGAGCGAGGCGGTGCGCGGGCTGAGCTCGTGGAGGGTGACGCCGAGCTCGGCGGCCAGCTCGCCGACGGCCGGCGCCTCCACGCCCTCGACGTCCACGGCGTCGGGCGAGCCGGGCACCGGGGTGAGCGTGGCGCCCTTCGCTCGCAGCGCGTCCTGGAGCCGGTCGACCTGCGGGCTGCGGACCGACACCCACCGTCGCGCCGAGCGGGCCACGAAGCCGTCGACCGTGCCCTGGTAGATGAGCCGCCCACGGCCGATCACCACCAGGTCGTCGGCGATGAGCGACATCTCCGAGAGCAGGTGGCTGGAGACGAACACCGTGCGGCCCTCGTCGGCGAGGCCCTCGAGGAACCCCCGCATCCACTGGATGCCCTCCGGGTCGAGGCCGTTCGCGGGCTCGTCGAACAGCAGGGTGCGAGGGTCGCCCAGCATGGCGGCCGCCAGCCCGAGGCGCTGCTTCATGCCGAGGGAGAAGCCGCCGGCTCGCTTGTCGGCCACCTGGCTGAGCCCGACCATGGCCAGCACCTCGTCCACCCGGCGGCGCGGCAGGCCGTTGGAGGCGGCGAGGGCCCAGAGGTGCTCGCTCGCCTTGCGCGTGGGATGCAGGTAGCTGGCATCGAGCAGGGCGCCCACGCTCGCCATCGGGCGGGGGAAGTCCGTGAGCCGCTTGCCGTCGATGCGCACGCCACCGGCATCGGGCCGGTCGAGGCCGAGCACCATGCGCATGGTCGTGGACTTGCCGGCGCCGTTGGGACCGAGGAAGCCGGTGACCTTGCCGCTCGGCACCTTGAAGCTGAGGTCGTCGACGGCGACGGTGTCGCCGTACCGCTTGGTCAGCCCCCGCGCCTCGATCACGGCGCCACCGTACCGCCTGGTCGCGTCGTCCGATTCCCGCCAGCCACCGGGCTCGGCCAGGCGTACCTTGGCCGCATGAGCCTCCCCGACCGCTACACGAAGGTCGCCTCGCCGGTCGGTGACCTGGTCCTCCTCGGCGACGGCCGAGCCCTGTGCGCCTGCCTGTTCGAGGACGACGAGCACCCGGTGGCGCTCGGGCCGGAGCTCGTCCGCGACGACGGTGCCTTCGCGGCCCCGGCCTCCCAGCTCGCCGAGTACTTCGCCGGCACCCGCACGGACTTCGACCTGCCCCTCGCGCCCGAGGGGACCGAGTTCCAGCAGCGGGTGTGGGCGGCGCTGCGCACCATCCCCTACGGCGCCACCCGGAGCTACGGCGAGGTGGCCGACCAGATCGGGTCGCCGAACGGGTCCCGAGCCGTGGGGCTGGCCAACGGGCGGAACCCGATCGCGATCATCGTCCCGTGCCACCGGGTGATCGGCGCCAACGGCACGCTGACCGGCTACGCCGGCGGGATGGACCGCAAGCGCTACCTGCTGGACCTCGAAGCCGGTCAGCCCTCGCTGGTCTGAGGCGCCGGCGCCCGGTCCGGCAGCCGGAGGTGGTCGCGGTAGCGGCCCCCGGCCCGCAGCACCTCGGCCACGTACGCGCTGGACCGGTTGTACGTGAGCAGCCCGGCCCGCTGGCCGGCCGGGGTCGTCAGGTCCCGGCCGCCGTAGCAGAGCAGCCCGGCCGCGGCCGCGGCGGCGTCGTAGAGGTTGTGCGGGTCCGCCTTCCCGTCGCCGTTGGCGTCGACGGCCCACCGCCCCCACGTGCCGGGGAGGAACTGCATCGGGCCGACGGCGCGGTCGTGGGCCGGGTCGCCGTCGAGGGCGCCGCTGTCGGAGTCGCCCACGGCGATGGTGCCCGGGCGCCCATCGAGCGGGATGCCGAGGATGTGGACCGTGGTGTCGCCGTCGACCGTGAGGTTGGACCCCTGCGCGGCGCCGTGGCGGGTCTCGGTGCGCCCGACGCCGGCCAGCACCCACCACGGCACCGGGCACGGGGCGATGGCCGAGGCGTGCCAATAGGCGTGCAGGGCGACGAGCGGCAGGTCCTCGCCGTCGACGGGCGCCAGCAGGCGGGCCTCGCGCCGCTCGACGATGCTGTCGGCCGACGTGGCGGTCGCCCGGTCCAGGTCCTCGCGGGCGGTCGCGGCGCGCGCTGCTCGATCGCGGCCAGCACCTGGCCGAAGCGGTCCCGGACGTCCACCGCCCGGTCGCGCTCGGTGCGCCGCCGAGCGACGGCGGCCTCGGCCCGTCGGAGCCGGGCGGCCTGGGCGTCGCGGGCAGCGACGGCGCGCCCGCAGGCGTCGGCGCCGCTCGAGCCGCGCGACTGCACCTGCACGGCCCGGTCCCGGAACGACTCGCGCCGGCTGGCGCAGGGTGAAGTCGTCGGTGCTCGCCAGCACCTCGTAGAGGTCGACCGTGCGCCCCACTCATCAGGTCGGCAGCCAGCGAGCGCGGCCGCCGCTGCTCGGCCACCACGGCGGGGCGGAGCCGCCGCGCCTCGGCGGTGCGCAACAGGAGGCGCTGGGCCTGCAGAGCGCCGGTCGGCGGCGGCGGCGTCCACGGCCCCGCTGCGCGTCGTCGGCGTCGCTCGCCGCGGTGTTCGCCTTGGCCACATCCGGCGACGCCGCTGCTCGGCCTGGATCCAGCGCAGCATGGCCGCCCGCTGGGCATCGGCCGCCTCGGCCAGGCGGTCGTCGGCGCGCCGGGTCGCGGGCGTGGCCCGCACCTCGACCGCGTCGAGCACCGGATCGATGCCGTCGGCGGCCCGCGGCCGGGGATCGGGCGCGGCGCCGGCGGGGGCGGCCAGCAGCCCGACGACGAGCCCCACGAGCGCCACGGCGGCCACGGCGAGCACCACCGGCCTCGGCCCCAGCTTCCCCGTCGGCACGGGGCGCGACGCTAGGCGACCGCCTGGTGTTGGGTAACGTCCTGCGCCATGTCCCGCCTCGATCCGACCTCGTCCCGCGCCGGCTTCCGGCCCCGCCTCGCCGCGGCCGCCACCGGCGCCGTCGCGCTGGCGCTGGTGCTCGGCGCCTGCAGCTCCAGCGACGACCTCGGCGGCAAGGTCGTGTCGGACGGCCTCGGCTGCACGGTCACCCAGGTGGACCGCAACACCGACGCCCCCAAGGTGGAGGCCGGCACCAAGGTCACCAAGAAGACCACCTTCACCGACGTCGACAAGGCCGAGGCCAAGGCCTGCGCTGCCGACAACTCCAAGTACCTCACGGTGGACCTGGTCGGGGCGACCGCGGACGACGCCAAGCAGTTCACCTCCACGTTCGGCACGGATCGGCCCATCACGGTCCGCCTCGGCCAGAACCAGCTGATCACCGGCCTCGAGACCGGCCTCACGGGGATGAAGGTCGGGGCGCGCCGGGAGATCGTGGTGCCCGCCGCCGAGGCCTACGGCAAGGACGGCAACGCCGCCCAGGGCATCGGCAAGGACGAGGGCCTGGTGTTCATCGCCGACCTCGTCTCCCTCACGGACTCGCCCGTGTACTGCAACGAGGCCACCAACATCCCGAAGGGCACCCGCGAAGGCAAGCCCACCGAGATCGACATGCCGGTGAAGGCCCCGACCAAGACCAAGGCCACGGTCCTCGAGGAGGGCACCGGCCCGGCCGCCACCAAGAAGAGCTACGTCACGGTGGACTACGTCGGCGTGTCCTGCGGCAACGGCCAGCAGTTCGACTCGTCGTGGGACCGCGACGAGCCGATCCACGTCGCCCTCGAGGGCGCCACGCCCACCCAGACCGCCTTCCAGGTGATCCCCGGTTGGAGCGAGGGCCTGGTGGGCCAGAAGGAGGGGTCGCTCGTCCAGATCGACATCCCCTACGACAAGGCCTACGGCACCGAGGGCAACCCGCCGGCCATCGGCCCGAGCGACCCGCTGACCTTCGTGGTCGAGATCGTCGACGTGTCCGATAAGCCGCCCGCGGACCCCACCACCACGACCGCCGCCGGCGGGGCCACCACCACCGTCCCCGCAGGCTGACGCCCAGGTCGGCTGACGCCGACCTGAGTGACGCATGACCGCCCCGCGGGTTGGGTGGTCGGAGCGCACGTCTCGCAGACTCTGGGGACCTCGATCCCCGGAGGACCCGTGTCCAACCTGCTCTACCGGCTCGGCCGGTTCACCGCCCGGCGCCACTGGTGGGTCCTCGGCGCCTGGGTGCTGGTGTTCGTGCTCATCGGCGTCGTCGGTGGCGCGCTGGGCGGCAAGGCGGCCAACGACTTCTCCGTGCCCGGGACCGAGAGCCAGGAGGGCCGGGACCTGCTGGCGTCGTCGATGCCGAGCGAGGGCGCCCGGGCCCAGCTCGTGTTCCGCACCCCCGAGGGCACGAAGGTCACGGACCCGGCCGTCAAGGCGAAGATCGCCGCGTACCTCGACGAGGTGGCCGGCCAGCCGGACGTGTCGGAGGTCGGGGCCATCAACCCGTCGCCGATCGAGCCCCGGATCGCGTTCGCCTTCGTCACCTACGACAAGGACCCGGGGGACCTCGGGCCCCAGGCCGGCGAGCGCCTGGCCAGCTCGGGCGAGGCGCTGCGCAAGGCCGGCTTCCAGGTCGAGTACGGCGGCGAGATCCAGATCGGCAACCAGGAGATCGGCGGCAAGTCCGAGCTGATCGGCATGGGCGTCGCCGTGGTCGTGCTGCTGATCGCGTTCGGCTCGGTGGTGGCCATGGGCCTGCCGCTCGTCACCGCCCTCATCGGCCTCGGCACCGGCCTCGGCATCGTCACCATCCTCGAAGCGTGGATCAAGGTGCCGACCACGGCGCCGACGCTCGCCACGATGATCGGCCTCGGCGTCGGCATCGACTACGCCCTGTTCATCGTCACCCGCCACCGCGAGCACCTGCACCAGGGGATGGTGGTCGAGGACTCGATCGGTCGCGCCATCGCCACCGCCGGCCAAGCCGTCGTGTTCGCCGGGCTCACGGTGGTCATCGCCATCCTCGGCCTCGCCTTCGTCGGCATCGGCTCGGTCGCGGTCATGGGCTACGCCATCGCCATCACGGTGCTGGTGGCCGTGGTCGCCGCGGTGACGCTGCTGCCGGCCCTGCTCGGCATCGTCGGCCGCAAGATCGACTCGCTGCGCGTGCCGGGCGTGAAGATCGCCGCCGCCGACGATGACACCACCGCCGCTCGCTGGTCCCGCCACGTGTCGAAGCACCCGTGGCGCTACTTCATCCGGATCGGCGGTGATCATCGGCCTGCTCATCATCCCGTTCTTCTCGATCCGCCTCAGCCAGACCGACGCCGGCAACGACCCCCGCGACAGCACCACGCGCAAGGCCTACGACCTGCTCGCAGAGGGCTTCGGCGCCGGGTTCAACGGCCCCCTCGCCATCGTGGTGGTCAAGGGCGACCAGCCGCTCGACGCGGCCACGGCCACGGTGGCCGAGCAGGTGGGCAAGGACCCCGAGGTCGCCTTCGTGAACCCGCAGCCCCAGGTCAGCAAGGACGGTGACATCGCGCTGCTCACCGCGTTCCCCAAGAGCGCCCCGCAGGACGAAGCCACCCAGCAGCTGGTCCACCGCCTGCGCAGCGACGTGCTGCCCCAGGCGGTGGCCGACGCCGGTGCCGAGAAGGCGGTGGTCACCGGCAGCACGGCGTTCTTCATCGACATCTCCGACAAGATCACCAGCCGCCTGCCGCTGTTCATCGGCTCGGTCCTGCTCATGTCGTTCCTGCTGCTGATGATGGTCTTCCGCTCGATCCTCGTGCCGGCCAAGGCCGCGCTCATGAACCTGCTCGGGATCGGCGCCGCCTACGGCGTGGTCGTGATGGTGTTCCAGTGGCGGTGGGGCGGGTCGCTCTTCGGCATCGAGGACTCGCTGCCCATCATCAGCTTCCTGCCGATGTTCATGTTCGCCATCCTCTTCGGGCTCTCCATGGACTACGAGGTGTTCCTCATGTCCCGCATCCGCGAGGAGTACCTCCACACCGGCGACAACACGTTGGCCGTGGCCCGGGGCATCAGCCACACCGCCCGGGTGATCACCGCGGCCGCCATCATCATGGTCAGCGTGTTCGGGTCGTTCGCCTTCGGCGCCGACCCCACGGTGAAGATGTTCGGCGTCGGGCTCTCGGTGGCGATCTTCCTGGACGCCACCCTGATCCGCATGGTCCTCGTCCCGTCGACCATGCGCCTGCTCGGCGACCGCAACTGGTGGCTGCCCGGGTGGCTCGACCGGCTGCTGCCGCACCTCGACCTCGAGGGCGAGGCCGGCCTGCCGCCCGCCGAGTTCGAGGCGCCCAGATAGGACGACCAGCCCGACCAGCCCGACCAGCCCGACCAGCCCGCCCCCGAGCCGGTCGGCGTCGGGGCGTAGCCCAGGGCGGCGCGGCCGCATCGGTAGGTTGGATGGCCATGGCCCTGCCTCCGATGGTGCTCGCTGCCGACGTCACGCCCGCGGAGGTGGCCAAGGCGTGCGGGGCCGACGCCGGCTCGGCATGCCGGTGGACGCTGGAGCGGACGGGGAGCGTCGCCACCGCCAAGGTCGTCGACTGGTTCTTCGACGTGCCGGTGAAGGTGCTCGTCATCCTGGCGGTCTCGTGGATCGCCGCCTGGCTGCTGCGCCGGGCGATCAAGCGGCTGGGCGAGCGCATCGGCGGCATCAGCGTGGCCGGCGAGGTCAACGTCCGGGCCGCGGCGCGGGCGGAGACGATCACCTCGGTCCTGCGCAGCCTCACCTCCGTCGTGATCGGCACCTTCGCCTTCATCTACGTGCTCGACGCGCTCGGGTGGAGCATCGGGCCGTTGATCGCCGGCGCCGGTCTCGCCGGCATCGCCCTCGGCTTCGGCGCCCAGAGCCTCGTGCGGGACTTCCTGGCCGGGCTGTTCCTGCTGCTCGAGGACCAGTACGGCGTCGGTGACGTGGTCGACCTCGGCGAGGCCACCGGCACCGTCGAGAAGGTGACCTTGCGCGCCACTCGCCTGCGGGACGCCAACGGCACGGTCTGGCACGTGCCCAACGGGGTGGTGCAGCGGGTCGGCAACAAGTCCCAGCAGTGGGCCCGCGCGGTGCTCGACGTGCCGGTCGCCCCCACGGCAGACCTCGAGCGGGCGGCCGAGGTGATCGGGGCGGCGGCTCGGGCCGTCTGGGCCTCGGAGGAGGCGGCACCGGACGTGCTCGCGGAGCCCGAGGTGCTGGGCCTGGAGTACCTCGGCCCGGACGCGGCCACCATCCGCGTGCAGGGCAAGACCCGGCCGGGTGCCCAGTGGCGGGTGAGCCGGCAGCTGCGCGTCAAGGTGGCCGAGGCCCTGGCCGAGGCCGAGATCGCCCTGCCGCCGTCGAGCTTCGTCCGCCCGGGTGGCGGCACGTCGACCCGGTGAGCGAAGCTGTGGCCATGTCGCACGACGATCACGACCACGGCCACGACGACCACGGTCACGACGATCACGACCACGGGCACGGCCACGACGACCACCACGACGATCACGGCTCGGGTGGCGACGCGTGGGTGCTGATCCCGATCATCGCCGGCCTCGTCATCGGCCTCATCGTGGTCATCGCCCTGGGCCTCGGCTCGGGCGTCGCCGAGTTCCACTGATCCGTCCCCCGGGGACCTGGTGGTCCTGGCGGCGGTCGGCGGCAGCGCTGCGCTGATCGCTCGCGCCCGCGGGCGCGCGGATCGGTCGATCACGTCCTGGATCTGCTGCTCGGGCTTCGTTGTCACACCCTCGCCGTAGAATCGAACGTACGTTCGATCCAGGAAGGCGGCGGCCATGACCCTCACCGAAGCAACCCCATCGATCAGCGAGACCGGCTGCCGCTGCCGCACCTTGCTCCAGGTCGATCACGTCCAGCCCTACGCCAACGGAGGCACCACGACCCTGGACAACCTCACCAGCCGCTGTGGCCCCCACAACCGGAGAAGGGACCAGGGCCGTGCTAGCCGTGCTCGCCGTGCCAGGTCGAGGGCCCGTCGCCGGTCGGCTGGAGCTCGTAGCTCCGGTCGAGGCCGACGGCGGCGTCGCCGTGGGCGATGACCACCACCGCCCGGTCGGCGGTGGCCTCCAGCAGGTCGGCCATGAGCGCGGTCGCAGTGGCCTCGTCGAGGTGGGCGGTCGGCTCGTCGAGCACCACCGCGCCCTGCCCGCCGAGGAGGGCTCGGGCGACGGCGAGGCGCTGGCGCTCGCCCCCGGACATGGCCGAGGCGTCCCGGGCGAGGCGGGTGGCCAAGCCGTCGGGCAGGCGATCGAACCAGCGGCCCAGCTGCGCGACGCGCAGGGCGGCGACCAGGTCCTGGTCGGTGGCGGTCGGGTCGGCGATCCGCAGGTTGTCGGCAAGCGTCGACTCCGCGAACCAAGGGTCCTGCTGGCACCAGGTGACGCGGCGCCGGACGCCGTCGCCTCCGAGCGCCGCGGCATCGGTGCCACCGACCGCGTAGGTGCCGGCGGACGGGGCCAGGAACCCGACCAGCAGAGCCGCCACCGTGGACTTGCCGGATCCGCTGGGCCCTCGCACCGCGACGCGCTCGCCCTCCCGCACCACCAGGTCCACGTCGGTCACCTGGGGGCCGGCGCCGGGCCAGCCGACCGTGGCACCGGCGAGGGCCAGGTCCGCGTGGGCGGGCAGCGGTGCCGGCGATGCCGGCTCGGGCACCGGGTCGGGTCGGCGCAGCAGCGCCAGGACCCGGGAGGCCGAGGCCTCGACCCGGGCCAGCGCCTCGCCCGCGGAGGCCAGGGGCGCCACCAGCTCCACCACGGCGAGGGGCAGCAGCACCAGCACGCCGAGCTCGGGGCCGGTCAGGCCCTGGCCTGCGGCGCCGCTGGTGGCGACGACGGCTGCCGTGGCCAGCGCCGGGCGGCGGCCACCAGGCCGGCGATGGCGGCCCCGGTGCGGCCCTGGCGGCGCTCCACGACATCGAGCTCGGTCGAGGTGGCCTCGATGCGAGGCGCCATGCGGCGTCGGCGCCGCACGCCACCAGCTCCTCTGCGTGCTCGGCCAGGTCCACGAGGTCGGTGCCCAGCTCGCCGCGCAGCCCGGCGGCCGCGGCGCCCCGGTGGCGCGCCGCCCGGTAGGCGAGGTGGGGGACCGCGGCCCCGACCACCAGCACCGCCACCAGCATGGCCAGGCCGCCGGGCGGGTCCAGCAGGGCGGCCACGACCGAGGCGCCGAGCCCGATCGTGAGCGACGCGCCGACGGGCCCGAGCACCCGGAGGAACAGGTCCTGGAGCCGGTCGATGTCGTCGACCATCCGGGCGAGGAGGTCACCTCGCGCCCCGCGGGGGAGGCCGGTCGGCGCGAGCCGGGCGAGGCGGCCGATCACGGTGGCCCGCAGGTCGGCGAGCAGCCGGAGGGTGGCGTCGTGGGAGGTGAGCCGCTCGGCGTAGCGGAGGAACCCCTTGCCGATGGCGAAGGCCCGCACGGCCACCGCGGCCACCGCCAGGTCCGCGAAGGACGGGTGCTCGGAGGCCCGGACGATGAGCCAGGCAGCGGTGGCGGCCAGGCCGATCGTGCAGGCGTCGGTGAGGACGCCGAGCGCCCCGGCGCCGAGCAGCCGCCAGCGCTGGGGCCGGGCGGTGCCGAGCAGCCAGCGCAGGGCGCCCCGGCCGTCCTCGGCGAGGTCGGCGCCCACCTCGGCGGCCCAGCCCGCGACCGGGTCGGGCACCGGGGCCGTGTCGGTGTGGAGGTGGACCGGTGCCGCGCGCGGGGCGAGCGATGGGGCTTCGCCGCCGACGGGGGCCAGGTGGACGACCCGGTCCGCGAGGCGCTCGACCTCGGGGTCGTGGGTGGCGACCAGCACGCCGGTGCCGCTCGAGCGCAGGTCGGCCACGGCGCGCGCACCCGCTCGGCCCGCTCGGGGTCGAGCTGTGCGGTCGGCTCGTCGAGCAGCAGGAAGCGGACGGTGCCGAGGCGAGCGGCGACGATGGCGCGCGCCAGCGCGACGCGCCGGCGCTCGCCGCCGGAGAGCTCGCCGGGGTGCTGGTCGGCCAGGGGGACCAGGTCCAGGTCTTCGAGCGCCCGCTGCACCTGGTCCGCCACGGCGGCCTCGTCGCCCACCTGGCCGAGGGCCACCGACGCCCGCACCTGATCGCCGAGGGCCTGGGCGCGTTGGGGGACCCACCGGATGGCCGCGGCGCGGGCCTCGGCCTCGAGCTCGGCCACCGGGACGTCGCCCACCAGCACCTGGCCGGCGTCGGGGACCAGGGCGCCGCGCAGCACGTCCAGCAGGGTGGACTTCCCGGCGCCGCTCGGCCCGCTCACCGCCACCAGCTCCCCGGGCCCGACGGTGACGTCGATGGAGGGCGAGCCGGGGCGCGCTCAGGGTCGGCGAGCGACACGCCGGACGCGGCGAGGGCTCCGGCGGCCGGCACCGGCTCCCGACCGGACGGCCGCACCGGCAGCTCCAGCGCGGCGTCGATCTCCGTGGCGGCATCGACCCCGGAGGTGGCGGCGTGGAACGCGGCGCTCACCCGGCGGATCGGCAAGATGCACTCCGGGGCCAGGAGCAGGACGAGCAGCGCGGTCTGCAGGCTGACCTTGCCGTCGGCGAGGCGGCCGCCGAGCGACACGGCCACGAGGGCCACCGACAGCGTGGCCAGCAGCTCGAGGACGAGCGCGGAGAGGAACGCCACCCGCAGCGTCTTCAGGGTGGCCTGGCGGTACCGGTCGGTCACCTCGCGGACCCGGTCGACCTGGGCGTCGGCCCGGCCGAAGAGGCGGAGGGTGGGCAGGCCGGTGAGCACGTCGAGGAACCGGGCGGCGAGGCGCGAGAGGGCGTCCCACTGCTTGGCCGCCTGCGCCTCCGAGGCGAGCCCGATCAGGATCATGAAGATGGGGACCAGCGGCACCACGACGGCGAGGATCAGCGCCGAGATGAGGTCGGCGCCGAGGATGCGCAGGCCGGCGGCCAGGGGCACGGCCACGGCCAGGGACAGGCCCGGCAGGTAGGAGCGGATCCACGGCTCGAGGGCGTCGCTGGCGGTGGTGGTGAGCGCGGAGGCCCGGGCCGGGCCGAGCTCGCCCCGCTGGTCGGCTCGGACCCGGGCGACGCGGTCGACCAGGCGGGACCGCACCGCCCGTCGGGTGGCCACCACGGCGGCGGTGCTCGACCGATCGGTGGCCCAGGCGGCGGCGGCCCGGGCCATGGCCACCACGATCAGCCAGCCGGCCAGGGGGCGTGCCGCCCACCCGTGACCGTCGACGAGCTCGGGCAGGTAGCGGGCCACCGCCTCGGCCTGCAGGAGGACCGCGGCGGCCACCACGACCGACAGCACCGAGGTCACCACCAGGTGGCGGTGCAGCGCGGGCGACAGGCCCATGACCCGGGGGTCGATGGGCCCGCGCCGACGTTCGGGGAGCTCGTCGGTCACCCGACGATCATGCCCCGGGGACGCTCGCAGGTGGGATGTGGCGGGTGCCGATGCGCTTGCGGAACACCCAGTAGGACCACGCCTGGTAGGCGAGGACCACCGGCGTCATGACGACGGCGACCCAGCTCATGATGGTGAGCGTGTAGTGGGTGGAGCTCGCGTTCTCCACGGTGAGGCTGAACGCCGGGTCCGTGGTGCTCGGCATCACGTCCGGGTACAGCGAGCCGAACAGGGCGACCACGGCCGCTGCGATGGCGATCCCGGTGCACACGAAGGCCCACCCGTCGCGCCCGGCGCGTGCGGCGAGCGGTGCGACCAGGAGGGCGCCGGCTGCGGCCAGGACCGGGATCCACGTCCAAGGCTCGCCCGTGTCGAGTTGGTTCCAGATGAGGAAGGTGGCTCCCGCGACGATCGGCACCGGCGCGGCCCGCCACGCCCAGGCTTCGGCCCGGTCGTGGACCTCGCCCTCGGTCTTGAGCGCCACGAAGTGCAGGCCGTGGAGGAAGAACAGCGAGGCGGTGGTGATCCCGCCGAGCAGGCCGAAGGGGTTGAGGAGGGTGAGCAGGTTGCCGGTGAAGTTGCCGTCGGCGTCGATCGGCACCCCGGCGACGATGTTGGCGAAGGCGACGCCCCACAGCACGGCCGGGAGCCAGGAGCCGATGGCGATGGCCCAGTCCCAGCGCCGGCGCCAGGTCGGGCTGTCGACCTTGCCGCGGTACTCGAACGCCACGCCCCGCAGGATCAGGGCGAGCAGGATGAGGAACAGCGCGAGGTAGAAGCCCGAGAACAGGGTGGCGTACCAGTTCGGGAAGGCCGCGAAGGTGGCACCGCCGGCGGTCAGCAGCCACACCTCGTTGCCGTCCCACACGGGCCCGATGGTGTTGATGAGGACCCGTCGCTCGGTGTCGTCGGCGGCGAAGGGGTGGAGCAGCATGCCCACCCCGAAGTCGAACCCCTCGAGGAAGAAGTACCCGGTCCACAGGACGGCCAGGAGGATGAACCAGAAGGTCGTGAGCTCCATCTGCCTGTTCCCTTCAGTAGGCGAAGGCCAGCACGTCGGCCTCCTCGTCGGCGGGCGTGGTCGCACCGGGCTCGTTGGGCCCGTGCTCGTCCGGCGGTGCATCGTCGGGCCCTCGGTCGTCGTCCGGGCCGTCGGGTGCCGTGGCGAGCGGTGGGAGCACGGCGTCAGGCCCGGCGCTGATGTAGCGCTTCAGCAGGAACAGCTCCACCACCAGCAGCGCCAGGTAGATCGAGGTGAAGCCGATGAGCGTGGTCCACACCATCGGGCTCGACACGCTGGCCGAGGCGGCCTTGGCGGTGAGCAGGCGGACCTCGGGGATGCCACTGGGGTTCGGTGCCACGACCCACGGTTGGCGTCCCATCTCGGTGAACACCCACCCGAACGTGTTGGCCAGGAACGGCGTGGCGATGATGGCGAGCGACCCGATGCGCAGCCACCGCTTGTCGCTGGGGAGCTCGCGGCCCTTGCGGGTCTTCCACCAGGCGATCACCGCCCCGATGGAGGCGACGGCGCCGAAGCCGATCATGGCCCGGAAGCTCCAGTAGGTGATGAACAGGTTGGGCCGGTAGTCGTTCGCCCCGTAGCGCTCGGCGTAGGCGGCGTTCAGCGGCTTGACGCCCTCGACCGTGCCGTTCGGGTCGCCGGTGGCCAGGAACGACAGCAGCTTCGGGACCTTCAGGGTCTGCACGTCGCACTCGGCGTCGGGGTTGCCGACGGCGATCACGGACATGCCGGCGCCCGTCTCGGTCTCGCAGAGGGCCTCGGCGGCGGCCATCTTCATCGGCTGCTGCTCGAACATCAGCTTGGCCTGCAGGTCGCCGGTGACCGCCACCGCGATGCCGGCGGCGAAGGTGATGTAGATCGAGGTGCGGATCGCCTTGCGCAGCGCCGTGCGCTCGGTGGGCGTGGGCATGTGGTCCCGCATCATCAGGTAGGCGGACACGCCGCCCACGAACACCGCGGCCGTCAGGAGGGAGGCGGCGATCACGTGCGGGTAGGCGGCGAGGGTGGTCGAGTTGGTGAGCACCGCCCAGATGCTCGTGAGCTCGGCCCGGCCGCTCGTGGGGTTGTAGCGGACGCCGACGGGGTGCTGCATCCAGGAGTTGGCCGCGATGATGAAGTAGGCGGACAGCGTGGTGCCGATGGCGGCGGCCCAGATCGTGGCCAGGTGGAGGCGGGGCGACAGGCGCCCCCAGCCGAAGATCCAGAGCCCGAGGAACGTGGACTCGAGGAAGAACGCCACCAGCGCCTCCATGGCCAGCGGAGCCCCGAACACGTCGCCCACGAAGCGGGAGTAGGTGGCCCAGTTCATGCCGAACTGGAACTCCTGGACGATGCCGGTGACCACGCCCATGGCGAAGTTGATCAGGAACAGCTTCCCGAAGAACTTGGTGAGCCGGAGGTAGGCCCGCTCGCCGGATAGGTGCCACCGGGTCTGGAAGTACGCCACCGTCAGGGCCAGCCCGATGGTGAGCGGCACCATGAAGAAGTGGTACACGGTCGTGATCCCGAACTGCATCCGGGACAGGGTCACCACGTCCATCGCTTGCGCTCCTCGCCTCCGGCCGACCTCGTCGGCGGATGCCCCCCAGGGTATCCCATGCATCAATGGGTACGATCGGGACCTTTGTCACCATCTTTCAGGACGATGGTCGTTCCGAGAGGCGTCAGGGTTCCCGATCGTCGAGGTCTTCGAACACGTCGGTCCAGGGGCAGTGGCGGCACCCGACGCTGCAGCAGTAGCCGCGGTCGGCCAGGTAGCGGGCGGTGAGCACGGAGAAGCGCGAGATCGGGTCCAGGTAGCTCGACATGCCCGACGCGCACGCCCGGGCGTGGCGGGCCAGCACCTCGTCGTAGAGGGGGTGGTCGGGCGACAGGCGGCTGCGGGCCGGCCGTTCCAGCCAGCCGGGCCGCATCGGGCCGGAGGGCCCGGGCCTCACCCGTCCGCGACGGGGGCGAGCACGACCTCGACGGTCCCCTCGCCCTCGGCGATCTCGGCGGTGGCGAGCTCGGCCACGGACCCGGCGGCCTTCAGGTCGTCGACGACCAGCCCGAGCGCGGCGAGGCGGCCGGCCACGTCGGTGACGGTGACCGTGGCGACCTCGGCGCGCATGGAGACCTTGGCGTCGGACTTGGCCTTGCGGATGCGGCTGAGCACGTCGGCGGCGACGGCGAGCGGCGAGGCGGTGCCGTCGCTCGTGGGCGCATCACCCACCAGAGCGCGCAGCTCGTCGGCCGAGGGCCAGGCGGCACGGTGGATGGAGCCCTCCTGCCACCAGGACCACACCTCTTCGGTGACGTAGGGCAGGAACGGGGCGAACAGGCGCAGCAGCGTGGACACCGCGGTGCGCAGCGCAAGGCGCGCAGAGGCGGCGCCTTCCCCGTCGCTGTAGGCGCGGCCCTTGACGAGCTCGAGGTAGTCGTCGCAGAACCGCCAGAAGAACTCCTCGGTGCGCTGCAGCGCCCGGGCGTAGTCGAAGCCGTCGAAGGCGCGGGTGGCGTCGTCGACCAGCTGGGCCAGCTCGGCGAGCATGGCCAGGTCGATCGGGGCGGTGACCGCGGCGCCCTCGGCCACGTCGCCGGCGCCCAGCGCGAACTTGGAGGCGTTGAGCACCTTGATGGCGAGGCGGCGCCCGATCTTCATCTGGCCGACGTCGAAGGCCGTGTCGGTGCCGGGCCGGCCGTTGGCCGCCCAGTAGCGGACGGCGTCCGAGCCGTGCTGCTCGAGCAGCTCGGTGGGCAGCACCGGGGCGTTGCCCTGGGACTTGGAGATCTTCTTGCGGTCCGGGTCCAGGATCCAGCCGGAGAGCGCGGCGTTTGCCCACGGGACGTGGCCGTGCTCGTAGTGCGCGCGCACGACCGTGGAGAACAGCCAGGTCCGGATGATCTCGTGGGCCTGGGGCCGCATGTCCATCGGGAAGGTGCGGGCGTGGAGGTCGGGGTCCTCCTCCCAGCGGGTGGCGATCTGGGGCGTGAGCGACGAGGTGGCCCAGGTGTCCATGACGTCGGGCTCGCCGGTGAAGCCGCCGGGCTGGTCGCGCTGGTCCTCGGTGTAGCCGGGCGGGACGTCGTCGGCCGGGTCCACCGGCAGCGTCGACTCCTCCGGGACGATCGGGTCGTCGTAGTCCGGCTCGCCGTGCTCGTCGAGGCGGTACCAGAGCGGGATCGGCACGCCGAAGAACCGCTGGCGGGAGATGAGCCAGTCGCCGTTCAGGCCCTCGATCCAGCTCTCGTAGCGGTGGCGCATGAAGCCCGGGTGCCAGTCCAGCTCCCGGCCGCGCTCGATCAGCGCGGCGCGCAGGGCTTCCGAGCGGCCACCGTTGCGGATGTACCACTGGCGGGTGCTGATGATCTCGAGGGGCTTGTCGCCCTTCTCGAAGAACTTCACCGGGTGCTTGATCTTCTTGGGCTCGCCGATCAGCTCGCCGGACTCCCGGAGCAGCTCGACCATCTGGACCTGGGCGCCGCCGGGGGCCTTGCCGGCCATGCGCTCGTAGGCGGCCTGGGCCTCCGGGGTGGCGAGCCACTCGGGCGCCTCGAACTGGAAGCGGCCGTCCTTGCGCAGCGCGGCGCGCATGGGCAGCTGCAGCTCCCGCCACCAGGTGACGTCGGTGAGGTCGCCGAAGGTGCAGATCATGGCGATGCCAGTGCCCTTGTCGGGCTCGGCGAGCTCGTGGGCGACGACCGGCACATCGACGCCGAAGACGGGGGTGGTGACGGTGCTGCCGAACAGCGGCTGGTAGCGCTCGTCGTCGGGGTGGGCCACCAGGGCGACGCAGCTGACCAGCAGCTCGGGGCGGGTGGTGGAGATCACGATGTCGCCCTGGCCGTCGGTGCGATGGAAGGCGAGGTCGTGGTAGGCGCCGTCGCGCTCCTTGTCCTCGAGCTCGGCCTGCGCCACCGCCGTCTGGAACGTGACGTCCCAGAGGCTCGGCGCCTCCTGGGAGTAGGCCTCGCCCCGGGCCAGGTTCCGCAGGAAGGCCCGCTGGCTGATCCGCTGCGTGGTGGGCGAGACGGTGGAGTACGTGAGGTCCCAGTCGACCGACAGCCCGACCAGCCGGAACAGCTGCTCGAACGCCTGCTCGTCCTGCTCGGTGAGCTGCTCGCACAGCTCGACGAAGTTCCGTCGGCCGATGGCGTCGTAGTCCTGGCGCTTCGACGCCGGCTTGGCCGGCGGCTGGTACCCCTCGATGTGGTGGACGGACGGGTCGCAGCGGACGCCGTAGAGGTTCTCGACCCGGCGCTCGGTGGGCAGGCCGTTGTCGTCCCACCCCATGGGGTAGAAGACCTCCTTGCCCCGCATGCGCTGGTAGCGCGCCACGGTGTCGGTGTGGGTGTAGCTGAAGACGTGGCCGACGTGCAGCGAGCCCGACACGGTGGGCGGCGGGGTGTCGATGGAGAAGACCTCGGCGCGCTCCTTGGTGCGGTCGAAGCGGTAGGTGCCCTGGGCCTCCCACGCCGCGTCCCACTTCGCCTCGAGGCCGTCGAGGGAGGGCTTGTCGGGGACGTTCGGCGCTGCCATAGGGCAGCAACGGTACCGGCCGTCCCCGGGGCGCTCCGAACCGGATGTCAGGCGGTCTCGGCCAGGCGCCGATCGATCTCCTCGCCCATGACCCGGCACTCGGTCGCTGGGTGGTCGAAGCGGCACAGCAGCGCGCCGGCCAGGTACTCCCGTGCGAGCTGGAGCCGGGCGATCTCGACGTCGAGGGCCTCGAGGCGGTCGGCGGCGATGGCCTTCCACTCGGCCACGTCGCCGGCGTCGAGCACGACCTTGACCTCGTCGAGCTGCAGCCCTGCGTCCTGGAGCATCCCGATGAAGACCAGGCGGCGCAGGTCGCGGGCCGGGTAGCAGCGCCGGCCTCCCTGGCGGGCGGCCGCCGGGAGGAGGCCGAGGCGCTCGTAGTAGCGGATCGCGGAGGTTGCGACGCCGGCCCGGCGGGCCACCTCGCCGATGGGGATCAGCTCGTCCATGCGCACCACTTGACTTGAAGTCGACTTCAACCGTCAAGGTGCCTGGCATGGAACCGACCGACACCCTTCCGCCCCCCAACCACCACGCCGACTACCCCGGCCTCGCCGGGCTGCGCGGCGTGATCGCCGCCGCTTCGATGGCGTTCGGGCGCGACCCGATGGCCGCCGTGGCCCGGGACCTCGTCCACCTGCAGCCCGACGACCGCCTGCTCGACGTGGGCTGCGGGCCGGGGGCGGCCACCCGCCACGCCGCCTCGCTCGGCCTCGAGGTCATCGGCGTGGACCCGCTGCCCACGATGCTCCGCACCGCCCGGCTCTGCGAGCCCCGCGGCCGGGTCGACTGGCGGCTGGGTGCCGCCGAGGCCCTCCCGGTCGACGACGGTTGGGCGACCGTGGCATGGACCCTCGCATCCGTGCACCACTGGCCCGACGTGGAGGCGGGCGTCCGGGAGGTCCACCGCGCCTTGCGCTCGGGTGGGCGCTTCGTGGCCATCGAGCGCCGGATCGCCGACACGGCGGCGACCGGTCTCGGGAGCCACGGGTGGACGCCTCCGCAGGCCGCGTCGTTCGCCGCCATCGCCGAGGGCGCGGGCTTCGTCGAGGTGCGGGTCGTCGAGCGGCCGGCGGGGGAGGGCAGCGTGCTCGCGGTCGTGGCCGAGCGGCGGGCATCGGCCATGATCGTGGGGTGACGATCCCGCCCATCCACCTCCACGACACCCGGCGCCGCGCCGTCGTGCCGTTCGAGCCGGTCCACGAGGGCAAGGCCGGGATCTACACCTGCGGGCCCACCGTCTACGGGCCCCAGCACCTCGGCAACATGCGCAGCCAGCTGCTCCCGGACCTGCTGCGGCGGGTGCTGGCCGCGGCCGGCTACGAGGTCACGTTCGTCACCAACATCACCGACGTCGGCCACCTCGTGAGCGACGCCGACGAGGGCGACGACAAGGTGGAGGCGGCTGCGGCCCGTACGGGCGAGACGGTCGAGCAGATCACCGGCCGCTGGACCGAGCAGTGGGCCACCGACCGTCGGCGCCTCGGCTGCCTCGAGCCGGACCAGGTGCCCAAGGCGTCGGACCACATCGCCGGGCAGATCGAGATGGTCCAGGTGCTGGAGGCCAAGGGCCACACGTACCGGATCGACGACGGCATCTACTTCGACGTGTCGACGTTCCCCCGCTACGCCGAGTTCGCCGGGCTCACGCTCGACGACCTGGAGGCCACCGGCCGGGTCGAGAACGTCACCGACAAGCGCCACCCCGCGGACTTCGCGCTGTGGAAGCTCACGCCGCCCGGCGTGCACCGCCTCCAGGAGTGGGCGTCGCCGTGGGGGCCTGGCTTCCCCGGCTGGCACATCGAGTGCTCGGTGATGGCCACCGATGCGCTGGGCACACCGATCGACATCCACACCGGCGGCATCGACCACATCCGCGTGCACCACACCAACGAGGTCGCGCAGAGCGAGTGCGCCATGGACGTGCACCCGTGGGTGGGCATCTGGATGCACAACGAGTTCCTGGACCTCGCCGGCGAGAAGATGTCCAAGTCCAAGGGCCACGTGCTCACGGTGGACTCGCTCGTCGAGCGGGGGATCGACCCGCTGGCCTTCCGCTACTTCTTCCTGCAGGCGCACTACCGCCAGCAGCAGGCGTTCACCTTCGAGCTCGTCGAGGCCGCGGCCACGGCGCTGCGACGCCTCACCCACCACGCGGTCGCGGCCCGCGAGGCGGTGGGCGGCGCCACCGACACCGACGACCCGGCCCGCACCGGCCCGTACCGGGAGCGGTTCTGGGCGGCGCTCGCCGACGACCTCAACGCGCCCCGCGCCCTCGCGGTCGCCTCGGAGGTGGCCCGCGCCGCCGAGCTGACCGACGCGGATCGGTGGAGCCTGCTCGCGGACTTCGACCGCGCCCTCGGGTTCGGGCTCGCCACCGCGGCGGACCCGGAGGCCGCCGGCCAGGACGCCACCGAGGACCCGCGCATCGCGGCGCTGCTCGCCGAGCGCCAGGCGGCCCGCGCGGCGCGGGACTTTGCTACCGCGGACCGCATCCGCGACGAGCTCGCGGCAGAGGGCATCGAGATCGTCGACACGCCCGAAGGCGCTCGGGCTTGGCGTCGCGGTGGGAGCGACGGGTAGCCTTTCGGGACCAAGTTACCCACCGGTAACTTCTGATGCCGAGAGGTGTGCACCATGGCCGCAGAGTTCTCGCTCGCGCTGAACGACGAGCAGCAGCAGCTCCGTGACTGGGTCCGGGAGTTCGCCCGCGACGTGGTCCGTCCCGCCGCAGAGGAGTGGGACGAGAAGGAGGAGTTCCCCTGGCCGGTGGTCCAGGAGGCCGCCAAGATCGGCCTGTACGGCTTCGACTTCGTCGCCCAGTCCATGCTCGGCGACCAGAGCGGCCTCATGATGCCGATCGCCATCGAGGAGCTCTTCTGGGGCGACGCCGGCATCGGCCTCGCCATCATGGGCTCGGGCCTCGCTGCTGCCGCCATCGCCGGCAACGGCACCCAGGAGCAGATGATCGAGTGGATCCCGCAGTGCTACGGCACCGCCGATGACGTGAAGCTCGGCGCCTTCTGCGTGTCCGAGCCCGACGCCGGCTCCGACGTGAGCTCGCTGCGCACCCGGGCCGTCTACGACGAGGCCAAGGACGAGTGGGTGCTCAACGGCACCAAGGCGTGGATCACCAACGGTGGCATCGCCAACGTGCACGTGGTCGTCGCCGCCGTGGACACCGAGCTGCGCGGCCGCGGCCAGGCCAGCTTCATCATCCCGCCCGGCACCCCCGGCCTCTCCATGGGCCAGAAGTACAAGAAGCACGGCATCCGCGCCTCGCACACTTCCGAGGTCGTCCTCGACGACGTGCGCATCCCCGGCTCCTGCCTGCTCGGAGGCAAGGAGAAGCTCGACGAGAAGCTCGCCAAGGCCCGCGAGGCGCTGGCCAAGCCGGCCGTCGGCTCCTCGGGCAAGCAGCCCGCCATGGCCACCTTCGAGGCCACCCGCCCGGCCGTGGGCGCCATGGCCGTCGGCGTCGCCCAGGCCGCCTACGACTACGCGCTCGAGTACGCCAAGGAGCGCAAGGCGTTCGGCAAGTCGATCATCGAGAACCAGGCGATCGCCTTCATGCTCGCCGACATGATCACCGAGATCGACGCTTCCCGCCTGCTGGTGTGGCGCGCCGCCTGGATCGCCAAGAACGGCAAGTACAAGAACGCCGAGGGCAGCCAGTCCAAGCTCAAGGCCGGCCGCACCGCGGTGTGGGTCACCGAGCGCGCCATCCAGATCCTGGGCGGCTACGGCTACACCCGTGAGTACCCGGTGGAGCGCATGCACCGCGACTCGAAGATCTTCGACATCTTCGAGGGCACCGAGCAGATCCAGCAGCTGGTGATCTCCCGGGCCATCTCCGGCCTGCGCATCGAGTAGCAGCAACCGCTCCCGAGCGTCCTGCACGAAGGCCCCGCCGCGAGGCGGGGCCTTCGCCGTTCCCAGGGGGTGACAGGGGCGCCCGCAAGTCCTATAGTCCGTCACTATGCGACTAGAGATCACGCGGCGGTCGGACCTGGCGAGTCGGGCGCTCCTGGCGCTCGAGGGGCGCGACGGGCCCACGAAGGCGTCGGTGCTGGCCGAGGAGATCGGCACCACACCCGGCTTCCTGTCCCAGGCCATGACGCCGCTGGCTGCCAAGGGCTGGGTGCGGTCCGAGCCGGGGCCGACCGGCGGGTACCGGCTGCTGGTGGCGCCGGAGGAGATCAGTGTCCTGGATGTGATCGAGGCCATCGAGGGGCCGACCGACACCGGGCGCTGCGTGGTGGCCGACCGGCCGTGCGGCGCCGGGCGCTGCGCCATGCACGACCCGTGGTCCGCAGCTCGTCGGCACCTGCTCGACGAGCTCGGCTCGACCTCGCCCGCCGCAGCGCAGGCGCGCCGTGACCGCGGTGGAGGGCGTGAGGGAGGTGGCCGTCGGCGAGGTGGCCGTGGGCGTGAAGGTGCGGACCCACCCATCGCAGTGCCTCGGGTGGGGCAACTGCCACCGCTTCGCGCCGGAGGTGTACCCGCTGGACGAGGACGGGATGATCGCCGTCCACCTGCTCGACGTGCCCGCCGAGCACGCCCGCGACGCCTGGCGAGGCGCCTCGGTGTGCCCGGAGCGGGCCATCACCGTGATCGGACCGCCAGAGGAGGCGTGGTGAGCGACGACCGGATCGATGCCCCGCTCGGGGCGCTCGTGGACGGCACCGCCTCGGCGGCCGTGCTCGACCGCTTCGGGCTCGACTACTGCTGCGGCGGGGGCCGCACCCTCGCCGACGCGTGCGCGCCCCTCGGCCTGCACCCCGCCGACGTCCTCGATGCGCTCGACGCCCTCGCCGTGGACGGCGGCGGCGACCCTGGCGGCGAAGCGTGGGCGTCCATGGGCCCCGCGGAGCTGGTCGACCACCTGGAGGCCACCCACCACGCCTGGCTGCGGGGCTCGCTCGACCGGGCCCTGCCGCTGGCCGACAAGGTGGCGGGCGTCCACGGCGAGCGCCACCCCGAGCTGGCCGAGGTCCAGCGCCTGGTGCACGAGCTGGCCGACGACCTGCTGCCGCACCTCCAGAAGGAGGAGCGCATCCTGTTCCCGATGATCCGCGAGCTCGCCACCGCCGAGCAGTCGCCCGAGTTCCACTGCGGCTCGCTGCGCAACCCGATCCGGGTCATGGGGATGGAGCACGACCGGGCCGGCGAGCTGCTGGCCGAGCTCCGGGCCGCCACCGGCGGCTACGAGGTGCCCGCCGATGGCTGCGCCAGCTACCGGCTCCTCTACGAGGAGCTCACTGCGCTGGAGGCGGACACCCACCTCCACGTCCACAAGGAGAACAACGTGCTGTTCCCCGCCGTGGTGGCGATGGAGGACCGTCTCGCCCGCAGCGCCTGACCGCAGCGCGGCTCAGGCCATGCCGTAGGCACGGGTGGGGCGCAGGCGGATGACCAGGCGGCGGTCGTCGACCATGGCGCGGCGGTAGTCGTCCCAGTCCTCGTGCTCGCCCTGCAGCGAGCGGTAGAGCTCGACGAGCTCGTCGACCGTGGCATCGTCGGGGGCGGCGGCGGTGGGCGTCACGTCGGCGTCGCCCTCGAGCACCACGTAGGACCAGAAGTCGTCCGAGGTGATGTGCAGGGAGATCCGCGGGTCTCGGCGGGCGTTGGCCGCCTTGGCCCGATCGGCAGTGGCGGAGATGCGCACGACGCCCTCGGCATCGACGCCGTACATGATGTTCGACGCCTGCGGGCGGCCGTCGGCCTTGAGGGTGATCAGCACCCCGCGGTTGCGGGCGCGGGCGTAGTCGAGTGCGGTGGTGAGCTCCATGGCCCCATCCAACCAGGCCGGGTGCCGGTCGCGTCGCGGCAGGCGCCTCGGGCGTCAGGCCCGAGCGTCAGGGGCGGGCGTGGACGGCCCGCTCCTCCTCGGTGAGCCCGTCGTCGTCGTCGGGCTCGTCGTCGTCGGGAACCAGGTCGAGGTTGGCCTGGGCCTCGCGGCGCACCTCCTCGGCGGCGTCCGCACCGCCGGCGGGCCCGTCGACCCCTTCGCCCACCATCGTCTCGGCGATCTGCTCGTGGTCGAGGCAGAACCTGGTGGCGGGCACGGCCTCGAGCCGCTCGTCGGCGATCGGGTGGCCGCACGCCTCGCATCGGCCGTAGGTGCCGGCGTCGAGGCGGGCGAGCGCGGCGTCGATCGCGGCGCGGTCCGCCGCGATGCGATCGGCCACCGCCCGATCGACCTCGTGGTCGGTCAGGGCGGAGCCGGCGTCGTTGGGGTCCGGCTCGGCGTGGGCGTCGGGGTCCGGCACGCCGTGGCCGGCCAGCGCGTCGAGCCGGCGGGCCTCGTCGTCCAGGAGCTGTCGTGCGGTCGTTGCATCCATGGGGAGCACCTCCTGGTGGCAGCATCGGCCGGCGACGACCCGTGGGACAGGGCCGGAGGTCCCAGCGTCAGCGGGCGGGCGCCCACCGGAACCGCCGCAGGGCGACCACGACGCCGACCACCGTCCAGGCCGCGAGGATCGCCAGGTCCTTGCCGTCGAAGCCGGGCCCGGCGGTGGCGGGGTCGAAGGCGTGCTGGAGGCCGTGGGCCAGCGCCCGCACGGGGAACGCCTCGGCCACGTGCTGCAACCAGGTGGGGGCGTCGGCCATCACGACCCAGATGCCGGAGATGAACGTCAGCGGCAGGACGATCAGGTTGACGATGGCGGGGGCGGCGTCGGCGTTCGGGATGAAGCCGGTGATGGCCAGGCCGAGCGCGGTGAAGCACGCCGAACCGACCAGCAGCGTCACCAGCAGCGCCGGGAGCGTGCTCGTGCGCAAGGTCACGCCGTAGGCGACGATCCCGAGCGCCAGGGTGGCGACCACCAGGGCCGACGCCACGAGGAGGGTGGAGGCGATGCGCCCGACGAAGAACGCCCAGGCCGGCAGGGGCGTGCCCCGAAGTCGCTTGAGCAGCCCGCTGTCGCGAGCGATGCAGGTGGAGATGGCCACGTTGGAGAACGTGGCCATGATCAGGCCGTAGGCCAAGATCCCCGGCACGAACCACGTGGCGAACGTGATGTTGCCGAGCGCCTCGATGCGGTCGTTGCCGTTCATCGCGCAGAACACCACGAGGAACACGAGGGGGAAGGCGATGCTGAACGCCGCCCGGGAGCGGTTCCGCCAGAACGAGCGCTGCTCGGCGCGGACCTGGTGCGCCACCAGGCGGAGGTCGGCGCCGAGGCTCGGGCCGGGCGCCAGGCTGGCGGCAGCGGCGATGGTGGTCGGGAGGGTGGCGGTCATCGGGTGGCCTCCTGGGTGAGGGCGAGGTAGGTGTCTTCGAGGGTCGGGCGCTGGACGGCGAGGTCGTCGAGCAGGTGGCCGGCGTCGAGCGCCCAGCCGGTGAGGCGGTGGACGGCGAGGGTGCCGTCGGCTGCCTCGACCGTGAGCTGCCGGCCATCGAGGTGCACGGTGGCGCCGCCGAGGTCAGGCAGGTCGGCCAGCGCGGTGCCGGCCGGCAGGGTGGTCGTGATGGTGGTGGCGGCCCGGTCCCGGCCGCCGAGCTCGGCCGGGGTCCCCTCGGCGACGATGCGGCCCTGGGACACCACGGCGATGCGGTCTGCCAGCGCCTCGGCCTCGTCCATGAAGTGGGTCGTCAGCAGGATGGTCTTGCCCAGCTCGGCGAGCGAGCGGAACACCGACCAGCTGTGGCGGCGGGCCGCCGGGTCGAAGCCGGTGGTCGGCTCGTCGAGGAAGACCAGCTCCGGGTCGCCGACGAGGGCGAGCCCCACGTCGAGGCGGCGGCGCTGGCCGCCCGAGAGGTTGCCGACGCGATCGTCGACCTTGGCGTCGAGCTCGACCAGCTCGATGATGCGCTCGGTCGGCAGGCGTCGTGGGTAGTACGCGCCGTACAGGTCAAGGGTCTCGGCCACGGTGAGGTCCTCCTGGAGGCCGCACTCCTGCAGCACGATCCCGATGCGCTCGCGGTAGCGGCGCTCGGCTCGAGCCGGATCGTGCCCCAGCACGCGGACCTCGCCGCCGCTGCGGTCCCGATAGCCCTCGAGCACCTCGGTGGTGGTGGTCTTCCCGGCGCCGTTGGGGCCGAGCAGGCAGAACACCTCGCCGGGCTCGACGGCAAAGGTCAGGTCGTGCACGGCGACGTGGTCGCCATAGGCCTTGCGCAGGTTGGTGACCTCGATGGCGGTCATGGCTGCCCCTTCCGCTGACATGTCGAAGTTGACATGTCGAACTATGCGGCGGGGGCGTGGACATGTCAAGACCTACATGTCAAGATGCGCACATGAGCCTCCGCCACGCCCTGCTCGGGCTGCTCGCCGAGGGACCGGCCAGCGGCTACGAGCTGACCAAGCGCTTCGAGATCTCGCTCGCCAACGTGTGGAACGCGAAGCACTCGCAGATCTACCCGGAGCTCCAGAAGATGGCAGGGCTCGGCTTGGTCGAACCGGGGGAGGAGGGCCCTCGCGGGCGGCGGGCCTACGAGATCACGGGCGAGGGCCGCGACGAGCTGCGTCGCTGGCTGCTCGAGGAGCGTCCCGACCGCCCGGTGCGCAGCGAGTCCATGCTGCGGATCTTCTTCCTCTGGACCCTGGACCGCGACGAGGCTGCCGCCTACCTCGACGGCGAGGCGGACCTGTACGCCAAGCGCCTGGCCGAGCTGCGCGCCATCGACGGCGGCATCCCGTGGGACGAGACGTCGACGGACCTCATGGGGCGGCTCGTCATCGAGGAGGGGGTGCGGATGACCACGGCCTTGGAGGCGTGGGCGCGCTGGGCAGCAGCCCAGGTGCGCGCCGGCCGAGACGCAACCTCGTTGCAGGGCCGCCTGGCGCCGTGACGGCCCAGGCCCCGATCGCTCGCCCGGTCAGGCCTCGATGGTGAGGGCGTACTCGGGGCAGTTGTCGGCGGCGAGCTGGGCGGCGGCCATCTGGTCCTCGGTGAGCTCGCCGGTGGCCAGCACGATCGCGTAGCCCTCGTCGTCGGCGTCGAACAGCTCGGAGGCGAGGGCGTAGCAGCGGCCGTGGCCCTGGCACTTCTCCCGGTCGTAGACGATGCGCATCAGGGCTCCTCGGTGGTGGCGGTGGCGGGGTTGGTGGCGAGGATCCGCACGGGGAGCTCGCGGGGGCCGCGGACCTGGCCGGTGGACCAGCGGACGCCCTCGGGGTCCGACAGCTCGAACTCGGGGATGCGCGCCAGCCACTCCTCGAGGGCGACGCGCAGCTCCATGCGGGCCAGGTTGGACCCGGCGCAGCGGTGGATGCCAAGGCCGAAGGCGAGGTGGCGGTTGCGCTGCCGATCGATGATGAACTCGTCGGCGTCCTCGAACGCCTCCGGGTCACGGTTGGCGGCGGGGAAGGGGAGCAGGACCCAGTCCCGGGCCTTGATCTGGGCGCCACCGATCTCCATGTCCTCCTTGGCGATGCGGGCCATGGTGACCGGGGCGTAGTAGCGGAGGAGCTCCTCGACGGCGAAGGGCATCACCGCGGGGTCCTCGATGAGGCGGTGGCGGTCGTCGGGGTGTTGGGCCAGGTGCCAGAGCGAAGCGCCGATGGCGGACCACGTGGTGTCGATGCCGGCCAGGATCAGCAGCCCGATGTTGCCGAAGATCTGCTCGTTGGGCAGCGGGTTGCCGTCCTCGTCGCGGTAGCTCATGAGGAACCCGATGAGGTCGTCCTGGGGCGGGCGGGTGGCCCGGTCCTCGAGCGTCTTCATGATGTAGTACACGAGCGTGTCCTCGGGCTCGATGGCCGAGGTGTAGGTGCCCGGCTTCTCCAGGATCCGGTGGATGAACACCCGGAACCGGTCCCCGTCCTCGGGCGGGACGCCCAGCATGTGGGCGATGACCCGCACCGGGATGTGCTGGGTGTACTGGGTGGCGGCGTCGACCAGGTCGGTGCCGTCCGCGAGCAGGTCGTCGAGGAGCTGGCGGCAGGTGGCCCGGGTGGCCTCCTCGAGCTTGTCGACCGCCTTGGGCGAGAACGCCGGCAGCAGCATGCGTCGGGCGCCACCGTGGAACGGCGGGTCCGAGGTGATGGGCGGGGCGTAGCCCATGGGCGCCAGGTTCTCGGGCTTGAACACCGACACGATCACGCCCTCGGAGGTGAACCGCTCCGTGTCGTTGGCGATGGCGCTCACGTCCTCGTGGCGGCTCGGGAACCACACGCCGCCATGGGCGTCGCCGTGGGCCACCGGGCAGCGCTGGCGCAGGTCATCCCAGATCTCGGGCGCGTGCTGGGCGTACGCCTCCTGGGTGTGGTCGAACTCGGTCGCCCAGTCGACGGTGGGCTCCTGCACATCAGTCACCCGGCGGATAATACGCGTTATCGACGGGTCGGGCGGCGGCTGTGACCGACGACCTGGCCGGCAGGTGCTTCACTGGTGGCCCGACCAAGGGAGGCCGCGTGAGCGATGTGATGGTGTGGGGCGAGATCGAGGGGCAGGAGATCACCTTCCCCATGGAGGTCGCGGACTTCGATGCCGCCACCCTGGTGTTCTCGGTGCCGGCCGAGGCCGCCCAGGCGCTGTTGCCGGGCACGGACTTCGAGGTGATCGAGATGGTCCCCGGCGTGGCCCAGCTCGTGGTGGCCCTCTGCGACTACCGCGACAACCCGTGGGGCGACTACCTGGAGATCAACCTCGGCTTCCTGGCCCGGCCGATGGGCGCCGGCGACGAGGTGCTCGGCTCGTTCGTCTACCGCATGCCCGTCGACCAGGCGTTCACCTGCAAGGCCGGCAACGAGGTCATGGGCTTCCCGAAGACGGTCGAGGACCTGTCGGTGTCCCACGAGGGCGGCCGGGTGCGCTTCGCCATGGCCGTCGACGGCGCGCTCGAGGTGGCCTTCTCCTTCGCCGAGCCCGCCCAGGACGGGCCGGCCAGCCGGGTCGAGACCGTCAGCTACTCGTACCTCGAGGGCGAGCCCCACGGCACCGGCCTGGCCATGGACATGGGCACGGGCATGATCGACACCAGCACCGTCGAGATCGAGCTCGGTGATGGCGTGGTGGCCGACGAGCTGCGCTCCCTCGGCCTGCCGGCGGCCCCCGACTTCGGCACCTGGGGCACCGGCCTCACCGCCACCTTCCAGCTCGGCGAGCACCTCTAGCACCGCAGGCGCCCACCGGCTCGTAGGTGCCCCAGACCGGGCCGGGTAGGTGACCACTCCCACAGGACTATCAGGCACGGCCGGGGGTGGGCTGACAGCGGGGGACACGTGGTCGTGGCCCAGCTTGCTCGTCTCGATGCAACCGCCGAGCCCGGACTCCACGACGGCAAGGTGACTTCACGAGTGCCGCCGCTGGCTCCAGCCCTACAGTTCCGGGCCATGAGGCGGATGCTGGTCCTGGTAGCGACGATGATGCTGGCTGCGGGGTGCGCCAGCAGCGGAGGAAGTGACTCTGGCACGACGTCGACGGCAGCGAAGCCAGCGGCTACCACCCCGACGGTGGTGGCGAAGGCCACGACGACGGAACCGGCCACGACGACAGCGCCGACGCAACAGGTCACCGCAGGGGCCGTCACGGTGCTCGCCAACGCGTACGGCCTGCCCGACACCACCGGGTGGGACACGGCTGCAGTGTTCGATCTGACGAACAACGGCACGGATGTCATCGCCGTGCCGTACCGGGTGAAGGTCGAATCCGACGATGGCCAAACCACCGCGACAAGCGACGGGTCCGATGTGGTGGTCCTCAGCCCAGGCGAGACGGTCACGATCGTGCTCGACACCTTGGACCCCACTGGCCCGAACCCGCCGACCAAGGGCACCGTCACCGTGTACGGGCGCACAACCCAGGAGGCAGTGGTGATCGTCGGTGCCCCCGGCTGGACCTCCTCGAACGAATCGTTCGAGTGCGACAACGGCCTCGTCGGATGCGGCGTCACCGGCGACCTCACCTACAACGGGGCCGGCCTCGGGTCACCGAGTGGGATCCAGGTCGTGGTCTACGACGGCGACAAGATCGTCGCCGCTGGACACCCAACCACCGAGGTCCCAGACGTCCCCTCCGGTCGAACCATCCCGTATGCAGGTCAGATCACCGTTGCCGAGGGCTTCACAGGCACCGGGTTCTCCAAGGTCAGCGTCTCCGTCGCCGACGTGTTCCCCGGCAACTGACCACACCCCGCTGAAGCAGGTCCGTCGTCGGGTCCCCACCGCCCGCACCCGCCTTCTTCTTCGGTGGAGCGTGACGCTTCGACAAGGTCGGACAGTGCCAGCGGCCTTGCATCCCGACTGCCCCGGATCGCCGGGTGTGTGCCACGCCCGGTCCAGCACCGCTCGTCGCAGGGGCGCAAGGCCCCTCCGGCTATCGCTCGACGGTCACGTCGAGCTGTCGCACGTCGGGCATGGCGAGCCCAGGACCGTCTTCGACCGAGTACAGCTCGAGGTCGGCGAGATGACCGTTCGAGAGCCAGAGGATCATGCCGCCGGCAGGCCGGCCATCGAGTGGGAGCACGGTGATGTCGAGCGGGGCCGGGACGGACGGGACCTCGACCGGAAGTCGTACGTCGACCCCCGGTGGTACCAGGGCGATGGACGCACAGCCGCAACCGCACGAGGGCCTGACCTGGACCAGGTCGACCTCGGCGCGCAGGACGTCAGCGCCAGGGAAGTCGTGACCGACCAGGAACCGAAGGACGGCCAGCTCCCTTTCGTCAGGAGCACGCAGGTCCACCGACAGGTACCAGGGCTCCTCGCTCACCTCCCCACGCTAGGACGGCCTTGGCTGCGCGGATGCCCGGGCCGTGCCGGCGCGTCGTGGGCACCGCACGTGGTCCTTCCCGCTCCGAGCCGGCGATGGAAGCTGAGATCCCGCGTCCGCGGGCGCGAGGTCTCGTCGGGCGCGTCGATCGGTTCGGGCGGCCGGCCTGCTCCGGCTCGCTGTCAGACCACCTGGGTACGCTGATCGGGCGAGCTCGATCAGCGGTTCGGACCTGGCGGTTCCTTCTGACGGGGGTGCGGGTTGGTGCTCCGCCCGGGTGCTCGCCCGATCCGCGCCCGCAGGCGCGGCGGGGCTGACGCTCGCGTCCGCCGCCCGCAGGCGCGGCGGGGCTGACGCTCGCGTCCGCGGACGCGGAGGGCTGCTGCTCGCGCCCGCGGACGCGCGCCGCAGGCGCGGTGGCCCTGACGGCGCGTCCGCGGACGCGCGGTGGCGGCGGACCCCTGCCGAAGCGGGCGACGTCGCTAGGTGGTCGCGCCCGCAGGCGCGGCGCTGGCGCCACCAGAATCCGGCGCCCCCGACCGCCAGGAGGATGAGCCCGGCGGCGATCAGCCCGAACGGGGTGTCCTCGCTGTCGTCCGGCGAGGCGGTGGAGGTGGCCGGCGTGGCCTGGGCGACGGCGGTCGACGTCGGCCGATCGGCGTTCGTCGTGGTGGCCGGCGCCCGGGTGGTCGTCGTGGGCGGGGCGGTGGTGGTCGTGGTCGTCGGGGCGGTGGTCGTGGTGGCCTGGGCCAGGCGGCGCAGGGCGGCGATGCGCTCGAGCTCGGCGATCTTCACCTGGGTCGCCACCGTGTCCGCCATGAGCTTGGCGCCGGTGCCGTTCAGGTGGAGCCCATCGCCCGAGAGCGCCTCGGGGTGGGCGTTGGCGACGGCGTTCCAGTCGCCCACGTGCAGGTTCGGGTACTCGGCCTGCAGGCCGGCGATGTACTGGTTGACGCCCGGGTAGTACGGGCGCACCTCGTGGATCGTGAGCCACGACACGTACGGGACGCCGCGCAGCTGGTCGAGGATGCGACGGGCCGCCGGCTGGTACGCGCCGGGGCTGCCGCCGTCGTTGTGGCCGAGCAGCACGACGACCACGTCCCAGTCCGCTCCGACCTTCGCGACCACGTCGGCGCCCTGGCCGGTGGAGCGGTTGACCATCGTGTCGATCGTCAGGTCCCGGCCCGGCAGCGCCACCGGGTACTGCGGGTCCGCGCCCTTCATCACCGAATCGCCCAGGATCAGCACCTTCGTGGGGCGTTGGGGTGGGAAGGCGGCAGCGGGGCGGGCGCCCGGTGCGGCGACGGCGATCAGCCCGACGGCCAGGGCCGCCACGGCAGCCAGCGGGTGGCGAGGCACCTCAGTCGCCCTGCCAGGCACCGACGCGAGCGGCGAGCACCGGCAGGCTCACGGTGGCCGCCCCGAGGACCACGTCGTGGAAGCCGGGGAGCGAGAACGCGGTGCCGAGGCGAGCCTCGGCCGCGGCCCGCAGGCGCAGGATCTCCCGCTGGCCGACCTTGTAGGCGAGGGCCTGGCCCGGCATGCCGATGTAGCGGTCGATCTCGGTCACGATCTCGTCCCGGGCGACCGGGGCGTGCGCCACCATGAAGTCGATGGCCTGCTGGCGGCTCCAGCCGAGCGCGTGCAGCCCGGTGTCCACCACGAGCCGGCAGGCCCGCCACGAGTCGCTGGCCAGCATGCCGAGCCGGTCGACGTCGGTGCGGTAGAGGTTCATCTCCTCCGCCAGGCGCTCGGTGTAGAGCGCCCAGCCCTCCACGAACGCGGTCTGCCCCCACGAGAGGCGGCGGAACGCGGGGAGGTCCATCCGCTCCGAGGCGATGGCCAGCTGCAGGTGGTGGCCCGGGATCGCCTCGTGGAACGCGATCGATGCCGTCTCCGCCCGGCCCCGCCCGGTGGGGTCGTTGAGGTTGACGTGGTACTCGCCGGGCCGGCTGCCGTCGGGTGCCGGGGGCGTGTAGTACGCGGCGGGGGCGTCGGCGGCCAGGAAGTCCGGGATCGGGGTGAGCACGCACGGCGCCTGGGGCACGATGCCGAACCAGTCGCCCATGGCGGCCGCGGCCTCGTCGAGGCACTGGCGGGCATGGGCGAGGAGCTCGTCCGCGTCGCGGTAGCGGAGGTCCTGGTCCTCGAGCAGGTGGCGGAAGATCTCGGCGAGGTCGTCGGTGCCGAACGCCCGGCGGCCGAGCACGCGGTACTGGGCGGGCAGGTCCTCGGTGACCTCATCCATCCCGATGTCGTGCAGCTCCTGCGCGGTCAGGTCCAGGCCCGTGTGCTGGTGGATGAGGCGCTGGTACAGCTCCTCGCCGTCGTCGATCCAGCACAGCCCGGCGCGCTCGTCGGGGCGGGCCACCGGGGCGAGCTCGTCGGCCAGCACGGACCGGTAGCGGTCGAAGGCCGGGCGCAGCTCGCCGAGGACCGCGTCGGCGAGCTCGGCCCGCCAGGCCGCCTCGCCGTCCCAGCCCTCGGGCCCGGCGAGGTGCACGAACGGGTCCTGGTCCACCGGTGACGCCAGGTAGCCGTCGATCTGGTTGATCGACCGGTCGATGCAGGTGCGCGCCGGGGTGCGGCCGGCATCCAATCCCGCGAGGTAGCGCGCCGCGGCCTGGTCGAGCATCGTGCCCATGGCCCTGACCCGGCGGACGGCCATCGCCGCGTGCTCGGGCTCGCCGGCACGGAGCTGGCCGGCCATGGTGAGCAGCTCGGCGTGGATGCCCTGCATCTGGTCCGAGGCGAGCTCGATGAACCGGGCGTCGATGCCGACGATGTGGTCGCCGAGCTCCTCGACCAGGAGCTGGTGGGTGACCCGGTCGGTGTCGTCGAGGTCCCCGCCATCGAGCGCGAGCGCCTCGTCCCGGAAGCGGGCCCACGTGGCGCGCTGGGCTGCGTCGCCGGCCTCGGACAGGTCATCGACCCGGTCGTCGTAGCGGTGGTCGCCGAGGAACGTGGCGAACAGGGGGCTGGCCTCGAGCCGAGCCTCCCAGTAGCGCTCGGCGAGGTCGGCGAGCTGGTCGGAGGGGGAGTGGGGCGCCGGTGCCATGGCTCCATCCTGGCAGGGGGTGCCCCGGCCGACGGGGCGCCCCGCCGTCAGGGCGTGATGCCGCGCAGGCCCGACCAGGCGAGGCGCGCCACCTTGTCGGCGAAGGCATCGGCATCGGCGCCGTCGCCCAGGTCCAGCTCCAGCCAGTGGCGGCTGGTGGCCTCGGCGATGCCCACCACGCCGAACGCCAGGACGTGGCGCTCGTCGTCGCTGAGCCCCGGGATGGCGATCAGCGATGCGACCCGGTCGGCCACCATCGCCTCCACGCGGGCGACGGCCTCGGCCAGCTCGGCGTCGGCCCGGTTGCGGTCGCTGAACAGGACCCGGAACGCGGAGCCCTGGCCGATCGACCACCGGAAGTAGGCGCGGAAGCCGGCCTCCACCTGCTGGCGGGGCCCGTCGGCCTCGGCCACGGCCTCGAAGATGGCCCGCTCGAGCCGGGCCCCCATCTCGTCGACCAGCTCGTTGTAGAGCGCCTTCTTCGACGCGAAGTGCTGGTACAGGACGGGCTTGGTGACCCCGGCGGCCTCGGCCACCTGGTGCATCGAGGTCTCGTGGTAGCCGTTGGCGGCAAAGCGCTCGAGCGCCACCTCCAACAGCTGCTCGCGCCGCTCGGCGGCGCGCAGCCGGGTCATCCGTGCTCGTGCACGATCACCGAGCGGGCGACCGTGCCGGCCTTCATGTCCTCGAAGGCCTCGTTCACGTGGGCGTTGTCGATCTCCTTGGAGATCAGCTCCTTCAGCTTGAGGTCGCCGCTGCGCCACAGGTCGAGGAGCTTGGGCACGTCGTCGCGGACGTTCGACGAGCCGTACCAGCAGCCCTTGATGGTCTTGGCCAGGTACAGGAACGTGAAGGCGGCGTTCAGGTTGAGGAACACGTCCATGCGGGGCACGCCCACGAGCACGACCTGGCCGCCGTTGCGGGCGGTGTTGATGGCCTGCTCCATGGTGGCGCCGAGGCCGATCACCTCGAAGGCCACATCGGCGCCGCGGCCGTTGATGGCCATGGCGGCGGCCACCGGGTCGCCCTCCGACGCGTTGATCGTGTGGGTGGCGCCGAACTCCTTGGCCATCTCCAGCTTCGAGTCGAGCATGTCGATGGCGATGATCGTGGTGGCGCCGGCGATCTTGGCGCCCTGGATCACGTTGAGGCCCACGCCGCCGCAGCCGATGACGGCGACGGTGTCGCCGGGGGCGATCTCGGCCGTGTTGAGCGCAGCGCCCACGCCGGTGAGGACGCCGCAGCCGATCAGGGCGGCGATGTCGAGCGGCACGTCATCGGGGATCTTGACGGTGGAGATCTCCGGGACGATGGCGTAGGGGCCGAAGGTGCCGAGGCACGCCATCTGGTGCAGCGGCGCACCGCCGGAGGTGAGGCGGGTCGTGCCGTCGAGCAGGCCGGCCGCCGCCTGGATGGCCGCCTGCTCGCACAGGTAGGCCTGGCCGTGCTGGCACGTGTAGCACTCGCCGCAGGCCGGGACGAACGAGAGGACGACGTGGTCCCCGGGGGCGACGGTGGTGACGCCCTCGCCGACCTCCTCGACGATGCCGGCGCCCTCGTGGCCGAGCACGATCGGCGTCGGCAGCGGGATCGTGCCGTTCAGCACCGACAGGTCGCTGTGGCAGACGCCCGAGGCGACCACCTTGATCTTCACCTCGCCAGGCCCCGGCGGGGCGATCTCGATGTCGTCGCGCATCTCGAGCGGCGTGTCGTAGGCGGTGAGCACCGGTGCCTTCATCGTGGGTCCCCTTGGTCGGTGGCGGTCGGGAGGAGCGACGCCGACCCTACCTTGACCGCCCGGTCAAGTGCATCGGGCCTGGGGCGGGGCTCAGGTCCGGTTCGCCAGGAAGGCCAGCAGCGCCTTGGTGAACTCCTTGGGGTGGTCGTCGTACGCGGCGTGCGACGCCCCCGGGATCACCTCGATCGAGCTGGTGCTGCCGCCGTGCATCGACAGGAGCAGGTGCTGGGCCCGCTCCTTCGTGTAGATCGGGTCCTTGGCGCCGAACACGACCAGGGTCGGGATGCCGATGGCGTCGTTGGGTCGCGCCAGCTCGTCCATGCCGAGCGGGGCCACCGGGACGAAGCCGCGCATGGCCATCTGCGGGTTGTCCTGGAGCATCGGGAGGCTGAAGCGCCCGGACATGGACGGCGAGACGACCACCACGTCGCCCGGTCCGCCGAGGTCGTCGATCAGCCCCTTCAGCCAGGCGCTGTCGCCGGCGAGCGAGGCGGCCGAGCCGCTGCCGTCGTCGTCGGGCCGCTTGGGCGTGTCGCCGTAGCCGGGCAGGTCGATGGCCACGGCGCGCCAGCCGGCATCGGCCACGGCGTCCATGATCTTGCGGTCCGCCCAGATCTTGGACGTGTAGGCCTGGCCGTGGAGGAACAGGACCGTGCCCTTGGCCTTGGCTGGCGATGGGCCCCGCACGATGGCGTGGACGGGCACGCCCCCCGAGCGGATGGTGGTCTCGCCGGCGACCGGCTTCGGGTCCGACGAGCAGCCGGCCAGGAGCGCGCCGACCACGGCGAGCAGCGCCACGGCGACGGAGGTGCCCAGGAGGCGGCGGCGAGGAGGTCGACCGGCCATCAGTGCCCGGAGGGGAGCCCCTGCTCCTCGCGCTCCGCGGCCTTGACCGCGTAGCCGAAGACGATGGCCGGCGCGAGCACGGCCGAGCCGACCAGGAGGCTGCCGATGATCATGGTGGTGAGCGCCGACGTGTAGCCGGCGACCAGCCCGACGAAGAACAGGACCGTGGCCAGGGCGAAGAGCGCGTAGCCCACGCTGTAGCCGATCTGCACGGCCCGGGCGATCGCGCCCGGCGGACCAGGACGGGATCGGCGGTCGGGTCGGGCACGGCGATCGATCGTAGGGCGGTCAGACGGCGACGGTGCCGTCGGGGCGGCCGGCCGCCCAGCGCAGCTCGTCGGACAGGCGCAGCTCGGGATCCACCGGATCGTCGCCGCGGAGGGCGTCGAGCACGGTGAGGAACCGCCGGACCTCACCCACGTCGTGGACCCGCAAGATGACGCCGGTGCCGCTGCCCACGGCCGCCACCGCGGCGAGCGTGCCGGCCAGCCGCTCCTTGGGGCGGGTCTCGGTGAGGGCGCCGATGAAGTCCTTGCGGGAGATCGCCAGCAGCATCGGGTGGCCGGTCGGGTTGATGGTGGCGAGGTGGCGCAGCACTTGCACGGTCTGGGCCGGGGTCTTGGTGAAGTCCGGGCCCGGGTCGAGCACGACCGACTCCGGTCGGACCCCGGCGGCGACCGCGCTGGCCATCTTCTCGGCGAGGAAGTCCCGGACCTGCGAGACGATGTCGTCGTAGAGGTCGGTCTCCTGGAGCCGCACCTTGGGCGGGGCCGCCGTGTGCATCACCACGATCGCGGCGCCGTGGCGGGCCACCAGCGGTGCCAGCTCGGGCGAGCGCAGGCCGCTGACGTCGTTGATGATCGCGGCGCCGGCCTCCAGCACCGCCTCGGCCACCAGCGGCTTGTAGGTGTCCACCGAGATCGCCACCTCGGGCAGCTCCCGGGCGATGGCGCGCACCACCGGCTCGACCCGGCGGATCTCCTCGTCGGGATCCACCTCGGGGACGTTGGTGATCCCGGACTGCCCGCCGACGTCGATCACGGTGGCGCCGTCGGCCACCATCGCCCGCACCTGGGCCATGACCTCGTCGAGCGCCCGCTCGCCCGGGTCCGAGAACGAGTCGGGGTTGGCGTTCACCACGCCCATCAGCGCCGGGCGGTGCAGGTCCAGCTCGCCGCGTGGCAGGCGCAGGGTGGGGCGGAAGTCGGGCACGTCTCTCACATCGGACAGGTTCCCACGCGCCCGGCCCCGGCGGCGCACTCCTCACGCACTCCTCACATCTGGTCGATACGGTGCGGCGATGGTCGACTTCACCCGAGGCGACGTGGCGCACCTCCTGCGCCGGGCCGGCTTCTCGTCGACCCCTGCCGAGATCGACGCCGTGGCCGGCGAGGCGTCGTGGGCCGACGTGGTCGACCGGGTGCTGGACGCCTCGGGGAGCCCGCCCGACACCATCCCCGCCAAGGTGGCCGACCCGAACGCCAAGCAGGTCGAGGCGCTCGTCGCCGCCATCGGGTCCTGGTTCGACCGGATGGCCACCACGCCGACGCCCATCGTGGAGAAGGTCGCCTTCTTCTGGCACGGCATCCTCACGTCCTCCGCGCCGGAGGTGGACGTGCTGCTCGTGTTCCGCCAGATCCAGACCTGGCGCAAGCTCGGCCTCGGCGACATCCACGCCCTCATGCAGGCCATGGCGATCGACCCGGCGATGCTCGACTACCTGGACAACGAGCTCAACGTGAAGGCCGCCCCGAACGAGAACTTCGCCCGGGAGCTCATGGAGCTGTTCACCATGGGCAACGGCACCTTCACCGAGGCCGACGTGGTGGCCGCTGGCCCGGGCGTGGACCGGCCACAACCGCAACCAGAGCACCAGCGCCTACCAGTTCCGCCCCGCGCAGCACGACACCGGGCAGAAGACCCTCTTCGGCACCACACGCGCAACTGGGACCGGCCCCGCGAGGCGATCACCGAGATCCTCCACGGCTCCCAGCCAGCAGGTGAGCGCTCGCTACCTCGCGGGGCGGATCTGGTCCGCCTTCGCCTACCCAGGCCGAATCGGTGGCCTGCTCGACGAGCTGAGCACCGCTCATCGCCGTGGACCTCGACGCGACCGCGTTCACCTGCGGACCGTCTTCTTGCGGCCGGAGTTCCGGGCCACATCCACCCGCACCGCGCTGGTGCGCAGCCCCGTCGGTGGTCGCGATCCGCCTGCGGGCCACCGGGCTGCCCGTCACCGCCTTCGAGCTCATCGACGTGCAGCAGCGGCTGGGCCAGGTGCCGCTGCGGCCGCCCAACGGCGTGTCGGGGTGGCGCTGGGCAAGGCGTGGATCTCCACCTCGGCCATGGGCCAAGGGCCTGCTGGCCTCCCAGCTCGTGAGCGCCTGGCGACGCCGGCACCTTCGACGACCTGGCCGACCTGTCGGTGGCCGATGCGGTGGCCGCCGCGCTCGCCCGGATGGGCGTCGACGACCCGTCGCCGGCCACCGTCGGCCACCTGAAGGACCACCTGACCGCCGAGCGCCGCCGCCGGCCAATGGCGCCACCGCGCCCCCGATCCTGGCCGCGCTCATGACCTGACCCCCGACTTCCAGCTGGCGTGAGGCACCAGGTGGGCGAGCTCGAGCACGAGGACATCCAGCGCCTGCTCTCGGTGCCGGCCGCCCGGGTGCCGGCCAGGTGTCCGCGCCGCCTGTTCCTCCAGAGGCGCCCTCGCATCGGCCGGCGCCCTCGCCCTCCTGCCGTCGGTGTTCGACGGCGCCCAGCGCGGCGGCCACGCCGGTCGGCGCCGACGAGGGCATCCTGCTGGTCATCCAGCTGGGCGGCAGCAACGACGGGCTCCGCGCTGGTCCCGCCGCTCGGCGGCGCGACCTACGCCGGGCTGGGAAGCTGGCGGTCACCGACGCCCTCCCGCTCAGCAGCCGGTTCGGCATCCACCCCGGCCATGCCGAAGCTGAAGGCCCGCTACGACCGGGGCAAGGTGGCGGTGGTCCAGGGCGTCGGCCAGACCGGCGACGACCACAGCCACTTCTCGTCCACGGCCACCTGGATGGCGGGCACCGCCGGCTCCTCGCGCGCCACGGGCTGGCTCGGGCGCTGGCTCGACGGGGTCCCGGAAGCCACCGGCGGGCTGCGGGCGGTGACGATCGGCCCCTCGATCCCGCTCCACCTCGTCGGCACCCAGGCCCTGGTGACCGCGCTCGACACCGGCGGCGACTTGTTCGGCTCGGACCGGTCCTCCCCGGCGTACGTGGCGGCCTACGACGCGCTCGGCGCCCTTGGCTCGGGGGCCGCAACGAAACCCGCTCGGCGATGCCCTCGCCACGGCGATGGTCGGCGCGCTGGACCTGTCCGGCCAGCTCGAGCCGATGTTCTCGCCGCCGCTCGGCGCCGACTCGCTCGTCACCCAGCTCACCCTGGTGGCCCGGCTTCATCCGCGCGAACCTCGGCATCCGGGTGCTGGCCGCGAGCCGGCAGCTACGACACCGCACGACCGCCAGCTGATCGAGCAGCCGGCGCTGCTCGGCGAGCTCGACGCCGCCATCGAGGCCTTCTGCGGCGCTCGACCCGGCCTGGGCACGCCGGGTCACCATCGTCACGTTCTCCGAGTTCGGCCGACGGGCCGCCGCCAACGCCTCGCAAGGGACCGACCACGGCAACTCGTCGACCTCCCTCGTCATCGGCGACAACGTCCACGGCGGCTTCTACGGCCAGGCGCCCGACCTGAAGGTCCTCACGTCCCGCGGCGACCCGAAGACCCACGTCGACTTCCGCAGCGTGTACGCGTCGGTGGTGGCCGGCTGGCTCGACGCCGACCCCGCGGCCGTGCTCGGCGGGAGCTTCGAGGACCTGCACCTGTTCCGCGGTGCGCCGGGCGAGCTCGTGGCCCTGCCCGTGACCACCGGTCGCTGGATCCCGTTCGCCACCTCGGCGGACCTCGTGCGCCAGCAGTACCGGGACTTCCTCGGCCGGGAGGGCGACACCTCGGGCGTGGCGTACTGGGCGGGACGGCTCGACAAGGGGACCGACACCACCTCCGGCGTCATCCTCCACTTCCTCGGGTCGCCGGAGTTCGGCCGAACCATGGCCCCCGTCGCCCGCCTCGCCCTCGCCGCGCTGCGGACGCCGCCGACGTTCGCCGACCCCACGGCGTGGACGGCCGCCGCCACGGGCGGCACGCCGCTCGGCGACGTCGCCGAGCAGGTCTGCAGCCGATCGGCGTTCACCACCCACTACGGGGCGATGGGCACCGGCGCCTACGTGGACGCCATCTACCGGGACGTCGTCGGCCGCGCCCCCTCCGCGAGCGCCAGGGCCACCTGGGTCGGGCGCCTCGATGGCGGCACGCACACCCGCGCCGACCTCCTGGCGGCCCTGTGCCCCACCGCCGACGCCGAGCGACGCTTCCAGGGCAAGGTCAACGTGCTGATGACCTACGCCGGGCTGCTCCAGCGGGCGCCAGACCCCTCGGGCTGGTCGTACTGGGTGCGCAAGGTCGAGGCCGGCACCAGCGTGGGCGGCCTCGTGGCCCAGTTCTTCACCAGCAGCGAGTACCGCCGCCGCTTCGGCTGGCCCTGATCAGCCGTTCAGGCGGGCGTGGATGGCCTTGCGGGCCTTGTAGAGCTTGAGGAACTCCGCGTAGAGCGGGGCGTAGGCGGCCCGCCCGGCGGGGTCGGGGTGGAACTCGCGGTCGATGGTGACGGCCCGGTTCAGCTCGTCGAGGGTCTGGCGGCCGAGGGCCAGCCAGGCGACGAAGGCGGCGCCCCGGCTGTTGGCGTGCTGGGGCTCGGCCACCCGGCGGATGACCCGGTCGAGCACGTCGGCGTGCATCTGGCACCACAGGTCCGACTGGGCGCCGCCGCCGATGAAGTTGAGCCCGTCGAGGGGCTGCTTGATGAACGCCTCGACGGTGTCGAGCAGCCACCGGCTGTTGAACGCCACGCCCTCGAACACGGCGCGCACCAGGTCCGGGCGCGAGGTGGTGAGCGACAGGTTGTCCCACCCGCCGCGGATCGTGTGGTCGTCCACCGGGGTGCGCTCGCCGTTCAGCCAGGGCGTGAAGATCACCTTGTTGGACCCGGCGGGCGCCTGGGCGGCGAGCTCGTTGGCTTCGTCGAGGTCCCGCACCATCTGGGCCTGGTCCCGCAGCCAGAGCAGGGCCCCGCCGCCGACCTCGTGCTCGTTGGCCAGGAAGTAGCGGCCGGGGATGGCCGAGGGCAGGGCGGCCTGGTTGTGCAGCAGGTCGGTCTTCTTGGCGGGCACGTGGCAGGACAGCCACGAGCTGGTGCCCATGTAGAGGTGGCCCTCGTAGTTGCCGAGGGCGCCGGAGCCGACGACCGCCGAGTGCACGTCGCCGGTGGCGGTGACCACCTTGGTCTGCGGCGTCAGGCCCCACGACTCGGCGACGGCCGGCAGCAGGGTGCCGACCACCGAGGCGGACGGCACCAGCTCGGGCAGCTGGGAGCGGGTGAGCCCGCACCAGCCGAGCAGCTGGTCGTCGTAGCGGATGTTGCCGAGGTCGCGGTTGTCGGTGAGCCAGTGGGCCACGATCGAGTCGTAGGAGGCGCACTGGCGGCCGGTGAGGCGGGCGTTGAGGTAGTCGCACGGCTCCAGGAACGCGTGGGCCTGGCGGTAGACGTCGGGCCGTTCCTCGCGGAGCCACAGGATGTGGCCGATCGGGTCCTTGCCCGAGTGGCTGGGGATGCCGCCGGTCTTCTGGATCCAGGCCTTGAGGCGGAACGCGTCGTAGCCGGCCACGTTGAGCTTCCCGGTCACCAGGTCGTGCACGTAGGGCGCGCCCCGGGAGTCCATCCAGATCACGGCGGGGTACAGGTGGCGGCCCTCGGCGTCGACGGCAACCGTGCCGGACCACTGGCTGGTGACCGAGACGGCGACGACGTCCTCGGCGGGCACGTGGCCGGCGCCGAGCAGCCGCTGCACGGCGGTGGTGATCGCCGCCCACCAGGCGTCGGGGTCCTGCTCCGCGCCGCCGTCGCCGAGCAGCTCGATCGGCGTGGGCTCGAACTCGTGGGCGGTGATGCGGCCCTCGGGTGTGACGAGGGCGGCCTTCGGGCCACCGGTGCCGAGGTCGACGGCGAGCACGTGTTCGGTTCCCATGGGACCCTCCTCCTGGCTGGGGCGAGAGGACCCTAGTGGTCCCGCCGGGGGCGGCTGCCGGTAGCGTGCGGCCCCGTGGACATCGCCATCGTCGTCGTGATCGTCCTCGTCCTGGTGGTCGTGCAGCTCCGGCGGCGGGGCTCGCGGCTGCAGCGGGCGGAGGACCCCCGCGCCGGACGTCGGTCCGACGGCTCGTAGGCTGCGCCGATGGCCGAGGGGGCATCCATCGACGAGGCGCTGGCGCTGTCGTCCAAGCTGGAGGGGAGCGTGGCCTCGGCCGTCCGGGGCAAGCCCCAGGTGGTCCGCCTGGCCCTCGCCGCCCTGCTCTCGGGCGGCCACCTCCTGGTGGAGGACCTGCCCGGCACCGGCAAGACGCTGCTGGCCAAGAGCCTGGCTGCCGCGATCGGCGGGCGCTTCGGCCGCGTGCAGTGCACGCCAGACCTGCTGCCCTCCGACATCACCGGCACCTCGGTGTTCTCGCCGGCCGACAGCAGTTGGACCTTCCGGCCCGGGCCGCTGTTCGCCAACGTGCTCCTCGTCGACGAGGTCAACCGGGCCTCGCCCCGCACCCAGGCTGCGCTCCTCGAGCCGATGGAGGAGCACCAGGTCACGGTCGATGGCGAGACCCACGCGCTGCCGTCGCCGTTCTTCTGCGTCGCCACCCAGAACCCGCACGGCCAGGCCGGCACCTTCCCGCTGCCCGAGAGCCAGCTCGACCGCTTCTCGCTGGTCGTGTCGATGGGGCTGCCGGGCCGGGCCGCCGAGCGCGAGATCCTCACCGGCGAGGGCGGCCACGACGCGTTCGTCCGCATCGCCCCGGTGGCGGACCCGGCCGCCGTCGCCGCCGCCATCGATGCGGTCGCCCACGTGCACTGCTCCCCGGCGCTCGTCGAGTACGTCCTCGACCTGGCCGACGCCACCCGCAGCCACCCGCAGCTCGCGGTGGGGGCCTCGCCCCGCGCCACGGTCGGCCTGCTCCACGTCGCCCGCGCCCACGCGGTGGTGGCCGGTCGGGCCCATGTGACGCCCGACGACGTCCAGGCCGTCGTGGTCCCCGCGTTCGCCCACCGCATCTCGGTCGGCGGATCGGTCGACACCGCGGCGGGCGCCGCGATCGTGACGGAGATCGTGGCCCGCACCGCCGTGCCCAGGCCCTAGGGGCGCCGCCGTGGCCCAGGCCGCCCCCCGCTCCCGGCTGACCCGCTTCGGGTCCGTGCTGGCCCTGCTGGTGGTGGTCGTGCTGGCCACGCCGCCGCAGACGTCGGACCCGCAGGTGTCGGCCACCCTGTTCGGCGCGGCGGCGGCGGTGCTGGCGATCGGCATCGGGTGGCCGCTGCTCGCCGTCCGGCGGGTGCGCGTCGCCGCTTCGTCCCCTCGGGACGCCACGGTCGGCCAGGAGGTGCCCGTCGAGGTGCAGGTGTCGGGCGTGGTCGGCACGTGCGAGCTGCAGCTGCTCGGCCCGCCCAGCGACTGGCACCGGGTGGACCGGGCCGGCACCGGCACGATCGCCCACCTGGCCGATCGACGTGGCGTGTTCGACCACCTGGAGGTGGTCGTGCGGGTCACCGCGCCCTTCGGCGTCTTCGCCGCCCACCGCGTCCACGTCGTGGCGCTCCCGGTCCCGGTGGAGGTGGCACCCAAGCCGATGGCGGTCGACTGGCTGCCGTCGGACGCCGACGTCGAGGGCGAGGAGCTGCGCAGCACGGCGGCCGCGCTGGGCGGCGACCTGGCCCGCGCCGTGCGGCCCTACGTGCCGGGCGACCCCTCGCACCTGGTGCACTGGCCCTCGACGGCCCGCACCGGCTCCCTCGTGGTCCGAGAGCTCGAGCCGCCGACCCCGCTCGCCCAGGCGATCGTCGTCGACCTGCGCGGCCTCGGTGCGGACCGGGAGCGGGCGGCGTCCTACGCATTCGGCGGGCGGCCGTGCTGGCCGCCGGGGGCGAGCTGGTCCTGTGCACCGCCGAGCCGGGCGGCCCGGTGAGCGCGCGGGTCGGCTCGCTCCGCGATGCGGGGCGTCGGCTGGCCCGGGCGGTCGAGGGCGAGCCGGGGGCGGCGCCCCGCGGCTGGCCGGTCGTGGAGATCGGGCGATGAGCTACCGCCACCCGGACCGGCTGCACCTCTCGGGGGCCATGACCGGGTCCATCGCCGGGTGCACGGCGCTGGTGCTCGGCATCGCCGGCCGCGCCGCGGCCCAGGGCCAGCTGACGCCGCTGGTCGGCGGCAGCGCCGGCGTGGCGGTCGGCCTGCTCGCGGTGCTGGGGCTGCCCTCCCTGTCGATCCGGGTGGTCGGCCGCACGATGCTCGGCGTCTCTGCGGCCATCCTCGTCCGCTTCGGCTTGCTCACCGGCTCCGTGCTCACCGGCGGCCAGGACCTCGTCCTGTGGCTCGCCGGCGCGGTGGCCCTGCTCGTCCTCACCGATCGGGTCGGCGTGGTGGCGGAGCCGGCCGCCACCCCCGGTGGCCCCCGGCCCGGCGCGGTGGCGCGGACCGTCGCCCTCGCCGCCCTCGCCGTGCTCGCCATCGCCCTCGTGCTGGCGCCGGTCGCCGTCTCCCGGGTGGGCACCGCCTCGAGCCCGGGGCGGGCGGCGGACCTGGGCGACGCCACCTCGGGGTCGTCGGCGCTGCGCGCCTCGGACTCGCTCGACATGAGCCAGCGGCCCGACCTGTCCGACAAGGTCGTGTTCACGGTGGACACGGACCGGGCCACGTTCTGGCGGGGCCAGACCTTCGACGTGTGGGACGGCCGCACCTGGCGCCGGAGCGACCCGTCGCTCTTCCCGCTGCAGGCCGGGGACCGGGTGCGGCCGGCTGCCGACGACCTGTCGGCCACCGGCGACGACGTGGTCCGCCAGCGCTTCCGGGTGGAGGCGGACTTCGCGGACGTCGTCTACGCGGCGGCCTCGCCGAGCCAGGTGTCGCTGGACCGTCCGATGCGCCAGCGCGCCGATGGCACCGTGGTCACCTTCCCGATGGGTCGGGGCGCCACCTACGAGGTCACCAGCCGCCGGGTGCCGCTGTCGGTGGCGCTGCTCGAGCGGGTCGGTCGGGAGCCGGTCCCGGCCGAGATCGCCAAGCGCTACGCCGCGCCGCCGGTCACGACCGCTCGCGTGACCGCGGCGGCGAAGCAGGCGACCAGGGGCGTGGAGGGCCGCTTCGAGCAGGTCCAGGCGATCCAGGACTGGATGGGCAAGCGCCTGGAGTACTCGCTCGACGCGCCGCTGGCGCCGGCAGACCGTGACGTGGTCGACGACTTCCTCTTCGAGTCCAAGAAGGGCTGGTGCGAGCAGATCGCCTCGTCGCTCGTGGTGCTCGCCCGCGCCAACGGCATCCCGGCCCGGCTGGTCACCGGGTACGTGCCCGAGCAGCGGGACCCGGTCACCGGGCGCTTCACGGTGCGCGAGCGCGACGCCCACGCGTGGGCCGAGGTGTGGTTCCCGAAGGTCGGGTGGGTGCCGTTCGACCCCACCGCCGACGTGCCGCTGGCCGGCGAGGACCGGGCCGACCCGACGGTCGGGCGCTGGCTCCAGGAGCACGCCATCGTGATCCTGGCGGTGATCGTCGCCGTCGTCGCCATCGCCGGCCCGTTGCGCCGCCTCGTCCGCCGACGCCTCGCCGCCCGCCGCCGACGCCCTGCCGGGTGGGCAGCGGTGGCCGACGCCCGGCTCGCCTCCATCGGCGAGCGGCTCGACCGCCCGCGGGCACCCCACGAGACGGCGACCAGCTATGCCACCGCCCTCGCCGAGCGGCTGGGCGACGACCGCATCGTGCGCGTCGGCGCCGCGCTCGACGATGCGCTCTACTCGTCGGCCGCACCGCCGCCCGAGGTCCAGGCCGAGGTCGACGCCCTCCTCGCCGAGCTCGCCGAGGTGTCGCTAGCGTCGGCCGGTCGCCGATGACCGGCGCCCGATGACCGGAGGTTGGCCGTGACCGTGCACGTGGAGATCCGAGGTGGCGAGGGGATCGACGACCAGGCCATCACCGTGGTCACGCTCGACCGGGCCGAGCGCCGCAACGCCCTCGACCACGCCACCCTCGGCGAGCTGATCGAGGTGCTCGCCGCCGCCGTCGCCCGGCCCACCCGGGCCCTGGTCCTGACCGGCGCCAACGGCCACTTCTGCGCCGGCGCGGACCTCACCGGCGTGGAGGACGCCGCGTTCGCGAGCTACCTCCAGCAGGTGCTCGACGCCCTCCGCAGCGTCTCGTTCCCCACCATCGCCGCCATCGAGGGTGCCGCCCTCGGGGCCGGCACGCAGCTCGCCGTGGCCTGCGACCTCCGGGTGGCGACGGCGGGGGCCAGCTTCGGCATCCCGGCGGCCAAGCTCGGCTTGATGGTCAACCACTGGACCGTCCAGCGGGTCGAGCAGCTGCTCGGCCCGAGCACCGCCCGGGCCGTCCTGCTCGCCGCCGAGGTCGTCTCCGGCGCCGACGGGCTGCGCACCGGGTTCGTCAACCGCGAGGGCTCGCTGCCCGAGGCGCTGGCGTGGGCGGAATCCATCGCCAAGCTGGCGCCGCTCACCATCGCCGGCCACAAGCTGATGCTCAACAAGCTCGAGGATCCGCCGGCCGCCGACGTCGAGGTGGCCGAGGCCTTCGCCCGGGCGTGGGAGAGCGAGGACTTCGCCGAGGGCCTCGACGCCTTCCGGCACCGCCGGGCCCCGCACTTCCGCGGTCGCTAGACGAGGACCTCGGGGGAGAGGTCGGCGAGGGTCGGTGCGCCGGTGAGCGACATGGCGACCTCCATCTCGCCGCGCACGATGTCGAGCACGTGCTCGACGGCGCCCTGCCCGCCTGCCGCCACCGCGTAGGCCCACGCCCGGCCCATCAGGCACGCCTTGGCGCCCAGGGCGAGGAGCTTGACGACGTCCAGCCCGCTGCGGACCCCGCCGTCGACCAGGACCTCGAGCTGGTCGCCGACCGCCTCCACGATCGGGCCGAGCGCCCGGACGGTGGAGGGGGTGTCGTCGAGCTGGCGGCCGCCGTGGTTGGAGACCACCAGGCCGTCGACGCCGTGGTCCGCGGCGGCCCGCGCGTCCTCGGCGTCCAGCACGCCCTTCAGGACGAGCTTGCCCTTCCAGTGCTCGCGCACCCAGGCGAGGTCGTCCCAGGTGACCGAGGGGTCGAACTGGGCGTCGACCCAGTTGCGGAAGTCCTGCGGGCTGGTGCCGCCGGGCACCGCGTCCTCGAGGTTGCCGAACGTGTGGGGCTTGCCGCCGATGGCGACGTCTCGCAGCCACTGCGGGTGGGCGACGAGGTCCAGCCCCCGGCGCACGGCGGCCAGCTTGCCGACCTCGCCGACCATGGCGTTGCGGGTGTCGCGGTAGCGGGCACCGACCACGGCCAGGTCCACCGTCAGCACCAGGACCGGGCAGCCCGCGGCGGTGGCCCGGGCCATCAGTCCCTCGGCGTAGGAGCGGTCCCGCATCACGTACAGCTGGAACCAGAAGGGCGCGTCGGTGGCGGCCCGCACCTCCTCGATCCCGGCGATCGACACGGTCGACTCGCAGAAGGCGATCCCCCGGGCAGCCGCGGCGCGGGCCGCCTGCACCTCGGCCCGACGGGCGAACATGCCGGCCAGCCCGACCGGGGCAAGCACCACCGGCAGCGCCAGGTCTTGGCCGAGCACGGTGGTGGCGAGCGAGAGGTCCGAGACGTCGCGCAGCACCCGCTGGCGGAGCTGCAGCTGCGCCAGGTCCGCCTGGTTGGCGCGCATCGTGGTCTCCTCGTAGGCGCCGCCGTCGATGTAGTCGAACAGCTGGCGGGGGAGCCGGCGGCGGGCCAGCTCCCGGTAGTCCCGCACCGAGGCCGGTGCCAGGTCCATCGGGCGGTCGGCGCGGCGCACGTCAGTAGTTGCCGGGCAGGAGGCGGGCGAAGTTCTCGAAGAACACGTACAGGACCACCAGGAACAGGGGGACACCGATCAGGTACGGACTGTAGGCGGCGAGCCGCTCGAACCTCGTCCGCTCGCGGCCCTCGTCCTCGGCGGTGCGCCGCATCGTGCGGCGGATGGCCACCTGGGCCAGCCAGCAAGCGAACCAGACGAAGGCGGCGAGCAGGCCCCACAGGACCGCCGGGCGCTTGGAGGTGCTGTTGCCGCTCAGCCCGCCGTCGATCGTGTCCTTGCCGGCCAGCTCGTCGCCCCCGTGCTGCTCGAGGAGCTTCTGGCGCTGCTCCTCCTGGCCGGTCAGGGGCGGGGCCGGCTTGCCCACGAGCTTGCCGACCACGATGTAGCGCTGGGAGGCCGAGTACTTGGGGTGGCAGGCGATGAGCGTGACCCGGTCGTCCTTCTTGTCCTCCAGGATGCTCACCTCCTTGGGGCTCACGACCAGGTGGCCGGTGACCTCGTAGACGAACGTGCCCTGGGCGGTCTCGAAGGTGATCTGGTCGCCGTTGCGCAGCTTGTCGATGTTGTGGAACGGCTGGCCGTAGGTGGTGCGGTGGCCGGCGATGGCGACGTTGCCGGCCTGGCCGGGCAGCGGCGTCTCCGGGTAGTGGCCCGGGCCCCGCTTGAGCTGGGAGAGGTCGACGGACTCCACCACGGTGCGGGTGATGTGGATGGCCGGGATGCGGATCACGGCGATCGGCTCGCCGGTCTTGGGCAGCGGCAGGTCGGCGGTGCGAGGCGTCGAGCGCTTGACCTGGATGGTCGGCGTGGTGGTGCCCGGGGTGGTGGTCGTCGTGGTGGGCGGCGCCGTGGTGGTGGTCGTGGTCGAGGTGGCCTCGATGCGGTCCAGCTTGCGCTGCCACTCCTTGGCCAGCTGGTCCTGGGACTTCGAGGCCTGCAGCCCGGTGCCCCAGAGCTGGTACGCGACGAACAGCAAGATGAGCGTGCCGCACGTGATCAACGTCCGGCCGACCCCGCCAAGCACCCGTGTCAGCACGGGGCGGCACGCTATCCCGGTTCGCCGCCGAACTGGGGTCGCCGGTACCCTTTTCACTGCTCATGGACGCCGTCGTCAAGTTCCGCGCTGCGGTGTGCCTGCTCGGACGCTTTCCCGCGCTCGCCGGCGTCGACCTCGACGTGGCGTCGGGCGAGATCGTGCTGCTGCAGGGACCCAACGGTGCCGGCAAGACCACGTTGCTGCGCGCCTGCGCGGGCCTCGTGCCCGTGGTGTCGGGCAGCGCCGAGGTGCTCGGCGTGGACCTGGTGGCCGACCGTCGGCCGGTGCGCCCGCTGGTCGGCCTGCTCGGCCACGCCTCGGGCCTCTACGACGACCTCACCGTGGCCGAGAACGTGCGGTTCTGGTCCCGGGCCGGGCGCTCCGACGCCGCCGACGCCGGCGCGGCGCTGGCCCGGCTGGGCCTCGACGGTCGCCTCGCGGACGTGGCCGTGTCCCGCCTCTCCGCCGGCCAGCGCCGCCGGACCTCGCTGGCGATCCTCGTGGCCCGCCGCCCCCGGCTCTGGCTGCTCGACGAGCCCCACGCCGCGCTGGACCAGGCCGGGCGCGACCTGGTGGACGGGCTGATGCAGGACGCGGTGGCCGCCGGGGCCACGGTCCTGTTCGCCTCCCACGAGCTCGATCGGGCTGAGGCCGTCGCCCACCGCTCAGTCACCGTCGCCGGCGGCACGGTCGGCGCCCTGCCGGAGGCGGCCGCCGCCCCGGAGGTGCCCGTTGGCTGACGGCATCCTCCACGACGCCGCCCTGGTGGTCGGCAAGGACCTGCGCCTGGAGCGCCACAGCAAGGTGGCGCTGGGCCAGCTCCTCCCGTTCGCCCTGCTCGTCCTGGTGCTCTTCGCGTTCGCCCTGGACCCGGACAGCCGGATCCTCGAGCAGGCCACGCCGGGCCTGTTCTGGCTCGCCGTCCTGTTCTCGGTGCTGCTCGCCATCCAGCGGGCGTTCGCCGTGGAGACCGCCGACGGCGTCATCGACGCCCTGCGCCTCTCGGACCTCGATCCTGCCGGCATCTTCCTCGGCAAGGCCGCCGGCATCGCCCTGCAGCTGGCCGTCCTCGAGGTCGTGCTCTTCGGCGGCGTCACCGTCCTGTACGGCACCACGCCGGACGGCCCGCTGCTGCTGGTCACCACCGCCGTGCTGGCCACGGTCGGCCTGGCCGCTGCTGGCGCCGTCTACGGCATCCTCTCCGCCGGCCTGCGGGTCCGCGACACCCTGCTGCCCATCCTGATGCTCCCCGTCGTCGCACCGGTGCTCATCGCTGGCACCGAGGCGTTCTCCGCGGCCTACGACGCCAGCTCCGGCGAAGGCTGGCGCTGGTGCCTCGTGCTGGGCATTTTCGCCGTGCTTTACGTGGCGATCGGGATCTTTGCCTTCGAGCCCCTCCTGGAGGAATCGTGACGTCCCCACCCACCGACGCCGGTGCCGGCCTCATGCGCCTGCACCCAGACGGCACCGCGTCCCGCGGCAGCCGCATCCTCGGCATCGTGGTGCTCGTCGCGGTGGGGGTGTTCCTCGTGGTCGCCCTCGTCGCCTCCAAGCCCGACGAGAGCCTGGACGCCCAAGGGCAGCTCGTGCGGATCATGTACGTGCACGTGCCCGCCGCCATCGCCTGCTACACGGGCTTCTTCATCACCGCGGTGGCAAGCGCCATGGTCCTGTGGAAGCGCACCCGCGGCTGGGACGCCCTGGCGGCGGCGTCAGCCGAGGTGGGGGTGGTCTTCACCACGATCACCCTGGTCACCGGCTCGATCTGGGGCCACACCACCTGGGGCACGTGGTGGGAGTGGGACCCGCGCCTGACCAGCACGGCACTGATGCTCGTGCTGTACCTCGGCTACCTGGCGCTGCGCCGGGCCGTGGTCGACCCGGCGTCGCGGGCCAAGCAGTCCGCCATCCTCGGGCTGATCGCCTTCATCAACGTGCCGATCGTCCACTACTCGGTCGACTGGTGGCGCAGCCTCCACCAGTCCGCCACCATCTCGACGCTGGACCCGCAGATCGACGGCCTGCGCCTCTTCGCCCTGCTCTACGGCATGGTGGTCGGGCTGCTCGTCTTCGCCTGGCTGATGATCCACCGGTTCCGGCTGGAGTACGCCTCGCTGGTCCTGGAGGAGCAGGGCCTCGAGGTCGCGCTCGAGGAGCGGCGCGCCGAGGCGGTGGCCCGATGAGCGCCGTCGTGCTGGCCACCGCCGCGTGGACCTACGTGATCTTCACCTACCTGCTCACGATCGGGCTGATCGTGGGCTACGCCGTGTGGACGGCCCGGCGGGGCCGCAAGGTGGGCCGGCAGCTTCCCCCCGACGACCGGAGATGGACGTGACCTCCCCCCTTCCCCCCGACGGCCCCGACGACCGCGACCTCGACGACGGCGGCCTCGACCTCACCCCCCGCGCCACCGCCCCCGCCTCGCCTGGCCGCGCCGCCCGCCGGCGCTGGGCACCGATCGCGGTGCTCGTCGGCCTCGGGCTCGTGATCGGCGTCATCGTCGTGCAGGCGCGCGGCGCCTCGCTGTACTTCAAGAACGCGGACGAGGCCGTCGAGCAGAAGGAGAGCCTCGGCACCAAGCGGTTCCGCCTCCAGGGCACGGTGGTCGGCAAGCCCAAGGACACCGACACCGCCACGCTCTTCACCCTCCAGTACAACGGCGTGGACGTGAAGGTCCGCCACACCGGCTCGGAGCCGGCGATGTTCAAGCCGGGCATCCCGGTGGTGGCCGAAGGGCACTGGAACGCCGCCGGGACCACCTTCGAGAGCGACCGCCTGCTGATCAAGCACGACGCGGACTACAAGGACTACGACGAAGAGCACCCGGACCGCGTCGAGAAGAACAAGAGCAAGACGGCGTGAACGCCGCGCTCGGCACCGGGGCCGTCGTCCTCGGGCTCGTGGCGTCGCTCGGCGCCATCGCCACCATGGCGGCAGGGCTGGCGGGCAAGCGCCCGGACCTGCTGAAGATGTCGCGCACCTACGCGTGGATGCTCTTCGCGTCGGCGGCGGTGGCGTTCGTGGCCATGGAGCGGGCGCTCATCACCCGGGACTTCACGCTCAAGTTCGTGGCCACCAACGGGTCGACGCGCACGCCGGCGCTCTACAACTTCGCCGCGCTGTGGTCCGCGCTGGAGGGCTCGATCCTCCTGTGGACCCTGATCCTGGCCGGCTACCTGGTGGCCGTGGTGCTCAAGTTCGCCAAGCGGCTGTCGGACCCGTTGGTGGGCTGGGCGATGCTCACCATGTTCTCGGTCACCCTGTTCTTCTTCGGGCTGATGCTCGGGCCGGCGAACCCGTTCCGCACGGAGGCCAACCCGCCGCTCGACGGTCCCGGGCCGAACCCGCTGCTGCAGAACCACCCGCTCATGGCGTTCCACCCGCCGATGCTCTACCTCGGCTACGTGGGCTTCACCGTCCCGTTCGCGTTCGCCATCGCCGCGCTCGCCACTGGCCGCTTGGGCGAGGGCTGGCTGGTCGAGACCCGTCGCTGGACCCTGTTCGCGTGGACGTTCCTCACCATCGGCATCGTCCTCGGGGCCTGGTGGTCCCACGAGGTGCTGGGCTGGGGCGGGTACTGGGCGTGGGACCCGGTGGAGAACGCGTCGTTCCTCCCGTGGCTCACCGGCACCGCCTTCATCCACTCGGTGATGGTGCAGGAGCGCCGCGGGATGCTGCGGGTCTGGAACCTGTCGCTCTTGTGCGCCACGTTCGCCCTCACCATCCTCGGCACCTTCCTGACCCGCGCCGGGGTCCTGGACTCGGTCCACGCCTTCTCGAACTCGGGGATCGGCCCGGCGCTGCTCGGCTTCTTCGGCGTGATCGTGGCCGTCACGGTCGGGCTGGTGGCCTGGCGGGGCGACCGGCTGCGGGCGCCGGCGCGCATCGACTCGCCGGTGTCGCGCGAAGGCGCGTTCCTGCTCAACAACATCGTCTTCGCCGCCTTCGCCTTCGTGGTGCTGCTCGGCACGGTGTTCCCGCTCATCGCAGAGGCGCTCAACGGCGAGCGCGTCACCGTCGGCGTCCCGTACTTCAGCCGGATGACCGGCCCGATCGGGCTCACCCTGCTGTTCCTGATGGCGGTGGCCCCGGTGCTGCCCTGGCGCAAGGCGTCGATGGAGACGCTGCGCACCCGGCTCCTCTGGCCGGCGTGGATCGGCACCGCCACGCTCGTGGCCAGCCTGCTGCTCGGCGCCCGTGGGCTGGCGCCGCTGCTGGCGTTCTTCCTGGCCGGGTGCGCGGCAGGCTCGGCCCTGCGGCAGCTGGCCCTCGCCACCCGGCGCCAGGGCGTGCGCGGCCTGCTCGGGCGGGCCAACGGCGGCATGGTCGTGCACCTGGGCGTGATCGTCATCGCCGTCGCGTTCGCCGCGTCGAGCTCCTTCGCCACCGAGCGCGAGGCCAAGCTCTGCGTGACCCCTCGCCCCGGCTGCCCCTCCACGATCACCGTGGCTGGCCACTCGCTCACCTACCTGGGCCCGCTGGACCGCAGCAACGCGGCCCGGCGCCAGACCAGCGCCCGCATCGCCGTGGACGGGCGGGTGTTCACCCCGGGGATCCAGCAGTTCCCGAACGGCACCCAGCAGATCGGCAAGCCCACCGTGCGCAACTCGCCGGTCGACAGCGTGCTCATCGCGATGCTCGACTTCCCGACCGGCAGCGGCCGCACCAGCGCCGTCAAGGTCCGCGTGGTCGCCCAGCCGATGATCGTCTGGCTCTGGATCGGTGGGGCGATGATGGCCTTCGGGTCGATCCTCGCCGCCTTCCCCGGGCGGCGGCGCAACCCGGTGGACCCGGTCTCCGCGCCCATCGCGTCGGCCGGCCCACCACCTGACCCGGAGCCCGAGCGGGTGCCCGCGGGGGTGGGGTCGTGACCGGCGTTGCCACCGCCGCACCCGCCGAGGGGTCGCCGCGCCGGCCGCGCACGATCCTGTGGGCCTCGATCGCCGTGGGCGTCGTCATGGCGCTGCTCGTGGTCCTGCTGCTCACCAGCAAGGACGCCGAGGACCGGCCCAGCGCCAGCCCCGTGGTCGGCAAGACCGCCCCGGCGCTCGACGGCAACGCCCTCATCGGCGACAGGTTCGACATCGGCGCCAACGACCGCTGGCTGCTCGTGAACTTCTTCGCCACCTGGTGCGTGCCCTGCCGCCAGGAGCACCCCGAGCTGCGGAAGTTCTCCGCGGACACCGCCAAGGACGGCTCCGCCCAGGTGGTGAGCGTCGTCTACGGCGACAAGGCCGCCGCGGTGCGGGACTTCTTCGAGGAGAACGGCGGCACCTGGACGGTGCTGGACTCCGACAACGGGCGCACGGCGCTCGACTGGGGCGTGAGCAAGGTCCCCGAGAGCTTCCTGGTGTCGCCCACCGGCGTGGTCGTCCAGCGGTTCCAGGGCGGGGTCCGCGCCGCCGAGGTGGAAGATGCGATCGCCGCCTACGAGCGCGCCGCCGCAGACCAGGAGGGCGGATCGTGAGCAAGCCCACCCGCGCCACCGGTTGGGGGCCGTGGATCGCGATCGCCGTCATCGTCGGCGCGTGCCTGGTGCTCGGCACGATCGGCCAGCAGGACCCCACCCCAGCGGAGCGGGCCCAGGACCTGGCCGCCACCATCCGCTGCCCCTCGTGCCGGAGCCAGTCCGCCGCCTCCTCGGACACGCCGTCCTCGCAGGCGGTCCGGGCCCTCATTCGCGAGCGCATCGCCGCGGGCGACAGCAACGAGGAGATCCGGGACTACGTCGCCTCCCGCTACGGCCGCGAGGTGCTGCTCGACCCGTCCGGCAGCGGCTTCGGCGCCTGGGTCTGGGCACTGCCGGTGATCCTGGTTGTCGTGGCGGTGGCCGGCCTGGTCATCCGCTTCCGGGGCTACCGCAGCACGCCCGAGCACGCCACCGAGGCCGACCGGGAGCTGGTGGCCGCCGCCCTGGCCGGGGGGCCGGGCGACGCACTCGACGACGAGCCGGGCGACGCGCCGGGTGGCGGCGGGGGAGCAGGTCCCGCATGAGCGCGCCGACGCCTGGCCGCAAGGCCCTCGACCCCGACGCCCTTGCGGCGGCCGAGGAGCAGCGGGACTTCCTGTTGCGCTCGCTGGCGGACCTCGAGCGGGAGCACGATGCCGGCGACCTCACCGACGAGGACTACGCGGAGCTCAAGGACGACTACACCGCCCGGGCCGCGGCAGCGATCCGGGCCGTGGAGCGCCACGAGGCCGCCTTCGCCGACGCCAAGCGGGACCGCAACCCGGTTCGCACCGCCGCCATCCTCGTGGGCATCGGCCTGTTCGCGTTGCTGTCGGGCGCGATGGTCGCCAAGGCCATGGGGGCCCGCAAGGCCGGCGAGTCGGCGTCGGGTGGCGTCACGATGAAGCTCACGCCGAGCCAGAAGGCCAACGAGTGCACCTCGCAGATGGGCACGGACCCCACCGGCGCCTTCGAGTGCTTCACCAAGGTGCTCGACGAGGACCCCGAGAACCCGGTCGCCCTCACGTGGTCGGCCTGGCAGCTCTCGCTCGCCGCGCAGAGCGCCACCGGCACCGATCAGAAGCTGCCCAGGCGCGGCCGGGGCGCGGCTGGAGGAGGCGGTCAAGGCGGACCCCAACTACAGCTACGCCCGGGCGTTCCGGGCGGTGGTCGCCTATCGCAACGGCCGCTACGCCGACGCCAAGCGGTTCCTCGCCGAGTTCGAGGACCGGAACCCGTCGGCCGACGCGGCGCGCATCATCGAGCAGATGGACCTCGAAGCCAAGATCGACGCGGCCATCGCCGGGGGTGGCACCACCACGACGGTGCCGTCCACCACCGCACCGGCCGGCACGCCCACCAGCACCGGCAGCGATCCTGACCGGCCCCGCTCGGCGGGGCCGGGAGGCGCCGTGGGCTCAGGCCTCCGGGGCCGGGACGTGGAGGATCCGAACGATGGCGCCGTCGTCCACCGTGCACTCGTAGCGGGCGCCCTTGGCCGGGGCACCCGGAGATCAGCGCCTGCCGCCCGCACCGCTGCCCACGACCGCCGGATGATGTCGCCGTGGCTGCAGGCGGCCACGGTGCGCCCCTCGCCGGCCACGGCCAGCAGGCGTCGGCGCCGGCGGCCCCCACCCGCCCTCGGCCAGGAGGTCCTGGTCCAGCACGTCCAGCGACAGGCGCTCGGCGAGCGGCTCCAGCGTCTGGCGGCACCGCAGGTACGGGTTGGTCCAGAGCAGGTCGATGCCGGCCTTGCGCAGGTCCTTGCCGATGGCCCGGGCCTGGGCCCACCCCTGTCCGAGAGGGGCCGCTACCGTCGGGGCCGTCCCAGCGGGAGCGGGAGCCGGCGTGGGCGTGGCGGACCAGGTGGATCAGCATGGCCCGGTCAGCCTGTCGCACCCGCCTCGCCCGCCGCCAGCGCGCGCAGGCGGTCGATCGTCACGTCCAGGGAGCCGACCAGCAGGTCCACGTCCTCGTCGGTGGTGCTCCAGCCCACGGACAGGCGGAGCGACCGGTGGGCATCCACCCCCATCGCCTCCAGCACCGGCGATGGCTCGAGCGACTCCGACGAGCACGCGGAGCCGGAGTGGGCGGCCACGCCGGCTCGGCCGAGCCCGAGCAGCACGCCCTGGGGCTCGACCCCGGCGATGCCAAGGCACACCAGGTGCGGCAGCCGCTCGGTCGGGTGCCCGTAGGCCTCGACGCCCTCGATGGCCGCGGCGGCGCGGATCCGTTCGGTGAGGCGCACCGCCCGGTCCACCTCCTCGGCCCAGGACGAGGCGAGCCTCCGGCGGCGGCGCCCAGGCCGGCGAGCGCCGCCACCGGTTCGAGGCCGGCCTGCCGGCTCGCCCTGGTCGCCGCCGACGAGGAGCGGGTCGATGCGCAGGCCCCGGCGCACGAGCAACCCGCCAGTGCCGGCGGGCCGCCCAGCTTGTGGCCGCTGAACGAGAGCAGGTCGATGCCCAGGTCGTCGAAGGCGATCGGCGCGCCATGCCGACCGACTGGGCCGCTCGACGTGCAGCAGCACGCTTCGCTCCCGGCACGCCGCTGCCAGCGCCGCCACGGGCTGGGTCGTGCCCACCTCGTGGTTGCCGTGCTGGACGTGGACGGCGGCCGTCGCCGACCCGATGGCGGCCAGGACCTCGTCGACGTCGACGCGCCCGGTGCGGTCGACGGGCACGACGGTGTCACGTCGCCGCTGCTCGGCCCAGCGCCGCACCGCCGAGTGCTCCACGGCGCTGACCACGTGGTGGGGCCGGCCGTCGGGGCCCAGGCGGCCGTGGCCCGCGCCTGCTCGGTGGTGCCCTCACACGGCCGCGGCGATGGCCTCCGTGGCGCCGCTCGTGAACACGACCCCCCGGCTGCGGGCGCCGAGCAGCGCAGTGACCCGGGTCCTGGCCTGCTCGAGCGCCACCCGCGCGGCCATGCCCTCCTCGTGGATGCGCCCGGGGTCGCCGACGGCTGGTCGAGCGCGCCGACCATCGTCGCGCGCCCCGGGCGCAGCGGCGAGGTGGACGCGTGGTCGAGGTAGGCCCGGGGCACGGGTCAGCCGGTGATGGCGGTGATGCAGGTGGGGTCGCCGTCGGCCCGCGACGCCTCGGTGAGCGCGGTGGCGTCGCCGTAGAGCGTGCCCAGCATCCCGCGCACCATGCCGCGGTCCACCGCGCAGATCACGGGGTGCTCGATGGCGGCATCGCCGAACGGGCAGTGGTCCGACACGATGCGCAGCTCGTTGCCGTGCTGTTCGGCGTGGGCGGCGAACCCGTGGGCGGACAGGGCATCGGCCACGGCGTGGAGGGCGGTGCGGAAGGAGCGCTGGGCGTCGGACGCCTCGCCCATGGCCTGGGCCATCTGGCGGCCGTACTCGAAGCCGACCTCCTCGGCCATGGCCTCGGCCTGCTCGCGGGGGAGCATGGCCAGCGCCCGGCCGAGCAGCGTGACCAGCACGTCGTCGTGGCGCACCGGCAGGTCCAGCTCGACCTCATCGCCGTGGGGCCGGTAGCGCTTGGAGGGCCGGCCGGCGGCGGGGGAGCCGGGCACCCTGGCCGTCGACACCTCCAGGTGGCCGCCCGCGGCGAGCTTGTCGAGGTGGTGGCGGGCGACGTTGGGGTGCAGCTCGAAGCGCTCGGCGACCTCGCTCGCGGTCACGCCGTGGGCGTGCTCGTGGGCGAACAGGTAGATCTGGCGGCGGGTGGGGTCGCCGAACGCGGAGGTGATGGCCGTGACCGCGGAGGAGAACTCCGTGGGGCTGAGCGGACTGCGGGTCTCGGGAGCCACCCCGGTATTCTACCTACGCCCGTAGTGGAAATACCCGAGGACCCGCCGTGCCCAGCACCCCGCCCACCGAGGCCGACATCGTCGACGCCCTCCGCCCCGTCGAAGACCCCGAGCTGCGGCGCAGCATCGTGGACCTCGGGATGGTGAAGGGGACCACGGTCGAGGGCGGCGACGTGCGGATCACGGTGGCGCTCACCACGCCCGGGTGCCCGCTGAAGAACGAGATCTCCAACCGGGTCAACTCGGCCGTCGGCCGCATGGACGGCGTCTCGTCGGTCCAGGTCGAGTTCACGGCCATGTCGCCCGAGGAGCTCGCGGCGCTGCGCCAGCAGCTCAACGGCGACCCGGCGGCCACCGCCGGCTCCCAGCCGGCCCACGGCCATGCCGAGGGCCGCGCCATCCCGTTCGCGGACCCCGCCAGCCGCACCCGCGTCCTGCTCGTCGCCTCCGGCAAGGGCGGCGTCGGCAAGTCCTCGGTGTCCACGAACCTGTCGGTCGCCCTCGCCGCCCGCGGCCGCTCGGTCGCCCTCGTGGACGCCGACGTGTGGGGCTTCTCGATCCCGCGGATGCTCGGCATCTCCCACCCGCCGCAGATCATCGACTCGATGCTCGTGCCGCCGGAGGCGCACGGCGTGCGCTGCATCTCCATGGGCTTCTTCGCCGAGGAGGACCAGGCGGTCATCTGGCGCGGCCCCATGCTGCACAAGGCGCTCGAGCAGTTCCTGACCGACGTGTTCTGGGACGACCCCGACTACCTGGTGATCGACCTGCCGCCGGGCACGGGTGACATCTCGATCTCGATCGCCCAGTTCCTGCCCCCGCCGAGGTCTTCGTGGTCACCACGCCCCAGCCGGCGGCCCAGCGTGGCCCAGCGGGCGGCGGCGATGGCCGAGAAGGTCAACCTCGACGTCCGGGGCGTCATCGAGAACATGTCGTGGTTCACCGGCGACGACGGCACCCGCTACGAGATCTTCGGGGCCGGCGGCGGCGCCGAGCTCGCCGAGCGGCTCGGCGTGCCGCTCGTCGGCCAGATCCCGCTCCTGCCGGACCTGCGGGAGGGCTCCGACAACGGTCGGCCCGTCGCCGCGCTCGAGCCCGAGGGCGAGGCCGGCCGGGCCTTCGCCGCCATCGCCGAGGAGATCGACGTCGCGCTGGCGCCCAAGCGCCGCTACAACGCCGGCCTCAAGCTGATCGACGGCTGAGCGGCTTGGGGGGACCGGGCGCCCGACCCCCTACGATGGCCGAGCCGCATCGCAGCGAGCCGCATCGCACCGAGCCTGAGGAGGCAGCAGTCGTGGACATCCGCATCGGGGTCAGCCAGACCGCCAAGGAGATCGACGTCGAGCTGCCCGAGGGGACCGACGCGGACGCCCTGAAGGCGCAGATCGACGAGGCCATCAAGGAGGGCAGCACCCTCTGGCTCACGGACCGCAAGGGCCGCCAGGTGGGCATCCCCGCCGAGAAGATCGCCTACCTCGAGATCGGCCGCCCCGACGACGGGCGCCGCATCGGCTTCGGCGGTTGACGGCGCTCCTCGACCGCAAGCTGCTCTTCGTCACCGGCAAGGGCGGCGTCGGCAAGTCCACCGTCGCCGCCTCGCTCGGCCTGCTGGCCGCCGAGCAGGGCAAGAAGACGCTGGTCTGCGAGGTCGACGCCAAGGGGAACCTGGCCGACTTCTACGAGGCCGGCCCGACGGCCTTCGCAGCCCGTGAGCTGCAGAAGAACCTGTGGGCCATGTCGATGGACACCGAGGAGTCGCTCAAGGAGTACCTGAGCCTCCAGCTCAAGATCCCGCTCCTCGCCAAGATCGGCCCGCTCGCCCGGACCTTCGACTTCATCGCCAACGCCGCGCCCGGCGTGAAGGAGATCCTCACCATCGGCAAGCTCGCCTGGGAGGTGCGCGAGCGCCACTACGACCTCGTGGTGGTGGACTCGGTGGCGAGCGGCCACATCGTCGGGCAGCTCACCGCCCCGCTCGGGATCAACGAGCTCGTCCAGGTGGGCATGGTCCGCAGCCAGACCCAGTGGATGCTCGACATCCTCACGGACCCGCAGCAGACCGGGGTCGTGATCGTGTCGGCGCCCGAGGAGATGCCGGTCGCCGAGACCATCGAGCTGGCCGGCCGGCTCCACGACGAGACCGACGTGAACCTCGCCGCCGTCGTCGTGAACCGGGTGCTGCCGGAGCTGTTCAACGACCGGGAGGAGGCGCTGTTCGAGTCGCTGCGCACCCCCCACCGCATCGACGCCCTGTCCAAGGCGGCCGAGGGCGACGTGACCCCGATCTTCGACGCCGCCGAGCTCGCCGTCACCCTGCGGCGGAGCCGGGCGGAGCACCTGGCCACGCTCCGCGCCGCCCTCGACCCGACGCTGCCCATGCTCTACGTGCCGTACCTGTTCACCCGCAGCCACGGCGCCCGGGCCACCCGCCAGGTCGCCGAACTGCTGGCGGAGGAGCTCTGATGGCCGCCAAGGGCCGGGCCGGCACCGGGGGCAAGGGCGGGGACGACCGGGCCCGCACCCTCGAGCAGCTGCTCGCCACCAAGGAGATCGTGATCTCGTGCGGCTCGGGCGGCGTCGGCAAGACCACCACCGCGGCCGCGGCGGCCGCCATGGCCGCCACCCACCTCGGCGGCAAGGTGCTGGTCCTCACCGTCGATCCTGCCCGCCGCCTCGCGAACGCCCTCGGGCTCGAGCGCTTCGGCAACGTCGAGCACCGGGTCCCCGACAGCGCCTTCGAGGCCGCCGGCGTCACGCCCCGCGGCGAGCTGTGGGCCGCCATGCTCGACACCAAGCAGTCCTGGGACGACCTCGTGCACCGCCACGCCCCCGACGCCCGGACCCGCGACGCCATCCTGGCCAACTCGATCTACCAGAACATCTCCGGGCGCTTCGTCCAGAGCCACGACTACATCGCCATGGAGCGCCTCTACGAGATCCACTCGTCAGGCGCCTACGACCTGATCGTCGTCGACACCCCGCCCACCCGCAACGCCATCGACTTCCTCGAAGCGCCGGACCGCATGGCGGACTTCTTCTCGTCGCGCCTGTTGCGGTGGCTCACCGTCCCCACCAAGTCCCGGGTGATGAGCCTCGCCTCCAAGCCCTTCTACACCGTGGCCGACCGCATCCTCGGCTCACAGTTCCTCGAGGACATCGCCGAGTTCTTCACCCTGTTCCAGACGATGGCGCCCGGCTTCGTCGAGCGGGCCGAGGCGGTCACCAAGGTCCTGGGCGACAAGCGCACCACCTTCATGGTCGTCTCCACCCTGGAGGCCGCGCCCCTCCACGAGGCCGAGTTCTTCATCGACGCGCTGGACGAGCGCAAGCTCAACCTCGGCGCCCTCGTCCTCAACAAGGTCCTGCCTGCGTACCTGCGCCGCACCGCCACCACCGGCGTGGCCAAGCGCCTCTGCGCCGACGCCGACGCCCTGGCCCAGGCGGTCCCCGAGGCGGGCGACCCCGAGGCCACCGCCCGGGTGCTGCGCACCATCGGCGAGAGCTTCCTCAACTACCAGGTCGTGGCCAAGCGGGAGGCAGAGCAGCGCGCCGGGCTCGCCCGCAGCCCCGAGGTCGTCGCCGCCGTCCCCTACTTCGACGCCGACATCCACGACCTCGCCGGCCTGCTGGCGCTGGGCGACCAGATCTGGCGCTAGGGGAGGGCCACGCCGGGGGAGAGGGTGCTGGGCAGGGCGTAGGTGCTGGTGGCCGAGGCGACCAGGACGTCGTCTTCGGTGGACCAGATGCGGATGGCGACGTTCGCCTGGCGGCGGCCCAGCTTCAGCACCTCGCCCGTGGCCCGGAGGTCGGCGAGGGGCGGCTTGCGGAGGAAGTCGATCGCGAGGTGGCTCGTGACCGTCAGGTACTCGGGCCCGATCAGGGACACCACCGCCACGTACGCCACGGTGTCGGCCAGGGTCATGAGCGTGGGGCCTGACACGGTGCCGCCGGGCCGCAGCTGCAGCGCGTCGACCGGCCACACGACCTCGATCCCGGCGTCGTCGGCGCGGGTCACCCGCATCGCCAGGCGCGTGCCCGGGAACGCAGCGGCGAGGAACTCGTCGAGCTCGGCGGGACCCATGGCGACCACGGTCCGGCACCCTAACCTCGGGCCGTGGCCTCCCTCGCCGAGATCGTCCGCGCTCGTTCCCGCCTGTCGCTCGCCGAGGTCGTGCACCTCCAGCGCCTCGTGGCCAGCTGGAACATGCTCGCCGACTTCTGCTTCTCGGACCTCCTGCTGTTCGTCCCCCTGAGCGCCGACCACCCCGGCGCCGACCCGGACGAGACCGAGTTCGTCGTCGTCGGCCACGTGCGGCCCTCCACCACCCAGACCCTCTACCGCCACGACCTGATCGGCGAGCAGCTCGACGAGGCCGAGCGCCCGCTCGTGGCGCGGGCCATGCGCCTCGAGGAGATCATCGAGGGCGAGATCACCGTGTCGTCGATCCGGGAGCGGGTCCGGGTCCTGTGCATCCCGGTCCGCTACGACGGGCGGACCATCGCCGTGCTCTCGCGGGAGTCGACGCCCACCGTGGGGCGCCAGCCCGGTGAGCTCGAGCGCACCTACGTCGACATCTTCAACCGGTTCGCCCGGATGATCGCCTCGGGCCAGTTCCCGTACCCGGCCGACGACAGCTCGTCGAAGGAGCTGCCCCGCGTCGGCGACGGCGTGGTCGTGCTCGACCGGTCGGCGTGCGTCGAGTACGCCTCGCCCAACGCGGTGTCGGCGCTGCACCGCATGGGCGTGCACGCCAGCCTCGACGGCATGCGCCTCGGCGAGCTCGGCCTCGACGACGAGCCCATGCGCGACGCCTTCTCGGTCGGGGTGCCGGTCACCGAGGAGGTGGAGCGCGGTGACGTGATCATCCTGGTGCGGACCATCCCGATGGTCGACGCCAGCGGGGTCACCGGCGCCGTCGTCTTGTTCCGCGACGTCACCGAGGTCCGCCAGCGAGACCGCCTGCTGCTGTCGAAGGACGCCACGATCCGCGAGATCCACCACCGGGTGAAGAACAACCTGCAGACGATCTCGTCGCTGCTGCAGCTCCAGGCCCGCCGCACCGACAGCCCCGACGCCAAGGAGGCGATCGCCGAGTCCGTGCGTCGCATCCGCTCGATCGCCCTCGTCCACGAGACGCTGTCGCGCGAGGCGGGGGAGGCGGTGGCGTTCACCGAGATCCTGCGGCCCCTGGTCCAGATGGTGGCGGAGGCGGTGTCCTCGCCGGACCGCCGCATCGAGTTCGAGGTCCGCGGCGAGGCCGGCACGCTGCCCGCCGAGGTGGCGACCCCGATGGCGGTCGTGCTCACCGAGCTGCTGCAGAACGCCGCCGACCACGCCTTCCCCGCCGATGCGCCCACCCCCGACGGCTTCCGGGTGGTGGTCGAGCTCGAGCAGGCGGAGGAGGAGTTCGTGATCCGGGTCGTGGACAACGGCGTCGGGGTGCCCGACGAGTTCACCGTCGACAAGGCGACCGGGCTCGGCCTGTCCATCGTGCGGGCGCTGGTCACCTCCGACCTGCGCGGCACGATCGACCTGTTCGAGCCGCCCGACGGGTCACCAGGCACGGTGGTGGAGCTGCGCATCCTGACCGACGTCGCGCTTCCGAGCCCAGGATGCCGGCCACGAGGCCGGCATCGAGGGAGAGCTTGGGGCCTGGGTCAGGCGGTGCGGCGCTGGCGAGCGGCGTACTGCTTGCGCAGCTTGCGGCGCTCCTCCTCGGAGGTGCCGCCCCAGATCCCCGAATCCTGGTTGGTGGCGAGGGCGAACTCCAGGCAGTCCCGCTGGGCGTCGCACTGGCGGCAGACGGCCTTGGCGTTCTCGATCTGCTCGATGGCCGGGCCGGTGGTGCCGACCGGGAAGAACAGGTCCGGGTCGGTGTCACGGCAGGCGGCGGTGCGACGCCATTCGTCCGATGCGATGGTGAGCGAGAGCAGGTGCGCAGAACTCAAAGCCACGGGGTGCCTCCAGACACAGGTCGTCACGACTCGTTCGTGACTCGGTTCACATACCGTTCCGCTCTGCCGGGGGAGAGATGCGGGTCGGTGGGCCGGAGGAGACGGTACCCACGAACGCTGCCTCCTGCAAGCAGTTTTTCGCAGAATTTTCACAGGATGGACACGATGCGCTAAGGCGCCGTCCACCGGTGGGCCCGATGGCCCACCATACCCCACCTGACCTGGGTCGATGATGGCCTGACGGTTCCACAGATCGGTCACATCTGCGCCGCCGCGAGCGTCGAGTGACGCACTTCACCGTCACCTGACCGTCGTCCAACCGCTTGCGGGAGTGCGCACCCGCGCCCCGGACGACGCTCGACCCCCGCACCGCGAACGCTCGCCGTGGTGGCCCGACCGCCGATCGCACCGGGATCGAGCGCTGAGCTCGGCAGGTCGAGACGGGCCGGGCGGGTCGGCGGGACCTACCATCCGCGCATGGTCCGCGTCATCGCCCACCGCGGGGCTTCGGCCGCCGCCCCCGAGAACACCATCGAGGCGTTCCGCCTCGCCCGCCGCCTCGGGGCGGACTGGGTGGAGCTCGACGCCCGCCGCACCGCCGACGGCCACATCGTCGTCCACCACGACGCGGAGCTCGCCGACGGCCGGACCATCTGCGAGCTCCGCCGGGTGGAGCTCCCCGACCACGTGTGCGACCTCGACGCCGCGCTCGACGCCTGCGAGGGCATGAGCGTCAACATCGAGGTGAAGAACTGGCCCGAGGACCCCGACTTCGACGAAGGCGAGTCCGTGGCCCGGGCCGTGGTGGAGCTGGTGCAGCGCCGGTCGATGGCGGACCGGGTGCTGGTCTCGTGCTTCCACTACCCGACCATCGAGCTCGTCCGGGCCCTCGACCCGTCGATCCCCACCGCCTTCCTCCACATTGTGGTCGAGGGCCGGACGTGGGACGAGCTCGCCGCGGACGTGGCCGCCGCCGGCCACGCCGCGCTCCACCCCTGGGACGGCTTCGTGGACGAGGCGCTCGTGGCGGCGGCCAAGGCCCACGGGCTCGAGGTCAACGTGTGGACCGTCGACGACCCCGACCGCATGGCGCAGCTGGTCGCCCTCGGGGTCGACGGCATCTGCACCAACGTCCCCGACGTCGCCCGCGAGGTCGTCGGCCCGCTCCCGGGCTGAGGCGCGCCGCTGGCTAGAGCTCGAAGCCCACGGGGAGGACGAGGTCCATCACGTCGGGCTCGTGGCGCAGCTCGATCCGGTCGATCTCGCCCAGGAAGTCGCCGTCGACCTGGTAGGGGAACGGGCGGCCGTCGATCCCCTCGACGACGAGCGCGTCGACGTCGGGCCGGTAGTGGATCCAGCGGTCCCGCCCGAGCGAGCCGTCGGCGCGCAGCGCCTTGGCCATCACCTTCAGGAAGCGGTCGGTCCGCATCGAGCGGACGCTCACCATCGCGAGGCCGTTGTCCAGGTGGGCGTCGGGTGCGATGTCGAACGGGCTGTTGCCGACGAACGTGTAGGGGTTGGTGTTGCAGCACACCGAGAAGTAGCCGTCGTCGATCCGGTCGCCGTCGGGGTAGGCCACCGAGAAGTGCGGGTGCTTGCGGTCGTAGTGCTTGAGGAAGGTGGTGAGCCCGGCGTAGATGAACAGGGCGTGCCCGGCCCAGCGCTTGAGCCCCGACCGGCGCTCGACCTGCTCCACCAGTGCGGCGTCGTAGCCCATCCCGACGTGGAAGCAGAAGTACCGGCCGTTGGCCGAGCCCAGGCCGACCCGGCGGATCGACCCCGCCTCCAGGGCCTCGAGGACGTCCGCGGTGGCCTCGATCGGATCGTTCGGGAGGCCGATCGCCCGAGCGAACACGTTGGTCGACCCGCCTGGCAGCACCGCGAGCGCCGTCGATGAGCCGGCGAGCCCGTTGGCCGCCTCGTTGACCGTGCCGTCGCCGCCGAGCACCACCACCACCTCGACGCCATCGGCGGCCGCGCCCTGGGCGAGGCGGGTGGCGTGGTTGCGGCGCGCCGTCTCCACCAGCTCGACGTCGTGGTCGGCAGCCAGCGCCTTGCGGATGATCACCCGGGTGCGGGCGGTCACCGACGACGAGAACGGGTTGACGAGCAGCAGGACCTTCACGAGGGGACAGACCGTACGCCTCGTGGCGCAGCACCGGCGAGCGGTACGGTGGACCGGTCACGTGGAGCTGGTGGGACCGGGCCTCGGGGGAGGACGCGATGTCGGACGATCGGAAGCAGCAGCGGCGCACGGGTCGGCGCACGGGCGTGCGGGTGGCCGCACTGGTGCTGGCGGCCTGCGTGGTCGCCCTCGGCGCCACCGGCTGCGAGCCGCGGGCCTCGCGCAAGGACCGCACGATCCTGTTCATCCACGGCTGGGAGGCCTTCGGCAACGGCACGGACTGCAGCAGCACGTTCGGCGCGCTCGAGGCCAACCTCAAGGCCCAGGGCTTCACCGGCAAGATGATCACGATCGGCTACTACGACAGCGACAAGAACTGCGACGTCAACCTGCGCAACTGGGGCTCGGTCGACAACTCGACGTCGTGGAAGGACCTCGGCAAGGCGTTCTCCAAGTACGTGCACGACACGTTCTCGGCCAAGAACCAGCCGGTCGACGTGGTGTCGCACTCGATGGGCGGGCTCATCGTGCGCGGCGCGGTGCAGGGGGCCCAGGCGAAGGAGGCCGGCTTCTCCCAGCCGCTCATGGTCGAAGACGTGGCCACGCTCGCCGCGCCCTTCGCCGGAGCCGCCTGGTACTCGAACTTCTGCCTCTGGGGGCAGTGCGCCGGCCTGAAGCCCGGGGCGAGCGACATCAAGTGGCTCGCCACCAACACCAACCCACAGGGCTCGGGGGGCACCGAGTGGACGGCGTTCGGGTCCACCAACGACGACGTGGTGCCGTGGGGCTCGGCGCTGTCGATCGGCGTGCCCGACGCCCAGAAGGTGAAGTACTCGTCGCTCGAGCACAGCGACTACATGGGCAACGGCACCTGCCAGGCCCGCGTGGGCGGGGCGCTCGCCGACGCCGGCGTCTGACCCGCGCCTGACCCGGCGACCGGGGCGACCGGCCGATTTTGTGGCGGGGCCGCGAGCCGAACAGACTCCCCACCCATGAACGTCGTCGTCTGTGTCAAGCAGATCCCGGATCCCGCCGACCCCGGCGCGCTGAACCCGGATCACACCCTCAAGCGTGATGGCAAGCTCATCCTCGACGAGTCCGACTCGTACGGTGTCGAGATGGCCCTCCAGCTGGTCGACAAGGCCGGCGGTGGCGAGGTCACGCTGGTCTCCATGGCCCCCAACGGCGAGGTCTCGGGCCTGCGCACCGCGCTGGCCATGGGCGCCGCCAAGGCCATCCTCGTCTCCGACGACGCCCTGAAGGGCGCCGGCGCGCTCGACACCGCCAAGGTGCTGGCCGCCGCCATCAAGCAGGTGGAGGGCGCCGACCTGGTGCTCGCCGCCACCGAGTCCTCCGACGGCTACACCGGCACCGTGCCGGAGCAGGTCGCCGCCATCCTCGACCTGCCGTCGATCACCTTCGCCAAGTCGGTGGAGATCGCCGACGGCACGGTGAAGGTGCAGCGCCAGACCGAGGCCGGCTACGACGAGTGCGAGGCCCCGCTGCCCGCCCTCGTGTCCGTGACCGCCGGCGTGGTGGAGCCCCGCTACCCGTCGTTCAAGGGCATCATGGCCGCCAAGTCCAAGCCGGTCGACCAGGTGACGGTCGCCGACCTCGGCATCGACTCGGGCATCGTCGGCTGGGCCGGCGCCGGCCAGGAGATCGTGGCCGTCGACGCCGCCCCCGAGCGCGAGGCCGGCGAGGTCATCGAAGACGACGGCGAGGCATACCAGAAGGTGGTCCAGTTCCTGGACGACCTCAAGGTCCTCTGACCCGACCCCACTGACGAAAAGGAACGCAGACATGGCTCTTTCCAAGGTGTGGGTCCACGCCGAGCTGACCCCCGAGGGCAACGTGGCGCCGATCTCGCTCGAGATCCTCGCCAAGGCCCGTGAGATCGCGGACACCGTCGAGGTCTTCACCGGCTCCGATGGCAGCGCCGTGGCCGGCGTCGCCGGTGCGCACGGTGCCTCCAAGGTGCTCGCCACCGGCGACCTGAGCGGCAAGCTCCAGGGCGTCCACGTGGCCGCCGCGCTGGCCGCCGCCATCGAGGCCGGCGGTGCGCCGGACCTGATCATGGCCGGCACCACCTACGACGGCCGCGACATCGCCGCTCGCCTCTCGGTGAAGCTCGACAAGCCCGTCCTCACCAACAACATCGACGTCGACGTGGCCGACGGCATCGTCGTCACCACGCCGATCTTCGGTGGCACGCAGCTGGTGAAGACGAAGTTCGCCGCCGGCGCCCCGGCCATCGCCCTCTTCCGCCCGAAGTCGTTCGTGGCCGAGGAGACCGGGGGCGGCGCCGCCGCCGTCGAGGCGATCGCCGTGCCCGACACCGGTGCTGCCGGTGCCGCCAAGGTGCTCAACCGCCACGTGGAGGAGACCACGGGCCCGAAGCTGGACGAGGCCGCCGTGGTGGTCTCGGGTGGCCGTGGCCTGGGCGAGGCCGCCAAGTTCGAGATGATCGAGCAGCTGGCCAAGCTCCTCAAGGGTGCCCCGGGCGCCTCCCGCGCCATCGTGGACGCCGGCTGGGTGCCGTACTCCTACCAGGTGGGCCAGACCGGCAAGGTCGTGAAGCCGACCGTGTACATCGCGGCGGGCATCTCCGGCGCCACCCAGCACATGGTGGGCATGAAGGGCTCCAAGAACATCATCGCCATCAACAAGGATCCCGAGGCCCCCATCTTCGGTGTGGCCGACCTCGGCATCGTGGGCGACGTGCACAAGGTGCTGCCCAAGCTGATCGAGGCCCTGCAGGCCCGCTGATCAGCTCCGGCGATCCACATGCGACCTGACGGGCCCCGGCGCGCGCGCCGGGGCCCGTTCTCGTTCCGGCGGCCGAAGGGGCCGACCGAGGTGGCCCGTGCCCTCGAGGCGGGCGCGGCCGCGCGCGTCCCGTGCCGGCTGCGGCGCACCTCGGCTCGGGGGTGGGGCGCGTGGACGACCGCCTCGGTGTACGTGGGCGCGCTCGGCACCGCGGACGCCCGGTGGTCCACCGACGACCCGGTGGCCGTGGGCTTCGCCTCGACGAACGACGTGGTCGACCTCCCGTTCGAGGAGGTGTCCGACGTCTACCTGCGCTCGGTGCGCTTCCGCACCGAGGCGTTCTGGGGGATGGAGAACGACATCGTGGTCGTGGCCTCGGATCGGGGCACCATCGAGGTCGCCGTCCCGCCGGGCGAGGCCGAGGCGCTGGCGGGCCGGTTGAGCGGCCTGCTCCTGGCCGGCGCGTAGATCGCCACCCCGTCCACGGTGGCGATGCGGCAGTAGCGGCCCGCGAGGGCCCGGGCCACCGCGCCGGTCGGGTCGCAGCGCTCGAGCGGCTGGAACAGGGCCACCAGCGGTGGACGGTCCGGCGTCGAGCAGGGCGGCGAGCTGGCGGCGGGCCCCGTCGGCGGCGCGGACGTGGTCGACCCAGACGTACGGGAACCGGGGACGCTGGCCGGTGCGGGCCTGGTACGTGACCTCCGCGCACAGGGGGAGCAGCTCTCGGCTGCCCATCGGTCGGTGCGCCCGCACCCAGGCCGCGACCGCGGCGTCCCGATCCACGCGAGGGTCGCGCTCGAGGCCGGGCACGGCCACCAGGAGCAGCGTCACCGCGAGCGGCAGGGCGAGCGCTCGTGCGAGGACGGGGCGCACCTCGGCCGGCGAGGGCGGCGCGGCGTCGGGCGCGCTCGCTGCCCCGAGCCCGAGCGCGACGGCCACGCCGAGCGGGAACGCCACCTGCACCCAGTAGTGGCGGTGGTAGTTCCCGCCGACGGCGAAGGCGAGCGACGCGGCGCCGAGCCAGCACAGGACCAGGGCGTGCGGCGGGCGGATCCGCTCGCGCAGCGGCACCGGGTGCTGACGGGCCCGGCGCACGGCGAACCAGGTCGGGACGGCGAACAGCACGGTGGCGATCAGCAGCGTGGCCCCGAAGCGGGGGAGCTGCGCGCCGGCGACGGCGCTGCGGGCATGGAGGCGGAACACCACCAGGGCGTACGCGTAGCGGTCCCACCCGAGCGTGGCGCCGTGGAGGGCTGCGGCGACGAGCGGGATGGCGAGCCCCGCGGCGAACCAACCGGCGCGAGCTGCCGTGCGCCGGGGAGGGGCCCACCGGCGCCACGCGGCGAGCGCGAGCCAGGCGACGACGGCCAGCGCCGCGTCGGCCCCGGACTGCTTCACCGTGGCGGCGCTCCCGGCCAGCACGCCGGCGAGCACGAGCCACCGATCGCCCCGTCGGCCCGCGGCCACCGCCACCGCGATCGCCATGGCCGGGACGGCGCAGGCGGCCGCCAGCAGCTCCCCGTTGGCCGCGTAGCCCTCGATCGCTCCCGATGCGCCGATGACGGCGGCGAGCCATGCCGCGGCCTCCGCCGGTGCGGGGCGCCCGGAGGCGGCGCGGGCGACGGCGGCGGCGGCCAGCACCGTGATCGCCCCGGCGAGCAGGGCGATCGCCCGTACCGTGGCCGCCCGGTGCGAGCCGACCGCGTCGGCGAGCAGGTAGGGGAGCAGGAACCCCTGCGGCCGGTCGATGAACAGGTCGGTGTAGAGGCGGCCCCCTGACGCCCACACCCGCGCTGCGACCAGGGCGCCGGCCTCGTCCGACGACAGCGGCCGGGCGAGCCAGGGCAGGCGCAGCACGGTGCCGGCCACCACCGCCAGCACGATTGAGCGCCCGCTGCCGTCGCCGGCTCGTGGTGGGCGCCGGTTCGTGGCGGTCATCGGGTGCGGGCGAGGCGGGCGATGCCTCGCAGGTCCTCGATGGCCGTCGCCACGATCCGCACGCTCGAGTCTGGGTCGTCCACCCAGCGCACCGGCAGCTCCGCGACCCGCAGGCCTCGACGGTGGGCCAGGACCAGCAGCTCGGTGTCGAAGAACCACCCGTCGTCTGCCACGTCGGGCAGGACGAGCTCGGCGGTGCGGGCGCTGATGGCCTTGAACCCGCACTGGGCATCGTGGAACGGCACGCGGAGGGTGCGTCGGACCAGGGCGTTGTAGGTCCGGGAGATGCCCTCGCGGCGAGGGCCGCGGCGCGTGTCGGCCCCCGGGGCCAGGCGGCTGCCGATGGCCACGTCGGCGCCGCCGGCCACGAGCTCGACGAGCGGCACGTGGTGGGCGAGGTCCGTGGAGAGGTCCACGTCGAGGTAGGCGCGCACGGCCGCGTGGCTGGCCGACCACGTGGTCCGCAGCGCCCGGCCCCGGCCCGGCTCGTCGAGGTGGCGCGCCCTCACGCGGTCGAGCTCGGTGGCCAGCCGCTCGACGATGGCCAGGGTGTCGTCGGTGCTGCCGTTCTCGGCGATCGTGAGCTGCCAGGGCCGGACCAGCTCGCGCTCGAGGTGGGCGTGCACGCGGCGAACGCTGGACTCGACCACGGCGGCCTCGTCGTGGACGGGGATCACCACCTCGACGTCGACCTCGGGCCCGTCCTCGCCCAGCCCGCCCGCCCCTTCGCCCACCACCACCGCCTGCCGCCCGTGCCCGGTCAGACCAGGGGCCAGGGGACGCGGTGGCCGGTGTGGTCGATCGGGAAGCGGCCGTCGGACAGCAGGGCCTGGGTGCGGGTGGCGAGCGCGTCCCGCTCGAACGGGTCGAGCAGCCCGGCGAGCTCGTCGGGCAGGTCGGCCTCGGCGAACGCCGCCAGGTCCTCGGCGAGCTCGGCGGGGAGCGGCTCGTCGGCGAACTCCCAGATCACGGTGCGGAGCTTGAACTCGGCGTGGAGGCACAGGCCGTTGTCGATGCCCCACAGGTGGCCGTCGGCGTCGACCAGCACGTGGCCGCCCTTGCGGTCGGTGCTGTTGGCCACGATGTCGAACGCGCACATGCGCCGCAGCTGGGGGTGGTGCGCCTCGTCTTCGACGAGCGTGAAGTGGTGCTGGGAGAAGTCCGCGTCGACGAACAGCTGCACCGAGCCCACACCGAAGGGCCCGTCACGTTCGACCGTCGGCGGCACCAGGTCCCAGCCGATCGCCCGGGCCAGGCGGTAGGCGGCCACCTCCCGGCGGTAGAGGCCGTCGGGGAAGTCCCAGAGCGGCCGCTCGCCGCGGTGCGGCTTGTAGATGGCCTGGGCCACTGGCTCGACGTCGTCGTCGGCCCCGGCCGGCCGGACCGCGCACAGGAACGTGGCGTTCGAGCTCCACGGCATGCGGCCGAGCAGCTCGAGCTCGCCGCAGCGGAGCAGCTCCTCAGTTGAGCCGGGGACAGGCATGGCCGGATGGGTCGATCGGTCGCTCGCACAGGCGGCACAGCGGGCGGCTGCCCGCCACCAGCGACTCGACCTGGGCGGCGTAGGCCAGGACCTGGGCGGGGGTGAGCGCCACGCGCATGACCGCCGGCTCCAGCGCCGACAGGTCGTCGTCCTCCTCCGGGTCCAGCAGCTCCTCCAGCAGCACGACCACCCGGCCCCGCTCCTCGTCCAGGCCGAGGCTGATGGAGCCCACGACCCACTCCAGCTCGGCCGGCGGCAGCGGCTCGGCCGGCAGCTGCGGGCCCGGCACCGGACCGGGCAACCGCTCGACCAGCCCCACCAGGTGCTCGGCGAGGGCCTGGGCCTGCTGCTTCTCGCACTTCACCGCGGCCTCGATGCCGTCCGCGAACACCTGGAAGAAGAAGACGCGCCGGCCCGGCTCGCCCAGCGCGCCGGCCGTGAAGCGCCCCGGCTCGTTCATGTCGAAGGAGCGGCTCACGACGGCACCAGCGCCCGCAGGTCGTCGCCGGTGGAGTTGACCGCCAGCACGATGGGGCCGCCGGCGGTCCGCAGGATCGCGGTGATCGAGCAGGGGGATACGACGATGCGCTGGAACAGGTCCAGGTGGGTGCCGAGCGCGTGGGCCACCGCCGCCTTGATCGGGTCCGCGTGCGAGACGGCCACCACGGTCGGCCGGGTGGCGGCGGCGGCACCGGCGGCGACGCCATCGCACTGCGTCGCCAGGTGAACGACTTCGCCGCCCGGGAAGCGGAACCCGCTCGGGTAGCGCTGGACGGTGGCCCACTCGGGCAGCTGCAGGTCCGACAGCTTGGCGCCGGTCCACTCGCCGAAGTCGCACTCGAGCAGGCCCTTGTCCCGTTGCACCTTCCAGCTCATGGCAGCCGCGATGGGCGCGGCGGTCTCCGGGTGCGCTCGAGGGGCGAGGCGTAGACGGCGGCGACCTTGCCCTCGCCCAGCAAGCTGATGCTGTTTTCGCAGCCGCCTCGGCCTGGGCGCGGCCGGCGTCGCGAGGTGCAGCCCGGGCGCGGGCGGCCGGGCAGCGCGTGGCGCCGGTGGTGGGCGTGGTGCCGTGGCGCACCAGCAGCAGGAGCGTGTCGGTGCGCTCGGGCTTGGCGGTGCGTCGGCGGAGGTGCGTGCGGAGGTGGCCATCGGTCGGCCCAACCTACCGGCGCCGTCGGGCCTGCGGAGCAGGTCGGGCGTCCGCGGATCGGCGCCGTGTTCGCGACCCGTGCACGTACGTGAATGAACCTGTCCGTTCACTGCCGGGACACGTCGCGAGGGCCTCCGTACCTTGCCGATCGACCGACGAGCGAGGCACCGACCGGTGCCCGGAGATGGAGAGAGAGCCATGGGACGTCGCCAGCGAGCACGACGACGCACGGGAGGGACGGCGTGAACGGCAAGGCCAAGAAGATCATCATCGGCACCGCCGCCACGATCGGTGCCACCGCCTGCGGGCTCATGATCTCCGGGATCGCCTTCCGCCGAGGCCGGCCCCTCGGGAGGCCGAGGTCGGCCAGCAGGTCAACCTGCCGTGGGTGGTGCTCGGCGCCGTCCTCGTCATCTTCATGCAGGCCGGCTTCGCCCTCGTCGAGACCGGCTTCTGCCGGGCGCCAGTTCACGCTCTCGCACGCCGCGGAACGCACCGCCAGGGTCTTCGCCTGGTCACGGGTTCTTCACCGGCTACCCGTTGATGTTCGGTGGCTACACGCTCCCGCTGATCGGCTACGAGATCCCTGTCGGCAAGGCGCTCATCGGCTCGGGCAACTGGACGTTCCTGTACCAGGGCGGCTGGGCCGGCAGCGGCAAGGCCTTCGTCACCGCCGGCGCCATGGGCTTCTTCCGCTACGGTGGCGTTCATGGACACCAGGGCGCCACCATCCCCACCGGGGCCATGGCCGAGCGGTAGCGGAACAGCTTCGTGATCTGGGGCTTCTTCTGCGTGCCATCTACCACCCGCTGTTCGGCGCCTGGACCTGGGGCGGCGGCTGGCTCGCTGCCGCGAGTCGATGAACTGGGGCGTGGGCTACGCCGACTTCGCCGGCTCGGGCGTGGTGCACGCGGTCGGCGGCGTCGTGGCGACCGGGCTGGCGCCATCGTGCTCGGTCCCCGCATCGGCAAGTTCAACAAGGACGGCTCGGCCAACACCCTGCCCGGCCACCACATCCCGATGGCCATGCTGGGCACGTTCATCCTGCTGTTCGGCTGGTTTGGCTTCAACGCCGCCTCGACCTTCGCCGTGACCGACGTGCGCTTCGCCGTGGTGGCCCTCAACACCGCCATCGCCGGTGCGTTCGGCGCTGTCACGTCGATGTTCTTCATGCAGATCAAGACGGGCAAGCCCGACCCCGGCATGATGGTCAACGGCATGCTCGGCGGCCTGGTGGCCATCACCGCCCCGTGCGCCTTCGTGCAGCCCTGGGCGGCCGCGGTCATCGGCATCCTGGCCGGCAGCATCGTGCCGGTCGTGGCCGACTTCATCGAGAAGCGCGGCCTCGACGACCCGGTGGGTGCGGTGGCCGTCCACGGCGTCGGCGGCACCTTCGGCGTGCTCTGCGTCGGCATCTTCGCCGACGGCCAGTACGGCGCCGGCTGGAACGGCACCACCACCACCACGAACGGCGTCACCGGCTTCCTGTACGGCGGCGACGGCTGGGGCCAGTTCATGTCGCAGCTGGTGGGCGCCGTCGTGATCTGGACCGTGATCTTCGGGATCGCCTTCGCCTTCTTCAAGATCCAGAACGCCCTCACCAAGGGCGGGATCCGCAGCGCCGAGGCCGACGAGATCGAGGGCCTCGACCTGCCCGAGATGGGCTCCCTCGCCTACCCGGAGTTCCACCTCCACACCGGCGAGGTCCTCGGCACGGGCGGCGGCAGCCCGACCGAGGGCGAGTACCGGGTCGACGCCTAGGCGCCAACCCACCTTCGGGTCATCGCTGGCACCGCCGGGAGCTCCTCCCGGCGGTGCCACCGCGATCGGCCCGGCATGCACGGCAGAATCCCCCCCGCCGCCCACCTGCGAGCGGCACCGACCCCTCGGGAACCGATGGAAACCTCCCAGATCCTCCTCGACCTGCTGATCGTCCTGGTGGCCGCCAAGGTGGCCGCCGAGGTCTCCGATCGCATCGGCATCCCGGCGGTGGTCGGCGAGATCCTTGCGGGCGTCATCGTCGGGCCATCCCTGCTCGGCTGGGTCGACCGTGGTGACGAGGTGCTCCGGGCGCTGGGCGAGATCGGCGTCATCCTGCTGCTCCTCGAGGTCGGCATGGAGATGGACGTCGGCGAGCTGCGCAAGGTCGGGCGTGCTTCGCTCGGGGTGGCGGTCGTCGGCGTGGTGGCGCCGATGGTGGTCGGCTACGGGGCCATGCTCGGGCTCGGCTTCTCGAGCGACACCGCCCTCTTCGTGGGCGCCGCGCTCACCGCCACGAGCGTGGGCATCACCGCCCGGGTGTTCGGGGACCTGCGCGCCCTGGCCGGACGGCGGATCGTGCGGGCGCAGCGCGTGCTGACGACGATGGGGCTGGTGGTGCTGACCGTCGTGGTCCGGCCTTCAGGCGGCCGAGGGATCGGTCTCGCTCGTGTCGATTCCTGGGCATCGTGCTTATGGCGGCAGTGGCCTTCCTGGTGGTGGCGTCGCTGACCCGGCGTACTTCGCCCCGCCGATCTTCGACCAGGTCTCGCGCGCCCAGGCGCGCCGGCGCCGGCACGGTGGTGGTGCTCGCGTTCGCCTTCACCCTGCTGTTCGCCGAGCTCGCCGACGTGGCCAAGCTGGCCCCGATCGTGGGTGCGTTCGTCGCCGGCATCGCCCTTGGCGGCACCCGCCAGTCGAGGCGCATCAGTTGGGCTGGCGCCAGGCGGGCACCACCTGCTCATCCGGTCTTGCTTCCTCCATGATCGGCATCGACGCCGAGGTCCAGGCGTTCTTCAGGTCACCGTGCTGCTCGACGCCGCGATCCTCCTGGTGGTGCCGCCATCGACAGCTCGTCGCTGCGGTCAACGAAGGGTGCGCCGGGCGACAAGCTGCTCATCGGCCCTGGGCATGCTGCCCCAGGCGAAGTGGTGATCTTCGCCACCATCGGCCTCCAGGCCGGCGTCCTCGGCGAAGACCTCCTGCGCGGCGCTGCTCCTGGTGTTGCTCGCCACCACCCTCATCCCCCGCCCTGCTCCAGGAGGCCCGTCGCGCGTCGTGCTGGCGCGCTCCTCGAACAGCCGTCGCCGAGCAGGTCGGTGACCTGGTGGCGCCAGGCCGGCGATCGTCGACCAGCAGGGTCGGCTATCCCAGCCCCCGTGGCCGACGAGGCGCGCTCACCTGCTTCGCAGGCGCATCCTGGCCGCGCCAGCGCACCACTCTTCGAGCACCAGCGTGGCCTTCATCGTTGAGCGCAGGCGCAGCAGGTAGGGTCGAGGCGCAGGCCGCCTCGAGCAGGCATCAGCAGGCGGGGCGGCGAAGGCGAAGGTTTCCTCGGGCGTGGCGGCGGAACTCGCGCTCGACAGCCCTGCCGTCTGGCCGGAAGATCCCCTGGCGCTCGGCCTCGGCGCCCTACCGGTGGCCAGCGGTCGAGCAGCTGCGTCGATGCCGGCCACCCCGCCATCCAGGAGGCCCGCCGCGTCGAGCACCGCGCCAGCTGCTGTTCACTGCAGCATATAGAGGTCCTCGACGCCTTCGATGACGCCGGGCCCGCGCTCGGGCGTTTGTCCAGGATCGGCGTGGCGGCCGACGAGCGAGGCCGTCGTGGCCCTGGTCGAGGACCGGCACCTGCTCTGGGCGGCGGCCAGGCGCAGCGGCGCGTTCGAGGAGGACCATCCGCCAGCTGGCCGGCCACCTCGCCACCCCGGACCAGGCCCGCGCCTCCTACGTGCTCGCCGCGCTCGGCGAGGCGGCCCACGAGGCGCTGGGAGGCCCCGCCCCGCTGCATGACCTGGTGCAAGACGTCCTCGGCCGTGACGACGCCGAGGCGGGACCTGGTGGCTGCCCGGCGGGCCTGGTGATCGAAGGCCTCGTCGGCGACGACCAGGTCGCGGTGGCCCGGGCGGTCTACCTTTGGCCCGTACCTGCTCGCGGTGGCGCCCGACGATGCGCTACGCCAGCTCCAGGCGCTCGACCCGCCCAAGCGCCGGTTCCGCGGCCAGGCGTCCGCCGAGGCGCGGTGGCTGGCTCGAGGTGCTGGGCCGGGACCAGAGCCGGGATGCTCGCCGCCGTGGCCAAGACGCTCGTCGGCGCCGAAATATCGACATCCGTCGGGCCACCTTCGCCTGGCCCATTGGCGCGGCGCTGGAGGTGTTCGAGGTCGCCGGCGACGGGCGCCCGATCCCGTGCAGCACAAGGCCCAGATCGAGCGTGCGCCGTTCGCGGAGGCCGGTCCGCTGCCGAGCTCGTGCTGCGCTTCGACGTGGGCCTCGCCGTGGCACGGTCTGCGAGCTGGAGGCGCCCGAAGCGCCGCCGGCTCGCCATGGCGGAGGTGGCCAACGGTGTTCCGCGCTGCGGGGTGGCCGTGCGCTCGGCGACCATCACCAGCCATGACGAACGGCTACGACACCTTCAGCTGACCCGCATCGACGGCCGCAAGCTCGATGCCGCCACCAGGCCCGCATCCGGGACCTGGCGGCGCTCCCGGCGTGGTCGCCAAGCGCTCGGTTGCGCCCGCCGGAGCTCGTCGCCGCCGGCCCGCCCGGACCTGGCACGAGCCTCGCCTCCACCCAACGCGCCTCGCCGCCACCCAACGGCCTTTCATCCTGCCGAAACACGAACTCCCATGCGCTCTCCGCGCCTGTCGGCCGCCACCGGCGCCGGGCACGCCGCTTGCAGGGCACCCGCCCGTGGGCCGTGCTGTGCGCCCTGGCCTGCACGGCGATCGTGGTCCTGGCCGAGGCGCAACGGCACTCGGTGCAGTGGCGGCGAAGGCCGGCAACGCCGTGGCCCTCGGCCGCTGAGCGTCCCTCGACCTGGAGCGTCCGGTCCGCCGACGCCGCCGTGCGCACCGCCGTCGCCGTCGTCCCCGACGGCGGCGCGCCGACCGTCAGCATCCACCACGTCGCCTCGGCGGCCCCGCTCCGAGCTGCCAGCCCGGCGCCATGCGGGTGGCGGTGCTTCGTGCTGCTGGCTTCCTCGCGGCATTCCTCGCCAGCCGGTGCCGAAGCGCTTCGGCCGGCGTCAGGCGCGACGGTGGGCCACCCTCACCTCTCCCTGCGCGGCCTGCCCATCCCTCCACCTGACCTGCGCCCCGCTGACCCCAGCACCTGGTTCAACCGCCCACGGCCAGGTGAGCTGGGCCCCGTGCCCGCCACCACCGGCGTGGCGCTCGACGACATCGAGCGCCCCTCGCGTCCATCCACTTCCGCCAGAGCCTGGGCCCTGGCCGTCCGACGGCCACCCCGGAGGGTCAAAGTTCCCGCCCGGCCCCGACCAGCCCGTCCTGCACCTCGTCGCACCCGACGCACGCCACCCGACCGGTGCGCCGTGTTCGAGGACTGGGTGCGGCTGCCGAAGCGGGCGCGCCGAGCTCGCCGCCCCGGGGTGCGACCGCCTCGCCCTGCGCACGGTGGCCCACCAGGCCGCCCATGCGTCGTCGACGAGGACGGGGTGCTGCCGCCTCGGCCACACCTGGTGGTCCTCAGCCACCAGGAGGCGTGCATGATGCCTCGCCCACCGCGGCGAGGTGTCCTCACCGAGGCGCTGCACGAAGCGATCTGGGAATTGACGCTGGCCCGGACGACCCGCGTACCCTCGACAACCGGATCAAGGCCCACCGAGGGTAGCGCCGAGGCTGCCCATCGGTCCCTGCGTCCAGGGGCCGGGATGCTGCTCGACGTGGCGCTCCCGGCCTGGTGGCGTCGTCCACGTCCCGTTCGTCCCGGGCGTGGACGACCTGGACTTCCAGCTCCGCGACGACGTGACCTCCTGCCGTCGATGCCCTCGGCTTGTCCAGGTAAACGGCAAGCAGGGCCGGGAGAAGCGGGCCGCCTTCGCCGATGAGGAGTACTGGGCCCGTCCGGTCCCAAACGCCCAGTGGCCAGCAGGCCCTGGTAGTCGTGGGCCTCGCCGCGGCCCACAGGGCCAACCGCACCGGCCGGATGTTCACCAACGACCGCTCGGGCGACTTCCTGTACGCCGCCCGCCACCGCTGCGGCTTCGCGTCCCAGCCCGAGCACGTCGATCGACGACGGCCAGCGGCTCCAGGAAACGTGGATCACCGCCCCCGTGCGGTGCGCCCCGCCGGCGAACAAGCCGACCACCGAGGAAACTTGACGCCTGCCGTCCCTTCCTCGACCAGGAGCGCTGCTGCCCGAGGCGGGTGTTCCTGCTCCAGCCCTCGGCGCCTTCGGCTACCAGGCCCTGGCCTCCTACCTCGGGCTGCGACCACGGCTGGCCTTCGGCCCAGGGTGGAGGCGGCGCTGCCCGATGGCCGCACGATCCTGTGCAGCTACCACGTGAGCCAGCAGAACACCTTCGCGGCAAGCTCACCACCCCGGCGATGCTCGACGCCGTGCTCGGCCGGCCCGCGGGCGCTCGGGGCTGAGCCCTCAGGCCTGCGGCGGCGAGCCCCCGCGGCGCAGGTGGTGCGCCCGGAACGGCCGGTGGTGCAGGCGTGCCTTCTACCGCCAGGCGGGTCATCACCCCACCAGGCGCCAGCAGGCGCCGGGCGCCCGAAGCCAGCACTCCTGCGCGCTGACCGCCGAAGGCGCCGGCCCGCTCGAACAGGAAGCCGACCGATGATCAGCTGCGGTGAGGAGGAAGCCGGTGGAGGCCCGGCCTTGTCGTCGAGCGCTTCGCTGGCGAGCCGGACGATGGCCACCAGCGCGGCGGCCACGCCCAACCACGAGGTGAACCGCCTCCCACCCCGGCTGCCGAGCCAGACGGCCACGCACCCGAGGATCAGGGCGATAGGGTACTTGCTCGCGCCCGACACCTTCAGGTCCGGTTCCAGGTACCCGATGCCCTGCCACAAGATGATGGCGGCGGCGGGAACGGTGCCCACTTGCGGTCGCAGGTCGTGGTCGAGGTAGCCGCCGAGCGCCAGGCGAGGCGACGCCGACACCAGGGACGTGATCTCGAGCTTCAGGGCCAGGTGGTCGTCGTCGCCCTGGCCAGGCGCAGGCCGGTGCCGTCGAGGCCCGAGCCGCCGAGCGGATCGATCGAGGTGCTGCTGCCCGTCCGCTCCCAGGTCGAACGGGTCGGTCTGCGAGGTCAGCTGGTTCAGCAGCAGGCGCGCTCGGTGGCCGACGAGTTGAACCAGGTCATCGGGATCAGCCAGGGCCGGATCCCTGCCCCGAGGAAGAGCATGCAGCGCGCGGGGCTACCAGGCCAACTGGCGAGCCACACCAGCGCCAGGCAGGCCAGCACGCCCATCGGTGGTGCGGTACGAGCTGATGTTGCCGCCGAAGATGTCGAGGGCGTCCTTCGGGTCCGGGACAAGGCGCCGAAGAGGGCACCACGGCCAGCGCGCTGATGGCGACGCCACCGGCGATGGCGCGCTGCGAGCGGGCGATCCAGGTGATGTCGACGCCCAGCAGGGAGAAGGCCAGGCTGATGGTCGCGCCGCGGCCCTTCAGCGTGCCGCGAGCTGGCGAGCAGCGAACAGGCCGAACACGGTGATGACGCCACCCATCGCGGCGCCGAGCGGCGCGATGGCGGAAAGCGGCCATCGTCCTCATCGTCGTCGAGCGCAGCTGGGGCCGTCGGCGGTGGTGGCGCCTGGGGGCTGGGCCCCGGGGGCGGGGTGTACCCGGGATGAACTTTGCGGGGCACCGTCGCCCTGCGCCCACAGGGCTGCTCGTTCCGGTGGTCTCGTCCTCGGGCGTCAGCATGTCGCCGTGGTCGGTGCGGCGAGCCTACGAGTCGGGGCCGACCGCCCGGGGGACCCCAGCGGGAGGGGTTGCGGGCCGTCGCTAACGTGGGCGCGTGACCGGCCGCTTCTTCGTGACCACCCCGATCTACTACGTGAACGACGTGCCCCACATCGGGCACGCGTACACGACGGTGACGGCCGATGCCCTGGCCCGCTGGCACCGGCTGGTCGGCGACGAGGTCTTCTTCCTCACCGGCACCGACGAGCACGGCCTGAAGATCGCCCGGGCCGCGGCCGAGCACGGCATCACGCCGCAGGAGCAGGCCGACCGGACCTCCGCTCGCTTCGCCGAGGCGTGGGAGCTGCTCGACATCTCCCACGACCGCTTCATCCGGACCACGGACCCGGACCACTACGCCGCCGTGCAGGCGTTCCTGCAGAAGGTCCACGACAACGGGCACCTGTACAAGGAGATCTACGCCGGCTGGTACTGCGTGCCCTGCGAGGCCTACTACGAGCTCGACGACCTCGACCCCAACCCTGACGGCGGGCCCGGCCTGTGCAAGATCCACGGCCGCCCGGTCGAGTGGCTGGAGGAGGAGAACTGGTTCTTCAAGCTCTCCGCCTTCGAGCAGCCCTTGCTCGACTGGTACGACCGCCACCCCGACGCCGTGGCGCCCACCGGCAAGCGCAACGAGGCGCTCGGGCTCATCAAGGGCGGACTGAAGGACATCTCCATCACCCGCACCTCGATCGACTGGGGCGTGCCCGTCCCGTGGGACGAGGGCCACGTCTTCTACGTCTGGTACGACGCCCTCATCAACTACGCCACCGCGGTCGGCTACGGCTCGGACCCGGAGCGCTTCGCCACGTGGTGGCCGCACGTCCACCACCTGCTGGCCAAGGACATCCTGCGGTTCCACTGCGTGTACTGGCCGGCGATGCTGCTGGCCGCGGGGGAGGAGCCGCCCGCCCACCTCAACGTCCACGGCTACCTGCTGGTCGGCGGCGAGAAGATGAGCAAGACCCGCCTCAACCAGATCTTCCCGGCCGACCTGGTCGAGGAGTTCGGGGTCGACGGGTTCCGCCACCACTTCCTGCGCAACGCGCCATTCGGCCCCGACGGCGACGTCAGCTACGAGGGCATCGTCGCCGGCTACAACGCGGACCTGGCCAACAACCTGGGGAACCTGCTCAGCCGGGTGGCCACGGTGGTGGGCAAGAAGTGCGGAGGCATCGGCCCCGCGCCCCGGCCCGACAGCCCGCTGGCCGCGGTCGCCGCCGAGGTGGTGGCCGACGCCACCGCCGCGTGGGAGGCGGTCCAGCCGTCGGTGGCCCTGGAGGCCACCTGGCGGCTCATCAAGGAGGCCAACGCCCTGCTGGAGGCCACCGAGCCGTGGAAGGCCGAGCCCGGCCCGGAGGTCGACGGGGTCCTCGGCGACGCGCTGGAGGTGCTGCGGCTCGTGGCCATCCTCGCCAGCCCGGCCCTGACCCGTTCGCCCCAGCAGGTCTGGGCCCGCATCGGCCTGCCCGGTGGCCCGACCGACCGCCCCCTGACCGAGGTGTCGGCGTGGGGCAGCTACCCGGGCGGGCTGCCCGTGGAGAAGGGCGAGCCGCTGTTCCCCCGCCTCAAGCCGGCGCCGTGAGCCGCGCCGCGGCGGCTCGGGTGGGGATCCCGCGCGCCGGGGCGGTCACTGCCCGACCGCCCCGGCATGCCGGGATCGCCGCGTCCGAGCGGGTGTACCCCCCTTCCCGCCCGGGCAAACCCGGTTCCCCCGCGGGCGAGCCCACGTCCGGGACGTTCGTCGGGACGGCCCGGTGAGCGCGCACGCGCCGGCGCTGCGGTGGACCGACGACCACTGCCACCTGCACTTCCGCGACGCGGCGCCCGGTGAGGTGGCCGAGGTGCTCGAGGCGGCGCGTGCCGCCGGCGTCCAGCGGTTCGTCACCGTCGGCTGCGACGTGGCCGACTCCCGAGCGGCCATCGAGGTGGCGGCGGCCCATGCCGACGTCCACGCCACCGCCGGCGTCCACCCCCACGAAGCCCGCCACGGGCTCGACGGGCTGGAGGAGCTCCTTTCCGCCCCCGAGGTGGTGGCGGTGGGCGAGTGCGGCCTGGACTTCCACTACGACCACTCGCCGCGCGACGAGCAGCGAGACGCCTTCGCCGCCCAGATCGCCCTGGCCAAGGCCCACGACCTGGCGCTGGTCATCCACACCCGCTCGGCATGGGACGAGACCTTCGACGTGATCGCGGCGGAGGGGCTGCCCGAGCGCACGGTGTTCCACTGCTTCACCGGTGGCGCGCCCGAGGCCCGGCGCTGCCTGGACCTCGGGGCCCACCTGTCCATCAGCGGGATCGTGACCTTCAAGGCCGCGGAGGACATCCGCGAGGCCGTCGCCATCTGCCCGCCGGACCGGCTCGTGGTCGAGACCGACGCGCCCTACCTGGCGCCCGTCCCGCACCGGGGCAAGCGCAACCAGCCGGCCTACGTGCCGCTGGTCGGCGCCGCGGTCGCCGAGGTGCAGGGGCGGACCGTGGAGGACGTGGCCGCCACCACCTGGGATGCGGCCACGGCGCTCTACCGCCTGCCGGAGGCGTGAGGGCCCGCCCGTGACCCACACCCGCACCGAGCTGGCCGCCCTCCTGGAGGCGCACGACCTCGGCCCGAGCCGGGCGCTCGGGCAGAACTTCGTGGTGGACCCCAACACCGTGCGCCGCATCGCCCGCCTGGCAGGCGTCGGCCCCGGCGACCACGTGGTGGAGATCGGTGCGGGCCTCGGCTCCCTGACGCTGGCGCTGGCCGAGACGGGCGCCGCGGTCACCGCCGTGGAGATCGACCGCCACCTCCGCCCGATCCTGGAGGAGGTCGTCGCCGGGCGCGACGTGCGCGTCGTCGCCGGCGACGCCATGGCGCTCGACTGGGACGAGGTGCTCGCCGGCGCCGATCGCTGGGTGCTCGTCGCCAACCTGCCCTACAACGTGGCGACCCCGCTGGTCCTCGACCTGTTGCGGGACGTGCCCGCCATCGAGCGGATGCTCGTGATGGTGCAGCTCGAGGCAGGGGAGCGGCTGGTGGCCGAGCCGGGCAGCCCCGCCTACGGGATCCCATCGGTGAAGGTGGCGTTGCGAGCCACCGGGCGCATCGTGGGCAAGGTCGGCCCGGACGTGTTCCTGCCCCGCCCCCGTGTGGACTCCGCGCTCGTGGAGGTGGTGCGACGCCCCGAGCTCGCCACCACCGCCGACCCCGATGTGCTGGTGGCCCTGGTCGAGCGGGCGTTCAACCAGCGCCGCAAGATGCTGCGCCGCTCCCTGGCGGGGATGGTCGACGACGCCCAGTTCGCCGCCGCCGGGATCGAGCCCACCGAGCGCCCCGAGCACCTCGGCGTCGAGGCCTGGGGCCGCCTGGCGGAGGCCGTGGCCGCTCGCTGAGCGCCGTACCATCGCCCGATGCCGCCTGCTGCCCCCGGGCCTGCCGTCGACGAGCGCGAGGTCGTGCTCGCCCCCGCCAAGCTGACCGTGACCCTCCGCGTCACCGGCGTGCGAGCCGACGGCTACCACCTGATCGACGCGGAGATGGTCTCGGTCGACCTCTGCGACGAGCTGGCCTTCGCCCCCGGCGACGGCCTCGTCGTGGTGGGCGCCACGGGGCTCCCGGTGCCCGCCGACGACGACAACCTGGTCCGTCGGGCGCTGCGCCTGGCCGGCCGCTCCGCCGACGTCGTGCTCACCAAGCGCATCCCCGCCGGCGCCGGCCTCGGTGGCGGGTCCACCGATGCTGCCGCCGCCCTGCGGTGGGCAGGCGTCGACGATCCCATCGCCGCGGCCACGCTCGGCGCCGACGTCCCCTTCTGCCTCCGGGGCGGCCGGGCCCGGGTCACCGGCATCGGCGAGGTGCTCGAGCCGCTGGCCTTCGAGCCGCGGACGTTCACCCTGCTCACGCCGCCGATCACTTGCGCCACGCCCGCCGTGTACCGGGCATGGGACCAGCTCGGCGGCCCCACCGCCTCCGGCCCCAACGACCTGGAGCCCGCCGCCCTCGCCGTCGCCCCGGACCTGGCCATCTGGCGGGACCGACTGGGCGAGGCCACCGGCAGGGTCCCGGTGCTCGCCGGCTCCGGCAGCACCTGGTTCGTGGAGGGGGCGTTCCCCGGGGCCGGCACCGTCGTCCGGGCCCTCCCGCCGACCGCCTGAGCTGCGGGTTTGGTCGATGCCGCCGACCCGTCCTAGGTTGGCGCCACCATGGGTTCACTGATCAAGAAGCGCCGCAAGCGCATGCGCAAGAAGAAGCACAAGAAGATGCTGAAGCGGACTCGCTGGCAGCGTCGGGCCGCGGGGAAGTAGGCCCAGCGCCTCCGCCCTGGTGACCCTCCTGGTCCCCGGGCACGCACCCACATCGTCGATCGCAGCGGCCTTCGGGCCGCTTGCGTCGCGTCTGGTGCCCCTATCGTGGCGCCACCGTTCGGGGGTAGTTCAGTTGGTAGAACGCCGGCCTTTGGAGCCGGTTGTCGCAGGTTCGAGCCCTGCCCCCCGAGCCCCTGCCCCAGCGCTGCTCAGTCGGCGCGGGGGAGCTCCACACCCATCACGCGGGCCAGCTTCTTCATCGAGAACGGGTCGCTGATGTAGCAGATCATCCCGCTGCGCATCGTGAGCGCGGCGTAGGGGGGCTCGGGCACCGCGTTCACGTCGCAGCGCTCGATGTGCTCGCTCGCCACCCAGGACTTGATGCCCTGCTTGTTCGAATCGACCTCGATCCACATGGCTGCGGCGGTCCCCCTTGCCTGATCGTCGTGGTGGCGTCGTGCGGAACGGTACCTCAGGCGCTCGCGTCCGCTAGACCGGGCCCATGGCAGAACGCACCCTCTCGGCGATCGTCCTCGCTGCCGGCGAGGGGACCCGGATGCGGTCCTCCCGGCCCAAGCCGCTCCACCGCCTCGCCGGGCGCACGATGCTGCAGTACATGCTCGACGCCCTGGTCGACTGCTCGACCGAGCAGGTGGTCGTGGTCGTGGGCCACGGCGCCGAGCGCGTCACCAAGAAGCTGCAGGCGGCCGAACCGGACCTCCACCTCACCTTCGTCGAGCAGGACCGCCAGCTCGGCACCGGCGACGCGGCCAGCGTGGGCCTCACCGGCCTGCCCGACGACGACGGCCCCGACGCCGACGACCACGACGTGCTCGTGCTCCCCGGCGACATGCCGCTGCTGCGCCCCTCGAGCATCGCCGAGATGGTCCGCGTCCACCGCGAGGTCGGCGCCGCCTGCACGGTGCTCACCGCCGTGGTCGACGAGCCCGGCAGCCTCGGGCGCATCGTCCGCGGCAAGGACGACCAAGTGGTCAAGATCGTCGAGGCTGCCGACGCCTCCGACGAGGAGCGCGAGATCCGTGAGATCAACACGGCCGTCTACTGCTTCCGTCGGTCGCTGCTGGCCCCGGCGCTGCGGCGCATCACGCCCGACAACGCCCAGGGCGAGTACTACCTGACCGACGTGGTCGGCGTGCTGCGCGAGGCCGGGTACCGGGTCGCCGCCGTGCAGGTCGCCGACGCGGCCGAGGGCGAGGGCATCAACGACCGGGTGCAGCTGGCCGCTGCTGAGGCCGAGCTGCGCCGCCGCACCAACGAGCGCTGGCTGCGCGCGGGGGTCACCCTGGTCGACCCGGCCACCACGTACCTCGACACCACCGTCCAGCTCGCCTCGGACGTCACGATCTTCCCGGGCACCATCCTCCAGGGCGACACCGTGGTCGGTGCCGGCGCGGAGATCGGCCCGCACACCCGCCTCGTCGACTGCATCGTCGGCGCCGGCGCCGTGGTGGAGCAGTCGAACGGCCGCGACGCAGAGATCGGCGCGGGCGCGACGGTGGGCCCGTTCGCCGCCCTGGCCCCCGGCGCGTCGATCCCCGACGGCACCGTCACCGGGCCGTTCTATGCTGCGAGCGGCCCCGACGAGAGCTGAGGTCCCGGTCCTCCCCCAGGAGAGCCGGCTTCGCGAGGAAGGCGACAGGGTGGAGCAGGTCACCAAGAAGAAGCTGGCGCTGTACGCCGGTGCATCGCACCTCGAGCTGGCGCGCGAGATCGCCGACCACCTCGGCGTCGAGCTGGGCGAGGCCAACCTCCGCCAGTTCGCCAACGGCGAGATGCACTGCCGCTACGGCGAGAGCATCCGCGGCGCGGACGTGTTCATCATCCAGACGCACGCCGCTCACGTGAACGACGCGCTGATGCAGCAGCTGATCATGATCGACGCGGCCAAGCGGGCCTCGGCCAAGCGCATCACCGCCGTCTGCCCCTACTACGGCTACTCCCGCCAGGACCGCAAGGCCGAAGGCCGCGAGCCCATCACCGCCAAGCTGGTGGCGGACATGCTCACCGTCGCCGGTGCGGACCGGGTCGTGTCGGTGGACCTCCACAGCGGGCAGATCCAGGGCTTCCTCGACAAGCCGTTCGACCACCTGACGGCCCTGCCCATCCTGATCGAGTGCTGCCGCACCGCGGCCGCCCCGGAGGACCTGGTGATTGTGTCGCCCGACGCCGGCGGCGTGAAGGCGGCCAAGCGCCTCGCCAACCACCTCGGCGCGGACCTTGCCTTCGTCAACAAGATCCGCCCGAAGGGCGTCGCCAACGTGGTCGAGGCGTCCAACGTGATCGGCAACGTGGCCGGCAAGCACTGCATCCTGCTCGACGACATGATCGACACCGGCGGCACCCTCGTGGCGGCGGCGGACCTGCTCAAGTCCGAGGGCGCCACCGCCGTCTGGGCCATGGCCACGCACGGGGTGCTGTCGGACCCGGCCACCGAGCGGCTGAAGAACTCGGTGATCGAGAAGGTCGTGATCACCAACACGTTGCCGCTGCCGCCCGAGAAGCAGATCGACAAGATCGAGGTGCTGTCGATCGCCCCGCTCGTGGCCGACGCCATCTCCGCCGTGTTCGAGGACGAGTCGGTCAGCGAGATCTTCGGCGGCGAGAACCAGAAGTAGCGGCCGCGCTAGAAGGGCGTGCCCGGCCGGCCCGGCACCGCCGTCGGCATCGGCGTGGCCACCCGGGCGGCAGCCGGCTGCACCGGGGCGACGGGACGGGCCCCGATCGTGGCCGGGCGCACCGGCGCAGCTGTCGGTGCCTGCGCTGCCGGTGGGTAGGCAGGAGCTACCGGGCGAGGGGCCACCGGGCGAGGGGCCACCGGCCGTGCGGCGGTGGGCACCCGCTCGGGGATGCGGCGGGCGGTCGGCTCCTTGGCCTTCTCCAGCTCGCTGACCACCCGCATGGCGGTCAGGCCGCCGACGGTGGCCGTGACGAGGGCGGCGATGGCGATGCCGAGCTCCGAGCCCATCTCGGTGCCGGCGGTGACGCCGTGGGCGGTGGCCGTCAGGAACAGCGGGAAGCTGAGGAAGTGGATCCGGCGCCACCACGAGCGGGGCAGGTGCTTGCGCAGGAGCGACGAGGCCTCGACGGCGACGAGCAGGTAGGTGGTGACCACGCCCCAGGCGATGGCGATCGGGCGCCACGCCGAGGTGCCGGGGACCAGCACCTCCTTCAGGCCGAAGGTCAGGTAGTTGTCGGCGACGGCGCCGGCGATGTGGACGCCCACGAACGCGACCGCCAGGCCCGAGAGCCCCCGGTGCAGGTCCTGCAGCCAGTTGGGCCGCACCCGCTTGCCGAGGAGCTTGGAGGAGAGCAGCACGCCGAGGATCACCGAGGCGCTGAGCAGCGCCCAGGCCACGAGGCCGGCGGATCGGTTGATGTACCAGGCGGTCACGAGAGGGCTCCTTCCAGGAGCGAGGGGGCGGGGACGAGGAAGCGGTCGAAGCGGGCGGTGGCGTGCAGCGTCCCGTCGTGGTCGATGAGGACGCCGTCGGCGCCGAGGCGCTCGATGAGCGCCAGGCCCTCGTCGAGGCCAGCGAGCAGCGCGGCCTTGGCGAGGGCCTCGGCCTGCCACCCGTGGGCGGCCAGCACCGAGGCGGAGGCCACCTCCGAGGTGGAGGGCCGCCCGGTGGCCGGGTCGATCAGGTGGTGCTGTGCTGCGCCGCCGAGCTCCCATCGGCGGCGCCGCACGGTGGACGTGGCGAGGGCGCCGTGGTCCAGCACCACCGTGGCGAAGGGGTGGCCGGAGGCGGCGGGGTCGAGGGCGACCGTCCAGTCGTCGCCGTCGGGGCCGATGCCCACGGCGCGCAGGTCGCCGCCGATGTTCACGAGGACGCCGGCGGCGCCCTCGGCGTCGACGCGGGCGGCGGCCAGGTCCGCGGCCAGGCCCTTGCCGATGCCGCCCGGGTCGAACCCGGTGCCGGCGGCGAGGCGCACCCGCCCGGCCGCAGCGTCGACGTCGAGGTGGTCGACGCCGCGGCCGAGGGTGGCGGTGCGGACCTCTCGATCGGGGTCGGCCGCCAGGACCTGCTCGAAGCTCCGGTCGTAGCCGGCGCGCAGGACGTCGCCCAGCACGGTGGGGTCGAAGCGGCCGTCGGTGGCGTTGGCGGCGAGGATCGCCCGCTCGACCAGCAGGATCGTGTCGGGGGACACGTCGACCCACTCGCCAGCCCGGCGGTTGAGCTCGGACACCTCGCTGTCGTCGAGGAACCGGCTCCACCGGCGCTCGAGGCGCAGCACCTCGGCCTCGGCCAGGGCGGCGAGGTCGGGGTCCCCGTGCACGATCACGTGCACGTCGGTGCCCATGGCCCGGAAGCGGCGCTCGGCCTGCACGTCGATCAGCTCCCGCTGCTCTGCGTGGTCGGCACGGTGGCGACCGTGTTGGTGGTGCTGCTCGAGGTGTCCGAGGTGCTGGCGGTGCTCGCCTGGCTGGCGGTGGCGCTCCAGTCGCTGTCGTCGTCGTTGGACTCGTAGGTGCTGGTCGAGGTGTCGTCGTCGCTCGACGAGGTCGTGGCCGAGGTCGTGGCGGTGGTGCCAGAGGTCGAGCTGGTGGCGCTCGTGCCCGAGCTGGCCGAGGTGCTCGACGAGCCGGTGCCGTGGGTCGCGGTGACCGCGAACAGGCCGGTCAGGGCGAGGAACGAGCCGACGCTGGCGGCCGCCACCTTCTTGCGGGCGTTCGCAGCCGGGTGCGGGCGCTTGCGGCGAGGAGCGGGAGCCGGGTGGGTGGGGGGTTGGGTGGCTTCCATGGGCTGCATGGTGCGCCCCGTTCCTGAGAACTCCCGCAGAGCGGGCGGAGCGTGGCCCAAGAGTTCGGCCAGGCGAGGGTTAGGGCGCAGGTCAGGGACCCGATTTCGCCTGGCACCAGGGGACCCCTAGGCTGGCGAGCCGTTTGTCAACCGCATGCGCTCCGGCGCGATCTCTGAAGTAGGAGCTCCGATGGCTGAGATCACCCTGAAGGCCACCACCGGCCGTGCCCTGGGCACCGGCCCCGCCAAGCGCCTCCGCGCCGAGGGCAAGGTCCCCGGCGTCGTGTACGGCCTGGGCGCCGACCCGATCCCGGTGACCGTGGAGTGGCGCTCGCTGCGCGAGGCGCTCACCACCGAGGCCGGCCTCAACGCCCTGATCGACCTGGACATCGACGGCGACGTCGCCCTGGCCATGGTCAAGGAGCTGCAGCGCCACCCGATCCGCCGGGACGTGCTCCACATCGACTTCCTGCGCGTCAGCGCCGATGCCGTGATCTCCGTCGACGTGCCGCTGGTGCTCGACGGCGACGCGCCGGCACTGCGCGACGGTGGCACCCTGGACCAGGCGCTGCACGCCCTGGCCATCAACGCCAAGCCCGGTGCCATCCCGACCGAGCTCACCGTCGACGTGTCGGGCCTGGGCATCGGCGATGCGATCCGCGTCGGTGATCTGGCCCTGCCCGCCGGGGTCACCACCGACGTCGATGACGAGGAGCTGATCGTCATGGCGTCGGCCGCGGCCCGCGAGGAGGCCGGCGGCGACGAGGCTGAGGCCGCCGGCGATGAGGCCGGTGGCGACGAGGCTGAGGCCGCCGGCGATGCCGCGGGCGACGAGGCTGGCGAGCGCGGCGGGCGCCGGCGCGGGCTGCGGCCCGCCGCCGACGCCGCGCCCGGTGCGCTGACCCGTGGCGTTTCGTCGCCCCGCCGAACGACGGGGCACCCCTGCGGACCTGCTGGTGCTCGGGCTCGGCAACCCCGGGGCCGAGTACGCCCACACCCGACACAACGTCGGGGCTGACGTGGTCGCCCTGCTTGCCGACCGCCATGGCGGCCGGTTGAAGGCGTCCACCAAGGAGCGCGCCGAGGTGGCCGAGGTGCGCATCGGTGCGGCCCGCGTGGTCCTGGCGTTCCCCACCACCTTCTACAACGAGGTCGGCAACGCGGCCCGGCTCCTGCTCGCGCGCCACGGCATCGAGGACCTGCACCGGCTGGTGGTGGTCCACGACGAGATGGACCTGCCACCGGGCAAGCTCAAGGTGAAGATCGGTGGCGGCCTGGCCGGCAACAACGGGCTCAAGTCGCTGAAGGCCCACCTGAAGACCGATGACTTCGTCCGGGTCCGCATCGGCATCGGCAAGCCGCCTGGCCGCCAGGAGGGCGTCGACCACGTGCTGCGCCGGCCCGGCAAGGCCGAGAAGGCGGAGCTCGACCTCGCCATGCAGGAGGCGGCCGACGCCGTCGAGATGATCCTGGACGAAGGGGCCGAGGCCGCCCAGACCCGCTACAACCAGCGCGGCTGACGGCCCCGACCAGGGGCTGGCCAGGTCAGCGCAAGCCGACCGTCACCGCTTCTGGACGGTCACAGGCTGCGGATCGACACGGCTTCGAGCCGCTTCGCCACGTAGCTGATCGGCTGCGCGCCCGGCTGGGTGACGACCCCGGCGGCCTTGTCCCACCGGTACCCGGGCCACGGGCGGATCGTCATGGCATCGGTGCCCGAGCCGGGATCGACCAGGATCGGTGCTCGGATGGACTTGCCGTCGACGGTCACCTGGTCCGGGCCGCCGAGGGTGTTGATCGTGAGCGCATAGGTGAGGGTGGGCAGCGAGGTGCTCCACGTCTTGCCGGCTCGGGTCACGGACACCTTCGGCCCGTAGCTGCCGTTGGCGTGCACGGTGACGAGGTCGGTCTGCTGGGTGGTGCTGAGCCACACGAGGGCCGGGCCGGTGCCGAGCGAGACGGTGTCGGTGAGGTCGATGTCGGCTGCGTCGGGTCGGTTGGTGGCGCCCCGGATGGTGTCGGCGCCGGGACCGCCGATCATCGTGGCGGCGTGGTCCCACGCGTTGGCGGCAGTGATGGTGGGCGGGGTGCCTTGGACGTAGCCGAGGTTGGTGAGGATGTCGTCGCCGTCGTCGCCGAACAGCTGGTCCGTGCTGATCGAGCCGACGGCCCCTGTGGCTGCGGCATCGGTGAGTCGGTCCGACCCGGGCCCGCCTTGCACCTGCAAGGTGCCGCGGTGCAGCACCTTGGCGACGTCGTTGCCGTCGCCCAGCTGGACGCCGACGTAGGGCGCGTAGGTCGCCGGTGCGCCGGTGACGAGGTCGACGTCGACGCCGTCGGTGGCGCTGGAGCCGATGATCCGAAGGCTGCTGATGCGGCTGCACGCGATGGTGCTGTCGACGCCTTCGAGGAGCAGGACGTCGTCGCGGCAGCGCACCTCGAGCGCATGGGGCCCGGTCAGGGTGATGACGGGTTGGAGGCTGCCATCGACCCGTTGGTTCGGTGCCACCTGCAGCCCAGGGATCGTCGGTGCGGCGCCGACGGCGCCTGCCGCCACGACCGACGACAAGGCACCGCTCCCACCGAGCGCCAGGGTGACAGCGAGGAGCAACCTCACCCGTCGATCTCCACGCCGTCGATCCATGTCCAGCCCCCGTCCTTGCGGCCCGCCGGCCGCTCCCGTTCCGGCACGCTACGGAGCGTGCCGGAACCTGTCAACGTTCACTCAGCGTGAGCATCCCCATCTTCGCGATGCGGGGTGCAGCGGCCGAGGCGTGCCCGCGCCGGCTGGCGCGTGGTGCGCGGTGGTCGCGGGTGGGCGCGTGCTGGGGTCAGGTGATCTCGGTGCCGTCGGGGCGGTGGATGTGGAGGTTGCCGGCTGGGTCGCGTTGGACGGTGTAGCCGTGGTTGCGCCATCGGTTGTGCTTGCCGCAGGCGGGTGCCCCGTTGCCGGGGGATGTTGGGCCGTCGTCTTGCCAGGGTTGGAGGTGGTCGGCTTGGCAGTGGTGGACGGGTTGGGTGCAGCCGGGCCAGAAGCAGGTGGTGGCGGTGAGCATGACGGCGAGTCGGGCGGGCCCGGTGAAGAGGCGGCTGCGGCGTCCGAGGTCGATGACGACGCTGTCGGCGCCGTAGACGACGCGTCGGATGTGCCCGACGAGCAGCGTGGCGGCGACCGCTTCGGTCGGGTCGACGGGTCGCCCGTCGAGGCCTTCGCACCGGTACGAGGCGGGTCCATCGGTCCGGTCGTTGCCGGTGTCGCCGTCGGTGTCGGGGTTGCGGGTGGGTTGGTTGGCGAGGTCGCTCCACCAGGTGGCGAGGCGGGGGTCGGGGCCGGGGTCGGTGCCCGTGAGGCGGGTGGCGGTGCGTTCGAAGGTGGTCTGGTCGATGCACAGGTTGGTGACGATGCGCTGGCCGGTGCGCGCCGCGAGGGTGTCGGCGGCGTCGGTGAAGATCGCTTCGACGGCGTCCATGCGCCGCTGCGCATCGGTGCGCACCAGATCCCCGATCGTCGCCGCGTCACCGAGGCGGGCGCGGGCTTCGGCCCAGTCGGCTTCGAGCTCGGCGCGCACGTAGGCGTCGAACACCTCGGCGGTGACGGTGCCCTGCAGCGATCCGCAGCCGCCCCACAGCCGGTAGGTGCCGTCGAGGTTCTGGCGGACCTGGAAGTCCCGACGCCGATGATCCCGCTCCGCCTTCGTGGCAGCGCCGTCCTCATCCGCGAGGTGCTCCCACCGCGCCAGGTACCGATCCAGCTCGTCGAAGCGCAGCTTGGCGGCTACGACCGCCAGCTCCGCGTCCACCGCTTCGAGCCGGGTGCGGACCCGCGGGTTGGCATGCACCCGGGCGATCCGATCGACCTGGCACACCCCGATCCGCCCGGCCCGGAACCCCGCCGCCACCGCAGGCATCCCCACCAGCATCCGTGCCGCCTTGGACCGACGCCCCGACGCAGCCCCCGACGTGTTGGCCGCGAACCCGACCAGACCCCGCGCGGAGCGGTGCCCGTCCTCGGTGTGCAAGCCCCGAGCCTCGATGTCTCCCAACAGGTCCACCTGCAACGCGGCGACCCGCCGGCCGATCACCTCCAACCGGCGCACCACCCCATACGCATCACGACCATCGACCGCTCGGACCCCGACCGCGCACGCCGCGTCCAACGCCGCATCGAGGCCCGCCAACACCTCCTCGACCTGGGGATCCGCCGCCGTGTCCATGCCCCAACGCTACGCAGGGGGTCTGACAACGAAGACCCCGACACCACCCCAAACACCCACAAACACCGAATCGGACACCCAACGGCCCCGATGGATCGGACATCCACCGAAACCCTCGAAACGGATGTTCGCAGGTGCCCGACCGCGGGGGCGGATCGGGAGGGCCGTCAGGTCCCGATGGCGGTGGGCGCGGGTGGCGCAGCGGCTGCCGGGCCGGCAGGTCGGGCGCTGCGATCGCCGGCGCGGGCGGCCACGTAGGTCACCGCCACCAGTGCGAGGTGCCACGCGAGGATCTGGGCGCCGACCCAGCCGAGGCGAAGCAGGACCATCGCCTTCATCGTGAACACGAGGGCGAGGTCCGCTGCGAGTGCGGCCCCGGCCGTCACCCACGGCCGCCCGGGGGCGAGGCGGGCGCCGAGGTAGGCGACGAGCGGGAGCCCGATGAAGGTGACGAGCCACGCCCATGCCAGCCCGTCGTCCGAGCGGTCCATCGCCGCCGAGTAGCTGACCAGGAGCTGGAACAGGAGCACCGCGAGCCCTCCCGTGGCCATGCCGAACAGCACGCCGATCCGCCGTCTGCTCGCCCCGCTGCTCCCCGCCATGGCGACCAACCTAGGTCGTCGCGACCGTCGCCCGATGGGGCAGGGTGGCGCGGCGTGGTCGGGCGGTAGCGTGGGCAGTCCTTCCGCGACCCCCGGTGCCGACGCATCGGGGGCGCACCCTCGCGCGTCCCCCTGCCTCCACCACACCGCACGAACGGAACCCATGGCCCTCACCGACCTGCCCAAGCTGCTGCGAGACGAGCCGGCGATGCTCCAGGTGCTCGGCCGCAACGCCGCGGTCCTGGCGGTGCCCGAGCCAGCCCGGCCCATCGCCCTGGCCGGGCTGGCCACGGTGGGGAGCCGGCGGCCCCTGCTGGTGGCCGTGCCCACCACGGCTGAGGCGGAGCGCCTGGTCGGCGACCTCACGACGTTCCTCGGGCCGGATGCGGCCGAGCTGTTCCCGGCGTGGGAGACGCTGCCGTTCGAGCGGGTGAGCCCGGGCATCGAGACGATGGGCCGGCGGCTCCGCGCCATCTGGCGGCTGCGCACCGGTGGAGAGCGGCTGCCCCACGTGGTGGTGGCCCCGGTGCGGGCGCTGGTGCAGCTCCTCGGCCCGCACGTGGACGAGGCGGCGCCCCTGGTGGTGCGGCCGGGCGAGCGCCGGGACCAGGCCGAGCTCGTCGAGTGGCTGGGCCGCCACGGCTACCGGCGGGAGGGCCAGGTCGAGCACCGGGGCGAGTTCGCCGTGCGGGGCTCCATCGTCGACGTGTTCGGGGCCACCGCCGACGGGCCGATCCGCATCGACCTGTGGGGCGACGAGGTCGATCGCCTCACCAGCTTCAGCGTCAGCGACCAGCGATCCACCACGCCGCTCGAGGTGGTGGAGCTGTTCGCCTGCCGGGAGCTGCTGCCCACCGACGACGTGCGCGAGCGGGCCGAGGCGCTGGTGGGCGCCGAGCCGTGGGGGCGCGAGCAGTGGGAGCGGCTGGCTGAGGGCCAGCTGTTCGACGGCATGGAGAGCTGGCTGCCGTGGCTCGTGGCCGAGCAGCGGACCATCGTGGACCTGTTGCCGGAGGGCGCCCAGGTGGTGCTGGTCGAGCCTCGCCGGATGCGGGACCGGGCCGCCGACCTGCTCGCCGAGGAGGCGGACCTGGCGTCGTCGCTGGCCCGCACCTGGGAGGTCGGCGACGGCGAGTCGTTCCCGCCGCTGCACGTGGCGTTCGACGACCTGTTCGCGTCGTCGTCGCTCCCGGTCTGGTCCATGACGGTCACGCCCGATGGGCCCGACGTGGCCACCGTGGCCGCCACCGGCTGGAACCCGGTCGTGGGCGACGGCGAGGCCCTCACCGGCCAGCTGCGCCACCTCATCGACGACGGCTACCGGATCGTGGTGGCTGCCGACGGTCCTGGCTCCGCGCAGCGCCTCGGCGACCTCCTGCGTGAGCGGGGCCTGGACCTCGACGTGCAGGTGGGCGCGCTCGAGCGGGGGTGCGTGCTCACCGGCGTGAAGCTGGCGGTCCTGGCCGAGCCCGACGTGACCGGTCGCCGCCGGGCGCACCGGGCGCCGCGCCCGCGCAAGCGGGACACCGCCGGGTTCTTCGACGACCTGAAGCCCGGCGACTACGTCGTGCACCACCAGCACGGCGTCGCCCGCTACGGCGGCATGGTCAAGCGGGCGATCGGTGGGGTGGAGCGGGACTACCTGCTGCTCGAGTACAAGGGCGAGGACAAGCTCTACGTCCCTTCGGACCAGATCGATGCGGTCCGGCACTACACGGGCGGTGACTCGCCGGCGCTGTCCAAGCTGGGCGGCGGCGACTGGACCCGAACGAAGGCCAAGGTCCGCAGCGAGGTCCAGACCGTGGCCCAGGAGCTGGTGGTCCTGTACCAGAAGCGCCTCCACACCCCCGGCCATGCGTATCCCGAGGACACGCCCTGGCAGCGCGAGCTGGAGGACGCCTTCCCGTACCGCGAGACCCCGGACCAGGCCAAGGCGATCGAAGAGGTCAAGGCCGACATGGAGGCCGAGACCCCCATGGACCGGTTGGTCTGCGGTGACGTCGGCTTCGGCAAGACCGAGGTGGCCGTCCGGGCCGCGTTCAAGGCCATCCAGGACGGCAAGCAGGTGGCGGTGCTCGTGCCCACCACGCTGCTCGCCACCCAGCACTACCAGACCTTCTCGGAGCGCTTCGCCGGCTTCCCGGTGCGGGTCGAGGTCCTCAGCCGGTTCCTCACCCCCGGCCAGGCCAAGGAGGTGGCGCGGGGCGTGCGCGAGGGCGAGGTCGACTGCGTGATCGGCACCCATCGCCTCCTGTCCGACGACATCGCCTTCAAGGACCTTGGCCTGCTGGTGGTCGACGAAGAGCAGCGCTTCGGCGTCAGCCACAAGGAGCAGATCAAGCAGCTGTCGACCGACGTCGACGTCCTCACCCTGTCGGCCACCCCCATCCCGCGCACCTTGGAGCTGAGCCTCACCGGCATCCGGGACCTGACCCTGCTCAACACGCCGCCGGCCGAGCGCCAGCCGATCCTCACCTACGTCGGCGAGTACGACGAGCGGGCGGTGGCCGAGGCCATCCGCCGGGAGCTGCTGCGCGAGGGCCAGGTCTTCTTCGTGCACAACCGGGTGCGCGACATCGAGGACAAGGCCCGGGAGATCCGAGAGCTCGTGCCCGAGGCCCGGGTCGCGGTCGCCCACGGGCAGATGGACGAGGGCACCCTCGAGAAGGTCGTGCTCGACTTCTGGGAGGGCGAGTTCGACGTGCTCGTCTGCACCACGATCATCGAGTCCGGGATCGACATGCCCACCGTGAACACGCTCGTGGTGGACCGGGCCGACCGCCTCGGCCTCGGCCAGCTCCACCAGCTTCGAGGGCGCGTCGGCCGCAGCGGCCAGCGGGCCTACGCCTACCTGTTCCACCCCCGGGACATGGCCCTGTCGGAGGACGCCTACGAGCGGCTGAAGACGATCGGCGAGGCCACCGAGCTCGGCTCGGGCTTCCGCATCGCCATGCGGGACCTGGAGATCCGCGGCGCCGGCACCCTGCTCGGCACCGGCCAGAGCGGCCACATCGCCGCCGTCGGCTATGACCTCTACGTCCAGATGGTCCACGAGGCGGTGCAGGAGCTGAAGGGCGAGCCGGTGCGCGAGCCCGCCGAGATCAAGCTCGACCTCCCCCTCGACGCCCACCTGTCCGCGGACTACGTGCCGAAGGAGGAGCTGCGGCTCGAGGCCTACCGGCGCCTCGCCGAGGTCACCTCCGACGACCAGGTCGCCGACATCCGCGCCGAGTGGGAGGACCGCTACGGCCCGGTGCCCGAGGCCGCGGAGAAGCTGCTCGACGTGGCCCGCCTGCGCGCCGAGGCCCACCGCCTCGACATCCGCGAGATCAACGTCACCAAGGGCCCCGCGTTCGGCGGCCCGGCCTGGACGGCCCGGGTGTCGCCCCTGCGCCTCAAGGCGAGCCAGCAGGTCCGGCTCGCCCGCCTGTTCAAGGGGGCGGTCTACAAGGAGCCCGTCGAGCAGCTCATGCTGCCGATCCCGAAGACCCCGGACCTCGCTGGCACCCTGGTCGACTTCTTGCGCCAGCTCGTCCCGCCCGCGGAGTAGTCAGCTGCGGTCCTGGTCCTCGAGGATCTCGGTGGCGAGGTCCCGCAGTTCCGAGGGCAGGCGAAGCAGCACGGCGCCGTCACCCGTCGCCCGGTAGTCGACGATGGCGCGCAGTAGGTCGACCAGCGGTCCGGAAGCGTCGTGGCCTTCGAGCGCATGGAGCAGTGCGCTGGTCCAGGTTTCAGACCTGGCGCCCGGCGCGTATCGAAGGACGGCCATCGCCGCATCGAGCACTGCATCGACCGTCGAAGCCCTCGCCCATGCTTCGATGACCACCCCGACCGCATGACGCTGCTCCTCGGCCGCCCGCATGGCCGAGGCGGTCAGGAGCCAGGTCAGGTTCTGGCGGAGGTACATGGCATCCGGGGCCAGCGCGACGGCCATCGCCAGGTCCTGAGCGGCCGGGATGGCCTGGTCGCTCGAACGCATCTGGATGGAAGCACGGTTGAACCGTGGGTTTGGGTCGCTCGGTGCGATCGCGATGACGCTTGCGTAGGCGGCGAGCGATTCGTCGATACGGCCGAGCCTTGCTAGCACGATGGCTCTGTTGTACTGCGCATCCCCGTCCTGGTCATCGAGGGCGATGGCCTTGTCGTATGCCGCGAGTGCTTCATCGTTGCGACCCAGCTCCGTGAGGGCGACGCCTCGGTTGTAGTGGGCGGCTTGGTGATCGGGGACGAGTGCGATTGCAACGTCATATGCTGCGACCGCTTCGTCGGAGCGGCCAAGCGTCACAAGGGCAACGCCTCGGTTGTAATGGGTATCGGCGTCGTTGGGGTTGAGTGCGGCTGCGGTGTCGAACGCAGCGAGTGCCTCCTCGGGGCGTCTGAGGTTGCCGAGCGCGACGCCTCGGTTGAAGTGCGAATCAGCGTCGTAGGGGTCGAGTGCGATGGCCGTGTCGAATGCTGCCAGGGCCTCATCAATCCGGTCGAGCTTCCCAAGGGTGATGCCCAGGTTGTAGAGGACCTCCGCTGCGCCTGGCTCCTGTGCAGCAGCCTCCTCATAGGCGGCCAAGGCCTCCTCGTACTTGCCTTGCTCGAAGGCGCGGTTCCCATCGCGGAACGCCTTGCCACTGGTCGAGTCGGTGGGCCCGGCGCGACCATTTGAGGTGGCGGAAGGTCGTTCCAACGCAGCTCGTGCGTACTTCGCCGCCGTGGGCTCGTCAGCGTTGACCCAGGCGGTGAGCTTGGTGTCGTCGTACCAGGCTCGGAGGAGCTCGACGATCAGGCGGAGGGGCTTGCCCCGGGACTCCTTCACCTCCAGGACGTGGCGGAGGAGCGGCTCGCGCAGCTCGTACGCGGTGGTGCGCTTGTCGCGGACGGTGAAGCCCTCGGGGAGCTCGGCCTTGCGGACATAACCGAGCTTGACCAGCTGGCCGAGCTGGGTGGCGGCGACCCGTTCTTGGATCCGGACGGCAGCGGCCAGGTCCTTGACCGTGCTGGCCCCCTCGATCCGGCTGAGGTGCATGACGATCTTGCGCTGTTGCGCGGAGAGCGCCTTCATCTGTGCCTGGTAGTAGGGCGTGAGGTCGTCGAGGACGGCCATCAACAGCCCGACCACCTCCTCGAGGCGCTCCGTGGTGATGCACTCGGCCATCAGCACCCAGAGGCGTGGATGGCCGCCAGCGATGTGCTCGACGACCTTGAGTCGGGCGGTGGCCTCGTCGGTGCCCAGGTACTCGACCAAGCGGGTGCCCTCGTCATCGTGGCGGAGGGTGGCGATGGCGACGAGGAGCTGGCGGGCCTCCTCCACCGAGAGCTCGTCGAGGTGGTGGATGGCGAAGAAGCCGAAGAACGGCCCCGACCGCACGGCGATCGACTGGGCAAGCGACGGGGTCGAGGCCAGCAAGACCGTGTTCCGCTGGTTCTGGAGGAAGGCGCGCAGCTGGTGCTGGTCGTCGGTGCCGATGTCCTGGAAGATCTGGTCGAGGTTCTCGACCACGATCACCAGGAGCCGGTCGCCAAGCACCACCGGCAGCGCGGCCTCGGCTGCGTCGGCCAGCTGTTCCAGTGGTACCTCGACGAGGTGGTCGAGGGCGTCGCTGGCCCGGGTCCGCACCTCGTGGTCGACCTGGTCGGCATCGGCGAGCTGCGTCAGCACCTGCTCGAACAGCTCGCCGAGCGACGTGACGCCCCATTCCTCCTCCCTGAGCCAGGCGATCGCGATCCGGCTCCGGAGGTGGTCGTCTGCGAGCAGGCGGTGGGCGACCAGCGAGAGCAGGTGGGTCTTGCCCATGCCCCGAGGGCCGACGGCCAGGTGGTGCTCCAGGTCGCCGGTGTCAACGGCCGCTCGGATCGACGAGATCATCCGCTGGGCGAGCGGTTCGCGCTGCACGAACATCGCCTCGAGCGTCTCGGCCGGCATCGTGCTCGGCGTGAACGAGGAGATCAGGTCTGCGTGCGTCACGTTGGCTCCAGGTCGCGCAGCTCGACCCACGCATCGCGGATGAGCTCGTAGGTGAAGCGCCAGCGAGGTGCCTCGTGGGACAGGTAGTGGTCTTGGTGCAGCAGCCGGAGCAGGTCGGTGAGCTCGCGGCGCGCGGGCGGTGGGCCGCTGTGGGCAAGGTCGCCGAGGATCTCATCCGGGGTGGCGCCGTCACGGACAGCGACGGCATCGAGCACCTCACCCGCAAGCTCTGCTCGGTCGCCGTAGTATTCGTCGAGCCGATCGACGTAGTGGCGCAGCTCCCAGCCGTCGGCCGAGGCCATCCGTGCCGCCTCGATCACACGATCGACGTCCTCGACATCGATCGGGGCATCGCGCTGGGGCAGGTCGTCCACCGTGGCATGGATGAACCACGGGATGCCCTCGCAGCGCTCGGCGATGCGTGCCGCCACCGCATGGTCGTCGGCGAAGCTCGCTCCTCGGTTCGCCGCCGACCAGCGCATGAGCGCTCGGGCAAGTTCGACAGCGTCGTCGGTCGCGAGCGGGGGGAGCTCCTCCTTGCGCATGTCGTTGATGGCGCTCAGATGGCTCGCCCCATCACGGAGGTCGCGCAGCACGTGGTGGAAGCCGATGGAGCCGGTGAACAAGAAGCGGATCGTGGGATGGCGCTGCCGGATGGCCCGCAGCTCATCGAGGAGGTCTGCGGCGGTCTGCCAATCGGTGTCGCGGCGCACCTTCTCGACCATCCACGGAGCTTCGTCCCAGAGCAGGGCGAGCGGGCGGCCCTCGAGGTGCTCGGCCACCGCGGCGAACAGCTCCTCGAGGTGCACCCGCCAGTCCTTGGGCTCGAAGGCCGGCAGGGTGATGGGCCCGATGCTCGTGTGCCCGAGGCGTTCGAGGAGGCTGTTGAAGCGATTTGCTGCCTTGGTCTTCGCGCCGAGGTGGGGGTAGAGGTCGTTGCACAGGACCTCGACGAGGCGCTTGGGGGAGCCGATCCCCTCGACGTCCCTCCGGAGGATCAGGAGGTCGTCGCCCGAGGAAGCCTCGAGCACGGCGAGCACGGCGGTCTTGCCGACCCGCTTCTCGGCTGTCAGCACGATGCTCTCCCCAGCGAGGAGGTGGCTGCGGAGCGTCGCCACCGTCCGCTCGCGGAACACGACGGAGTCTGGTGACGGTGTCCCACCCCGTTGAGGTCGGAGCACCAGGGGGTTGCGAGCGTCGTGCGCCACGACTCATCCGCCATTCGTACGTTGGGCCAATTGTACAACGAAAGCAATGTACAATGAATCGATGGTGCGAATCAAGGTGGTCTCGTGCGACTGGCCCTGACTACTCCCCGGAGCCCCGCTGCGTGGTTGGCCCCTCAGGCGGGGAGGCGGTCCCAGTAGGTGCCGTCGAGCATCGCCCGGAGGGTGGCCCGGTGGATGATCGTGTCGTCGAGGTCCTCGGGCTCCATGGCCTCGCCGTGGAGGATGGCCCGCTCGGTGACCCGGCGCATGATCACGCCGTGGCGCATGGCGGCGTAGGCCATGAACCAGCGGAGGTCGCCGACCCGGCGGCCCGATACCGCCTCGTAGGTGGCGGCGAGCTCGTCGTGGCGCATGAAGTCCGGCATGCCGGGCAGGCCGAGGTCCGTGGTGATGTCCTGGAAGAACAGGTGGAGGTAGGCCATCCAGCCGAGGTCGACCTCGGGTGGCGCGACGCCGGCCATCTCCCAGTCGAGGACGGCGGCCACCTCGTAGCCGGCGAAGAGCATGTTGCCGATGCGGGCATCGCCCCACGAGAGGGCGTCGGGGCCGTGGTCGGTCGGCAGGTTGGCCCGCAGCCAGGCGAAGCACTCGTCGAGCAGGGGCGAGCGCCGGTCGCCCACCACCCACTCGTGGTACCCCTCCCACCAGGCCAGGTGGCGCTCGAGGGACGTCTCGCCGGGCAGGTCGTACTGGAGCGGGCCCAGGTCGTGGGTCTCGGGGGTGATGGCATGGATGCCGGCCAGGGCCCGCACCGCCGAGTCCTGGAGCTGGGCGAGCTGCTCGGGGGTGGCTTCGTCGATCCAGCTGTCGCCGAACGTGTAGGGCAGCACGTCGCGGGGCACCAGGCCGTCGACCCGGCCCATCACGAAGAAGGGCGCGCCCACGATCGACGGGTCGGCCTCGTACCAGAGGGTCTCGGGCACGGGGACGTCGGTGGCCTCCTCGACCAGCGAGATCACGTCGAACTGCTGGGCCAGGTCGTAGGCGGGGAAGACGGGCAGCTTGTCCATCTCCGGCTCGATGCGGGCCACGCACCGGCGCTCCACCCGCTCGCCGACCACGGTCCAGGCCGCGTCGAAGAGGATCGTCTCCGACGACATGCCGTTGCCCTCGGGGGTCACCACCCCCGACACCGTCGGGGCCGCGCCCTCGGGGAGGACGGTGGCCAGCCAGCGCTCGATGCGCCGGCCCAGCTCCTCGGGGTCTCGCGTCGAGGTGGTGATCTTGTCGCTGGCGAGCTTGGCCGCCCCGCCCAGGTCGGCGACGGGCTCGTCCGCCGGATCGGTGGACGGGTCGGGGGTCTCGTCGGGTGCCATCGGGGCGAGGTTCTAGCCGCGGATTCCCCGCCGTGCGCTGGTGCGTAGCATCCTGTGCTCGTGGAAGCCCGCTCGTCCGTCCGCCCGTCGCCGCGCCGTTGGGCCATCGCCGCCCTCGCCGTGTCCCTCGCCGCGCTGGCCACCGCCTGCTCCGGCGGCGGCACCCTGGTGGGCACCAACCCGGCGGCCACCGTCAACGGGAGCGACATCAGCCGCCAACAGGTGGCCGACCGGGTGAGCGACTACCAGAAGTTCCTGAAGGCGGCGGCCAAGGCGGGTGGCACCGACCAGCAGGCGGCCGCCTCCATCCAGCAGTTCGTCCAGCAGGAGCTGCCCAACTACGAGGCGCCCAGCCAGTACGCCACGCCGAACGTCGGGTCGGCGGACCAGCTCACCCAGCTGATCACCGAGCAGATCTTCGCCGACGCCCTCGACGCCGCCGGCGGGAAGATCACGGCGAAGGATCGCAGCGACGCCCGCAGCCAGCTCGAGAGCAGCCTCACCCAGCAGGGCCTCTCGATCGACCTGATGCCCAAGGCCCTGGCAGACAGCTACGTCGAGCTGGGCGCGGTGTCGAGCGCCCTCGGGCGCGAGCTCAAGCCCCAGGCGCCCAAGGCCCTGCGCGACGCGCTCGAGAAGGCGCCCCAGCGCTACGAGGCGCGCATCCGTGCCATCTACGACCAGGACCCGAGCTCGTTCCGCCAGGTGTGCGTGTTCCTGATGGGCGCCAAGAGCCAGGCAGAGGCCCAGGCGCTGCGGGACCGGGTCGACGGGGGCGAGGACTTCACCAAGGTGGCCACGGAGGCCTCGGTCATCGACCCCACGGCCGGCACCACGAGCAACTGCTACAACGCCGCCCAGCTGGTCCAGGTGTTCGGCGGCACCGTCGAGGACCTGACCCCTGGCACGGTCGTCGGCCCGGCGACGCCGGACACCACGTGGCTCGTGGCCAAGGTCGACACCACCAAGACGAGCTTCGACGACGTCGCCCAGAGCATCCGGGACCAGGTCCAGGACACGTTCACGACCGACGCGGAGAACCGGATCCAGCAATGGCTGGCCGGCAAGATCGACGACAGCGCCGACGTGCGGGTCGATCCTCGCTACGGGACCTGGGTCGCCAGCCGCCGCACGGTCGAGCCCAACCCGACGCCGTCGACGATCCCCACGATCCCCGCCGGCACCCCCACCACCATCCCGACGGCCAGCGCCGGCAGCTGAGGTGGGCCGGGTCGTCGCGGTCGGGCTCGGTCCGGGCGACCCGTCGCTCGTGACCGCCGGCGTCCTCGACGCCATCGCCGCGGTGCCCGAGGGCGCTCGGTTCCTGCGCACCGCCGTGCACCCGTCGGCCCACCTCGTGGCCGGCGCCGCCACCTTCGACCACCACTACGAGGCGGCCGACACCTTCGACGAGGTCTACGCCCGGATCGTCGAGGACCTGGTGGCCGCGGCCGATCGCCACGGCGAGGTGCTCTACGCGGTCCCCGGCTCCCCGCGGGTGCTGGAGCGCACGGTGGACTGGCTGGCCGACGCGGCGTCGGCCGGTCGCATCGAGCTCGAGGTCCTGCCGGGCCTGTCGTTCGTCGACCTCACCTGGGCCCGGCTCGGGATCGACCCCTACGAGCAGGGCGTACGGCTGATCGACGGCCACCGGTTCGCCGAGCTGGCTGCCGGGGAGCGCGGGCCGCTGCTCGTGGCCCACTGCCACAACCGGCGGGTGCTGTCCGACATCAAGCTCGCGGTCGACGAGCCGCCGGACGCGCCGGTGGTGGTCGTCCAGCGGCTCGGGCTGCCCGACGAGTCGATCGCCGAGGTGGCCTGGGCGGACCTGGATCGCGCCTTCGAGCCCGACCACCTGACCTCGCTCTACGTCCCCGAGCTGCCATCGCCGGTCGGTGCCGAGGTGGCCGCGTTCACCGAGGTGGTGGCCAGGCTGCGGGCCGAGTGCCCGTGGGACGCCGAGCAGACCCACCGCACCCTCACCCGGCACCTGCTCGAGGAGACCTACGAGGTCCTCGAAGCGCTCGAGCCGGTGGGCGACGGCGGCCCCGAGGTCCCCGCCGAGGCCTACGCCCACTTGGAGGAGGAGCTGGGCGACCTGCTGTTCCAGATCGTCTTCCACGCCACCCTCGCCGCCGAGGAGGGCGCCTTCGACCTGGCCGACGTGGCGCGTGGCATCCGGGAGAAGCTCGTCCACCGCCACCCGCACGTGTTCGGCGACGTGGAGGTGGACGGCGCGGACGACGTCGTCGCGAACTGGGAGGCGATCAAGAAGGCCGAGAAGGGGCGCGACTCGGTGTTCGACGGGATCCCGTCGAACCTGCCGGCGCTGCTCTACGCCCTCAAGGTGCTGAAGAAGGCGGCCACGTTCGGCGTCGTGCCCGAGGCCGGCGACGGCTCGCTCGGCGCCCGCCTGCTGCGCCTGGCCGACGAGGCCCGTGCCGCCGACATCGACCCCGAGGCCGAGCTGCGCGCCGCCGCCGCCCAGCTGCGCGACCGGGCCAAGGCCGTCGAGGCATCGCAAGGCGGCTGAGGGAGAAGGGCGAAGGGTGGATCGTGGGACCCTGGCGGCGCAAGGCGTGGGAACTACCCTCGTCGCTGTCCGAACCATCGTCCGACCACAACGAGCGCCCCACCCATGAGCACCATCGAGCACGTCATCGGCCGCGAGATCCTCGACTCCCGCGGCAACCCCACCGTCGAGGTCGAGGTGTTCCTCGATTCCGGTGCGCGCGGCCGCGCTGCCGTCCCGTCGGGGGCGTCGACGGGGCAGTTCGAGGCGGTCGAGCTGCGCGACGGCGGTGACCGCTACGGCGGCAAGGGCGTCACGAAGGCGGTCGACAACGTCAACGGCGAGATCCGCGAGGAGCTCGAGGGCCGCGACGCCCTCGACCAGCGCGACTGCGACCAGGCGCTGCTCGACCTCGACGGCACCGACAACAAGGCCCGCCTCGGCGCCAACGCCATCCTCGGCGCCTCCCTGGCCATCGCCAAGGCCGCGGCCAGCGAGCTCGAGATCCCCCTGTACCGCCACGTCGGTGGCACCAACGCCCACGTGCTGCCGGTGCCGATGATGAACGTGCTGAACGGCGGCGCCCACGCCGACAACAACGTGGACTTCCAGGAGTTCATGATCATGCCGGTCGGGGCGGCCAGCTTCTCCGAGGCGCTCCGCTGGGGCACCGAGACCTACCACGTGCTGAAGAAGGTCCTCCACGACAAGGGCCTGTCCACCGCCGTGGGCGACGAGGGAGGCTTCGCCCCGGACCTCGAGGACAACGAGGCGCCCCTCAAGCTCCTGATCGAGGCGATCGAGGCCGCCGGCTTCCGCCCCGGTGACGACATCGCCATCGCCCTGGACCCTGCCACCAGCGAGGTCTTCCAGGACGGCAAGTACGTGCTCGAGGGCGAGGGCCGCACGCTCAGCTCCGCCGAGCTCGCCGACTACTGGGCCGACCTCTGCGCCCGCTACCCGATCATCTCGATCGAGGACGGCATGGCCGAGGAGGACTGGGACGGCTGGTCCGTGCTCACCTCCAAGATCGGCAGCACCGTCCAGCTGGTCGGTGATGACCTGTTCGTGACCAACTCCTCGCGGCTGGCCACGGGCATCGAGCGGGGCGTCGCCAACTCCATCCTCGTGAAGGTCAACCAGATCGGTTCGCTCACCGAGACGTCCCAGGCGGTCGCCCTCGCCACCCGCAACCGGTACACGGCGGTCATGTCGCACCGCTCCGGCGAGACCGAGGACGCCACCATCGCGGACCTCGCCGTGGCCACCAACTGCGGCCAGATCAAGACCGGCGCACCCGCCCGCTCGGATCGCGTGGCCAAGTACAACCAGCTGCTGCGCATCGAGGAGGAGCTCGGCGACGCCGCTGCCTTCCTGGGCAAGGCCGCCTTCAACCAGGGCGGCGCGTCGGCGTGACGCCACGCGGGAAGGTCCGTGCCCGGCGGAGGGCGCTGGCAGGGCTCACGGTCACCGTGGTGCTGCTGGCCTTCCTGCTCTTCACGGTGTTCCCCACCCGCTCGTGGTGGCACCAGCGCCAGGACACCGCCGCGGCCGAGCAGCAGCTCGCCCAGGTCAAGGCCGAACGGGCCCGCATCGCCAAGGAGAAGGCTCGCCTCCAGACGCCCGAGGAGATCGCTCGGCGCGCCAAGGAGGAGCTCGGCTACGTGAAGCCGGGCGAGGAGGCCTACAACATCCTCCCGGCGCCACAGGACCCGGTCGGGCTGCCCGACGGCTGGCCGTTCACCGGCGTGGAGCGGGCGCTCGGCTCGGGCTGAGCCGTCGAGCACGTGGACCTCACGCCCGATCCCGACCACGAGGCCATCCGCGAGGGCGTGCGCCGCGCCTGTGCCCCCTTCGACGACGACTACTGGCGGCGCTGCGACGACGCCCACGAGTTCCCCTGGGACTTCTACCGGGCGATGGCCGACGGCGGCTGGATCGGCATCGCCATCCCCGAGGCCCTCGGCGGCGGCGGGCGAGGCATCGCCGAGGCGGCGATCGTGGTGGAGGAGGTGGCGGCGTCGGGCGCCGCGATGAACGGCGCCTCGGCCATCCACCTGTCGATCTTCGGGATGGGCCCGGTGATCAAGCACGGCTCCGACGACCTGCGAGCGAGGGTGCTGCCCGCCGTGGCGTCGGGCGAGCTGCACGTGGCCTTCGGCGTGACCGAGCCCGATGCCGGCACCGACACCAGCCGCATCTCGACCCGGGCCACCCTGGCCGGGGACGGCACGCACTACGTGGTGCGGGGGCGCAAGGTGTGGACCACCAAGGCCCCGCACTGCCAGAAGGTGCTGCTGCTGGTGCGCACCGCGCCCCGCGACGATGCCCGGCCGACCGACGGCATGACGTTGCTGCTGGCGGACCTGCAGGATGCCGAGGGTCACGTCCGGCCCGAGGTGGCCATCACGCCGATACCCAAGGCTGGGCGCAACGCGGTGGTCTCCTGCGAGGTGGCCTACGACGACCTGCCCGTGGCGGTGGCGGACCGGGTGGGGGAGGAGGGCCAGGGCTTCCGCTACCTGCTCGACGGCCTCAACCCCGAGCGGATCCTGATCGCGGCGGAGGCACTCGGCACCGGCCGGGCCGCGCTGCGCCGGGCGGTGGCCTATGCCGGCGAGCGGGTGGTGTTCGACCGGCCCATCGGCCAGAACCAGGGCATCGCCTTCCCGCTCGCCCGGTGCCACATGCAGCTCGAGGCGGCGGCCCTCGCCGTGCGGGAGGCGGCGTGGCGCTACGACCAGGGCCTCCCGTGCGGCGAGCACGCCAACACCGCCAAGTACCTGGCCGCCGAAGCGGGCTACGCGGCCGCCGACCAGGCGGTGCAGACGCTCGGCGGCATGGGCTACGCCAGCGAGTACCACGTGGAGCGGTACTGGCGAGAGGCCCGCCTGATGCGCCTCGCGCCCGTCAGCCAGGAGATGGTCCAGGCCTACGTGGCCACCAAGGTGCTCGGCCTGCCCAAGGGCTACTGAGGCCGGCCGCCCCGCTAGGAGCGGTTGGCGTAGCTGGCGGTCCCGGCCAGGTAGGCGATGAGGTCCTGCTCGCCCGTGGCGCTGGGGAGCGCGGCCACCCAGGTGGCTTGCTCGGAGGCGACGGGGTAGCGGTCCAGGAAGCGGAGGAACTGATCGTCCACCCGTCGGCGGCGGGCTTCGGGCGAGTTCAGGAACTGGAGGGCCACCGAGCCGCGATCCGCGCCCTTGTCGAGCTTGCCCGTCCAGTAGGCGAGGCCGCCCGGGTCAGGGGCTCGGCCCAGGGCGTCGGCGTAGGAGGCGGCGACGTACTTCGCGTTGGTGCCGCCCGCCTTGGCGAAGTACTCGTTCCCGCCCAGCAGCTGGGCGCGGAACCGCCAGAGGGCCTTGCCCTTGCGGATGCTGCCGATCCAGTAGCTGCGCCCGCCGCTGTCGGCCTTGCGCCGCAGGTACTGGACGAACACTCGGTCGACGTCGAGGCCCCGGTACTCGTCGGTGCCCATGAGGCTGGCGACGAAGGTGGAGCGCGTCAGGGTGCCCGCCGTCAGCTTGGCCGCCGTCTGCTTCCGGGACGCCTCGGTCGGGAACCGGAACAGCAGGTCGCGGGTGGCGCGGTGGGCGAAGCCCTCGGCCTTGTCGGTCCACGGGCCATGGACCGAGATGGCGTCGATCTGCGACGCGTCGACGTTGTTGTAGCTCGGCGAGTCCGTCACGACCCGCTTGTTCCCGAAGCCCAGATCCTCGATGTGGAAGGTGCCCACCGGGACGGTCACGTCGAGCAGGTCGTTGGTCTCGCCGTTCACGCCGTAGTCCGCGATGCCGGGTGCCAGGACGACGTCGAACAGCGACCGGTCGGGCAGGGTGCCGGCGAACACCGGGTAGTCCCGGTCGACGACGGGAGGGAGGACCTGCTGGCCTGGTCGGCACAGGCTCGCCGTCTGGCGCACCGAGCCGCCGTCGGGTCGGGAGCGCAGGACGACGTCGCAGTCTCGGAAGATGGCGAAGTGCCTGGCGAGGCCCGAGCCGCCGGTGATGGTCCGCCCGCCGTAGTGCGCGCTGCCGTCGTCGTTCATGGAGCTGTCGCTGTCGCCGAGGGCGATGTGGTCCGTGTCGCTCGAGGTGTCGATCGTGGCGCGGTGCAAGGTGGTGAGGTCGTTCGTCCCCGGGCCGCCGTAGAGGTAGGTGGGGCCGGCGCCACCGGTGATCTGATCGTCACCGGGGCCACCCACGAGGGTGGTGCTGACGACGAACTCGCTGTTGACGATGCCGGCGCTCGTGAGGGTGTCATCACCGGGACCACCGTCGACGCTGAACACCTCCACGCCGTCCGCGGTGGAGGTCACGCCGGGATCGAAGGCGATGGTGACGGTGGTGGTGCCGAAGGCGCTCGATACGGCGATGGTGTCGTCGCCGGACGTCCCGGTGGCGACCAGCGCGTCGTAGCCGCCCGAGCCGAGGTCGATGGTGTCGGCGGCGGTGTCGTCGCCGGCCATCCAGTACTGGTCGTCGGCGGCGCCGGTCTGGACGATGTCCGGGCTGTGGGTGCCGTAGACGATGTCCTCGCCGCCTGCGGTCGTGGTCGCGAGGCGAGGCTCCTGGGCAAAGGTCGCGACGTCGTCGAACGCTCGGGCATCGATGGTCTGGCCGCCATCGTCGCCGAAGACCACGGCCTCGGCCACGAGGCTGCAGGCCATGGTGGGGGAGGGCACCACGCCGCCGATGGTGATCTGGTCCGCGCTGCAGCCGAACACCACGTCCGCGCCACCGGACGTGGTGACCCGGAACGCGCTGCCGCTGACCTCCGTCGTGTACGAGCCGGCCGCGCCGGCGCCCGAGCTGGGCGCCACGACGCCGAGCCCGGCGACGAGCGCCACCCCTGCTGCCACCGCGATCGTTCGCCTCATCGACGCCCCGCTCCCACTCGGCCGACCCGACGGCCGTGCGGCCGGAGCGTACCCCGACGCACGGAGCAGGCGAGCCGGGGACTCGCCTAGGAGCGGTTGTAGTAGCTGCTCGATCCGGCCAGGTAGGCGATGAGGTCCTGCTCGCCGGTGGCGCCCGGGAGGGCGGCCACCCAGGTGGCCTGCTCGGTGCTGGTGGGCTTGCGGTCGAGGAACCGGAGGAACTGGTCGTCCACCAGGCGGCGCCGGGCCTCCGGCGAGTTGATGAACTGGAGGGCCACCGAGCCGCGGTCCGCACCGTTGTTCAGCTTGTTGGTCCAGTACGCCTTGCCCGAGGGGTCGGGCGCCCGGTTGAGCACGTCGGTGTAGGCCTGGGTGACGTAGTCGGCGTTGGTGCCGCCGGCCTTGGTGAAGTACTCGTTCGAGCCGAACAGCTGGGCCCGGAAGCGCCACAGCGCCTTGCCGTTGCGGATGCTGCCGATCCAGTAGCTGCGCCCGCCGCTGTCCGCCTTGCGGCGCAGGTACTTCACGAACGTGCGGTCCACGTCCAGGCCGCGGTACTCGTCCGTGCCCATCAGCGACGAGACCAGCTCGGCGCGGGTCAGGGTGCCGTTGGTGAGCTTGGCGGCGGTGGTGTCCCGCTCGGCGCCCGACGGGAACCGGAACAGCAGGTCCCGGGTGGACCGGTGGACGAACCCCTTGGCCTTGTCGGTCCACGGACCGTGGATGGACACGGCGCCCATGTTGCCGACGTGGACCGAGGCGTAGCCGGGCGAGTCGATGATCAGCAGGGTGGCGGCGGTCCCCGAGGTGGTCCAGGCGCCGCTGGGCTCGGTGATGTCGGCCAGGTCATCGTCGAAGTCGTCGCCGTAGACCTCGACGAGCGACACCGGCGAGGGCGGGACGACGGTGTCGAGCAGGCCCCGGTCGTCGATGGAGGAGCCCGCCTTCAGGTCGGCGTTGAGGTAGCGGAAGCCGGACGGGAGGACCTGTTGGCCCGGCCGAGCCAGCGAGCTCGTCAGGACCGCGCTCTCGCCAGCGGTCCGCGCGGGCCGGACCCGGAGCACGGCGTCGGTGCCACCGAGCTCCGCCGACCACCCGTTCTCCGTGCTCGCCGTGTCGATGGTCCGCCCGCCGAAGACGGGGTCGCTCCGGTCGTAGACGTAGTTGCCGCCTCCACCCGCCAGGTGGATCACGTCGGTGTGGCTGCGGCTCGAGACGATGTCCGCGGCACTGCCACCGTTCATCGTGTTGGTCCCGGTCCCGCCCTCGAAGTTGGTGGGGACCGGGCCCGCGGTGAAGGTGTCGTTGCCGGTGTCGCCGTCCACGTCGACCCGATCGGTGACGGAGGCGGCGCTCACCGCCGAGGCGTTGACGGTGTCGTTGCCGGCGCCGCCGTGGACCGAGAGGATCTCGGCGTTCTGGGCCTGGTAGGTGAAGCTCGACGAGCCGTTGCTCCAGGCGAGCGCGAGGTTGGGGGACCCCGACGTCGCGGTGAACGTGTCGTTCGCTCCGGTGCCGGTCACCTGGAGGAAGTCTTCGTCGGCGCCGAGCTGCAGGGAGCTGTCGAGCGCCCCGCCGGCGGTGATCACGATGCTGTCGCTGCCCGCTCCGGTGTCGATGGCGTCTGGCCTGAGGCTGGCGATGGCCGTGTCGCTGCCGGCGCCCAGCGACGCGGTCAGGTAGGGGTGCGCCGGGAACGAGGCCTCGTCGAGGTTCTGCCCGTACACGATCTGGTTGCCGCTGTCGCCGTTCACGGTGAGGTGGCTGAAGGTGGCGCACGGCACGACCGGGCTGGTGACCACCCCGTTGATGCGCACGTTGGTGCCGTCGCAGCCCGGGCCCACGTAGTCGTTGCCGGTGACCGTGACGGTGATCGTGGTGCCGGCCACGGCGACGCTCACGCCGGCCGACGCCGGGGTGGCCGGTCCCAGCACCACCACGGTGCTCGCCGCCACCGCCACCGCTGCCGCTGCCACTGGTCCTCGTCTGCCCATGCCCGCGCCTCCCGGCTGAACGATCCTCTGGCCACTGTAGGGCCGGACGATCGTCTCGCCAGGAGGCGCGTGGGCGGTGGCTGGGCTAGTTGCGGGCGTCGTAGGCGGTGCTGGTGGCGAGGTTGGTGATGAGTTCTTGTTCGCCGGTGGTGGTGGTGCCGAGCTTGGTGATCCAGGTGTCGGCTTCGGGGGTGGTGGGGTAGCGGTCGAGGAACCGGAGGTACTGGTCCTTGACGATGTTGCGGCGGGCTTCGGTGGAGGAGAGCAACTGGAGGGCGACGGCGCCGCGGTCGGCGCCCTTGTTGAGCTTGTTGGTCCAGTAGGTGGCGCCGCTGGGGTCGGGCTTGCGGCCGAGCACGTCGGTGTAGGCCTGGTTGACGAAGGCGGCGTTGGTGGAGCCGGCCTTGGTGAAGTACTCGTTGGAGCCGAGGAGCTGGGCTCGGAAGCGCCAGAGGGCCTTGCCGCTGCGGAGGCTGCCGATCCAGTAGTTGCGGCCGCCGCTGTCGGCCTTGCGGCGGAGGTACTGGGTGAAGGTGCGGTCGACGTCGAGGCCGCGGTACTCGTCGCTGTTGACGATGGCGGCGACGACCTTGGCGCGGGTGGTGGTGCCGGCCTTGAGCTTGTTGGCCAGGGCGGTGCGATCGGTGTCGCTCAGGAACTTGAACAGGAGGTCCCGGTTCGCGCGGTGGGCGAAGCTCGTCTGCTCGTCCGCCCACGGTGCGTGGACCGACCGGGTGCTGTTCAGCGGGATCGTCACCGCGTGGCCACCCGACTCGACGGTGAACTGGGTGGCGTTCGCGCTGGTCGCGATCGTGCCGTTCACGGTGGTGATGTCGAACAGCTCGCGGGCGTTCCCGTTGCCGGTGATGGTGGCGTTCTGGCCGCCCATCACGTAGTCCACGAGCGACCGGTGCGGCGCGGCCGGTCCGTTGTTGTCCTGGATGCCGGCTTGGAGGAACTCGATCGCCGGCGAGACCTGCTGCTGACCGGTGCGGTTGAGGCTGAACGTCTCCAGGGTGCCGCCGGCCACCGGCCGGAAGCGGACCGTGACGTCACGGCTGTAGGCGCCAGACGAGTACACGTCGGAGACCGCGCCCGTGTTGGCGAACCCGTTGAGGGCGCGGCCTCCGAAGCGGAGGGACGAGATGTCGGAGATCACGTCTCGCTTGTCGTCGGCTGCGCCGTTGATCACGTCGGTCTCGCTCCGGCTGTACACGTCATCCGCGCCCGTGCCGAGGTTGAAGGTGTTGGTGCCCTCGCCGCCGTCGATCTGGCTCTGGACGCTGCCGATCGTGAAGGTGTCGTTGCCGTCGTCGCCGTCGGGTTGGACCAGGTAGGTCGTGGAGGCTGCCGTGATGCCGGTGGAGGTGAAGGTGTCGTTGCCACCTCGCAGGTTGGCGAACACCCGGCGGCCGTTGGTGATCGTCGCCGTCTTGGTCGCGCCACCGGTCTTGATCGAGTAGGTCGCGCTGGTCCCGGTCGAGGTGACCGTCATCTGGTCGGCGGCCTCGGTGCCGTAGAAGGTGACGCCGTCGAAGGTGCCGGGGCCGAGGTCGAACTTGGTGTTGGCGACCGTGCCCATGGCGAGGATGCCGTAGTCGTCGCCGGTCCCCAGGTCGATGTTGTCCGCCTGCAGGGTCTCGACGGCGGAGTCGGACCCGCCGGCCAGGCTCGCCACCAGCTTCGGCTTCGCGGTGAAGTCCCCGTTGCCGAGGTCCTCGCCGTAGACGCTCTGGTCGCCTGCGTCGCCGGTGACGTCGACCTCGGTGAGCGCGGAGCAGGCCAGGTTGGGCGTGGCGACGGTGGTGACGTCGCTGGTGCCCGTGCTGTCGACGATGGCGACCTTGCCGCCCACGCACGAGAAGCCCACGGCGCCCTTGCCCGTCATGGTCAGGACCAGCTTGGTGCCCGACGTGCTCACACCGACGGAGGCGCTGGCCGGCGAGGCGGGGATCAGCACGGCCAGGCCGGCGGCGACCCCGAGGGCGACGGAGGCGGCGGTGGTGCGTCGAAGCGACATGGGAGCTCCCGTGGTGGGTGGGCGGAGTGGTCCAGCGAGGTGATCGTCTCCTGTCAGCGGCCCGCACGCCTGAGCAACGATTGCTCAACTTCGGGTGGGTGATGCCTAGGCATCGCGTGCCCCGGTGGCGTCAGGAGAGGTTCAGGTACTCCGTGCTGCTCACCAGCGAGGCGATGAGATCCTGCTCACCGGTAGCGCCGGGCAGGGCGTCGACCCACGTGGCCTGCTCGTTCGCCGTCGGCTTGCGCATCAGGAACCGCAGGAACTGGTCGTCCACCAGGCGGCGGCGGGCCTCGGCGGAGCCGATGAACTGGAGCGCCACGGCGCCACGGTCGGCACCCTTGTCGAGCTTGTTGGTCCAGTAGGCCTTGCCGGAGGGGTCGGGATCCCGGCCCAGGACGTCGTTGTAGGCCTTGACCACGTAGGCGGCGTTGGTGCCGCCGGCCTTGGTGAAGTACTCGTTGGAGCCGAAGAGCTGGGCCCGGAAGCGCCAGAGGGCCTTGCCGTTGCGGATGCTGTCGATCCAGTAGGTGCGACCGCCGGCGTCGGGCTTGCGGCGCAGGTACTTCACGAAGGTGCGGTCCACGTCCAGGCCTCGGTACTCGTCGGTGCCCATGAGGCTGGCGACGATGGCCGCCCGGGTCGTCGTGCTGCCGTCGAGCTTCGCCTGGCCATCGACCAGCTGCTGGGAGGTGGGGAAGCGGAACAGCAGGTCGCGCATCGAACGGTGGACGAAGCCTCGGTTCTTGCTGGTCCACGCGCCGTGCACGCTGGCGGGGCCCACGTTGCTGAGCACGATGGGGTCGTAGCCGAAGGCCGTGGGCGTGATCGTCGCGCTGCCGGAGGCGAGCGATCCCGACACGGTCCACGAGCCGGCGCCGACCGTGACGTCGACCACCGTGGTCTTGCGGGTCCCGTCATCCACCACGACCTTCGTGCCATAGAGCGAGTGGACGTCGGCCAGGGTGTGGTCGGTGGGCTCGGTCGCTCCGGCGAACCGTCCGTGGATGGTGTCCACGGAACCGGGGAGGAGCTGCTTGCCTGGGCGGTTCAGCGATGCCACCGCGTCGGCCTTGCCCTGGACGGCGTTGCGGCGCACCCGCCACACGGCGTCGTTGCGGGTGAGGTCCACCTCGTAGGTGTCGGTGGCGCCAGCCGCGTCGGCGATCGTGCGGCCGCCGGAGCGGAGGCTCTCCTCGTCGTAGATGGTGTTGGTGCCCGAGCCGGCGTCGATGACGTCGGTGTCGCTGGTGCTGTGGATGTAGTCCAGGGCCTGACCACCGTCGAAGGTGTTGGTGCCGGGGCCGCCGAAGAGGTCTGCAGTGCCGTAGCCGCTGCTCAGCTTGTCGTCACCAGGGCCGCCGTACATCGTGACCCCGTCGGTGACGAAGAGGTCGGCGGTGGACAGGTCGTCGTTGCCGGCCTTGCCGTCGATCACCCAGTTCTTCACCCCACTGAAGTCCCACTGCACCATCGGGGCGGCGCCGACCTTGGCCTCGATGGTCCCGTTGGACCCGGACGAGTGCACGGAGACGGCGTCGTTGCCGGCGGTGCCCACGAGGTAGATCGCGTCCCCGGCGTCCCCGCCCAGCGAGATCGAAGCGTCGGCCTTGCCCGTGATGTCGATCTGGACGGAGTCGAGGCCCGTGCCCATCGTGATGGTCTCGGCGATGGGCGAGGCGTAGAGCACGTCGTTGCCTGCGCCCAAGGTCTCGGTGATGGCGGTGAGCGTGGGGAACGTCCCGGCGGTGAGCCCGCGGGCGTCGACCGTCTGGTTGCCGCCGTCGCCGTTGACGGTGACCTTGCCCAGCGCCGAGCAGGCCACAGCGGGCGAGGTCGAGGCCCCGTTGACCTGGGCCTTGCCGCCCGAGCAGCCGAACGCCACGGACTGCTCCCCGGTGGCCGACACCGTGATCTGGTTGCCGACCACGCTGGTGCTCACGGCCGCCCCGGCTGGGGCCGCGGGGACCAAGACGGCCAGGCCGGCTGCCGCGGTGATCGCGGTGAGGGTGGCGGTGGTGCGTCGAAACGACATGGGGAGCTCCAGGGTGGGGTGGGCGGAGTGATCCAGCGTCGTGATCGTCGCCCATCTCCCGCCGGCACGCCTGAGCAACGATTGCTCACCTTCCCGATGGGCGATGCCTAGGAGAGGCCGTAGTACTCGTTGCTGTTCACGAGGAAGGCGATGAGCTCCTGCTCGCCCGTGGCTCCGGGGAGCTTGGCCACCCACGTGGTCTGCTCGGTGGTGGTGGGCTTGCGCATCAGGAACCGCAGGATCTGGTCGTCGACGAGGCGGCGGCGAGCCTCGGCGGAGTTGATGAACTGGAGGTCGACCGCCCCGCGGTCGGCGCCGTTGTTCAGCTTGTTGGTCCAGTACGTGCGGCCCGATGGGTCGGGGGCTCGGCCCAGGACGTCCGTGTAGGCCCTGGTCACGTAGGCGGCGTTGGTGCCGCCGGCCTTGGTGAAGTACTCGTTCGAGCCGAACAGCTGGGCCCGGAAGCGCCAGAGGGCCTTGCCGTTGCGGATGCTGTTGATCCAGTAGGTGCGTCCGCCGGCGTCGGGCTTGCGGCGCAGGTACTTGATGAAGGTGCGGTCGACGTCGAGGCCCCGGTACTCGTCGGTGCCCATGAGGCTGGCGGTGTACTGCTTGCGGGTGATGGTGCCGTCCCCGAGGAACGCCTCGCCCTCGTCGAGGGTGGCCGTCGAGGCGAACCGGAACATGAGGTCCCGCGTCGAGCGGTGCACGAAGCCCCGGTCCTTGTTGGCCCACTTCCCGTGGAGCGACACCGGGCCCACGTTGTTGAGGAAGATGTCGCCGGTCTGCGGGGCGTCGGTGCTGACCGTCCCGCTCCCGTTGCCGATGGTCCCGGTCGTGGACCAGGTGCCCGACGGGATGGTGATGTCGACCAGCACGTCCTTGCGGTCCCCTCCGGTCACGAAGAGGTCCTTCGAGCCGGCCACCAGGTCTGCCAGGTTGCGGTCGGCGAGCTCGTTGTAGCCCTGGAAGTAGGCCCCCGCCTCGAACAGCGCCGCCGGCAGCGGCTGGATGCCCGGGCGGTTGAGGGCGGCGACCGCCTGCATCGAGGTGGCGCCGGTGGGCCGCACGCGCCACACGGCATCGCCGCCGCCGAGGTCCACGTCGTAGTAGTCGTTGGGGCCGGTGCTGTTGGTGATCGTGCGCCCGCCCGACCGGAGGCTGTCGAGGTCCGCGATCCGGTTCTCGCCGCCCTTCATGTCGATCGTGTCGGTGTCGCTCCCCGAGAACGCGTAGTCCGCCTCCGGGCCCCCCGTGAACGTGTTCGTGCCGGTGCCGCCGCCCATGTTGGCCTGCTTGGCCCCCGCGACCAGGGTGTCGTCGCCGCCCTCGCCGCTCAGGGAGGTGTACGTCAGACCCGAGGTGGCGTCGACGCCGCTCGCGTCGAGCACGTCGTCGCCGGCGCCGCCCTGGACCTGGGCGGACTCGGCGTTGTTGAAGATCCAGGTCTTGCTCCCGCCCGCCCCGACCGTGGCGTAGGCCCGCAGCTCGGTGGTGCTGGCGAGCAGGGTCACCTTGTCGGCCCCCGAGGTGCCGTTGATGCTCACCGAGTCGTTGGTCCCCGCCCCGAGGTTGACCGCGGCGTCCTCGGCGCCGGTGATGGTGGTGATGAACCCGTCGTCGTTGGCGCCGAGGCTGACGGTGTCGAAGGCCTCCGACCCGAACACCAGGTCGTTGCCGCCGTTCGTGGTGGCCGTCGTGTTCGCGAGGTTCGGGAAGGCGAAGCTCGCGTCGTCCAGGTAGACGATCTGGTTGCCGCCGTCGCCCGTCACCGTCACGGACTGCACGGTGGTGCAGGCGATGGTCGGCGTCACGGCGACGGTGTTGACGGTGGCGCTGCCGCCGGCGCAGTCGAAGCGGACCGTCTCGTTGCCGGTGGCGGACACCGAGATGGCGACCCCGGCGCTCGACGCCGACACGGCGGCGCCGGCTGGCCCGGCCGGGCTGATCAGGACGATGCTGCCGGCGGCGACGGCCGACGCGGCGACTGCGAGCGTGCGCTTCACGGGTCCCCCCCCACCTGGTGGCGATCGGGCCCTCCGGCCCAGGGGGAGGCTAACCCTCGGTAGCGTCGCTGTCGTGAGCCGAGGGATGGCCGAGCAGCGGGCAGCGCAGGACCCAGCCGTCGTGGTCGACGACGCGCCCACCGATGCGGACCGGACGGCCGTCGCCCACCTGCTGGGACGCGAGCCTCAGGGGGCCTATCGGGTGGTCGTGCGCAACGCCCGGACCCGCTGGCCCGTGGTGATCCGCAACGAGCCGCTGCTGCCCGACGGCCGGCCCATGCCCACCTCGTACTGGCTGGTCGGCGAGCCCGAGCGCACCCTGGTGAGCCGGCTCGAGAGCCGCGGAGGCGTGCACCGTGTCGAGGAGATCGTCGGCATGGACGCCATCGCTGCTGCCCACGCCGCCTACGAGGCGGAGCGGCGCGCCGAGCTGCCGGCGGGGTGGGACGGGCCGATCCCGACCGGCGGGGTCGGCGGGACGCGCCTCGGCGTCAAGTGCCTCCACGCCCACTACGCCTGGTTCCTGGCCGGTGGCCCGGATCCCGTAGGCGCCTGGGTGGCTGCCCAGCTCGAGGCTGGTGCGGGGGACCGGGCCCCGTCGCCCGACGGACCGATCGACCAACGGCTCGACGGACCGGCCGAAGGCAGCGACCTGCCATGATGCGCCCGTGAGCGAGCGCGTCGCGGCCATCGACATCGGCACCAACTCCACGCGCCGGCTCGTGGCCGAGGCCGG
>JAXLRJ010000008.1:0-120944 GCA_046331115.1 Acidimicrobiales bacterium
ACGTCGACCGCCGAGCTGGCCGCCACCCTGGCGCCGTCCCTGGCGCGCGTCCAGGTCGGCCACGACGACCAGTGGACGAGCGGCACCGGCGTGTGGCTCGACGAGCAGGGCGCGCTGCTCGTCGCCACGCCCTTGCTCGGCGGCGACCCGTCCGACGCCATCACCGTCGCCCGAGACGGCGAGGCGCCGGCGCCGGCCACCGTCGTCGGCAGCGACCCGGCCACCGGCGTCTCCGTCGTGCGCGTCGCCGATCCGAGCGGCACGCCGCTCGACGTCCGGACCGCCGCACCGGACGTCGGCACCACCGTCGCCGTGATCGCTGCAGGTCGGCCGTCCTCGGGCGCCACCGCGTCGCGCACGGTCACCGCCGCCATCGGCACGGTCGGTGACCGGGCCACCGTGCCGCCGCTGGTGCTCCACGACGCCCTCCTCCTCGACCGCGCCGTGCCCGACGACGCGGTCGGTGCGGTGGTGGTCGACGGGCACGGCCACGTGGTCGGCGTCGTGGTGGCCGCCGCCGACGCCGACGGGTTGGCCGTGGTGGCACCGGCCGACACCGCCATGGCGGCGGCTCGGGACCTGCGCGGCGACGGCGCCGTGCGCCGGGCCTGGCTCGGGGTGCGCGCCGTGGACCTCTCCCCTGCGCAGGCACGGCTGCTCGACGTGGCCGGTGGGGCCCGCCTGACCCAGGTCACCCCCGGCTCGCCGGCCGCCACTGCTGGCCTGCGACCCGACGACGTCATCACCGAGGTCGACGGCCACGCCACCCTCGACGCCAGCGCGCTGGTCACCGCCCTGCGGCGCTGGCAGCCGGGCGAGCGGGTCGAGGTGACGTGGCGCCGGGGCACCGAGTCGCTGACCGCGACCTGCACCCTCGGCGGCTGATCAGCGGTTGGTCAGCGGGCGCGTCGGCGGCGCAGCCGCCACAGCGCGACGCCGCCGGCCACCGCGGCGGCACCGACGCCGACCATGGCTCCGAGCGCGAGCTCCTGGCGGCGGCTCGGCGAGATCTGCTCGAGCAGGCTCGGGTCGTGGCCGACCACGTAGGCCTCCTCGTTGGAGGAGGTCTCGGCCCAACCGGCGGCCACGAGCCGATCGTTGGCCACCACCCACGGGTGGCGGACGTAGGGCAGCACCCCGGGCGGGGTCGGCGCGAGCCGGAGCCGCCAGCGCCAGGCGGCGATCTTGAGGGCGATCGCCTCGGGGAGGCGCAGCCGTGGCACGAGGTCGAGGTCTCGGCGCTGGGTGGGGGTGAGCCACCCGGTCGGTGCCACGTTGACCGGCCCATCGAGGCCGGCCTCGAGGACGGTGAGCACCGCGGCAGCCAGGTCGTCGACGTGCAGGTACTGGGCTGGCACCTCCTCGGCGGTGGGAACGTCGGCGGCGCCATCGAGCGCCCGAGCCAGCCACCCGCCCCGGCCGTCCTCGACCACGGGTGCAGGGCGGAGGCGGGTGACGACCACGTCGGGGTGGTCGGCCGCCCAGTCGGCGGCGAGGCGCTCGACCTCGCCCAGCTGCACGGCGTAGGCCAGGTCGGGGTGGGGCGCAGCGGCGCCTCCTCGGTCAGCGGCACGGAGTTGTTGGCCCACGGCCCGTAGACCGTGGCCGACGAGAGCAGCACGACCTTGGTGGCCCCGACCGCACCGGCGGCGTCGAGGACCCGTCGGGCCATGGCCACGTCGACGGCGCCGTCCACCTCGGGCCCCTCGACCGCAGGGCCGAACGCCGATGCGAGGTGGACGATGGCCTCGGCCCCGGCGAACAGGCGGCGCAGGTCGGCGGTGACCAGGTCGGCGGGCGTGACGCCGGCGGCCTCGCGCAGGTCCACCGCCACCACCTCGTCCACGCCCGGCTGCTCGCGCAGGAGGCGGGCCACCCGGCGCCCGAGGGAACCGGCCTGCGCCGTCACCACCACCCGACCCGTCAGCTGCGCCACCCCCGAGCATGCCCGCCCGCTGCCACGGAACGCCACACCGGCCCGTACGATGGCCCCATGTCGTCCGGCCAGAACCCGTTCGAGGGCATGCCCTTCTTCGGCGACCTGCTGAAGATGCTCGGCTCCCAGGGAGCGGTCCAGTGGGACGGCGCCCGCCAGCTTCGCGGTCTCGATCGCCACCGGCGGCGAGAGCGAGCCCAACGTCGATCCGCTGGAGCGGGTGCGGTACGAGCAGCTCGCGGGTCGCAGACCTGCAGGTCGCCCAGGCCACCGGGCTGTCCACCTCCACCACCGGGCGGTCGGTGAGCGTGGTGCCCGTCACCCGCACCCAGTGGGCGCTGGCAACGCTGGACGCCTACCGCCTGATCGTGGAGCGCATGGCGACCGCCCTGCACCCCCCGGCCGCAGATCCCGGCGCCGCACCGACCCCGTTCGACCCCGCCGAGGGCGGCGACCCCACCGAAGCGTGGCTCGGCCAGATCATGGGCCTGCTCAGCCCGATGCTGCTCGGCATGACGACGGGCTCGCTCGTCGGGCACCTGGCCCGCGCGCAACTTCGGCCTGTTCGACCTGCCCATCCCCGCCCCGTCCGACGAGCTGCTCGTCATCGCCCCCAACGTGGAGGCGTTCGCCCAGGACTGGTCGATGGATGGCGACGACCTGCGCCTGTGGGTGTGCCTCCAGCAGATCGCGCTGCACTCGGTGCTCGGCCTGCCCACGTGCGGGCCCGGCTCGACGAGCTGCTCATGGCCTACGCCGGGGCGTTCGAGTCGGATTCGGACGCGCTGGCTCCAAGCTCGGCGAGCTCGAGCTCGACCCGTCGAGCACCGATCCGATGGCACGGTTCCAGGAGGTCATGGGCGACCCGGACGTGATCCTGGGCGCCGTGCGCTCCCCGGCCCAGCAGGACCTGCTGCCCCGCCTGGACGCGCTGGTGTCGGTCCTGTCGGGCTACGTGGACCACGTGATGGACCAGATCGGCCACGGGCTGGTCGGCTCCTACGCCCAGATCACCGAGGCGCTGCGCCGGCGTCGGGTCGAGGCGTCCGCCGAGGATCGCTTCGTCGAGCGGCTGCTCGACCTCGAGCTCACGCAGGCCCACTTCGAGCGTGGGTCCGCCTTCGTGCGCGGGGTCGTCGAGCGCGCCGGCGAGGACGGCCTCGCCCGGCTCTGGAGCTCCGCCGAGGTCCTGCCCACGCCCAACGAGGTGGATGCGCCCGGGCTGTGGCTGGCCTCGGATCGACGCGGCCCTCGGCCCCGGCTGAGGCTCAGGGCCGCGTCGGCGGCTCGGGGCGGGTCGGGTCGTCGGGCCCCGACGACCACGGGTACGGGTTGGTGACCGCCGGGTCCAGGTCCTCCAGGTAGTCCGGCGGGCCCGGCTCGGTCGGCGGCTCCCACGGGTCCGGTCCGCTGGGCTCCACCACCACCGGAGCCAGCTCGGGCTCGACGACCACCGTCGGGTCGTCGCCTGCGCCCTCCGCCCCTCGGTCGGGCTCGCCGCGCCCGGCGCAGGCGGCCCAGCACCGACCGGGGACCGGCGGTGAGCCGGCCCTTCCTCGCCGGTCACCTCCGCGGCACGCTCCTCGATCTCGACGGCGGCCTTGGTGGCCGCGTTGCGGCGGGTGCCCAGGCGGTGGGCGTAGGCGAGGCGACCGACGATGTAGGGCGCGAAGGCGAAGATCGACACGGCCAGGAGGACCGCGAACCCGGCCTTGGCACCGGTGGCGATGGCCACGGGGATGAACGACCCAGGGACGTACATCACCTGGAACTTGGTCTCGAACCGGGCGAAGGAGCGGCCCCGGTTGGCGTCCGGGCGTCGCGCTGGAGGATCGAGTCGAACGCCATCACTTCCCGGTGCCCGAAGCGAAGCCGACGCACCGCCGACGATGCACGCACCGAGCACCTCGCCGAGGAACAGCGCGCCGAAGGTGCCGACCACCACCAGGCCGAGCGGCGCGGTGAGGATGTTCTCCTCGCTGGTCAGGGCCTTGAGCCGGGGGCCAGCGCCGAGCCGACCAGCTGGCTCGCGCTCACCCCAGCGACGACGGCGAACTCCCAGGGCTTGCGGTCCCCACCCCGGAAGTCGAGCGCGATCAGCAGGGTCAGGAAGCCCACGCACATCCGCAGGAGGCCCTTGGCCGAGCCGGCCAGCACGATGCCGGCGCCGCGCAGCTCGTGGCGCTCGGCCCGGTCGGGCTTCTCGGTGGCCACCCGGGTGCCGGGGATCCGCAGGCCGAGCACGGCGGAGGTCGCGTAGGTGATGGCGGCCAGGCCCAGCGCCCAGGCGCGCCGAACAACTTCAGGAAGATGGCGGCGGGCAGCACGCCGACAGGCGCGGAGAGGCCCGATGACTGCCAGCTTCGAGTTGGCGCTCGATCAGCTCGTCGTCCGAGCCCACCACGGTGGGCACGGGCGCGGCCCTGGCCACCAGGTACGCCCGTTGGGCCACCAGGATGCACAGGGCCAGCAGGAAGAACGTCGGGCCGCCCTCGTCGATCTGGCCGATGAGCAAGTAGCAGAGGACCGCCCGGGCGTGCTGCTGCCGATCACCACGAAGCGGTGGCCACCCTTCAGCCGGTCGATCAGCGGCCCCACGAGCGGCGCGATGAGCGCGAACGGCAGCATCGTGATGATCAGGTACCGGACCACCGGCGAGCGGGCGTCGTCGGCGGGCAGCGAGAAGAAGATCGAGTCCGCCAGGGTCGCGGCGATCATGGCGTCGGCCATGGCGTTGGCGACGTGCGTGCGGGCCAGGCGCTGGAAGGGCGTCACCGTGAACGCGCCGCCCCCTCAGGCGTTGCTGGGCGGTGGCCCGTGGTGGCGGGGGTCGCTCACCCGCCCATGGTAGGAGCGCCCCGCTGGGCCCCGGGTGGGGTGGCATCAGGCGGGGCGCTTGGGCACCTCGTACTTGTAGCCGAGGCCCCGGATGGTGACGATCCGGGTCGGTGCCGACGGGTCGTCCTCGACCTTGGCCCGGAGGCGCTTCACGTGGACGTCGAGCGTCTTGGTGTCGCCCACGTAGTCGTGGCCCCAGATCCGGTCGATCAGCAGGTCCCGGCTCAGCACCCGACCCGCGTTCTCGAGGAGCAGGTGGAGGAGCTCGAACTCCTTCAGGGGCAGGGCGACCTCCTCGCCCCGGACCACCACCTCGTGGCGGGATGGGTCGAGGGCCACGTCGCCCACCTCGAGCACCTCACCCTCCTCCGCCCCGACAGGCGCCCTCGCCGGCCGGCGCCCGGCGCAGCACCGCGCGCATCCGGGCCACCAGCTCGCGGAGCCGATGGGGCTTGGCCACGTAGTCGTCGGCACCGACCTCGAGGCCGACCACGGTGTCGATCTCGGAGGCCTTGGCCGTGACCATGATGATCGGCACCTTGGAGCGGGTGCGGATCTCGCTGGCAGACGTCGATCCCCGACACCTTCGGGAGCATCACGTCGAGCAGCACGAGGTCGGGTCGACGGCGTCGAACAGGTCCAGCGCCTGGGCGCCGTCGCGCGCGACCTGGACCCGGAAGCCCTCAGGGCCAGCCCGACGGTCAGGGCGTCGATGAAGCTGTCCTCGTCTTCGACGACGAGCACGGTGGTGGTTGGATCAGGCATCGCTGGCGACCTCGGGGGGCGGGGTGGTGGGGTTGTCGGCGTCGGTGCCGGGCGGCGCCGGCGCGGTGGTCGCGGGGGCTGTGGGGGCGACGGCGGGCAGGCGGAGCGTGAAGGTGGTGCCCTCGCCCTCGTGGGAGGCGACGGCCACCTCGCCGTGGTGGTTCTGGACGACGTGGCGGACGATGGCGAGGCCGAGACCGGTCCCGCCGGTGTCGCGGCTGCGCGCCCGGTCGACCCGGTAGAAGCGCTCGAAGATCCGCTCCAGGTCCCGGGCGGGGATCCCGATCCCCTCGTCGGCGACGTCGAGCTCGACGTGGTCGCCCGAGCGACGGGCGCTGACGTGGACCTCGCCGCCGGGATCGGAGTACTTCACCGCGTTGTCGCAGAGGTTGGCGACCGCGGACAGCAGCTGGGGCCGATCGCCCACCACCACGAGGTCCCCGGGCACGTCGTCGACCACCACGCGGATGGCACCCAGCTCGGCGGCGTGCACGGTGCGCTCGACCGCCTCGGCCACGAGCTGGGCGAGCACCACCGGCTCGGCGCTGGGCAGCTCGCCGGACTCGATCTGGCTGAGGGCCATCAGGTCGTCGATGGTGCGTGCGACCCGAAACGCCTCGTCCTGCATGCGCTCGGCGAGGCGGCGCACCACCTCGGGATCGTCCTCGCCGGCCAGGGTCTCGGCCAGCAGGCCGAGGGCGCCGACCGGGGTCTTGAGCTCGTGGCTGATGTTGGCGACGAAGTCTCGGCGCACCGCCTCGAGCCGCTGGCGCTCGGAGATGTCTTCGACCACCAGGAACGCACCACCCGCGTCGGGTCCAGCCCCACCGTCGAGGGGGACCGAGCGGAGCTGGATGGTGCGGCGGGGCGGGCCGAACAGCTCGATGATCCGCGCGTCGCCCCGACCCTCGACCGCGGCGCCGATGAGCTCGGCGATGAGCGACCCCACCAGCGCCTCGCCGTGGCGGGCCTCGAGGTAGGACGCCGCGGTCCGGTTGCGGAACACCACCTGCCCGGAGGCGTCCGCGAGCACGATCCCCTGGGGGATCACGTCGAGGGCACCCACGAGGCGGTCGGCGGTGACCCGGGTCGCGCGCTGCTTGGCGAAGTGGCGGTCCACCGCCGAGGCCAGCCGATCGACGGCGTCGTCGACGTCGGCCGAGGGGGCGGCGGAGCGGTCGAACCGGGCTCGCAGCTCATCGAGCCGGGCCCGGAGGGCGGAGCGGCGCATCACGACGTCGGCTCCACGATCGGTCTCAGCCGTCCACGGCGGGCGGCTCGTCGGACGGCGGTTCCGGGTGGGTGTGGGCGGCGGCCACGCGGGCGGCGCCGGCGTGCTCGGGCAGCCAGCCGGTCACCATGTAGCGCACCCGCTCGCCGATGTTCACGGCGTGGTCGCCGATGCGCTCGTAGTAGCGGCCGATCAGCGCCAGCTGGACGGCGCCCTGGATCTCGATCTCGCCGGCGTTGTGGGCGAGGAAGATCTCCTGGATGTAGTCGCCGTGGATGGAGTCCAGGCGATCGTCGAGGTCGTCGAGCGCGGCCGCCATCCCGGCGTCGAGGTCCACGTAGGAGTCCATCGCGAGGCGGAACAGCCGGGTGGCCTCCTCGCCCATGTGGCCGATGTGGCCGCGCAGGCGCGCGGTGAGCTCGGTGCCGAAGAGCCGCCGAGCGCCCTTGGCGATGTTGACGACCAGGTCGCCGGACCGCTCGATCTCAGAGATCATGCGGATGGCAGTGACCAGGCTGCGGAGGTCGCCGGCCATCGGCTGCTGGAGCGCGAGCTGCTGGTAGCAGCGCTCCTCGAGGTCGACGGCCCGCGCGTCGAGCGGGTCGTCGCCCTCGATGATGCGCTGGGCGTCGGCGAGGTCGCCGACCAGCACGACCTCGGTGGCCCGGGGGATGCCCTCGGTGACCATGGCGGCCATCTGCACCATCTCCTGGCGGATCTCCTCCAGGGTGATGTGGAAGCTCTTGCGTGCGTTCTCCATGGGGTCCCCTTCCCGCGACGACCTGGCGCTCAGCCGAACCGGCCGGTGACGTAGTTCTCCGTGCGCTCGTCGCTCGGGTTGGAGAACATCTTCTCGGTGGCGTCGAACTCGACGAGCACGCCGGTGCGGGTGTCGCTCGACTCGCTCACCTCGGTGGTGAAGAAGGCGCACCGATCGCTGACCCGGGCGGCCTGCTGCATGTTGTGGGTCACGATGATGATCGTGTAGTCCTGCTTGATCTCCTCCATGAGGTCCTCGATGCGCCCGGTGGCGATCGGGTCCAGGGCGGAGCAGGGCTCGTCCATCAAGATGACCTCGGGCTCGACGGCGAGGGCCCGGGCGATGCAGAGGCGCTGCTGCTGGCCGCCGGACAGGCCGAGGCCGGACTTGTGGAGCCGGTCCTTCACCTCGTCCCAGATGGCGGCGCCGCGCAGGGCCTTCTCGACGATGTCTTCGAGCTCGGACTTCTTCTTGATGCCGGCCAGCTTGGGGCCGTACGCCACGTTCTCGAAGATCGACTTGGGGAACGGGTTCGGCTTCTGGAACACCATGCCGATGCGGCGGCGGACCTCGACCGGGCTGACCTCGCGGTCGTAGAGGTCGACGCCGTGGTAGCGAAGCGAGCCCTCGACCACCGCGCCCTCCACCAGGTCGTTCATGCGGTTGAAGCACCGCAGCACGGTGGTCTTGCCGCAGCCCGACGGGCCGATGAACGCGGTGATCTCGTTGCGGACGATGTCGAGGGTCACGTCCTTGACGGCGCGGAAGCCGCTGTAGAGGACCGACAGGTCCTGCACCTCGAAGATCACCGGGCCGTGCACGACCTGGGCGGCCTCGTCGGCGGTCACGGCGAGGTGCAACGGCGCATCGTCCGTGCCTTGGGCTGCCTCGGTGTTCACGGGGGTCTCCTCGGTGGAGGGCGTGGTGCTCATCGCATCGTGAAGCGGGCGCTCACCGCACGGGCGATGGTGGTCAGGATCAGGACGAGGGCGATGAGGGTGAGCGCAGCTCCCCACGCCATCTGGGGGGACAGCTTCCCACCGTTCGTGATCAGGTTGTAGATCTGGAACGACAGGGTGGTGCTCTGCCCGGTGATCGTGGTGGCGGCGGCCACCGTGTTGGCAGCGCCGATCGTGAAGAGCACGGGTGCCGTCTCGCCCGCGGCGCGGGCGACCGCCAGCATCGAACCGGCCACGAGGCCGGGCAGGGCGGCGGGCAGCACGACCTTCACGGTGGTCTTCCACGTGCGCGCCCCGAGCCCGGCGCTCGCCTCCCGCAGGTGGTTCGGCACGAGCCGGAGCATCTCCTCGCTGGAGCGCACCACGATCGGCAGCATCAGGCAGGCGAGGGCGAGGCTCGCGGCGAGCGCGGACCGCCCTTGGCCCAGGGTCAACACCCAGAGCGTGTAGATGAAGATGCCCATCACGATCGACGGCACGCCGGTCATGACGTCGGTCATGAAGCGGATGAACCGCGCCAAGCGCGTCCTCTTGCCGTACTCGTGGAGGTAGATCGCGGCCAGGATCCCGAGTGGGATGGCGATGACCGCCGACACGGCGACGGTGATCAGGGTGCCGACCACGGCAGGCCCCATGCCCGGCTCGGGCTGCGCCGCCGGAGCCTCGTTGCACACGGCGGTGGGGTCGTACTTCTGGAGCTTGGCGCAGTCCGAGCTCAGCTCCTGCGAGCTGGCCGTCGTGGGGATGTCCCGGGTCAGGAAGCCGGGGCTGACGACCGAGATGCCCTTCACCAGGACGCTGCCGACCACGATGACGAGCGGGACCGCGGCCAGCAGGAAGGCGCCGATCATGGCGCCGGTGGCGATGCGGTTGCGGGCGAGGCGGGCGCCGCGCACCGTGGTGACGCGGACGTCGGAGGGGACCTCGATGCGGTCGCGGACCGAGGGGTTCACAGCTCCCCCTTGGTGCGCCGGTCGACGACCGCCACCGCCTTGCGGGACAGGACGTTCACGAACATGGTGGCGACGAACAGCGTGACGCCGAGGCCGATGAGGGCCGCTCGCGTGTCGCCGGACGCCTCCGACAGCCGCCGGGCGATGGCCGAGGGCATGGCGTCGCCCGGCCCGAGCAGGTCGAAGCTGATCTTCGGGCTGGCGGCGGCGCCGATCAGGAGGGTCACGGCGATCGTCTCGCCCATGGCCCGCCCGAGCCCGAGCATCACCGCGCCGGTGACCCCACCGAGCGAGTGCGGCATGACCACCCCGCTGATCATCTCCGAGCGGGTGGCCCCGAGGGCCAGGGCGCCCTCCTTGTCGTTGCGGGGCACGGTGTCGAACACTTCGCGGGACACCGAGGTGATGATCGGCGTGATCATGATCGACAGCACGATGGCCGCCGTCAGCAAGCTGATGCCCGACGAGCCCTGCCCGAACAGCGAGCTCAGGACGGGCACGCCGGCGAAGGTGTCGCCCAGCCACTGGTAGAAGGACTGCAGCGGCTGGCGGAGGATCAGGAACCCGACGAGGCCGAACACCACCGAGGGGATGGCGGCCAGCAGGTCCATCACCAGCGTGATGGGGCCGCGCACCCGGCGGGGCGCGACCTCCGTCGAGAAGAGGGCGATGCCGAGGCTCATCGGCACGGCCATCGCGATCGCGATGGCCGAAATCACGAAGGTGCCCCAGATGAACCCGAGGATGCCGTAGTGGCCCTGGTTCGGCCGCCAATCGGTCGAGAAGAAGTACGAGGTCCCGTACTTGGAGAACGCCGGCCAGGCGCTCTGGGTGGTGCTCACCGCGATCAGGGCGAGGATCACCAGCACGCCGATGCCCGCCGCAGTGGCCAGGCCGCGGAAGCCCCGATCGGCGTTGGCGCCGTCGGTGGACGAGAGGTCCCGGGCCACGGACCAGGCCGTGGGCTCGGGCTTGGGTTCGACGTCGACAGCGGTCATCGGCGTGGGCGCTCGTTCGGGGTGGTTCGGGGGAAGGGACGGTGCTGGGGCCGGGCCCAACCGGGCCCGGCCCCAACCTAGATGGGATCAGCTGGTGGTGATCTGGTCGATCTGGTCGACGGCCTGCTTGGCCAGGTCCTCCGGCAGCGGGGCGTAGAGGAGCGACTTGGCCTTGCCCTGGCCGGTGGTGAGGGCGTAGGTGAGGTACGCCTTCAGCACGGCGGCCTTGGCCGCATCGGCCTGGACCTTGTCGACGATGACCCAGGTGGGCGACGTGATCGGGTAGGCCCCCTCGGCGTCGACGTTCAGCGGGTCGTAGGTGAGGTCATCGCTCACCTCGGCGGCCCCCAGGGCAGCCGACGCGCTGTCGGGCGTCGGGGCGATGAAGTCGCCGCTGGCATTGGCCACGTTGGCCACCGAAAGGTCGGCCTTGGCCGCATCGGCCAGGTCGACGTAGCCGATCGAACCGGCGGTGTCGGTGAGGATCGAGGTGACGCCGGTGCTCTTCTCGGCACCCAGGGTGGAGGCCGGCCAGTTCACCTCTTCGCCGGCGTCGAGCTTCCAGGTGTCGGGGGCGGCCACCGTCAGGTACTTGGTGAAGTTCTTGGTGGTGCCGGAGCCGTCCGAGCGGTGGACGACCGTGATCTTGGTCGAGGGCAGGTCCGCATCCGGGTTGTCGGCCTTGATGGCGGGATCGTCCCAGGTGGTGATCTGAGCCTGGAAGATCTTGGCGATCGTGTCGGGCGAGAGGTTCAGCTCGTCCACGCCATCGAGGTTGTACGCGAGGGCGATCGGGCCGCCGACCAGGGGGAAGTACAGGACGGCACGGTCGCCGAACAGGGGCTTCTCCTCGTCCTTCAGCGGCGAGTCGCTGCCGGCGAAGTCCACGGTCTTGTCGGCGAGGGCCTTCTTGCCGTCCGACGAGCCGGTCTTCGTGTAGGTCACGGTGGCGGACCCGCCGGCGTCCTTCACCTCGCCACCGAAGTCCGAGGTGACCTGCTGCTGGAAGGTGTCCTGGAAGCTGGAGCCCTGGCCGTTCAGCGTGCCCTTGAGGGCGTCGAGCCCCTCGATGGCGGCGGCGGTGGTCGTGGTCGAGTCCTTCGAGGACGACGACGAGTCGCTGCCACTGTCCGAGCTGCTGCATCCAGCGGCGAGCACGGCCACGACGGCGACCACGCCGACCAGCCATGCGATGCCCTTGCGGTTCTTCACGTTGCCCTCCTTGGGCGTTGCGTCAGGTGACTGCGCCGCACCGTAGGGAGGCTGGGTGTCGCGCCAGGAGGTGCTCGGTGAACGACAGGTGAACGAGGCCGGAACTCTTGGCTACGCCGGCGGGAGCACCGCCGGGAGCCGCTCGAGGAGTGCCCGGTCGTGGTCGTAGGTGAGCACCTCGCGGGCCTCGTCGAGGTCCACCCAGCGGGCCACGTCGACCTCGTCGTTGGGGGCGAAGCGGCCAGCCAGCGGGCGCATCGCCCAGTACCGCACGAGCTTGGCCCGGCCCTTGTGGTCCAAGTACTCGACGTCGCCGAGCTCCGCGTCGAAGGCGACCTCCAGGCCCACCTCCTCGTGCACCTCCCGGGCGGCGGCTTCCCGGAAGCCTTCGCCGGGGTCGCACTTCCCCTTCGGGAAGCTCCAGTCCCGGTAGCGGGGCCGGTGGATCACCAGCACCTCGAGCGCGCCCCTGCCACCACGCCGCCAGACGATCCCGCCGGCGGCGAGGACCTGGTGGCCGGTGCGCTCGCTCACCCCTCCACCTCGGGGCGGCGGGCCCGGCCGAGCGCGAGCTCCTGGAAGCGCAGGTGGGCGTCGGTGGCGGCGTCGCCGTCGACGGGAGCCACCCGCCGCCAGCTCCCGTCCGACGACAGCACCCAGGCCAGCACGTCGTCGCCCAGCTCGATGTCCATGATCTCGTCCACCCGGCGCTGCAGGTTCGTGTCCACGACGGGGACCAGGGCCTCCACCCGACGATCCAGGTTGCGGGGCATGAGGTCGGCCGAGCCGATGTAGGTGAGCGGCGCGCCCGGGCCGGCGCCGTTGGCGAACCGGTAGATGCGCGAGTGCTCGAGGTACCGCCCGATGAGGGAGCGGACCCGGATGTTGTCGGACAGGCCGGGGACGCCGGGGCGCAGGCAGCAGATGCCGCGCACGATGAGGTCGATCTCCACGCCCGCGCACGACGCCGCGTACAGCTGGTCGATCATCCCGGGGTCCACCAGGCTGTTCATCTTCATGGTGATGCGCCCGCCGCCGGCCGCCGCGGTCTCCTGGGCGATCAGGTCGTAGATGCGGGTGCGGAGGCTGTGGGGCGCCACGAGCAACCGCCGGTACGACACGTTGCGCCCGTAGCCGGTGAGGAAGTTGAAGAGCTGGGCCAGGTCGGCCCCGATCAGCGGGTCCGCGGTCAGGATGCCGAGGTCTTCGTAGAGCTTGGCCGTCTTGGCGTTGTAGTTGCCGGTGCCGATGTGGCAGTAGCTGCGCACGCCGGACCCCTCGTCTCGGACCACGAGGGCGGTCTTCGTGTGGGTCTTGAGCCCGACGAGCCCGTAGGTGACGTGGACGCCGGCGCGCTCGAGCGCCCGGGCCCACCCGATGTTGGCGGCCTCGTCGAAGCGGGCCTTGAGCTCGACCAGCGCCGCCACCTGCTTGCCCCGCTCGGCGGCGCGGATCAGCGACTTGATGATCGAGCTGTCGCCTGAGGTCCGGTAGAGCGTCAGCTTGATGGCGAGCACCTTGGGGTCCCGCGACGCCTGGCGCACGAACTCCTCGACCGACGTCGAGAACGAGTCGTAGGGGTGGTGGACCATCACGTCGCCCTCGGCGATCACCGAGAAGATGTCGAGGCGGTCCTCGTCGGCGGTGGCCAGGCGCGCCTGGGTGACCGGGGTCCACGGGTCGTCCTTCAGGTCCGGCCGGTCGAGGTCTCGCAGCGCCCACAGGCCACCGAGGTCCAGCGGCCCGACCGTCTCGTGCACCGCCTCGACGGTGAGGTCCAGCTCCCGGATGAGCAGCTCGCGCACCTCGGGGGTGGCCCGGGCGTCGAGCTCGAGGCGGACGGCCGCGCCGAACCGGCGGCGGCGCAGCTCCATCTCGACCGCGGCGAGCAGGTCGTCGGCCTCCTCCTCCTCGAGGGTGAGGTCCGCGTTGCGGGTCACCCGGAAGGCGAAGGTCTCCACCACGTCCATGCCGGGGAACAGCCGGTCCAGGTGGGCGGCGATCACCTGCTCCAGGGGCACGAACCGCTCGCCGTCGGGCATCACCACGAAGCGGGGCAAGAGCGGCGGCACCTTGACCCGGGCGAACCGGCGCTCCTCGGTGACCGGGTCCCGCAGCACCACCGCCAGGTTCAGCGACAGGCTCGAGATGTACGGGAACGGGTGCCCGGGATCGACGGCCAGCGGCGTCAGGACCGGGAAGATCCGGGCTTCGAACTCGCCGACCAGGTACTCGCGGTCATCCTCGTCGAGCTGGTGCCAGCTGGAGAAGACGATGCCGACCTCGGCCAGCGCCGGGACGATGTCCTCGAGGAACAGGTGCTCGAGCCGGTCGACCAGGTCACCCACCCGGGCGGCGATGGCGCCCAGCTGGTCTGTCGGGCTCTTGCCGTCCGGGGAGGTGCGGCCCACCTTGGCCTCGACCTGGTCCACCAGGCCGGCCACCCGCACCTGGAAGAACTCGTCGAGGTTCTGGCTGAAGATCGCGCAGAACTTGGCCCGCTCGAGGATCGGGATGCGCGGGTCGGCGGCGCACTCGAGCACGCGGGCGTTGAAGTCGAGCCACGAGAGCTCGCGGTTGAGGAAGCGGTCGACGTCCTGGCTGGGCGCTGCCAGCTCCGCCGGGGTGGTGGGCTGGACGTCCAAGCGGGCTACTCGTCCTCGGGCAGGCCGAGGTCCCACTCGAGCAGGATGTTCTCCCGCTCGGCGTCTCGGATCACGCGCTCCCGGTTGCGGCGGAACTGCGGGTCGTGCGGGGGCACCAGCTGCAGGCGGGCCTGCATGCGGGCCCGGAAGCCCTCCACCAGGGCCCGGTCACCGAAGTCGCTCTGCAGGTCCCAGTGGGGCGCGACGGGCCCCAGGTACACGATGCGGACGTGGCCGCGCGGCGGCTCCTGGGACAGCTCGGGCTCGGTGGACGACATGGGGCGCCACCTTAGCGGCGGGCCCGGTCAGGGTCCCAGCGTCACCGTGTACGTGGAGCGGGCGCCGCGGCGCTCGACGACCACCGCCACCTGCTCGCCCGGCTTGTGGCTGCGGATGGTCCGGGTGAGCCCAGCACTGCTGGTCACCGCCTCGCCGTCGACCTCGACCACGACGTCGCCCACCTGGATCCCGGCGGCAGCGACCCCGCCCTGGCCCTCCAGGTTCACGATCACGGCGCCCTGGTCCGCGGTGATGCCGAACTGGTCCTTGACGTCCTGGCTGAGCTGCGGCGAGGACACATCGATGGTGGACGCCTCGAAGACGGCCACCTTGGACGACCCGCCGCCGCCTTGCTCCAGCTTGGGGATCAGGGGCTTGATCGCGTCGATGGCGATGGAGAACCCGATGTTCTGGGCATCGGCGATGATCGCCGTGTTGATGCCGACGACCTCGCCCTGGGCGTTCACCAGCGGGCCCCCGGAGTTGCCCGGGTTGATGGCGGCATCGGTCTGGATGAGGTTCTCGAGGTTGATCGAGCCGTCGTGGATGGTCCGATCCTTGGCCGACACGATCCCGCTGGTGACCGATGGGTCGCCACCGAGGTTCAGCGCGTTGCCGATGGCGACGACGGGGTCGCCGACCAGCAGGTTCGAGCTGGAGCCGAGCTTCGCCGGCGTGAGGCCGCCCTTGGAGGCCTGGATCACCGCGATGTCGTCCGCCGGCGACGACCCCAGCACCGTGGCCGACGCCTGGGTGCCGTCGCTGAACCGCACCGTGATGTTGTCCCCGGCGCCCTCGATCACGTGGGCGTTCGTGAGGATCAGGCCCTTCGCGTCGATCACGACGCCCGAGCCGGCGCCGCCGAACATGGAGTCCGGCCCGCCGGTCTCGATGGTGACCACCGAGGGCCGGGCCTTGTCCAGGAGCGCCCCGATGTCGAGCTGCTTGCCCGAGCGCAGCGACGCCGTCGTGGTCGGCGCGACCACCTTGTCGTCGCGACCCGAGGGCGTAGGCGCCGAAGGCGCACCGACCACGAGCGCCCCGGCCAGGAAGGCCACGAACGCCGTCAGCGCCCGTCCCCGCCGGGGCTCGGTGGGCGTGGGCGCCAGGTGGGCGGGCAGGCGCGGCGTCGGCCACCCGGTGGGCGGTGTCGACGCCGCACCCGGCGGGCGCTGGTCGTCGGCGACGGGGGCGCGGCCCGGCATCGGCACGCCGGCGGTGTGGGGCACGCCGACCGCGCCAGGCGTCGGCGCCCCTCGCGGGCGCCCGGCGCCCAGGTCAGACGGGGGCGGGCCCGCCAGACGCTCTGCGGGCGGCGGCGCCGAGGGCGGAGCTGCGGGCGCCGGCCGCGGCCGGGCCCGTGGCGCCCAGGGGTTGAGCGCGGGGCCGCCTGGTCAGCGCTGCCGTGGCGCCGCCGACGTCCCGATCCCATGGGACCATGCAAGCAGGTTTTGGCGACATCTCCACCGCGCCTGCGGAACCTTCACGAACCGTGGGGGAACATGGCCGCCGGCATACACCCCTTTACCCCCGCGCAGGCACCATGACCGCAGGGCGCATCGGAGCGCCTCGAAGGAGCAACGATGGACGAGGTCGATCTCGAGTGGATGCAGGCGGGGAGCTGCCGGAACTACCCCCCGGCCGCCTTCTTCCCCAGCGACGGCGTGGGCGTGGACGCGGCGCGCAAGATCTGCGCCGAGTGCCCGGTCAAGGCTGACTGCCTGGAGTACGCCCTGGCCAACCGCATCGACCACGGCGTCTGGGGCGGCTGCTCGGGCGCGAGCGTCGCCGCATCCTGAAGCGACGCCGCCAGGAATCGCCGGTCTCGGTCTGACGACCGGACGGCTCAGCTGGCAGCGCTGCTGTCGGAGCCGGTCTCGGAGGGCTTGGCGGCGTCCTCCGAGCCCTTCTTGAACTCCTTCTGCGCCTCACCCAGCGAGCGTGCGAGCTTCAACCGCTGGAGCCGCCGAAGATGATCAGCACGATCACCAGGATGATGAGCAGTTCGGGCAGACCGGGTTCATGGGGCCACCGTAACCCTTCCCGCACCCGTGCCGGCACGTCACACGGCCAGATTCCCCAGGCACCCGCAGGCCGGGCGAGACTGGCGCCGTGCTCCGGATGCGTGGTCAACATCGGCGAGGGCGCGACGCCGCAGCGTCGCGGCGATCTTAACGGCAACCGGCCCGGACCTGCTCGACGTCCACACGGACCCCGACCACCACCGCAGCGTGCTCACGCTGCTCGGCGTCGAGGCACCCCGCGCCGTCGCCGCGCGGCGGTCGGCGCCTCGGCCTGCGCCGCCACGCCGGCGCCCACCGCATCGGGGTGGTGGACGTGGTGCCGTTCGTGGCCCTCGACGGCGCGACCCCCGCCGAGGCGGTCGCCGCCCGCGACGACTTCTGCGCGTGGGCGGAGCGCCGAGCTCGCGGTGCCGGTACTTCCGGTACGGCACCGAGCGCACGCCCAACGAGGTGCGCCGCCAGGCGTTCGCCTCCCTCGTGCCGGACTGCGGTCCCCCCGCACCCCACCCGACCGCCGGGGCGATGGCCGTCGGCGCCCGAGGCGTGCTCGTGGCCTACAACGTGTGGCTGGCCGAGCCGGACCTGGCGCTCGCCCGACGCCTGGCCGCCGAGCTGCGCAGCCCGTCGGTGCGGGCGCTCGGGCTCCAGGTCGGTGGCGACGTGCAGGTCTCCATGAACCTGATCGACCCGGCCATCACCGGGCCCGGCGAGGTGGTCGACGCGATCGGCGCCCAGGCGCGCGTGGCGCGCTGCGAGCTGGTCGGCCTGGTCCCCCGATGGGTGCTGGAGGCCGAGGATCCGGCCCGCTGGGACGAGCTGGACCTCGGGGAGGATCGAACGATCGAGGCGCGCGCCGGGCGCTGAGCTGGGGGCTCAGGCGGTGGCGGTGTCCGAGGTGGTGGCCTCCGCCTCGAGGGCGGTGCGGCGGGCCAGGGCCCGCTGGCGCCGGATGCGGCGGCGCTCACGCTCGGAGAGGCCGCCCCAGATGCCGAACTTCTCGCCGTTGGCGAGGGCGTACTCCAGGCAGGGCTCCCGCACGACGCACCCCTTGCAGACCTCCTTGGCCTCGCGCGTGGAGGCACCCCGCTCGGGGAAGAAGAGGTCCGGGTCGACGCCGAGGCAGTTGGCGAAGTCCTGCCACCCCTTGGCGTCTGGTTCGTTGGTGTCGTTCATGTGGGCTGACCCCCAGAGTCGTCCCGAAGTCGAAGGTGCCCGTACGATCGGGCGCCGCACGTGCAGGAGGAGTGCTCCAGCGCTCTCCCCTGACACGCATGGAATTACATTGGTGTGATCTTCGCCGCTGGCGGACGTTCGCGCAAGCAGAACTTGGCTGACACGTCACGAGGGTGGCCATGACGAACGCAGACGACGCTCCCTGGGAACCGGTGCCCGGCGCCGACGAGCGGTACGCGATCTTCCCCAAGGACCATCGGGTGGTCGCCGATGACGGCACCCCGATCGGGTACGCGCTGCGCGACCGCGGCGGCGACGCCATCCCGGTGGTCGCGGCCAGCGGCTGGTCCTGCAGCGACGTGTACTGGTCCCGCCTCGTCCCCGCCCTGGAAGCGGCCGGCCACACGTGCCTGGTGCCCGACACGCGCGCCCACGGGGCGTCGGGCCTCCCCCGCTCCCCCGGCCGCGGCGCCCGCAACCTGTCGATCGACGACGTCTCGATGGCACGGCTGGGCCGCGACCTGGTCTGCGTCATGGACGACGCCGGGGTCGACCGGGCCGTGGTCATGGGCCACTCGATGGGCGTGCAGACGGCACTCGAGACGTACCGAGCGGCACCTGAGCGGGTGGCCGCGCTCGTCCTGGTCGCGGGGTGCGCCGAGAACCCGGCCAAGACCTTCTACGGCACCTCGATCGGCAACCTGACCTTCCCGTTCGTGGCCGAGGCCGTGCGCTGGTTCCCCGAGCTGCTGGCCCCGCTGTGGACCGCCATCGGTGGCCCGCCCTCGATCGGGCACCTGGTGGCCCGGGCCACGCGCGCCGCCGGGCCGAAGGCCAGCGTCGAGGACCTGACGCCCTACCTCACCCACCTGGCCTCGGTGGACCCGGCGGTGGTGACGCTGATGGCGGCAGCGATGCGGGCCCACAGCGCGGTCGACCTCCTGCCCGAGATCGACGTGCCGGTGCTGGTGGTCGCCGCTGGCGCCGACGTGTTCGCGCCCGCCCGCTGCTCGGAGGCGATCCACCACGGCATCGCCGACAGCGAGCTGGTGACCTTCCCGGGCGCCGGCCACACCCTGCCCATCGAGGAGCCCGAGGCCCTCGCCGCCGCGGTCATCGACTTCCTGGACCGTCGGGCCCCCACCCCCGCCGCCGCAGGACGGGCCCGCCGGCGCTGACCAGCCGGCTGCGGCCGCACCGGACTCACCGGCGCCGACATCCGGGCAGGGGTAGCGTCCTCGGCATGCGCAGCGCAGGGCGGACGAGACGACGGACGAAGGCGGCGTGCGGGTGGCGGCCCTCGCCGTGGCGGCGCTGGCCGTCGCCACCGGGCCCGCCGACGCCGGCGCACCGACGGCGCCACGGGCCACCCGGCCGATGGCGATCACGCCCAGCTCCGGGCCGGCCGGCACCACCATCACGGCCTCGAGCGCCACGCCGTCGTGCATCCACCGCGGCATCAACGACCCCAGCGTGACCTGGCCGGGGAAGGTCCGGCTGGTGCTCGGCCACGTCGACAACACCCTGGACAGCCCCAACGAAGACCAGTGGATCGACGCGGTCGCCAAGGCGGACTCGATCGCCAACCCCGATGGCACCTGGTCGGCCACGATCACCGCCCCCAAGGACCTCGCACCCGGCACCTACGACGTCGCCGCCGTCTGCTTCCTGCCCTGGATCCAGCCGCCGTGGGCCACGTCGACCACCGTGACCGGCCCCGCACCCACCACGACCACCACCTCGCCGGCGAGCACCACCACCTCCGCCGTGCCGAGCACGATCGCCCCGGCGCGCCAACCCCGCCCACGAACCCTCGACAGTTGGGTCCTCTACGGCCCCGCCACGTTCACGGTCACCGAGGCAGACGCGGCCGGGGCCGGCACCGACGCCCCGCCGGCGACGCCCGTCGACGCGAGCGCCGGCTACACCGGGTAGGCCCGCTCAGCCAGCGCGGCGGCGGCCGGCGCGGCTCATCTGGCGACGGCTCTCCAGGAAGTCCACCAGCACGTAGTCCCCGAGCGTCTCGGGGGTGGTGAAGAACGCTCGGCCCTTGTTCAGCTGGGTGAGCTGCTCGATGAAGTGCTGCAGGTGGGCGGTGGCGTCCAGCATGAACGTGTTGATGCGGATGCCCTCGCGGGTGGCGCGCAGCACCTCGGTGAGCGTGGCGTCCACGGTCTCGCGCGTCGGCGGGTAGTGGAACACCGGGTAGCCGGACTCGGTGATGTGGGCGGTCGGCTCGCCGTCGGTGATCATGATGATCTGCTTGGTGCCGTGCTCCTTGGCCAGGAGCTTGCGGGCGAGCTGGAAGCCGTGCTGCATGTTGGTGCCGTACACGTAGTCCCAGCTGACCTCGGGCAGCTCCCGGGGCTCGATGATCCGGGCCACCTCGCTGAAGCCGACCAGGCCCAGGTAGTCCCGCGGGTAGCGACTGCTGATGAGGGCGTGGAGCGCCATCGCCACCTTCTTGGCCGCCAGGAAGTTGTCCCGCATCGGCATCGACAGCGACAGGTCGACCATCAGCACCGTGGCCGAGCGGGTGGACAGCTCGGTCTGCTCGACCTCGAAGTCGTCGGGCGACAGGCGCACCGGCGTGCCACCGCCTTGGCGCGCCACGGCGTTGCGGATCGTGCGCTCGATGTGGAGGTTGAACGGGTCGCCGAACTCGTAGGGCTTGGTGTCCATCGAGCGCTCGTGGCCGAGCCCGGTGCGCAGCAGCTCGTGCTGGCCGAACTTGTCCCGGGCCATCTTGGAGAACAGGTCGTCGAGCGTGTGCTTGCCGATGCGGCGCAGGCCCGACGGCGTGAGCTCGTAGCGACCCTCGCGGGCTTCGATCAGGCCGGCGTCCTCGAGCATCTTGGCCAGCTCGGCCATCTTCTCCAGGCTCTCGGCGGCCTCCGGGCCGAGCAGCTCGCGTGCCCGATCCAGGTCCACCTCGGCCAGCGCGCCCGGGTTGGCGGCGCCGCGCATCAGCTGCTCGAGCTGGTCGAGGTCGCCGAGCTCGTTCATGATCTGGGCGGCGTCGGCGAAGCCCAAGGGGTCCTGACCGGAGAAGTCGTAGCGGCGGTTCCAGCCCGCCTCGGGGAACAGCTGCTGGAGGTTGGCCGACAGCTGGTCCATCTGCCAGCGCAGGTCCATGTCCTCGAGGAGCTGCTCGGCGAGGCCCTGGAGCTGCTCGCGCTGCTCGGGCGTCATCGAGTTGAGCATCGCCTGCATGGCGGCCATGCGCCGAGCCATCAGCTCCAGGAGCTCGTCGAGGTCCCGCGGCTCCTCGGGGAAGAAGTCGCCGTAGCGCTCCATGAAGCCGTCGAAGTCCGGCTCGCGCCCCGCGGCGCGGTCCTGGAGCATCTGGTTGAGCTCGGCGAGCATGTCCTTGGTGCGGGCCATCGCCTCGGGCGAGACGTCGCTCATGGCGCCGGCCATCTGGTTGAACCAGCGCTGGGCGAGCTGTTCGCGCAGCTGCTGGGTGAGCTCCTCGAAGCGCTCCCGCGCCTCGCTGCTGGCGAAGTCGTACGCCGACAGCTCCCGGACGAGGCCGGCGAGGTCCGGCGGGAGCAGGTCGAGCTCCATGCGCCGCTCGGCGACGGCCTCGCCCGTCACCTCCTGGCGGCGCTGGTCGCCGGACGCAGCGGCCTCCTGCTCGAGCTGGTCGAGCGCCGAGCGCTCCATGTCGACCACGTCGCGCAGCTGCTGGGCGATGTCGTCGTAGACGCCCCCGAGGTCGTGCTGCTCGAGCCGCTCGCGCCGGGCCTGGCGCAGCTTCTCCATCAGGTCCTTCATGCCCTGGATGCGCTGCCCGTCTCGATCCTCGAACCCCGAGTGCATGAGGCGGCGCAGCGCAGCGTTGAGGTCCCCGTGGTACAGGAGGTCGTCGTTGATCTGCTCCAGGACCGAGTCCGCATCGAGGTCGAAGCCCACCTGGGTGCCGTCCCAGCGGGAGTAGCGGACGGTGGGACGGCGGCGGCGCAGCACGCTCCGAGGCTACGCCCACCTCGCCACGAACGCGCCGGGTGCGGGAGGATGCAGCGGTGGCGATGACGAGCGACTCCTGGTGGGGGACGGGCGCGTCGACCGCGTCCCTGGAGGGCTCGTCGCCGGCCTCGGACCTGGGCGATTGGGAGGCCCGCGGCCTGGCGCCGCGCTCGGGCGACGGGTCGGGGTTCGCCGCATCGCACCGCACCGACCTGGCGCTGCTCGCCGACGCCGGCCTCCGCCACCTCCGCCTCACGCTGGACTGGGCGCGCCTCGAGCCGCGGCCCGGCGAGCGCGACGGCGCCGAGGTCGAGCGGCTCCGCCAGGTGCTCGGCGACGCGCGTGAGGCGGGCGTCGCGGTGTGGGGGTGCCTGCACGACGGCGCCCTCCCCGGGTGGTTCTCGGTCGACGAGCCCGGCTTCCGCGACGCCCGGGTGCGCGGCTACCACTGGTCGCGCCACGTCGAGCTGGTGGCCGAGGCGTTCGGGGACCTGGTCCACGGCTGGGTGCCCGTGTTCGAGCCCAACCGGTGGGCCGCACGCGGCTGGATCGATGGCACCCGCCCGCCGGGCGCGCGCGACGACGCCGAGCACTTCGCCGAAGCCCTGGAAGGCGCGCTGTGGGCGACGGTCGACGCGGCGCTCCGCCTGCGCCAGGACGGCCAGCCCGTCGCCGCCGCGCACTGGGCGGTCCCGGCGTTCCCCGCGCGCCTGGAGCGCGACGCGCCGCCCACCCTCGATGCGGAGGCGATGGCATCGGTGGTGGACCGCGCCCACTGGCAGAGCTGGGTGCGGCTGCTGACCGAGGAGGTCGTGGTCCTCGGCGGCCGGCCACCGCTCGCCGTGCCCGGCGCGCGGGGCGCCTTCGACGTGCTCGGCCTGACCTACCGCCACGCCGTCGCCGTGCGAGGCGACGGTGCCCTGCTGCCCTACCCGCAGGACCTGCCGCTCGGCCCCGACGGGCGGGTGGCGTGGCCCGAGGGCCTGGCGCTGGCCCTGCACCGCCAGGCCGAGACCCTGCCCGAGCACCCGCTGCTGGTGGCCGGGATCGGGTTGGCATCCGCCGACGAGCGTCGCCAGGAGGACCACCTCCGTGCCTGCCTGGAGGTCGTCGACGACGCGGCCACTGGGGGCATGGACGTGCGGGGCCTGTGGTGGGACCCGCCCTTCGACGCCGCTGGGACCGGCGCGCCTCGGGGGCTCTGGGACCGCGACCGCGCCCCCCGGCCGGCGGCCGAGCTGCTGTCCTCGGTGGCCTGGGGTGGCCCGGTCCCCCGATAGGGGCTGGATAGGGTCCGGAGGTGGCTGCGCTCCCCGACCGGATCTGGGTGCCGACCGTCGCTGCGCTGGTGCTGGCGCTGGCGTTCGTGGGCGCCCTGCTCGTGCGCACCGACGGCGACCCGTCGATCCTCGTGCACGCCGGCGCGCCGTGCACCACCGTCCGGAGCCTCCCGCCGCTGCCGTCGTGCGATGCCACGGTCGACCGGGCGTACCCGGTCGAGCCGATCGGCGACGACGGCGCCCGGGGCTCGCTCACCGTCCAGCCGGCCGACCGGGCCTTCGACGGGCAGTTCTTCTACCGGCTGGGCGTGGCGCCCTGGTCCACCGACGGGCGGGTGGCGGGCGTGCAGGACGACCTCCCCGCGCTGCGCAACGCCCGGTGGGGCTATGGGGCGCTCGCCTTCGTGGGCTCGGCCGGCGATCCCGACCTGGTGCCGTGGTCGCTGATCGGCGTGAACCTGGTGGCCGCAGCGGCGGTCGGTGCCGTCGGCGGCGGCCTGGCTCGCACCGCCCGACGCCACGCGGCCTGGGGGCTGGCCTTCTTCCTGTGGCCGGGCTTCGCCTACTCCCTGAGCCTCGACACCGCCGAGCTGACGGCGTCCGCGTTCCTCCTCGGCGGCCTGCTCGCGCTGCGGCACCGCCGCTGGGCGTGGGCGGCGCTCGCCCTCACCGCCGCGGTCCTCACCCGCGACACGACCGCCGTGGTGCCCTTCGGCGTCGCCCTCGCCGGCCTCTGGACCGTCGTGCGGGACCGCCGGTCGGCGTCGAGCGACGCGGCCGACGGCCCGGCCCAGGCGGAGGCCCCCGCCGGCGACGGGCCGCGGACCCTCCTGGTCGGCATCGTCCCGCTCGTCGCCTTCGGCGGCTGGCAGCTGCTGCAGCGGGCGCGCTTCGGGGAGCTCCCGCTGACCTCGTCGGGCAACAACAACCTGAGCGGGCCGTTCGCCGGCCTGGTCCACCAGCTGGGCGAGCTGCTGCCGCCCTCCGGCGGCGATGAGGCCTTCCGCCTGGTGTGCGCGATCGGCCTGCTGGCGCTGCTCGCCCTGGCCGGCTGGGTGCTGGTGCGCGACCGACCGCTCCGCATCGATGCGGAGACGGTGGCCTGGGCGGGGGCCGCGGCCGTGGTCGTGCTGCTCAACGCCTACCTCTGGAGCGGTGCCACGGCGTTCATGCGGGCCGCCACCGAGGCCGGGCTGCTCTCCCTGCTGATCCTCCTGCGCGGCCGGGGTCGCTGGGCGCTCGCGCTGGGCGCCGGCGGCGTGGCCGGGCGGCCTGGCTGCTCACCGTCGCCGCCCAGCTGTCGAAGGTCGGCTGAGCGGCCCGAGCGCCTCGCCCGGGGCGGGTGGGGTGCCGTCGGTAGGCTCGGCGGTCGTGCTGGACCGGCTGCGCGCAGAGGACCCCGACCGCCCGTGGGTGGTCGGCGGCGCCGTCCTCGCCCTGCTGGTCGCCCTCCCCCTCGTCATCGCCGGGCCCGGCAACGACCTGGACGTCGGCAACGTCTTCCGCAGCGGGCGCGCCATCGCCCGCCACCTCTCCTACGTGCCCAGCCGTCCCCCTGGAGCGCCGGTCCACGAGTCGCTCGTCGGCGTGCTCGACCTGCTCGGCGGCCCCCTGCTCACCAACCTCGCCTCGGTGGCCGCGGCCGGCATCCTCCTGTGGTCGCTCGACCGGCTGCTGCGGGAGGAGGGCATCGCCCGTGGCGGCCGGCTGGGCGTGGCGTTCGTGGCCGCCAACCCGTGGTTCATCGTGGCCGCCACCTCGACGGCGGACTACGTGTTCGCCCTCATGTTCGTGGTGGCGTCGGCCCGCGCCCTGCGCGGCGAGCGGGCGGTGCTCGCCGGCGTGCTGGCCGCCGCGGCCATGGGCTGCCGCGTCGGGTCCATCACGCTGCTCGCTGCCCTCGCCGTCGCCGAGCTGGCCACGGCGGAGCGGCGGGAGGGCGCCGCCCGGCGGGTCGCGGCGATGGGTGGCGTGGGCGGGCTGCTCACGGTGGTGCTGTTCGTCCCGTCGATGGTGGCCGCCGGCGGGCTGGCCTTCGCCGACAACGACTTCTCCCACTCGTCGCCGCTCGTGCAGCTCGGCCGGGCCCTGGCCAAGGACCTGATGCTGATCGGCCTGCCCACCGCCATCGTCGCCCTCGTCGCCCTGCCGGCGGTGGTGGCGGCCCTGCGCGGCTGGCGCAGCACCTGGCTCGTGCGCTTCTCGGCCACGGGCCTCGTGCTGTCGCAGGTCCTGTTCGTGCGCTTCCCGTGGAAGATGGCCCACCTGCTGCCGTGCCTGCTGTGCCTCGCGATCCTCTATGCCGTCGCCCTCCAGGAGCGGCCGCGGGTGCTGGCCGCGATGGTGGCGCTGCAGCTGCTGTTCGCGGTGGTGCGCCTCGACGTGCTGGCGCCCGACAAGGCGAACGCGGCGAGCGGCGGCCGCATCGACCCCGGCATCACGTGGGGCCCCGTCGTCACCGACCTGCGCTGCCGGCACCGCGACCCCGACGCCTACCTCGGCCGCCAGAAGGAGGAGATCGAGGTGTCGTTCGAGTGCGCGTCGCCCTACTCGGGCTAGCTGGCCTGGTGCCTGCTGCGGACGGTCAGCGCGAGCGGTAGGTGGATCGGACCCCGCGGTGGTCCTGGTCCTTGTTGAGCCGCTTCGAGAGGTGCAGGCCTTCGAGCACGAGCTCCACCGCGCTGGCCACGACCTCAGGCCGCTCGTCGCCGCCCACCAGGGTGCGCACCGCCTCGGCCAGCGCCGGCACCTCGGCCGCCCACCGGGCTTCGTCGGCGGCGGGGACGTCCTCGCCGGCGTGCACGACCCGCCCGTCCTCGAACGCGTCGACGACGCCCCGCAGGGCGCCGACGTCGAGGTGCTCGCGGAAGACGGTGAGGATCGCCTGGCGCACGAGGCGCTCGATGATCTCGCCGCCGTCGTCCTCCAGGGTGTCGAGCTCGACCTTGCCGGAGGTGGACGCGGCCAGCGCCTCGAGGTCCGAGATGCGGGGGACCACGACGGTCTCGCCCGATCGCAGGGCGCGGCGGGCGGCGTTGGCCACGAGCGTCTCCGCGTTGGTGACGGTGAGGCGCACCGACACGCCCGAGCGCTGGTTGATGTGGCTGCTCTGGCGGGCCAGCTGCGACAGCGTGGCCACGATCTCGGCCATGAACGGCGGGACCGTGACGTCCAGGTCGTCGCCCTCGATGGGCGTCGCCTCCTGGGCGACGATGGCCATCTCGGTCTCCACGTCCAGCGGGTAGTGGGTGCGGATCTGGGCGCCGAAGCGATCCTTCAGCGGCGTGATGAGGCGGCCACGGTTGGTGTAGTCCTCTGGGTTGGCAGAGGCGAACAGGACCACGTCGAGCGGCAGGCGCACCTTGAAGCCCCGGATCTGCACGTCGCGCTCCTCGAGCACGTTGAGCAGGCCCACCTGGATCCGCTCGGCGAGGTCTGGCAGCTCGTTGATGGCGAAGATGCCCCGGTTGGTGCGGGGCACCAGGCCGTAGTGGAGGGTGAGCTCGTCGGACAGGTAGCGGCCCTCGGCGACCTTGATCGGGTCCACCTCGCCGATGAGGTCCGCGATCGAGGTGTCCGGCGTGGCGAGCTTCTCGCCGTAGCGGGCATCCCGGTGCACCCAGTCGAGCGGGGTGTCGTCGCCCTTGTCGGCCACCAGCTCCCGGGCGTGGTGGGAGACCGGGTGGTACGGGTCGTCGTTGATCTCGGACCCCGCCACGATCGGCATCCACTCGTCGAGCAGGTTGGTGAGCGAGCGGATCATGCGGGTCTTGGCCTGGCCCCGCTCGCCCAGGAAGATCACGTCGTGGCCGGCGAGGATGGCGTTCTCCAGCTGCGGGAGGACCGTGTCCTCGTAGCCGAGCACCGCGTCCACGAGCGGCTCGCCGGCCCGGATGCGGGCGATGGCGTTGCGGCGGATCTCCGCCTTGACGGGGACGGACTCCCATCCGCTGTCGCGGAGCTGCCCGATGGTGGCCGGCCGGTTCGACATGGCCCCGAACCTACCGCCGGGCGGGCCCGACGCGTCCCCGAGCCGAGCGGCGCGGCTGGATCGCTCCCAGAGGGTCGCGGGTAGCGTCGGGCCGATGGACCTCGGAGCGGGCTGGCGGGCGGCGATCGCCGACGAGGACCTCCGCCGCACGTGGCTCGACGACGGCCCCGACGGGCTCGACGGTGGCCCGTGGGCCCCCATCGACGTGCCGGGCCACTGGCGCTCCAACCCCGCCTTCTCGGAGGTCGACGGCCCGCTGCTGTACCGCACCGCGTTCGACCACGCCGCCCCCGAGGCCGACGAACGGTGGTGGCTCCGGTTCGACGGGCTCTTCTACCAAGGTGACGTCTGGCTCGACGGCGCCTACGTGGGCGACACCGAGGGCTACTTCTTCCCGCACACCTTCGAGGTCACCGAGGCGCTCGGCGACCGCAGCGAGCACGTGCTCGGCGTCGAGGTCAGCTGCTCCCGGCCGAGCGACCTGACCGCCAAGCGCAACATCACCGGCTCGTTCCAGCACGCCAGCTACCTCGACCCCACCTGGAACCCCGGGGGCATCTGGCGGCCGGTCCGCCTGGAGCGCACCGGGCCGATCCGGATCCGCCACGCCCGGGTCTACTGCCGCGACGCCACCGACGCCTCCGCGATGGTGGCCTTCCGGGCCGTGCTCGACGCCGGCGAGGCGTGCGACGTGGCCCTGCGCTCGACGGTGGGCGAGGTCGAGCTCGTGCAGCAGCGCCGCCTGGCCGCTGGCGAGAACCAGGTCGAGTGGACCGTGCGGGTGGACGCCCCGGCGCTGTGGTGGCCCCACGCCCTCGGCGACGCCGTGCTCCACGACGTGGTCGTCGAGGTCACCCCCACCGACGAGGACGGCACCCCGACCGGCGAGGTGAGCCACCGCATCGAGCGGCGCATCGGCCTGCGCCAGGTGGGCATGCGCAACTGGGTGCTGCACGTCAACGGCGAGCGCCTCTTCCTGAAGGGCGCGGACCTCGGCCCCACCCGGATGGCGCTGGCCGAGGCGACGCCCGACGAGCTGCACCGAGACGTGGCCCTCGCCCGCGACGCCGGCCTCGACCTGCTCCGCGTCCACGCCCACATCAGCCGACCCGAGCTCTACGACGCCGCCGACGAGCTCGGCATGGTGGTGTGGCAGGACTTCCCCCTCCACCGGGGCTATGCCCGCACCATCCGCAAGCAGGCCCAGCGCCAGGCCCGCGAGGCCGTGGACCTGCTCGCCCACCACCCGTCGGTGGCCATCTGGTGCGCCCACGACGAGCCGTTCACCATCGAGCGCGACCTGTCCGCCGGGCCCGACGAGCACACCACCCCGGCCCGGTTCCTCCTGGCCCAGGAGCTGCCGTCGTGGAACCGCTCGATCCTGGACCGGACGGTGAAGCGGGCCATCGAGAAGGCGGACCCGAGCCGCCCGGTGATCGCCCACTCGGGCGTGCTCCCCCACCCGCCCCAGCTCGACGGCACCGACAGCCACCTGTCGTTCGGCTGGAACCACGGCGACGAGCGGGACCTGGCCGGGCTGGCTCGCACGATTCCCCGGATGGTGCGGTTCGTGTCCGAGCTCGGGGCCCAGGCCGTGCCCGAGTCCGCCGCCTTCGCCGAGCCCGAGGACTGGCCCGGCCTGGACTGGGAGCGGCTGGCCACCGTGCACGGGATGCAGGCCACGATCTTCGACCGGCGGGTGCCGGCCGCCGACCACCCGACCTTCGAGGCCTGGCGGCAGGCGACGCAGGCGTACCAGGCCTCGGTCGTGCGCCACCAGGTCGAGGCGCTGCGGCGCCTCAAGTACCGGCCCACCGGCGGGTTCGCCGTGTTCCTGCTGGCCGACGGCCACCCCGCCATCTCGTGGTCCCTGCTCGACCACGAGCGGGTGCCGAAGCTCGCCTACGCGGCGCTGGCCGATGCTTGCCGCCCGGTGATCGTGGTGGCGGACCGCCTGCCCGCTGAGGCACTCGTGGGCGAAGCCCTCGCCCTCGACGTGCACGTGGTCAACGACCTGCGCCACCCCGTCGAGCAGCTCGAGGTGCGCGCCCGGCTCCGCTGGGAGGGCGGCGAGCAGCGCTGGCGCTTCGGCGGCGCTGTGGCCGCCGACACCGTGGCGCGGGTGGGCACGCTCCAGGTCGAGGTGCCCGATGCCCCCGGCCCGATCGAGCTCGAGCTGGAGCTGGTGGGCGACGGGATCGACGGCCCGGTCCTGCGGACGGACCAGGCCCGCATCGTCGCCCACTAGGACGCCAGGACGACCTCCCGCACCGCGAGCAGCGCCACCAGGCGCCGTGCGGCCTCCGCGCTGAGGTCGAACTCGTCGGCCAGGTCCTGCAGGGTGACCGGACCGACCGTGGCCCGCGCCCGCACGAACGCCTGCACCTGCTCGGGCGGCGCCAGGCGCACCAGCGCAGCGCGCCACACCCGCTCCTCCTCCAGCTGCATCGTGGCGGCGGTGGCGTCGGGCCAGCCGATGCCGCGCTCGACGTGGACGAGCTCGTGGGCCAGGACCTCCCGGCGGGCGCGCCGGTCGAGCCCGTGGTCCAGGAGGATCTCGTCGCCGGTCGGGCCGCGCACCCAGCGCCCCCGATCGCCGCCGAGGTCCGCGAACCACAGCTCCACGTTGGTGTGGCGCAGGGCGCGCCACGGGTTCCACCGGTCCATGCCCCCAGCATGCGCAGGGCACCGACAGGTCAGGTCTGCGGCCGGCGGGCCGCCGCCCGGGAGGTGCGGCGCCGTTGCGGGCCGCACCGGGCCCCTGGTCCGCGGCGAAGGTGACCTGGCGGTCGCTCAGGCCCTTCGGCTCGACCGGTTGGAAGACCGCCACGCCGTCGAACAGCAAGGTGAGCGGATGCACCTTGAGCTGGGCGGCGAGGCGCTCGACCGTGCGAAGGGTGAGGTTGCGCTCCCCCCGCTCGACCGCGCCCACGAACGTTCGATGCCAGCCAACGTGCTCGCCGAACGATTCCTGCGAATGCCCCATCTGCCGCCGCAACCGTCGGAGGTTGGCTCCCACTACCACTTGGAGTTGACCTTCCATCGGTGCACCCTGCCGCGCGAGCCGCCCGTGCGTCGACATGCTCATGAGTCGCATCGCGCCCCTGAACTGCACTTCCTAGGTGGCGCCTGCGGTTTGTCGCACGGGGACGGCCCAGGGGTAGCGTCGGCGCCGATGGCTACGACAACCGTTGCGCGAGGTCCCGCGAGCGGCACGCCACGCGCCAAGCGCAAGGCTCCGTTCTTCGTGGAGATCTACCGATCCGCCCTCGGCAAGAAGTACGTGATGGCGCTCACGGGCATCATGCTGATGGGCTTCGTGTTCGCCCACATGGTGGGCAACCTGAAGATGTACATGGGGCCGGTCGACTACGACCACTACGCCGCGTTCCTGCGCAAGCTCGGGTACCCGATCCTGCCGAAGGGCGTCGCCCTCTGGCTGATGCGGGCCGGCCTGCTCACCGCCGTGGTGCTGCACATCCACTCGGCGTACTCGCTGACCCGGATGAACCAGCGGGCGCGGATCACCACCTACCAGAGCAAGCGGGACTACATCGCCGCCAACTTCGCCAGCCGCACCATGCGCTGGACCGGCATCATCGTCTTCCTCTTCCTGATCTGGCACCTGGCCGACCTCACCTGGGGCTGGGCCAACCCGGACTTCGTCGAGGGCGCGGTGTACCACAACGTGGTGGTGAGCTTCAGCCGGGTCGGCGTGGCCGTCCTCTACGTGGTCGCCAACCTCGCCCTGGGCGTCCACCTGTTCCACGGCGCGTGGAGCCTCTTCCAGTCCATGGGCTGGAACAGCCCCCGCTTCAACAAGTGGCGCCGCAACTTCGCCGCCGCCTTCGCCGCGATCATCGTCGTGGGCAACTGCTCGTTCCCGATCGCCGTGCAGCTCGGCATCGTGGGCTGAAGGAGATCACGTGGAGCTGAACTCGAAGATCCCCGACGGTCCCATCGCCGAGAAGTGGACCAACTACAAGTTCGAGCGGAAGCTGGTGAACCCGGCCAACCGCCGCAAGTACGAGGTCATCGTGGTGGGCACCGGCCTCGCCGGCGCCTCCGCCGCGGCCACGCTCGGCGAGCAGGGCTACCGCGTGAAGGCCTTCACCTTCCACGACTCGCCCCGCCGGGCCCACTCGATCGCCGCCCAGGGCGGCATCAACGCCGCCAAGAACTACAAGGGCGACGGCGACTCGATCTACCGCCTCTTCTACGACACGGTGAAGGGCGGCGACTTCCGGGCTCGTGAGGCCAACGTGTACCGCCTGGCCGAGGAGTCGGTGAACATCATCGACCAGATGACCGCCCAGGGCGTGCCCTTCGCCCGGGAGTACGGCGGCCTGCTCGACAACCGCTCCTTCGGCGGCGCCCAGGTCTCCCGCACCTTCTACGCCCGGGGCCAGACCGGCCAGCAGCTCCTGCTCGGCGCCTACCAGCAGCTCGCCCGCCAGATCGGCCTCGGCAACGTGGCCCTCTACAACCGGACCGAGCTGGTGGACGTGGTCGTGGTCGACGGCCAGGCCGCCGGCATCGTCGTGCGAGACCTGCTCACCGGCCAGCTCACCAGCCACTCGGCCCACGCCGTGGTGCTGGCCACCGGCGGCTACTCGAACGTGTTCTTCCTCTCCACGAACGCCATGACGTGCAACGTCACGGCGGCGTGGCGGGCCCACCGGCGGGGCGCCGCGTTCGCCAACCCCTGCTACACGCAGATCCACCCGACCTGCATCCCCCAGAGCGACGACTTCCAGTCGAAGCTCACCCTCATGTCCGAGTCGCTCCGCAACGACGGCCGGATCTGGGTGCCCAAGCGCGCCGATGACAACCGGCCGCCGGACCAGATCCCCGAGGAGGACCGGGACTACTACCTGGAGCGCCGCTACCCGAGCTTCGGCAACCTGGCGCCCCGAGACATCGCCAGCCGCGCCGCGCTGGTCGAGGTGGCCGCCGGCAAGGGCGTCGGCCCGCTGAAGAACGGCGTGTACCTGGACTTCTCCGAGGCCATCGGCCGACTCGGCGAGAAGACCATCGAGGAGCGCTACGGCAACCTCTTCGAGATGTACGAGCGGATCACCGACGAGTCGCCGTACAAGGTCCCGATGCGCATCTACCCGGCGCCGCACTACACGATGGGCGGCCTCTGGGTGGACTACGAGCTGATGACCACCATCCCCGGCCTGTACGCCACCGGCGAAGCCAACTTCTCGGACCACGGGGCCAACCGCCTCGGCGCCTCGGCCCTCATGCAGGGCCTGGCCGACGGGTACTTCGTGCTGCCGAACACCATCAGCAACTACCTGGCCCCGAAGCTCGGCACCCAGCCGATCCCCACGGACCACCCGGAGTTCAAGGCCGCCGAGGCCGCCGCCACCGACCGCTTCACCCAGTACCTGAGCATCGGCGGCACCCGCTCGCCGGACTCGTTCCACATGGAGCTCGGCAAGATCATGCTGGAGAACTGCGGCATGGAGCGGACCAAGGAGAGCCTCACCAAGGCGCTCACCGAGATCCCGGCGCTGCACGAGGAGTTCCGCAAGGACCTCCGCGTCACCGGCGACGGCGCCTCCACCAACCAGACCCTCGAGAAGGCCGGGCGCGTCGATGACTTCTTCGAGCTCGCCCAGGTGATGTGCCTGGACGCGCTCACCCGCGAGGAGTCCTGCGGCGGCCACTTCCGCGCCGAGCACCAGACGGAGGAGGGCGAGGCGCAGCGCGACGACGAGAACTTCGCCCACGTCGCCGCCTGGGAGTGGAGCGGCGACGCCACCAAGCCCATCCGCAACGTGGAGCCCCTCGAGTTCGAGAACGTCCACCTCGCCGTCCGGAGCTACAAGTGAAGGAACTCAACGTCACGCTCAAGGTCTGGCGCCAGGCCGGCCCCGACGCCGCCGGCTCGTTCGAGGTCATCGACGCCCCAGGCATCAAGGACGAGATGTCGTTCCTCGAGATGCTCGACCTGGTCAACGAGCGCCTCATCGCGGACGGCAAGGAGGCCATCGTCTTCGACCACGACTGCCGCGAGGGCATCTGCGGCACGTGCTCGCTGATGATCAACGGCCAGGCCCACGGCCCCCAGAAGGGCACGGCCACCTGCCAGCTGCACATGCGCAAGTTCGCCGACGGCGACGAGATCGTGATCGAGCCCTGGCGGGCCACCGCGTTCCCGATCGTGAAGGACCTGATGGTCGACCGGTCCGCGTTCGACCGCATCGTCGAGAGCGGCGGGTTCATCACCGCCGAGACCGGCGGCGCACCGGACGCCAACCTGATCCCGATCCCGAAGCCGGTGGCCGACGCCGCCATGGACGCGGCCGCCTGCATCGGCTGCGGCGCCTGCGTGGCCGCGTGCCCGAACTCCGCCGCCAACCTGTTCACCTCGGCCAAGGTCAGCCACCTCAACCTGCTGCCCCAGGGCCAGGCGGAGCGCTACCGCCGGGTGGAGGCCATGGTCGACACCATGGAGTCGTTCTTCGGCTCGTGCACCAACCACGGCGAGTGCCAGGAGGCGTGCCCGAAGGAGATCTCGATCGACTTCATCGCCCTGATGAACCGGGACTACCTGAAGGCGAAGTTCGCCAACCGCAAGCTCCTCAGCCGTCCCTAGGCGGTACGTTCCGGAGCGATGCGTCGCTCCACCACCACTCCTCGACCGATGGCGGCCCTCGCGGCCGCCATCGTCGCGCTCGCCCTCGTGCTGGCCGCCTGCTCGTCGAGCAGCTCCGACGGGGCCAGCACCACCTCACCCAAGACCACGACCACCAGCGCGGGCGCGACGTCGGGGTCGTCGAGCTCGGGGGCTGGGTCGGGGTCGGGCAAGGCGCTCGCCCGCTACGCCGGCTACGAGTCCAAGAGCTACGACGACCCGTCGCACTGGGTGTGCCGACCGGACCAGGACGACATCTGCGACGAGTCGCTCGACGCCACCCGGATCGACGCCGACGGCACCACCACCGTCGAGCCGTTCGAGAAGGCGAAGGACCCGGGCTTCGACTGCTTCTACGTGTACCCCACGATCTCGCGCGACGCCGGGCTCAACAGCGACTGGAAGGCCTCCGACGACGAGGAGGGCTGGGTCACCCTGAACCAGGCCGCCCGCCTGCAGTCTGAGTGCCGGCTCTTCGCCCCGGTGTACCGCCAGATCACCCTGGCCGGGCTGGCCGGCGCCATCAGCGGTGACGGCACGCAGTTCAGCCGCGAGGAGCTCGACAAGTTCCGGGCCATGCCCTACGACGATGTGCTCGACGCCTGGAAGACCTACATGGCCGAGGACAACGGCGGGCGGCCGGTGCTGCTGATCGGCCACTCGCAGGGCAGCGGGATGCTGAACGAGCTGATCGCCAACGAGATCGACCCGCACGCCGACGTGCGCAAGGTGCTGGTGGGTGCCTACCTCGCCGGCGGCTCGGTCGCGGTGCCCGAGGGCAAGGACGTGGGCGGGGACTTCCAGCACGTGCCGCTGTGCACGAAGGACGGCCAGCCCGGCTGCGTGGCCACCTGGGCCACGTTCCGCAGCACGGCGCCTCCCCCGGCCAACTCGTTCTTCGGCAAGCCCCGGGGTGCGGGCGCCGGCGAGGTGGCCGGGTGCGTGAGCCCGGCCGTTCGGCGGCGGCTCGGCGGACCTCGACGGCTACTTCCCCACCACGCGGGGCGCCACCATGATGAGCCGGGGCGGCGACACCAAGGGCAAGCAGACCGCCTGGCTCGACGCGTCGGCCGGCAACGTCACGACCCCGTTCGTGCACCTGACCGACCTCGTGCGCGGCGAGTGCAAGGAGGCCGACGGGTTCAACTACCTGGAGGCCACCGTGCAGCCCGGCGACGGGCCCCGAGCGGACGACATCCCCGGCGACCTCACCCCCGAGTGGGGCCTGCACCTGGTGGACGTCAACCTGACGATGGGCGACATCGTCCGCCAGGCCAAGGCCCAGGCTGCCGCCATGGGCACCGGCAGCTGACGGGGCCGGCGCCATGTGCGACACGCTCGTCTCGCTGACCGACGACGGGGTGCTCTTCGCCAAGAACAGCGATCGGGACCCCAACGAGGCGCAGTGGCTGCGATGGGTGCCGGCGGCGGACCACGCAGCCGGCACCGAGGTCGCCTGCACCTGGAGGTCGATCCCGCAGGTGGCCCGCACCCACGCCGTGCTCCTGTCCCAGCCGTGGTGGATGTGGGGCGCCGAGATCGGGGCCAACGAGCACGGCGTGGTGATCGGCAACGAGGCCGTGTTCACGAAGGAGCTGGCGCGCGAGCAGCGCCCCGGCGGTCGACCGGCGCCCGATGCCCTGCTGGGGATGGACCTGCTGCGCCTGGCCCTCGAGCGGGCCACCACGGCCGAGACGGCCGTCGCCGTCATCGTCGAGCTGCTCGAGCGGCACGGGCAGGGCGGGCCGTGCAGCCACGACCATCCGAAGCTCCGGTACCACAACAGCTTCCTGGTGGCCGACCCTGCCGGCGCGATCGTGCTGGAGACCGCTGGACGCTCGTGGGCGTCGGAGGTGGTCCGCGGCCGGGGCCGCTCAATCTCGAACGGGCTGACGATCGAGCCGTTCGCCTCCGCCCACCGTGATCCCCTCCGTAGCTCGGTGGTGGCGTGCGCCACCCGCCGGGCCCGGACCCAGCCGGCGGCCGAGGCGGCCACGGCACCGGCCGAGCTGATGGCCGCCCTGCGCGACCACGGGCCCTCCGGGGTGCCGTCGTGGTCGCCGCTGCACGGCGGGCTGACGGCAGCCTGCGTGCACGGCGGTGGCACCGTCGCATCCAGCCAGTCGACGGCGTCGTGGGTGGCGGACCTCCGCGGCGGGGTGCAGCACTGGGCGACGGCCACGAGCGGGCCGTGCACGTCGATCTTCAAGCCGGTCGCGGTCGACGAGCCCGTGGACCTGGGCCCGGCGCCGACGAACCGGTGGGACGCCGCCACCACGTGGTGGGCGCACGAGCGGGTGCACCGGGCCTGGCTGCGCGATCCACTGGCCGCCTCGGCTCGGCTGGGCCCGGAGCGGGACCGGCTCGAGCGGTCCTGGCTGTCGTCCCCGCCGTCGAGCCACGAGGCGTTCGCCCAGGCGGCGATCGTGGAGGACCGCTGGGCTGCCGAGCTCGACGCCGCCGAGCTCCCCGACACCCGTCCCCGCTGGGTCCGCACCCAGTGGGCCGCCTTCTCCCGAGCCGCAGGAGCACCGACGTGACCGCTTCACCTTCTGATCATCCGGTCATCGTCGTCGGGGCCGGCCTCGCCGGGCTCAGCGCCGCACGCCGCCTGGTGGCACTGGGGCACGAGGTCGTGGTGCTCGAGGGCCGCGACCGGGTGGGCGGGCGCACCGAGGGCGGCACCACCGCCGACGGCACGCCGATCGAGCTCGGCGGGCAGTGGGTCGGCCCGACCCAGACCCGCATGTACGAGCTGATCGCCGAGCTCGGCCTGGAGACCTTCGCCACCCACAACGAGGGCGAGCTGGTGGTGCAGCTGGGCGGCAAGACGAGCCGCATGAAGAGCCACCGTGGCGCGATCCCCAAGATCAACCCGTTCGCGATCGCCGACCTGGGGCAGGGCCTGGCCCGGTTCACCAAGCTGGCCTCGACCATCCCGCTGGAGCGGCCGTGGGAGTCGGCCAAGGCCCGCCAGCTCGACGGGCAGACGTTCGAGACGTGGATCCGCCGCAACCTGCGCACGCCGACCGGTCGGGCGTACTTCCGGATCGCATGCGAGGCGGTGTTCTCCGCCGAGTCGACCGACCTGTCCGCGCTGCACGCCCTGTTCTACGCCCACTCCGGGACGGACCTCGAGACGCTCCTGTCGGTGGACCGGGGTGCGCAGCAGGATCGGATCGTGGGCGGGTCGATCAAGATCAGCGAGGCGATGGCGGCCGAGCTCGGCGACCGGGTGCACCTCGGGCGGCCGGTGCGGGAGGTCCGCCAGGACGACGATGGCGTGCTGGTGGTGCTGCGCGACGGCGAGGTGCACCGTGGCTCCCACGTGATCGTGACCCTGCCGCCCACCCTGGCCGGCCGGCTCGACTACGACCCGGTCCTGCCGTCGTGGCGGGACCAGCTGACCCAGCGGCTGCCCGCGGGGTCGGTCATCAAGCTGTACGCCATCTACCCGGAGCCGTTCTGGCGTCGCCAGGGGCTCAACGGGCAAGCGGCATCGGACGAGGGGCCGGTGAAGGTCACGTTCGACAACTCGCCGCCGTCGGGGACGCCCGGCATCCTGATGGGCTTCATGGAGGCCGACGACGGCCGGGAGATGGCTCGACGGTCTCCCGAGGAGCGGCGGGCTGCCGCCATCGACTGCTTCGTGCGGTACTTCGGGCCCGAGGCGGCGACGCCGATCGAGTTCGTGGAGCGGGACTGGATGGCCGAGGAGTTCAGCCGAGGCTGCTACGGCGCCCACTTCACGCCCGGCGTGTGGACCTCCTACGGGCGGGCGCTGCGCGAGCCGATCGGCCGGATCCACTGGGCGGGGGCCGAGTGCTCGCCGGTGTGGAACGGCTACATGGAGGGCGCGGTGCGCACCGGCGAGCAGGCCGCGTCAGAGGTGGCCGCGCTCCGCGCGTGAGCAGTCGACGGTGGACTGGCTGAACGCCTCCTGACACGCCGTGAACCCTTGTGCCATCTTGCACAAGGACCGTCACGCGTAGTAGCCAAGTCCCGTCCTCCGGGCGGTTTCCCGCGCCCCGCACCGCCCCTCGGCGGTGCGACGCGGCTGCTCGGACGACGCTTCCGTACCACCTGACCCGACGAAGGATCCACGGTGCACCTGCTCGCAGCCGAAGGCGGCTACCAGTTCTTCATCCTGGGAGGGACCGATAAGGCCCTCCTGCTCATGTCCCTCGGGATCGCCCTGGTGGCGCTCGGGGTGGGCTTCGTCCTGATGCGGGGCGTCCTCAACTCCTTGAGGACGGCACGCCGGAGATGCAGGAGATCGCCGGCGCGGTGCAGGAGGGTGCGATGGCCTACATCACCCGCCAGTTCCGCACGATCATCCTGATCGTCATCCCACTGTGCTTCGTCGTGTTCTTCACCTCTGCGGAGATCGTGAAGAACAACAGCGTGGTCGCCCTGAGCTTCGCCCAGTCGGGCCTGTACCGGACGCTGGCGTTCATCTTCGGCGCCACCTTCTCGGGCGCCATCGGCTTCCTCGGCATGTGGCTGGCCACCCGCGGCAACATCCGCACCACGGCGGCCGCCACCAAGAGCGACTACCCCGGCGCCCTGAAGGTCGCCATCCGCACCGGCGGCTCGGTGGGCCTGGCCACGGCGGGCCTGGGCCTGCTTGGCGCCACCACCATCATCCTGATCTTCCAGAACACGAGCTCGGCCATCCTGGTCGGCTTCGGCTTCGGCGGCTCGCTCCTGGCCCTGTTCCTTCGGGTCGGTGGCGGCATCTTCACCAAGGCGGCCGACGTGGGCGCCGACCTGGTGGGCAAGGTCGAGGCGGGCATCCCCGAGGACGACCCCCGCAACCCGGCCACCATCGCCGACAACGTGGGCGACAACGTGGGTGACTGCGCCGGCATGGCCTCGGACCTCTTCGAGTCCTTCGGCGTGACCCTGGTGGCGTCGATCATCCTCGGCGTCTCCGCCTTCACCGCCATCGGCGTCGGCCCGGCCGATGCGGCCAAGGGCCTCGTGTTCCCGGTGGCCGTCATGGCCCTGGGCCTGGTGGCCTCGATCATCGGCATCTACATGGTGCGGGCCCGCCCGGGCGAGTCCGACGCCCTGAAGGCGATCAACCGTGGCATCGGCGTCGCCCAGGCGCTGGCCATCGTGGGCGCGGCGGCGCTGGCGTTCGGCTACGTGGGCAACCCGAAGGCCAAGGGCGGCGGCGAGCTGCTCGTGTCGAACCCTGGCGGCCGCATGTTCGGCGCCGTGCTGGTCGGCGTGGTGCTCGGGTTCGCTGCCTCCAAGATCACCGCCTACTTCACCTCGACCACCACCAAGCCGGTCCAGGACATCGCCAAGGCGACCCGCACCGGCCCGGCGACCACGGTGCTCGAGGGCATCAGCCTCGGCCTCGAGTCGGCCGTGTGGGCCCTCATCGCGGTGGCCGTGGCCATCGGCGCTGCGGTCGCCCTCGGCGGCGGCTCGTTCAAGTTCTCGGTGTACCTGGTGGCCCTGGCCGGCATCGGCATGCTGTCCACCACCGGCATCATCGTCGCCGAGGACACCTTCGGCCCGGTGGCTGACAACGCGGCGGGCATCGCCGAGATGTCGGGCAACTTCGAGGGCGAGCCGGAGCGGATCATGGTGGCGCTCGACGCGGTCGGCAACACCACCAAGGCCGTGACCAAGGGCTTCGCCATCGGCTCCGCCGTGATCGCCGCCGTCGCCCTGTTCGCCTCGTACGGCGAGACGATCATCGAGCAGATCGGCGTCGACCTGGGTGACCGGTCGTTCCCCATCAACGTGGCCGACCCCAAGGTGTTCATCGGCCTGCTCATCGGCGGCTCGATCGCCTTCATCTTCTCCTCGCTCGCCATCCGCGCCGTGTCCCGCACCGCCGGCGTGGTGGTCCAGGAGGTCCGCCGCCAGTTCGCGGACGGCAAGATCATGAGCGGCGAGAAGAAGGCCGACTACGGCCCCGCCATCGACATCTGCACCGCCGCCTCGCTCCGCGAGCTGGCCACCCCGGCGGTCATCGCCGTGCTGGCCCCGGTGATCATCGGCTTCGGCCTCGGCCCCATCTCGCTCGGCGCCTTCCTGGCGAGCGTCATCGTGGTCGGCCAGCTGATGGCCAACTTCCTGTCGAACTCGGGCGGCGCCTGGGACAACGCCAAGAAGTACATCGAGGACGGCGCTGAGGGCGGCAAGGGCTCCGAGGGCCACAAGGCGGCCGTGATCGGCGACACCGTCGGCGATCCGTTCAAGGACACCGCCGGCCCCGCCCTGAACCCGCTGATCAAGGTGATGAACCTGGTGTCGCTGCTGATCCTCCCGGCGATCATCAAGCTGTACAACAACGACAAGCTGTTCCAGCTCCAGGACCGGATCATCGTGGTCAACCAGGCCCCGAAGGCGGCCGCGATCGTGATCGCCATCATCGCCGCCGTCGTGGTGGTCGGCGCCATCGCCTACTCGAAGAAGTCGGGCGAGCGGGCGGCCCTGTCCGCCGAGGCCGAGGTGGCCGCCGCCGGCTGACCGGCAACGACGCACGTCCCGACGGGGCGGGGCCACGGTCGCTCAGGCGGCCCTGGCCCCGCCCCGTTGGCGTTCTGGGGAGGGCCCGGTCGCCCGCCCCGTGGATTCGTCGATGCGACGAACCGCCGGTCGACGAATCGGACGTCGACGAATCGCAGGTCCACGAATCGCAGGTCCACGAATCGGAAGTCGGTGAGCCGGACGTCGACGAATCGCAGCCTGCGGCCCAGGCCAGGGGCGTGCTGACCGGTACCACCCGGAACCCGAGGGCAGGATCGGACCACGTCAGCATCGATTCGTCGACGATTCGTCGCGTCGTGGCATCCGCCGTTGGCAATCGCCGCGTCCGGAGGCGTGCCCGCGTGCCCATCCGCACCTGCGCACCGTCCTTGCGTCCGCCACCGGGCGACGAATCCTCGACGATTCGTCGCCGATGCGGACACCTCGCCGACGACACAGCAATCAGCGGCGAGCCGTCGCCCTGCGAGGTGCGGGGCCCTCAGTCGGACCAGGGGCCCACGCCGCCGACGTTGGTCGGCGTGATGCGGATGACGTGGCCCTCGGGCGGATCGTCCATCGGTGGGAACTTGGTCCCGGGCCCCACGTAGACCTGGGCCAGGCGGTGCAGCAGCTCCGGGGCACCACCCTGCTCGACCGTCGCCGTGCCCTTGATGATCAGGTAGTGGTGGAGCCCCACCGGGTTCGCCCCACCCGTCAGCATGGTGAGCGCCACCCGCCCATCGGCCGCGACGTTGCGCACCTTCGCCCCGGCCCCCAGGTGGCCCACGACGAGGTCATCGCCATCGAGGCCGACCCAGACCATGGACAGCTGGGGCGCGCCGTCGCGCCCCACCGTGGCCAACGTGGCCATGTTCCCCGCCTCGATCGCGGCCCTGGCCGCCTCGTTCAACACCTGCACGCCCTCACGCTACCGACCTCGAGCGCCGTGCGGAGACGGCCTCAGGCGGCGCCACCGTGGTCATCCAGGCCCAGCACGTCCTCGATGTGGTCGCCGTGCTTGCGGCTCCGCCACAGTTCGATGAACACCGGGAGCAGCGAGATCCCCACGATCCCCAGGATCGCGATCTCGATGTGGTCCCGGACGACGCCCACGTTGCCGAGCAAGGCACCGAGCGACGTGATGCCCACCGCCCAGGCGAACGCCCCCAGCACGTTCCAGCGCAGGAACGTCCGGTACTTCATCTCGCCCACGCCGGCCACGATCGGGGCGAAGGTGCGCACGATCGGCACGAACCGGGCGATGAAGATCGTCTTGGGCCCGTACTTCTCGAAGAACGCGTGCGCCTTGCGGACGTGGCTCTGCTTGAAGAACCGGCTGTCCTCCCGGGTGAAGATCGCCGGGCCCACCTTCTTGCCGAACCAGTAGCCGACCTGGTCGCCGAGCACCGCTGCCACGAAGAACACCGGCAGCATCACCAGCAGCGGCGGCATGCCCTCGTACACGGCCCGCAGCGCCTCGCCCGACGCACCCGGCTGGGTGAACGCATCGGCCCCCGACGAGGTCATGAACCCGGCCAGGAACAGCAGCGAATCGCCCGGCAGGAAGAAGCCGAAGAACAAGCCCGACTCGGCGAAGATGATCGCCGTGATCACCCAGAAGGCGCTGGCACCCGCCTTCTCCAGCCACCACTCGGGCTTCCAGGGGCCGCTGGCAAGGATCGTCGAGAGGGTGGAGAGCATCATCGCACCCTAGACGCGCAGCGACCCCGCCCAAGAAGGCGGGGTCGCTGTCAGAGCGGGAAGTTCAGGGTGTGCGCAGGTCAGGCCTGGCGGGGACGGCGGGCGCCGTACAGGAAGGCGCCGCCGAGCACGATGGCCGCAGCGCCGATGCCGACCAGCGGGCCGGTGTTCGACGAGCCGGTGCGAGCCAGGGTGCCGTTGTCGACGTTGTCGACGTTCTCGGCGAGCACGTTCACGTTGATGAACTGCTCCACGTCGCCGCAGGTGGCGGTGACGAGGTGGACGCCGAGGGTCGCATCCTTGGGGATGGTGATCGTGGTGGTGAAGTCACCGTTCTCGTCGGCGGTGAAGGTGCCGAGCACGGTGCCGTCGTCGAAGGTCACGGTGACCTCGGCGCCGGGGGCGCAGCCCTCACCGGAGACGTCGACCGTCTCGCCCCGGACCACGGTGATGGTCGGGATCTCGGCCTGCGTGGTGGTGGTGGCCTTGGTGGTGGTCACGGGGCAGCCCCCGTAGCCACAGTCCGCAGCGTTCGCCGCTGCCGACCCACCGAAGGTGAGGAGCGTTCCGAAGAGCGCAGCGACCATCAGCTTCCGTCGGATCATGTTGATTACCCTTCCACCCTCTCTGCGCAGGGCTATCCCGCAAATGTGACCGCGAACCTAGCCGCGCGGTGCACGTGGAGCAAGTATTCGGCCGAAGTCTCGGCGCCGTGAGCGGATCGCCCAGATCGCGCCTCCCAGCAGGGCAAGGTCCAGGGCCACGAGCAGCGGTGCCGGCCAGAACCACAACGTGCCGGTCCCGGTGGTCTGCAGGCGCCCGTCGGCGGTCACCCGGGCCGCCCGGCCCCACCCCTGCACCCACCCTGGCGCGCCAGCCACGTCCAGCACCGACCCCGCCGGCGCATCCGTGGCCAGGACCGGCGGCACCGGCCGGCGGACGTCGTGGGTCGACCCGTCGGCGGCCACCGCCGGCCCGCGCCAGCCCCGCACCTCGTAGGCGTCGGCCTCGGGCGACAGGGAGCGTCGCCGCAGGCCAGGGTCCGTGGCCAGGGCCCCGTAGTCCTCGAACGAGCGCTCGTGGGCCAGGACCACCCACCGCACCCCAAGGGCGCGCAACCGGGCCGACACGTGCTCGCCCCGGCGCAGGCGCCGCACGATCCGATCGACCTGCTCGGCCCGGGGATCGACCTGCTCCTGGCGCCCGGGCCCGCCGGAGAACAGCGGGTCGTAGCTGCTGATCACATCGCCGCCCAGGTAGTCCGGCAGCGGGTTGAACGCCTGGCGCCCGCCAGCGAACGAGAGCTGCGGGTACTCGCTCCACGGCAGGGCCACCACCGGGCCCGGCGACATCGAGACCAGGATGCGGGCCGCCGCCCAGCCCTGCGGGTACTCGACCGGCTCCAGGCGCCCGCCGACCCCCCACCACCCGGGCACCGACACCGCCAGCGCCACCAGCAGCGGGACCGCGACGAGGGCCCGCCGCGCCGCCGGCGAGGCCAGCCGGCCCGCCAAGGACCCCGCCCCGACCACGACGACCGGCGCAGCCCAGACCAGCCACAGCGCGGCGAAGCGCTGGCTCTCCCGCAGCGGCGCCCCGAACGGCAGCTCGCTCAGCGCGTCGTAGGCCACGCGCACCCCGGGCAGCGCGCTCGCCGCAGCGAGCACCAGCCCGAGGATCGCCGACGCCGTCGCCGCCCCCTGCCACGACCGCCACCCGGCGTCGGCCACCACCCGCCGGGCGCCCACGACCGCCAGCGCCAACAGCACGGCGCCAGCGAGGGCGCCCAGCGGACCGTGCGCCGCGACCTGGTAGTCCGACCGCCAGAAGCCACCGCCCGCCGCCAGCGATGGCCACCCCCACAGCCCCCGGGCCACCGTCGAGAAGCGGCCCGCGCCGTTGACCCCTGCGCCCGCCCACAGCAGCACCGCCGTGGGCGCCACCCACCTGGCGTGGGGGGCCAGCACGGCACCGATCGGCCGCAGCCACCGGCGGGGAGCCGGCTGCAGCACCAGGCCGACCCCCGCGATCGTCAGACCCAACGTGCCGCCACCTGGCCCACCCATCGCCAGCAGGAACGAGGCCAGGAACGTCGACGGCAGGTGGTCCGCCGGGCGGCACAGCCGGGGCAGCGCCCACGGCAGCACCGCCACCGCCCACACGAGGTTGACGTGCCCCACCCCGATCCGGGTCAAGGCGTAGGGGCCACCAGCCCAGAGCAGCCCGGCGGCCAGCTGGCCCACCACGCCCACCGGCGCCTCCGAGGTGCCGAGCAGCCTCGCTAGGCGGGCCGCGCCAGCGAACCCCGCCGCCGTGCACGCCACCAGGAACGCCTTGGTCGCCACCGGCCCACCGACCAGCGCCGACCCCGCCGCGAGCAGCCCGAACAGCGGCACCCGCTGGGACAGCGACGGGCCCAGGCCGAACAACCCGTTCGGCACCGGGATCGACGGCGTGACCATCAGGTCCAGGCTCAGCAGCGAGCCTCCTCCTAGCCCAGGCCCGATCACGACCAGCCCGAGCAGGAGCCCGACGCCCCACGGCCACCACCCCGGCACGGCAGCGCGACCGACGGCGGGATCTGAGGCGGGGCGGGTGGCGGGATTCGGTGGCATCAGCGCGGCCGGCTCCCAGAGAAGCGCCAGCAGCGCCACGCTAGTGTTCGCAACGGCATGAAGATCCTCATCGCTGCCTGGCGCGACCTGGCCAACGAGCTTGCGGGCGGCTCAGAGGTCCTGATCGACCACCTCTGCACCGGCCTCACCGAGCGCGGGCACGAGGTGACCCTGCTGTGCGCCAACCCGATCCAGCCCGGGCACCCGTACCCGGTCCGGCCCAACGGCGGCACCGTGGACCAGTACCTGCGCGCGCCCTTCGCCTACCTGCGCCACCACCGCGACGTCGACCTGATCGTCGACGTCGCCAACGGCGTGTCCTTCTACACGCCGCTGTGGCGCCGCAAGGCCTCCATCGCGCTGGTGAACCACATCCACACCGAGCAGTGGCGCCAGTGGTTCCCGCTGCCGATCGCGATGATCGGCGAGGCCCAGGAGCTCAAGCTGTTCCCCCGCGTCTACGCCAACCGGCTCTTCGTCGCCGTGTCGCCGTCGACCGCGGACGTCCTCGAGTCCATGGGCGTCGACCGGGACCGCATCCGGATCATCATCAACGGCACCGAGATCCCCGACGCTCCGGGCACCGAAGGCCCCGAGCCGCTCTTCGTCAGCCTCGGCCGCCTCGTGCCCCACAAGCGCTTCGACCTGGCCATCGAGGCCTTCAACCAGATCTACCCCGAGGTCGGCGGACGCCTCGTCATCGCCGGCGAGGGTCCCGAGCGCGAGCGCCTCGCCGAGATGGCAGGGCCGGGCGTCGAGGTCGTCGGCCGCATCTCCGACCAAGAGAAGGCCGACCTGCTCGGCGCCGCCTGGCTCATGGTCCACCCGGCCAGCCACGAGGGCTGGGGCCTGGTCATCACCGAGGCCGCGGCCTACGGGGTGCCCTCCCTGGCGTTCCGCGTGCCCGGCCTGCAGGACTCGATCGTCGACGGCATGAGCGGCGTGCTGATCGACGACCCCGCCGAGCTCGCCACCACCTGGAAGGCGCTCGCCCAGGACCCCGCGCGACGGGCCCACCTGCGCGAAGGCGCCCTGCGCCGCGCCGCAGCCTGCAGCTGGGAAGCCACGGTGGACCGGTTCGAGGAGATCTGCGAGGAGGCCATCGCTTCGCACCACCGTTCGCTGCGCCTGCCCCGATCCTCGTGGACCGGCCCCGACGAGCGCGTGCCGGTCGACCGCTTCCACGACGACGGCATCGACGACCTCTCCCCCGAGCTGGCCGGCATCCCGATCGGCACCGGCCGGCCCACCCTCCAGGTCGCCCGCCGCCGCCCGGACGTGTCGATCGTGATCCCGGCGTACAACGAGCAGCACCGCCTCCCCTTCTCGATCCCGGTGCTCGCCGAGCACCTCGCCGGGCGCGACGAGCGGGTCGAGGTGATCGTCGTCGACGACGGCAGCACCGACGACACCGTGTCGGTCGCCGGCGACCTGCTTCGGGCCATCCCCCACGCCGGCGTCCTCCAGCTCGGCCGCCACGCCGGCAAGGGCGCCGCCGTGCGCGCGGGCGTCGCCCACGCCACCGGGCACCGCATCGCCTTCGTCGACGCCGACATGGCCACCGACCTCGAGTACCTCGGCCCCCTCCTCGCCACGCTCGACGACGCGCACGTGGCCATCGGGTCCCGCAGCGCCCCGGGCGCCGTCACCAGCGGCGTCACCCCGTCGAGCGACGCCGCCCACCGGGCGTTCAACCTGCTCGCCCGCACGGTCACCGGCCTCCCCTTCACCGACTTCCAATGCGGCTTCAAGGCCTTCCGGGCCCCTGAAGGCCGCCTGCTCTTCCACCTGATGCGCGAGCGGGGCTACGCCTTCGACGTCGAGCTGCTCACCCTGGCCGACCAGCTCGGCCTGGAGGTGCGCGAGCTGCCCGTGCACTGGAAGGCCGTGCGCGGCAGCCACGTGCGGATCGTCGTCGACTCGGTGCACATGACCTACCAGGTCGCCCGGCTCAGCCGCCGCCAGCGGGGCCGCCAGGTGCTCTCGGCGGTCGAGGCGTTCCCGCGCGATGGGTTCACCGCCAGCCAGGTGGTCGAGGACCTCCGCGCCCACCTGCCCATCGCTGCCCCGGTGCTCGCCTGGCGGGACGGTGCTCTCGCCCTGCTGCCCTTCGTCGAGCCCGTCGACGGCGACGAGCTCGCCCACGCCCTCGGGCGCTCCCTCCCCGGAGCCGACGTGCGGGCGACGTCCGTCGACGCCGGCACCCTGCTCGACCCGAGCGACCGCCGGATGCGAGAGGCCATCGGCGCCGGCTGAGCCATGTCCGACGTCCAAGCCCTGCCCGCCCCGGCGTCCCGCCACGCGCTCGCCCTGCTGCGCTTCCCCGACCCGCGCACCGACTGGGTCGTGGTCACCGTCGCCACGCTGCACGCCCCGCTCGACGACCTGCCCGAGCGCATCGCCGCGCTGCACGAGGCCGTGCCGATGGTCGGCGCCCGCCTCGAGGATGAGGTGTGGCTGCCGGGGGCGCCGCCCGAGGTGGCGACGGTCGACGGCGAGCCCATCGGCCACCCCGACCTCGACCGCCCGTTCGACCTCGCCGCGGAGCCGCCCCTGCGGCTCGTGGCCTCGGCCGACGGGCTGCGGCTCGGCATCGTCGGCCACCACGCCGCGTTCGACGGCCTCGCGCTCGTCGCGGTGCTGCGGTCCCTCACCTCCGGCGAGCAGCCCCAGCCCGTCGCCTCCCCGCCGCCCGGGGAGCCCGGCTCCAAGCTGCCGCTGCTCGAGCGCCTCGCCCGGCCTGCCGACCGCGTGGCCCCGACCCCTGGCGTCTGGCCTGGCGACACCTACGCGAGCCGCACCATCGAGGTGGCCGGCAAGGGCGTCACCGGGCGGATCGGCGCCGCCTGCGTGGCCGCGGTCGCCCGCCACAACGAGCGCCACGGCGAGCGGCTGCGCAAGGTCGGGCTCACCGTCGCGGTGGGCGGGCCGGCCGGCGTCGGCAACGTGGCCTCCTACCGCCGCATCGACGTCACCCCGACCAGCCCGGTCGCCGACCTCGTCCAGGAAGCCCTGGCGTCGCCCGAGGAGCCTGGGGAGCAGGTCAGCGCCCCCAAGCTCGTGATGCGAGCGCTCGAGCCCGTGGTCGAGCGGTTCTCCGACACCATCCTCCTGTCGAACCTCGGCCGCCACCGGGTGCCCGGCGTGGCCCAGCTCGACTTCTTCCCGGTGGCGCGCGGCCGCTCGGCGGTGTGCTTCGCGTCCGCCGCCATCGAAGGCGGCGCCACCACGCTGACGCTGCGGGCCAGGGACCTCTCCCCCGGCGACGGGCGGCGCCTGCTCGACGACGCCTGCGCCACCCTGGCGGACGCCGCCGGGTGACCGAGCCGTCGCCCCGGCCGCGGCTCCCCCACGTCGCCGCGCTCGACGGCCTCCGCGGGGCCGCCGTCGCCGCCGTCCTGCTCTACCACGCCCGCCACCTCACGGGCGGGTGGCTCGGCGTCGACCTGTTCTTCGTCCTCTCCGGCTACCTCATCACGGCGCTGCTCCTGCAGGGGTGGCGTCGAGACGGCGCCGTCGGCCTCCGGGACTTCTGGTCCCGCCGGGTGCGCCGCATCGGCCCGGCGCTCGTGGTCAGCCTGGTCGGCGTCGGCATCTACGCCGCCACCGTGGCCCGCCCGTCGGAGATGCTGTCGATCCGCCGGGACGGGCTGGCGACGCTCTTCGAGGTGGCCAACTGGCGGGCGATCCTCGTCGACGGCGACTACTGGGCTGCCCAGCTCCGCCCATCGCCCCTGCTGCACACGTGGAGCCTGTCCATCGAGGAGCAGCTGTACCTCGTGTGGCCCCTCGTGCTGGTCGGCGTCCTGGCCTGGCGGCGACGCCCGCGCGCCGTGCTGGTCGCCGCTGCCGGCCTCGCCGTCGCCTCCATGGTCGAGCTGGTCGTGCTGCACCACCTCGGGGCGTCACGGGCCCGGCTCTACTACGGCACCGACACCAGGGCCTCGGCCATGCTGCTCGGCGCCGCCCTGGCCGCCGGGCGCCTCACCCTGGGCCCGGAGCGCTGGGCCGCCACCCGCCGGGCTCGCCAGGTGGCCGGCCTGCTCGCCGCCGCCGGCCTCGCGGTGGCGTGGGTCGCCCTCGACGGCAGCACCGCCCTGCCCTACCAGGGCGCCCTGCCGCTGGCCACGGTGGGCGCCGCGCTGGTGGTCGCCTCGGTCGCCGACAGGAACCACCCGGGGCTGCTCGGCCGGGCGCTCGGCGTGGCGCCGCTCGTCTGGCTCGGCACGATCAGCTACGGCGTGTACCTGTACCACGTGCCCATCTACCTCGTGCTCGGCGAGGCGCGCACGGGCCTGCGGGGCTGGCCCCTCTTCGCCATCCAGGTGGCGGTGACGCTCGCGCTCGCCGCGGCCAGCTACCGGTTCCTCGAGCTGCCGATCCGCGAGCGGCGGATGCTCCACGGCCGCCAAGCGCGCGCCGCCGTGCCCGCCGGTGCCGCCATCGCCATCATCGCCCTCGTGGCCGGCACCCTCGGTGCCCGCCAGGCCCCCGGCCAGCTCGCCGAGGTCGCCGGCACCGTCGATCGGTCATCGGTGCCCGGCGCCCCCACCGTGATGCTCGCCGGTGACAGCGTCCCGCTCCTGCTCGGCGTCGAGCTCTCCAAGCAGCGCGACGACCTGGGCGTGTCCGTGCTGAACCGGGCGGTCCCTGGCTGCCACCTCCTCGCCTCGCTCGGCCCGGTCCGCGGCGTCGAAGGCGACGTCCGCCACGACGTCGCCGACTGCTCGGAGGGCGGCCAGTACCGACGGGACGTCGAGGACCACAAGCCCGACGTCATCGCCCTCATGTTCGGCGAGTTCCCCAACGAGTCCGTCGAGCTCGACGGCCGGTGGTCGATGCCCTGCCAGGAGGTGTACCTGCGGGCGCTCCGGGACCGCTTGGACGCGGTCGTGGGCGACCTGCGGGCGTCTGGCGCCCCGGTCGTCCTGGTCACCGCGCCGGGCACCTCGGTGTCGTGGATCCTCGAACGGGTCGCGCCCGGCATGGACGAGCGGGTGCGGTGCACCAACCAGGTCCTCGAGGACCTGGCCCGCGACACGCCCGGGGTGTCGGTGGTGGACCTCGCCTCGTACGTGTGCCCGACCGGGCAGGACTGCAAGACCCACATCGGCGACGCCGACCTGCGCCCCGACGGCCTCCACTTCCAGGGCGACGGTGCCGCGGCCATCAACCGGTGGCTGGTGCCCCGCGTCCTCGCCGCCGCGCGGGACGGCAGAGGGGGCAGCGGCAGCGACGGCGGGGGCAGCTGAGGCGGCTCAGCCGGCGGCGTCGAACGCGGCGCGCAGCGCGGCCAGCTGCTGGGTGCGCTCGAAGCGGTCCACCACGACCTGGCGGACCTCGCCGAAGACCTGCCGACGGAGGGCCGGGTCGCCGAGGAAGTGCACGACGCCCTCGGCCAGCGCGCCGACCTCGTCGGGCACCCGGATGCTCGGCGCCAGCACCGCCTCGTGGTTGGTGCCGCAGATCGTGGTCACCACTGGGACGCCGCTCGCCATGGCCTCCACGTACGCCAGCCCGAACTGCTCGTTCCAGACCTTGGTCGGGCGAGGCGCGGTGACGAACACCGCGCTGCGGCGGAGCAGCTCGGCGACCCCGTCGCCGGGGAGGGCGCCGACGAAGTCGATGCTCGGGTCCGCGGCGGCACGCTCCTCGACGAGCCCCGCCAGCGGTCCCCGGCCGGCCACGACCAGCCGGGCATCGGGCACCTTGGCCCGCACCAGGGGCCAGGCGTCGAGCACGCGGTCGATGCCCTTGTTGGTGGCGAGCGGCGAGATGAACGCGGCGATCGGCTCCTCGACCGGCTCGGGCGGCGGGTGGAACCGCTCGGTGTCGAGCGGCGGGAGCACCACGGCGAGCTGCTCGGGGCGGAACCCGAGCTCCAGGCAGTGGTCCCGGGCGGCTTCGATCAGGCACACCACGAGGTCCGCCCCACGAGCGCGGTCCAGGGCGAAGCGGTACGGCGGGATGCGGTAGAGCGGGTTGCGGGCGTCGTTGCCCCAGGTGAGCACGGCCTGGCGGGCGCCGAGCTGCTTCGCCAGCGGGGTCGCCTGGCCGGTGACGAGGGCGCACAGCTCGAGCGACGCCACCCAGTCCGTCCCGCCCTCGGGCGCGACCGTGTCGAGGTCCTCGAACCAGGCGAGGGCGCCGGCCTCGACGAAGCGACGGGTCAGGCGGCGGTACCGGCGCTCGACGAACGGGATCGGATCGCCCGTCGACACCTCGCCGACCGCGGTGACCTCGGCGCCCGGCATCGCGGCCAGCCACGAGAGCTCTCGACCGGGCCGGGACTCGGGGAGCGTGAGCCACAGGAGCGGCAGGGCCGGGTGCGGGGTGGTCAGGGTGAGCTCCTCTCGGGTGGCCGCCGCCCACGCGTTCGTAGCACGCTTCTGGCTTGCCCAGGTTCACCATCGCCAGCTTCAACGCGCTCTGGGGCCACACCCCGGACCACCGGCCCTTCGACGTGGCCGCGGTGGTGGAGCGCCTCGATGCCGACGTGGTGTCGGTCCAGGAGGTGTGGGACCCGGCGGAGGACCCCGGCGCGTTCCCTGCGGCGGTCGAGGCGCTCGGCTACCAGGTGCTGCACGAGCCCCTATCGCCGTCCACCTCGACCCGACCCCGCAGATCACGCCGCACCCCGACTCTGCCACCGGCACCTGGGCGTCGCGCCTCAGCCGCCTGCCGGTGACCGGGACCCGGGTGGTCGACCTGGGTCGGCTGGTCGAGCGCTGGGACGTGGCCAAGCGCCACGCTCTGCTCGCCGACATCGACGTGGGCGGATCGACCGTGGCGGTCGCCGCCCTCCACCTCTCATTCGTCGTCCCCAACGCCGCCGCCCAGCTGCGACGGCTCGCCGGGCACCTCCCCACCGACCGGCCCAGCGTGGTGGCCGGCGACTGCAACCTGTGGGCCTGCTCGCCCACGCGCTCTGTGCCGCGCCACCGCCGGGCGGTCCGGGGCCGCACCTGGCCCGCCCACCGACTCCACTCGCAGCTCGACCACATCCTGGTCTCACCGGACGTCACGATCCGGCGGGCCGAGGTGCTCACGCCGTCGGGGTCGGACCACCTGCCCGTGATCGCCGAGCTCGAGGTGCCGTGACCGCTGCGGCCACGGCACCCGCCAGGTTCCCGAACACCCACGACCGCGACGCGGCGAGCGTGCCGTGCGTCGGCACCAGCAGCAGCGCCGGCACCAGGATCCCGAGCCCGAGCGTCGCGGTGATGGCCACGGTGGCGACCTGGTCGCGGCGGATCCGGGCCTGGGACAGGCGGACCGAGGTGTACGCCCACGGGATGCCGGCGAGCATCAACGACGGGAGCAGCCGGGCGAGCTCGTCGTAGTCGTCGCCGAAGATCGCCGCGGCCACCCGACCGATGACCAGCGACGCCGCCCACGCCACGACCGCCAGCCCGACGGAGAACCGCATGGCCTCCTTGGCCTTGTGCGCTTCTTCGGCCGCCGCCGCGGGATCGTCCGCCTCCTTCGACCCTTCCACCAGCAGGACCTGCGAGATGGCCGCCGGCACCAGGAACACCAGGCCGGTGATGGTCCACGCCAGGAAGAAGTTGGCGTTGTCCGACGAGGCGACGGACTGCGCGACCACCAGGGGCAGCACGAACTGGGGGGCCTGGCTGGCGAGCGTGGCCACCCAGTTCACCCCCGAGTAGCGGGCGACGGCCCGCAGCGAGGCCGGTCGGTGCCACCGCACGCCACCGGCACCGATCCGCCCGAGCACCGGCACGGCCAGCACCCCCGTGATGGCGAGGGGGGCCAGCATCAGCCCGTACAGCCACAGCGCCGGGTCCATGGACACGTCGAGCCCGACGAGCGGCAGGCGGACGAGCCCGACGAGCGCGATCCGACCGACGAGCCAGCCCCACCGCCGCGCCGCCATGAGCCGCACGTCCACGAGCAGGCCCACCGAGGTGCCGGCGGTGAACGCGCAGAACACGGCCCAGCCGGCCGGCGAGCCGGTCACGAGGCGGGTCGCCGAGGTGTCGGTGACCGCCAGGTAGGCGCAGCCGGCCACGATCGACGACAGCACCGTGGCGGCGATGCCCCAACCGAACAGTGCATCGCTCTCCGCCGACGCGTCGGTGGCATGGCGGGCGAGGGCGATGGTGAGCCCCATCCCGGAGGCGTAGTTGACGAACGAGATGGCCGTGAAGAGGGCCGATGCCTGGCCCAGCTGCGAGCTGGTGGCCACGCGGGATCCGAGCAGCCAGAAGGTGAAGCCGAGGACGGACTGGATGCCGAGGCCGATGAGGATCCAGGCCGACCCGTGCAGGACCCGGGAGGCCTGGAGGCGGCCCAGGCGGCTCACGCCCCCAGGACCGCCTGGCACAGCACGAACATCAGCGCGGCCACCGCGGCCACCACCACGATCCCCACGACGAGCGGCGGGTTGGGTGGCTGGTCCACGGGGGTCGGTGGCACCTCCTGGGCGCCCTTCGCCCGGGCGTGCATCGCCGGCCACATGTCGAGCACCGCCCAGGTGCCGACCAGGAGGAGCCCGGCGAAGGTGAGGTGGTGCGCGGGCATGTTGTCGAGGACGAAGCGGGGCGAGACCTCGTCGGCCGCGGGCAGGCCACCCCAGAGCACCGTGATCGGTGCGAGGGCCAGGGCGACGACCCCGAGCGCGGCGATGGCGCGGATCTGGATCCGCGCCAGCAGCACGGCCGCCACGATCACCGGGACGATGCCGCCCACCGGGCCGTCGAGCGCGACCGCCACGAGGGCGAAGGCGGTCCAGGCCGCGGCGGCGCGCATGGATGGCAGGTGCGGGTGCGGCGGCGCCTCGAGGTCGGTGGCGTCGTCCCCCGCCGGCGCGGGTCGGCTCGCTGGTGCGCGGTCACGGCACACCTCCGCCAGCTCCCGCGGCCGCTCGGCGGGCCCGGTACCGATCGATCCGACGGCGGCGCACGAAGGCGGGAGCCGGGAGGATGGCCAGCGCGGTGATGCCGACGATCCCGATGGCCGACGCCACGAACGAGACCTGCACGGCCCGCTGGGGGCCGAACGTGGCGACCATCTGGTGGGCGTCGCCGTCGATGAGCCAACCGACCGAGTACCCGTCGACCACGATGGGCTCGCCGGCGTCGCGGCCGTCGACGGTCAGGCGCCAACGGGGGTCGTACGCTTCGCCGAGCCGCAGGACACGGGGCCCGGAGCCCGACGGCCCGACCTCCATCTCGACCCGGGTGGCCGAGCGGTCGAGCACGGTGAGCGCGGTGTCCTCGGCGGCAGGGACCGGGGGCTGGGTGCCCTCGGATGAGAAGCGGGCACGATCGAGGCGCCAGCCGATGATCGTGAGCAGCTCGTGGCTCCCCGCGTCGAGCGCGAGGTCGTCGCACCCCTCGACGCGCATGCGCCCGTCGGCCAGCTCGGCCCGCGGCGACACGACCCGGGCCCGCAAGAGCTTGCCGTCGAGCACGCCGACCGGGACGCAGGGCCGCTTGCCGGCGCGCGCCTGGGCGAGCACGTCCTTGTCCGCCCCGGCCACGGCCAGCTCGCCGCTGAAGCGGTAGGTCCGCTCGTCGGGCAGCTCGAAGCGGCGGTCGAGCTGCGCCTCCTCGTCGTCGGTCGGGTCGAGCGCCGAGCCACGCGCCCGGGTCAGCAGCACGTCGAGCGGTAGCTTCGCCAGCCGGGCGCGGTCGGCGGCCGTGGCCCGGTACGCCAGCCGCCGCAGGGTGAGGGGCGCTCGCGTGACGTCGCGCACGGCGGTCGAGTCGATGGCGATCTCTGCGATGCCCACCGGGTTGGGCCCCGACGACTGCTGGAGGATCGTGACCTTCACCTGGCGGGCCGTGGCCGGCTCGATGTCCACCTGGAACGGCGAGCCGTCGGCCGGCACCGCCTCGATCACCTGCTTGTCGCCCACCCGGACCCGGATGGCCTCCACCACGGCGGGATCGCTCTGGTACGGGGTGATCACGATCGAGCGGACTCGCTGCGGCTCCGGGAACCGGATCCAGATGCTCTCGCCGACCGCCGTCTCGAAGCCACCGGTGACCCAGGCGGTGGTGGGATCGCCGTCGAAGGCGTTGCTCGGCCGACCGAAGGGGTGGAGCCCGAAGCCGGGCCGCGACGCGCCCACGGTCACCCCGCCGCTCAGCTCCGACACGGTCTGGTCGCCGGATCGATCCGGCCAGAGCGTGGTGGTGGCCCCGTTGCCCTGATCGATGTCGGCCTTGGCCGACAGCGTCGGCGAGGTGGCGTTGCCGGTCCGGTTGATGTCCCAGGCGCGCCGCCGGTTGGTGTCGGTGAGCACGACGCGGCCGCCCTGGCGCAGCGCGGCGGAGAACTCGGCCTGGCTCATGTCGCCGAGGTAGCGGATCGGCTGGGTGCCGTCGGCCAGGCCGGCGTGGGACAGGGCGTCGAGGGCCTCGCCGTCGCCGGCCACCAGGACCTGGTCGGCCGCGGGCGCCACCCGCACCGGCGCCACGGGGTCGGTGACCTGGTAGGTGCGCAGCGGGTGAAGGGCGGCGTCGGCCGGATCCAGCTTCCTGGCCGTCTTGTTCGCCTTGCCCGAGGTGCCGGGCACGGTGTTGTAGCCCCGGCGCCCGTAGGTCCCGGTGGACGTGAGGCCCTCGTCGGCCTGCGACTGGGCGACGACGGCGGAGGGCGGCGGCCCGGCGATCTCCTCGGTGAGCAGGTCGTTGCGGACCAGCACGTCGCCGGCGCCGAGGTAGCGGGCGGTGGTCGAGATGGTGCCGGGTGCGAGGGTGCCCTGGCCGAGCTGTCCGTCGAAGCCCGACAGGAAGTTGCCGGCGGGATCGCCCCGGCCGACCACGGTGTTGCGCACGGCGACGGGCCGGTCGAGCAGCGACGGGAACAGGTCGTCGGGGCTGCGCATCCCCCAGCGGTAGTTGCCGCCGGTGCCGCCCGGGACCGTGAGGACGCGGCTCGCCGCATCCCGCGCGTCGAGGGCGCCGGTGGCCTTGTACCAGTAGCCGGGGATCGTGTAGCCGAGCGGGTACAGGCCGCCGTTCCACAGCGGGGCCGACAGCCCGAGCAGCAGCAGCGAGACCACCCCGACGGCGCTCCACCGCACGAGGCGGCGCCGGCCGCGGGCCCGGGCCTGCCAGGCGCGCCAACCGAACGTGAGGGCGATGACCTCTGCGAGCACCACGACCGCCCCCACCTTGTTGGTGGTGCGGAACGCCAGCGATGCCGGCACGTTGCGGAACACGGCACCCAGGGCGCTGCCGGCGGGGTACGGGTCGTCGGGCGGGAACAGGCCGACCATCACCGGCAGCGCGGTGGCGAGCAGGACTACCACGAGCAGCCGTTCGCGGGCCCGCGCCCGCCAGACCGCGAGGCCGACGAAGAACGGCAGCAGGAACGACGCCACCACGACGAACGGGTTGGTCAGGTAGGCGGTGTAGTCGCCGAGGAACTGGCGGGTGCCGGCCCGGCCGTAGAGCGGCCAGTTGCCGAGGAGGCGGGCGGTCTCCGCGTACGACGAGGTGCGCCCCACGTCGACGGGGTTCTCGGTGCCCCCGGCGATGCCGGCGCCCGTGCCCGACGCGATCATCGAGGGGAGGAGCCAGTACAGCGAGACGACGACGGCGCAGAGCCCGCAGCGCACCAGGACGCGCACCAGGTCACGCCAGCGCCGACCCTCCACCCAGCGGGCGTGGGCCAGGTGGGCGGGCAGCGCCAGCAACTGGAAGAACGGCACGACCCCGGCGTTGAGGCCCGTCTGGGCGAAGAAGGCGAGGGCGAACAGCGCCGGCCAGCGCCAGGAGTGCGGCCGCCGGGTGGCCTGCAAGAAGGCGAGCATCGTCCACGGCAGCAGCGAGTAGGGCAGCAGGATCGGCGTGGTGCTGCCGGCGACGATGACGTAGGGGTTGACGACCCAGAACACGGTGGCGAGGACGCGCGCCTGGGCGGAGAGGCGCCGGCCCATGAGGGCCCCGAGGTAGCGGCGGATGCCCCACGCCCCCACGAGCAGGACGAGCAGGCGCCAGATCCGCACCGCCAGCCATGCCGGCGCGCCGGCCTGGCGGATCACCCAGACGACGACCGCCACCGGTGCGGCGCCGGCGTTGAAGTTGCCCTGGCCGAGGCCGCTCGCACCACCGACCCAGGCCTGGAGGGTCGAGCGGAGGAAGCCGGCCGGGTTCTGGTAGAGGTCGGGCCGCGTGTCGGGGGTGAACACGCCCCAGCGGGTCCCGATGTAGGCGACGGCCAGGGCCAGCGTCCCGATGACGAGGAAGGCCGCCTCGCCCCACCCGACCGCCGGGGGTGCGCCGCGTTCGCCGTCGGGCGGCGTGGGCGGCGCCGGGGGCGCGGGTGGGCCTTCGACCTCCTCGACGCCCCCGCCTGCCTCGACCGCGTCGGCCGCGGTGGCCACGTCGGTCACGTCGACGGCTGGTCGCGCTCGATCGCGCCGAGGGCGGCCCCGATGCCGTACGCGGCGAACTCGCCGGCGCGCATGAGCACCACGCCGGCGGCCACGGTGGGCTTGGCAGCGAGGCGACGCCAGTGCTTGCGGTAGGCGCCGACGGCCGAGCCGGCCTGGTCCGACAGGGCACCGGGGTGCTCCTGGCGGTACTTCTTCAGCCCGCGGCCGTAGTAGTAGCGCTTCGACCAGATGAACTTGAGCGACATCCGACCCTCGTCGTGGACGATGAGGTCCGGGATCCAGGCCAGCCGGCAGCCGTCGTGGATCATGCGGCTGCGCAGCTCAGCGTCCTCCGTCCCCGAGAGGGACTCGAGGAAGCCGCCGGTCCGGCGCAAGTAGTCCCGGCGGACGAGCCGGGGCGACTGGACGAGGATCTCCTCGACGCAGCAGGACCGCTCGAGGGCCCGGCACGCCGTCCAGTAGCCGTCGCCCACGGTCACCTCCGGGATGAACACCCCGTCGGCCTCCTCGTCGAGCGCCACGGCCATGGCCCGCTCGACGATGGTCGGCGGCAGCTCCATGTCGGCGTCGATCCACAGCACCCACGGGCCCTTGGCCCGCTCGATGCCGAGGTTGCGCTGGGCGCTGCGCTCCGGGCCTGCCTGCTCGGCATGGTGGGCGAGCTCCTGGGAGACCTCCCAGGTGCCGTCCGTGGAGAAGTTGTCGATGACGATGAGCTCGAGCGGCTCCCACGTCTGGGCGCGGATGGACCGCAGGCAGGCTTCGATGGTGCGCATCCCGTCCTTGACGGGCACGACCACGGAGACGAGGGGGCGGTCGGGGTCGTGGTCGGTCATCGTCGCTCCAGCACGAGGGCGAGGTTCCAGGTGGCGACCTCGCGCAGGCCGGGCACGCGCACGAGGGGCGTGCACCAGCGGGGGTAGTAGCGGGGGAAGGCGTCGACGACCCGGGCGTCCGGGCACCGCTCCGCCCAGCGCAGGACGTCGCCGATGCGGACCTCGAAGAGGCTAGCGCCGTAGCGGTTCTTGGCCTCCTTGCCGTGGCGCCGGGCGTAGCGGCGTGCCGCCCGCTCGCCGCCCAGGTAGTGCCACGGCGAGGTCTCGTGGCCGCCCCAGGGCGAGTGCCAGTTGGTGACGCCGACGAACACGATGCCGCCGGGCCGGGCGACCCGGACGAGCTCGTCGAGGAACGCCCACGGGGTGGGCACGTGCTCGAGGGCGTTGAGCGTGCACACCAGGTCCAACGAGCCGGACGGGAACGGGAGGGCGAGGCCGTCGCCGACGACGGCGCGCTCCGGTGTGCGGCCGTGCAGGTGGAGCTCGTCCCAGAAGGGGTCGACGGTGAACGCGTCGGCTCCTGCGGCGCGCAGGGCCTGGGCGGTGTAGCCGGGCCCGCCGCCGACGTCGATGGCGGTCGCCCCGACGAGGTCCGCGTAGCGGCCGAGGAGCTCGGCGGTGTCGCCGGCCAGGTAGGTGTAGGTGCCGATCGGGTCGGTCTGCTCGCGGCGCATGGCCTGGAAGATCTGCCAGGACTGCCCGATGCCGGTCACTACGCCTTGTTGAAGGTGATGGGGTTCTGGTCCGCGACGCCCTTGGCCCCGCCGAGCTTGACCTGGTCCGGCGGCACGGCAGCCCCGTTGGCGGTGAGGCCGAAGGTGGCGCTGTTGGAGAACTGCAGGTCCAGGTCCAGGCCCGACGACCCGTCGCCGGGGGCGACGGTCTCGGACACCTCGGTCTTGGTGGCACCGGTGGGCTTGCCGTTGGCGTCCTTGAGCACGATGGCGTCGGCGGTCACGTTGACCCGGACGGGGTCCTTGGTGGTGTTGCGGACGTGCCAGCCGTCGAAGTCGGTCCAGATGAACACGCCGGTCTCCGCGGCGATGCGCTTGTCGACGTCGCCGACGGCCTCGACCACCGGGCCCTGCCAGACGAGGTCCTTCTTGACCGTGGTCTCCGTGGCGTTGTTGGTGCCCTGGTTGGCGTTGTTCGAGCTGCCGCTGTTGCTGTCCTTGTTGTTGGTGAGGACGATGGCGAGCACGATCACGATGGTGGCGGCGACCACGGCGTAGATGAGGGTCATGTCCCGCTTGCCGGAGCGGGGCGCCTCGTCGTCCCAGTCGTCGTCCCAGTCGTCGTCCGCCGACGGCTTGGCGCTCGACCGCCGGGAAGGTGCGGGCTCCTTGGCCTTCGCGTCCTTCGCGGGCTCGTCGTCCCAGTCGTCGTTGTCGCTCACGTGCGCTCCCTCAGGTCACCCCCGCGCGCCCCGGGCGAGGGCGCGCTCATCAGGGGGCGAGACTAGACGATCGCTCGGTCTCGCCTGCCCTCGCCAGGCCCGTGCGCCGGGCCGACCAGGCGTGCACCCGACGCAGGAGCGGGCGTTCGAGGGCGAACCAGCTGGCCGCCGCCACGACCAGGGTGAACGCGGTCGTCCAGGCGACGAGCGGGAGGTAGCGGGCCGGGTAGAGGAAGGAGCCGGGCTTGGCGAGCTCCTCCATGACCGTGAGGTGCCACAGGTAGATGCCGTAGGACACGACGCCTGCCGCCGCGAGGGGACGCCAGCGCAGCACGTGGCGGACGGCGCCCCGATCCTGGGGGCCGAACACCCCGGTCGCCACCAGCAGGCCGGCGATGATGCCGAAGAGCACCTGGCGCAGGACCTCCTGGGACACCGTCGGCGACTGGAGGCCGAACGGGTAGCGGAGCGAGACGACGCCGGCGTAGCAGCAGAGGGCGGCGAGCCAGGCCATGGCCGGCTGGTCGCCGACCGTGCGGGCGAGGCCGCCAGCGGGCCGGCCGGTAACCTCGGCGCGGGCCCGGGCCACGGCGAGCGCCATGCCGACGGCGAACAGGTCGAGGTTGGCGGGCAGCGTGGCGTAGCCGATGGCGTGGCCGCCGGCGCGCAGCTGGGCCCGGACGACGACGCCGACCAGGTAGAGGACGGCCAGGGCCACGTAGTGGCGTCGGGCCCGCTGGTCCGCGGTGGCGCCGCCCCGGCAGGCGACGGCGGCGTAGATGGGGAGGAACAGGTAGAAGCTGACCTCGGTGCAGAGGCTCCAGGCCTGGACGAGCCCGCCGAGGACGGTGTCGCCCCAGTAGATCTGGAGGAGGCCGTAGAAGCGGACGTGGCCCCACCAGTCGCCGAGGTCGAGGTGGACGAGGCGGGTGCTCACGAACAGGGCGACCCAGTACGCCGGGTAGATGCGCACGAGCCGTCGGCCCAGGTACGGGACGACGGCGGGGCCGGGCCGGCCGGCCAGGTGCGCCCGCACGAAGGGGCGGAACAGCAGGAAGCCCGACAGCACGAAGAAGACGCTGACGCCGACGTTCATGTGCTGCACCCAGGGGCCCCAGCCCCCGTAGCGGGCCGCCGGGCCCCAGGTCAGGCCGGTGAACGTGCCGGCGTGGTAGGCGAGGACGCCGAGGGCGCACAGGGCGCGCAGCCCTTCGAAGGTCGGGAACCGGTCGGTGCCGGGTGCGGGGGCGTCGATGGGCGAATGGTAGGGGCCGCCGGGGTGCCAGGCGCCTGGGTGACCGCTGCACTAGACCCGCGCTGTGGATCGGGCACCGACGAGCGCAGGTGAGCGGCGCGCGCTGGTGGCGTCGACGGCGCTGGTGGCGGTGGTGGTGCTGCTCCAGGCGCCCGGGCGGATCGTCCCCGAGACCAAGCTCGACGTGTACGTGGAGCCCTGGCGGTTCCTGCAGCGGGCGTTGGGTGCGTGGGATCCGAGCGCGGCGTTCGGCCGGGTCCAGAACCAGGCCATCGGCTACGTGTTCCCGATGGGGGCGTTCACCACCGCCCTGCGCGCCGTGGGGGTGCCACCGTGGCTGGTGCAGCGGGCCTGGATCGTGCTGGTCGTCTCGCTGGCGCTGTGGGGCGCGCACCGGGTCGCGGCCGCCGTGGGGGTGGGGTCTGCGGCTGGCCGGCTGGTGGCGGCGTGGGCGTACGCCGTTGCGCCAGCGACGATGTCGCTGGCCGCCTTCCAGTCCGCGGGCCAGCTCCCCTACTCGGTGCTGCCGCACGTGCTGGCGCCGCTGCTGGTGGCGACGCCGGGGGCCTCGCCGCGACGGGTCGCGGCCCGGTCCACCTTGTGGATCGTGGTGATGGGCGGCGTGAACGGGGCGTCGTCGTTCGCCGTGCTCGCCGCGGTGGTCGTGTGGTTCGCGACCCGGTCGCCGGGCCCTGACCGTCGCCGGCTGGCGGGGTGGTGGGCGCTCGGCGCCACCGCGGCCACGGTGTGGTGGCTCGTCCCGCTGCTCGTGTCGATCCGGTACGGGGTGCGGTTCACGGACTTCACCGAGCAGTCGTCGGTCACGACGGTCACCGAATCGGGGCTCGAGGTGCTGCGCGGCACCGGCAACTGGCTGTCCTACCTCCGGGTGGACGCCGGCCCGTGGCTGCCGGGGAGCCGGGCCATGGCCACCAGCCGGGTGGCCATCGTGGGGACGGTGGCGGTGGCGGCGGCCGGGCTGGTCGCGATGTGCCGGCGCGATGCGCCAGGGCGGCGGTGGCTGGTCCCGACCTTCCTGATCGGCACGATCGCGATGGGGGTGGGGTACGCGGGAGCGTGGGGCGGGGCCGGGAGCGGGCTAGCCCAGCAGCTGCTCGACGGGCCCTTCGTGGCGTTCCGGAACGTGCACAAGTTCGCGGCGCTGGTCCGGCTGCCGATCGCCATCGGCCTGGGCCACCTGGTCGCCCTGGCATCCGTCGGCGTCGAATCGTCGACGATTCGTCGCCCACGCGTCGACGACTCGGCAACTGGGCTCGGCGGCCGGACACGTGGGGTGCGCATCGGCGGGACGGCAGCGGCCTGCCTCGCGTCGTTGGCGATCGTCCTGGCCATCCTCCCCGCGACGAATCGCCTGACGGCGCCCGGCAGCTTCGCCTCGCTCCCCCGCGCCTGGGACGAGGCTGCGGCGTGGCTCGCCCAGCACGACGACCACGGCCGGGCCCTGCTGCTGCCGGGGTCCTCGTTCGCCGAGTACCGCTGGGGCCGGCCGCTCGACGAGCCGCTGAGCCCGGCGGGGCGCACCCCGTGGGCCGTGCGCGACCTGATCCCGCTCGGCGGCAACGGGTCGACCCGCCTGCTCGACGGCATCGACCGAGCCCTGGCCACCGACGCGCTGCCACCCGGATTCGTCGCGTCGCTCCAACGGGCGGGGATCACCCACCTCGTGGTCCGCAACGACCTGGACCTGACCCGCACCGGTGGGCCCCGGCCGGCGACGGTCCGCCGGCTCCTCGCGACCGCTCCCGGCCTGCAGCGCGTCGCCTCCTTCGGGTCGGTCGCCGGTGACCGAGGCGTCGATGGCCGGGTCGCCACCCCGCCCGGAGGGCCAGCCACCGAGGCGTTCCGGGACATCGACGTGTACGAGGTGCCACCGGCCGACGGCACCGGCGCAGCGGCTGACCCCCGGATCGCCACCTACCCCGCGTCAGGCACCCTCGTCGTGGGCGGCGGGCCCGAGGCGACCCTGCAGCTCGACCCCACCGACCTCGAGGGTCGGGCCATCGTGCTCGACGTCGACCGGCACGGCGCGGACCTCGGCCCGGTGGTCGACGTGGCCACCGACACCGCACGTCGGCGCGACGTCGAGTTCGGGGCGATCCGCGACGCCTCCACCTACACGCTCACGCCCGGCCAGCGCTCCCCGATCACCGGCGACGAGCCCGTCGACCGGTGGCCGGCCGACGCGCCCACCGGCCTCACGGACGCCCGCCTGCAGGGGGCGGCATCGCTCGAGGGCAACGGCGGGGTGAGCACCGTGCTGCACCCCGAAGACCAGCCCTTCGCCGCCTTCGACGGCGATCCGCGCACCCGGTGGGTCGCCCCCAACGCCGGCCTCTCGGATTGGCTCGAGGTCACCTTCGACCAGCCAGAGCCGATCCGCCGACTCGAGGTCGACATCCCCGACCAAGAGGGCGTGCGGATCTCCGAGCTCGAGGTCACGACCGACCAGGGCAGCCGGACCGTGGCGGTGCGACCCGGCACGACGGCGATCCGGCTCCCCGCCGGGCCGACCCGCCGGGTGCGGCTCCGCGTCGCCGACGTCGCCGGCACGCGCCAGGCCGAGGCCCCGGCCATCACCGACGTGCGGATCGACGGACGCCACCTCCGACGTGGCCTCGTGGCTGCCCAGCCCGAGTCCGGCGCCGACCTGGTCTCGCTCGACCGGGCGCGCGCCGACCGGTTCGACACGGTGCGCCGCGACGAGGATGCCAAGCTCGACCGCTGGTTCCGCTGGACCGGCGGGCCATCGGCCCGCATGTCGGGGACGGCCACGGCCCAGCCCGGCCCAGCCCTGCGCCGCGCCATCGCCGAGGCCTCCCCCGCCCCTCGCTCGGGCGACGTGCAGGCCAGTGCGTCGAGCACGCTGCGCGACGAGCCGGGCCTGGCCCCGGCGAAGGCCATCGACGGCGATCCGACCACCGCATGGGTCAGCGATGCCGAGGTCCGGGCGCCTCGGCTCGACCTGCGCTGGCAGGGCGACGTCGTGATCGACGACCTCAAGGTCGTGCCCGTCGCCGACGCGGGCGGGTCGGGCCTCGATCCGGTGGGCCGGGTGGATGTGGTGGTGGACGGCAAGCGCTACGAGCGCACGCTCGACAGCACCGGGACGGTCAGCATCCCGGCCACGTCCACCGATCGCCTGCGCCTCGAGTTCCCCGCCGACGAGCCGTCCGCCCGCCGCGTCGGCATCGCGGAGGTCGCGGTGCCTGCGCTAGTCGGCCGGTTCCCGGAGGTGGCGTCGGGCGACACCCGGATCGCCCTGGCCTGTGGCGCGGGCCCCAAGGTCCGCATCGACGGCCGGGTGGTGCCGACCACGGCATCGGCGACGATCGCCCAGATCGAGCGAGGTGCGGCGGTCCGCTGGCGGGCCTGTGCCCCGGTCCGCCTCGCTCGGGGCACCCACCACCTGACGAGCGAGGACGGTGCCTTGGTGCCGTCGACCGTGCGGATCGCGCCGACGGCCGGGCTCGGGAAGGTCGGGCGGCCCCGGGCGGCGACCGTCGAGCGCTGGGATGCCGAGGATCGCCGGGTCTCGGTGGCGGCGGGGCCGCGGACCATCCTGGCCACCTCGGAGAACGCCAACGACGGGTGGCAGGCCACGCTCGACGGGCGGCGCCTCACCCCGATCCGGGTCGATGGCTGGCGGCAGGGGTGGATCGTGCCGGCCGGCGGGGCGGGGACGGTGGTGCTGCGCTACGCCCCCGGCCGCGCCCAGCACCTCGGGCTCGCGCTGGGGCTGGCCTGCCTGGTGGGGCTCGTCGCGCTGGCACTCTGGCCGGCACGGCGAGCGTCGGGCTGGGAGCCGCCGGGCGAGCGGCGCATCGCCTTCCCGGTCGCCGCGGCCCTGGCGATCGGGGCGGCGCTCGGCCTCTGCTGGCCGGTGGTCGTGGTGGCGGTGCCCTTGCTGGTCGCCGCACGGCGGGGGCGCCAGGCGTCGATGGGGTGGATCGCCGGTGGGGCGACGGTCCTGGCGGGCCTGGTCGCCGTGGTCTGGGCAGGAGCCGACATCGGGTCGGGGCAGGGCACGTTCTCGGGGGCGGCCCAGGCGCTGGCCGCGGTGGCGATCGTCGCGGTGGCGGCGTCGCTCAGCGAGGCGGCTGGTTCCACTCCGTCCACCCCTGGCCCTGGCGACCGTCCGCCGCCTGGAACCGGCACCACGCCCGGGGGAAGCGGGTGAGCCCGCCGCCCAGCGAGGGCGGCGCGACGATCCCGACCGGCGAGAAGGCGATGGGCTCGACGTCGAGCGCCAGCTCGCCGACGCGCCACGTGCCCGAGGTCGGCAGGCCCTCGCGGCCGAGTTCGGCATCGGATGCCACGTCATCGGTGCCGTGGAGGGCCTCCGGTCCCGCCTCGCCGGCGCCCTGGAGGTAGCCGGTGCCGTACAGCGCGGCACCATCGATGTGGACGTCGACGCCATGGAACCGGGTGCCGTCGTCGAGGCGGCCAGCCGTCCAGCTCCAGGCGTAGGTCCACCAGTCACGCTCGCCCCACGAGTGGTCTCGCTGGCCATGGCCGTCGAGCTCGAACCGCTCGTCGCCGACCAGGACCTCGCCGTGGACCCGGCAGGGCACCTCGTAGCGGGTGACCCCGGGGTAGGCGTAGGTGCCGCCATCGGTCTCCCACTCGAGGTCGAAGCCGAGGGGGGTCCGCTCGCCCCGGAGGTCGCCGTAGGCCTCGGCGGGGTCGTCGGTGGCGATCCCGAAGGCCTCGAGCCCGACCGAGACGTGGTCGAGGGGGGTCTCGACGGTGTAGTCGGCCCACAGGCCCTCGGTCCGGACCTCGTGGGTGCCGAGCCGGGGCAGTGGCACGTCGGCGTCGATCACGGTCACGAGGGGCCGGTCGGGGCCGACGACGCAGCCCCAGTACCAGGCGGTGCCCAGGTTGGGGTAGAGGCCGAGGCGGACGTAGCCGCCGATGCCGCGCTCGGGGTCGACGAAGTCCAGGTACCAGCTCTCGCTCCAGAGGAGGGCGTCGCCCGAGGCGTGTCGAGCCTCGTCGGCGGGATCGGCGGGGTCGGCGGGCCTGGTCATGGGGCGATGGTAGGCGGGGGTGGCTTGTAGCGTGACCGGCGTGGTGGCCTTCTTGAGCCCGGAGTGGATCGGCGCGCTCGATGCTGCGGCGCGCGCCGACAGAGCGCCTTGCCGGGGTGACCGAGGGCCTCTCGCTGACGGTGGAGCACGAGGTGGCACAGCCGTCAGGTGAGGTGGTCCGCTACCACGTGGCCATCGACCGGGGCACAGTGCGGGTGCGCCCAGGCCCGGCGGGCGAGGCGACGGTCCGGTTCAGCCAGGATGCGGCGACGGCGTGGGAGGTGGCGAGCGGCCGGGGCTCGGCCCAGCGGGCGTTCATGACCGGCCGGCTCCGCGTCGGTGGCGACCTGCGGGTGCTGCTCGACCACGCCGAGGTGCTGGGCCAGTTGCACGACGCGTTCGCCGAGGTGCGGTCGGCGACGGTGGAGGCCTAGGGGTGCCGGAGCTCCCGGAGCTGCAGGCGCACGCCGAGCGGCTGCAGGAGGGGTTCGGGGGTGCGGTGCTCGGCGGGTTCCGGCCGATCACGTTCACGGCGCTGAAGACGTACGCGCCCGCTCCGGAGGCCGCCGTCGGGTTGGCGCTCGTGGCGGTGGGCCGGCGGGGCAAGCACCTGCTGGTCGGCTTCGGCGAGACCGGGGACGGGGAGGTGGCGCCGGCGGTGACGTTCGTGGTCCACCTGATGCAGGGGGGCCGGCTGACGCCCGACGAGAAGCAGTCGGCGAAGCCTCGGGGTGGGATCGCCCGGTGGTCGTTCGAGGACGGGCGGGCGCTGCTGCTCACCGAGCAGGGCACGGAGCGGCGGGCCGGGGTGTGGGTCGTGGCCGGATCACCCGAGGGCCAGGAGCCCCTGCTGGGCTTGGGGCCCGATGCTGACCGCCTCGATGCTGCCGGGTGGGCCCAGGTCGTGGCCGGCCAGTCGATGCGGCTGCACGGGCTGCTGCGGGACCAACGGATCGTGGCCGGGATCGGGCGGCGGCTGGCCAACGAGATCTGCCACCGGGCGAAGCTCTCGCCGTTCGCCAACGCGTCGAAGCTGACACCGGACCAGGTGGCAGCGCTGTCCGATGCGGCGCGGGCGTGCATCGAGGAGTCGTTGGCGGACGAGCGGAGCCGGGACGTGATGGTGAAGTCGGCCGAGCGCGCGGGATCGGTCCACCATCGGGTGGGTGAGCCGTGCCCGGTGTGCGGCGATGCGATCCGGGCCGTCGAGTATCGGTCCTACACGGTCGCCTACTGCCCGACCTGCCAGACGGGCGGGAAGGTGCTGGCGGACAACACCACCAGCAAGTTCCTGAAGTAGGGGCTGCCACCCGCCGGTGAGGCGGCGGGTCGGACGCGCCTCGGAGCTAGATGAGCCCGAGCTCGCGGACGGCGTCGCGCTCCTCGGCGAGCTCGGCGACGCTGGCGTCGATGCGGCCCTTGGAGAAGTCGTCGATGTCAAGGCCTTGGACGATCTCCCACTGGCCGTCCTTGCAGGTGCAGGGGAACGAGCTGATGAGGCCTTCGGGGACGCCGTAGCTGCCGTCGGAGGGGACGGCCATGGACACCCAGTCGCCGTCGGGGGTGCCGTGGACCCAATCGTGGACGTGGTCGATGGCGGCGTTGGCGGCGGAGGCGGCCGACGAGGAGCCGCGGGCCTCGATGATGGCGGCGCCGCGCTTTTGGACGGTGGGGATGAAGTCCCCTTCGAGCCAGGCCTGGTCGTTCACGGTGGCGGCGGCGTTCTGGCCGTTGACCTCGGCGTGGAACAGGTCCGGGTACTGGGTGGCGGAGTGGTTGCCCCAGATGGTCATCTTGGTGATGTCGGCGACCGTGGCGCCCGTCTTGGCGGCGAGCTGGGCCATGGCGCGGTTGTGGTCGAGGCGGGTCATGGCAGTGAACTGGCGGGGGTCGAGGCCCGGCGCGTTGTTCATGGCGATGAGGGCGTTGGTGTTGGCCGGGTTGCCGACGACCAGGACCTTGACGTCCTTCTTGGCGCTGTCGGAGAGGGCCTTGCCTTGGGCGGTGAAGATGGCGCCGTTGGCGGAGAGGAGGTCGCCGCGCTCCATGCCGGCGGTGCGGGGGCGGGAGCCGACGAGCAGGGCGATGTCGGCGTCGCCGAAGGCCACGTTCGGGTCGTCGGTCTTGACGATGCCGGCGAGCAGCGGGAAGGCGCAGTCCTCAAGCTCCATGCCAACGCCGTCGAGGGCGCCAAGGGCCGGGGTGATCTCGAGCAGCTGGAGGATGACCGGGGTGTCCGGGCCGAGCAGGGCTCCGCTGGCGATGCGGAACAGCAGGCTGTAGCCGATCTGGCCGGCTCCGCCGGTGACGGCGACGCGTACGGGCTCGGTGCTCATGGCAGGGGTCTCCTCAGGTGGGCTGGTGACGTCCGGACCCTATCCCCGGCGGTTCGTCCAGCCCGAATGGAGGCGGCGGTGGTGCCATGATCAGCGGGTGCGAGATCACCTGTTCGTGTACGGGACGCTGATGCCAGGCCACCTGCGGTGGTGGATGCTCGAGGAGGTGGTGGTGGACGAGCGCCAGGCCACGGCGCCCGGGACGTTGTACGACACGGGGCACGGTTGGCCGGCAGCGGTCTTCGGGACCGGGCCGGGGATCCCTGGTTGGTTGATCGAGGTGGAGGTGCCCTCGGCGCTCGAGCTGGGGCGCCTCCTGCGCCGGCTCGATGCGATGGAGGGGATCGGGGAGGACCCGGATCCGGTGAGCGATCCGTACGTGCGCCGGCGGATCGAGGTGGAGGGCGTCGAGGCGTGGGCCTACGACGCCACGGGCGTGCCGGCCGGGTGGCAGGCGGTGGCGTCGTGGGGTGATCGCGAGGAGCGGTGACCCCAGGTCCGCGCGGTCAGCGCTGGTACGAGGTGGTCTGGAGGAACTCCTCGAGCCCGTAGCGGCCAGCCTCGCGCCCGATGCCCGATTGCTTGAACCCGCCGAAGGGGGCGAGGGGGTTGTAGCGACCGCCGTTGATCTCGACGCCACCGGTGCGGATCCGCCGGGCGACCTCGAGGGCTTCGGCCGGGTCGGCGCCCCACACACCGCCGGACAGGCCGTAGGGCGAGTCGTTGGCGATGGCCACGGCGTCGTCGACGTCGTCGTAGGGCAGGACCGACAGGACGGGCCCGAAGATCTCTTCGCGGGCGATGGTCATGTCGTTGGTGACGTTGGCGAACACGGTCGGGCGGACGTAGTACCCGGTCGGGAGGTCGTCGGGGGCGGTGGGACCACCGGTGACGAGCGTCGCGCCCTCGGCGATGCCCTGCTCGATGTAGGCGCGGACCCGGTCGCGCTGGACGGCTGAGATCAGCGGGCCGAGTCGGCCACCGTCGGTGGCGGGGTCGCCGAGCGTGTAGGTGGCCTCGACCTCCTCGCGGAGGAGGTCGACGATCTCGTCGTGGCGGTCGGCCGGCACGAGCAGCCGGGTGAAGGCGGTGCAGGTCTGGCCGCTGTTGAGGTAGGCGGACCCGACGGCCGCCTTGACGGCCTTGTCGAGCTCGGCGCCATCGAGGCTGGGCAGGAGGATGTTGGCGGACTTCCCGCCGAGCTCGAGCGCGATGCGCTTGACGGTCCGGGCGCCGAGCTCGGCAACCCGGGTGCCGGCGCGGGTGGACCCGGTGAAGCTGACCATGTCGACGTCCGGGTGGGAGGCGATCGCCTCGCCGACGACGGGCCCGGTCCCCGAGACGAGGTTGAAGGCGCCGGCCGGCAGGTCGGAGGCGTCGATGATCTCGGCGAGGATGAAGGCGTTGAGGGGGGCGACCTCGCTGGGCTTGAGCACGACGGTGCAGCCGGCGCTCAGGGCGGGGGCGACCTTCAGGACGATCTGGTGGAGCGGGTAGTTCCACGGCGTGATGGCACCGACGACGCCGACGGGCTGCTGCACGACGAGCGAGTTGCCCACCTCCTCCTCCCACGTGAAGTCCTCGACGATGGTCGGGTAGCTGGATGCGATCACCTGGGGCAGGCCGGCCGGGATGCGGGTGGAGAGGACCCGAGGCATGCCGACCTCGCCGCAGATCGTGTCGGCGATCTCGTCAGCGCGGGCGGCGAGGCCTTCGGCGATCTGCGCGACGATCGCCGCTCGGTCCTTCGGCGGGGTGGCAGCCCACGGCTCGAACGCCCGTCGGGCTGCGTCGACCGCTCGATCGACGTCGGCGGCCGTGCCTTCCGGGATGGAGCCCATGACCTGTTCGGTGGCGGCGTTGATCACCTCGATCCGGCCGTCGCCCGACGAGGGGGCCCAGGCGCCGTCGATGTAGAGGTGGTCGTAGGTGCGCATGGGGGTCTCCGGTCTGGCTGGGACGTCGCTTCTGGTCGACGCTACAAGCCACCTTCGAGACCCGCGCCGGCCCCCACCCGGCCTCGCCATCGGATCGAGCGCCATCGGGAACGATTCGTCGACGATTCGATGCCGATGCGCACGAGGTTGCGGCCGAGGTGGGGTTCGTTGTCACACCCCCGGCGCACCATCTCCCCATCGGACCGCTCCGACTCGCCACGGCACGCCCGGGCCCCACGCCACCCCTGCCTGGAGACGCCCGATGGATGCCGAACGACGAACGACGACGAGGTTCGAAGCGAGCAGCGCCCGCCGCCCCGCGCGCCTCCAAGGCCGCCAGCAGCGCCCGGTGCGGCGCGACCGGGTCAAGCTCCAGGTCCAGCGAGACGAGCGGCTGCACGAGCTGCGGACGATCGACGCCGAACTCGACCGCCTGACCAACCGCCGGATCGCCATCCTCGGCGAGCTCGACGACCTCCGACGCAGCCTGTGGCCTCGCCGCGGACACCTCCGAGGCCGGCAACCGCCGGAAGCTGACGAGCCTCACCTCCCACCGGAGCACCCCAATGCCATCCCCCTGGGCGGGCGCGGCCTGCGCGCCACCTCGCGCGCGGTGCTTCGAGCGCACGGCCCCCTCCCCCTCCGCGACCTCCACATGTGGCTCCACCACTACGGCTACCGCATCCTCTCCGACCACCCGGTGAAGCGACTCTCCGACGCGCTCCGCTACGAGGTCGAGCGCGGCCGCGTCCTCCGGGTCGAGCGAGGTGTCTACGCGATCGACCCAGGTGCACGGCCAAGCCGCTGGCGCAGCGACGCCGAGCCGACGCTCGAGCCACCCGGGTTCGATCCCGACCTCGCCCTCGACCCGGCCAGCTGGCCAAAGGCACCCGGCCAGGCGGCCGACCCGCACCTCGATGACCCCAACGACCCGCCCGGCACCGGCGGTCGGGCCGATCCGCGAGGATCACCCCCATGGACACCGCCCGCATCGAGATCGACGCCCCCGCAGACCTCGCCTACGACCTCGTCGCCGACATCACCAACATGGGCCGCTGGTCCCCCGAGACCTACCGCACCACCTGGGTCGGCGAGCCCGCAGCCCCCGTCCCCGGCGCCAGGTTCAAGGGCTGGAACCGCGCCACCGTCTACGGGGTCCCCACCAGGTGGGCCACCACCTGCACCATCCGGCGCGCCGACCGAGGCCGGGCCTTCTCGTTCGACACACCGTTCTCCGGCGCCCGGTGGACCTACCTCTTCGAGCCGGGCGCCACCCACGGCACCTGCACCGTCACCGAGACCCGAGAAGAGGTGGCCACCCCGCTCGTCACCCGGGCCCTCTACCTGGCGGTCGGCGGCGTCCGACGCCGACAGCTCGCCGCCGGCATGCACGAGACCCTCCATCGCCTGAAGGAGGCCGCCGAGGCCGAAGCAGCGACGACCGGCAACGACGTGCAGGGCTGATCCGAGCCGGGCACCAGGGCCTCGAAGCCCAGCCAAGGACGCCGCGCGCGAGGGCCCGGGCACTGGCCGGGTACGGCTAGGAGGTGGCGACGGTGGTGGTGTCCCGGCCGCTTCGCAGGACCGACCCCGCAAGCTCCCCGGTGGCCTGGCCATCGACCACCACGAGGCGGCCGTTCACGAACACCAGCTTCACCCCGATCGGGTCCGCGGTCAGCCGCGGCGACCCGCCCGGCAGGTCGTGCACGAGCTCGGCCAGCTCGGAGCCCACCGTCTCCGGATCGACCACCACGAGATCGGCGTGGTAGCCCTCCGCGACCAGGCCACGATCGACGAGGCCGAACAGCTCGGCCGGCACCTGGGTCATCAGCTGCACTGCCCGCTCGACCGACACCAGCTTGCGGCCTCGCAGCGTGTCGCCGAGGAAGCGCGTCGGGAAGTTCCCACCGCACATGCGATCCAGGTGGGCACCGGCATCGGAGCCACCGAGGATCGCCCGACCGTCGTCCCACGTCTGGCGGCGCAGCTCCCACGAGGCATCGTCACCATCCGGCGGGATGGGCCACAGCACGGTGCGCAGGTCGTCGGCCACCACGATGTCGATCAGCGTGGCGAACGGCTCCTTGCCCCGCTCGGCGGCCACATCAGCCACCCGCCGGCCCTTCAGCCCCTCGTTCGCCTCGGCGTAGGTGTCACCGATGATGTAGTTGGCGAAGTCCGCGAGGCGCCGGAACACGCCCGCCTCCGGGGCCGCCGACTGGGCGAGCATGGTCGCCTGGACCTCGGGATCGAGCAGCTTCTCGATCCGCTCGGGCACCGGGAGCCCCAGCACGTCCTTCCAGCCAGGGATCAGGAACAGCCCGCAGTGGTTCAGGAAGCTCATGTTCATCGGCACCTGCACCGGCAGGGTGAGCGCCACGATCTTCCCGCCCTTCTCGGCGGCCCGGTCGCTCGCCGACAGCTGGCGCGGGATGCGGTCCGGCTCACGAGAGTCGATGGTGAGCACGTTCCAGTTCAGCGGCCGCTTCGCCGTCGCCGTCATGTCCGAGAACAGCTCGATCTCCTCGTCGCTGAACTTGTCGAGGCAGCCATCGGTCATCGCCTCGAGCGTCGTGCCCGGCTTCTGGCCGACCACCTCGCACATCGCCAGGATCTCCTCGGTGGTGGACCACCGGGAGGCGACCGGCTGCCCGTCGCCGTCGGAGTGCGTGCGGCTCAGCGTGGTCGAGAACCCCAACCCACCGGCATCGATCGACTCGGCCAGCACCCGCTGCATCTCGGCGATCTGCTCGGGGGTGGCCTCGTTGCCGATCGCATCGGCACCCATCACGTAGCGCCGCAGGGCGCAGTGGCCGACCAGGAACGCTGCGTTGACGCCGATGTTGCCCTCGAGCCGGTCCAAGTACTCCCCGAACGAGGTCCAATCCCAGGTCACGCCTTCGTGCAGGGCCTTCACCGACATGCCCTCGACCGCAGCCAGCATCTCCGCCGTGTAGCGAGCGTCCTCCGGGCGCAGGGGCGCCAGGGTGAAGCCGCAGTTGCCGGCGATGATCGTCGTCACCCCATGCACGTTCGACGGAGACGCGCCCGGGTCCCAGAACAGCTGGGCGTCGTAGTGGGTGTGCGGGTCGATCGCCCCGGGGATCACCAACATCCCCGTCGCATCGATCACCTCGGCGGCGTCCTCGTCGATGGTGCCGACGGCCACGATGCGCCCGTCGCGCAGGCCCACGTCGGCCTGCCGAGCGGGAGCGCCCGTCCCATCGACGACGGTGCCGCCCTTGATCAGGTGATCGAGCATCGGGAATCCTCCGACGGGGTTCGGGATCTGCCTCCGGGCAGGATCTGACGGACCGTCAGATCCTAACGCTCCCTCGTGCGGGCCACCGCAGCCGACCTCGGTAGGGTGCGGTCCTCCCCCTGCGACGAGCCCGCGACACACCCGCGACACCTGCGAGACGAACATGACCGACACCAAGATCATCTACACGCACACCGACGAGGCCCCGGCGCTGGCCACGTACTCGCTCCTGCCCGTGGTCGAGGCCTTCGCGGGTGCTGCCGGCGTCCGGGTCGAGACCCGGGACATCTCTCTCGCCGCCCGCATCCTCGCCCAGTTCGCCGACCGCCTCCCCGCCGACCAGCAGCAGAGCGACGACCTCGCCGAGCTCGGTGCCCTCGCCACCCAGCCCGAGGCCAACATCATCAAGCTACCGAACATCAGCGCGTCGGTGCCGCAGCTGAAGGCGGCTGTCGCCGAGCTGCAGGCCAAGGGCTACGCCCTGCCCGACTACCCCGACGAGCCCACCACCCCCGAGGAGCAAGAGGTCCGGGCCCGCTACGACAAGGTCAAGGGCAGTGCCGTCAACCCGGTGCTGCGCGAGGGCAACTCGGACCGCCGGGCGCCCCGCTCGGTCAAGGAGTACGCCCGCAAGCACCCGCACTCGATGGGTGCGTGGTCGCCCCAGTCGAAGACCCGGGTGGCCACCATGGCCGCTGGTGACTTCCGCCACAACGAGGAGTCGGCCACGATGGCCGATGACGACGTGCTGCGCATCGAGCTCCTCAAGGCCGACGGCACCGGCGTCGTCCTCTTGGAGTCGCTCCCCGTGCTGGCCCGCGAGGTGATCGACGCCACGTTCATGGACGTGGACGCGCTCGACACCTTCTACGCCGACCAGATCGAGGCCGCCCGAGCGGAGGGCGTGCTGCTGTCCCTGCACCTCAAGGCCACGATGATGAAGGTCTCGGACCCGATCATGTTCGGCCATGCGGTGAAGCGGTTCTTCGCCCAGGTGTTCCACGACCACGGCGCCCTGCTCGACGAGCTGGGCGTGAACCCCAACGACGGCATGGCCGCACTGGAGAGCGCCATCGCCACGCTGCCCGAGGACCAACGGGCCGCGGTCGAGGCATCCATCGAGGCGGCCTACGCCGCAGGACCGGACCTGGCGATGGTGGACTCGGACCGGGGCATCACCAACCTGCACGTGCCGAGCGACGTGATCGTCGACGCGTCGATGCCCGCCATGATCAGGACCTCGGGCCAGATGTGGAACTCCGCCGGCCAGCAGCAGGACACCCTGGCCGTCATCCCCGACAGCTCGTACGCCGGCGTCTACGACGTGGTCGTCCGCGACTGCAAGGCCAACGGCGCCTTCGACCCGGCCACCATGGGCTCGGTGCCCAACGTCGGGCTGATGGCGCAGAAGGCCGAGGAGTACGGCAGCCACGACAAGACCTTCGAGATCCCCGCCGATGGCAGCGTGCGAGTCGTGAGCCGCCTGCACGGCGGCGTGATCTTCGACCACGTCGTCCGCAAGGGCGACATCTGGCGGATGTGCCAGGTCAAGGACGAACCGATCCGCGACTGGGTGAAGCTCGCCGTCAGCCGTGCCCGGGCCACCGGCGCCCCGGCCGTGTTCTGGCTCGATGAGGAGCGCCCCCACGACCGCGAGCTCATCGCCAAGGTCCACCGGCACCTGGCCGAGCACGACACCTCGGGCCTCACCATCGAGATCCTGCCGCCGGCCGACGCGTGCGCCTACTCGCTCGAGCGGATCCGCCGCGGCGAGGACACCATCTCGGTCACCGGCAACGTGCTGCGCGACTACTTGACCGACCTCTTCCCGATCATGGAGCTCGGCACCAGCGCCAAGATGCTGTCGATCGTGCCGCTCATGAACGGTGGCGGCCTGTTCGAGACCGGGGCGGGCGGCTCGGCCCCGAAGCACGTGCAGCAGTTCGAGAAGGAGAACCACCTGCGGTGGGACTCGCTGGGCGAGTTCCTCGCCCTCGCCGTCTCGCTCGAGCAGTACGCCGAGACAGCCGGGAACCCACGGGCCAAGATCTTGGCCGATGCCCTCGACGCGGCCACCGGCCAGGTGCTCGAGGAGGGCCGGTCCCCGTCCCGCAAGGTGGGCGAGCTCGACAACCGAGGCAGCCACTACTACCTGGCGCGCTACTGGGCCGAGGCGCTGGCGTCGCAGGAGGCCGACGCCGAGCTCGCGGCCACCTTCGCGCCGGTCGCCGAGCGGTTGATCGCCGACGAGTCGACCATCGTCGACGAGCTGAACGCGGTGCAGGGCCAGCCTGCGGACATCGGCGGGTACTACTCGCCGAACCCAGCGAAGGCGTCGGCTGCCATGCGCCCGAGCGCGGCCTTCAACGCGGCGATCGCCCTGCTGGGCTGATCGGGCGGGTCAGCCCCGCTTGCCGAGGTTGGCGTAGATCTCCTCGATCGAGGTCGCCCGGTTCATGGCGTAGATGTGCACGCCGGGCACGTCGAGCTCGAGGAGCTTGCCGATCAGGTCCGTTGCGACCTCGACGCCGAGTCGACGGGTGGCTTCGGCATCCCCGTCCACCGCGTCCATCCGCTCCTGCAGGGCGGTGGGGATCTCGACGCCGTTGATGGCGGCCATGCGCCGGGTGCCGGCGACGCTCACGAACGGCATGACGCCTGGCACGACCGGGGTGGCGCTGCCGAGGGCGTCGAGCTCGTCGAGGAGCCGGGCGTAGTGGTCGACGTCGTAGAAGAACTGGGTGAGCCCGAAGTCTGCGAGCGCGAGCTTGTCCACGAGGTGGCGGCGGTCGGAGGTCCGGTCGGGCGAGCGCGGGTGCGTCTCGGGGAACGCGGACACGGCGACCGAGAAGCCGCCGATCTCGTGGGCCAGGTCCACCAGCTCGGTCGCGTAGGTGAAGTCCCCGCCCGGGTCCGAGCCGTCGGCTGGCGGGTCGCCGGCGAGCGCCAGCACGTTCTCGACGCCGTTGGCCTTGTAGGCGGTGAGCAGGTCGACGAGCTCCGCCCGGGTGTGGCCCACGCAGGTGAGGTGGGGCATCGCCGGGAACGCCTGCTCCTGGTCCACCCGGATGACCAGGTCCCGTGTGGTGGCCCGGGTCGAACCGAGGGCGCCGTAGGTGATGCTGACGAAGTCGGGCGCCAGCCGCGCGAGCGCGGCGACGGACGTGTCGAAGGCCTCCTGGGCCTCCGGGGTCTTCGGCGGGAAGAACTCGAACGACCAGGTCTGCCGGTCGGCGAGCAGGTCAGCGATCCGTGTCATGGTGCGGAAAGGCTAGGCGACGGCCCCCGCCCGACCCGTGCCATTCGCCCACCGTCGGCGTCGAATCGTCGAGGATTCGATGCATCGGTGCGCGCGCAAGGTTTGCCATGGTGCACCCGTTGCTGCGACAAGGGCGCGTCGAATCGTCGACGATTCGACGCCGATGGGCGGATCGTCGCCTATTCGGCGAGACCGGCGCGCCGCTCGGCCGCGTCGACGGCGTTGCGGAACAGCATGGCGATCGTGGTCGGCCCCACCCCACCCAGCCGAGGCGTGATGGCGGCCGCCACCGATTCGCAGGATTCGTCGACATCGGGCAGCAGCCGTCGCCCCTCGTAGCGCACGCCCCCGCCCACCACGACGACGCCAGGCGTCAGGTGCTCGGGCCGCAGGATCCCGGGCACGCCGGCGGCGGCGATCACGATCTCGGCCCGCCGCGTGTAGTCCGGCCAGTTCGGCACGCCGGTGTGCACCACCGTGACCGCAGCGTTCGCAGTCGGCCGCTTCTGCGACAGCAGCAGGGCGAGCGGCCGCCCCAGCGTGGTGCCCCGCCCCAAGATGCAGACCTCCCGCCCCGACACGGGCACCTCGTAGTGCGCGAGCAGCTCCTCGATCCCAGCCGGCGTGCACGGCACCGGGCCGGGCATCCCGAGGGCGAGGCGCCCCATGTTCACGGGGTGCAGCCCGTCCACATCCTTGTCTGGGTCCATGGCGAGCAAGGCCGCATCGAAGTCGATCTGCGGCGGCGTCGGGTGCTGGAGCAGCACCGCATCGACGTCGTCGGCTTCGTTCATCTCCCGGACGGCCGCCAGCACGTCGGCCTGCGTAGCGTCCTGGGGCAGGTGGATGTGCGGCGAGGTGAAGCCGATCTCCACCGCCTTCTCCATCTTCATCCGGATGTACCCGGCGCTCGCCGAATCGTCACCGACGAGGATCGTGCCCAACCCGGGGGTGTGCCCCGCCTCCCGCAGCGCGGCGATCCGCGGCGCCAAGGCGGCGAACACCGCATCGGCCACCGGCCCGCCGGGCATCATCCGTGCGCTCATCGCTAGTGCCTCCAACTCAGTGCTTGAACTGCCGCTCGCCCGTGAACACCATGGCCACCCCGAGCTCGTTGGCCTTGGCGATGTTCTCGGCGTCACGGACCGACCCACCGGGCTGCACGATCACGGCCACGCCCGCCGATGCGGCCGCCTCGATCCCGTCCGGGAACGGGTAGAAGGCATCCGACGCGCACGCCCCGCCAGCCGCACGCCCCGCCGCCTTCTCGGCAGCGATCTGGCCGGCCTCGACCCGGTTCTGCTGACCAGCACCGATGCCCCACGCCACACCGTCCTTCACCAGGACGATCGAGTTCGAGCTCACCGCCGCGCAGATCCGGAACGCGAGCGCCGCATCTGCCAGCTCGACCTCGGTCGGCACCCGCTCGGTCACGACCTCCCACGACGATGGGGCAGCCACCAGGCGATGAGGTTCCTGCACCAACCACCCGCCGCTGATCGGCCGCAGGTGCCGCATCGGCGGCGTCGGCGGCACCGCCTCCAGCAGGCGGGTGTTCTTGCGCTTCGCCTGCAACCGCTCGATCACCCCCGGCCCGTAGCCCGGGGCGATCACCACGTCGGCCTGCGCCGCCGCGACCATCGCCTCGACCGTCGCGTCGTCGACCGGACGGTTCAGCGCCACGATCCCGCCGAACGCCGAACGGGCATCGCAGTCGAACGCCTTCTGGTAGGCGTCCGCCAGCGACGACGACACCGCCGCACCACACGGGTTGGCGTGCTTGATGATCGCCACCGCCGCCTGATCGCCCGAAGCCGAGCCCAGGTCGTGGGCGAGCAGCCACGCCGCATCCGCGTCGAACAGGTTCAGGTAGCTGAGCGCGACGCCGCCATGCTGGGTCGCCGTCGCCCACCACGGATCGGCACCGTTCGTCCGGTACAGCGCGGCCCGCTGGTGCGGGTTCTCGCCGTAGCGCAGCTGCACCGGCTCCCGGGTGGCCGCCACGTGCAGCGTCGGCGGGAGCACCGGATCATCGGCCTCGTCGAACCACGCCACCACCGCCGCGTCGTACGCCGCCGTGTGCGCGAACGCCGCCCGAGCGAGGTGCCGACGGGTGTCGGCGGACAGGGCGCCCGCCTCCCGCAGCTCCTCGAGCAGCGCCGGGTAGTCCGCCGGGTCCACGACCACGCCGACGTGGGCGTGGTTCTTGGCCGCAGCCCGCACCATGGCCGGCCCGCCGATGTCGATCAGGTCCTCGGCGCCACCACCACCGTGCTGGAAGGCCGACGGGTCCTGGCCGAACGGGTACAGGTTCCCGACCACCAGGTCGATCGCCCCGATCCCGTACTCCTCCATCTCGGCGAGGTGCTCCGGCGAACGGTCCGAGAGGATGCCGCCGTGGATCTTCGGGTGGAGCGTCACCACCCGATGCCCGAGGATCGCCGGGAACCCGGTGACCTCGGCGGTGTCCGCCACCGGGATGCCAGCCTCGCGGATCGAGCGAGCGGTGCCACCGCTCGACACGAGGTCCCATCCCAGCTCGTGCAGCCCAGCGGCCAGCTCGAGGATCCCGGTCTTGTCGTAGACGGACAGCAGCGCCCTCACGCCCTCACCCTTCCCTGTTCGATGATCCGAAGGAGCGTCTGCGGATACAAGCGACGCTCCACCTCCTTGATGCGCTCGTGCAGCGACGACTCGTCATCGCCCTCGAGCACCGGCACCGCCTCCTGCGCCAGGATCGGCCCCGTGTCCACGTCGAGCGCGGCCACGTGGACCGTGCAGCCCGTGACCTTCACGCCGTACGCGAGCGCGTCGCGCACCGCGTGCCAGCCCTTGAACGCCGGCAGCAGCGCCGGGTGCGTGTTCAGCAGGCGCCCGCCGAAGGCGTCCTGCATCGGCTGCGAGAGCACCGTGCCGAAGCCCGCCATGGCCACCAGGTCGATGTCGTGCTCGACCAGCGCGGCCGCCAGGCGCGCCGAGTAGGCGTCACGATCGAACCCCGCGTCGAACCGATCCCGTGCGACGAGGAGGCCCGGGATCCCCGCAGCCTCGGCCCGCTCGAGCCCCCGGCACGGGCGATCGGCCACCACCAGGGCGATCGGCACCCCCGCCTCGACCATGGCGTCCAGGATGCTCCCCGTCCCTGACACCAACACGGCCACTCGCACTGCGGGGACGCTACCAGCCCGCGCGACGCCGCCTCCCAGCCGCCCGGCCCGAACGCGACGAAGCCCGCCCCACCGGGCGGGCTTCGTCGAACGCTCGAAGCGACGCCCTACAGGCCGAGGCCCCGGACGATCTCCACCATCAGCTCGCCGGCCTCGGTCGGGTTGTTGCCGACCTTCACACCAGCGGCGCGCAGGGCGTCCATCTTGGCGGCCGCGGTGCCCTTGCCACCCGACACGATGGCGCCGGCGTGGCCCATCTTCTTGCCGGGAGGCGCCGTCACACCGGCGATGTAGGCGGAGACCGGCTTGGTCATCTTGGTGCGGATGAACTCGGCCGCCTCCTCCTCGGCGGACCCGCCGATCTCACCGATCAGCATCACCGCCTTGGTCTCCGGGTCGGCCTCGAATGCCTCCAGGCAGTCGATGAACGACGTGCCCGGCACCGGGTCGCCGCCGATGCCGACGCAGGTGGTGACGCCGATGTCCTGCAGCTTCAACTCGTACAGGGCCTGGTAGGTGAGGGTGCCGGAGCGGCTCACGATGCCGACCGGGCCGCCCGGCTTGGCGATCTCACCAGCGGTGATGCCGATGTTGGCCTTGCCGGGGCTGATGATGCCCGGGCAGTTCGGGCCGAGGATCCGGGTGCCGGGGAAGTCCCGCTTCACCTTGTTGAAGAACCACGCCTCGTCCTGCGCCGGCACGCCCTCGGTGATCACCACCACGAGCTCCATGCCGGCCTCGGCCGCCTCCATCACCGCCGCCTTCACGCCCGGCGCCGGGATGAACACGCACGACACCGTCGCCCCGGTGGCCTCCTTGGCCTCGGCCACCGAGCCGTAGACAGGGATGCCGTCCACGTCGGTGCCCGCCTTCTTCGGGTTCACGCCACCCACGACCTGGGTGCCGTAGTCCCGGTTGCGCAGGCCGTAGAAGCGGCCCTGCGAGCCGGTCAGGCCCTGGTAGATGACCTTGCTGTTCTCGTCGACGAAGATCGCCATCGGTCTGTTCCTTCTTCCCTGTCCGGTCCGGCTACTTCGCGAGCTCGACGACGGCCTTCGCCGCCTCGATCATCGTGGGCTTGGAGATGAGCTTGTCCGAAGCGTGCTCCGCCAGGATCCGGCGGCCCTCCTCGGCGTTGGTGCCATCGATGCGGATCACGATCGGCGCCTCGATGTGCACCCGCCCGAGGGCGGTCACGATGCCGTTGGCCACCTCGTCGCCCTTGGTGATGCCACCGAAGATGTTGATGAAGATGCTCTTCACGTTGGGGTCGTTGTTGATGACCTCCAGCGCGCCAGCCATCACCTCGGCGTTCGCGCCACCGCCGATGTCGAGGAAGTTGGCGGGGCTGCCACCCACCTGGTTCACGATGTCGACCGTCGACATCGCCAGGCCGGCCCCGTTGGCGATCACGCCCACCGAGCCGTCGAGGCCCACGTACTGCAGGCCCTTGTCGTGGGCGGCCTGCTCGCGCTCGTCGCGCACCTGCGTGGCCTCGTACTCGTCCCAGCCCTCGTGGCGGAACTCGGCGTTGCCGTCCAGCGTCACCTTGGCGTCGAGGGCGTGGACCTCGCCGGTGGGCTTCAGGATCAGCGGGTTGATCTCGCAGAGGTCCGCGTCGCCCTCGGTGTAGGCCCGGTAGAGCTTCAGCAGGATGTCGACCGCGCCCTCGGTGGCCGCCGGGTTCAGCTTGGCGGCCTCGACCCAAGCGCGAGCCGCGTCCTCGGTGAGCCCATCGACTGGATCGATCCAGATCTTGGCGATGGCATCCGGGTCGGTCTCGGCGACCGCCTCGATCTCCACGCCGCCCTGGGCCGAGAGCATGCCCAGGTGCTTCTTGGCCGCACGATCCAGGGTGAACGACGCGTAGTACTCCTCGGCGATGTCCGAGGCCCGCTCGATCCACACGACCTTGACGATGTGGCCCTTGATGTCGAGGCCCAGGATGTTGCCGGCGTGCTCGCGCGCCTCGTCCGCGTTCGACGCGAGCTTCACGCCGCCCGCCTTGCCACGACCGCCGACGTGGACCTGCGCCTTGACCACCACCGGGTACCCGATGCGATCGGCGGCAGCCACGGCGTCGTCCACCGTGGTGACGGCCTCGCCCGGCGAGACCGGGATGTCGAAGCTGGCGAAGAACTGCTTGCCTTGGTATTCGAGAAGGTCCACGCGGACTCCATGTTGTGAGGTTGGCCGGGCGATACTAGGCCCGCCATGAGTCCCGTCGACCAGTCCCGCAACCACGTCGGCCGAGCCGCAGCAGTGGCGCTCGTCGGCGTGATCGTCCTCTTCGGCGGCCTCGCCCTCGTGTCGTTCGGCCTCCGGAACCGCAACTCCAGCGACCTGCGCCTGGGCGACCAGACCTTCCAGGCCGGCAGCGCCGAGAAGAAGGCGAAGCTCATCGCCAAGACCGGCCCGATCCTCTACGCCGACGTGTCGGGCCGCAAGGACCGCGACATGATCCTCCAGCACCTCGGCACCAACCCGGACAAGGGCTGGTACGCCTTCCTCGCTGCCCCGCTGGACGAGGCCCGAGACTGCACGTGGGTGTGGAAGCCCGCTGAGGAGCAGTTCCGGGCCAAGTGCGACCCGTCGCGCACCGCCCCCGCCGACGGCAAGGGCCTCCCCCAGTTCAAAGTGACCGTGAACGACGGGGACCTCGAGGTCGACCTCAACGCCGACGCCCGCACCAAGGCGACCACGACCACCACCGGGGGCTGACGTGCGCCGGGTCGTCTGCACCGCCTGGGGCCCACCCGAGCAGCTCGAGGTCGAGGAGCTCGCCACCCCGGCCCCCGGCCCCGGCCAGGTCCTCGTCGAGGTGGCCGCCGCCGGCGTGAACTTCGTGGACGCCCTGTTCGTGGCCGGCACCTACCAGATCAAGGTGCCGCCGCCCTTCACGCCGGGCAGCGAGCTCGCCGGGGCCGTCACCGCCGTCGGCGACGGCGTCACCGCGGTCGCCCCCGGCGACCGGGTGCTGTCCTCGCTCGGGCTCGGGGCGTTCGCGAGCCACGCGGTGCTCCCAGAGCGGGCCGTCACCCCGGTGCCCGACGCGCTGGCGCTCGAGACCGCCGCCGCCCTGGTCCAGTCGTACTGCACGGCCTGGTTCGCCCTGACCCGCCGCACCTCGGTCGCCGCTGGCGAGCAGGTCCTGGTGCTCGGTGCCAGCGGAGGCGTCGGCCTCGCCACCATCGACGTCGCCCGCGCCCTCGGTGCCCGGCCCATCGCCGCCGCGTCGTCCGCCGACCGCCTCGCCCTCGCCACCCAGATGGGCGCCGAGGCCGCCATCGCCTACGAGGACGAGGACCTGAAGGCCCGGGCCCGCGAGCTGTCGGGCGGTGGCGTGGACGTGGTGGTCGACCCGGTCGGCGGCCGCCATTCGGAGCCGGCGCTGCGCGCCCTCGGCGTCGGCGGGCGCCTCGTCGTCATCGGCTTCGCCAACGGCGCCATCCCGAGCCTGCCCACCAACCAGGTCCTGCTCAACAACCGCAGCGTCGTCGGCGTGGACTGGGGGGCGTGGGCGATGCGCAACCCCGCGGACCAGGCCACGCTGCTGGCCGAGGTGCTCGCCGCCGTCGACGACGGCCGCCTGCACCCCACGGCACCGGCGACCCGGCCGCTCGACGACGCCGGCGCCGTGCTGCGCGACCTGCTCGAGCGCCGCCTGGTCGGCAAGACCGTCCTCGTCCCCTGACCCGACGGCACGCCGGCGGCGGGCCACGGCGGTCGCACGCCGAGGAGCTGAGCTAGGACCGAGGCACCTCGATGCCCGAGCCCTTGATGCGGCGGCGGCGCTCAGCGCCCCATGCGACGACCAATCCCGCTGCGGCGGAAGCCGCGAGGAATGCGTAGATGAGCGCAACGGTGGGCCGGTCGGCCTCACGGACACCAACGGCGGCGGCGAGCAGCGCGATCACCAGCGGCAGGAACCGCAGCCGCGAGCCCGGGTGCTGTGAGGCGACAGCCGCTCCGGCGGATGCGATGCCGAAGAGCGCTGTCGTCACGAACAATTGCAGCTCTCCCTCCTAGGTTGTTCGTCTTTGTGACGATAGGTCCTATGTACCGGCAGGGCAAGAGGCGACCGGCGATTCCCCCTCGGAGATCAGCGGTCAGCGGCGACGAGGTCGATGACGAGGCGGCGCTGGACCTTGTTGGTGCCCGTCCGCGGCAGCTCGTCGACGGCGACGAAGCGCACCGGCACCTTGTAGCGGGCCAGGCGGTCAGCCGCCCACGCCGCCAGGTCCGCCGAGGCGACCGTCTGCCCGGGCTCGAGCCGCACGGCGGCGACCGGGACCTCGCCGTCCCGCGCGTCGGGCACCGGGACGACCGCGGCCTCCAGCACCGCAGGGTGCTCCTCGAGCGCCTGCTCCACCTCGACCGCGTAGACGGAGTAGCCGCCACGCTTGATCACGTCCTTGAGGCGGCCCTCGAAGTTCACGATCCCGAGTGGCCCGCGGCGCGCCAGGTCCCCGGTGCGCAGCCACCCGTCGTCGGTGAGGGCGCCGGCGGTGGCCTCGGGCGAGCCGTGGTAGCCCTTCAGCACGCCCGGACCCGTGAGCCACAGTTCCCCCACCGTGCCCAGCGGCACCTCGCGGCCATCCTCGTCGACCACCTTGAACCGCACGCCTGGCAGGGGCATGCCAACCGACCCGCCGAGCGCGGTCGGCACCATCGGCGGCGAGACCCGCACGGCGACCCCGCCGGCGGTCTCGACCATCCCGTAGCCCTCGGCGAAGACGGCCTCGCCGACCGGGCCGATGATGGGCAGGGTGGCGCTCGCCCCGCGCCGCTTGAAGCGTCGGGCCAGCTCGGGTGGCATGGCGTCGGCACCGGAGATCCAGAGGCGCACGCTGGTGAGGTCACGGTCGTCGGCCCCGGCCTCCTCGAGCATCCGGTACATCGACGGGACGCCGGCGAACACCGTGGCCCGCCGCCCCTCGATGGCGTCGAGCACGTCGACGGGGTGGAACTTCGGCAAGAAGAAGACCGGGATCGCGGCGCAGGCGGCGCCGACGGCCATCGCGAAGCCGTAGATGTGGGCGAGCGGCAGGGCCAGGACCAGCTCGTCGCGCCGCACCTCCGAGGGCAGCGCGGCCGCCGCCGCGAGCCCACCGATGAGCCCGACGTGGGTGAGCTCGGCCCCCTTGGGCTGGCCGGTGGTGCCCGACGTGTAGAAGAGCGCGGCGACCGACCGGGGGTCGGCGTCGGCGGCGGCGCCGAGGGGCTCCTGGTCGTCGACGGGCCCCAGGTCGTCGAGCGAGCGGATCACGAGCGTGGCGCCGGAGTCGACGACGACGTGGTCGACCTCGGTCCTGGTCATCTGGGCGTTGACCGGCACGGGGATGCGCCCGGCGCGGGAGGCGGCCAGCGTGAGCAGGAACAGGTCGTAGCCGTTGGCCAGGTCGATCACGACGGCATCGTCGGGACCGGTGCGCTCGGCGATGGCACCGGCCCAGCGGTCGACGAGCGCGGCGGCCTCGGTGGTGGTCCGCACGACCTGGGTGTCGCCGTCGGTGACCAGGGTGCGGCCGGGGTGCACGGCCGCGACCCGCTCCATGAGCGTGCCGAGGGTGAGCCCGCGCCCGAGCGCGAGCTCGATCCGATCCGTCAGCCGCATGGGCCCACCCTAGGCAGTCACGCCTTCTTCAACGGCGCCCACGCGGCGAGCAGCGTCTTCTGGCCGACGGACCCGAAGTGCACGGTGACCTCGGTCTTGTCGCCGGCGCCTCGCACGTCGAGCACGACGCCGTCGCCCCACTTGGCGTGCACGACGTCCTCGCCGACCCGGAAGCCGCCGGCGGGGCTGGCGTCCACGGCGCGCTGGCCGGCCTCGATGGCCATGTCCACGATGCGGTCCTTGTTGGCCTCCCGCTGGGCGGCCCGCCTGGCCTCGCGGTCCGCCGACGAGATGCCCGGGCGGCGCGACGGCCGGTCGCCCCAGGACGCCGCAGAGGAGTCCATCCCGGCGCTGTCGGCCCACGCCCCCGAGCGCGACGAGCGGCGCTTGCCGTCGATGGCCTCGACGAGCCGCTGGGGGATCTCGTCGAGGAAGCGGCTCGGTGGGTTGTACTGGGTGGCACCGAACAGCGTCCGGCTCCAGGCGTGGGTGAGGTAGAGGCGCTCCCGGGCCCGGGTGATGCCCACGTAGGCGAGGCGACGCTCCTCCTCCAGTTCGTGGGGCTCGCCGATCGAGCGCATGTGGGGGAACACGCCGTCCTCGAGGCCGATCAGGAACACGGCGGGGAACTCGAGGCCCTTGGCCGAGTGGAGGGTCATGAGCACGACCTGCGAGTCGTCGTCGGGGAGCTCGTCGGAGTCCGCCACCAGGCTGACCTGCTCCAGGAACTCCTCGACCGAGCCGATCTCGCGGGCCGAGCCGACCAGCTCGGCGATGTTCTCCAGCCGGCCTTCGGCCTCGACCGAGTGCTCGGCCTGGAGCTCATCGACGTAGCCGCTGCGCCCGAGCGCCGACTCCAGCACAGCGGCGGGCCCGTCCTCGATCACGTTGGCCGAGGCGTCGACGACGGCCAGGAAGTCCGCGATGCCCTTGACGGCCCGGCCCGAGGCGCCGGCCTCGTCGCTGCGGCGCAGGGCTTCCATGAACGTCACCCCGTGCATGGCGGCCCAGGCGTCGAGCTTGGCGACGGTGGAGTCGCCGACGCCACGCTTGGGCAGGTTGAGCACCCGCTTCACCGACACCTCGTCGGCCGGGTTCACCACGGCTCGCAGGTAGGCGAGGGCGTCCTTGATCTCCCGCCGGTCGTAGAAGCGGGTGCCGCCGACCACCTTGTAGGGGATGCCGGCGCGCAGCAGGTGCTCCTCGACCACGCGGCTCTGGGCGTTGGTCCGGTAGAAGATGGCGACGTCACCCCACCGGTGGTGGCCGCCGTCGTGGAGCTTGGCGATCTCGTGGGCGACCCATTGGGCCTCGTCGCCCTCGTCGTCGGCGTGGTACCGGATGATGGCGTGGCCGTCGCCTTCGTCGGTCCACAGCTCCTTGGGCTTGCGCCCAGCGTTGTTGGCGATGACGGCGTTGGCGGCGTCGAGGATGGTCTGGGTGGACCGGTAGTTCTGGTCCAGCACCACCGTGGTGACGTCCGGGAACGCCTCCTCGAACTCGAGGATGTTGCGGATGTCCGCCCCCCGGAACCTGTAGATCGACTGGTCGCTGTCGCCGACGACGCAGACCTGGTGGTGCTCGCCGGCGAGGAGGATGACCAGCTCGTTCTGGACCTTGTTGGTGTCCTGGTACTCGTCCACCAGGACGTGGCGGAACCGGCGGCGGTAGTGGTCCAGCACCTCGGGCTGGGTGCGGAACAGCTCGACGGTGTTGCGGAGCAGGTCGTCGAAGTCCATGGCCCCGGCCTTGAGCAGGCGGGCCTGGTACTCGCGGTAGACGTCGGCGATCTTGCGCTCGAAGATCACCTGGGCCCGCTCGGCGTACTGCTCGGGGCCGAGGTCGTCGTTCTTCGCCGCGGAGATGGCCGTGTGCACCGAGCGGGGCGGGAACCGCTTGGGGTCCAGGTTGAGGTCCCGGATCACGTAGCCGGTGAGGCGCTGCGCGTCGGCCTGGTCGTAGATCGTGAACGACGACGGGAAGCCGAGGTTGTGGCCGTCGCGGCGCAGGATGCGGACGCAGGCCGAGTGGAACGTGGACACCCACATCTTCTCGGCGACGGGGCCGACCAGCGCGGCGACGCGCTGCTTCATCTCCTGGGCGGCCTTGTTGGTGAAGGTGATGGCCAGGATCTCGAACGGCGAGGTGCCGGTGCGGATCAGGTAGGCGATGCGCGAGGTGAGCACCCGGGTCTTGCCGGAGCCGGCGCCGGCGATGACGAGGAGGGGGCCCTCGTCGTGGACGACGGCCTCGTGCTGGGCCGGGTTCAGGCCCGAGAGCAGGTCGTCGTCGGCGATCGGAGGCATCCTGGTCACCCTACCGGTGGGGTCCGACAGGCTCGCCCGGGAGCCGGATCGGCGGCCCGATGGCCCCGAGGCCCCCCGCTCGCGTCAAGAATGGGCGGATCGTGAACGCTCGCCGCAGGGACTCGACGCCGGCGAAGGCGGTGAAGCGGACGCTCTTCATCGTCGTCACCCTGTTCGTCGTCTACTACGTCGTCATCCCGACCCTGGCCCGGTCGGTGGGCAACGCGGACACGTTGGCCAGCGTGAACCCGGCGCTGCTCGGGGTGGCGGTCCTGCTCGAGATCGTGTCGCTGCTCTGCTACTCGATCCTCACGCGGGTCACCCTGCCGGAGGAGCCGAAGCTGTCGCTCTCCACGATCCTGCGGATCCAGCTCTCGACCAAGGCGGTGACCAACCTGGTGCCCGGCGGGTCGGCGGCCGGTGGCACGCTGGGCTTCCGGCTGTTCACCGATGCGGGGGTCGAGGCACCGGCCGCTGGGTTCGCCATGGCCGCGGTGGGCCTCGGCTCCGCCGTGGTGCTCAACCTGATCTTGTGGGTGGCGCTGCTGATCTCGATCCCGCTGAACGGGTTCCGCACGCTGTACGTGACCGCGGCCATCATCGGCGTCCTGCTCCTGGCCTTCGCCGCCGGGCTCGTGTACCTCCTGATCGAAGGGCGAGACCAGGCCGAGCGGGTGCTGCGGGCCATCGCCCGGCGCATGCCCTTCGTCGAGGAGGACACCGCGGCCCGGTTCGTGCACCAGGTGGCGGACCGCATCCAGGAGCTGGCCGAGCGGCCCGACCTGGTGCGGCGCGGCGCCCTGTGGGCGGCGCTCAACTGGATGTTCGACGCGGCGGCGCTCTGGGTGTTCCTGTGGGCGTTCGGGACGACGCTGAACCCGATCAACGTGATCGTCGCCTACGGCGTCGCCGGCGTGCTCGCGGCCATCCCGATCACGCCGGGCGGCCTGGGCCTCGTCGAGACCGCCCTGCCAGCGCTGCTGATCGGGTTCGGGGCACCGGGCAGCGCGGCGGGCGCGGCCGTGCTGTCGTGGCGCCTCGTCCAGTTCTGGATGCCGATCCCGCTCGGCGCCGTCTCGTACGCCTCGCTGCGGCTCGGGCCGCTCGGGCGGCGGCGGCGCCTGGCTGCGGTCCGCAGCCTCGCCCACGAGGCCGGCGAGCACGCGACCGAACGGGTGTGGGACCAGCGCACCGGCGAGTGGCGGCTGCCAGACGGAACGCCGATCGACGCACCCAGGCCCCCCACTGCCGCGGCCGAAGGCGGCGCCGACGACGGCGCGCCACCCGACCTCGGGCCCGACGATGAGGGGCCCGATGACGAATCGCAGACCGCCGAATCGGTCGACGAATCGCGGTTCGACGAATCGACGGACGCATCGCGGTTCGCCGAATCGGTCGACGCATCGCGGTTCGACGAATCGCTGGGCGACGACTCGGTCGACGAATCCGCCGAGGGCGGGGCCCGCTCGCCAGGAGGACCGCCTCGGGCGGGTTGAGCTCGCAAGTCCGCGCGGGGCGGCGAAGGGGGGCGCGTCCGCGACGAATCGTCGACGATTCGTCGCCTACGCGGCGAGCAGCCGGCGGCGGAACAGGTCGAGGACCTGCTCGAGGGCGTCGTGGGTCGGGTGGCCGGCCTCGTCCACCAAGTCGTCGGTGAGCACCGAATGGGCCATGGCCCCGATCCCGTAGGGGTTGCCCTTCGACGAATCGATCTCGACCCCGACGAACGCATCGCCGAGCTCCTCGCGCAGCCGGGCGAACCGCTCCCCCGGCGCCATGCGGTCCCCGGTGAACCGCAGGCCCAGCACGCACAGGTCCGGTTCGTCGGCGCAGCGCTGCTTGACCGTGGCCAGGTCCTCGGGCGACAGGTTCAGGTCCCGGCGGTGGGCACCGGAGATGGCGAACGGCAGCGACGGCTGCGACAGGACCGGGGCCGCCACCACCGGGTCCACCATCATCGCCAGGGCGAAGTTGCCGGTCAGGCACATGCCGACCACCCCGACGCCCGGGCCACCGCAGCGCTCGTGCTCGTGGCGGGCGAGCGCCCGCGCCCAGACCGTGGCCGGCGACGTCTTGTTGGTGGCCCAGGTGGCGAACTCCTTGGACACGCACGCCCACCCGATCGTGGACGCGACGTAGCCCGCCGACGCCGGGCGCCCGGGCGTGCCGAACATCGACGGCAGCACCGCGGTGAAGCCAGCATCGGCGACGCGCCGGCCGAACGCCGCCACCGACGGCGTGATGCCAGGCACCTCGGTGATGACCAGGACCGCTGGCCCCTCGCCCCGCCGGAAGACGGTTCGCTCCTTGCCCTCGAACTCGAAGGTGGTCTCGTCGAAGCCGTCCAGCGCAGGCATGGCCGCAGACCCTAGGGCGAGCGACGGCTCGCCGCCGCCAGGCTCAGCCGTGGACGCCCAACCAGTCGAGCAGGGCGTCGCGCCCGAGGGGCATGGTGGCCACCCGGCCCTGCACCGCATCCACGCCGAACCCGAACAGCACGGCGCGCTGGTGCTCGGTCTCGACGCCGACCGCCAGGCTCCGCCAGCCCAGACCGTGCGCGAGCAGCACCAACGAGCGCGCGACCTCGACCCCGAGCGGGTCGTCCTCGCGGATCCGGGCCACCAGCGACTGGCCCAGCTTGAGGCCGCGCACCGACAGGCCCGCCAGGTCGGCCAGCGAGACCCCGCCCTGCCCGGCGTTCTCCACCAGCACCTCGATCCCCGCCCGGGCCAGGCGGGCCACCACCTCACGGACGGCGGGGTCGCCGAGGTGGCGCTCCCGCACCTCCAAGACCACCGCATCGGCGTCGAGGCCGGACTCGTCGAGGTCGGCCAGCACGGACTCCACGAAGTGCGGCAGGGCCAGCTCGGCATCCGAGACGTTCAGGTGGACGGGCGCCGGCACCGCGCCGCGGAGCCGGGTGACCCAGCGCCGGCGCTCGGCCAGCGCCGTCCGCCGCACCCAACGCCCGAGCGGCCCGGCCAGGTCCTCGGAGGCTGCCGCCGTCACGATCCGTTCGGGGCCGACGGCGCCCAGCACCGGGTGGTCCCAGCGCAGCAGCGCCTCGATGCCCGCCACCGTGCCGTCCCGCCCGACCAGCGGCTGGTGCACCAGGTGGAGGGCGTCGGCGTCGATCGCGGCCGCCAGGTCGATGCCGAACGGGTCGGTGCGACGGCCGCCGCCGGTGAGCGGGCCGCCGGCGGCAGCCGCACCTGGCTCCCCGGTCGCGCCCGGTGCCGGGCCGGCCGGCTCGGCCGGTGCGGCGAGCTCGGTGCCCTCGACCGTCGGGGCATCGGCGACCGTCGGCGTGCTGGGCTCCCCGCCGTCGACGTCTGCCCGCCCGGCGCCACGGCCCGCGGCCCGCTGCTGCTTGCGGGCGTACATCGCCAGGTCGGCGGTGCGCAGCAGGCGGTCCGGGTCATCGACCGGCAGGTCCGCCATCGCCACACCCACGCTCACCGTCACCGGCAACCGGGCCTCGCCCACGTCGATCGGGGTCGACTCGATCGACGACCGCACCCGTTCCCCGATGGTGTGCGCCTGATCCGCATCGGACAGGTCCTCGCACACGATCACGAACTCGTCGCCACCGGTCCGACACACCGTGTCGGAGGGCCGCACCGCCCGGCCGATGCGCTCGGCCACCTCCACGAGCAGGCGATCCCCCCGGTCGTGGCCGTAGCGGTCGTTCACCGCCTTGAACGAGTCGAGGTCGCAGAACAGCACCGCGACGCCCCGGCCCGACCGGCGAGCTCGGGCCAGTGCCAGCCCAAGCCGGTCGACGAGCGCCGCCCGGTTGCCGACGCCCGTCAGCGGATCGTGGGTGGCCTGGTGCGCGAGGCGACGCTCGTCGAGCGAGCGCTCCACAGCCACCGTCGCCAGCGAGAGGACCGAGTCCCGCACCGCCGGCCGGGCGATCGGCGCCCCCGGCTCCCGCCCCAGCAGGCCGACGACCGCAAGCGTCTTGCCGTTGCGCGGGGACTTCACGGGCAAGATCGTCGCCGAGCGGTAGGCGTCGTCGGGCAGGACCGGACCGCCGAAGCGCGGGTCGCCGAGCGCGTTGGCCACCATCACCGCCTCGCCGGTGATCACCGCCTGGCCGAACGGGTTGCCGAGCCCCGGCTCGAGCGCGGCGAACCAGTGGCTCCACGCCTCGTCAGGCTGGTCGGGGTCGGCGACGTACGACAGGCGTGCGTCGTCCTCGACCGTGGCCACCACGACCGTGGCACCCAGCGTGTGGCGCTCCAGGAGGTCGCGCGCCGCGAGCAGCGCCGTGGCGACCGGCGCACCCCGGGCGATCAGCTCGAACACCTCGGCCTGGCCGTCCGCGAGCAGGGCGACGCTGCGCCGGCGCAGGGCGCCGAGGAACGCGTCGGCGGCGAACCGCACCAGCCCGAGCACCTCGTCGGACGCCGGCGGCTCGTGGGTCCGCCAGGTCAGCCCCAGCACCCCGACCAGCTCGCCGCCGTAGCCGAGGCGGACCCACAGCACGCCCTTGTCCTCGGGGTCGGCCAGCGCCTGCTCGGTCGCTTCCTTCGGCACCGTGCCCGGGCCACGGACGAACACGTGGCCGACCCGCTCGAACCGGGCCGTGAGCCAGCCGAAGCCGGTGACGTCGACGCGCTGGCCCCGCACCCGCGAGGGCGTCGTCCGACGGCGCGCCCACTGGTGCGACACCCGCAGCGTCGACCCGTCGGGGGCGAGCTCGTCGATGAACGCCGTGTCGGCGCCGAAGAACGAGGCGATCTCGCCCAGGCCGACCTCGATGGCATCGTCGAGCAGCAGTGGCGCGCACCCGATCAGCCGGGTCGAGATCGAGGCGACGAGCGCCTCGAACGCCACCTGCTCGGCCAGGGCCAGCTCGGCGCGGTGGCGCTCGGTGATGTCCCGCACGATGCACAGCACGACGTCGTCTTCGCCGGGCACGAACCGGGCCTCGACCCGCCGGTCCTGCTCACCGGGCCCGGCGGCGAACACGTCGGTCTGGAGGCGCCCCGTGTCCAGCGCCGCCTCCACGCACTCCCGGACGCGGACCAGCACCTCCGGGTCGGCGGGGACGCCAGCGGGCCGGGCGTCGGCCGTGGGGTCGAACGGCCCGATCGGGAGGCTGCTGTCGTCGTCGATCCGCTGGCCGTCGCGCCGGAGCCGGACGATCGGGTCCGGCATGAGGTCGATCATCGCCTGGGCCTGCGACTCCAGGCGCACCATGGCCCGGATGTCGTTCTCGTGCTCCAGGATCCGCGAGGCGCCGTCGGCCACCAGGTCCACGAGGGCGAGCTGCCAGGACGAGAACGGCTCCCGGGCGTGGTCGTCGACGAACGCGACCACGCCGGCCACGCGCCCGGTCACCCACAGCGGGCAGGCCACGACGGACCCAGGGCCGAGCGGTCCGACGGTGTCCGGCGCGCCGGGGCCGCCCAGGGCCGCCACCGTGGCCTGGCGGGCGAGGACGTCGTCGAGGCGGGCATCGCCGACCAGGTCGCCGACCACCAGGCCGTCCGGCTCGGGCCCGGCGGCGACCCGCACGGCCAGCTCCGCACCGCCACGCAGCAGCACGTAGCCGCGGCCGACGCCGAGGACCTCGCAGCCTGCCTCGATCAGCTGCCCGAGGCGCTCGTCGGGGTCGCCGGGGGCCAGGCTGGCGACGCGGTGGAGCGCGGCGATGTCATCGGCATGGCGATCCGCGAGCGCAGCCTCGCCACCCGTGACACCGACCTGCCCTCCCTCGGTCGTCGTCTCCGGCTCCATGATGGTCCTTCAAACCTACTTGCGTGCGTCCGGAGTCCATCGGCCCGAACGCCCCGAAGTGGAGGAACCGCAGCAACGAGCAGGTCAGCGCCCGACCGCCCACCGAGACCTACGAACAGGTCACTCCACTCGATCGTGCCCGGGGGCTTGGAGCCAGGGCCCGAGCGGCCCGTCGGCGCAGCCGACGAGAGCGGAAGAGACGAGCCGGACGACGTGACCTCCGCTCCGCCCACCGAGACCTACGAGCAGGTCACTCCCACTCGATCGTGCCCGGGGGCTTGGAGGTCACGTCATACGCCACGCGGTTGATGCCGTCGACCTCGTTGATGATGCGGCTGCTCATGCGCTCGAGCAGGTCGTAGGGCAGGCGGGCCCAGTCCGCGGTCATGGCGTCTTCGGAGGTGACGGCGCGGATGATGGCGGGATAGCCGTACGTGCGCTCGTCGCCCATGACGCCGACCGAGCGGATGTCGGGGAGCACGGCGAAGGCCTGCCAGATCTCCCGTTCGAGGCCAGCGGCGCGGATCTCCTCGCGGACGATGGCGTCGGCCTTCTGGAGGATGGCGACCTTGTCCGGGGTGACCTCGCCGATGATGCGCACGCCGAGCCCGGGGCCGGGGAAGGGCTGCCGCCAGACGATCTCGTCGGGGAGGCCGAGCTCGCTGCCGACGGCGCGGACCTCGTCCTTGAAGAGGAGCCGGAGGGGCTCGACCAGCTCGAACTGCATGTCCTCGGGCAGGCCGCCCACGTTGTGGTGGCTCTTGATCTTGGCGGCGCTGGCGGTGCCGGACTCGATGACGTCGGGGTACAGGGTGCCCTGGACCAGGAACTTGGCGTCCTCGATGCCGCCGGACACGTCCTCGAAGATGCGGATGAACAGCTCGCCGATGGCCTTGCGCTTGTCTTCGGGGTCGGTGACGCCGGCGAGGCGCTCGAAGTAGCGGTCTGCGGCGCGCACGTGGATGAGCTCGATGCCCTGGTGGCGCTGGAAGGTCTCGACGACCTGCTCGCCCTCGCCGAGGCGCATGAGGCCGGTGTCGACGAAGACGCAGGTGAGCTGGGGCCCCACGGCCTTGTGGACGAGGGCGGCGGCGACGGCCGAGTCCACGCCGCCGGAGAGGGCGCAGATGACCCGGGCGCCGCCGACCTGGCGGCGGATGAGCTCGACCTGCGTGTCGATGACCGAGCCCATGGTCCACGCCGGGGGCAGGCCGCAGACGTCGTAGAGGAACTCCTCGATGACCCGCTGGCCGTGGGGCGTGTGGACGACCTCGGGGTGGTACTGGACGGCGTGGATGCGCCGGTCGCGGTGCTCCATGGCGGCGACGGGCGTCTGGGCGGTGGTGGCGGTCACGGTGAAGCCGTCGGGGGCGGTGGCGATGGAGTCGAAGTGGCTCATCCACACCTGCTGGTGGTCCGGCTGGCCGCTGCCGAAGAGGATGCCGGGCGCCACCACGTCGAGCTCGGTGCGCCCGTACTCGCCGACGCCGGTGTTGGCGACCACGCCGCCGGGGAGCTGCTGGGCGATGAGCTGGGCGCCGTAGCAGATGCCCAGGATCGGCACGTCGAGGTCGTACACGCCGGTGTCGATGGCCGGCGCGCCCTCGACGTGGACGGACTTGGGGCCGCCCGAGAAGATGATGCCGGCGGGCTGGCGGGCAGCCACCTCGGCGGCGGTGATGGTGTGCGGGACGATCTCGCTGTAGACGTGCGCCTCGCGCACGCGGCGGGCGATGAGCTGGGCGTACTGGGCGCCGAAGTCGACCACCAGGACGGGCCCGGCGGGGGCACCGGGGGCGGCGAGGGGCGAGGGGGCGTCGGGGAGGTCGGTCATGGGTGCACCGGGGTGATCGTGAGCTCCGCCTTCTGGAGCTCCTTGAGGGTCGGGTACCCGCAGGAGGCCATCGCCCGCCGCAGCCCGCCGGCCAGGTTGGTGCGGCCGTCGCTGCGGTGCGCGGGGCCCACCAGCACCTCTTCGATGGTGCCGACCGGCGGGGTGGCGACGCGCTCGGCGCGGGGCAGGTCGGCGTGGCCGCCGTTGAGGCCCCAGTGCCAGCCGCGCCCGGGGGCGTCGGAGGCGGCGGCGAGCGGGGCGCCGACCATCACGGCATCGGCTCCGCAGGCGACCGCCTTGGCGATGTCGCCGCCGGTGGCGATGCCGCCGTCGGCGATGAGGTGGACGTAGACGCCGGTCTCGTCGAGGTGGCGCATCCGGGCGGCGCGGGCATCGGCGATGGCCGTGGCCTGGGCGGTGCCGACCCCGAGGACCCGGCGGGTGGTGGAGGTGGCGCCGGAGCCGACGCCGACCAGGATGGCGGCGGCGCCGGTCCGCATGAGGTGGCTGGCCGCCTGGTAGCTGGCGCAGCCGCCGACGATGACCGGGATGTCGAAGCGCCGCACGAAGGTCTTCAGGTTCAGTGGCTCGCCGCCGCCCTTGGTGACGTGCTCGGCCGACACCACCGAGCCCTGGACCACGAGCAGGTCGAGCTCGGCGGCCAGGAGCGCGTCGGCGTAGGTGGGGAGGCGCTGGGGGGTGATGGCGGCGCAGGAGACGACCCCGGCGCTGCGCACCTCCTTGATCCGGTCGCGGATGAGCTCGGGCTTGATGGGCTCGGCGTAGAGCCGCTGCAGCGCGGCGGTGGCCTCCGGCCCTTCGGGGAGGGCAGCGATGCGATCGAGCTCGGCGTCGGCGTCCTCGTAGCGGGTCCACAGGCCTTCGAGGGCCAGCACCCCGACGCCGCCGAGCTTGCCGATGGCGACGGCCGAGGACGGGCTGACCACGCTGTCCATGGCCGCGGCCATGATCGGCAGCTCGAACCGGAAGGCGTCGACCTCCCAGGACAGGTCGATGTCCTCGGGGTCGCGCGTCCGACGGCTGGGGACCAGCGACACGTCGTCGAGCCCGTAGGCGCGACGACCCGCCTTGCCCATGCCGATCTCGATCTCAGCCACGGAAACGCTCCTCAACCCTGACCGGGGAAAGGTCAGAGTCTAGGCACCGTGGTCAGCGCTCCTGGAACGGCGTCTCCCGCACCTGGTCCTGCAGCGGGTTGGCCCGGCTGGAGGACGAGGAGCCGGGCGCGGTGTACCAGAGCTCGTCCTTGACGGTCCCGGCGCCGTACCAGATGACGTCGGCGTAGTCGTCGTCGTCGAAGTCGCCGATCACCGGCAGCTGCGAGGTCTGGTCGTGCTTGGACTGGCTCGCCTGGTCGACGAGGGAGTACCAGTCGCCGCCGCTGCTCGTGCCGACGAAGGCGCCGTCGATGTCGGTCGGCGCCTCGATGTAGACGGTCTGGAGGGCGCCGGGCGTGGGCGAGGCGTGGACGTTGACCGAGGGGATGGTGCGCGACGCGAAGGTCGCGCTGCTGCGGACCCAGTACGACTCCTTGCCGGTGCCGTCGCCCCACCAGAGGATGCCGTCGCCGGTGGTCTGGTACACCGTGACGGGCTTGAGCGTGCTGGTGACGTCCTTGCGGGAGGTGGCGAAGGTGCCGTCGGGCTTGGAGGCCCAGCGGTAGTCGGCGGTGCTGCCCGGGGCGTACAGGAACACGTCGTCGAGCAGGTCGGCGTTCCAGTCGCCCACGACCACCTGGTAGTTGGTGGCGCTCATCGTCAGGTTCTTGGTGGTCTTGGCGCCGGAGCCGGACTCGTCGAAGTGCCAGAGGTAGTCGCCGGCGGAGCCGGGGGCGTACCAGAGGATGTCGTCCTTGCGGTTGGCCGCGGTGAAGTCGTGGAGCACGGTGGGCTTGAACGTGCCGTTGATCGTGATCGCCTGCGAGGTGAAGTAGCCGGGCACGTTGGCCGAGACCCATACCGCGTCGGCGCCGGTGCCGGGCGAGTACCAGAGGATGTCGGTGTAGTCGTCGCCGAAGAAGTCGCCGACGACCGGGATGTAGGACTTGTTGACGGTCATCGGCACCTTGGTGAAGGCGTTGGCGCCGCGCGAGCCGGCCTTGCCGATCCACAGCGAGTCCGCGCCGGTGCCCGGGGCGTACCAGAAGATGTCGGTGGCGGCGTCGCCGGCGAACTGGCCGACGAGCGGGAAGTAGGTCCCGTTGAGGCCGATCGTGCGGAAGTCCCAGCCGCCGGACACCTCGGCGCCGGCCTTGGGGGCGCCGACGGCGCCCAGGACCATGGTGAGGGCGGCCATCGCCATGGCCACGCGGATCTTCATCGTCGGTTCGCCTCCTCGCACCCCCCGCCTGGCAGGGTGCTCGCCTCCCAGCGGACGGTCCGCCTCCGGCCCCGAAAGGGTAGCACCGCCACCCTGCGCAGCCATGGCGCTGCAGGCCGTGGCCTGACCCCCAGCGCAGGCCGACGCTGGGCCCGCTGGGCGATCGGGTCAGCTGGCGAAGAGCTCGATGGACCGGTCGCCCTTGGTGAGGGTGAGGGTGGTGCCGTCGACCTCGGCGGCGACCTTGCCGTCCACCACGGCCATGACCGCCGTCTCGACCGTGGCCGCGTCCTTGCCGCACGCCATGCGGGTGAGCATCACGTGGTCGAACTCGATGGCGGTCCCGTCCTCGGACACCGTCGCCGTGGTGCTCCCCCGGTTGCAGCCGGTGAACACCTCGACGGTGCCGTCCTCCTGGAAGGTGATGGTGGCGGCCTTGGCGTTGGCGGGCACGGACGAGGCCACGTCGCCCTCGATCATCGTCTTCAGCTTCCAGGTGGTGCCGACGAGCGGCGCGTCCTCCTGGATCGATGCCTGGTCCACGAGCTCGATGGTGGCACCATCGCCCGACAGGGTGAGGCGATCGCCGTCGAGCTCGGCCTCCACGCCCTGCACGAGCCAGTCGGCGAGCCAGGTGTCCTGGTCCATGAGCGGCTGGGCGCAGGCCATCTCCGAGGCCGCCGGCGGGTCGTACCAGCGCAGCTGCCCGTCGACCAGCTCGTAGGCGCCGACCAGCGAGTTGCACCCGCCGGCCACCGACATCTGCCGACCGTTGAAGCTGAGGTTGAGGTGGCCGCCGTCGGCCAGCTGAGCACCCTTGGCCGAGGTGTCCACGAACGTCCGCCCGTCGAGGTCGTCGGGGGTGGTGCCGGCGGCCTTGGTGGTCGGCGGGCGCGACGTGGACGGGGTGGCCCCGTCGGAGCCCCCGCTGCTGCCGCAACCGGCGCCCACCAGGGCGATGGCGAGGCCGAGGCCGAGCGCGGCCGCGACCGGGCGCCGACGCCCCCCAGGGATGGCCCGCATCACCGGCCCCAGTAGTTGGGCGCTTCGGCGGTGATCGTGATGTCGTGCGGGTGGCTCTCGCGCAGCCCGGCACCGGTGATGCGCACGAAGCGGGCCTGGTGCAGCTCTTCGATGCTGTTGGCACCGCAGTAGCCCATGGCCTGGCGGAGGCCGCCGACCAGCTGGAACAGGATCCGCTTGAGCGGGCCCTTGTAGGCGACCCGGCCCTCGATGCCCTCCGGCACGAGCTTCTCGGCGTCGATCACGTCACCCTGGAAGTACCGGTCCTTCGAGTACGACCGGGTCTTCATCGCCCCGAGCGAGCCCATGCCGCGGTACTCCTTGAACCGCTCGCCCTGGTAGAGGACCACGTCGCCGGGGCTCTCGTCGACGCCGGCGAGCAGGCTGCCGAGCATGACCGTGTCGGCGCCGGCGGCGAGCGCCTTGGCGATGTCGCCGGAGAACTGGATGCCACCGTCGCCGATCACGCAGGCGTCGTAGCCCTCCGCCGCGCGGGCGGCGTCCGCGATGGCGGTCAGCTGGGGCACGCCCACCCCCGCCACCACCCGCGTGGTGCAGATGGAGCCGGGGCCGACGCCGACCTTGATGGCCGAGGCGCCGGCGTCGAGCAGGGCGCGGGTGCCGTCGTAGGTGGCGACGTTGCCGGCCACGATCGGGACCGGGAACTCCTCGACGACCTTGGCCACCAGGTTCACGACGCCAGCGGAGTGGCCGTGCGCCGTGTCCACCACGAGCAGGTCCACGCCGGCATCGACCAGCGCTGCCGCCCGCTCGAACGCGTCCGGGCCGGTGCCCACCGCAGCGCCGCAGCGCAGCCGGCCGCGCTCGTCCTTGGTGGCGTCGGGGTACTTGATCTTCTTCTGGATGTCCTTGACCGTGATCAGCCCCGAGAGCCGGCCGTCGCCGTCCACCACCGGCAGCTTCTCGATCCGGTGGCGGCCCAGGATCTGCTGGGCCTGCTCGAGGGTGGTCCCGACGGGGGCGGTGACGAGCCCCTCGCTCGTCATCACGTTGCCGATCCGCTCGTTGACGTCCTCGTGGAAGCGCAGGTCGCGGTTGGTGAGGATGCCGACCAGCCGGCGATCGCCGTCGGTGATCGGGACGCCCGAGATCTTGTACCGGGCCATCAGGTCCAGGGCATCGGCGACGAGGGCATCGGGGCCGAGGGTGACCGGGTCGACGATCATCCCGGACTCGGACCGCTTCACCTTGTCGACCTCGTCGACCTGGTCGGTCACCGAGAGGTTGCGGTGGATGATGCCGATGCCGCCGGCGCGGGCCATGGCGATGGCGAGGGCCGCCTCGGTCACGGTGTCCATGGCCGCGGAGAGGATCGGGACCTGCAGCTCGATGCCCGGGGTCACGAACGACGCCGTCGACACCTCGTTGGGCAGCACGTCGCTGGCGGCGGGCACCAGCAGCACGTCGTCGAAGGTCAGCCCTTCGGTGGCGAATCGATCGGTGGAGGGTCGATCGGAGGGCTGGTCGGCCATGGCGTGGGCGCTCCCGGTGCGGCGTGTCGTGGCCGCAGGCTACTACCGGCGGAGTGCCTTCAGAATCTGGCGGGCCACCACCGCGTTCATCTGGTACACCGCCGTGGTCCCGGCGTCCTTCGCCAGCTTCACCACGCTGCCGCCGGTGACCTCCTCGATGGTGTCGAGGCCGTCGACGATGGCGGCCTTGGTGGTGTCGGTGGCCTTGTAGCCGGCGCTGGTGAGGGCCTTGACGACCTCGCTCTGGGCGACCGGCTCGGGCGCCGCCGCGGCGATGATCCGCAGGGCCTCCTTCGTGAGCTCGGCCCCCTGCTCGAGCGCCTCGTGGGTGGACAGGCTGCCCACCTCCTCGCCCTCGAGCGAGGCCAGCCAGCGGCGCACCTTCACCACCAGCTCGCCGTGCGTCTCCCCTTCGAACGAAAGCGTGGCCATCGCGGAACGCTACCCCTGGGCGGGATCAGTTGGCCGACGGATCGTCGGGGTGGTTCGCGAACCAGGCGACCTCGCCGCCCTGGCGGCGCAGGACCCGCGCCCACAGCCCGTCGGGATCACTGGTGACGACGTCCTCGGCACGGGCGTCGAGGGTCCACCAGGACCCTTCGCGCAGCTCGTCCTCCAGCTGGCCGGGTGCCCAGCCGGCGCTGCCGGCGAACAGGCGCGCCGCCGTCCACGACGGCCCGTCGGGGCCTGGCGGGTGGCGGAGGTCGACGGCCGCGCAGTCCCCCACGATGACCTCGTCGTCGCCTTCGGCCAGGGTGGGGCTGCGCCCGAGGCCGAGCACGGAGTCGGTGCCCACCGGGCCACCGACGAACACGGTCCCGGGCGCGGCGGCCACGTCGGACCAGTCCGGCGCCACCGCCGACACCGGCAGCTCGCCGGGCCGGTTGAGCACCACGCCGAAGGCCCCGTGGGGGCCGTGGGCGAGCAGCAGGACCACGGTCCGCTCGAAGTTGGGGTCGGCGATGAGCGGCGTGGCGACGAGGAGGTGGCCGCTGAGGCTCATCGACCGCAGGGTACCGGCGTCAGACGTGGCCCAGGCCGCCGCGGGCGACGGTGCCGGTGGCCAGGCCGAGGAGCTGGCGGAGCATCGCGGCGGTGGCGCCCCAGACGGTGTCGCCCACGAGGTCGAAGAAGAACATGGGCCGCTCCACCCCGAAGATGTCCCACCGCTCCTCTCGGAAGTGGGCGGGGTCCAGCAGCTCGGCGAGCGGCACGTGCAGCACGGCGTCGACCTCGCCAGGGTTGGGGTGCAGCTCGGGGCGGCCGGGCAGGGCGGCGACGTAGGGGACGATGAACGAGTTGCTGGTGATCGTGCTCAGGTGGTCCAGCTCCCCGATGCGCTCGACCAGCGCCGCGTCCAGGCCCACCTCCTCGCACGCCTCCCGCAGCGCCGTGTCCCAGAGGTCCTCGCCGGCGGCCGGGCCGCCGCCGGGGAAGCTCACCTCGCCGCTGTGGACCCGCAGCGCCGAGGAGCGGCGCGTGAGGACCACCCACGTCTCGCCGTCGTGGGGGTACAGGGCCGCGAGCACGGCGGCGGCACGGTCGACGTGGCCCTCGCGGGGACCGGTGGGGTGGGCCGGCCGATGCGAGCGCGGCCCGGACCCGGTCCACGTCGGCGCGGCGCTCGGCTGGGGGCAGCGCCGCCCACGGCGGCGGCCCACCGGCGCGGACGCCCGCTGGGCGGGGGATCTGCTGGGGCCCGCCGCGCGGCGGCGGCCGGCTCCCCCTCCCCCGGCACGGGACGCTCAGGCCTCGGCGTCGTCGCCGGCGCCGCCGGCGGCGAGGTGCTCGAGCACGTCGCGCAGGCCACCGGTCTTCAGGTCGGCCATCACCCGTCCGGGCGTGATCTCTCCTCGCTCCCACTCCATCCAGGAGGCGAGGAGCTTGGCGGGGTCGGCGGGCGGGCGGTCCATGGCCGGCAGGATACCGGTAGCGTGGTCCAGGTCCGACCAGGAGGGGAGACGTGGCGGAGGCACCAGCAACGCACCTTCGCAACCGGCCGCGCCAAGCCCGCTCGGCGGCCCGGGTGGAGCTCCTGCTCGACGTGGCCGAGGAGGTGTTCGAGGAGGTCGGCTACGACGCCGCCACCACGAACCTCGTCGCGCAGCGCGCCGGCGTGCCGGTCGGCACGCTCTACCGGTGGTTCCCGGACAAGGCGGCGCTGGCCGAGGCCCTGGCCGATCGGTACCTGGCCGAGCTGCTGGAGCTGTACTCGGGGCTGCTCACCGACATCGACGCCGGCGAGCGCATCGGCGACTTCCTCCACCGGGTCATCGGCGAGCTCATCGAGGCCACCCGCGACCAGCGGGCCCTGCCGGCGCTGCTGGTGGCGGCAGTCGTCCCCGGCGACCGGTCGAACGCGGGGGCGCGCCTGCGCGCCGCGCTCACCGACCACATCCGCGGCCTGATCGAGCTCCGCGTGCCTGGCATCCCCGACGACTTGCGGGACCGCACCGCGGCGGTGTGCGTCACCCTCAGCCACGTGATCGTGGCCTCGGCGGTGGACGACAGCCCGTTCGGCCACGAGCTCACCGACGAGTACGTGGACGTCCTGCTCGCCTACCTCGAGGCCAAGTTCCCGAGCGAGGACCACCCGGCGTGGACCGATCCCGACGTGCCGGTCAAGCCGGTCTTCGCCGCGCCGAACCGCGCCGCCCGCCTGGCCACCTCGCCGCCGCCCTCCGGCTGACCGCCGGCTGACCGCCGCCCGGCACCTCGGCCCGGACGCGACGGAGCCCGGCCACGAGGGCCGGGCTCCGTGCAGATCCGAGCGGATCAGGGGATCACATCATCCCCATGCCGCCCATGCCGCCCATGCCACCGCCCGGCATCGCCGGCGCGGCCTCGTCCTCGGGCTTGTCGGCCACGAGGGCCTCCGTGGTGAGGAGCAGGGAGGCGATCGACGCCGCGTTCTGCAGCGCGGCGCGGGTCACCTTGGCGGGGTCGATGACGCCGGCCTTGAGCAGGTCCTCGAAGTCGCCGGTGGCGGCGTTGAGGCCGACAGCGCCGGACTCCGCCTCCACCCGCTGGACGACCACGGCACCCTCGAGGCCCGCGTTCTGGGCGATCATGCGGGCGGGGGCGTCCAGGGCGTTCCACACCGAGCGGGCACCGGTGGCCTCGTCGCCCTCCAGGCCCTCGACGGCCGTGGCGACCGCGGCGCGGGCACGCACGAGCGTGGTGCCACCGCCGGGCACGACGCCCTCCTCGATGGCCGCACGGGTGGCGGACAAGGCGTCCTCGATGCGGTGCTTCTTCTCCTTGAGCTCCACCTCGGTGGCGGCGCCCACCTGGACGACGGCGACGCCGCCGGCCAGCTTGGCGAGGCGCTCCTGGAGCTTCTCGCGGTCCCAGTCCGAGTCGGTGTCCTCGATCTCGCGCTTGATCTGCGCGATGCGACCGTTGACCTCGTCCTCGGTGCCGCCGCCCTCGACGATGGTGGTCTCATCCTTGGTGACGACCACCTTCCGGGCCGAGCCCAGCAGGTCGAGGGTGGTGCTCTCCAGCTTCAGGCCGACCGTCTCGGAGATGACCTGGCCGCCGGTGAGGATGGCCATGTCGCCGAGCATCGCCTTGCGGCGCTCGCCGAAGCCGGGGGCCTTCACGGCCACCGAGTTGAACGTGCCGCGGATCTTGTTGACCACGAGGGTGGCGAGGGCCTCGCCCTCGATGTCCTCGGCCACGATCAGCAGCGGCTTGCCGGTCTGCATGACCTTCTCGAGCACGGGCACGAGGTCCGCCACGGCGCTGATCTTGGACTCGGTGAAGAGGATCAGCGGATCCTCGAGCACCGCCTCCTGGCGCTCCGGGTCGGAGACGAAGTACGGCGAGAGGTAGCCCTTGTCGAACTGCATGCCCTCGGTGAAGGCGAGCTCGATGCCGAAGGTGTTGCTCTCCTCGACGGTGACGACGCCGTCCTTGCCGACCTTGTCGATGGCGTCGGCGAGGACCTCGCCGATGGCCTTGTCGTTGTTGGCGGAGATGGTGGCGACCTGGGCGATCTCGCCCCGGTCCTCGATCTCCTTGGCCTGCTCGGCGATCGACGCCACTGCGGCGGCGACGGCCTTGTCGATGCCCCGCTTCAGGGCCATCGGGTTGGCGCCGGCGGCCACGTTGCGGAGGCCCTCGCGGACCAGGGCCTGGGCGAGCACGGTGGCGGTGGTGGTGCCATCGCCAGCGACGTCGTTGGTCTTGGTGGCCACCTCCTTCACCAGCTGGGCGCCCATGTTCTCGTAGGGGTCCTCGAGCTCGATCTCACGAGCGATGGACACGCCGTCGTTGGTGATGGTCGGTGCGCCGAACTTCTTCTCGAGCACCACGTTGCGGCCCTTCGGGCCGAGGGTCACCTTGACGGCGTCGGCGAGCTTGTTGACGCCCGCCTCGAGGCCGCGGCGGGCCTCATCGTCGAACTTCAGGATCTTGGGCATGGGTCGGCCTCAGCTCACTTCTCGACGATGGCGAGCACGTCGCGGGCGTTCAGGATCAGCACGTCCTGGCCGTCCACCGTGATCTCGGTGCCGCCGTACTTGCTGTACACGACCGTGTCGCCGACCTGGACGTCGACGGGGATGACCTCGCCGGACTGCTCCGAGCGCTTGCCGGGGCCCACGGCGAGGACCTCGCCCTGCTGGGGCTTCTCCTTGGCGGTGTCGGGGATGACCAGGCCGCTGGCGGTGGTCTCCTCGGCGTCGCCGGGCTTCACGATGATGCGGTCTTCGAGCGGCTTGAGCGCCATCTGTCGCCTCCTGGGCGTGCGGTGTGGTCCTCGTGCTCCCGCCCGACCAGGGCGTTAGCACTCCTCTATTGCGAGTGCTAACCCTACGGCGCGCCGACGCGGTTCGCAAGCAGTCGCCACCCGAGAGTGCTAATCGGCCGTCGACCGGGGCACCTGGGGGCCGACGACGGCGAGCGGCAGGGCTCAGCCCAGCAGCGGGAGCTTGAGGTTGGGGTCGGCGCCGGCGTCGAGCGACGTGGGCCCATCGGAGCCGAGGCGCCACCAGGCGGCGGCGGCCACCATGGCGGCGTTGTCCGTGCACATGGCACGGGTGGGCAGGAACCCGTGGATGCCGTCCTCGACGCACGCCGAGAGGAAACGCTCCCTCAGCACCGAGTTGGCGGCCACGCCCCCGCCGAGCACCAGGCCCTTGGCGCCGATCAGCTGCGCGGCGCGGCGGGCCTTCGTGACGAGCACGTCGACCACCGCCTCCTGGAAGCTGGCGGCGACGTCGGCGGTGGCCACGTCGGGGTTGCGGCGGACGTGGTTGATGACCGCGGTCTTGAGCCCGGAGAAGGAGAAGTCGAGGCCCTCGTGCTGCATGGCCCGGGGGAACGCGATGGCCTCGGGGTCGCCCTCCATGGCGATGCGGTCGATGGCGGGGCCGCCCGGGTACCCGAGCCCGAGGTAGCGGGCCACCTTGTCGAACGCCTCGCCGGCGGCGTCGTCGAGGGTGGAGCCGAGCAGCCGGTAGCGCCCGTGGCCCTCCATCGCCACCAGCATCGTGTGGCCGCCCGAGACGAGGAGCACCACGACGGGCAGCTCGAGCGACGGGTCCTCCACGAACGCGGCGTAGAGGTGCGCCTCCAGGTGGTTGACCGCCACGAACGGCACGCCCCAGACCAGGGCCAGCGCCTTGGCCGAGCTCACGCCCACGAGCAGCGAACCGACCAGCCCCGGCCCCCAAGTCGCGGCGACGGCGTCGAGGTCCGGGCCATCGACGCCCGCCTCGACCAGCGCCTCGGCGATCACCGGCGTGAGCAGGTCCACGTGGGCGCGGCTGGCGATCTCGGGGACCACACCGCCGAAGCGGGCGTGGATGTCGACCTGGCTGGACACGACCGAGGAGCGCACGATGTGGCCGCCGATCACCACCGAGGCGGCGGTCTCGTCGCAGGAGGTCTCGATGCCGAGGATGGTGGTCTGGGGCGTGACCGGGAAGCCCTCGGTCGACGGCTGGATGGCGGTCACGAGGCCTCCACGGCGGTTCGGGCGGCGGGGTGGGCGGCGGCCGACGGCACGTCGTCGCGCTGCGGGGCGGCCACCTCCCAGGCGAGGGCGGCATCGATCCGCGCGAGCCGTTCCGCGTAGGCATCGGTGGCGACGCCGTGGGCCCACATCACCAAGGCGTCCTCCCCGTTGTCGGCGTAGTACGCCTTGCGGGCGCCACCGGGGACGAAGCCGAACGACTGGTAGAGGTGCTGGGCGACCAGGTTGGAGACCCGGACCTCTAGGGTCATCTGCTCGATGCCCAGGTCCATGGCCGCCCGGACGAGCTCCCGCAGGAGGCAGCGGGCGATCCCCCGCCCCTGCCACTCGGGGTCCACGGCGATCGTGGCCACGTGGCCGTCATCGGCGATGACCAGCAGCCCGGCGTAGCCGACCACGCGGGCGCCGACGCGGGCCACCAGGTAGACGCGGTGGCTGCGCTCGAGCTCCTCCGCGAAGAGCCGCTCTGACCACGGGCGCGGGTACACCTGCGCCTCGATCGCCAGGACCTCCGGGAGGTGCCGCGGCCGCATCGGCACGACGACCAGCGTCGGCCGCTCCTCGCCGCCGGTGGGTGGGGCTTCGCTCACGCGCCCTCCCGGACCGACCAGTTGATCTCGGCATCGGGCTTGCGGAGGTAGAGCAGCTCGACCTCGTGGGGGCGGATCCAGTCCTCCCGCAACGCCCGGGCGTGGGCGAGCTGCACCAGCGAGCGGGCCGACGGGTACGCGTGGTCGCCGCCGGCGAGCTCGTTGCCCGGCCGGGCCGAGAGGACCTCGGCGTAGCGGAGGGCGCCGTCGCCGACCAGGAGCGTCTCGCCGCCGTTGGCGAGCAGCTCGGCAGCCAGCTCGTCGGCGGTCCCGACCGTGGGCTCGCTCACCCGCTGCACCCCGCCGGGCACCTGGCGGTAGAAGGCCCAGAACACCTCGCCGCGCCGGGCGTCGATGACCGCGGCGATCCGCCGGTCGGTGAAGCGGACGGGGAACGCCAGCAGGTCCAGGCTCGACACGGCGATCATCGGGACCCGCAGCGCCTGGGCGATCGCCTTGCCCGAGGCCACGCCGACCCGGAGGCCGGTGAACAGGCCCGGGCCGTTGTCCACGGCGACGCAGGAGATCTCGGAGAGCTCGACGCGGGCCTGGCGGCACACGAAGTCGATGGCCGGCGTGAGGTTCTCCGCGTGGCGCTTGCCCCGCGACGAGTGCGACGACGCCAGCACGCCCTCGTGGCCGCCGACGGCGCAGCCGACCTGGGCGGTGGCGCTCTCCAAGCCGAGGATCAGCACGTCACGCCTCCTCCACGTCGGCCCGCCACGGCGCAGTGGCCTCGGCGACGGCCCGCTCGCGCGCTGGCCACGAGCCGCCGACGCCGCGCAGCTCGAGGACCCGGTCGTCGTCGCCCTCGCCGAAGGTGATCCGCACCTCCAGGTACTGGTCCGGCAGGGCCGGCAGGACGGCATCGCCCCACTCGACGAGCATCACCGCGTCCTCGTCGAGCATCTCGCCGAGGCCGAGGTCCGTGACCTCCCGCAGGGTCTCGAGGCGGTACACGTCGAGGTGGTGGACGGCCAGGCGGCCGCCGCCGTACTCCTGGACGATGGTGAACGTCGGGCTCGTCACCTGGTCGGTGGTGCCGAGCCCGCGGGCGAACCCCTGGACGAACGCCGTCTTGCCCGCGCCCATCTCCCCCGCCAGCACCACGAGGTCTCCGGCCACGGCCAGGGACGCCAGGGCTTCGGCCAGGTCCTTGGTCTGGTCGGGTGCGGTGGTGCGTCGCACGAGGGGCCAGCGGGTCACAGGGCGATGGTAGTGAGCGGCGCATCTGGGATAGGACGTGCCCATGGCGGAGCTGCTGGTGGACGGGCGCGCGGTCGCGCCGCTGGAGGTGGCGGCCACCCGGCGGGCCCGGGGCGTCGGGCTGCTCGGGCGCGACGCCCTGGAGGGCGCCCTCTGGCTGCCCCGCACCCGGTCGGTCCACACCATCGGCATGCGCTTCGCGATCGACGTGGCCGCCTGCGACCGCGCCGGTCGGATCGTGGCGGTGGCCACCCTGGCGCCGGGCCGCCTGCTGCTCCCCCGTCGCCACGTGCGGACCGTGGTGGAGGCACCCGCCGGCGCGCTGGTCGCCTGGGGCGCCACGATCGGCTCGATCCTGGCCGTCGGCCGGGGGTGACTCAGCTGGCCGCGATGCGGGCCACCAGCCCGTCGATGACCGCAGCCAGCTCCTCGGGCCGCTCCTGCATCAGCTGGTGCCCGGCGCGGGGCAGGACCACCAGCTCCGAGCGCGGCAGCAGGTGGGCGAGGTGGCGACCGGCGGGCACGGGCGTCAGCAGGTCGCGGGTGCCGACCACCACGACCGACGGGGTGTGCGTGGCCTGCAGGGCCTCCCGGGCGTCGTGCTCGATGAGCCCGGCGAGCGATGGCACCAGCGCGTCGGCCAGCATCGACTCCCCCATCTCCGCCACCTTGCGGACCGCGACCGGCGAGGGGTGGTCGCCGAACGCCAGGCGGGAGCCTCGCCCGTTGACGGTGGAGCGGGCCGGGATCGGGCGACCGGCCTCCACCAGGGCCTGGCTCCGGCCGACGATCGCCCGCGCCCCGCGATCCACGTAGGGCGGGAACACCTGGTGGGCTCGGGTGGCCACGAACACCAGGCCCGCGACGCGCTCGTCGAGCACGTCGGGGTGCTGGCCGCAGAACTGCATGAGGGTCATCCCGCCCATCGAGTGGCCGACCACGACGGCGTCGTGCAGGTCCAGGGCGACGAGGAGCGTGGCGAGGTCGTCGGCCAGGCGGGTGATCCCGAACCCGGCGCTGCCGGCCTTCGACTCGCCGTGGCCGCGCAGGTCCACGGCGATCACCCGGTAGCGGTCGGCGAGCTGGTGGAACTGCGGCGCCCACACGTCGTGGCGCAGCGTGATCCCGTGGAGCAGCACGAGCGGGCGGCCCTCGCCCTTCTCGGCGGCGTGGATGGTGCCGCCGTCGGGCGTGTCGATCACGTGGTGCTCGACCCCGTCGGGCAGCTCGAACAGCCAGTCCGGCAGGCGGGGGCGGTCCCGCCCGAGGTCCGGGAGCGGCGACGGCGATGCGTCGCGGGGGTGGGTGGCGCGGTAGGCGCCGACGGCTGCGGCGGCGATGCCGGCGGCGGTGGCGCCCAGCAGGACGGCGTTGCGACCCTTCACGAGGGGACCTCCAGGTAGCGGCGGGGGACCCGCGGGCTGATCCCGCAGACCACCTCGTAGGCGATGGTGCCGAGGCGATCCGCCCACTCCTGGGCGGTGACCTCCTGGTCGCCCTGGCGACCGATGAGGACGACCTCGTCGCCCACCGCGACGGCGTCGTCGCCGCAGTCCACGAGGATCTGGTCCATGGTCACCGAGCCGGCGATCGGTCGCCGGGTGCCACCGACGAGGACCTCGCCGCCGAGCGCGCCGAGGCGCCGGGGCAGGCCGTCGGCGTAGCCGAGCGGGACGGTGGCGATCGTGGTCTCCACCGTCGGTCGGTAGCGCAGGCCGTAGGAGATCCCCTCCCCTGCCGCCACCCGCTTCACGTGGAGACCCGGGCCTTGAGCGCCATGGCCGGCTCGAGCGCCACCCGGTCGGCCAGCGCCGGCGCCGGCGCGGATCCCGTAGGTGCCGATCCCGCAGCGCACCATGCCGAGGCGCCGCTCGGGGTGGTCGATGGCGCCGGCGGTGTTGGCGGCGTGCACGCAGGGCACGGCGATCCCGGCCGCGGCCAGGTCGGCGAGCACCGCCTCGAACCGCGCCACCTGCACGCCGGTAAACGGGTTGTCGGGCTCGTCGGCCACCGCGCAGTGGGTGAAGACCGAGCGCAGCTCCAGCCCCGATGCGTCGACGATCGCCTGGGCCAGCGCGACGGCGTCGGCCGGCTGGGCGCCGACGCGGTGCATGCCCGTGTCGACCTTCAGGTGCACCCGGACGGGACGGCCCGGCTCGCGCCCGGCCCGGGCGGCGGCCGCGGCCAGGTCGGCCACGCCGGCGGTCGTGTACACGGTGGCGTCGAGGTCCTGGGCGACGAGGTCGTCGAGCTCGTCGGGCGACGCCTGCGACAGCACCAGCACCACGGCATCGATGTTGGCCTGGCGGAGCTCCACGCCCTCGGCCACCAGCGCGACCGCCAGCACGTCGGCACCACCCGCCAGGGCGGCCTGCGCCGCGGGCACGGCACCGTGGCCGTAGCCGTCGGCCTTCACCACGGCGCACATCGCCGCCGGCGCCACCAGCTCGCGCAGGCGGGCGACGTTGCGGGACAGGGCGCCGAGGTCGACCTCGGCCCAGACCGGCCTCACGCGCGCCTAGGCGTCGCCCGCCGCGCCCGGGGCGCCGTCCGCCTCGGCCTCGTCGTCGCGGATCATCTCGCGGAGGATGTCGACCCGGGCCACGATCCCGACCAGGCCATCCTCACCCACCACGGGCAGGCGCGACACGTGGTGGTCGTACATCAGGAACGCGGCGTCCTCGATGGTGGCGTCCGGGGCCACGGTGACCACGTCCTCCTCCATCACCTCTCGGACGGTGAGCCCGAGGGACTTCCGGAGGTCCTCTTCGAAGTGCTTGCGGGAGCTCGGCAGCTCGATGCTGGCGCCGAACAGCGAGATCACGGTGGGCAGGTGGACGTTGGTCTCCTGCACGATCAGGTCGCCGGTGGTCAGCATCCCGATCACGTTGCGGTCGGCGCCGAGCACCGGGGCACCGTCGATGCCGCGGTCGACCATGGTGGCCATGGCGTCCGCGATGTTGTCCTCCGGGTGGAAGGTCAGCACCTCGGTGGTCATCACCTGCGAGACGGGCGTGTTGCGTGGCATCCGACGAGTCTCCCCACTGCGAGCGGCCGGGAGCAACCGTAGGCGATGGGCGCGCGTCAGCCCTCCAGGGCGGCGGCGGCCTCCAGGGCGGCCGGCAGGAGCTCGGCCAGGTCGCCGGCGACCAGCCCCCGGGACCATCCGAGCTGGCCGGCGAGCCCGTGGAGGACGGCACCGGCCGCCGCCGCGTGGAGCGGGCCCAGGCCCTGGGCGAGCAGGGCGGCGATGGTCCCCGTGAGCACGTCGCCGGACCCGGCGGTGGCCAGCCGGGCGTCGCCTTCGGTGGCGGCCAGCACCTGCCCGTCGGGGTGGGCCACCAGGGTCGTGGGGCCCTTGAGCAGGACGACGGCCCCGGTCTGCTCGGCGACGGCCCGCACGGCGGCGAAGCGGTCGGCGCCGGGAGGCCCACCGGTGAGGGCTTCGAGCTCGCCGTCGTGGGGCGTGAGGACGACGTCGTGCTGCGCGGGTCGGGCACCGATGATGCCGGCGGCGGACGTGCCGAGGGCACGGAGGCCGTCGCCGTCGACGACCGTGGGCACCGCGGCACCGGCCACGAGGGCGCGCACCTCAGCCGCGGCCTGCGGCGTCGTGCCGATGCCAGGGCCCACGGCGAGCGCCCGGAACCGATCCAGGCCGGCCAGCACCTCGGCCGCCCAGCCCGCCTTCGGCAAGGCGACGCCCACCGCCTCGATCGGTGCGCCGCCCTCGGTGCCGCCGCCGGGCACGGAGAGCCGGACGTACCCGGCGCCGGCGCGCAGCGCCGCAGCAGCGGCCAGGCGCGGCGCACCGGCCATCCCCGGCGACCCGCCGACGATCCAGGTGGCCGTGCGCCACTTGTGCACGTCCCGCTCGCGCACGGGGAGCCAGGAGGCCACGTCGGCGGGCTGGACGAGGTGGGCCCGAGCGCCGGTCACGTCGAGCCCGATGTCGGCCACCCGGACCTCGCCGGCCAGGTCGGGCCCGTCGCCGAGCAGCAGACCGGGCTTCAACGCCGCGAAGGTCACGGTGACGTCGGCGGCGAGGGCGCTGCCCGACAGCGCACCGGTCAGGCCCGAGACGCCCGACGGGATGTCGACGGCCAGCACGGCGGTGGCGTCGTCGGCCAGCGCCGGGGCCAAGAACTCGCCGCGGAACCCGGTGCCGTAGGCAGCGTCGACCACGAGGTCGCAGCGCAGCAGCACGTCGGGCAGCGCGGCGGCGTCGAGCACCGTGCAGCGCACGCCCCTGGCCTCCAGCCGGCGGGCTGCCGCCCGGCCGTCAGCCCCGTTGTTCCCCTTGCCGGCGATCACCACGACCCGGCGCCCGTAGGCACCTCCGAGCAGGTCCAGCGCGGCGCGGGCCACGGCGGCGCCGGCCCGCTCGATCAGCACCTCGACCGGCTCGGGCGCGGCGGCGTCGATCGCCGCCATCTCCTCGGGGGTCACGATCGGCTGCACCCGACCATGTTGCCCCTAACCTCGCCGCCCGTGAGCCTCGGCGAGACCTTCGACCTGCCCGACGGGCGCACCCTCGGCTTCGACGAGGTCGGCGACCCGGCGGGCGTGCCGGTGCTGTTCCTCCACGGGACGCCGGACTCGCGCCGCGCCCGCCACCCCGACGACGGGCTCGCCGCTGCCCTCGGGGTCCGCCTGGTGGCCATCGACCGGCCCGGCATCGGGCTGTCGTCGCCGCACCCGACCGCCACGGTGGGGTCGGTCGCCGACGACGCCGTCGCCCTGGCCGACCACCTCGGCGTCGAGCGGTGGCACCCCTTCGGCTGGTCCGGGGGCGCTCCCTTCGCCGTGGCGCTGGCAGCCCGCCACCCCGATCGGGTGACCCGGGCGGCCGTGGCCGCCGGGCTGGTGCCGTTCGAGGCGTACGCCACGCCCAAGATCCTCGACCAGGCCGATGGCGGCCGGCACCTGGTGGCCGAGCTCGGCGCGGACCTCGGCGCAGCGGCCACCGCCGAGATGGCGGCGCCGATGCTGGCCCCCCACCCCTGCGACCTGGCCCTAGCCCGCGAGCACGTCCTCGAGGGGGCCGACCCGGACCGCCGCGCCACCTACGACGCCGTGCCCGGCCTGGTCGACGCCATGGCCGCGGGCGTCGTCGATGCCGTCGCCCAGGGCCTCGACGGGCTCGTCCGGGAGGTCGAGCTGCAGGTCGAGGCGCCCGACGTGGACTGGCCCACCGCCACCGCCCCCGTCGACCTCTGGTACGGCGGCCTGGACCACACGGCGCCGGTGGCGTTCGGCGAGTGGTGGGCCGATGTCCTGCCCGACGCCGTGCTGCACGTCCTCCCCGACGACGGCCACCTCCTCGCCATCACCCGCTGGGAGGAGATCCTCCGCACCCTGGTGCGCTGAGGACCCGGTCCCAAGCGATGGACGTCGCCCCCACTCCCCCCGCGCCCGCGGACGCGACGCGTGCACGGTCACGCCCATGCCGGGGTGGCGGCGCTCGGGCGCTACCGAACCGATCAGGGGGTCGCCCGCGCCCGCGGACGCGCGGCGCGGCAACCGCGCCCGCCGGCGCGGCGCGGCAACCGCCCGCGGACGCGGCGGGCGGCTCCACGGTCAGACCCCCTTCGTAGGCTGATAGAACACGGTTCGATCAGCCGGCAGGGCGACGACCTGGGAGCCGGACCATCGCGACGGCGAACCGGCGACCGGTGGCACGCACGATCGCGGAGATCGCTCTCGGTCTAGGTGCTCACCTTTCGCAACCCGCCTTGCTCGAAGAGCCTTCCGTTCCCATGGAGCAGGCTGGGTTCCCGACTTCGAGGTGAGGTGCCAGCACCCGCACGGGCAACACCAGTAGGCACCCGTCGGCCCATCCCTTCCCCGCTTCTTGGCCCGCCGCCGGATCGCGGCGAGCGCGGCGAGCGCAGCGGGCTTGGTTCCATGGCGGATCTTCGAACACTCCGACATCGGTCGACCTTCGAAGCAACGGCGCTCGACTGGCTGATACCCGTCCGGCGCCAGGGTTTCGCGCTGATGGCGCAGTGCCCCCGTTGTTGGACTCGATGGTCCGGTCGCTCCCGATCCTAACCAGCCCGCGCCGCCCACGCCTCGGCGATCGGGGGCACCCACATCAGGGAGGTGCCGTAGCCTTCTGCCCTGGTGGACGAGGGAACGTTCGGCGACACGGCGGGTGCCATCCCGAGCAACGGCGTCGTGGTGCGCGACCTCCGCACGCGGATCGTCGCTCGGCCGCGCGGCCTCACCTCCAAGACGATCCTCTCCGCAGCGACCGAGTTCTTGGTGTTCCGCACGGCATCCAACGACTGGTGGTTCGTGGTGATCGAACGGGCGGGCTCCGGTGAGTGGCTCGCCGAACGGCAGTTCAGCTCGCGGTCGAAGGCACTGCGGGCTCGAGCCCGCTTCGTTCGCCGGGTCGAGGAGATGCCCGGCTCGAACCTGGCGGAAGCCGATTGGGGCACCTTGCTGGCCCAATCCTGAGCTCCCCAGACCACCAGGCAGAACCACCGCTACCCGGCCTTCTGGGGCACCCAATGACCTTCGTCGGCCCCTCGGCGGGGGTGTGAGACGATCAGGCGGTGGCGTGGACAAACCTGGCTGCGGCTCTGGCGTGCGCAGCCCTCGCCGTGTACCTGCTCGCTCAAGGCCGAACGCTGGCAGACGACGAAGCAGACCTGATGCACGCCCCAACGTGGTATCGAGCGACCCGGCGATGGAGTCATCGACTCGGAGGCGTCCTTGTCGCCGCCGTGGCTGCTGCGCTGCTCATCGGTGGAATCAAGTAGGCAGCGGGGACGACGTTCGTTTGTGACCGTGTCCCGGAGTTCGGGGACGCTGCGGAGGATGCTGGCTCGGAGATGTCTCTAACGTGGCGTCATGGGCGGACGGTCATGGCTGGTGGTGGTTCTGTTGCTGGCGTATGGGCTCGCTGGGTGTGGAACACGCGACGAGCCGGTCCCCGTCTCCCGTACCTGACGTGAGGCGTGGGCGACATACGCCGACGCTGTCGCCTCAGGAGCGAGTCGATCGAACGGCCAGCACGGAGCCGACCGCTTCAACGAAGCCGATGAGGCTGCGGTTCAGACACTCCACAGGTGCTCGAACCCCACCGAGTGGTGGGCGGGCTCGAAGCAAACCGGACCAGCAGCGATCCGCAGGGAACATCGGGAGGCGGTCCTCGCAGAGTGGTGCGATGCCTACGAAGAAGCGGAGCCAAACGTCTGCCTGGCTCGCTGACGTCGACTGTGTTTCAGGTGCAGTCAAGGTGCCGATCGGCGTCACACCTACCCGGCGATCGGGGACAGCCGAGGAACAGGCGGGGAGGTGCGCTCGTCAGCCCTCTCCGTCCAGCTGAACCTCGCCGTCCTCATGCCCAAGACCGGGCTTCACCCAACGCGGGTGCTCTTCGATGGCATCGGCGAGCTGTCGAAGTAGGCCGGGAAGCTGACTCCGATCGAAGCCTTCGACACGCGGCGCACGAATGCCTAGGCCAAGAGGTGCGCCGGGCGAGTCGTACAGGACCGCAGTCAATGTGAACCGACGCCAGTACCCGAGACGCCACAGCAGCGGTTGGAGACCAGGATGCTTGGCCCATACCGCACCGAGGGCGGTACGAAACGGCGGCTCGGATTCGGCCAGACGCACCATCTCCGGCCAGACCTCATCCGCGTAGCCCTGATGAAACATGGACTCCAATACCCCAGCGCCGATGTCGATAAGGCGGTCGTGATCGTCGGCAGCGGCCCGAGTCTTCTGTGCGATCTCCTCGAGCAGTTCGGCGGGCGTCGTGGCGTCGGTGGGCTCAAGGGAGACCAGCCGCCGCTTTGGTGACTCGCTTCGATCCATCGATGAAGTGTGTCACGGGTTGCGCCCGAGACCGCAGGCCATGAGCCCGATCGTCACGGGCGCTGGGGCGCCCTTGGCCACGCCGACGGGTGCCCCAGAAGTGCCGGTCTGGGACACCCTGAACGGGGAGGGCTAAAGGGCGACCACGACGGCTTCGGCCATGGTGTCGGTGTGGGTGAGGCTGACCTTCCATGCCCGCACCCCGGCATCGACCGCGAGCTCGTAGGCCCGGCCGGTCACGCGCAGCTCCGGAGCGCCCGAGGACGTGCGCACCACCTCGATGTCGTGCCAGTCCACCGCGCCCAGCCCGACGCCGAGCGCCTTCATGGCCGCCTCCTTGGCGGCGAAGCGGACGGCGTAGCGCTGCGACGGGTCGTTGGCGGCCTCGGCGTACGCCCGCTCCTCAGCGGTGAACAGCCGGTCGGCCATCGTGGGCGTCCGGGCCAGGACCGTCCGCATGCGCTCGACCTCCACGAGGTCCACGCCGATGCCGATCACGCTCGGGGCCTCAGACGCCGCGGCGGTTGTTGACGAACGCCACGGCGATCATCACCAGGGCAGCCACGAACACGAAGGCCAGGACGATCACGCGTCGACCCCGTCGGTGGGGGTCCGCCACCGGTCGGCCAGCACGTTGACCGGGGTGGTCAGCAGGTCGATGGGGGTGATGGTGCCGAGCAGGTCGTCGCGGAAGGTGGGCTCGGTCTCGGTGACCGCGTCCTTCAGGGCGGCGTAGCGACCGCGGTACGCCTCCAGCACCGAGCGCATCCGCCCGGCCGGGAGCTCCTCGGCGAAGCGGCAGTGCAGCAGGGTGATGCCGGTGCACTCCTTGCCCTTCACCTCGGGGACGAGCACCAGCGTGCGGCCGTCGCTGCGGCCGACCGCGACGGTGACCTCGCGCTCGGTGGCCACCCGGTGCTTGGTGCCGCGCAGGACCGGGTTCTTCTCGGTGCGCAGCGGCAGGTCCCGGGCGATGCCGCCACGGTCGACCACCACGATCGTGGCCTCGCCGCCGTCGACGTCGCCCTCGATGCGGTAGCGGGTGTAGCCGACCACCTCGTCGACGGACGGGTCGAGGCCGGCCAGGGTCCGCAGCGCCTTGTAGCTGAGGCGGTCCCGGGCGGCGCCGGCGGCCAGGGTCTCGGCAACGAGCCCGACGTCGAGCAGGCTCTCGTCGGAGCGGGAGATGCCGACGGTCACGGTCTTTGCCTGGTGCTTGATGGCGTCGACGGGCCGGGTGAGCTCCTCGATGGCGGCGGTGAGCGCGTTGGTGAGGTCTTCGATGACCACGCTGGGCGTGCCGACCCGCCCGTGCTCGACCTGGTAGGCGTCGAGCGGCGCGAGGCCGGTGCCGTAGCGGAGCATCGACGCCAGCCGCACGGCGGTGCCGGCCTCCAGGCTGCCGTTGTAGGAACCGGCGCGCAGGCCGTCGTGGAAGCGGGCCGAGATCGGCTCGAGGGTGGGGCGCAAGGAGGTGAGCAGGGCCTCGCCGTCGACGGCCGCCGGCCCGGAGAGCCCCTCCTCGATGGCGCCGCGGGCCTCGCGCAGGCCGCGGGCCTGGGCGTCGATGGCGAGGGCGGCCTCGTAGCCGAACAGGTGGCCGACCACGGTGGTGAGCACGAAGGCCAGCTCGGGTCGCACGCTCGGCACGGTGAGCACCCGCAGCGCAGCGGAGAAGCGGTCCTCGTCCTCGGACGCCACCACGATCGGGGTGGCCTTGTGGGCCCGGTAGATCGCCACCTCCTTGGCCACGTCGTCGGCGTTGGAGCCGACGAGGCCGGCGGCGCACACCAGGATCAGCGGCTCCGAGGAGAGGTCGATGTGCTTCTTGTCCTCGATCGCATCCGAGGCGATGGCCTTGTAGCAGAGCTCCGAGAGCTTGATCCGGATCTCCTCGGCCGCCACCCGGTTGGCACCGGAGCCGACGATGGCCCAGTAGCGGCGCGACGGCGCCAGCTCCTGGGCGGCCTCGGCGATGGTCGCACGGCGGGCCAGCGTGGCCTCCATGGCGGTGGGCAGGTCCCGCAGACCGGCGAGCAGCTCGCTGCGACGGGAGGCGCCATCCTCGGTGCCGGGCACCTCTTGGGCGATGGCGAAGGCGAGCAGGAAGCCGGCGGCGATCTGGGCGTAGAAGGCCTTGGTGGAGGCGACGCTCATCTCCACGTCGCGCCCGTCGGACGTGTAGAGCACGCCGTCGCTCTTGTCGACGAGGTCCGACGCCCGCCGGTTGACGATGGCGATGACCCGGGCGCCGCGCGAGCGGGCGAGGTCCACCGTGCGGTTGGTGTCGGTGGTGGTGCCGGACTGGCTGATGGCGATCACCAGGGCGTCGCTCATGTCGGCGCGCAGCGAGAAGCCGGACAGCTCGGTGGCGGGCAGCGCCTCCACCCGGACCGGCGTGCCGGCGAGCTCGGCGGCGAGGGCGCGGGCCAAGCTCTGGCCGGCGACCGCCGCAGTGCCCTGGCCGATGACCTGCACCCGTGCGATCCGCCCCGCCTGCAGCGCCTCGCGCACGTCGTCGGGCAGGGTGTCGGCGCCGAGCGACGCCCGGAGGAGCTCCCCGTCCCGGGTGATCTTGCCGCGGAGCGTCTTGCGGAACGAACCGGGCGCCTCCTCGATCTCCTTCAGGAGGAAGTGCTGGTAGGGCCCGCGGTCGATGTCTCGGGTGGTGACCTCGGGGACCACCAGCTCGTCCTCGGCGATGGGGAGCTCGGTGCCGTCGTAGGCGAAGCGGCGCATCCCCTCGATCGAACCGGCGAGGGCGGCGTCGAGCTCGAGCACCTGGCCCCGCGTGCCCGACGGGTCCGTGGGGTCGGCGGGGGTCTCGCCGTCGAGGCGCAGGTAGCGGCTGGCGTCCTCGACCCCGCCGGAGGGCTCCGAGGCCACCACGAACAGGGCGGCGTCGAGGCCCACGTACAGGGCCTGGCCGCTGCCGCGCAGGGCGAGCTGCAGCTTGGTGGGCGCACCGGCGACGTTGGCGGCGATGGCCACCGAGCCGTCGAAGCGCCGCACGGTCTGGCGGAAGGCGTCGGCCGACGAGTCGCCGGCGGCGAGGCGCCGGGACACCAGGGTGGGGATGACCTTGGCGTCGCTCGTGATCTCCGGGGCGATGCGCAGCTCGTCGGACACCTTCAGGTCCGCGAAGTTGTCGACGTCGCCGTTGAGCGCCGCGGTGACGTAGGGGCCGCTGGTCCCGTCGAGGCCGTCGGCGGCGAGCTCGTCGGAGTTCATCGGGTGGGCGTTGGGCTGCGAGATGATCCCGATGGAGGCCCAGCGGGTGTGGCCGAGCACGGTGACCTCGGCGCGCTCGCCGGCCAGGGCGAGGTGGAGCAGGGCGTCGTCGCGGATGGCGTCGCGCAGGGCGCGGGTGTTGTCGCCCAGCTCCCCGATCTCGGCGGCCGCCTTGTAGACGAAGCTCAGGTGGCCCTCGGGGGTGACCCGCACCGCACCGGCGGTGAAGAGGTGGTCCTGGCCCCGATCCGCCAGGAGGCCGGCCACCGCAGCGTCGTCGAGGTCCAGGTCGTGGCCGTGCACCAGGAGCATGAGCCCGGCGCTGTCTCGCCCGCGGACCTCGAGGCGGTCCAGGGCCGAGAGCGCGGCCTGCACGGAGGCGAAGGCCTCGATGGCGCTGCGCCCCGCCGAGGGCCCGGCCAGGTCGGCCACCGCCGCACCGGTGCGGAGCCGGTCCCGCTGGACCGCCCACAGGGCGTCCTTCAGGCGGATCACCGCGGCGTTGACCGCCTCGACCTCGGCGCCCTGGGGGGCATCGTCGTCCAGGCCGCCCTCGATCTCAGCCAGGGCTGCCGCGATCTCGTCGCAGTGCGCCGAGATCACCGCGCCCACCGCACGATCGGCGAGCAGCGCTGCCACCCCGGGGGTGCCGCGCAGCAACCGGTCGACGACCTCCACGCGCGCCGCCGCGTCGTCGAGCGCAGCAGCCAGCCCGGCGGCCGGTGCCGCGGCCAGCGCGGCGGCGACGCCCTCAAGCGGCGTGGTCAGCTCGGCCGAGCTCGGCGTGGGCCGGGTGCTGCGGCGGCGAGCGACGGCGATGATGCCGCACATCGGCGGTGACCTCCGGGGACGGGGGCGGGACGTCCAACCTGCTGGCTGGGACCGGACCATGCTACCGGCCAGGCGCATCGGCGCCGGATCGGTGCTCAGGCGCCGAGCGCCTGCACCCGGGCGGCCAGGACGTCGGCCACCGCCGACGCCTCGTCGTGGGTGGGTGCCTCCACCATGACCCGGACGACGGGCTCGGTGCCGCTGGCCCGCAGGAGCACCCGGCCGCGAGTCGCCAGGCGCGCCTCGGCGGCGGCCACGTCGTCGGCCAGCTTGGCGAGCAGGTCCGGGTCCCGGTGGGCGGTGCGCACGTTGACCAGCACCTGCGGCAGCCGGACCATGGCGTCGGCGGCGAGGTCCGCGAGCGGGCGACCCGTGCGGGCCATCACGCCGAGCAGCTGCAGGCCGGTGAGCAGGCCGTCGCCGGTGGACGCCAGGTCCCGGAAGATCACGTGGCCGGACTGCTCGCCGCCGAGCTGGTGGCCGCCGGCGTCGAGCGCCTCGAGCACGTAGCGGTCGCCCACCGCGGTGGTGACCACCTCGATGCCCCGGGCCGCCATGGCCTGGCGGAAGCCGAGGTTGCTCATGACGGTGACCACCACCGTGTCGTTGCGCAGCGCCCCCCGCTCGTGCAGGTCGATCGCGCAGATGGCGATGAGCTGGTCGCCGTCGACCAGCTCGCCCGCGGCGTCGACGGCCAGCACGCGATCGGCGTCGCCGTCGAACGCCAGCCCGACGTCGGCGCCGTGGGCGACGACGGCGGCCTGGAGCGCCTCGGGGTGCGTGGAGCCGCAGCCGTCGTTGATGTTGGTGCCGTCCGGGGCCACGTGGATGGCCACCACGCTGGCGCCGAGCGCCTCCAGCACCGGGGCGGCGAGGGCGGCCGCGGCACCGTGGGCGCCGTCGATGACGACCTTGGTCCCCCCGAGCGCGCCGGGCTCGAGCACGTCCTCCACCAGGTGGCGGCAGTACCGGTCGACGGCATCGGCGGCGGCGACCACGACGCCGACGGCGGCACCCGAAGGCCGGGGCCGCGGGTCGCCCTGGGAGGCGAGGGCGGTGAGCTCGGCCTCGAGCTGGGCCTCGACCTCGTCGCTCAGCTTGCGGCCGCCAGCGGCGAACAGCTTGATGCCGTTGTCGCCGAAGGGGTTGTGCGACGCCGAGATCATGGCGCCGGGCAGGCCGTCCGCCGCCGCCAGGTGGGCGACGCCGGGGGTGGGCACGACGCCCAGGTCCCGGACCTCGACGCCTTCGGTGGCCAGCCCGGCCGCGAGGGCCGAGGCGAGCAGGGTGCCGGATCGGCGCGTGTCGCGGCCGACCAGCCAGGTGCTGCCGCCAAGGACCCGCGCCGCGGCACGGCCCAGGTTCAGGGCCAGCTCCGGGGTGAGCTCCTGGTTGGCGACGCCTCGGACGCCGTCGGTGCCGAACTTCAGCGTCACGGCACGCCCGCGACTAGCGCTTCGAGTACTGCGGAGCCTTGCGGGCCTTCTTGAGGCCGTACTTCTTGGACTCCTTCTTGCGGTCGTCCCGCGAGAGGAAGCCAGCCCGCTTGAGGGCGGGGCGCAGCTCCGGA
>JAXLRJ010000009.1:0-116416 GCA_046331115.1 Acidimicrobiales bacterium
GTCGAGCAGGTCCTCGGCCTCGTCCGCGTAGATCCAGCCCCGGGTGATCACCTCGGGGGCGATCACCAGCTCGGCGGTCTCGTGGTCCACGGTGGCGATCACCACGACCACGCCCTCCTCGGCCAGGACCTGTCGGTCCCGGATGACGCCGTGGCCGACGTCGCCGACGATGCCGTCGACGTACAGGTAGTGCGCCGGCACCTTGCCGTCCCGGACGAGGCCGTCGTCGGTGAGGGCGACACGGTCGCCGTCCTCGCAGACGAGCACGTTGGCCTCGGCCACGCCCATCAGCCGGCCGAGCTCGGCGTGGGCGTACATGTGGCGGTACTCGCCGTGGACGGGGATGAAGAACTCGGGCTGCACCAGGTTCAGGAGGGTCTTCAGCTCCTCCTGCTTGGCGTGGCCGGTGGCGTGGACGTCGTCGATGCCCGAGTGCACGACCCGCACGCCGAGGCGCACCATCGAGTTGATCACCTTCGACACGTTGGTCTCGTTGCCGGGGATCGGGTGCGACGACAAGATCACCGTGTCCTGGTCGTCGAGGGTGATCCACTTGCTCTCGTTGGCGGCCATCTTGGCCAGCGCGGACATGGGCTCGCCCTGGGAGCCGGTCGAGATGATGCACACCTCGCCCGGAGGCAGCTCGTTCACGTCCTCGATGTCGAGGAGCTTGTTCTCCGGCACGTCCAGCAGGCCCATCTCCCGGGCGAGCCGCACGTTCTTCTTCATCGACAGGCCGAGGGTGGCCACCGTGCGCCCGTTGGCGATGGCGGCATCGGCGATCTGCTGGACCCGGTGCACGTGGCTGGCGAAGCAGGCGGTGATCACCCGGCGCCCGGCGTTGGCGGCCATCAGGTCGGCCAGGACCTTGCCGACCGAGCGCTCCGAGCGGGAGTGGCCGTGCTGGTCCGCGTTGGTGGAGTCCGACAGCAGGAGGCGCACGCCTTCGTTCTGGGCGATGGCCCCCATGACCCCGAGGTCCGTGAGGCGCCCATCGACCGGCGTGAGGTCCAGCTTCCAGTCGCCGGTGTGCAGGATCGTGCCCTGCGGCGTGTGGAAGGCGGTGGCGAAGCCATGGGGCACCGAGTGGGTGACGGGGATGAACTCGCAGTCGAACGGGCCGAACTGGCGACGCTCCCGATCCGCCACCACGATCTTCTCGGTGCGATCCATCAGGCCCGCCTCCTCGATCCGGCTCGAGGCGAAGCCGAGGCTGAGCGCGGAGCCGATGATCGGGAACGACAGCTCCCGCAGGAAGTAGGCGAGGGCGCCGTGGTGGTCCTCGTGGCCGTGGGTGATGATGCACCCGACGATGTCGTCGGCCCGCTCGAGCAGCCACGTGAAGTCCGGCAGGACCAGGTCGATGCCGAGCATGTCCGAGTCCGGGAACATCAGGCCGCAGTCGAGCAGCATGATCTTCCCGTCGATCTCGATGGCCGCGCAGTTGCGGCCGATCTCGCCGAGCCCGCCGAGGAACGTGACCTTGACCGGTGCGGCCATCAGCGGACCACCTCAGACCTCGTAGCCGAGGTCCGCGAGCACCGTGCGCGCCGCCGCCTCGGTGCCCTCGGGGGCCGGGCCGAGCGGCAGGCGGCACTCGCCCACCGGGACGCCCAGGACGCCCATCGCCACCTTGACCGCCTGGCTGAACACGCACGTGTCGCTGTTCATGTACCGGAAGCTCGCCTGCAGGCGGAGGTCGATCGCCCGAGCCTCCTCGACCTTGCCATCGGCGAACGCCGCGAACATCTGGCCCTGCAGCGCCGCCGTCCAGTGGCTGGACACGCCGATCACGCCCACCGCGCCGTAGGCGGCGAAGCCGAGGTTGAGCGGCTCGTCGCCCGAGTACACCTCGAAGCCCTCCGGCGCCTGGGCGAGCAGCGCCCCCGCCCGCGACGGATCGCCACCGGCGTCCTTCAGGCCGACCACGTTCTCCACCTCGTTCGCGAGGCGAACCGCCGTGTCCAGCGCCAGCGGGCGACCGGTGCGGCCGGGCACGTCGTAGAGGACGACGGGCAGGTGGGTGGCCGCCGCCACCGCCCGGAAGTGCGCCTCCAGGCCGGACTGCGGCGGCTTGTTGTAGTACGGCACCACGGCGAGGATCGCGTCCATCCCCACGGCGGTGGCCTGCTCGGTCATGTCGATCGAGTGGGCCGTGTCGTTGGTGGTGGACCCGGCGATCAGCGGCACGTCGACCGCCTCGCGCACCACCCGGAACAGCTCGATGCGCTCCGGATCGGTGAGCACCGCGCTCTCGCCGGTGGTGCCGGCCAGGACCAGGGCGTCGTTGCCGTGGTCCACCAGCCAGCGGGCGAGGCGCGCCGCGCCATCGGTGTCGAGCGATCCATCCGCCGCGAACGGCGTGACCATGGCGGTGATCACCGCGCCGAACCTGGACATGGGCAGCACCCTACCGGCCGTGCCGGGGGTGGTCCGCCACGGGTTCGGCTCCTGCGGCCGGGCGATTTCCCTCATCCGCGCCTGGTCGGGGCCGATCTAGGACGCTGTGGTGATGGCACAACTTCGCGGGGAGGCGTCGGCCGAGGCCGACGAGCAGGAGGCCGTGCGCGCCTCCGCCCCTGCGCCCGACGGCAACGCCGCCGTCGACGCCGGCATCGGGATCGGCCGTGACCGCTCGATGGTGGTCCCGCTGGTCGCCCTGTGCGCCGCCGCCTTCGTCGCCGGCCTGTGGGGCCTGCAGTCCCGGGCGATGTGGCTCGACGAGTCGCTGTCGCTCGCCGCCGCCCGCAACCTCATCCACTCCCTGCTCAACGACGGCTCGTCGATGGGCCCGTACCTGAGCTTCCTGAAGCCCTGGTCCTGGGTCTCGACCTCGGAGTGGTGGCTGCGCCTCCCCTCGCTCCTGGCCGCCGTCGCCGCCATCCCCGTGCTCTACCGGGTCGGCCTGTCCTTCGGCTCGAAGCGCTACGCCTTCACCGCGGCCACGTTCCTCGCCCTCGCCTGGCTGACCGTCCGCTACGAGCAAGAGGCCCGGGCCTACGCCTGGGTCCTGCTGCTCGCCACGATCAGCTGGCTCCTGTTCATCGAGTCGGTGCGCCGGGGGCCGGACCTGGCGGGACGCTGGTGGACCGCCTACTTCGCCGTCACCGTGCTCATGGTGCTGACCCACGGGCTCGCCATCTTGCAGCTCGGAGCCCAGGTCCTCGTGCTGCTGGCCGCCCCGCAGGCCGCGCGCTGGCGGGGCAAGGCGGTGCCGGTGCTGGTGGCATCGGCGGTCGCCATGCTGGCCATGATCGTCCCCGGCGGCGGCGAGGCCCCGCAGTGGATCAAGCCCCTCTCGTTCGGCCAGGTCGCCGAGCAGTACCGGGAGCTCACCGGTGCCAGCGCCTTCGCCCAGGTCCTGATCGGGGCCTGCCTGGTGCTCGGCGCGGTGGCCTTGGTCCGGCGGCGACGCACCGCCACGGACCCGTTCGCCGCCTGGCTCCCGATGGTCGCCCTGTCGTGGGCGGTGATCCCGCCGCTCGGCCAGATCGCCGTGTCCACGGTCCACCCGCTCATGGTGCCCCGCTACGTGATCGGCTCCGCGGCCGGCATCGCCCTGGTGCTCGCCGCCGGCGTCGACGCGATCCGCCCCCGCTGGGGCCGCTGGGCGCTGACCGGCCTGCTGGTGGCCACCCTGGCTGCCGGCCAGCTGCGCTGGCACACCCAGCCCCAGGACGACTGGCGGGGCGTGGCCGGCCAGATCGAAGCGCAGGCCGAGCCCGGCGACGCCCTGTTCCTGCCGGACCCGTTCACCCGCCCGCCGCTCGACTACCTGTGGCTGGACGGCAAGGGCGCTCCGCAGGGCCTGGAGGCGGCCACCCCGCTCGACCCGATCGGCTCGCTCCCCCGCTTCTACCGGGTGCCCGACGCCACCGACGACGAGCTCGCCGAGCAGGTCGCCCGCTCGGACTACGACCGGCTCTGGATCGTGGACCAGCACGACCACGACCTGGTCGACAAGGTCCCCCACCTCGAGGCCAACGCCGCGTTCGCCTCGAGCTTCCGCCAGGTCAGCAAGACCAGCTACGACGGCGGCATCACCGTCTACCTGTTCGTCCGCCGCTGACCTCGCGCGGCGCGGAGCAGCGCGAGCAGTGGTCGGCCACCCATGGGACACTCGGCGGGTGACGGCCGAACGGTGGAACGCGAACCTCCACGCCTTCGACGTCCTCCTGCGGTCAGTGCCACCGGCGGCCGAGCGGGGGGTGGACATCGGGTGCGGCGAGGGGGAGACCGCGCGCCGGCTGCGGGCACGGGTCCCGTCCGTGATCGGCATCGACCCCGACCAGCCGAGCATCGACGAGGCCCACCGCTACGGCGACGACATCGAGTACCGGTGCTGTGCGCTCGATGATGCCGACCTGCCACCAGGATCCTTCGACGTGGTGACCAGCGTGGCGATGCTGCACCACGTGGACCAGCAGGAGGGGCTGGCACAGATGGCCGCGCTGCTCCGGCCTGGCGGGCTGCTGCTCGTGGTCGGCCTCGCCCGATCTCGGTCACCGATCGACGTCGCGCACGACGCACGCGATGCCATCGGGGTTCGCTGGCAGGCCCGAGGCCGGCACGTGTGGGAGACGACGGCCCCGAAGCTGTGGCCACCACCGCTGACCTACGCCGAGACCCGGGCGGCGTCGCTCGAGGCCCTGCCCGGAGCCCGCTTCGCGCGACTGCCCTACTTCCGCTACGGCCTCACGTGGACGGCTCCCCGACGCCAGCTGGGATGACCCCGGCGCGTTGGCTCTCCTGCTGAGCCGAGCCCGAGGCCCAGACGCGCCGAGACGCCGGCCCGGAGGCCGACGTCTCGGTCTGGTTCCCCTGCACCTGTGGCCCCGCAGGGCCGGTCGACGCCGTGGCGTCAGGCGGTCTCGGACTTGAGCTCGGCGTCGCCGAGGGCGAACGCCTCGTACTCGTCGGAGGTGTCGGTGAGGTCCTCGAAGTGGATGACGCCGAGCTCCTCGAACTTGTGGCGCAGCCAGCCATCGTTGGCGTCGAGCAGGCCGAGCTTCTTGCAGTTCGGCACGATCTTCGTGAACAGCATCTGCTGGAACAGCAGCCGGTTCGGGTTGTCGATCACCAGCGGCAGCACGTCCTTCGGGTTGAGCCCCATGCGCTCCCACACCTCCTGCTGGAGGAAGCGGTCGCGCATGCGCACCGCGGCCTCGAACGCGAACTCCTGGCGCTCCATCAGCTCCGCATCGGTGAGCTCCGCGTAGTACTCCTTCAGCGAGATCACGCCGAACGCCACGTGGCGGGCCTCGTCGCTCATCACGTACCGCAGCAGCTGCTTGAGCAGCGGCTCGGTGGTGAGCTGGTGCATGAACCCGAAGGCCGCGAGCGCCAGGCCCTCCACCATGATCTGCATGCCGAGGTAGGTCATGTCCCAGCGGGAGTCGACGATGATGTCGTCGAGCAGCATCCCGAGGTGGGCGTTGATCGGGTAGTGCCCGGACAGCTTGGTGTCCAGGTACTTGGCGAACACCTCGACGTGGCGGGCCTCATCGACCACCTGGGTCGAGGCGTAGTACTTGGCGTCGATCCACGGCACGGTCTCGACGATCTTCGCCGTGCACAGCAGGGCGCCCTGCTCGCCGTGCATGAACTGGCTGAGGCTCCAGTTCTGGAACTCCATGCCCATCTGCATCCACTCCTTGTCCCCGAACTTCTCGAAGGGAGTGCCGCGCAGGTCGACGTCGCCCAGGCCGCCGTTGGCCAGCATGTTGTTGCGGGCGACCTCTTCCTGGTCGACCTCGATCGACCAGTCCAGGTCGGTCTCGCCGTTCCACTGCGAGACCTTGGCCTTCTCGTAGAGCTTGTTGAGCGCCGGGCGGGCGCCCTTCTCGTAGTCCCACGTGAAGATGGCCGCGGCATGGTCCTCGACCGTGCGGATCGTGGCCTCCATGTCCGAGTTGGAGACCGCCAGGATGGCCTCCAGGTCGTTCAGGTCGGCACGGCCGATGAGCGCTTCGTTGCTGCCGGGCGTGGCTTCGTCGATCGACATGGCTGGGGTCTCCTCAGTGGGTGGGGGAAGTGGGCTGGTCCGCTGCGAAGGCGGGGAGCAGGAATCGGGCCACCAGCGCCCGGGCGTCGCCGATCACGGCAAGGTCCCGATCTGCGGGCGGGTTGAACAGGTAGGTGATGAACAGGCGGGCGGACCACTCGGCCGCCCAGGCAGCGCGCTCGGCGGGCAGGAACCGCTCGAGGTGCGGGCCGATGGCGCTCGCCGTGTGCACGTAGAGCCGATCGACCTCGTGGAAGCCGAGGAACGGGAGCAGCAGCTCCGGCTCGTGGTGGAGGATGAACTGGGCCGCCGGGTGGTCCCGCAGCAGCCGGGTGGCCACGACGAGCCCGCGGGTGAGCGCATCCTCCAGGCCCTCGGCCGCATCGATGGCCTCGACGATGCCGGCCACGTAGGTGGCCAGCTCCCGCTGGGCCAGCGACAGCAGCAGGTGCTGCTTGCCGCCCGGGAACGCCCGGTAGAGCGTGGCCCGGGAGCAGCGGGCCTCCTTGGCCACGTCGGCCAGCGCCGTCTTGCCCACGCCCCAACGGGCCACGAGCACGAGCGTGGCGTCCAGGATCCGCTCGGTCACCTCGCTCGGCGCTGCCGGCGCGGCGAGGACGTCGAGGTCCACCAGCTGCAGCTCGGCGCTGTCCGATGCCATCGTCCCCTGGGGCATGGGTGAGACACTAAGAAGGAAAGTGTCTCACCGTCAACGTGTCACACGATGACGTCGGTCACATCCCTGGCCTCCCTCCGCCAATCTGGTCGATCGTCGTCGCTCAGGGACAAAGATCGACCAGATTCCGCCAACATCGACCAGCGCTCGACCGGATCGACCAGCGCTCGACCGGATCGACCAACGCTCCCGCCGGGGTGGGTCAGACCGCGAGGGCGTCGGGCTGGAGGATCGACACGAGGAGCTCCTCGCGGACCAGCCGGCGGATCGACGTCGGGTCGTCCAGATCCCAGCTGCCCTGGGCGAGGATGAACGACAGGCCCATCCGGGCCAGCCAGTCCCCCGCCTCGACCGGGTCCACCCCGTCGAGCAGCGGCTCCTGGCGCAGCTTGTCGGCCAGGTAGTCCCGCAGCACCGCCTGCACCTGGGGCGCCGACTGGGTGAGCTGGGGAAGCAGCCGCTCGGGCTCGGTCTCGAGCACCTTCTGCAGCACCACGTGCTCGGCGACCGCCCGGTGCGCGTGGGCGAGCGCCTCCTCGAGCAGCGTCGGGAAGTCCTCGGCGCCATCGACCGCGCCGGCCAGCTCCCAGAAGAACTGGCCGACCGCCCAGGTGATGGCCTCGGCGATCAGCTGGTCTCGCCCGTCGGGGAAGTAGCGGTACACGGTGAAGCGGGCCAGCCCCGCCTCCCGAGCGGCGTCGTCCACCGTCGTCTTGGCGATCCCGTAGCGGCCGAGGCAGGTCACCGTGGCCGCGAGGATGCGGCTCCGCGGCCCATCGCTGGTCGGGTCGTCTCCGGTCGGGCCACCGCCGGCCGGACCACCGTCGGCCGGACCACCGTCGGCCGGACCGCTGTCGGTCGGATCGTCGCTCGGGGCGTCGGCGCTCACGCCCCCGACGCTAGGGCAGTCCCCACCGGTCGACCGGCCTCCCCCGAACTTGGTGCCGAAACTGACGCCACAGGTCACTTTCGGCACCCAGTTCGAGCGGGCGGGGCGGGGGCGACGCGGGAGGGCGGAGCGGGAGGGGCGGGGGCGGCCGGCGGTGGGCCATCATGGGGACATGGCCGACACCGAACCGAAGACCGTGCTGCTCGCCACCGACGGCTCGGAGCACTGCACCGACGCGCTGCGCAAGGCCGTGGAGCTGCTCGGGCGGGATCACCGGTTCGTGACGCTGGCCGTCGTGCCGCCGGCGTTCGTGCCCACCGCGTCGCTCAGCCCGATGGAGGTCCACCCCACCCTGGTGGACCCCGAGCTGGAGCTGCAGCTCGAGGAGGAGCAGCGGGCGGTCAGCGATGACGAGGTGCACCACCTCGACGCCGCGCTGGCGATCACGGCCGAGCACCTGGTCGAGACGGGCGAGCCCGGCGACACGGTCTGCGAGGTGGCCGAGCGGGTCGAGGCCGACGTGATCGTCGTGGGCAGCCACGGGCACGGCCGCTTCAAGCGGATGCTGATGGGCTCGGTGAGCACCCACGTGCTGCACAACGCCCGCTGCCCCGTGCTCGTCGTCCGCTTCGACGACGCCGACGCCGAGTAAGGCCGGCTCGCCGCCTCGCCGCGCCAGCTACGCCGAGGGCCCGCTGGGGTCATCAGCCGACGCCGCGCCCCCTGCGTCGACCTCGTCCCCGCCGACCTCGGCGCTGCCGGCGCGCGTGCGGAGGTAGGCCTCGGCCTGCCCGCCGATCTCGTCGGGCGAGGGGACGCCGATCCCGGCCTCAGCCGCGGCGATGGCCTCCGCATCGAGCTGCTCCTTCTCGATCTCCCGGGCCCGTCGCCGCAGGATCAGCGGGTAGAAGATCAGGACGAGCGCGGTGAACGTGAACCACTGCAGCGCGTACGAGAGGTGGGGGCCCTCGTCGAGCGCTGGCACCGGCACCGGCTGGGGCGCCTTGGCCGACACCGCCGGGTCCTGCTCGAGCAGCTGCAGCCAGAACGGCAGCACGTCTTGGGGGATCTGCTGGTCCAGGCGCGCCACGTCGGCCCGGGCCAAGTTGGCGAGGGTGCCTGTGGTCGGGTCCTTGGGGCCGAAGCGGCCGCGGGTCTCGGTGCCGCGCACGAGGCCGGTCACCTGCACCTCGCCGGTGGGCGGCGCGTAGCGCTTCGGCACCCGGTCGAACTGGCCGTTGTTCTGGATCCACCCCCGGTTGACGAGCAGCTCGGTGCCGTCGTCGAGGCGCAGCGGGGTGATGACCCACGAGCCCGGGGCGCCGTCGAGGCTGCGTGAGCGCACCAGCACCTGCTGGTCGGCCACGTAGGTGCCCGAAGCCTTGCCGACCCGCCACTGCAGGGCGTCGGTGGCCGCGAAGTCGCCCGGCTCGGCCGAGCCTTCGAGGTCCACGGTCTGGTCCGCCATCCGCTGCTCGATGCGGGCGTTGCGCTGGCGCTTCTCGTCGAGCCGGCGCAGCTGCCACAGACCGAGGTTGATCATGGCGACGACCATGAACAGCACGAACAGGTGCGACAGGATCCACTTCGGCTTCAGCGCGAACCGGTACCGCTCCATCGGGGCGAGGCTACGGGGCGCCCCTCGCCCGCCCACAGTCGGGGCCGAAGGAGCCGGCGCCCACGAGCGGGGCGCCCGGATCGGCCGTGGGGTCAGGCACCCAGGTAGGCGTCGAGTGCCCGTCGCAGGGCGGCCAGGTCCTCGGCACCGGCGCGCGCCGCCCACCGGTCGGCGATCTCCGCCCATCGAGCGCGGGAGCGGGCGAGCCCGGCGCGCCCGTCGGCGGTGAGGACGAGGGCCCGGGCCCGCCCGTCGGCCGGATGGGGACGCCGCTCCACGTAGCCGCCCTTCTCGAGCGCAGCGACGACCTCGCCAGCGGACTGCTTGGTCACGCCGAGGTGCTCGGCCAGGGCCACCGTGGTGGGCGCGTCCTGGTCGTCGAGGAACCGGATCGCCATGGCGTGCACCACGGTGAAGGGCGAGTCGGGGTCGTCGACCATCGACCTGGCCTCGGCCACCATCGCCTTCGCCGCGCGCACGAGCAGCAGCGGCAGCTCCTCGCTGCCCTCGATGCCCGTGCGGCCGGCCGGCCCGGAACGAGGTTGGGTCCCCACAGTTGGTCAGGGTACCTTACTTGTTGTGGCCGACCTCGCTCCCCCGCCCGACGCCGACGAGGCGGCCACCGCCGACGAGGCCGACGGTGGTGCCGAGGCCCCTTCGGCCGACGGTGGAGGCGGCGGCCGCCCGCCCGCCTCTCGGTGGGTGGCCCTGGCGGTGGCGCTCACCGCCACGGTCATCGTGGTGCTGGACAACACCGTCCTCAGCGTGGCGATCCCCACGATCATGCGGGAGTTCGACACCACCCTGGCCAGCCTCCAGTGGGTCATCACCGGGTATGCCCTGACCTTCGCCACGTTCCTCATCATCGGCGGGCGGCTGGGCGACGTGTACGGGCACCGCAAGGTGTTCATCGTCGGCGCGTCGCTCTTCGGGATCGGTTCGCTGCTGGCCTCGGTCTCGTGGAACGTGCCGAGCCTGGTGCTCGGCGAGGCGCTGATCGAGGGGCTCGGGGCGTCGCTGATGCTGCCGGCGACCCTGGCGATCCTCTCCACCACGTTCCAGGGCAAGGAGCGGGCCATGGCCTTCGGCGCGTGGGGCGCGGTGGCCGGGTCCGCCGCCGGCCTCGGGCCGGTGCTCGGGGGCTGGCTCACCAGCGACTACTCGTGGCGCTGGTCGTTCCGGATCAACGTGATCATCGCCCCCATCGCCATCATCGGCGCCCTCATCGCGTTCCCGAAGGCGCGGGCCGGCAAGCGCGAGCCACTGGACCTGCCGGGTGCCGCGCTGATCGCCTCGGGCATGTTCCTCCTGGTCTTCGCGCTCAGCGAGGGCGGCACGTACGGGTGGTTCACCCCCATCGCCCCGCTCACGATGCTCGGCCACCAGGTGTGGACGGCCGACACGCCGGTGGCGATCACGCCCGTGGCGTTCGCCCTCTCGGCGCTCCTCCTCTACGCCTTCTACCGGGTGGAGCGACGCAAGGAGCGGCTGGACCAGAAGCCGATGTTCGAGTTCGGGCTGCTGCGCCACCGCACCTTCCGGTACGGGCTCACCACCACCGTGGTGCTCGCCATGGGCCAGCTCGGCCTCGGCTACGCCCTCGCCCTGTTCCTCCAGCAGGGCAAGCACCTCTCGGCGCTGCACAACGGGCTCTGGATCCTGCCGATGGGCCTGTCGATCCTCATCACGTCGCCGATCGGCGGCCGCTTGGCCCAGCGCATCGGCACGATCCGGGTGATCCGCATCGGCTTGGTGATCCAGGCATCGGGCCTGCTGTGGATCGCCTTCCACGTCGGCGAGGGGCTCACGTTCTGGACGCTCATGCCCGGGCTCGTCGGCTACGGCATGGGCGTCGGCTGGGCCAGCGCGCAGCTCACCAACGTGGTGCTGTCGGAGGTGCCCCGCGCCAAGGCGGGCGTGGCCTCGGGCACCAACACCACGGTCCGCCAGGTGGGCAGCGCCCTGGGCATCGCCGTGATCGGCACGCTCGTGACCACCCAGACGATCCGCCACGCCACCTCGTCGATCCAGGCCTCCCCCACGCTCCCCGGCCAGGTGAAGGCGATCGCCATCGACCGCATCCGCCACGCCTCGAGCGGCTACCAGGCCCCGCGGGGCACGAGCGGGCCGTTGGCGGAGATCGGCCACATCATGACCAGGTCCATCGGCTCGGGCACCCAGGACGCGCTCCTGTTCGCCGCCGCCGTGGTCATCGTGGGCCTCGGCGTGTCGCTGCTGCTCCCGACCGACCTCCCGATGCACGCGGCCGCTGGTGACACCGCCGAGGAGCTGGCCGACGAGCTCGCCCCGCTGGTCCCCATCGACCCCGAGGGCGCCCTCGTCGACTGACCGGTCGCCCGGCGCGCCGGCGCGGGTCAGGCCGTGGGGAGCTCGTAGCCCTCGAATCGGCTTCGCAGGTCCTTCTTGGAGAACTTGCCGACGCTGGTCTTGGGGACCTCGTCGATGAACACAACGTCGTCGGGCAGCCACCACTTGGCGACGCGGCCGTCCAGGAACTCGAGCAGCTCCTCCTTGGTGAGCGATGCGCCGTCCTTCACCACCACGCACGCCAGCGGACGCTCCTGCCACTTGGGGTGGGCGACGCCGATGACGGCAGCCTCGGCCACGGCCGGGTGGGCCATGATCTCGTTCTCGAGCTCGACCGAGCTGATCCACTCGCCGCCGGACTTCACCACGTCCTTGGTGCGATCCACCAGGCGGATGTAGCCGTCGGCGTTGACGGTGGCGACGTCGCCGGTGCGCAGCCACCCGTCCTCGGTGAAGCTCTCCGGCGACCGAGGGTCGTTGTAGTAGGTCTTGGCGATCCAGGCGCCGGCCGCCTGCAGCTCGCCCCGGGTCTCGCCGTCCCACGGCACCGGCTCGCCGGTGGCCTGGTCCAGCACCCGCAGGTCCACGCCGAACAGCGGCAGGCCCTGCAGGGCCCGGATGTCGGCCAGCTCCTCCTCGGGCAGGCCGACGAACTTGGACTTGATGGCGGCCACAGTGGCGACCGGGCTGGTCTCGGTCATCCCCCACGCCTGGTAGATGGGCAGGCCGAGCTGCTCCCGGAACCCCTCCGAGAGGGCCTTGGGCACCGCGGAGCCGCCGCACGGGATGATCCGCAGCGACGACGTGTCGCGGCCCTTCAGCTCGGGCAGCACGCCCATCCAGATGGTGGGCACGCCCGCGGCCACGGTGACCTTCTCCGACTCGATCAGCTCGGCGAGCGTCGCCGGCGAGAGGTCCGGGCCCGGCATGATCAGGTCCGCCCCCGTCGCGACGCCGGAATGGGCCAGGCCCCAGGCGTTGGCGTGGAACATCGGCACCACCGGCAGGATCCGGTCGCTCTCGCGGACGCCCACCGAGTCGGCGAACATCGTGGCCATCGTGTGCAGCATCGTCGAGCGGTGGCTGTACACCACGCCCTTCGGGTTGCCCGTGGTGCCCGACGTGTAGCACATGCTCGCGGCCAGGCCTTCGTCCGCCACGTGGAACTCGACGGCCGACGCGCCGGCCAGGAGCTCCTCGTAGTCGTGCAGCTCCATGCCGATCGGCACCTCCGAGGTGTCGAACGGCCCGCCGTCGTCGATGACCACGATGTGGCGCACGGTGGTGAACGAGGGCAGCAGCGGCCACAGCAGCCCCGCCACCGTCTTGTCGACGAAGATCACCTCGTCCTCGGCGTGGTTCACGATGTAGGTGACCTGCTCGGGGAAGAGGCGCAGGTTCAGGGTGTGCAGCACCCGGCCCGTGCAGGGGGCGGCGAAGTACAGCTCCAGGTGGCGGGCGGTGTTCCACGAGAAGGTGGCGACCCGACCGTCGGCCGAGATGCCGAGCTGGTCCAGCACCCCGCCCAGGCGACGGGTGCGATCGGCCCAGTCGCCGTAGGTGATCCGGGCCCGCCCCGTCGGCAGGTTGGTGACGATCTCCTTGTCCGGGAACAGCCGCTCGGCCCGCTCGAACATGTACGGGATCGTGAGCGGCCAGTCCTGCATCAAGCCCTGCATCGGTGCGTCCCCCCTGGGTGCGGCGTCGTCGTGGTGGTGGTGCGGTAGAGCGGTGGTGCGGCCGCGCTGCGGCCGGGTCCCCTGGCCGCAGCCGAACCGCAGCGCGGGCGGCCGACGCCCGGAACCTAGCCCGCCTGCCACACTTGCATCCTTGACCGACGCCGCCACCCCTGCCGACGACGCGCCCGAGCCCTCCCCGGCCGAGCCCGTCGCCGCCGACGCCGACGGCGACGGCGTCGCCCCGACCGGCGACAACCGCCCGGCCATCACCCACTCGGGCCCGCCGAGCAAGCTCGCCCGCAACCTCACCATCGGCGTGCTGGTCGTGCTGGTCGTGGCCGCCAACGTGGGCAACATCCTCTTCGCCAGCTTCGTGAACTCCCGGCCCGGGCTGCTCATCGCCATGAACCCGAGCAACCGGAACCTGGCCCTGACGGCCGGGAACATGAGCGCCTGGGCCTTCTACCTGATCGGGTTCACCCGGCTCCTGCTGCCCGACCCGCTGTTCTTCCTGCTCGGCCGCTGGTACGGCGACGCCTCGATCCGCTGGATGGAGCGCACCGCGCCCTCCTACGGCGAGCTGCTGCGGGGCCTCGAGCGCTGGTTCTACAAGGCCCGGCTGCCGGTCGTGGCCATCGCGCCGAACAACCCGGTCTGCCTGTTCGCCGGCGCCGCCGACATGAGCTGGGGCCTGTTCCTGCTGGCCAACGTGATCGGCACGATCGGGCGCCTGATCCTGATCCGGGCGTTCTCGTCCGTGTTCGAGGACCTGCTCGGGTCGCTCCGCGACTTCATCGGCGTCTACCGCTGGCCCATCACCGCGCTGTCGATCCTGCTCGTCGCCTTCACCATCTGGAACGACCGGCGCGCCGGGCGCGACGGCGTCGGCGACCTGCTGAACATCGAGGAGGGCATGGCCGAGGCCGAGGCCGAGCTCATGGAGGAGGCCACCGTGTTCCCCGACGAGGTCGAGGACGGCGCCTGATGGCGGCGGCGCACGTCGACGTCGTGGTGGTGGGCGGCGGCACCTCGGGGCTGAACGCCGCGCTCCAGCTGGCCAGGGTCGGCCGGTCCGTCGTGGTGCTCGAACGCCGGCCCGAGGGCGCCAGCGGCGCCCGCTGGGTCAACGGCGTGCTGGCCTGGCAGTACGAGCGGGCCGGGCTCGACGCACCCGTCGAGCCCGAGGTGCGCCCCGGCGCCCACGGCCGGACCCACATGATCAGCCCGAGCCGGCGCCACCGCTTCGTCCTGTCGCACAACCCGGTCATCGAGGCTGACATGCGGGAGCTCGTGGAGCGCCTCCGCGTCGAGTGCGAGAAGGCGGGTGTGGACCTGCGCTGGGGCACCAAGGACGTGGTGCTCGAGCAGCACCTCGGCCGCCCCACCGCCGTGCGCTGGCACACCGACGACGGCCCCGGGCACCTCCACGCCGACCTCTTCGTGGACGCCAGCGGGCGCCGAGGCGTCCTCCGCTCGCAGCTCCGGGAGCTGGACCGGTGGTGCCCACCCAACGGCGACGCCGACCTGTGCTCGGCCCAGCAGCTGATCTTCGAGCTCGATGATGCCGACGCAGCGCTCGCCTGGCTGGCCTCGGAGGGTGCCGACCCCGGCGACGCGCTGGTGCAGGTCGGCATGGCCGGCGGCTTCTCCACCATCAACACCCGCGTCGAGCCCGAGCTCGGCGAGGTGTCCGTCCTCACCGGGTCCATCCCCGCCGACCCCCGCGGCGGGGCCAGCGGCCATGCGATGGTCAAGGCGGTGCGCGCCGAGCACCCGTGGATCGGCGCCAGGGTGTTCGGCGGCGGCGGGCTCATCCCGCTCGGGCGCACCTACGACCGCTTCACCGCGCCGGGCGTGGCCCTCGTGGGCGACGCTGCCCGCATGGTGATGGGCGGCCACGGCTCGGGCATCGGCTTCGGCATGATCGCCGGCAAGGTCTTGGCCGAAGCGGTCGACGAAGCGGGGGCCCACGATCCCGGCGCCGCCGAGGTCCTGTGGCGCTATCAGGCGACGTTCCTCCGAGAGTTCGGCGCCATCCTCGCCGGCTACGACGCCGTGCGGCGGATGAGCACCGCGCTCGGCGCCGAGGGGGTGGAGGCCATCTTCGAAGCCGGGATCTTCTCCGAGGCGCTCGTCATCCCCGGGCTGGACCAGCGCCTCGGCATGCTGGACGCGCGCCAGGCCACCGACGCCGGCCAGCGCCTCGCCCGCAACCGAGCGGTGGCCAAGGTGGTGGTGCCGGCCCTGACGGCCATGACCACCGCCCGGGCCCTCTACCGCACCTACCCCACGAGCGACGGCCGCGCCTTCGACCGCTGGACCGCGGCCGCCCGCCGGCTCCTCCCCCGCCAGGACTGGTAGCGCGACGGCCCTGGCTACATGTCCAGGTAGGTGTCGAGGCCGATCGTCACGCCGGGGTGGCCCGCGATCCGCTTGCAGCCGAGGACCACGCCGGGCATGAAGCTCGTGCGGTCGTAGCTGTCGTGGCGGATCGACAGGGTCTGGCCAGTGGTGCCCAGCACCACCTCCTGGTGGGCGACCATCCCGCGCATCCGCACCGCGTGGACGTGGATGCCGCCCTGCGCCCGACCGCCGCGGGCACCCTCGACGACCTCGTGGGTCGTGGGGTCCGGCGCCCAGTCCGGGCTGGCCGCCACCATCCGCTCCACCGTCCGCATCGCCGTGCCGGAGGGCGCGTCGATCTTCTGGTCATGGTGGACCTCGAGGATCTCGGCGGTCTCGAACCAGGGCGCAGCCAGCTCGGCGAACCGCATCATCAAGATCGCGCCGATCGCGAAGTTGGGGGCGATCAGGCAGTTGCTGGACGTGAACGCGCTGCGGAAGCCGGCGACGTCGTCCTCGCTGAACCCGGTGGTGCCCACCACGGCGTGCACCCCCTGCTCCGCGCACCACGTGACGTTGTGGCGCGCCGCCTGGAGGTGGGTGAAGTCCACCATCACGTCCGGGAGCGACTCCAGGTGCTCCGAACGACCGGCCACCTCGAGGTCCGACTCGACCCCTGCGATGCGGGACAGCTTCTCCCCGGCTGCACCCGGATCGACCGCGGCGGTGAGCTCGAGGTCTGGATCGTCGACCACGGCACGGCACACCGTGGCGCCCATCTTCCCCGCGGCACCGAACACGCCGACCGAGATCGCCATCAGAACGCCTCTCCAGACGGCGGGGCTGGCGGTGGTGGGGCATCCGCCGGCGGAGGCGGCGGGACCACCGCCGGAGGCGGGGGCGGCACGACACCAGGGGGCGGCGGCGGAGGCGGCGGGGTGGCCGAGCCGGGTGGCGGAGGCGGCGGCACCGCACCCGGCGGAGGCGGAGGGACCGATCCATCGGGAGGCGGCGGGGTGGCCGAGCCGGGAGGCGGAGGCGGGGCCGCGGGATCGCCCGGCGGCGGCGGGGGCGGCGGGGGCGGCGCGAACAGCTGGATCTGGCCGTTCGCCGCCTCGTGGGCGGCGAGCTCCTCGCCGATGCGGGCGATCTCCGCCTCGCCCCGGCCCTCGTCGCGCCCGGTCGACAGGGCGTAGTGCCAGGCACCGAGCTCGCGCAGCAGCGCGTCGGACCTCCGCTTGGCCTGCGCCTCGTCGACCATGCCCTGGCCGGACTTCACCGCCGAGTCGATCCCGGCCTTCACGTTGTCGAGGAACCCCATGGCTCCCTCCTCTGTCGTGCCGCCCTTCGGCGTGCCGTCGCAGTATGCCCCACCCCCATCGCCCACCCGACCGTCGGTTCGCCCAGCCCCCATCGCCCCGCCCCGACCCGTTCTCGTCGCACCAGGGTGCAGAAGTGCACCAACGGGCGACAAGAACCGCCGGTCGACCCGTTCTCGTCGCACCAGGGTGCAGAACTGCACCACAGGGCGACAAGAACCGAGGGGACCGGGCCCAGAGCGGGAGGGCGACGGGGTCAGGGGGCGGTGAGGGCGGGGCCGAGCCAGGCCTGCCAGATCCACGCGGCGCCGGCGGCGTCGACGACGTGGACCTCCGAGCCCATCGCCCGATCCTTCGCCGCGGTCGCCGGGCCGGTCGGGTCGCCGCCCTCGCAGACGGCAGCGGTGGGCGGGACGACGTCGAGCCGCAGGCCCTCGGCCCGACCCTCCGCTGCGGCGCGGCGCATCACCCCGTTGATCCAACGGATGTAGGTGGGGTCGCTGCGGACGTCGGCGGCCTTGGAGCCGGGGCAGGACCACTCGAACAGCACCGTGCGGGCACCCACCTCGTCCGCTGCCCGGGCCTTGCGCAGGATGCGGGTGGTCAGGACGTCGGCCATCTCGTCGGACTGGGCCCGGACCCGGTGCCCGCTGGGCGACTCCGCATCGGACCACTCCCACGCCCCAGGCATGAGGGCCACCACGTCGGGTCGGCCCGACAGGCCGATGCGCTCGGCCTCCGCCTGCTTCGGGCACGCATCGCCCCCGGGCGTCACGAACACGTCGCCGTCTCCCTGCGGGTACTTCCACCCCTCGGCGGCGAGGAGCCCGCAGCCGATCACGGCCCGGGAATCGACGCTGCCGATGCCCCGGTACGGATCGGAGCGCGGCCCGTAGTACCCCACCGTCCAGGCGACCGAGTCACCGACGAGCATCACCCGCAGGGGCCCGTCGCCACCGGTGCTCCCGGCGGCGGTGGTGGGCGGCGCCCCGAGGGCGTCGGTGGCCGACTCGGCGGTGTCGATGCGCTCGTGGGCGGGCAGGGGCACGGCCAGGGCGAAGCACGCGGCCACCATGGCGAAGGCCCACGCCACCTCGCCGCCCCAGGCCGTGCGCCGCGGCGCCGGGCGGGTGGCCCAGCCGCTGCGGTGCCGCTGGGGGACCTCGATCAGCCGGTAGCTGGCTTCGGCGAGGGCCCAGCTGATGGCGACGGTGCCCACGGCGAGCGCCCACGACGAGATCTCCGGCCAGTGGAACCGCAGAAGGACCTGCGTCGGCCACGACCACAGGTACAGCCCGTAGGACCGTCGGCCCAGGTAGCACGGGAACCGCCGGGTGCTGACCCACCCGAGGGGGTCTCGGTCGGTCACCTCGGCAGCTCCTGCCGCTGCGACCACCGCCAGGGAGGCGACCGTCGAGAGCAGCAGCAGGCCGTGGCGGTAGAGCTCCGGCGAGGAGACCACGGCCGTGAACGCCAGCCACACCAGGGCCACGGCGCCCAGGAGCCCGACCACCTTGCCGGACCGGTGGGCGTGGCCACCCGATCGGTCCCGCCGGTGGAGCGCGCACGCCAGCGCGCACCCGGCGAGCGGGGCGACCACCCGGGTGTCGGTGCCGACGTAGACGCGGGACAGGTCGGCCACGTCGAGGCGGTGCGACAGCGCGAGCTGCCACCCGCCGCTGGCCAGCGCAGCGAGCCCGGCGACCAGCCCGACGGCGGCGGCGGAGCTGCGGCGCACCCGCCGCGCCACCCAGGCCGTGGCCACCAGGACCACGGGCCACACCAGGTAGAACTGCTCCTCGATCGAGAGGCTCCACGCGTGGCGGAACGGGTTCTCGACGCTCGCCCAGTACGACGCCCCACCGGCTTGGCGCCAGTTGGACCACCAGGTGAGCGTGGAGAGCGCGTCGAAGCCGAGCGCGTCGAGCTGGTCCCTGGGCCAGCCGAGGGCGAGGCAGGCGGCCACCACCACCGCCACCATCACCAGGACGGCCGGCATGAGGCGCCGCCAGCGCCGGCCCCAGAACCCGGGCAGCGACATCGTCGCCCGACGGTCGAGCTCTCGCAGGGCCAGGCCGGTGATCAGGTAGCCCGACAGCACGAAGAACACGTCGACGCCGAGGAACCCGCCGCTCAGGTGGCCGAGGTGGTACGCCATCACCGCCACCACCGCGAACCCGCGGATGCCGTCGAGCCCGGGACGGTGGCCGTGCACCGGCCGCGGCCCCGCCTCCGCCGGTGCCCTGGAAAGCCCTGCGTCGCCGGCTACACCCACGGGTAGCGTCCGATCGACGGCGTCGAGCGGGAGGCCATCGGGCCATCATCCCCCAATCGGCGCCTGGCCGTCGCCGCACCCAAGGGGAGCCCATGTCCAGCCGCCTCGACGCCATCACCTTCGACTGCCACGACCCGCTGGCCCTGGCCGCGTTCTGGCGCCGCGTCGTCGGCTACGTGGACGACCCGGAGAACCCGAACCGACCAGGGGACCCGGAGGCCTACCTGATCGATCCCCGGCGCCTCGGCCCCGCCCTGCTGTTCCTGCGCGTGCCGGAGGGCAAGACGGTGAAGAACCGGGTGCACCTGGACCTCGACGCCGTCATCGCCCGGGACCAGGAGGTGGAGCGGGTGCTCGGCATCGGCGCGACCCTGGTGGCCGATCACCGCAAGGACGACGGCACCGGGTGGGTGGTGCTGGCGGACCCAGAGGGCAACGAGTTCTGCATCTGCCGGTCCGCGGCCGAGCGAGGCCACACCGAGCCCACCGACTCAGGGCATCGCACGTTCCCGCCCACCCGCACCGCGGGCGAGCGGGAGCAGCTCGAGAGCCTCCTCGAGTGGTACCGCGCCGGCGTCGAGCTGAAGGTGGCGGGCATCGCGCAGCACCTTGCCACCACCAAGCCCCTCGGCTCGGACACGTCCGTCGCCGGGCTGGTGAAGCACCTGGCGATGGTCGAGGACACGTGGTTCGCCGTGCGCTTCGCCGGCCAGCCCGCCGCCGACTGGTACGCCGGCGCCGACTGGGACCACGACCCGGACTGGGAGTTCAACTCGGCGCTGGCCGAGCCCATCGAGCTGCAGGTCGAGCGCTACCGGGCGGCGTGCGAGCGCGCACGGACGATCGCCGCCGCCGCGGACCTGGACGACCCGGCCGCCAACGACGAGGGCCGACCGTTCGTCCTGCGGTTCATCCTCCTCCACATGCTCGAGGAGACCGCCCGCCACCTCGGCCACCTCGACGTGCTCCGGGAGCTGCTCGACGGCACCACCGGCGAGTAGGGCCTTCCGCCCCTCCCCCGAACGCCCCCGGGCTGCCAACGTGGACGCCATGACCGCATGGGAGTACCGGTTCATCGAGCTGTTCCACCGGCCGGAGTACCAGGAGAAGGGCTCGCCGGTTGAGCGGGCCACCCACCTGGTCACCGACGACCTCGACGAGGCCGGCCGCGAGGGCTGGGAGGCCGTCGGCGAGGTGACGATCCTCTCCGGCTCGATCACCCACCCCGTGATCTTGATGAAGCGCCCGGTCGACCACGATCGCACGCACCACCACGACCACGACCACGACCACGACCACGACCACCACGATCACGACCACCAGCACGGGGATCACGACGACGACTGATCCCGCGGGGCGGCCGCGGCTCGTCGCCGAAGCGCTCAGCCGGCGTAGCCCGGGTCGCCGGGGACCGCCACCGCGCCGGCGGCCGGCGCCTGGGCCGCGGCCGATGTGGTGATCGGCGCGGCGGGCACGGAGAGGGACGTCGTGGAGGCCGAGGTCGACGTGGTGGTCGGGGCGGCGGTGGGGAACGGCACGACCTCGTCGAGGCCGAGCCCGCCCTCGGTCACCTGCAGGCCCCACGGGGGCGCAGCGTTGGTGAGCACCCCGGGCCGGCAGCCGACCTGCGCCGAGCGGATCGTGGCGCCCGCCTTGTGGGCCGACAGGACGTAGGTCCCCGGTGTGACGTTGACGAAGAGCACCCCGCCGTCCGGGGTGGTCTCCCGGAGCGAGCGGTCCGGCCAGATCACGTCGAACTTGGAGCCGTTGAAGTAGATCGGGGTGCCGCCGGCGGCCGGGCGCGGCGAGATCGACACGGTGGCGCCCGGCTCGCCGTGGGTGCCGTCCGGGCCGCCGTGGTAGAGCGAGTACCCGCGGCGGGTCACGGTGGCGGCGATCACGCACCGCGCCGGGTCCACCTGGATCCCCAGGACGGACTCGAAGGCGGCCACGATCGTCTGGTTGGGCGACTGGAAGCTCACCCGCTCGAGGCCATCGGGGGGCATCGTGAACGTGGCCGTCTGGATCGGGTACCGGACGTCGCCCTCGAGGGCGAAGGTGGCCGCAGACCCGACGGGGATGCCGTCGAGGTGCCAGTGCCCGGACGCGCCCGTCGTGGTCGTGATCGATGGGTCTTCCAGGACCCACACGCGCAGCCCGGCGGTCGCCCCACCCACGGGGCCGAACGCCATCAGGTCGCCGTCGGCCGACGCGGTCGCGGCCGCTCCGGCCGGCTCGGCGCCGACGGCGAGGGTGGCGAGCAGCAGCCCGACGAGCGCCACCACGCCTCGCACGCCCCAGCCACGCCTCGCTGACGCCCCCGGTCGTCCACGCCGCTGACGCTAGGCGCCGAGGTCGCGCTCGGTGAGCGGGCCGACCCCGCAGACGGTTGGCGTGGCGCCCAGCACCCGCTCGGCAGCCCGACGCACGTCGTCGGGGTGACGGCGCGCAGGCGGGCGAGCTGGTCCTCGACGGGCGTGACGTGGCCCCGGGCGCACACGTGGTTGCCGAGCCGCCTCATCACCGAGCCGCTGTCCTCCAGCCCCAGAGGAACGAGCCCTCCAGGTAGCCGAGGGCCACCTCCCACTCCCGCTCGGTGATGCCATCGGCGGCCACCTCGGCGGCCAGGTCCAAGACGAGCTTGCGCACGTCCGACACCCGCTCCGCACCGGTGCCCACGTAGGCGACCAGGGAGCCGGCATCGGAGAACGACGACACGGACGAGTACACGGAGAAAGCCAGGCCGCGGGCCTGCGGACCTCCTGGAACAGCCGGCTCGACAGGCCGCCGCCCAGCACCTGGTTGCACACGGCGAGGGCGTAGCGGTCCGGGTCGTCGGCCGACAGCGCCGGCCAGGCGATGCACAGGTGCGCCATCTCGGCCGGGCGGCGCAGGAGCTTGTGGTGGTGCAGGGGCGCGGCGCCGGTGGGGGGCGTGCGGTCCGGCCGCCTGCCGCCGGGCCGGTCCGGGAAGCGCTCCCCGGCCGCCACGAGGGCGTCGTGGTCCACGTCGCCGGCGGCGACGAGCACGAGGTTCGCCGGGTGGTAGTGGTGCTCGAAGAAGGCTGCGATGGCCTCGCGGTCCATGGCGTCGATGGCGTCGAGGCTGCCGAGCACGTCCCGACCGAGCGGGTGGTCGCCCCACAGCGCCTCGTGGGCAAGCGACATCGCCCGGTCGTCGCCCTCGTCCTCGGCGAGGTGCACCTCCTCGAGGATGACCCGGCGCTCGGACTCCACGTCGTCCTGGTCGAACGCCGGGGAGCTCACGACCTCGCAGAGCAGGCCGAGCCCCACGTCGGCGGCCGTCGCGGGGACGCGGGCGTAGAAGGCGGTGTGCTCGTGCGCGGTGTGCGCGTTGAGCTCGCCGCCCACGGCCTCGATCGCCTCGGAGACCTCCCGGCCCGAGCGGTCCCGGGTCCCCTTGAACACGAGGTGCTCCAGGAAGTGGGAGGCCCCGGCCAGGGCCGGGGCCTCGTCGCGGGCCCCGACGCGCACCCAGCAGCCGAAGCTGGCGGAGCGCGCGCCGGGGACCTGCTCGCTCAGGACGGTGAGCCCGGACGGGAGGTCCGAGCGGACGATGGTCAGCGACGACCGCCGCGCCGGCCGCCGCCGCGCCGGTTGCCACCGCGGTCGCCGCCGCGGTCGCCACCACCGGAGCCACCGGGGCGCTCGCTGCCGGGGCCGAGGTCACCGAACTCCTCGCGATCTCGGCGTCGAAGGCGTCCTCGAAGGACACCTCCTCGCGGCTGCCGCCTCGAGGAGCCACCGGCATCGCCGGCATCGCCGTCATCGGACGCGCCCTCCGACGACGAGCCGGAGCCGCCACCGGGGACGAGCGGGTCACGGGGGTGAGGCTCACCTTGCCGTTGGGGTCGACGTCGTCGACCTTGACCTCGATCTCCTGGCCGAGCTCGAGGACGTCCTCGACCTTCTCGATCCGCTTGCCGCCGCCCATCTTGGAGATGTGGACGAGGCCGTCGCGGCCCGGGAGGATGTTGACGAACGCACCGAACTTGGTGATGTTGACGACGCGACCCAGGTAGGTGGCGCCGACCTCGGCCGTCGGCGGGTTGAGGATGAGGCGGATCTGGCGCTCCGCCTCCTGCACGGCCCCCATGTCGGTGGAGCCGATGGAGACGGTGCCGACCATGCCGTCGTCGTCGACGGAGATGTCGGCGCCGGTCTCGGCCTGCATGGCGTTGATGACCTTGCCCTTCGGGCCGATGATCTCGCCGATCTTGTCGATCGGGACCTCGAAGCTGATGATCTTCGGGGCGGACGGGCCGACCTCGGGACGGGGCTCGGCGATGGCGCCGTTCATCACCTCGAGGATCTCGAGGCGGGCCACCTTGGCCTGCTCGAGCGCCGCGGCGAGCACCTCGGAGGGCAGGCCCTCGATCTTGGTGTCGAGCTGCAGGGCGGTGACGAACTCGGCGGTGCCGGCGACCTTGAAGTCCATGTCGCCGAAGGCGTCCTCCGAGCCGAGGATGTCGGTGAGGGTGACGTACTTGCCCTCCTCGGCGATGAGGCCCATGGCGATGCCGGCGACGGGCGCCTTGATCGGCACGCCGCCATCCATCAGCGACAGGGACGACGAGCACACCGACGCCATCGAGGTGGAGCCGTTGGAGCTCATGACCTCCGAGACGAGGCGCAGCGCGTAGGGCCACTCCTCGAGCGACGGGACGACGGGCAGCAGGGCCCGCTCGGCGAGGGCGCCGTGGCCGACCTCGCGGCGCTTGGTGCCACCCATGCGGCCGGTCTCGCCGTTGGCGTAGGGCGGCATGTTGTAGTGGTGCATGTAGCGCTTCTTGGTGACCGGGTCGACGGTGTCGAGCATCTGGTCCATCTTGGGCAGGCCCAGGGTCAGCACGTTGAGCACCTGGGTCTCGCCGCGCTGGAACAGGCCGGTGCCGTGCGCCGTGGGGATCAGGCCCACCTGGGCCGACACGGGCCGGAGGTCGGTGACGCCACGGCCGTCCATGCGGACGCCCTCGTCGATGACCCGCTGGCGGATGACGGACTTGGTGAGCTCCTTGAGGGCGCTCTTCACCTGGCGGGACTGGCCCTCGAACGGGGCGCCCTCGCCGCACAGCGCCTCGACGACCTCGGCCTTGAGCTCGTCGTTGGCGGCGTTGCGCTCGGTCTTGTCGGCGATGACGTTGGCAGCCTTGGCCTTGTCGGTGAAGGCGGCGACGGCGGCCTCGATCTCGTCGGAGTAGTCGATCTGGTTCTCCCAGGCGATGGCCGGCTTGCGGCCCACCTTGGCGACCAGCTCGTTCTGGAGGGCGAGCGACTCGCCGATCCAGACCTTGGCGGCGTCCAGGCCCTGGGCGATGACCGCCTCGGTGACCTTGGGGGCGCCGTCCTCGTAGTAGCTCCAGGCCTTCTCGGTGCCACCGGCCTCGACCATCATGATGGCGATCTGGCCGTCGACCTCACGGCCGGCCACCACGATCTGGAAGGTGGACTCGTCCTGCTCCTCGAAGGTCGGGTACGGGATCCACTCGCCGTCGGTGCTGTACGCGAGGCGCACGCCACCGATCGGGCCCTCGAAGGGCAGGCCGGTGAGCATGAGCGCCGCGGAGGCGGCGTTGATGGCGACCACGTCGTAGGGGTTCACCTGGTCGGCGCCCTGGACGGTGATGACCACCTGGGTCTCGTTGCGGAAGCCCTTCGGGAACGAGGGGCGCAGCGGGCGGTCGATCAGGCGGCACACCAGCACGGCGTTGTCCGACGGGCGGCCCTCCTTGCGGAAGAACGAGCCCGGGATCTTGCCGGCGGCGTACGCCTTCTCCTCGACGTCGATGGTCAGCGGGAAGAAGTCGGTGCCCTCGCGGACCTCCTTCGCGCCGTTGGCCGTGGCCAGGACCTGGGTGTTGCCCAGCTTGGCGACGACCGCGCCCTGCGACTGCGGCGCGTACACGCCCGTCGACAGGGTCAGGGTCTTGTCGGTGCCCGAGATCGGGCCCGAAACGGAAACTTCTGCCATGGGTTGGCTTCTCCTCTGGAGCCGTGTGCTCCGGTGAGGCGACATCCCGGTGGTCAGCTCCCAGTCGGTCACCTCCCGGCCCCGTTGGCCGAGCGATGGGCGACTGACAACTGACCGGGGTGGGACACCGCCGGGTGTTGGTGTGGTGATCCGGTCTGGCCGGAACGTCCACGGGCGACCCTAGAGGGTCGCCCGTGGTGGGTCTCGGACCTAGCGGCGCAGGCCGTGGGTGGCGATGATCGTCCGGTAGCGCTCGACGTCGTTCTTCTTGACGTAGTCGAGCAGGTTCCGGCGGCGACCCACCAGCATCAGCAGGCCACGCCGGCTGTGGTGGTCCTTCTTGTGCACCTTGAGGTGCTCGTTGAGGTGGTTGATGCGCTTGGTGAGCAGCGCGATCTGCACCTCGGGGGACCCGGTGTCGCTGTCGTGGAGGCGGTGCTCCGCGATGACCTCGGGCTTCTGGCGATCGATGATCTCAGACAATGGATTCCTCTTGGGCTCGGTACCCGGCCCTCCGTCCCGCGGCCGGCCTCGGTGAGCCCGGTTCGCCTGGTGGAGCGCGGTGTGCCCGCTCTGGGCACGGGGGACCACGATAGCCGAACCTGCGTTCGTGCGCGAAGTCGCCCGGCGACCGGCCCGCGCGGCCATGGCCCGGCCGACGCGCCGCTGGTGCGTTCGCACCAGCGGGCGCGGGTCGTCCGCATCTGCACCGGGACCGCCCGGCGGGCGCACGATGGCAGGTGCCACCCCGGGAAGGTTGCTCCCCCGTTGACCATCACCCACCGCTACCGCATCCCAGGCGCCAGCCCGCGCGCCGTCGCCGCCTTCGTGGCGCGACGGCCAGCGACGTGGCTGCGCCCGTTCCTCGTCCTGGCGTGCGGGCCCAGGGCCGAGGCCGCCGCGCCGTGGTTCCGCTTCGAGCCGTTCGCCGAGGGCCGGGCCCGCCTGCTGTGGCGCCCGAACGGCGAGGCCCCGGGGTTCGTGCGCTTCGTCGGCCACCTCGCCGTGGACGAAGAGGGCGGTGACGCCGTGCTGGTGCTGGTCGGTGAGGCCGAGGGCGACGATGGCGGGGCCGGCGACGCAGCCGCCGCCCGGTTGCTGGAGCTGCTGGGCTCGGCCCTCGGCGACGCCACCTCGGGCCCGCGCCGCCGCGGCGATCAGCCCTCGGGGTAGCTCACGATCCCCTCGCGAGCCGCGGTGGCGACCGCCTCCAGCTTGGAGTGGGCATCGAGCTTCACGAGGATCTGCTGCACGTGGTTGCGCACGGTGTTCACGCTGAGGAACAGCTGGCCGGCGATCGCCTTGTTGGAGAGGCCGGTGGCCATGAGCTCCAGCACCTCCCGCTCCCGCGGGGAGAGGTCGCTCCCCAGCCCGTGGTTGGCGCGGTTGAGGCGCGGCAAGAGGCGGGCGAGCAGCGCGGGCGGGATCAGGGCCTCGCCCGCTGCGGCGAGGCGGACGGCGCGCACCACCTCGTCGGCGGCATGGTCCTTGGTGAGGAAGCCCGAGCACCCGGCGTCGATGGCGGCCAGCAAGATGCGGTCGTCGGTGGCACCGGTCAGGATCACCACCATGGTGTCGGGCCGCTCGGACTTGATCGCAGCGGTGAGCTCGGCGCCGGTCCCGTTGGGCAGGTGGTGGTCCAGCAGCACGACCCTGGGTGCCATGCCCCGCACGGCGGGCAGCACCGGTGGGGCGTCGTCGAGGACGGCGACCACCTCGATGTCGTCCTCGGCGCCGAGCAGGCGCGCCAGGCTCTCGCTGAACATCCGGTGGTCGTCCACGACCAAGACGCGGATGGGCGGGGCTGGCCCCTGGGCGTCGGTGTCGGTCGGTTGCGGGTCGACTGGAGGGGAGGCGTCGGGGTCAGGCATCGAGGGCCTCCCGGATCGCGGCGAGGAGCTGCTGCTCCGTGAACGGCTTGGCGAGCACCCGCTCGTCCTGCAGGTCCAACGAGGACGGGGCGTAGCCGGTCATGAGGAGCACCCGCGGCGCGTCGGCGCGCTCGCGCAGGCTGCGGGCGAGCTCGGGACCGGTGCGGCCGGGCATCACGACGTCGGTCAGCACCAGGTCCACCCGCCCCGCCAGGCGCACGACGAGCTCCTCGGCCTCGTCCGCGCTCGACGCGAGGTGGACCTCGTAGCCCTGCTCCCGCAGCATCCGGCCCACCACCGTGCGGAGCCACTCCTCGTCCTCGGCCACGAGGACGACGCCGGCGCCCACCCCAGGTGCCCGTCCAGCAGCTTGGGGCGTCGAGGGCCCGGCCATCGGCAGCAGGACCTCGACCGTGGTCCCCTCGCCGGGCGACGAGTGCAGCTGGACGGCGCCCCCGTTCTGGCGGACGATCCCGTAGACGGTGGACAGGCCGAGCCCGGTGCCGTCGCCCTGGGCCTTGGTCGTGAAGAACGGCTCGAAGGCCCGGTCGAGCACGTCGGGCGCCATGCCCTCCCCCTCGTCGGTGACGAGCAGCGCTGCGTACGGGCGCGACGGCAGCCCGAGCCGGCCGTCGGCGACCTGGGCGGCCCCGGAGGTGATGGTGACCGTCCCCCCGCCGGGCATGGCGTCGCGGGCGTTCAGGCACAGGTTCAGCAGCACCTGCTCCAGCTGGTGGCGATCGGCGTGGACGATGATCCCCTGCTCGACCCCGACGACCAGGCGGGTCTGCTCGCCGATGACCCGCTCGAGCATCCGGGAGAACTGGTCGACCAGCTCCCGCAGGTCGAGGGGCTCGGGGCGGGCGGCGTCGCGGCGGGCGAAGGCCAGCAGCTGGCGGGTGAGGTCCGCGGCGCGCTCGGCGGCGGCACGGATCTGGTCGAGGTCGTCGCTCACCACGGGGTCGTCGACGCCCCGCTGGGCCAGGGTGGCGTAGTTGAGGATGACCCCGAGCAGGTTGTTGAAGTCGTGGGCGATGCCCCCGGCGAGCTGGCCGATGCTCTCCAGCCGATGCGATTGCTCCCGCTGGGCCTCCTGCTCGAGCGACTGGCGGGCCCGCTCGAGCTCCAGCCGGTCCGACACGTCGCGGACGGCGGCCATCACGATGGGACGACCGTCGGCGCCCACCACCGTGCTCAGGCTGATCTCGGCGGGGAACTCGGTGCCATCGCGCCGCCGAGCCGACAGCTGCAAGCCCAAGCCCATGGGCCGAGCGATGGGCGCGTCGATGTAGGACGCCCGGTGAGCCACGTGGCGCTCGATCGCCTCTGGCGGCACCAGCACCTCCACCTTGCGGCCCAGCAGATCGCCGCGGGCCCACCCGAAGAGGTCCTCGGCCTGGCGGTTGGCGAAGACGATCACCCCGTCGGCCTCGACGGCCAGGATCCCGTCGGGTGCCGCCTCGAGGAGCCCACGGAGCACCTCATCGCTCGGAGTCGCCATGTCCGCCCCTCTCTCGGGGCAAGGATAGTTGCACTACTGCATCTGCGCCATGGCGTTTCGTGCAATGCGTGACGTCACTTCGAGGGCTCGTCACGGTGGGCGGGCAGCCGCAGGGTGAACACCGAACCGGAGCGATCGCGGCGGGCCCGGTAGGTGACGTCGCCGCCGTGGGCGCGGGCGATGCCGCGGGCGAGGTAGAGGCCCAGGCCGGTCCCCGAGCGGGTGCGGTCCAGCCGACCGTACTTGCGGAACACGAGCCCGACCTGGTCCTGGCCGATGCCGGGGCCCTGATCGATGACCTGGGCCTCCACCCAGCGGGCCCGCCGGCCCACCAGGACCACCACCGGCAGGGTCGGCCCTGCGTACTTCACCGCGTTGGTCACGAGGTTCACCAGCACCTGCTGGATGCGGTGCGGGTCGCCGTCGGTGAGCGCCGAGCCGATCAGCAGCGGTTCGACGGTGACCACCGCGCCACGGGCGAGGGCCACCTCGAGGCCGACCTGCTGGGCCACCTCGAGCAGGTCGAACGGGCCGCCGTGGATCTCCAGGTCCCCGCGGTCCAGCGCAGCGACGTCCTCCAGCCCCGCGATCACCTCGTCGATGCGGCGCCCGGCGCGCACCACCATGTCCAGCTCCGGCCCGAGCTCCGGGTGGTCCTCCTGGAGCATCTGCGCCCCGGTGAGGACCACGGTCAACGGCGAGCGCACCTCGTGGGCCAGCGTGCGCAGCGCGGTGTCGGCGCCAGCCACCACCGCGGTGTGCGCGCCTCGGGCGAGGGCCGGCAGGTCATCCGGGGCAGCCGCGCCCTCCGCGCGGCGCCCCGGGACGTCGCCGGCTCGAGCGGCGCGAGCGGCGACCCGCTCGATCCGCCCCACCGTCGACGCGAACTCGTCGCCGGGCACCGCCCAGCTCCACAGGCGGCCCTGCCCGTAGCGGCAGCCGAGCCCGGCGAGCGAGGTGGCCTGGTGGCGGTGCTCCACGCCCTCGCCCACCACCTCGAGGCCCATCGCGTCGGCGACGCCGACGATCGCGCTCACGACCGCGGCATCCTCCGGCGAGTCGGGCAAGCCGGCGACGAACGAGAGGTCGGCCTTGATCACGTCCAGCGGGAAGCGCTTCAGGTAGGCGAGCGACGAGTACCCGGTGCCGAAGTCGTCGGCCGACAGCCGTACGCCGCCCATCTTCAGCCGGCCCAGCTGGTGGGCCGACCACGCCGAGTCCCCCATCAGGACGGATTCGGTCATCTCCAGCGTGAGCCGGCTCGGCTCCAGCCCGGTGCGGGTGAGGACTTCGCGCACCTTCGCCGGCAGCTCCGGGTCCTCGAGCTGGCAGGCCGACACGTTGACCGACACGCCGATGGAACGCTCGGGCATCTCGGCCTGCCACCCCGCGGCAGCTCGGCAGGCCGTCTCCAGGATCAGCAGCCCGAGGTCGCCGATGAGCCCGCGACGCTCGGCGACCGTGACCACCTCCAGCGCGGAGAGCGGGTTGCCCTCGTCGTCAGCGAGGCGCAGGAGCGCCTCGGCGGAGCTGACGGTCCCGTCGTCGATCCGCACGATGGGCTGGTAGCCGAGCGTGACCTCGCCACGCTCGATCACCTGGCGGATGTGGCCTTCGAGCTCCAGGTCCCGGCGGGCCCGGATCCGCAGCGCTTCGTCGTACACCCAGGATCGGTCCGCCCCCTCCTGCTTGGCCCGAGAGAGCGCGAGGTCGGCCCGCTCCAGCACGGCCGCCGCCGAGTCACCCTCGACGCACATGGCGATCCCCGCCGAGGTGCGCACCTGGATCCGCGTGCCGTGCACCTCGATGGGCTGGGCGAGCGCCGAGCGCAGGCGCTCGACGTAGGAGGCGGCGTCGCCGTAGGGGGTCAGGTGGGCGCAGCACACCGCGAACGTGCCGGCGTCGAGGCGGGCGACGGCATCGGTGGCGTGGGCGGCATCCCGCAGCGCAGCCGCGCAGGCGGCGATGACGGCGTCGCCGACCTCGTGGCCGAACCCGTCGTTCACCAGGCGCAGGTCGTCGAGGTCGATCAGCACCACGGCGATCGGCGCCTCGCCGCCGACCCGCACACCCAGCTGCTGGGCGACGGTCTCGAGGAACAGCCGTCGGTTGGCGAGGCCGGTGAGCTCGTCGTGGTACGACTCCCGGATCAGCGCGTCGAGCGCCGCTCGGCGCTCGGACACGTCCACCGCGATCGCCAGGGTGGTCGAGGCACCATCGGCCAGCTCGACCGGCGTGATGCTGAGGTGCACCGGCGTGCAGGACCCGTCCTGCCGACGCACCCACATGTCGCCCGACCACGCCGGCAGCTCCGTGCCGCCGATGGTCAGGGACCGCACCTGGTCCGCCGGGGCCGCCCAGGTGACGACCTCGGCCACCTCGCGGCCCTGGGCCTCGGCCGAGGTGCACCCGTAGAGCTGCTCGGCGTGGGCGTTCAGGTAGGTGACCTGCCCGTCGCGGTCGCAGGCGAGGATCGCCTGCTCCCGACGGTCTGCCACGCCCCGCCCGTCGAGGTGCGGGTCGTGGAGGACCTGCCCGGTGCGGTCGACCAGGCTGGTGACCACCGCCACCACCTCCCCCTCGTCCGTCGCGACGGGGACGGCCGAGCCGAGCATCCACCGGATGTCGCCGGCCGGGCCCCTGATCCCCAGGGGCACGCCGTGGACGGCGGTGCCCGACGCCAGCGCCTGCCGCCGCGGGAGCAGGTCGTAGGGCAGGTCCTCGCCGCGGTCGTCGACCACGGTCCACCCGCCGGGCAGCCCCAGGCCGTCCTGGGGCCAGTCGACGCCCAGCACCTCCCGGGAGCGGAAGTTCATCTGGAGGATCGAGCCATCGGGGGCGTGGACGAGGATGGCGGCACCGGCCCGATCGAAGGCGGCGACCCGCTCCTCGATCAGCCGCCCCACCTCGTCATCGGTGTGCCGGAGCTCGATGACCTCGGTCCGGCGCCGCAGCGCCGGCTCGAGCAGGAGCACCCCGCCCTCGTCGCCCTCGTTCGTCGGTCCATGCCCGCCTTGCATCGCGGTCCCCTCTCTGATGTGTCCAGGGGACCACGAAGCGTGGGGTGCGGCGCAGATGCCATCGACCTTGATCTGGGGGTGCAAACGCACCATCGCTGGTGGCGCAGGTGCGGGAAGCCCCCTAGGAGGGCACCTCGGTGTGCCAGCGGAACCGGGGGCGCCGGGGGCCGGGCCGGATCTCGTCGAGGTCGATGTGGGGGGTGAGCGAGAGGATCGGCGCATCCGGCTCGTAGAAGGCCGCCTCGATCTCGTCGATGGTGGCATCGGGCGCCAGGCCCATCTTGGCGAAGTCTCGGTTGCGGTTCCGGATGGCGCTCGGCGCCTCGAACATCTCCCGCAAGATGGCGGGCAGCGTCTCGGGGTCCTTGAGCAGCCACGAGTGGCGCCCGCCCTCGACCACCACGACCATGCCGCCCGCGAGCCGAGCGGCGCTGCGAGCCGTGGCGAGCGGGACCACGATGTCCCGGTCGCCGTGGATGGCCACCAGCGGCGTGCCGTTCTCCCGCAGCTTCTCCAGCATCCACTTGCTCGACCGCGAGCGCACGATGGAGATGCCGGGCCCGGCGAGGTGCAGCGGGTTGGCCGCGTGCCCCTTCAGCATCGGTGCCACCAGGCGGCCGAACTTCATGGCCTGCTTGGGGTCCCGGACGAACGGGACCGTGGCGATGGAGTCCGCCAGGAGCACGCCCCCGATGCCGAGCAGCAGGAAGGGGTTGATGCGGCTGGCGGCCACGATCCGGTCCCACGGCTCGCCGACGATGGCGTCGAGCAGGAGCACGGTGAGGACCAGGTCCGGCCGGCGGGCCGCCAGCTCGGTGACCAGGCGCCCACCCATCGAGTGGCCGGCGAACACGGCCCGGTTGATGCCGAGCTCGTCCACGACCCGGGCGAGCAGCGCCGTGTACTCCTCGAAGTTGGCGCCCCCGGTCGGCAGGCCTTGGGTGCTGCCGTGGTTCGCGGTGTCGATGGCGATCACCTTGAAGCCCATGGCGACGATGCGGCTCAGGCTCTGGGCGTACAGCATCCCTTCAGCCGTGTAGCCGTGGATCATCACGATCGGCAGGCCCCGGCCGCAGACGGAGACGCCGACGCGGTGGCCGTCGGCCAGCTCGATGGTGTGACGGGCCAGGCGGGGCAGGGTCCGCGACACCGCCTCCGGCGCGGCGACCGGCCCGAGGATGCCCTCGGACGAGTCGGACTCGAGGACGTCGATCCCGCCGTCGCCCTTGCCGAGGTGCGCGTCGCCCCTCCCCTTCGACGGTGTGCCGTTGCCGGGCTGCATCGCCTCTCCTCCGGTGGTGCCGTCTGCCCGGGGCCGCGGTGGCCCCGCTCAAAGTGTGCCCGATGGCGCGGGGTGCCCCGGCGACCGGTGGCGGCCGTCAGCCCTCGACCGAGCCGAGGAGCAGGGCGCGGGTCTGGTCGACGTCGGCGGCCATCTGGGCCACCAGGGCGTCGACGCCGTCGAAGCGCACCTCGCCGCGCAGGCGCTCCACGAACCGGACCCGGACCGATTCGCCGTACAGGTCGGGGCTGGCGTCGAGCAGGTGGCACTCGAGCAGCGGCGCGCCCTCGGGCCGGTCGTAGAACGTCGGCCGGTGGCCGAGCGACATGGCGGTGGCATGGACCGTGCCGTCGGCCCGCTCGAACCAGCCGGCGTAGATGCCGTCGGCGGGCAGCTGCAGCTCGGGGGCCAGGGCGATGTTGGCGGTCGGGAACCCGAGCTCTCGACCCCTGGCATCGCCGTGCTCCACCGTGCCCCGCACCTCGTGGGGGCGCCCAAGCAGCTCGGCGGCGGCGGCCACGTCACCGGCCATGAGCAGCCGGCGGATGGCGGTCGACGAGACCACGGCGTCCGGCGCCGCGGGCTGCCCGTCGGGCCCGCGCAGCTCGAGGCCCTCGACGGTGAAGCCCAGCTCGGCGCCCATCTCGGCGAGCAGCGCCACGTTGCCGCCCCGACGGTGCCCGAAGTGGAAGTCCGCCCCGACGACCACGGCCCGCGCGGTGAGGCAGCCCACGAGCACCTCGTGGACGAACGCCGCCGCCTCCTCCTTGGCCCGCTCCTCGTCGAAGTGCACGACGTAGGTGGCGTCCACCCCTGCTGCCTCGAGCAGCTCGAGCTTCTGGGGCAGGTCCGTGAGCAGCTTCGGCGCCGACTCCGGCCGCACCACCATGGCGGGATGGCGGTCGAAGGTGACCACCACGGTCTGCAGCCCACGGTCCCGTGCGATGCCACGGACCTGATCGATCACCGCCCGGTGCCCCAGGTGGACGCCATCGAACGCACCGATGGTGACGGCGCTGTCGGGCTGGGGAGTCGGGCACGGCCCGGTGCCGTGGATGACCTGCACGGCGATGACGCTAGGGACGGGCCCGCTGCCCGGCCAACTCATCGGCCCCGGAGGTGCAGGCCTGGGTAGCCTCGCCGGCACGATGGCCGACGACCTCCAGGACGACCCCGAGCTGGCCCGGTGGGGCTGGGCGGCGCGGTGGTCGCAGCGCTGGGACGCGTGGCGGGCCTCCGATGCCGCCACCGACGTCGAGGGGGCCGAGCCAGGCCGGGTGGTGCGCCACGACGGCGCCGGGCTCGTGGTGGCCACCCGCCACGGCGCGGTGCGGGCGATGTTCGCCGCCACGATCTCCCCTGCCCCCGTGGTGGGCGACTGGGTGGTGCTGGACCGCAACCCCAGCCCGGTGGCCACCCTCACGCGGGACTCGCTGCTGCGCCGGCGGGCCGCCGGCAAGCACGAGCGCGAGCAGCCGCTGGTGGCCAACGTGGACCTCGTCCTCGTGGTCTGCGGCCTGGACCGGCCGGTCCGCGGCGGACGGATCCAGCGCACGGTGGCGATCGCCGTGGATGCGGGCGCCGAGTCGCTCGTCGTGCTCACCAAGGCGGACAAGGTGGGCCCGGAGGTGGCCGCAGCCGCCGCCGAGGCGGCGCGGAAGTGGACCCGTCCCTGGACGTGGTGACGCTGTCGGCCAAGGGCGGCTGGGGCGTCGACGAGCTCCTGGCCCACGTGGGGCGCCGGACCGTCGCCCTCAACGGCGAGTCCGGCGCTGGCAAGTCCACGCTCGTCAACGCCCTGGTGGCCGACGAGGTCGCCGCCGAGGGCGAGGTGCGCCAGGGCGACGCGAAGGGCCGCCACACCACCACCCACCGGGAGCTGCACCTGCTGGCCGGCGGTGGGATCCTGGTCGACACGCCCGGGATCCGGGAGGTCGGCGTGTGGACCGATCCCGAGACGGTGGTCGAGGCGTTCCCGGAGATCGACGAGCTGGCCGAGGCCTGCCGGTTCCGCGACTGCGCCCACCGCAACGAGCCCGGGTGCGCCGTCCAGGCCGCGGTCGAGGCCGGCGAGCTCCCCCAGGACCGGCTCGACGCGTGGCGGGCGCTCGACGACGAGGCGGCCTCCGTGGAGCTGCGCGCCGACCAGGTCGAGTACCGGCGCAAGGCGCGCCAGCAGGGCCGCATGGCCCGCGATGCCCAGCGCGCCAAGGACGACCTGCGCGAGCCGCGCTGACCGCCGGCTGCGGCCAGGGACGTCTGGCACTTGACCGGGCCGACGGCGTGCGGTTGGCTCCCGTCTCGTGACGATGAGCTACGAGGAAGCGGTCGCCGAGGTCACCGGGCCCGGCGCCCGGTACGAGACCCACGAGATCGAGGTCGACGGGATCACCTACACGGCGTTCAAGGGCGCGCCGTCGAGCCTCAAGGAGCTGGGGGACCTGACCCGGCTCTACGGGGACGCCGAGTTCCTCGTGTACGAGGACGAGCGCTACACGTTCGCCGAGGTCCACGCCCTGGCTGACGGCATCGCCGCCGCCCTGGTCGAGCGCTACGGCGTGACCAAGGGCGATCGGGTCGCCATCGCCATGCGGAACTACCCCGAGTGGATCGTCACCTACCTGGGCGCGCTCGCCGTCGGCGCCGTCGTCGTGTCCATGAACGCCTGGTGGACCCCCGACGAGCTCGCCTACGGCCTGGAGGACTCGGGCACCAAGGTCCTGGTGGCCGACGCGGAGCGGGTGGAGCGCAGCCGTCCCGCCGCCGAGCGGCTCGGCTTCGCCACCGTCGGCGTGCGCATGGACGAGCAGGAGGTGCCGCCCGGCGTCGATCGCTGGGAGGACGTCGTCGTGGCCGGCGCCGAGCGGCCCGAGGTGGAGGTCGGCCCCGAAGACGACGCCACGATCCTGTACACGTCGGGCACCACCGGCCGACCCAAGGGTGCGGTGTCCACCCACCGGGCCGTCATCCAGGCCCTCATGGGCTTCGGTGCCAAGACCGCGATCGAGGCGCTGCGCCGCCCCGAGGAGGCCACGGGCCGCACCGGCACCCCGGTGTTCATCCTCATCGTCCCGCTCTTCCACGTCACCGGGAACGTGGCCGTCTTCCTCGGTTCGCTGGCGTCGGGCCTCAAGCTCGTGATCATGCACAAGTGGGACCCGGGCCGGGCGCTGCAGCTCATCGAGCGGGAGAAGGTCACCAACATGGTGGGCGTCCCGACCCAGAGCTGGGACCTGCTCGAGCACCCCGACTTCGACAAGTACGACACCTCGTCGCTCGCCTCGGTCGGCGGCGGCGGGGCCCCGGCACCGCCCCAGCTGGTGGGCCGGGTGGGCTCGGCGTTCAAGGCGGCCAAGCCGCTCATCGGCTACGGCATGACCGAGACCAATGCCTACGGCCCCGGCAACAGCGGCACCGACTACGAGGCGCACCCCACCTCCACCGGCCGTTCCACCCCGATCCTGCAGGTCCAGATCCGCGACGCCGAGCACCGGCCGGTGCCAGCGGGCGAGCGCGGCGAGATCTGGATGAAGGGCCCGAACCTCATCCGCGGCTACTGGAACAAGCCAGAGGCCACCGCCGAGACCATCGTCGACGGCTGGCTGCGCACGGGCGACCTCGGCCGCATGGACGAGGAGGGCTTCGTGTACATCGAGGACCGGGCCAAGGACATGATCCTGCGCGGCGGCGAGAACGTGTACTGCGCCGAGGTCGAGGCCGCCCTCTACGAGCACCCCCAGGTGTACGAGGCGGCGGTCTTCGGCCTGCCCCACGAGCGCCTCGGCGAGGAGGTGGCGGCAGCCATCGTCCCCCGGGAGGGCGAGACGATCGACCCCGAGGAGCTCCGGAGCTTCCTGGCTGGGCTCATCGCCCCGTTCAAGATCCCGACCCAGGTGTTCTTCCACGACGAGGCCCTACCGAGGAACCCCGCCGGCAAGATCCTGAAGCGCCAGCTGCGCGACGAGATCGCCGGCACCGACGCCTGACCGTCGCCCACCCGACGGCCCAGCCCGGGCCGCGACCGCCCACCGGAGGCCGCGCCCAATGTCAGCGCCCCAGTTCTCGTCACCCCACGGTGCAGTTCTGCACCAGCGCTCGACGAGAACCGATCAGGCGGGGTCGTGGTGGGGCACCACCCGGGGGAGGCGACCGGCCACGAGGACCCCCGCCAGCGCGCCCGCGGTGGCGATCGCGAACACCACGAGCACGCTGTCGGCGACCTCCCAGCCGTGGGCGTTGCCGAACGCCACGACGGCGCCGGCCAGGCCGGTGCCGATGGCGACGCCCACCCCGTCGGCGAGCTGGATCGATGCACTGGCGGACCCCTCGTCGCCCTCCCCCGCCAGGCCGAGGACGGTGACCGCCTGGGGCGCGTAGGCCAAGCCGATGCCGAAGCCCCCGATCGTCCACGCCGGCACGAACGTCCACACCGGCATGCCGAGCGCGGCGCCGACCAGGCCGAGCGAGGCGACGGCGAGCGCCGCGAAGCCGAGCTGATCGATGGTGCGCGGGCCGAGTCGCTCGATCAGCCGGGCCTGCACCCAGGAGGCCACCGCCCACGCCAACGTGCAGAGGGTGAGGGCGACGCCTGACACCACGTTCGACCCGTTGCGCCCGTCGACGACGGCGAGCGGCACGAACGCGTCGGCGGCGAAGAAGGCGAAGGTGAGCACGCCGCGGGCCGCCACGGTGACCGGGATCCCGGGCGACAGGCGGAGCGTCCCCGGGGGCAGGAGCTGGACCAGCGCCCACGCCGCGACCGGCAGCCCGACCGCCACGAGCGGCACGGCCAGCACCAGCGCGGCGCCCGTGGCCGCCGCCGACACCGCGCCGAGCCCCGCCACGAGCACGAGCACGAGGCGCAGCCGCCGTCGGGCGGCCACCGCGTGCTCGGCATCGGCCTCGTCGTCGGTGACCCGCCCGAAGGGGGCGATGGCCGGGACCGTGACCACGCCTGCCACCGCCACGAGCGGCACCAGGACCAGGAACACCGCCCGCCACGAGAGGGCGTGCTCGAGCAGCAGGGCGAGCGAGGGGCCCGCCAGCCCCGGCACCACCCACGCGGTGGACAGCACCGCGAACATCTTGGGCCGCAGCGGCGCCGGCACCCCACGCCCGATGGCGGCGTAGCCGGTGGCGGGGATGGCGCCCGCGCCGATGCCCTGGAGGATCCGGCCGCCGACGAGCATCGGCATGGACACCGCGAAGCCACCGACGAGCAGCCCCGCCGCGAACATGGCCAGGCCGAAGAGGTACGGCGGCACCAGCCCCCGCCGGTCCACCAGGTCGCCGGCCAGCACGATCCCGAGCAGGCTGCCGAGGAAGAACCCGCTGAACACCCAGCCGTAGAGGCCGAGCCCGCCAAGGTCGTCCTTCACGTCGGGCATGATCGTCGCGACGGCGAGCGCCTCGAACGCGACGAGCGTGACGGTGAGGGCGAGGCCGACGACGAGCGGGCCCCGTCCGGCGGCGAACAGGCCCTCCGGCGCGGGGCCCGCCGCACCTCCTTGCGGGGGCGGCGCCTCGGACGTGGCCTCGATCGACATGCAACCCCGAGCCTACGGACCCGACGATGTGGGCATCGGGGGGTTCCGGCGATAGGTTGCCGACTCCCCCCGTCCCCCCGAACCCACGAGGCAGAGCCCATGGCATCGTCCCTCACCGTCGCCCGCCACCGGACCAACCTGCAGAAGCTCCGCGAGGAGACCGAGGCGACCATCGCCAACCTGCAGGCGAGCTACGACGAGCTCGACCCGGAGGAGGCCGCCCACGACGTGGGCGCCGGCGAGGACGAGGGCGGCTCGGAGGGCGACCTCACCCGCTTCGAGCGGGATCGCCTGCGGGCGCGCATCGGCGAGGAGCAGCAGTTCCTGCTCCTCATCGACCAGGCCATCGAGCGGGCCGCCACCCGCACCTGGAAGAACTGCGCCCGCTGCGGCAACCCGATCGGCGATGACCGGCTGGAGGCGCTGCCCGCCACCGAGCTGTGCGTCACCTGCAAGGCCAACCGCGGCACCTGGTGAGCCACAGCGACCTCGCCCTGCCCGCCCGCCGCATGTACGTGGTGGACCAGGAGCAGGTGCGCGGCGTGGTCGTGGAGGTCGATGCCACCACCACCCCGGCCGCGCTCGCCGTGCTGCAGGCGGGCCTGCAGGAGCTGCCCGACGGCACGAACCTGGTGCACGGCTACCGCTGGTCGGCGGCCGGGCTGGGCGCGTGGGTGGCGGACCGACGGCTCCGGGTCGCGATCTGGCCGGCGCTGCTCCACGCCGACGGGAGCATCGAGGCCGACGACCCCGACGACCCCGACGCCGACGTGCTGGTGATCGACATCGATCCGCGAGAGCACGCCGGACCGCTCGCGTCGCTGGTGGAGATGGGCCGGCTGTTCGTGGCCGGGCCCGATGCCGGGCCGACGCCACTGGTGCTCGACGTCGACACCGAGCTGCTGGTCGAGGTCCTCGCCAGCGTGGTGGAGAACGGCTGACGGGCCCAGCGGGCCGATCAGTCCAAGTCGTCGCCCTGGCCGGGCTGCTCGAGCAGGCCGGCCACATCGGCGAGGGCGCCGGCGAGCATCGAGGCCCGGACCAGCACGCGTGCGATCTCGTGCTCGGCCTGCTGGCCCTGGCCGTGCAGGGGCGGGTCGCCGAGCGAGCGCACGATCATCGTGGGGTCGACGGCCACCGCGATGGGCTGGGGGTCAGGCAGCTGTGGGACCGGCTTCCAGAGGTCTGCCGGCTTGAGCTTGTTGTTGCGGCGGCGGCCGCTCTTGCGTCGGTTGGAGCTCATCAGGCGTCGTCCTCGGTGAGGAGGGTGTCGTCGCGCAGGCCGAGGGCGGTGCGCAGCTGGCTGGCGTCGAGGTCCGCGAGCGACGAGGACCCGGGGAGGATGAGGTCCGCGATGTGGCGCTTGCCGGCCACGACCTCCTCCACCCGCTCGTCGACCGTGCCGGGGCACACGAGGCGGTGGGACACCACGGTCTTGGTCTGGCCGATGCGCCAGGCGCGGTCACGGGCCTGGTCCTCGACCGCAGGGTTCCACCAGCGGTCGTAGAGCACGACGTGGTTGGCGGCGGTGAGGTTGAGCCCGGTGCCGCCGGCCTTGAGCGACAGGACGAGGGCGCCGGCCCCCTCCCGCTCCTGGAACTCCTGCACCATCTTGTCCCTGGCACCTCGGGCGAGCCCGCCGTGGTAGCACGCGATGGGCACGCCGGTGAGCGTGGTGAGGTGGTCTGCCATCCGCTTCCCCCACTCGGCGAAGTGGGTGAAGATCAGCACCTTCTCGTCGCCAGCGAACACCTGCTCGACGATCTCCTCGAGGCGGGCGAGCTTGCCGGAGCGGCCGGCGAGCGGCAGGTCGTCGGGCTGGTACGCCGCGGGGTGGTTGCAGATCTGCTTGAGGGCGGTGATGGCGGCGAGGATCGCCCCCTGCTTGGCCTCGCCCCCGCCGACCTCGGTCGCGTCGGCCACCAGGCCGTCGAGCACGGCCTGGTACAGGCCGATCTGCTCGGGGGTCATCATGCAGTGGTCCAGCTCGTCGATGCGGTCCGGCAGCTCGGCGGCGACCTCGGGCTCGCTCTTGGTGCGGCGGAACACCAGGATCCCGTTGAGGGCCCGCAGCGCGGCCTCGCCCTCGCCTTGCATCTGGGCGACGAAGCCGGCCCGGGTGCCCACCAGGCCGGGGTTGGTGAAGTCGAGGATCGCCCACAGGTCGCCGAGGCCGTTCTCGATGGGCGTGCCGGTGAGGGCGACCCGGGTCCGGGCCTGGAGCCGGCGCAACTGCTGAGCGGTCTCCGAGGTGTGGTTCTTGATGGCCTGCGCCTCGTCGAGCACCACCTGGGCCCACTGGTGGGTGCAAAGGGCGTCCATGTCCCGCACCGCGGTGCCGTAGGTGGTGATCACGACGTCGTGGCGGGCGAAGGCGCGGTCGAGCGCCATGCCCGAGGCCCGGCCGGCGCCGTGGTGGACGAGGACCCGCAGCCCGGGCGTGAACTTGGCTGCCTCGGCCGCCCAGTTGCCGACCACGGCGGGCGGGGCGATGACGAGCGCCTTGCCGTCGCCGCCGGAGGCGCCCGGCACGGGATCGCCGCCGACCGCGGTCCTGGCGAGGTGGGCGAGCATGGTGGGCGTCTTGCCGAGGCCCATGTCGAGCGCCAGGCAGCCGCCCAGCTCGACGGTGTGGAGGAACCGGAGCCAGGCCACGGCCTCGGCCTGGTAGGAGCGCAGCTCGCCGCGGAAGCCCTCGGGCTGGGCGATCGGCTCGGTCGGGACCTCGGCCGCCTTCTGCAGCAGCTCGCTGGCCCAGCCCGAGCCGGCCACGGAGATCCCGCCGGCGAGGTGGTTGCCCTCGAGCCCGACCGAGTGCCGCAGGATCTCCGCCCCGGTCATCTTCGTCTTGTCGGCCCGCTCGGCCAGGGCGGCGGCGGCCTCCTTCAGGTCCACCGCGTCGAGCTCGACCCAGCGGCCGTGGCTGCGGACGAGGGGCCGAGCCTCGGCGGCCAGGCGAGCGATGTCGGCGGCGGTGAGCTCCACGTCGTCGAAGAGGACCGACCACCGGACGTTGGCGAGCTGGTGGGCGCCGACCACGGTCTCGCCGGCCGGCTCGGTGAACAGCCGCAGCGACGGGGACGGCTTGCGGCGCGACAGCGCCGGGACCCGCACGTCGAAGCCGGCCGCCTCCAGCTGCGGGCCGATGGCCGTCATGAGCTCCCAGGCCTCGTCCTGGCTCAGGTACACCTGGCCGCGGCGCAGGGCGCCGGGGCGCAGGAGGGCCGGGAAGATGCGCTCGATGCGGTTGAGCTCGTCGGCCAGGGGCTTGGTGGCCTTGCCGTCGGCCAGGGCCTGCTCGATCGGCAGCAGGGTGCCCTCGGCGCCGGGGCCGAGGACCGACAGGAACCAGGCGTTGCCCGAGTCCGGCGGCTCGAGCTGGACCACCAGGCGCACCCGGCTGGTGCCGGTGAGCGGCTTGGCCCAGCGGTCGATGCGCTTGGACACCTCGGCGCCGGAGGCGACCGGGGCGTCGAAGGGCGTGCCGTCGAGGCGGGTCACGAACGCCTCGGCCACGTGGGCCGTGGTGCGCACCTGCGGCGGCGGGGCCGCGAACTCGAGCATGCCGGCGGCCTGGCCCACGATGGTGTCCACCACCGCGCCGAGCACCGCGAGCGTGACGTTGCGAGGGTCGCCGTGGCCCATGGCGGTGACCGGCCCCGGCATGGCCGCGGCCATGGCCGCGATGGCCTGCTCGTCGACGAGGGCCGGGACCCACCGCACGGCGAGGTCGATCGCCCGGCCGTCGGGTCGCTTGGCGCCAGGCAGGGTGGGCACCACGGCCCCCCGGGCCACCAGGCGCACCCCGGCCACGGCCACCCGACCGAGCCAGGCCACGCTGGCGCCCACGCCCTCGCGCCCGAGCCCGCCGCCGACCGCCACCAGCCAGCCGAGCGCCTCGCCCACCGGGATGGACAGCGCAGCCGCACGGTCGCCGCCGGGCAGCACCACCGCCGGATGGACGCTCCACCCGACCGCGGGGCCACCGATGGCCTCGAGCCGGTCCGACAGCTCCTCGGCCGACGCGGGCGCCGTGCCAGGGCCCGCCGCCCACACCACGATCTGGCCGTTGGCCCACGTGGCCTGGAGGCGCACCTCCCCCACCGGGTCCGCGGCAGCGATGGCGGCGACGGGGTCGTCGGTCTTGGCCAGCAGGTCGAAGGCCGCCTCCAGCTGGGCGAGCTCTGCCTCGAAGTCCGCCACGACCTGGGTCCGCTCGGGCCCCGGGAGCTGGCGCACCGCGTCCAGGCGGTCCTCGAGCTCCTCGAGCATGTCCTCCACCAGGTCGCGCCAGCGGCGCGGGTCGGCCTCCAGCAGGGCCAGCTGCTCTGGGGTGGCGTTGCCATCGGCTGCCGCCCACGCGGCAGCTTCCAGCGCTTCGATCGTGTCGGCCATGTCGTTGTGGCGCTCCCTGCGCCCGACCCCGCCGGCCAGGGCGGCCGGGGGACCTGCTTGCACGCTCGTGGCGTCGGGAAGCGAGGCCAGCGCTCCGAGGGGAGCCTGCCTCGCCTCCACCCCCGCACGTGGGGGGACGCCGAGCACCCACCACTGTAGCCACGCGACCCTCCCACCTGGGCAATCCGACCTCCGGACATCCGCCCCGGGACGGGGAGCGGCCACTACGCTGCGGTCCGTGAGCGAGCCCGCCTCGTCCCGGCGGCGCTCCACACGTGGGTGGGGCACCGTGGCCACCCCGGTCCTCCAGTTCCTGCTGGCGGGCGCGGTGGCCCTCGTGCTGGTCGCCCTCGCCCTCTCGGTGGCGTCGCGCCGCATCGGCGAGCGCGAGGCGATCGTGGACGCCCGCTCGGAGACCCTGATGAAGGCCCAGGGCGCGGTGGAGCCTGCGCTCACCGACGCGCTGATCGAGGGCGACCCGAAGGCCATCGCCGACCTCGACGAGGTGGTGCGCGGGCGGGTGCTGAGCCCATCGCTCGCCCGGGTCAAGGTCTGGAAGGCCGACGGCACGATCATCTACTCGGACGAGCCGCGCCTGATCGGGAAGCGGTACCACCTGGGCGACGACGAGCAGGAGGCGCTGCGAGAGGGCCTGATCCAAGCCGAGGTGTCGGACCTCTCGAAGCCCGAGAACCGCTACGAGAAGCCCGAGCGCAAGCTGCTCGAGGTGTACCTGCCGGTCACGCTGCCGTCTGGCGAGCGGGTCCTGTTCGAGACGTACTACGTCTACGACAAGGTCAACTCCTCGGGCGACCGGATCTGGCGCAGCTTCGCCCCCATCAGCATCGGCGCCCTCATCGCCCTCGAGCTCATCCTGCTGCCCCTCGCCTGGTCCCTCGCCCGGCGGCTCCGCACCCGCCAGCTCGAGCGAGAGGACCTGCTCGAGCGGGCGATCGGCGCGTCCGAGCACGAGCGGCGCCGCATCGCCCAGGACCTCCACGACGGCGTGGTCCAGGACCTTGCCGGGGTCTCGTTCTCGCTCGCGGCGATCGGGCGCCAGGACGATGCCACCCACCGGGCCGAGATCGACGCGGCCGCCGAGACCGTCCGGTCCTCGATCGGCGCCCTGCGGACGCTGCTGGTCGAGCTCTACCCACCGAACCTCGAGGAGGAAGGGCTCGGGCCCGCGCTCGACGACCTCCTGGAGCGGGCGCGCGCCGTGGGCCTGGAGGCCACCGTCGACACGACTGGCCTCGCCGCCGACCTCCCGATGGGCGTCGCCCGGCTGATCTACCGCACCGTCCAGGAGGCGCTGCGCAACGTGATCGCCCATGCCGGTGCCACCCACGTCCACGTCACCGCGGCCTCCGAGGGTGCGATGGCCTGGGCCGAGGTCGTCGACGACGGGGCCGGCTTCGACGTCGAGGCGGCCCGTGCCAGAGCCGGGGAGGGCCACGTCGGCCTCCTCGGCGTCTCCGACCTGGCCGCCGACTCTGGCGGCGAGCTCCGCGTCACCTCGGCACCCGGCCGAGGCACCACCGTCAGGATCGAGGTGCCCGTTCCATGATCCGCGTCCTCATCGCCGATGATCACCAGGTCGTCCGCAGCGGCCTCGAGCAGCTGCTCGCCACCGCGGACGACGTCGAGCTCGTCGGCATGGCCGCCGACGGCGCCGAGGCGGCGACCGAGGCCATCCGCCTGGAGCCCGACATCGTCCTGATGGACCTGTCCATGCCGGACGTGGACGGGGTGGAGGCCACCCGTCGGATCGTCGCAGCCGGGCTGGCGACCCAGGTCCTCGTGCTCACCTCGTTCTCCGACCAGCAGTGGATCCTCGACGCGCTCGATGCCGGCGCCGCCGGCTACATCCTGAAGCACGCCGGCCCCGACGAGCTGCTCGACGCCATCCGCGCCGCGCACGCCGGCGGCTCCCCGCTCGACCCGAAGGCAGCCCGGGTGCTGCTCGACCGCGGGCGCAGCGGCACCGCCCCGGCCGGCACGCCCAAGCTGAGCGACCGGGAGGCGGAGGTGCTGCGGCTGGTGGCGGCCGGGCTGCCCAACAAGCAGATTGCCCGCAAGCTCGGCATCGCCGAACGGACCGTCAAGGCCCACCTCACCAACATCTTCCAGCGCATCGGGGTCACCGACCGGACCCAGGCCGCGCTGTGGGCCCGCGACCACCTCGAGGAGAGCTAGCCGCGGGCCCGGGTGCGGGACGGACCGGAGGAGGCCTGGAGGGGATCCTCCCCCACCCCATGGCCCGGCCCGCAGGACCAGCGCTAGCCGTCGATCCCGCTGTCGCCGCCGTGGCCGCCCGACGAGCCCGAGCCACCCGAGGAGCCGCTGCCACCCGACGAACCGCTGCCACCCGACGAACCGCTGCCGCCGGACGAGCCCGAACCACCGGAGGAGCCGCTGCCACCCGACGAGCCCGAGCCGCCCGAGCCGGATCCGCCCGAGGAACCTGAGCCACCGGACGAGCCGCTGCCGCCGGATCCCGAGCCACCCGACCCCGAGCCACCCGACCCCGAGCCGCCCGAGGAACCGGAGCCGCCCGAGCTGCTGCTGCCGCCATGGTCGTCGGTGGCGTCGTGGCCGGCGCCGTCGTCGGAGCCGCTGCCCGAGCCGCCCGAGCCCACGGTCCCGCCGTGGTCGTCACCGGCGTCGTGGCCGGCACCGTCGTCCGAGCTGCCTGAGGTGGGCCCCGACGTCGGGGTGGGCGACGTCGGGACCACGGTCGTGGGGACGCGCCCGCCGTGATCGTCGCCGGCATCGTGGCCGGCGCCGTCATCTGCCCCGGTGCCGTGGTCGTCGGTGGCGTCGTGGTCGGCGGGGTCGTCGGCACCGCCGCGGCCCGAGCCGCCGTGGTGCGCACCGGTGGTCGAGGTGGCGGACGGCTCGTCCACCACCTTGACCGGTTCGGGGGTGGTGGAGACCTGGTTGGCGGCGGCGTAGGCCAGGCCGCCGAGGGCGGTCACGGCCGCCACGATGGCGGCGCCGGCGAGGATTCGAGCACGCATCGGGAGCACCTCTCTGGTCGTGCGGGCTTGGTGCCCGCCACCTTGGGGGTCGACGGGCGCGCCGCGCCATGGGACCTTGGTGCTAGTACCTCCGTCGAGGCGCGTCGTGCCTGGTCAGCGGACCGCACCCGGCCCCGGGCGGAGGGTCAGAGGTAGCCGAGCTCCCGTGCGCCGCGCTCGAGGTCCTCCCGGAACATCGGTTCGGCGATGGCGATGAGCTCTTTGGCGCGCTCCCGGATCGATCGGCCCCGCAGCTCGGCCACGCCGTGCTCGGTGACCACCTTGTCCACGGTGTTCTTCATGGTGGTCACCGCGGAGCCCGGCGTCAGGGTGGGGACGATCCGTGACACCGTCCCCCGTGCCGCGGTCGACGGGAGCACCACGAACCCCTGGCCGCCCTCGGAGTAGAGCGCGCCTCGGGCGAAGTCGGCCTGGCCGCCCGAGCCGGACCAGTACTTGCCGGCGATGGTCTCCGAGGCGCACTGGCCGAGCAGGTCGACCTCCACCGTGGCGTTGATCGAGGCCATGTTCGGCTGCTGGGCGATCACGCGGGGGTCGTTCACCCAGTCGACCGGGAGCATCTCGACGGCGAGGTGCTCATCGAGGAAGTCGTAGAGCCGGCGGGTGCCGAGCGCGAACGTGGTGACCACCTTGGACGGCCGGCGGACCTTGTGGATGCCGGTGATCACGCCGGACTCGATGAGGTCGATCATCGGGTCGGCGAGCACCTCGGTGTGGACGCCCAGGTCCCGGTGCCCGGCGAGCTGGCGCAGCACCGCCGTCGGGGTGCCCCCGATGCCGGCCTGGATGGTGGCGCCGTTGGGGATGCGCTCGGCCACCAGCTCACCGATCCGCCGATCGGTCTCGTTGGGCTCGGGCGGCGGGACCTCGATGAGCGGGCGGTCGGCCTCGCACCAGCCGGCGATCTGGCTCACGTGCAGCTCGTTGCGGCCGAGGGTCCGGGGCATCTGGGCGTTGACCTCGACGAAGAACGGGAGCCGGCCGATGAACGCCGCGGTGTAGTCCGCGTTGGTCCCGAGGGTGACGTAGCCGTGGGCGTCGGGGGGCGACACGCTGGCCACGACCACCTTGGGGCCGGGCAGGTGGCGCAGCAGCAGCGGCACCTCGCTGAAGTGGCAGGGCACCAGGTCGATCTCCCCGGCGTGGAACGCGCCCCGGGTCAACGGCGACAGGAAGTACGAGACGTGGTCGAGGCGGCCCCGGTGCGCCCCGTGCAGGTAGGGGTGGTCGTGGAGGGCGTGCATCTGGTGCACGCGGACGCCCTCGAGCCGGTCGGCGTTGGCGTCCATGGCGGCGATGACGCTGGCCGGCTCGCCGTTGGCGAGCGGGACGATGACGTTGGTGCCGGGCTCGAGCAGGTCGAGCACCGCCTCGGGCGGCGACGGCGGCGGCAGGCGGACCACGGGGCCCTACGGCGCGACGACGCCGAGCCAGCGGGCCCGGGCGAGGTGGCGCTTGGTGACGGCGCCGAAGACGGCCACGGCCAGGATCCCCATCACGAAGCGGAGCGAGCCGACCGCGGCCGTGCGGACCATCAGGTCCTGGAACTCGGATGGCCGAAGCGCCGTGCTCGAGTCGTCGTTCGACACCGCGGTGAACCCGACGAGGATGCTGAGCACGACGAACGCCCACCAGATCGAGATGGTGGCGGGCGCCTTGGCGACCTTCCACGCCATGGAGTCGGGCTGCTCCGCCGGCGACGAGGCCTTCCAGGCCTCCCGGACCACCTGCACCGGCTTGACGAAGTTGGCGAACGGCACGAACCACCACCCGGCAGCCCAGCCCGGCGTGTAGTCGAGGCCACGGGAGCGCAACGGCCCGGCCAGGTTGGCGAACACCCGCTTGCACCAGATGGCGGCGAGGACGAAGGCGAAGATCCACGCGACGAGCCCGCCGATGCTGGCCACGCGGGCCAGGTCATCGGCATTGGTGAGGGTCGTGCCGCTCACCGCCTGGCCCGACAGGACCTCGTCGACCAGCTCGCGGCGCCAGAGGCTGACACCGGCCTGGCCGAGCCCGAACAGGGCGACCAGCACGAACCAGACCTTGACCATGGCGCCGAGCGTGGCGACCTTGACGTAGGGGGCGTTGGCGGCGAGCGCCGGCCCACCGGGCTGGGCGGCGGCCTGACCGGGCACCTGGCCCGGCACCTGACCGGCGACCTGGGCGGGCGCAGCCACCCCGGGCGTCGGGGTCTGCTGCGGGGGCGTCTGGTGCCACCGCTGGCCGTCCCACCAGGCGGTGGTGCCCGCGGGCGTGGGGTACCACCCCGGTGGGGGCGATCCCGGCGCCGTCACCTGCGTGCTCCGCTCATCGGCCCGACGCTACCCGCCCGGCCCCGGGCGTCTGCGCCACCAACCCCACCACGACCGCAGCCGGTCCCCCGCTCGTCGTTGATGCGGGAGGACCGGCTGGGTCCGTTGGGGGGCAATCGGTTGGGGTGCGGGCCGATCAGCCCGAGTGGGTCAGCTGCAGCCGCTGGTGGAGCCGCAGCTGGGGCAGGCGTGGCACGAGCCGGCCCGCTGCATCTGGACGCCGCACTGCATGCAGTACGGGGCGTCGGAGTGGGCGGCGCTGGGCTTCACCTGGGGGAGGTCCCGACGGGCCGGGGCCGGGTCGGTGACGCCGGCACGGTCCAGCAGGCTCTGCTGGCCGAGCTCTTCGGGCGGCTCCTGGAGGGCGGCGGCCAGCTCCGATGCCGACGGGATCGACTTGGGGTCCGAGGCGAGGTCCGTGCCCTGCACGTTCTGCACCACGGTCTCCTCGACGCCGGGCAGCGTGGGCTGCGTGCGCTCCGAGACGGTGAGGATGCCGAGCTCCTCGCGCTCCTCCTTGGTCAGGTAGTCGATGGCCAGGCGGCGGAAGATGTAGTCCAGCAGCGACGAGGCGATCCGCAGGTCCGGGTCGTCGGTCATGCCGGCGGGCTCGAAGCGGGTGTTGGCGAAGGCCTCCACGTAGGTCCGCAGGTGCACGCCGTACTGCAGGCCGTAGCTCAGGCTGATGGACAGGGCGTCCATGATGCCGGCGAGCGTGGAGCCCTGCTTGGCGACCTTGAGGAACACCTCGCCGGGGCGGCCGTCCTCGTACTCGCCGACGGTGACGAAGCCCTTGCAGTCGGCGACCCGGAACTCGAAGGTCTTCGAGGTGCGGTTCCGCGGGAGCTTCTCGCGGACCGGGGTCTTGACGACCTTCTCGACCACCTTCTCGACGATCTTCTCGACCACCTGCACCTGGGCGGCCGCGGCGGGGGCGTCGTCCTCGGCGCCGTCCTTCTTGGCCATGGACAGGGGCTGGGCCACCTTGCAGTTGTCGCGGTAGATGGCGACGGCCTTCACGCCGAGCTTCCAGGCGTCGATGTGGAGCTGCTCCACGTCCTCGACCGACACGTCCTCGGGCATGTTGACGGTCTTGGAGATGGCACCGGAGATGAACGGCTGCACCGCCGCCATCATCCGCACGTGGCCCGAGTAGTGGATGGCGTTGTCGCCCATCGAGCACGCGAACACCGAGATGTGCTCCTCCTTCAGGTGGGGCGCACCGAGGATCGACTTGTTCTCGTCGATGTAGGCGATGATGTCGGTGACCTCGACCGCCGAGTACCCGAGGCGGCGCAGCGCCCGCGGGATCGTCTGGTTGACGATGGTCATGGTGCCGCCGCCGACCAGCTTCTTCATCTTGACGAGCCCGAGGTCCGGCTCGATGCCGGTGGTGTCGCAGTCCATCATCAGGCCGATGGTGCCGGTGGGCGCCAGGACCGAGGCCTGCGAGTTGCGCACGCCGACCTGGTCGCCGAGCTCGCACGCCTCGTCCCACGCCTGCTGGGCGGCGGACAGGACCTCCGAGGGGACGAGCTCCTCGTCGATCTGCGAGGCGGCCTCGCGGTGCATGTTGAGCACGCGGAGCATGTGCTCCTTGTTGTCCTCGTAGCCGGCGAACGGGCCCATGCGGGCTGCGGTGCGAGCCGAGGTGGCGTAGGCGTGCCCGGTCATGAGGGCGGTGAGGGCACCGGCCCAGGCCCGGCCCTCGTCGGAGTCGTAGGCGAGGCCGAGGGCCATCAGCAGGGCGCCGATGTTGGCGTAGCCGATGCCGAGCTGGCGGAACTTCCGGGAGGTGTCGCCGATCGGGTCGGTCGGGTAGTCGGCCCGGCCCACCAGGATCTCCTGGCCGGTGAACATGATCTCGACGGCCTGCTTGTAGGACTCGACGTCGAACGTGTCGTCGTCGTTCAGGAACTTCAGCAGGTTGAGGCTGGCCAGGTTGCAGGCCGAGTTGTCGAGGTGCATGTACTCCGAGCACGGGTTCGAGCCGTTGATCCGGCCCGTGTTGTGCGCGGTGTGCCACCGGTTGATGGTGGTGTCGAACTGCATGCCGGGATCGGCGCACTCCCAGGTGGCCTGGCTGAGCTGCCGCATGAGGTCCCGGGCCCGCACCGTGCGCACGATCTCGCCGGTCTTGACGGCTCGAAGGTGCCAGTCGGCATCGTCCACGACGGCCTGCATGAACTCGTCGGTCACCCGGACCGAGTTGTTGGCGTTCTGGTACTGGATCGAGTGGCTGTCCTTGCCGTCGAGGTCCATGTCGAAGCCGGCGTCGCGCAGGGCGCGCGCCTTCTTCTCCTCACGGGACTTGCACCAGATGAACTCCTCGATGTCGGGGTGGTCGATGTCGAGGATGACCATCTTGGCGGCGCGACGGGTCTTGCCACCGGACTTGATGGTGCCGGCCGAGGCGTCGGCGCCCCGCATGAAGCTGACCGGGCCCGAGGCGGTGCCGCCGCCCTTCAGGTACTCGACCGAGGAGCGGATGCGGGACAGGTTCACGCCGGCGCCCGAGCCGCCCTTGAAGATCACGCCCTCCTCCCGGTACCAGTTGAGGATGGAGTCCATGGAGTCGTCGACCGAGAGGATGAAGCAGGCCGACGCCTGCTGCGGCACGCCCTTCACGCCGATGTTGAACCACACCGGCGAGTTGAACGCCGCCTTCTGGTGGACCAGGAGGTGCTTGAGCTCGGCCCGGTAGACCTCGGCCTCGCGGTCGTCGACGAAGTAGCCGCCCTCGATGCCCCACGTGGTGATGGTGTCGGCCACCCGGTCGATCACCTGCTTGAGCGAGGACTCCCGCTCGGGCGTGCCCAAGGTGCCCCGGAAGTACTTCTGGGCGACGATGTTGGTGGCGTTGAGCGACCAGGTCGTGGGGAACTCCACGCCCAGCTGCTCGAAGGCCACCGAGCCGTCCCGGTAGTTGGTGATCCGCGCGTCGCGCCGCTCCCACGTGACCTCGTCGTAGGGGTGCACGCCCTCGGTGGTGAAGTGTCGGCGGATGCCGATGCCGGTCTGCTCGGGGGCCAGGGCCATGGGTGCTCCTCAGAGGTGGTGGAGGGGGTTCGGGTTCGGGGTGGGCGGTGCCGGATGGTCGGTTCCCGGTGCCCGCCGGAGGCGGGCTCGGGTGCCCGGGCGGCGCTGCCCAGACCACAACCCCTTGTGGTCAAGACGTCCCCTGTCGCCCCGGCACCACAAGATGTAGGACCCAAACTACATCACGGTAACTACACCGGTGTCAACGGGTTCCGGCAGGTTTCTGCGAGGCCCGTCGCCGCACCCCGCTGGTGGGGTGCCGCAGCGGACACCGGGCACGGACGGGCAGGTCGAAGGGAGGTCGGGGCCACCGTCTCCGCTGGCCCTTGGCTCCCTCACGTACTCGCTCCACATCTCCGGTTCGACCGGCGATGCGGAGTTCCCACACCACTAGTTCCGACCGTCCGGCCCGGCATCCGCTGACGCCGGGGACCAACCTACGGGTGGAGCCCTGTGGGTTGGAAGGGGAACAACCCTGTGTATTTCGCGGGGATTTCCCCCGTGTTCATCCACATGCATCCACACCCCCGCCGCCCTCGGGCGGGGCCGAGGCCGCGCCGAGCTCGACGAGGCCGGCCAACCTGGACGGACGTTCGATGTTTGTGCCCTCAACGACCCGGGTACAACGGCGTGCGCATGTCCGAACCGATCCCACACGACCCCGGCGGAGCGACCCACCCGCTCGCGCACCTGCTCGACGACCCGCGCCTGACCGCCATGGGGCTCTGCCACGAGACCCACAGCGGCCTGATCGCCGCGGTCGAGCCGAGCCTCGCCGACCACGGCTTCACGTCCTCGTCCTTCGAGGTGCTCATCCGCCTCGCCCGCTCCGACGGCCACCGCCTCCAGATGACGGCGCTCGCCCGCCAGTCCACCCTGTCCAACAGCGGCCTGACCCGGGTGGTCGACCGGCTCGAAGACGGCGGCCTCGTGCGCCGGGTGCAGGATCGAGAGGACAAGCGGGTCTGGTTCACCGAGCTCACCCCTGCCGGCCTCGACGCGCTGCTGTCCGCGCTGCCCGCCCACATCGAGGTGGTGGACGAGATCCTGACCGGGGTGCTCGACGACGACGAGATGGCGGCCTTCGAGCGAGCGCTCCGCAAGATCCGCGCCGTGGTCAAGCCCGGGGCGGACCCCGAGCTCAGCCCGGCCTAGCCAGCACGGCGCCTCAGCCCGGCGCCCCAGCGCCCTGCGCGACGGCGACCGGTGCCACCTGCACCGGGATCCCGTTCAGCACGGCGTTGCCGGACAGCTCGTCCACCAGCAGCTCGTCGGCGAGCAGGTTCGAGTTCGTGCCAGCGTGGCGGCGCGCCACCCCGAGGCGCACGCCGTCGAGGTCGTGGCCCCAGCCGTGGGGCAGGCTCACGACGCCCGGCCGGACGGCATCGGTGACCTCCACGGGCACCTCGACCTCGCCCACGCGCCCGGTGACCCTCGCCGTCCCCTCGTGGACGACGCCCCATCGCTCGGCATCGTCGGGGTGGACGTGGAGGGTGCAGCGCGGCCGGCCCTTCACCAGGACCTCGATGTTGTGCATCCACGAGTTGTTGGACCGGAGGTCTCGCCGGCCCACGAGCACCGCGTCGGGCACCGGGCGGTCGAGGGCAGCGGCCAGGCGGGGCAGGTCCTCCAGGAACGGTTCGGCGTCGAGCTCGACCAGCCCGCTCGGCGTCCGCAGCACCTCGGGCAGGCGGGGCTCGAGCGCACCGAGGTCCACGCCGTGGGGGCGCTCGAGCAGCAGGTCCAGCGTGAGGGGCGCCACGCCGGGCGCCACCTCCTCGGTCCGCGCCCCGAACGCATCGCCGTAGGGCCCGCTGCGCAGCATCAGGTCGAGCACCCGCTCGGGGCCGCTGCACCGCCAGGGCGGCCATCAGCTCGTCCACGTCGCGGCCGTGCAGCGGACCGTGCTCGTCGGCCACCGCGGCCTGGACGAGGGTCCCGATCACCAGGTCGTCCACGAAGGCCGGGTCCGCCGCCGCGCCCATGCCCTGGGCGATGAGCGCGACCCGCGCCAGGATCTCCCACTCGTCGGGCTGGCCGTCGTCGAGGGGCAGGACCGGCGACGAGTAGTTGGCGACGTTGCGCAGGGCCAGCTGCAGCAGCGCCAGATCGTAGTGGCCCTTCTGCAGGGGGCTCGGGGGCGGGAGGATCACGTCCGCGTGGCGGGTGGTCTCGTTCAGGTAGATGTCGACGGCCACGTAGAGGTCGAGGCCGGCCAGGGCGGCGTCGAGGCGCCCAGCGTTGGGCGTCGACAGCACCGGGTTGCCTGCCACGGTGAGCAGGATGCGGATCTGGCCGTCGCCAGGGGTGTCGATCTCCTCGGCGAGGCACGCGGCGGGCAGCTCACCCATCGACTCCGGCAGGCCGCGGACCCGGCTGCGGTGCCGACCGACCTTCAGGCCCCGCCCGGTGCCCGGCACGCCGCGGGTGTTGGCCGAGCCGGCGGCCGCCTTGGTGAACATGGCGCCGCCGGCGCGGTCGAGGTTGCCGGTGCACGCGTTGACCACGTCGACCAACCAGGATGCCAGGGTCCCGAACTCGGCGGTGGTGGTGCCCATCCGCCCGTAGACCGCGGCGGTGGGCGCGTCGGCGAGCTCGAGGGCCACCTGGCGGATCTCGCACGCCTTGATGCCGACGGTGGCCGACACCGCCTCCGGGGTGAACGGCGCCAGGGCCTCCACCACCCGGTCCAGGCCGCGCAGGTGCGGGCCGGCGGCGCCGGGCTCGATGCAGCCCTCCTCGGCCAGGGTCGTCACGATGGCGGCCAGGAACAGCGCATCGGTGCCCGGGCGGATGGCGAGGTGCTTGTCGGCCTCCTCGGCGGTGCGGCTGCGACGCGGGTCGACCACCACGAGGGTCCCACCGCGGGCCCGCATCGCCTCGATCCGACCAGGCCAGTCGGGCGCCGTGGCGAGGCTGCCGTTGGAGGCGTAGGGGTTGGCGCCGAGGATCAGCAGGTAGTCCGTGCGGTCGACGTCGGGCACCGGGACCGTGAGGCCGCCGCCGAACAGCCAGCCGCACGCCAGCTCCTTGGGGCGCTGGTCCACCGTGCTGGCCGAGAACAGGTTGCGGGTGCCGAGCGCCTTGAGCACCGGCTTGAGGAAGATCATCGACGAGAGGTTGTGGGCGTTGGGGTTGCCCACGTAGACGCCGATGGCCTCGCGCCCGTGGGCCTCCACCGCCTCGGTGAAGCGACGGTCGAGCTCGGCGAACGCCTCGGGCCAGCTGACCTCGACCAGCTCGCCGTCGCGCCGCACCAGCGGAGCGCGCAGCCGGTCGGGGTCTTCGTGCAGCTGGCGCAGCGTCGAGCCCTTGGGGCACAGGTAGCCGTGGCTGAACACGTCGTCCCGGTCGCCGCGGATGCGGGTGACCCGCTCGCCCTTCACGGTGATCTCGAGGCCGCACCCCGCCTCGCACAGCGGGCAGGTCCGGAACGCGGTGCGCTCCTCCGCGGTGGGATCGTCGGCGGGGCTCGGGTCGGTGACGGGGAGGGCCATGGCCCCATGCTGCCAGGAGCTTGGGTACCGTGCCCGAGTGCGCCAGCTGCTCCCCCGCCCCCTCGACCACGTGGACCCCGCCGAGGCGCTCCACGCGCTCGCGGCGGAGGCCGTCGGCCTGGTGCTGGCCCTCAACATGGTCGCCAGCATCGATGGCGCCACCGCCGTGGCCGGCCGCTCCGGCGGCCTCGGCAGCCCGTCGGACAAGGCGGTGTTCCGCGCCCTGCGCGACGCCGCCGACGTGATCCTCGTGGCCGCTGGGACCGCGCGCGCCGAGGGCTACGGGCCGCCGCGGACCTCGCCCGAGGCCCAGGCGATCCGCGTCGCTGCGGGGCGCGCCCCGCACCCACGGATCGCCGTGGTCTCCGCCTCGCTGGACCTGGACCCCACCACCACCATGTTCCGCGAGGCGCCCGAGCCGCCGCTCGTGCTCACCAGCGACGACGCCGACGCGGCTCGGGCCAAGGCGCTCGGCGAGGTGGCCGAGGTGGTGCGCCTCGGGCGTGGCCTGGTGGCCCCCGAGGCCCTGGTGGCCGCCCTGCGCGACCGGGGGGTGGGGCCGGTGATCTGCGAGGGCGGGCCGACGCTCAACGGGATGCTGGTGGCGGCCGGCGTCGTGGACCGGGTGCACCTGACCACCGCGCCGATGATGGTCGGCGGCTCGAGCCTGCGGGTGGCGGTCGGGGCCGAGGAGCGGGTGCTCGACTTCGAGCTGGCCTCGCTGTGGTGGGCGCCCGACGACGAGGCCCTCTTCGCCCGCTACGACCGCCGGCAGCCCTGAGCCAGCTGCGCTCGCCTCAGTGGCGCTTGGGCTCGGTGGACTTGGTGAGGCGCGACGGGCCCATCAGCTCGTCGAGCTCCCGTTCGAAGTCCGCCAGGTCGTCGAACTCCTTGTAGACGCTGGCGAAGCGGACGGCAGCGACGACGTCGAGGTCTCGCAGGCGCTCCAGCACGGCCCGCCCGACCTGGTCGCTGGTGACCTCGGCGCCGTCCAGGCGCAGGGCCTCCTCGACCTCGCCGGCGATGGCGTCGAGCTGGTCGGGCTGGACCGGTCGGCCCTTGGTGGCGAGCTCGAGCCCGGCCACCACCTTGGCTGCGTCGAACGGCTCGCGATCACCGGACCGCTTGACCACCGTGAGCGGCAGCTCCTCGAGGCGCTCGAAGGTGGTGAACCGGCGCTGGCAGGCCAGGCACGCGCGGCGTCGACGGATCAGCAGCCCATCGTCGGACTGCCGGGAATCGATGACCTTGTCGTCGAAGCTGCCGCAGGCGGGACACCGCACGCCACGACGCTACTGCCCGGGCAGCACCACCTGGTCGCCGGGCTGCAGCACGGCCGCACCGTTGAGCGCCTGGAGCTGGTCCACCAGGGCCCGGACGTCGCCGGTGGGCTGCAGGCGGCGGGCGATGCTCCAGTACGTGTCGCCGCTGCGCACGGTGATGGTGGCCGCGCCGTCAGCCGCCGCGGCGGCTGCGGCGGCTGACGGGCGGACCGAAGGTGCCGCCGAGGGCCCGGCGGTCGAGCCGTTGCCCAGGGCGAGGGCGGCGAGGAGCACGGCGACCAGGGCGACCACCGCGGCGACGAGGTGGGCCGTGGTCAGGCCGAGCTCGGCGATGGCGCCGGCCGGGCGCAGGGCCACGACGTTGGTCGGTGCCGAGCGCCGGGTGCCGGGGCCGGTGGCCACCGGGGCGGGCACGAGGCGCAGCGCAGGCCGCTGCGGCGGCAGGGTCGAGGTGCGGCGGGGTTCGATGATCGCAGCCATGGACTGATGCTCCCCAGGGGGTCTGACAACGAGGTATCCCGAACGCCCGTTCCACGAACGCCTGTTCGGAGTGGCACCACTGTAACCACGAACACCCGTTCGTCGTCAAGCCCCGTTCGAACAAACGTTTGCCCGAACACACGCGCGGTGCTACGGTCTCGATCGACCACCTGTTCGCCCCCACCGGGGCGGGACCGAGGGAGCCCCCACCATGACGGACCACGCGCTCACCGCACGCCAGCGCCAGATCCTCGAGTGCATCGACGCCTCGATGCGCGACCGGGGCTACCCGCCCTCGGTCCGGGAGATCGGCGAGACGGTCGGCCTCGGCTCGCCGTCCACGGTCCACTCCCACCTGTCCACGCTCCAGCGGCTCGGGTTCCTCCGGCGGGACCCCTCCAAGCCCCGGGCCATCGAGGTGCGTTGGGACCCGTCCTCGGGTGCGGCCGTGGAGCGCCGGCCCGTGCGCCACGTGCCGCTCGTCGGCGAGGTGGCGGCGGGCACCGACGTGCTCGCCCAGGAGAACGTCGAGGAGGTCGTGCCCGTGCCGGCAGACCTCACCGGCGACGGGGACCTGTTCATGCTCAAGGTCCGGGGCGACTCGATGATCGACCTCGGCATCCTGGACGGCGACTTCGTCGTGGTGCGCTCGCAGGAGCAGGCGCGCGACGGCGAGATCGTGGTGGCCGGCATCCCCGGCGAGGAGGCCACGGTCAAGACCTACGGCCACAAGGGCGACAAGGTCGTGCTCACGCCGGCCAACCCCCGCCTGGAGCCGATGGTGTTCGACCCGGCCGAGGTCCAGGTGTTCGGCCGGGTCGTCACGGTGATGCGCCGCCTCTGAGCGGCGCCGCGCCTCAGAGCTTGGCCACGGCCTCGGTGTAGCGGTCCTTGTCGCGGGCGGTCCCGAGGTTGTCGGTCTCGAACGTGTCGACGACCACGCCGTCCTTGTCGATCAGGAACGTCCCGCGGTTGGCGCAGCCGACCGCCTCGTTGAACACGCCGTAGGCCTGGGCCACCGCACCGTGGGGCCAGTGGTCCGACAGCACGGGGAAGGTCCACCCCTTCTGGTCCGCCCACACCTTCTGCGAGAAGCGGCTGTCGCAGGACACCGCGAGCACCTGCACGCCGGCAGCCTCGAAGTCCGCGATGTCGTCGCGCAGCTGGCACAGCTCGCCTTCGCAGACCCCGGTGAACGTGAACGGGTAGAAGACGAGGGCGACGGCCTTCTCGCCGGCGAAGTCGCTCAGCGAGACCTCGTTGCCATCCTGGTCCTTGAGGGTGAAGGCGGGGGCGGGCTGCCCGACGGCGATGGACATGTGTGGCTCCTGTCGATGGGTGACGGGGGGAGTGTACGGAGCGCGTGCCCGTTCGGCGCGCCCTCGGTCACCCGCCCCAGCGGACCAGCCGGGCCCGGGCCAGGGCGCCGAGGTGGGCGGCGAGCGGGCCGAGGGCCAGGTCCTGCGGGTGGCGGAGGGTCACGATGGCGTGGGCGCGGCCCACCCAGATCGTGAGGTGCTCGTAGATCTGCACGACCCCCGTGTCGTGCACGCCCGTCTGGTCCTCGACCTGCAGCCAGTCGACGCCGTCGGGCACGTCGACCTCGTCGTCCACGTCCTGCTTCCAACGGGCCTCGATCCAGCCGGGCAGGCGATCGCGCTCCTTCCACCGCTGGCGCCAGACCGCATCCAGGCAGGCAGCACCCTCCGCCTGCCAGGCGGCGCGGTGGACCGACTCGTCGGCCGACGCGTAGGCCTCGACCCGGACGACCACCAGGCTCCCGTCCCCGCGCTGGCGCCACGCCCGTCCCTCGTCGAGGCCGGTCAGCCGCCGGGCCTCGCGAGCCGCGCGCACCGCCGCCGAGGCGGGATCGTCGCCGAAGGGGTCCTGGCGCTCGGCGTTGTTGACCATGTCGAGCGCCGTCCAGCCCTTGCCCAGGTCGCGCCGACCGAGCAGCGGCGCCTCGACCTCGGCCTGGTCGGCCGGGTCCCACCACCGCTCCTCCCCCGCCGGGCCCGATCGGCGACCGGCATCGGCGGCGCGGCGACCTCGGGCCATCAGGGGCCGGTGACGAGCAGGTCGCGCAAGGCCCGGTGGCAGCGGTCGATGGGCGCTTGCTCGACGCGCTCGTCGGCCCGGTGGGCCAAGGTGGCGTCGCCCGGGCCGAAGTTGGCCGCAGGGATCCCGTGGGCGGCGAAGCGGGCCACGTCGGTCCATCCGAGCTTCGCCCGCACCGGCAGGTCGTTGCGCTCGACGAGGGCCCGCAGGACCGGATGGTCGAGCGACGGTGCCGCGGCGCCGGCCAGGTCCACCACCGTGGCCTCGTCGCCATCTTCCAGGAAGGGCGCGAGCAGCGCCCGCACCCCCGCTTCGGCCTCCTCGGCGGTGCGGTCCGGTGCGAACCGGTGGTTCAGGGTGAGCGTCGCTCGGTCCGGGACCACGTTGCCGGCGATGCCACCGGTGACGGCCACGGCCTGCAGCGCCTCGCGGAACTCGCACCCGTCGATGACCGGGCGCCGCTCCTCGAACGCCTCCACCGCGGCGAGCACGCGCCCGAGCCGGTGGACCGCGTTGCGGCCCATCCACGGCCGGGCGGTGTGGGCGCGCTGGCCGCGCAGGGTGACCTCCATCCGGAGGGTCCCCTGGCAGCCGGCCTCGATGGTGGCGTCGGTGGGCTCGCCGAGAAGGGCGACGTCGGCGGCGAGCAGGTCGGGCCGGTCGCGGAACAGGTGGCCGAGGCCGTTGTGGACGGCAGCCACCTCCTCCGCGGCGTAGAAGACGTAGGTGACGTCGACCGCAGGTGCGGTGATCGTGCGCGCCAGCTCGACCATGACCGCGAGCCCGGACTTCATGTCGCTCGCACCGACGCCCCAGAGGACGTCGCCCTCGATCCTCGGCACCTCGTTGCCGTCGGCCGGGACGGTGTCGGTGTGGCCGGCCAGCAGGACCCGGGTCGACCGGCCGAGGTCCGTGCGCGCCACCAGGTTGTCGCCCACCCGTTCGACCATGAGGCCGTCGATCGCTGACAGCTCGGCCTCCAGCCAGCCGACGAGCTTGGCCTCCTGGTGGCTGGGCGAGGCGACGGCGACGAGGTCCCGGGTGAGCGCCAGCAGGTCGGTCACGGCGTCGAGCCCGGCGGCGGGCCGTCAGGCGCGTGGGGCGGGGCGGGTGGCACCGCGGGTGGCGGGGCGACCGGTGGCACGAACGGGACGCCGGGAGGGGCACCCGCAGGTCCGGCCGGCTCCGGGGCCGGTGCGAAGGGCCCGGGTGGCGCATCCTGCGGCGGGGCCGACGGGCCGGGCGGCGGCGCGTACGGCTGCCCGGGTGCGGGTGGGTAGGCCTGGCCGGGCGCCGGTGGGTACGCCTGGCCGGGCGCCGCCGGTGCCCCGGGCACGGGCGGCGGGGCCCACGTCTGGCCGGGGACGCCGGGGGCGGCCCCCATGGCCGGGGCGGCCGCCCAGCCTGGCATCGGGGCGCCGGGCGTCGGCCCGTAGCCAGCGGCGCGCAGGCGGGAGCGGGCGCTGCTGCGCCGGACGGCCGTCACGATGATCAGGATGATGCCCACCACCACCAGCAGGCCGCCCAGCAGGAAGCCGCCGCCGATCCCGACGGCGCCGCGAGCGTCCAGCGCGTTGCCGACGGCGAGGTGGTCGTAGGCGAGGGCGTTGGAGCGGTCGACCAGCCGGATCTCGTACTGGCCGCGCTGGTAGGCGGTGAACTGGCGGATGGACGTGCCCCGACGGCCCTTGGCCACGTAGGTCTCCGGGGTCGACGGATAGCTGGTGCTGACGGCTTCTCCGTCGGGGCCGGTGACCACCACGTCCACCGACGGGACGAAGGTGCCGCTGCCGCTGCTGAACGAGGTGCCGCCGATGTTGGTCTGGGACTCGAGGTAGATGACCTGCTTGCCCGTGTCGTCGATCTGGACGGTGCCACCGGAGAGCGGCACCTGTTGGAGCTGGTCGATCTGCACGATGTTCTGGAACCCGTTGACGATCAGCGCGACGCCGACCACGATCCCGACCACGATCAGGACGATGCCGATCCAGATGCCAGCCATCCCCGGCCCCTTCTTGGGCGGTGGCCCGGGCGGGGACGTGGCGTAGGCGGGACCAGGGGCGCCGTAGGGCGCGGGGTACGGCTGCTGGGGCATCACCCGCCCAGTCTCGCCCACCGGCGGCCCGGTCGCGACGCCTTTCGCGCGCTCAGCCGAGCGAGGGGCCGGCGGCGAGCCGGTCCAGGCCCACCTCGATGCGCTCCAGCGGCTGGACCGCAGCGATGCGAACGTGGCCACCGCCGGCGGGGCCGTAGAACTCGCCGGGGCTCACGAGCATGCCTGCCTGCTCGGCCAGGCGGCGGGCCAGGCCCCAGGCGTCGCCGTCGGGCGCGGCGACCCACAGGTAGAACGCGCCGGCGGGCACCGAGGCGTCGAGCCCCCAGCTGCCCAGGCCCTCGACCAGTCGCTCGAGCCGTTCGAGGTAGCGGGCGCGTTGGACGACCACGTGGTCGTCGTCGGCCCAGGCGAGGGCGCCGGCGGCCTGCACGGGCCCGGGCACCATGAAGCCGGCGTGCTTGCGGACCTCGGACAAGTAGCCGACGAGCTCGGCGTCGCCGGCGTAGAACCCGGCGCGGGCACCGGCGAAGTTGGACCGCTTGGACAGGGAGTGGACGGCGAGCACGCCCTCGGTGCCCGAGGCGAGGATCGACCGGGCCGGCCCGTCCCACGTGAACTCTGCGTAGCACTCGTCCGACAGCACCGGGACCCCCCGCTCGCGCCCCCAGGCTGCGGCCGCGGCCAGGTCGTCGAGGCCACCGGCGGGTTGCCGGGCGTGTTGACCCACAGGCACAGCGCCCGGGCGGCGTCGGCGGGGTCGATGGCGTCGAGGCGGATGGCCCACGACTCGTCGACGGGCACCGGCACCGCCCGGCACCCGGCCAAGGTGGCACCCATGGCGTAGGTGGGGTAGCTGATCGCCGGGTAGAGGACGGTGTCTCGTTCGGGGGTGCGCAGCCGGAGCCACTGGGGCACGCCGGCCACCAGCTCCTTGGTTCCCACGCAGGCCGCCACCTGGGTCGGGGCCACCTCGGCACCGAAGCGGCGGGCGAGCCAGCCGGCGGCGGCCTCGCGGTAGGCGATGGTGCCGATCGACGGCGGGTAGGAGCGGGCCAGCGCCGGGTCGCCGAGGGCGCCCTGGACGAGCGCGGGCGGTGGGTCGCACGGCGTGCCGATCGACAGGTCGACCAGCCCGCCGGGCAGCGCCTCGGCGGCGGCCTGCAGCGGCGCGAGGCGGTCGTAGGGGTACGGGGGCGGCGAGAACCCGGCCACGGCGAGGCGCCTCAGTCGTTCTGGTGCAGGGCGGTGTTGAGCGAGCCCCAGTCCACGGTCTGGGAGAGGACCTCGACCGCACCGGTCTGCGAGTTCTGGCGGAACAGCAGGTCGTCTCGGCCCGACAGGTCGACGGCCTTCACCACCTGCCCGTCGGGGGTGGTGACCCGGGTGCCGGCCAGCACGTAGAGGCCGGCCTGGACGGTGCAGCGGTCGCCGAGGGAGATGCCGATGCCGGCGTTGGCGCCGATCAGGCAGCCCTCCCCCACCGAGATGACCTCCTTGCCGCCGCCCGACAGGGTCCCCATGATCGAGGCGCCACCGCCGACGTCGGAGCCCTTGCCGACCACGACCCCGGCGCTGATGCGGCCTTCGACCATGGACTCGCCGAGGGTGCCGGCGTTGAAGTTGCAGAAGCCCTCGTGCATCACGGTGGTGCCCTCGGACAGGTGGGCACCGAGCCGCACGCGGTCGGCGTCCGCGATGCGCACGCCGGTCGGCATCACGTAGTCGACCATCCGGGGGAACTTGTCGACGCCGTACACGGTGACCTGCACGCCCGACACCCGCAGGCGCATGCGGGTCTGTTCGAACCCCTCGACCTCGCAGGGCCCGACGTTGGTCCACACCACGTTGGCGAGGAGACCGAAGAGGCCGTCGAGGTTCAGGCCGTGGGGGCGCACGAGCCGGTGCGACAGCAGGTGCAGCCGCAGGTAGGCGTCGTGGGCGTCGATGGGCGGGGCACCGAGGTCCTCGATGAAGGTCACGACCGGCACCCGGCGGACCTTGCGGAGCTCGTCGTAGGAGGTCATCTCGTGGACGTCGACCCGGAACGCCTCGAGCGCCTGGCCCCGGTTGAGCTCCAGGGTGGCGGGGCCGCCGGCGTGGTGGAGCTCCTCGGCGAGGCGGTGGGCGCCCTCGGTGTGGCCGAGCAGCGGCTCGGGGTACCACGTGTCGAGGACCTTGCCCTCGGCCGTGGTGGTGGCGATGCCGACCGCCCAGGCGGGGCGCGGCGCGGAGGTCGGGGTGTCGGTCACGGGCGACACCGTAGGTCAGGCGGTCCGCCAGGCACCCAGCTTGGCGGCGGCGGCCTCGTCCAGGCGGGCCGTGACCTCCATGCCGCCCTCCCCCACCGCCTCGCGGAGCACCTCGCCCTCGCGGTGGACCTCGGCGAGCACGTCGCCGCGCTCGAACGGGATCACCAGGTCGACCACCTCGGCACGGGAGCGGAGCCGGTCGCCGATGGCCAGGAGCAGGCCTTCGACGCCCTCGCCGGTGATCGCCGAGATCCCCACCGAGCCGGGGTGCGTGCGCACGAGCCGCGCGACCTCCTCGGAGCGGTCGGCCTTGTTGAAGCAGAGCAGCTCGGCGACGTCGCCGGCGCCGATCTCGGCGAGCACCTCCCGCACCGCGTCGATGTGGGCCTCGACGTCGGGGCCGGACCCATCGACCACGTGGACGAGCAGGTCCGCCTCGGCCGCCACCCGCAGGGTGGACTTGAACGACTCGACGAGCTGGTGGGGCAGCTTGCGGACGAAGCCGACGGTGTCGGTGAGCAGCACAGCCTCGCCACCCGGGAGCTGCAGGCGGCGGGTGGTGGCGTCGAGGGTGGCGAACAGCCGATCCTCGACGAGCACCCCGGCGCCGCTGAGCTGGTTGAGCAGCGTCGACTTGCCGGCGTTGGTGTAGCCGACGATCGCCACCTGGGCGGCCCGGCTCCGGGTGCGCTGCTTGTGCTGGGTGTCGCGGTGGTGGTCGATGTCCCGCAGGTCCGCCTCGAGCTTGTGGATGCGGCGGCTGATGCGCCGCCGGTCAGTCTCGAGCTGGGTCTCGCCAGGGCCGCGGGTGCCGACCCGGGCACCGCCACCCGCGGACATGCCACCGGCCTGCTGGGAGAGGCCCTTGCCCTTGCCGCGCAGGCGGGGCTGGATGTAGCGCAGCTGGGCCAGCTCGACCTGGGCCTTGCCCTCCACGCTGCTGGCGTTCTGGGCGAAGATGTCGAGGATCACGGCCGTCCGGTCGAGGGCGGTGCGGCCGAGGAGCTTCTCCAGGTTGCGCTGCTGGGCAGGGCTCAGGTCGTCGTCGAAGACCACGGTGTCGACGTCGAGCGCTTCGGACAGCTCCTTGAGCTCCGCGGCCTTGCCCTTGCCGAGGTAGGTGGCCGGGTCCGGGGCGCTGCGGCGCTGGACGATGCGCCCGACCACATCGGCGCCGGCGGTGTCGACCAGCAGCGCGAGCTCGTCGAGGTCGGCGTCGGTGCGCTCCGGGTCGCCGCCGCCGAGGGTGACGCCGACGATGATGATCCGCTCCCGGAAGCTGCGGTCGATGAGGGCGCGCGAGGTGCCGCCGAACTCGCCGAAGGCGCCACGGTGGGTGCCGTCGTCCTCGGCGTCCTCGTCGTCGAGCAGGTCGAGGTCGGCGTCGTCGTAGCCGCCGATGCCGAGCCCGTCGTCGAGGTCGTCCGCCGCGGCGCCAGCGCTGGCGGCCAGGGCGGCGGCGGGGTGGTCGGGGTCGGTGCGGTCGTCGGCCGTGGGGCCCGAGGTCATCGGGGCACCACGATGCCAGCGATGAACTCCGAGGGGCCGCGCAGCACCATCGGATCGCCGACCAGGACCTGGACGTCGCCGCCGGGCATGTGGACCGTGACCCGCTCACCGGCGAGCCCCCAGTCGTGGGCCGCACGTGCGACGGCGGTGGCGCCGGTGCCGCAGGCCTCGGTGATGCCGGCCCCGCGCTCCCACACCCGCATGGTGATGGCGTCGTCCTCGTCGGGCGTGGCCGCGACGAAGTGCACGTTCATGCCATCGGCGTACTGCGCCTCGTGGAGCGGGCCGGCCTGCTCGAGCACCACGGCCTCGGGGTCGGGCACCAGCAGGACGAGGTGGGGGTTGCCGAGGTCGAAGGTGGCCTGCCAGGTGGCGTCGAGCCCGAGCGCAGCATCATCGGCGCCGGCGGGCGCCTCGCCACGGGCGGCGTCGGCGGTGGGGCCTGGCTTGGCCGGGCCCATGTCCACGCTGGCCTCGATGGTGCCCTGGTGGCGCAGCGGCGTGTTGGTAGCGGCGTACTCGACGGTGCGCAGCCCGCCGCCGGTGGCGATGCGCAGGGTGCCGCGCTCCTGGTTGCGGCGCATGGCCTCGGCCTGCGCGAAGCAGCGGATGCCGTTGCCGCTCATCTCGGCGATCGATCCGTTGGCATTGACGAGGAGCATGGCCAGGTCGACGTCGTCGCCGGCGTCGGGCCCGTGGAGGCCGACGAGGAGGCCGTCGGCACCGATCCCCCGATGGCGGTGGCACCACCGTTGGGCGCGCTCGATCCACGCGTCGCGGTCGTCGAACGCAGCGCGGTCGTCGGTCAGGTGGACGAGGAAGTCGTTCCCCAGCCCGTGGTGCTTGGTGAGTCGAACCGTCATGGCCCACACAGTCTCGCAGGAACTCCCCCGACCCTGACCCAGATTCTCCCCGACGCGCACCAAGCCCGTCCTAGGCTCGCGGCGTGGGGACCGAGGTGGAGCGGGTGCATCGGGTGCCAGGGCGGCCTGCCACCGGCCGGCGACGATGGCCGGGTGACCTGCCCGTGGTGCGGGATCGAGCAGCACCCCGGGCTTTTCCACCACGGCGACGACGCGTCCGCCCTCCCACCGGGCGAGGTCTGGGGTGGCCCTCGCCCGATGCCACCTTCGGTCGTGCCGCCGCTGCCTCCCCCCGTAGACCGGCGGGTGATCGCGCCGGGCGAGAGCGGCTTGGCCGCGTGGCAGAGGTCGCAATCCATCCGCAACCTCGGCTCGTCCGAGTCGGCGGCCCGCTACCGGCGACGCGTCGGCGGGCCCTTCTACCTGGCCCTCGCCGTGATGGTCCTGCTGGCGCTGGCGATCGCGCTGGTCACAGGGTTGCAGCACCTCCTGCCACCCACGAGCAGCCCGTAGGCGTCCTCGCCCAGTGCGACCGTCAGACGTTGATGCCGACGACGAGCTTGGCGGGGTACTTGGCGAAGGTCCGGATGTGCTTGCCGACCTGGCCGACGAGGGCCTCCTGGTAGGCGAGCTTGCGGATCATGTAGGAGTGCTGCTCCTTCGGATCCAGGTACAGGTTGAAGAGCCGGCCGTAGGGATACTTCTGGACGACGCCGCTGAAGCCACCGGTGCCGTGCACGTCGTGCTGGCTGATCGGGTCGTCGCCGACGCCGTTCATCATCCACTTGTACTCGCCGCAGCGCAGCCCGGAGAACGCCTGGCCGAGCCAGTAGTAGTGGTACTTGCGGTTGCTCTTGCCGTCCGGAGCGACGAGGAAGCTCGTCTGGTCGACCCCGTCGATGAAGCGGTCCTGGGGCAGGTCGTCGTAGGCCCCGGCGAGGGCCATGACGGTCGGGACGATGTCGTTGAAGTCGAAGATCCCGTCGCTGACGCGGCCGCCCTCGATGACGCCGGGCCACGCGAGCACGAACGGCACGCGCACGCCGCCCTCCCAGGTGGAGCCCTTGGCGCAGCGGAACGGCGTGTAGGCGGCGTCGGGCCAGGTCTCCATCTCGGGGCCGTTGTCCGAGGTCACCATGATGATGGTGTCCTCGAGCTGGCCGGTCTCCTCCAGGGTCTTCACGAGGCGCCCGACGATGGCGTCGAGCTCGACGATCGTGTCCTTGTAGGGGTGCTTGCCCGGGCTCTGCCCGAGGAAGTCCTCGTGCGGGTAGTTGTCGAAGTGGGCGCCGCGGGTGTTGTGGTACAGGAACCAGGGCTTGTCGCCCCCGGCCATGCGCCGCAGGAAGTCCTCCGAGTAGGCGCACCACTTCTGGTCCAGCTCGGAGAGCACCGGGATGGTGACCTCCTCGACCTCTTCGAGCTCGCCGCCGCGCGTCGCGTGCACGAACGACTTGTTGAACGGCTGGTTCTCGACCCACTCGGTGCGGGCGCGGTTGTAGACGATCTCGGGGAAGAAGTACGGGTCCCGCCACTCGGTGTACATGTCGCTCACGCTGAGGAAGCCGTAGAAGTCGTCGAAGCCGACGTGCTGGGGCTGGCTCGCCTGGTTCTCGCCGAGGTGCCACTTGCCGACGCACTGGGTGACGTAGCCCTTGGCGCTGAGCATCTCGGCGAGGGTGATCTCGCCCTCGAGGCCGCCCTGTTCGCCGTACATGGGCGGGCGCTGGAGGCCGTGGCGCATCGGCATGCGACCCGTGAGCAGGGTGGCTCGGCTGGGCGTGCAGGACGGCTCGCTGTAGGCGCTGGTGAGCTGCATGCCCCGGCGGGCGAGGGCATCGATGTGGGGCGTCGGGGCGCCGACGGCGACACCACCGCCGTAGCAGCCGAAGTCACCCCAGCCCACGTCGTCCATGAGGATGACGAGCACGTTGGGCTGCTTGCCGCCCCGCCGGTCGGTCCAGCCGTCGAGCCGGGCACGGGCAGCGACGATGTCGGCCTCGTGCACGAAGGCCGGCTCGCGGTTGTCGGCCACGTAGGTGGTCGGGGAGGCGATCGGGTCGAAGTCGGGGGTGCTCGTGTCGGCCATGCCGGGACCGTACTGCGCCCCAGGTCACGGCGCTGCGCAGACCTGTCTCGGAGGTGTCGTGCCGTGGGGTGCAGCGGGCGGCGGGCTCAGCTGGGCCAGTGGGCGGCGGCCTCGGCCAGGAGCGCGTCGCACACCTCGTCGGGCGACCGCTCGGCATCGAGCCAGGTGATGCGCGGGTCCCTGCGGAACCAGGCGCGCTGGCGGCGGGCGAAGGCGCGGGTGCGGCGGATCGCTTCGTCGAGGGCGTCGCCGAAGCTCGGGGCCACCTCGCCGGCGTCGCGGGCGGTGACGTGCGCCAGCAGCTCCCGGTAGCCGAGCGCCTGGGCGGCGGTGCGGCTGAGGGCTGGCCCGGCATGGAGCCGTTCGACCTCGGCGAGGAAGCCGTCGGCCACCTGCTGCTGGTAGCGCGCCTCGATGCGCTCGGCCACGACGGGCTGGGGCAAGCGCACGCCGAGGAGCCGGATGGGCGTGGCGGCGTGGGTGCCGACGCCAGGACCGTAGGAGGAGAAGGGGCGACCGCTGCCGAGGGTGACCTCCAGGGCGCGCAGCGCCCGACGCCGGTTGTCGGGCTCCATCCGGGAGGCGGCCACCGGATCGAGCTCCGCCAGGCGGGCATGGAGGGCGCGGGTGTCGGGCTCGGCGTCGAGCTCGGCGGCGACCTCCGGGTAGCGGCCGGGGATCTCGAAGCCGTCGACGACCGCCTGCAGGTACAGCCCGGTGCCGCCCACGAGCACGGCGCGCCGATCCCGCTCGGCGATGTCGGCGAGGGCAGCGGCCACCGCCTGCTGGAACGAGTGGACCTCGAAGGGCTCCCACGGATCGACGAGGTCGATGACGTGGTGGCGCACCTCGGCCTGCTCGGCAGTGGTGGGCTTGGCGGTGCCGATGTCCATGCCCCGGTACACCTGCATCGAGTCGACCGACACGAGCTCCACGTCGCCACGCCGGCGGGCCAGCTCCATGGCGAGCGACGACTTGCCCGAGGCGGTGGTGCCGACGATGGCCAGGGGCGGCGGTGCGCCCGGTGTTAGGAGCCGATGGGCGGGATCAGCCATCGAGCTGCGCCCGGTCGGCGGCGAGGGTGCGCTCGAGGTGGCCGAGGCTGTCGGCCAGGCCACCGGGTCGGGCGCGGCCGAGCCACGCCTCGCGCTGGTGGTCGATGCACGCCGCGAGGTCGCCGGCCCGGTCGGCGACCGACGGGCCAGCGTCCCCAGCCAGGCGCCACAGCCCCTGGCGAGCCAGGCCGAGGGCGGCCACGAGCTCGGCCTGGACCTGGTCGGCGTCGGCGCACGTGGCCCGGTGGCGCTCGACCCGGCCGAGCTGGTCGTCGACCGCAGCGAGGGCGTCGCGGACCGCATCGAGGTCCGGGCGCCCGGTGACGATGAGCGGCAGGTTCGGGAAGAGGGCGGCGGCCAGCGGGCTGGCGTTCCAGCCCTGGCGGCCGGTGCGGGCGGCGAGCCGGCCGGCATCGACCACCACCCCGCCCAGCCCGTCGCTGCCGAGGATGTGGCGATCGAGGACGTCGGCCACGTCGACGTCACGGTTGGCGTCGAGGCCCCACGCGACGGCAGCACCGTGGAGGAGCGCCGCCCAGGTGACGATCGGTGGGTGGTGGTGGCCGTGGTCGCCCCAGGCGGTCAGCAGCCAGCCGTCGACGCCGTGGCGTCGCGCCGCCTCGGCGGCGTCGAGGTGGTTGCCGACGGCGTTGTCCCACCGGCCGACGAGCGAGCACCAGTCCGAGGTGCCGGGGGCGACCCAGAACGGGATGCCGGCCTCCGCCAGCGGGGCCACGTTGGCCTCGAAGCCACCCGAGGTGTCGGTGTCGATGCCGAGGCCGTCGAGCACCTCGACCAACAGCGGCGGGAGCTCGGGCCCCGCTCCCGGGCCAGCGGGCGCCTCGTACAGCCAGGCGACCGGGACGATCGCATCCGGCAGGCCGGCGGCCAGCTCCGGGTGGCGCCGGAGCACGTCGGCCCAGACCTGGACCTCGTAGCCGTCGGCCACCAGCGGGTCGGCGATCCGCCGCACGTGCTCCAGGTACACGGCGCCCTTGCCCCGCGCCGCGCAGGCGGCAGCGCTCGCACCGCGCCCGAGCTCGAAGGTCTCGTCGCACCCGATGTTGACCCAGCGGCTCCGCACGCAGGCGAGCTGCTCGCGCACCAGGGCCAGGGCGAAGGCCGCGTTGTCCGCCGTCGGGGCCAGCACCGACGGCGGGAAGGCCAGGCCGGGCACGACCTCGGCCCCTTCGGGCGCCTCGGCCAGGGGCAGGTAGGCCGGGTGGCGCAGCCACCGCTCGAAGTGGCCGAAGCAGTTGCGGTTGACCACCAGCTCGATGCCGGCCGCCGCGCAGCGGTCGTCGAGCCAGCGCAGGTCGTCCGCGTCGAGCGGCGAGGCCTCGGCCCACACCGCCTCGTGGCCGACATGGGCGAAGGTGTGCTCGACGTAGAGCTGGAGCTGGTTGCCCCGGGCCAGCGAGAGGACCTCGACGTAGCGGGCCAGCGTGGCCCTGGTCGGCACCCGGTCGCGGCTGACGTCGAGCATGAACGCCCGCACGGCGATGTCGGGGTGGTCCTCGACGTGGACGGCCACGATCCGCCCCTCGACCGGTGCACCGACCAACTGCTCGAAGGCGCTGGTCCCGTAGCGCAGGGCGGCGTCGTCCGCGTGGGCGAGCCGGCCGCCTTCGGCATCGACGTCGAGGACGAAGCCTTGGGCGGGCAGCGAGGGATCGACCGAGGTACGCAGCGCGCACGCGTCGGCGAGCGGCCCGAGCCCCAGCACCTCGAGCACCCGAGGTCGGGGGAACAGGCCGAGGTCGGCGCGCGACACCGACCCGATGCTCATGGTCAGCCGGCGGCGACGGGGATGCGGGTGCGGTGGCGGGCCGGGAGGGTGACCTCCTGGAGCTCGCCGCGCAGGAAGTGCGGGGCAGCGCCAGTGACGAGCACGGTGGCGTAGGTGCCGATCCGGATCGGCTCAGCGGACGGGAAGTGGACGAGCTTGTTCTGGCGGGTCCGGCCGGTGAGCACCGACGGGTCCTTGCGCGACGGGCCTTCGACCACGATCTCCTCGACCCGGCCGATGCGGGCCTCGTGCTTGCGCAGGGCGGAGCGCTCGATCACGGCCCGGAGGCGGTCGAACCGCTCCCCCACGACCTTCGGGTCCACGAACCGGTCGACGAGCTCGGCCGCCTCGGTGCCGGGCCGGGGCGAGTAGATGAAGGTGTAGGCGGAGTCGTACTCGGCGGCCGCAGCCAGCTCGAGGGTCTGGGCGAAGTCGTCTTCGGTCTCACCGGGGAACCCGACGATCAGGTCGGTGGTGACCGCCAGGTCGTCGATCGCGGCCCGAGCGGCCGTGAGCTTCTCCAGGTAGCGCTCGGCGGTGTAGCCGCGGTGCATGGCGGCAAGGATCCGGTCGCTGCCGGACTGGACCGGCAGGTGGAGGTGCTCGCACACCGCGGGCGTCTCGGCCATGGCGGCGATGGTCTCGGGGCGCAGGTCCTTGGGGTGGGGGCTGGTGTAGCGGACCCGGCGGATGCCGTCGATGGCCCCGACGTCGCGCAGCAGGTCCGCGAACAGCGGGCGGACCCGCACGTCCTCGCCCGCCTGGCGGGCCGCGAGGGTGAGGTCCCGGCCGTAGCTGTTGACGTTCTGGCCGAGCAGGGTGACCTCGGTGACCCCGTCGGCGGCCAGGTCCCGCACCTCGTCGACCAGGCGCTCGTAGGGGCGGGAGATCTCCTCGCCACGCACGGCGGGCACGATGCAGAAGGCGCACGAGTTGTCGCACCCGATCTGGATGGTGACCCAGGCGGCGTGGCCAAGCTCGCGGCGGGCGGGCATGGCCGAGGGGAACAGCTCGAGGTCATCCGCGACGGTGGCCTCGAGGATCTCGGTGAGCGGGCCCTCGGTGCGGCTGCGGTGCAGCAGCTCGGTGGCCTGGTGGACGTTGTGCGTGCCGAACACCAGGTCCACGTGGGCGCCCGCTGCGGATCGCGTCCTTGTCCTTCTGGGCGAGGCGGCCGGCCACCACGATCTCCATGCCGGGCCGGCGGTCCTTCAGCGACTTCAGGTGCCCGAGGGTGCCGTAGAGCTTGTTGTCGGCGTTCTCTCGGATGCAGCAGGTGTTGAGCACGACCACGTCGGCGGCCTCGACGTCATCGGTGGCCTCCATGCCGTCCGCGTCGAACAGGCCGGCGATGCGCTCGGAGTCGTGCTCGTTCATCTGGCACCCGAAGGTCCGGACGACGTAGCGCCTCGGCGCGTCGGAGGTGTCGGTGGGCTCGGCCATGGCCCGACGAGTCTACGGGGCACGCCCGGCCACACCCTGGCCCGGGCGCGCCGAAGGCGTCCGGGCCCAGCAGCCTCCGGACGCCTTCGACGTGGTGTGGGGGGAACGGTGCGCCGACCGATGCCCGGGCGCGAGCGCCACCAGACGGCAGCGACGAGCGGGTTGGCCAGCAGGCGGGGGCGCCGGTGCGGCGCCCACGGGACGGGTCAGTCCAGGGTGATGGGCAGGTCGTCCGGATCGACCTCGGCGTCGAGGTCCACCGGCTCTTCCTCGTCCGACTGGCCGATGCCGACCTGGCGGAGCACCCGCTCGGAGATCTCCACCATGATCTCCGGGTTGTCGGTGAGGAACTGCTTGGCGTTCTCCCGCCCCTGGCCGAGCTGCTCGCCCTCGTAGGTGTACCAAGCGCCCGACTTCTTCACGAGGCCGAGGTCCACGCCGATGTCGAGCAGCGAGCCCTCTCGGCTGATCCCCTTGCCGTACATGATGTCGAACTCGGCCTGCCGGAACGGCGGGGCCACCTTGTTCTTCACCACCTTGACCCGGGTGCGGTTGCCGACCACCTCGACGCCGTCCTTGATGGACTCGATGCGGCGGATGTCCAGGCGGACCGACGAGTAGAACTTCAGCGCCCGGCCGCCCGGCGTGGTCTCGGGCGACCCGAACATCACGCCGATCTTCTCTCGCAGCTGGTTGATGAAGACGCAGATGGTCTGGGTCTTGTTGAGGTTGGCGGTGAGCTTGCGCAGCGCCTGCGACATGAGGCGGGCCTGGAGGCCGACGTGGCTGTCGCCCATCTCGCCCTCGATCTCGGCCCGGGGGTGAGGGCGGCCACCGAGTCGATGACCACCACGTCGAGCGCCCCCGAGCGCACGAGCATGTCGGCGATCTCGAGGGCCTGCTCACCGGTGTCGGGCTGGGAGATGAGCAGCTCGTCGATGTCGACGCCGATGTTGGCGGCGTAGACCGGGTCCATGGCGTGCTCGGCGTCGATGTAGGCGCAGATGCCGCCGTTGCGCTGGGCCTCGGCCACCACGTGCATGGCGAGGGTGGACTTGCCCGAGGACTCCGGGCCGTAGATCTCCACGACGCGGCCGCGGGGCAGGCCGCCGACGCCGAGGGCGATGTCGAGGGCGAGCGCACCGGTGGGCACGGTGGCGATGGCCATCGTCTCCTTCTCGCCCATGCGCATGACCGAGCCCTTGCCGAACTGCTTCTCGATCTGCCCGAGGGCCATGTCGAGTGCCTTGTCTCGTTCCACTGCGTTCTTCCCTTTCGTGAACCACGGTTTGGTGGCTGCGGCGAACGCAGCGATCCGATGCGTTGGACCCTACGGAGGGGTCTGACAGCGAAGCCGCACGACCCTTCCCCTCGGGGCGCTCCGGGCGTCCGGAACGACACGCATGGTATTTCGAACAGGTGTTCGTGGCAAGCACCTTCCTCGGGGATTTCTCGCCGCGGCCTTCCGCCGCCCCCGCCCCCACCGCTCGTCCGTGCCGGGGCGCGGACCTCCGGATGCCCGGGCGGGACGGGCATCCGGAGGGTCGGTGCGGCGTCGGGCAGGTGGGAGGTGCCCGGCGCCCGCCGCTCAACGCAGGGCGCCGAGGAGGAAGGCGCTGCCGAGCAGCACCAGGGCGGCGCCGTACCGCGCTCGAGGCGGGACGGGTCCGTGCGGAGGGCGACCTTGGCCCCCAGCCGCGAGAGCCCGGGACCGAGCCGACGGCGAGGCCATGACCACCGCAGCGTCGAGGTGGCCGAGCCACAGGTGCACCAGGGTGCCGGGGACGGCGAGGACCGCGGCGACGGCGAGCGAGGTGCCGAGCGCCGGCTTGATGGGCAGGCCGAGCACGGCGATGAACAGCGGGGCGAGCAGGAACCCGCCGCTGTTGGCGAGCAAGGCCGCCGGCCAGCCCGACGATGTGGCGACGACCGAGAATGCGCAGGATGGTCTGCTCGGCCGGCTCGCCCTCGGCCGCCTCCTGGGCGCCGGCCAGCAGCATCCGCACGCCGAGCGCCACGATGATCGCGTCGGTCACCAGCACGAGGTCGCCGGCGTCGACCACCTTGGACAGCAAGGCGCCGACGATCGTGGCGGAGCACGCCGGCGGCGAGCGACCACACCAGCGCGCCGGTCGATCAGTCCCCGACGGCGGTAGCTGTCCGCCGCCACCAGGGTGCCGGGCACCGTGGCCGGCAAGGGTGCGGCGAGGGCGACGAGCCGGGGGGATGCCGACCGCCACCAGCAGCGGGGTGGCGATGGCCGAGCCACCCTTGCCCAGGAGCCCGCCAGGAAGCCGATCGCTGCGCCGAGCAGGACGATCACGAGCGAGGTGGGTGGGCACGTTCCCATCGTGCGGCAGGACAAACGAGAAGTCCAAGACGAGGCAATGATGAACTACATAAGCTGTGCCTATGGACCTTCGCCAGGCGGCCTACGTGGTCGCGGTGGTCGACCACGGCACCTTCACCGCGGCCGCGGCCTCGATCCCGGTCAGCCAGCCCGCCCTCTCGCAGGCCATCGCCTCGCTCGAGCGCGAGCTGGGCACCGAGCTGTTCCACCGCATCGGTCGCCAGGTGGCCCTGACCCCCGCCGGCGAGGCGTTCGTCGAGCCGGCGCGCCGGATGCTCCGCGACGCGGAGATCGCGCGCGCCGCCGTCGGCCAGGTCGCCGGGCTCACACGCGGCCACCTCGACGTGGTGTCGCTGCCGACGCTCGTGGTCGAGCCCCTCGTCGAGCTCGTCGGGCGCTTCCGCGCGGCACACCCCAACGTGCTCGTGCGCATCAGCGAGCCCGAGGACGCTGATGGCGTCGCCGCCCTGGTGCGATCGGGGGCCGCCGAGCTCGGCCTCGGCGACGCGGCGCCCGACGACCGCCACCTCGCCACTGACCGGCTCGGCACCCAGCGGCTGCTCGCCGTCCTGCCGCCCGGCACCCCGATCCCCCGAGTCCCGGGCCCTGTCGGTCGCCCGCCTCGCGCACTTCCCCCTGATCACCACCCCGCTTGGCACCTCCACCCGCCGGCTCCTCGGCGCGGCGCTGCGCGCCAGGTGGACCCGGAGAACTGATCCCGCATCGGGGTGGTCACCGAGCACCGCGAGGCCATCGTCCCCGCTGGTGATGGCGGGGGCTGGGGCCGCCGTGCTCCCCGAGCCACTCGCCCGCGCCGCCGCGCAGCTCGGCACCACGGTCGCGCCTCGAGCCGCCGATCGAACGCGACGTCGTGCTCGTCCGCCGCACCGGTCCCCTCTCCCCCGCCGCGGACGCGTTCCGCGCCGCGGCCCTGGCGGCCAGCGCGGCCGCGACCACCGCCGCGGGCGTCCCGCCTACGCCGGCAGGGCCCTGAGCTTCAGCCGCAGCGCGTTCATCGCGGTGATCACCGCGAACTGCCGGATCTGCAGGCGGTCGCCGAACAGCGGGACGTGGAACGCCTCCGGGCCAGCGTCGCCGCTGGCGGGGCCGAGGTCGATGCCGACGAACACGGTGCCGACCGGTTGGCCGTCCTGCTCGTCGGGGCCGGCGACGCCGGTGACGCCGATGCCGACGTCCGCGCCGAGCACGCGCCGCGCCCCCGCGGCCATGGCGGCGGCCGCCTCCATCGACACGACCGGTCCCTCAGGCACGCCCAAGACGTCGAACTTCACGTCCGACGCATAGGACACGATCGAGCCGCGGAACACGTCCGACGCCCCGGCCACGTCGACGATCCGGGAGCCCATCATCCCTCCGGTGAGCGACTCCGCCAGCCCGAGCGTGAGGCCCCGCGCCCGCAGCTCGGCGAGGACCGACGCCTCCATGGTCTCGTCGTCCACGCCGAACACCAGGTCGCCGAGGATGGCGCGGATCTCGCGCTCCTCCTCGGCCACGAGCGCCTCGGCCTCGGCCTCATCGGCGCCCTTGGCGGTGAGGCGCAGCTTGATGCCCTCGATGCCCGACGCGTTGTACGCCAGGGTCGGGTTGCCCGACCCGTCGAGCACGGCGATGCGCCCCGCGAGCCGCTCCGCGAGGCCGCTCTCGCTCTCGCCCCAGGTGCGCAGCGTCCGGCTGAAGATGGTGGCGGTCGAGCCGCTGCGGCGCTGCAGGTCCGGCAGGATGGCCTTCGCCACCATCAGCTTCATCTCGCTGGGCACGCCGGGGACGGCGTAGACGACCTTCTCCACGCCGTCGCGCACCACTGGGCAGATGAGCCCGGGCGCCGTGCCCGGCTGCGGGTCCCGGATCACCGTGGCCCCCACCGGCACCTCGGCCTGGAGGAGGTTGTTCATCGGCATGCGCCGGCCGCGGCTGGTGAACATGGCCTCGATCCGAGCGGCCACGTCCTCGTCGAGCTCGAGGTCCACCCCCATGATCTGGGCGATGGCCTGGCGGGTGATGTCGTCCTGGGTGGGGCCGAGCCCGCCGCAGCAGATCACCGCGTCCGACCGGGACAGGGCGAGCTCCAGGACCTCGACCATCCGCCCGAGGTTGTCGCCCACCTTCGTCTGGTGGAGCGAGTCGATGCCGGCGATGGCCAGCTGCTCGCCGATCCACGACGAGTTGGTGTCCACGATCTGCCCCAGGAGCAGCTCGGTTCCGATGGCGACGACCTCGCAGCGCATGGCTGGCACCCTAGGGGCCGAGGTCTCGGACCACTCGCTCCCCGCACCGCCGACCCGAGAACAGCGCGCCCTGGATGGAGGGGGTGTCCCGGTGGTCGCCGGCCACGTACCGGCCCTCGCCCAGGGCGACCGCCTGCTTGGGGGCGAACGGCACCCGGGCCAGCGGCTGGCCGTGGGCGATGCGGTGGTGGGCGATGACCTCCCACCGGTCGACCATCGGCCCGAACCAGCGGAGCTGCTGCCGCACGGCGCCCTCCAGGCCTTCGGGCTCGTCCCCGGGCGCGGCCACCACCAGGTGGCGGCCGGGGCGGGGCGTGGGACAGGGCGACCTCGGACATCACGGCCACGTTGGCCGCGGGGCCGGTGCCGACGCCGTCGAGAAGGATCGACCGACCCCGGACCGGTGGCTCGTCGGCGGCGAACCACAGCGCAGACCACCGCCTTGGAGCCCGGGTCGGCGACCTGCCCGCCGAGCAGGTGAGCGGCCGCCGGGCCCTCGGTGGCCACGACGAGCGTCCGACCCTGCACCCGCCCGCCGTCGGCCAGCACCGCGGCGGTGCCGTCGAGGTGGTCCACGCGGTGGGCGAGGCGCACGGCACCGCCGGGCAGGCGGTCGGCGAGCTGGGCGGGGATGGCCCCCATGCCCGAGGCGGGGACGGCGGCATCGCCCACGGCGAGGGTCCGCAAGATGACCTCGGACATGCGAGCCGATCCGCGCAGCGACAGGTCCAGCTGGATGCCGCCCAGCAGCGGACGGAAGAAGCGGTCGACCACCTCGTCGGAGAAGCCCGCCGCGCGCAGGGCGTCGATCGTGGTGCGGTCCGGCTGGCGCAGCAGGGCCACCGGGTCACCCACGACGAGCCGGCGGCGCAGGAGGGCGATGCGCAGCTTGTCCACGAGCGAGCCGATGTTGGCTCGCGCCGTCGAGAGGGCGTCCTGCGGGCGACGGACCGGGTCGCTCACCCGGGCGAAGCCCGCCCCCAGCCAGACCTGGGCACCTGGGTCGAACCGGTGGAGCCCGAGCGCCGCCACGTCGAGCTGGCGGGCCAGCTCCGGGTAGGCGGTGAGGAGGATCTGGAACCCGCGGTCGACCAGGAACCCGTCGACTGCGTCGGTGCGGACCCGTCCGCCCACCCCGTCGCCAGCCTCGAGCACCGCCACCGTGCGGCCGTCGGCCACCACCCTGGCGGCGCAGGCCAGGCCGGCCAGTCCGGCCCCCACCACCACGACATCGACGTCCGGTTCCACGGACGGCTCCCCTACCCACCAGCGCGCCGGTCATGCCGACCCACCAGCCCGCCGGCCCGTCAGCGCATCGGCTTCGGGGATCAGGTGGTGGCGGTGCGGTGCCCGAGGTGCGTGGCGGCGCTGCGCCCGTCGAGCAGGTACTGGATGCCGGAGATCCAGGTGAGGGCGACCGCCCCCCACAAGACGACGGTGGCGAGGAGGTGGTAGTCGCCCGTGATCGGCAGCAGCGCCAGGCCGACGGCGAGCTCCTGCACGACCGTCTTGACCTTGCCGGTGAAGCGGGCGGGCACGGCGAGGCCCTCGCGGGCCAGGTGGGTGCGGTAGAGGCTGACCGCGACCTCGCGCACCGCGATCAGGGCGACGGGCACCACCCAGAAGCGGCCAGCGGCGACGAGGGCGAACATGGCACCGAGCACCAGCACCTTGTCGGCCAGCGGGTCGAGGAAGGCCCCCGATCGGGTGGTGCCGTGCTTGCGGGCGAGGTGGCCGTCGATCCCGTCGCTGAAGGCGAGCACGGTCCAGAAGATCACCGAGGCCCACGACGTGGGCTCCCGCACGATCATCACCAGCAGCGCCGGGGCCAGGATCAGGCGCATCATCGTGATGGCGTTGGCCGGGGTCACGAGCGCGCCGGGGCCGTAGCGGTCCTCGTCCTCCAGGGGCGTCGGGGTGTGCGCGTCCGGTGCGGTCATGGCTGGGCCTGCAGGTCCGGGCCGAGGGCGCCCGTGACGGTGACGCTGGCGAACGTACCAGGCACCAGGTGGTCCGGAACGGAGATGACGCCGTCGATCTCGGGTGCTTCGCGGTGCGACCGCGCGGTGCCAGGAGCGTCCACGAGCACTTCGACCCGCGCACCGAGCAATCGGTCACGTTTTGCTGCGGTGATGGCGTCCTGGAGCTCTCGCAGCTCGGCCAGGCGCTCGGCCACGAGCTCCGCGTCCACCTGGCCGTCGAGGTCGGCCGCGTAGGTGCCGTCCTCGGGCGAGTAGGCGAAGAAGCCGCACCAGTCGACCTCGGCCTCGTCGACGAACGCAGCAGCGCGTCGTGGTCCTCCTCGGTCTCGCCGGGGTGCCGACGATGAAGTTGGACCGGAACGCCGCCTCGGGCTCCCGTGCGCGGATGTCTGCGATGCGGCGCAGGAAGCGCTCGCCGTTGCCCCATCGGCGCATCCGTCGCACGAGCGGCGGCGACACGTGCTGGAGCGACAGGTCGAAGTACGGCACGCCGGTGTCGCAGATGGCGTCGATCAGCCCGTCGGTGAGGTCCGAGGCAGGTAGAGCAGCCGTGTCCACGGGCGCGCTCGGCGACCGCGCGCACCAGGGGCACGATCGAGCGGTCGCCCACGCCCTGGTCCCGCCCGTAGGCGGCCAGGTCCTCGCGACCAGCACGATCTCCTGGGCCTCGAGCTGCTCGACCTCGGCCAGGATCGATGCCATCGACCGGCTGCGCTGGGGGCCTCGGAAGCTCGGGATGGCGCAGAACCCGCAGGCTCGATCGCACCCCTCGGCCACCTTCACGTACGCCCACGGAGCGACGAGCGGGGCCGCGGCAGGTTGAGCAGGTCGAAGTCCAGGACGCTCGGCTTGCGACCGATCGCCGCAGGGTGACCGCACCGCCCCCGGCTGGCACCTGGTGGTGCTGGTGGCCGCCGAGGTCCTCGCCGAAGCCGGCGACCAGGTCGACCTCCGGGATGGCCTCCGCGATCTCCTGCCCGTAGCGCTCGGCCATGCAGCCGGTCACCACCAGGCGGGCCCCGTCGGCCTTGTGCTCGGCCAGGGCCAAGATGGCGTCGACGGACTCCTGGCGGGCCTCGCCGATGAAGGCGCACGTGTTCACCACCAGGAGGTCGGCGCCGTCGGGCTCGCGGCCGCCTGGTACCCGTCCGCGCCGAGCCGACCGACCAGCTTCGCACTGTCGACCTCGTTCTTGGGGCAGCCCAGGGTGACCAGGTGGTAGGTGGCCATGGCCGGACCACGCTACCGGCCGCCCCCACCGCGGCCCGAGTGCTGCGGGTCGGCCGGGCGGTCCCGGGGGCAGCTAGCCCAGCCGGGACGCGTACTCGGGGCTGTCGACCAGCGTCCAGGCCAGGTCGCCCACCGACCCACCACCGTCGAGGGACGAGGTGCCCGCCGAGAGCTCTGCGCTCGTCGGCTGGCGCCGGAGCAGCTGCAGGTAGAGCACGGCCACGTCGACCGTGGCGGCCTGCTTGCGCTTGTACTCGTTCGATTCGGACATGCCCACCAGGACGTCGCCGCGGGTCTTGGCCTTGGTGTCGAGCTTCGCCTGCCAGTACGCGATGCCCGCAGGATCGCCGGTGCGGCCCAGGACGTTCTGGTACAGCCGTTCCACGTAGGCCCGGTTCGAGAGGGTGCCGTAGCGCCGCACGAACTCCGAGGACCGTGCGAAGGTGTCGCCGATGGCTGCGAGCCGGGCGCCCTTGCGCTTCTTGGCGACCCAGTAGTCGAACCCACTGCGGTCCGGGTTGCGGAGGAACGTGGCCCGGTAGATGCGGGCGACGGGATCGACCGAGCCGGTGGCATCGCCGCTGCGTCGCCACTGGCCGAGCAGGTCGGCTGGCGTGGTCGCGCCGGTCGCCAACTGGCCGACGGCCGTGCTGCGCTCGCCAGAGGTGAGGGGGCGGCCGAAGGTGTCCTTGCCGAGCTGGTCGACCAGGTCGCCGATGCTGGCGAACGGGCCCAGGTCAGGGTCGCCGGCGATGGCCAGGTCCGAGGCAGGCGAGAAGGCGCCGGTGCCACCGACCGAGGTGGCGGCGACCTTGAACCGGTAGGCCTCTTCGGAGATCAGGCCGGTGACGGTGGCCGACGTCGTGGCCACCGTCGCGGTGGCGGCGACCGAGCTCGAGCCGTCGAGGTAGGCGCGCACCGTGTACGAGGTGATCGGGTGGCCGTGGGCTGGCGGCGCGCTCCACGACAGCGACACGCTGCGCACGCCGGTGCCGGTGATGGACGGCGCGCTGGGCGCGTCTGGCGCCACGGCAGCGGCCACCAGCGTGGCGTCGCCCTTGCCCCAGGGGCTGGTGGCCCGCACGACGTGGTCGCCCGCGGCGAGGGACGGAACCGACAGGTGGATGAGGGAATCGCTCGCGACGGTGAAGGTGGCCGGCGTGCCATCGATCGACACCGACGTCACGTCCGAGAGCTGGGAGCCCACGAGGTCCACCGACGCCGGCGTGCCCTCGAGCACGTGGCGCGACACCGACGTGATCGACGGTCGCTGGTCCCACACCTTCAGGACACCGGACTCCGTCATGGCGTACGCCCGCGCACCGCCAGAGGACACGGCAACCATGCCCTCGACCAGGCCGACGTCCGTGCTGCCGATCTCCCACGACCGCACGGCCGACGTGTTGCCGACGGCGTAGAGCCACACGTCCTTGTCGTACCAGGACTGCGTGCCGCCGATGAGGTAGGCGCCGTCGGGCGAGACCGCGATGGCGTTCGGGTAGGGCGTCGCCGGGTAGGAGGTGGCCGGTTCGGCCAGGGTCGCCGGGTTCCACTGGTTGAACTGGTACGGCGCACCGCAGGCCGTCCACGCCTTGGAGCCGTCGGGGAGCATCGCCAGGCGCCGCCCGTTGCCGCAGGCGTTCGAGTGCGGGCTGGTGGCGAGCGCCGTGGGCGGATCGGTGGTGATGTCGAACGAGTGGATCTTGCTCGGGCTCAATCCACGGTCCAGCACGTAGACGCGAGCGGGCGACTCGGTGGCCACGATGTCGCCCCCGGCGTACAAGCCCGTCGACGGCGTCGCGATCGTGCCGGTGGCCGGGCTCAGGCTCGCCAGCCCACCGCTCCACTGGTTGCCGTACGTGTACCAGAGCTTGCCGTTGCTCCACGCGATCGCCGCGGCGTAGGGCGTGGTCGAGATGGACCAGCCGCCCAGCACGTCGAACGTGTCGGCGTCGACCCGGTTGATGCGGTTCGCGCCGGTGGCGAGCACGTAGAGGTCGCGGCCGTGCAGCACGATGTCGCGCACCCCCGTCTGACCGGTGACGGTGTCCACCAGCGCGCCGTCGAGGTCGAACACCTCGACCACGTCGTTGTGGGCGGCGAACACGTGGCCGCCGACCTCGTCGATCAGCAGGTCGCCGCTGGTCACCTCGGCGGCCGCCGGCTGCGGGGTGACGACCACCTCCGGCAGCACCACCGCGATGCCGAGCACCGCTGCACCCAGCACCAGCCAACGGTGCACCTTCGCCCAACCTGCCATGTCCGCCTCCTGGCTCCGTACGATGGGCGCACCGTAGCCGCCCCCCCGATGCCCCGACCGGTAGGTTGCCCGCCGATGGAGCTGCGCATCGATCCGCTCACCGGCGTCCAGGTGCAGGTCACCGGCAGCCGTCAGAAGCGCCCCAACCGGCCCACGTCGGGCTGCCCGTTCTGCGTGGGCGGCGTCGAGGCGCCCGACCCCTACGAGGTGAAGGCGTTCACCAACCGCTGGCCGTCGTTCCCGGACGATCGCTGCGAGGTCGTGCTGTTCAGCCCGGACCACGACGCCGAGCTGCGCACCCTGCCGGCGTCCCACCTCCGCAAGGTGGTCGACCTCTGGGCCGAGCGCACCGCCGCCCTGGGCGCCCGCGAGGACTTGGCCTACGTGCTCGTCTTCGAGAACAACGGCGCCGAGGTGGGCGCCACCATCCCCCACCCGCACGGGCAGATCTACACGTACCCGGACGTGCCGGCGCTGCCCGCCACGGAGCTGCGCCGCCTCGCCGAGGGGCACCGGCTGCTGGAGGACCGGCCCGAGCTCGTGGTGGTCGAGCGCGACGGCTGGCGGCGTGGGTCCCCTCCGCCGCGGTCTACCCGTACGGGATGCGGGTGGCACCGATCGAGCAGCGGCTCGACCTGCCGTCGCTCGACGACGGCGACCGCGACGTGCGCTCGGCTCGGTGCTGGCCGAGGCGCTGCGCCGGCTGGCCGGCGTGTTCGACCCACTCCATGCCCTACATGCTCTACGTCCACCAGCGGGCCCTTCGACGGCGGGGACTGGCCCCAGGCCTGGATGCACGTGGAGATCATCGGGCCCCACCGGGCGCCGGGGGTGATGCGCTACGTGGCCGGCGCCGAGCTGGGCAGCGGTGCCTACCTCAACCCGGTCCCGCCCGAGGACGCCGCCGCCAACCTCCGAGCGGTCGAGGCGCAGAGCGCAGCGGACGCTTTCCCCGGTCACCGCCGTCGGCCCCGGCCGGGTCAACCTGATCGGCGAGTACACGGACTTCAGCGGTGGGCTCGTCCTCCCCATGGCCATCGACCTCGCCACCACGGTCACCGGCACCCCCGGGGCGACCGGGTCGTCCTGCGCTCGGCCGACGAGCCCGAGCCGGCCATGGTGGCGCTCGACGTCGCCGATCCCGCGACCGCCGAGCCCGGCTGGGCGCGCTACGTGGCCGGCGTCGTCGCCGAGCTGCGGCCCGCCACCGGGTTCACCGGGACGGTCACCACCACCCTCCCTGTCGGGGCCGGGCTCTCCTCCAGCGCAGCCCTCGAGGTGCCGGTGGCGCTGGCGTCGGCCGAGGGCACCACCTCGAAGCTCGCCGGGCTCTGCCAGCGGGCCGAGCAGCGCGCCTCGGGCGTGCCTTGCGGGATCATGGACCAGCTCGCCTCCGCCGGCGGCGTGGCCGGCCACGCGCTGCTGATCGACTGGCTACACCCTGGTGGTGACGCCGGTCCCCGTGCCCGAGGGTGTCGAGGTGCGGGTCATCCACCGGGCCAGCCGCGCCAGCTCGCCGACAGCGCGCACGGCGAGCGCCGGGCGGCGGTCGAGGCCGCCGAGCAGGTGCTCGGCCCGCTGCGCCTGCTCGACGACCCGGCCGGGCAGCCGACGCGCTCGACGACGACGTCCTGCGCCGCCGGGCGCGCCACGTGATCGCGGAGAACGGCCGGGTCCGCGCCGCGGTGCCGCGCCCTCGGGCCGGCGACCTCGGCTCGGTGGGCACGGCCATGCGGGCGAGCCACGAGTCGCTCCGCGACACGACCGAGGTGTCCACCCCGGGTGCTCGACGCGCTGGTCGAGCGGCTGTGGGCCACACCGGGGTGGACAAGGTGCTTCACCGGTGCGGGCTTCGGCGGGTGCGTCGTGGTGCTCACGGCGCCCGGCGCGCTCGACGAGGGCTGGCCGTGCACGCCGCCGGCGGCGCGCACGCCACGCGCTGACCGAATCGCCGTCGCCGCCGCCGGGGCCCGCTACATCCGGTCGAGCAGCTCGCTCTTCTTGCGGGCGAACTCGGCGTCGGAGAGCATCGGCCAAGCTGGTGCAGCTCGGAGAGCGGGTCGATCTGCTCGGGGATGGTGAGCTCCCGGGGGGTCGTCACACGGGAGGCCGGGCCGGCAACGCCGCGCATGCGGTCGAACTTCCGGTTCTCGTTCGCCTCCATCTGGACGTGGATCTCCTTCGCACGATGTTCGGCTTCCGGACGTTCTTGAAGTTGTTCGCGCTCGTCTCGGAGGCCGACTCGATGATGAGGTCCCCGGCGCCGAGCATCCGCTCCAGCAGGCTCTGGTGGAAGATCACCGTGTTCACCCGGTCGAGCGGGATGTCGACGCCCCGCTTCCGGACGATGCCCTCGTTATTGATGATGCGGTCCGTGGTGAGGACGAAGTGGGTGTTGACCCAGCGCAGGTACGTGAGCACCACCCAGACCAGCGCGGCCACGAAGCCGATGAGCGCGGAAAGCCAGTTGACCGGGGCATCCCAGAAGCCGGTGGGGTTCCAGATGATGACGGCGAGGATGCCGAGCAGCAGGACGCCAACGAACACGGCCGTCGACAGGGCCATGAAGAGCCAGTGCGGTCGGAGGTCGAGGACGATGTCCTCGTTGTCGTTCAGGAGCTGTCGGGGAAAGGCCACGGCGGCAGCCTACGGCAGCACCGAACACCCGTCCCGATCCTGCCCTACGCTCGCCGGCGTGGATCCGGACCGGTTGCTCGATGGGCTCGACTCCTCGCAGCGCGCCGTCGCCGTCACCGGCGCAGCCCCTGGCGATCCTGGCCGGCGCCGGCTCCGGCAAGACGAGGGTGCTCACCCGCCGCATCGCCCACCGCTGCCTGACCGGCAGCGCGGATCCCCGCCACGTCCTGGCCATCACCTTCACCCGCAAGGCAGCCGAGGAGCTCGACGCCCGCCTGCGCGCTTCTCGGATTGCGAGACCTGCCGGCGGCCGGCACGTTCCACGCCAGTGGCCTATGCGCAGCTGCGCGCCTGCTGGGCGGCCGAGGGCACCGCCGCGCTGACGCTGCTGGACCGCAAGGGCCGGGTGCTGGCCCGCATCCTCGGCTCCACCACCCGCGCCGCGCCTGGGGGACCTCGCCACCGAGATCGAGTGCGGGCCAAGGCCCGCCTCGTCTCGCCAGACCGCTACCCCACCGCTGCCGCCCAGGCCGACCGCCGGATCCCGGTGCCGCACGAGCGGGTGGCCGAGTGGTACCGCTGCTACGAGCAGGAGAAGCGCAAGCGGGGGCTGGTCGACTTCGACGACCTGCTCGGCCAGTGCGCGGACGCCATCGAAGCGGGACCCGTCGTTCGCTGCCGCACAGCGCTGGCGGTTCCGCCACCTGTTCGTCGACGAGTACCAGGACCTCAACCCGCTCCAGGAGCGCCTGCTGCGCGCGTGGCTGGGCGACCGCCTGACCTGCGGGTGGTGGGCGACCCCAACCAGGCCATCTACGGCTGAACGGCGCCGACGGCCTGTTCCTGGCGGGTTTCGCCCGCCACCACCCCGGGGCCGAGGTGGTCGAGCTCGAGCACTCCTACCGCTCCACGCCCCAGGTCCTGCGTCGCCGGCGCCGTGCTGGCCGGCGGGCGCCGCGGGCCAGGCGCGGGCCACGGCATGCGGGCCGAGCGCCAGGACGGGGCGATGCCCACGATCACCGGCTACGCCACGGACCAGGACGAGGCCAACGGCATCGCCCGAGCGATCCACGACCTGCACGGGCCCGGGCGGCGTGGGGGTCGCAGGCCGTGCTGGTCCGCACCAACGCCCAGGCCGCCGTGCTCGAGGCCACCTTCCGTCGGGCGGGCATCCCCACCGCGTCCGCGGCGCGGACCCTGCTCGACGAGCCAGACGTCCGCGACCTGCTGCGACGCCTGGACAAGCTGGCCGAGCCGCTGGCGACCACCCTGGCGGACCTGGACACGCCGATCGGTCGCCAGCGAGACGAGCTGGCCGAGCTCGATGCCGGACCGACGACGAGGGCGCCCCGGTCGGGCCTGCCGACGAGCACTCGGCCGCGGCCGGCGCCTGCCGCCTACGAGCAGGTCGTGCGGCTGGGCGCGACCTGCTGGCGGTGGAGCTCCACGCCCGCACCGACAGCTTCGGCGCCTGGCTGCGCGCCACGCCCAGGACGACGACGGCCAAGGGCGCGACGCCGTCCAGATCGCCTCGTTCCATGTCGCGAAGGGCCTCGAGTGGCCCATCGTCCACGTCGCCGGCCTCGAAGGGCCTGGTGCCGATCACCCACGCACGGACCGCCGAGGCCAAGGCCGAGGAGCAGCGGCTCTACGTCGCGGTGACCTGCTGGTGGACGTGCTGCGGCTCACATGGCCGCGCAGCGGACCTTCGCCCCCAGTCCGTGGAGCGCGTGCCCTCGCCGTTCCTGGCCTGGGTGCGCGACGCCGTCGCCGAGCTGGCCGCCGAGGTGCGCACGGCTCCCGACCCGCGCCGCACTGCGCAGCCCGCGGGTGGCGCTCGGGCCGACGGCGGCGGGCGTCGACCCCATCCACGATGCCCACCAGCTCCGCCACGTTGCAGGTGTGGCGGGAGGAGCAGGCCCGCCGCGCCGGCGTGCGCCCGACGGTGGTCCTGTCGGACAAGGCGCTCGAGGCGCTGGTCACCCGCCCCTGAACGAGGACGACCTGGCGGCGCTGGCCGACATCGGTCCCCGGCCCGGGAGCGCCACGGGGCTAGGTTGCTGGCGATCGTCGCCGAGCAGACCGGCACGCTCGCCGACACCTGACCTGCGGACCGGACGCCATGCGCTTCGAAAGCTGACCCAACGCTTCGCCCACCCGCCGCACCGTGGACGAGGCCTATGCCGATCCGGCGCTCTACCCGACGCTCGTGGGCCTCCGGGAAGCTCGGCCACATCGAGGTGCTCGACCACCAGCGAGACGGCGACACCGCCCGCTTCGCCATCCGGTTCGCCTTCACCGGGACCTCCCGGCGGCGGTCACGGCGGTCGTCGACCCGGAGCGGCTCACCTGGGTGCAGGAGTCCGAGCACCACCTCGACCGGGGGACCACCACCTTCCGCCTCGTGCCGGACCACTACCCCGACCGCCTCGGCCGCCTCCGGCACGGTGCAGCTCTCGCCGTCCGACGGCGCGCCCGGCGGGTGGTCGCCGGGGAGTTGAAGGTCAAGGCGCCGCTGTGGCCGGGCGCGGAGCAGGCCATCGTGAGCGGGCTGGGCGAGCACTCGAGGCCGAGGCGCCGGCGGTGGACCGCTTCCTCGGCTCCTCCTCGTAGCGGGCGACGACGCCCGCCGCGGCCAGCGGAGGTCGGCTTGGCGCGCTCGCGGCCGGCGAGCAGGTCTAGGAACTGGCCCGGCTCCATCGAGATGAAGATGCCCTGGGCGGTGGTGAGCCGGTCGCCGGCGTAGCAGGCGCCCTCGGTGAAGATCTTGCGCCGCTCGGTGCCGACCAGCCGCCCCTCGAACCGCAGCGGGACCTGCAATGGCGTCGGCGACTCGTAGCGGATGCTGAGCGTTCCGGTCATGCCCGGAGCACCCGAGAGCGACTGGGTGGCGCCCAGCACCTCGTCGAACGACGCAGCCACGTAGCCCCCGTGGACGCAGCCGGGCGGCCCCTCGTAGGCCTGGCCGAACACCACCTCGGCGACGATGGTGCCGCCCTCCTCGCTGCGGATGTGCATCGGTGGCGCCAGCGGGTTGGCGATGCCGATCAGCGGGCTGTGGTCGTAGAGCGGGTCCCTCGCGCTTGCCCGTTGGCCATCTCCGAGAAGCCGTAGAGGGAGCCCTGGCGGAAGCCCTCGAGCAGTTGCCGCCGACGCCACCTTCTTCGAGGGCGGCGTCGATCACGTCGTCGGGGGCGTCGGTGGCGACCAACCGGTCCACGAGCAGCCGGGTGGTCGGCGAGCTGCTTCTGGAGCCGCCGGCGCCGGGGCGACAGGTCGGCGTCGTCGACCTTCGAGGCCGCCGCGATGCGCTGGGCGATGATGTTGCGGCGAGCTTCGAGCTGCGACTCGGTGAGGTCCTCGGTGGGCGTGTCGAGGTCGCCGGCCGCGGCCAGGGCATCGGGATCGGTCGGGTCGGTCACGGCATGGGCTCCGGGATCAGTCGGCGAGGTCGATGATGACCGGCGCGTGGTCGGAGGGCTTCTCGCCCTTGCGCGCCTGGCGGTCGATGGTGGCGAACGTGGCGCGCGACGCCACCGCCTCGGTGGCGAGCACCAGGTCGATGCGCATCCCGCGGTGGTTGTGGAAGTCCCCCGCGCGGTAGTCCCACCAGCTGAAGAGCTTCTGCTCGGGCTGGAGCCGCCGGAACACGTCGACGAGCCCCCACGCCTCCAGCTCGCCGAGCGCGGCCCGCTCGGCCGGGCTCGTGTGCGTGCTGTCGACGAACTTGGCCGGGTCGTACACGTCGTCGTCGGTCGGGGCGATGTTGTAGTCGCCAGCCACCACCACCGAGCCGTCCGCGGCGCCCTGCTCGTCGAGGTGGGCCCGCAGCTTGGCCAGCCACCCGAGCTTGTAGTGGTAGTGGTCGTGGTCGAGCGCCCGCCCGTTGGGCACGTAGGCGCTGGCGACGCGGATCCCGCCGCAGGTGGCCCACACGAGGCGAGCCTCCGGATCGTCGTCGCCGGGGCCGAACCCGAACGACGGCGCCTCCAGCCCGACCCGGCTCAAGATGGCCACGCCGTTCCAGCGGCCCTCGCCGTGGTGGACGGACTCGTAGCCGAGCCCCTGGAAGGCCATGGCCGGGAACGCACCGTCGGCCAACTTGGTCTCCTGGAGGCAGACGACGTCGGGCGCGACGTCCTCCAGCCAGGCCTCGACCCGCGGCATGCGGGCCTTCAACGAGTTCACGTTCCAGGTGGCGAGCCGCACGGCGGCGACCCTACCGCCCGCGCCCCGCCCTACGATCCGGGCCGTGCACGCCACCTGCTGGAGCGACTACCTGTGCCCCTGGTGCTACGTGGGCCAGGCCCGAAGCGCCCAGATGGCGGCGCTCGGGGTGCCCGTGGTGCACCGCCCCTACGAGCTGCACCCCGAGATCGGCCCGGAGGGACGACGGGTCCGGCCCGACGGGCGCCTCGCCCCCACCTTCGCCCGGGTCGCGGCCATGTGCGAGGAGGTCGGGCTCCCCTGGCGCGCGCCCGAGCGCATGCCCAACACCCGCCGGGCACTGGCCACGGCCGAGTGGGTGCGCGCCCACCACGAGGCGTCGTTCGACGCCCTCCACGCCGCGCTGTTCCGCGCCCACTTCGCCGAGGGGCGCGCCCTCGACGACCCCGCCGTGCTCGACGAGCTCGTGGCATCGTCGGGCGCACCCGCGGCTGAGGCGCGCGCCGCGGTCGAGGACGGGCGCGCCGAAGCGCTCGTCGACGCTTCCGAGGCCGAAGCTCGCGACCTCGGCATCACGTCGACGCCCACCTGGGTCCTCGACGACGGCTTCGCCATCCCGGGGGCCCTCGACCCAGCCACGCTGGAACGCTGGATCACCCGCTGGCGGGACCGCCGGGCGGCCTCGCCGTCGTCCTAGCTCGCGGCGGGAGGGCCGGGCCGCAGCCCGACCCTCCACCAACGAGGAGTCCGCTACCCGAAGGTCAGCGGGCCTTCTTGGCCGGCGCCTTCTTGGCGGGAGCCTTCTTGGCCGGCGCCTTCTTGGCCGGAGCCTTCTTGGCGGGAGCCTTCTTGGCCGGCGCCTTCTTGGCCGGAGCCTTCTTGGCCGGAGCCTTCTTCGCAGGCGCCTTCTTCGCCGGAGCCTTCTTCGCAGGCGCCTTCTTCGCAGGCGCCTTCTTCGCCGGAGCCTTCTTCGCAGGCGCCTTCTTGGCCGGAGCCTTCTTGGCCGGCGCAGCCTTCTTGGCCGGAGCCTTCTTCGCGGGGGCCTTCTTGGCCGGAGCCTTCTTGGCCGGCGCAGCCTTCTTGGCGGGCGCCTTCTTCGCTGCGGCCTTCTTGGCCGGAGCCTTCTTCGCTGCGGCCTTCTTCGCCGGAGCCTTCTTCACTGCCATGCTGGGTGCCTCCTCGGCTGGTTGGGTCTCCCCGTCGGAGGCGACGCCCCCGCGGAGAACTGTTGCAGAAGGCGTGGCGTCCGTGCTGGATGACACCCCGGGGACGGCGAGGTCGATGCCTCGCCGAGGGGAGTCGAACGCCGCCACCACGAAGGTCCGCACCTCACCCACCGTCAGCACCTCGCGGGCCTTGGTGGGTGGCGGGTCGGCCATCGCCTTCAGCGGGATGTAGCACTGCGCGTCGTCGACGATGGCGTACGCGCCGTGCGAGGAGAACCGATCGACCGTGGCCTCGACCGAGGACCCGACCGGATGGTTGCTCACGAAGTGGAGGAACGGCATGGGCTCGTTGATCGGCGTGGACGCCGACTTGGTCCCACCCCGGCGGCGGCGGTTGCGCCCGCCACCGCCCTTGGCGTCGCCGGCGTCCGACGCACCGGCTGGCTCGGCCGCGGCCTTCGCCACCGACGCGCCGGCCTTCTTGGAGCTCGACGCCTTGGCCTTCTTGTCGGCCTCGGCCGCGCGCGCCGGCTTGCGCTTGCCCGGCGGTGGCGAGGTCGGCACCGGCAAGGGCAGGTTGGCGAGCTCCGACCCCGACGACGTGCCCTGCTTCTTGCCGCGGCTGCGCGCCTCCTTGGTGGCGCGGCGGCTGGTCGGCCCTCGCACCGGCGTGCGCCACACGAAGACCCAGCCGACGCCGGGCACCGGCTTGCCGCCGAGCAGCCGCCCTTCGTCGAAGAGCCACTCGTAGGCGCCGTGGAACTCCTGGAAGGAGTCGTTGGAGAAGACCGTGGCGTTGGCCTTGTCGGCCACCTGCAGGATGAACGCGTCGCCGCGGCCGATCGCACCGGCTGGCGGCGTGACGAGCTCGCCGTTGACGATGCCCGCCTCGAACTCGGCGCGCTCGCTCTCATCGATGCGGTGGCCGAAGGTCGCGTCCACGATCACGGTGAGGGTGAGGTCGCCATACTCGTCGAGGAGGGCGCGCACCGCTTCGTCGAGCTGCTTGAGGCTCGGTGCGGTACGCCCTTCCGTCGCGATGTTCGACCCGTCGACGATGACGTGCGTGATGGACATGAGGATGCAAAGTCAAGCAGGAAACGACGACGCGCCGTGGGACCGTCGGGCTCGCCGCGCCCGCGTACCATCGCCGCGTGCCACGGACCGCGGTGCTGTTCGACTTCGGTGGCGTCATCGCCACGAGCCCGTTCGACGCGTTCGCCCGCTACGAGCGCGAGCGCGGGCTGCCACCGGGGCTGCTCCGCCAGGTCAACGCGACCAACCCCGACACCAACGCGTGGGCTCGACTCGAGCGGGCCGAGGTCGACGTCGCCGGGTTCGACGCGCTGTTCGCCGAGGAGTCCGCGGCGCTCGGCCACCGGGTCCCGGGCGCCGACGTGCTCGGGCTGCTGGCCGGCGACCTCCGGCCCGAGATGGTCGAGGCGGTCCGACGCTGCGCGGCGCGGCTGCGCACCGGGCTGCTCACCAACAACGTGCTCGGCTCCCTGGCGGACCCCCGCATCGACGAGCTGCTCGCGATGTTCGACGTGGTGGTCGAGTCGAGCGCCGTCGGCGTCCGCAAGCCCGAGCCCGCGTTCTACGAGCTCGCCTGCGAGCGCCTGGGCATCGCACCCACCGACGCGGTGTTCCTGGACGACCTCGGGGTGAACCTCAAGCCGGCCGCGGCGATGGGCATGGCCACGATCAAGGTGGTGGACCCCGACGATGCGCTCGCCCAGCTCGAGCGCGAGGTCGGCTTCCCCCTGCGCTGAGGGCCGACGGGCCCGCTCGGCGCTACTGGTAGCCGGCGGCGAGGCGCTCGACCCACCAGGCGGGGGCCGCGCCCATGAGCGTCTGCAGGTCCCAGTAGTCCCACCAGCGCGCCACCTTGCCGTCGCGCACCTCCATGACCGAGCAGAACGGCAGCCGCACGGTGTGCTCGTCGTCCCACACCCAGGTCTCGGCGTGCTCGTAGATCACGACGTCGCCCGACGCGACCATGGTGCCGCCGTGCTGGGTGTAGCTGACGAGCGGCTCGATGCCGAGGCGGAGGCGGGCCTCGGTCTGCGCAGGCCCGAACGCCCCCGGGTCCACCTCCAGCACGGGCACGTCGACGTAGTGCCCGTCGGGGGCCATGTGGGCGGCGACCGCAGCGAAGTCGCGGCGGCCGAGCGCCTCCCACAGGTCGCGCACGAGCGCGAGGTTGGCGGCGGTCCGGTCGGCGGCGTCGGTCATGGGGCCGATGTCTACTTGGCGTCGGCCCAGGTCTGCCCGAAGGAGAGGTTGACCTCGAGCGGCACCCGAAGCGCCGCCGCGCCGTGCATCGCCGCCAGGGTGAGCTCAGCGGCAGCGTCGTGCTCCGCCGGGGGGACCTCGAGGATGACCTCGTCGTGGACCTGCAGGACGATGCGGCTCGCCATCTCGCGCTCGGCGAGGGCCCGGTGCAACCGGATGAGCGCCACCTTGAAGATGTCGGCCGCCAGCCCCTGGATGCCGGCGTTCATGGCCTGGCGCTCGCCCGCCTGCTTGATCTGGCGATTGGGCGATGCCAGCTCCGGGATCGGGCGGCGCCGCCCGAACAGCGTCTCGGTGTACCCGCGCTCGCGGGCCTCTTCGACCGTCTGCTCCATGTAGGCCTTCACGGCAGGGAACGCCGCGAAGTAGGCGTCCAGGATCTGGGCCGCCTCGCTGCGCTCGATGTTGAGGCGCTGGGCCAGCCCGTAGGCCTCCATGCCGTACGCGAGCCCGTAGGAGACCATCTTGGCCTTGGCCCGCTGGCCACCGTCGACGTCCTCGGGCGCCACGTGGAAGACCCGTGCGGCGGTGGCGGTGTGGATGTCGTCGCCCGCCTCGAACGCGGCGATGAGCCCGGGGTCCTCAGCCAGGTGGGCGATGCAGCGCAGCTCGATCTGGTTGTAGTCCGCCACGAGCAGCTCCATGCCCGGGGCGGGCACGAACGCCTTGCGGAAGGCCTTGCCCTCCTCCGAGCGGACCGGGATGTTGTGGAGGTTCGGCTGGTCCGACGACAGGCGGCCCGTGCGGGCCACGGTCTGGTTGAAGGTCGCGTGGATGCGGCCGTCCGGTGCGACCTCGGCGAGCAGGCCGGTGCCGTAGGTGGACCGCAGCTTCTCGACCTCCCGGTAGCGCAGGAGGTGGTCGATGATCGGGTGCTGGCCGGCCAGCTTCTCCAGCGACTGCGCATCCGTGCTGTAGCCGGTCTTGGTCTTCTTGGTCGGGGTGAGCCCGAGCTTCTCGAACAGGATCGTGCGCAGCTGCGGGGTCGAGTTCACGTTGAAGGCTTCGCCGGCATCGTCCTGGATGGCCTGGGCCAGCTCGGCGACCTCGGCGGTGAGGCGCTGGTTCAGGCCCTCCAGCTCGGCGCGGTCCACGCCGACGCCGACGTGCTCCATCTCCGCGAGGACCTCGACCAGGGGGGTCTCGATGTCGTCGTGCAGCGACCGCAGGCCCTGGGCGTCGAGGGCGGCGAGCATCGGCGCCACCAACCGGTCCACCGCCAGCGCCCGGCGCGCGGCCAGCAGGCCGTCGTCCACCGCATCGCCGCCCAGGTCTAGCTGGCCCTCGGGCGCGGCGCTCCCGGTGGGCAGCTCCATCTGCGCGTAGCGGCGCAGGACGTCTTCGATCGAGTACCGGCTCTCGGCCGGGTCCAGGAGGTAGGCGGCCAGGGTGGTGTCCATCGCGACGCGCGGGAGCGGCCGGTCGTCGTCGGCCAGCAGGAGGCTGCGCAGGATGGGCTTGGCCGGGTGGGCAGCGATGGGGCGCGCGGCGAGCAGCTCGGCGAGCGCCGTGTCGACCTCGCCCACCTCCAGCACGCTGCCCGGGAGGAACACGACCTCCGCGGCAGCACCGTCGACCACCACCGCGAGGCCGGCGAGCGGGCTGCGCCCCTCGGGCCCGTCCCAGGTGCCGGCCACCGCGATCGGTCCGTCGCCGTCGAGCAGGCCCGAGAGCACGGCCACGGCGCGGGCCGGCTCGGCTACGTGCTCCACCTCCGCCTCCAGCACCTCGGCCGAGGAGCCGCCACCCGCCAGGTCGGCCTCCAGCGCCTCCGCGAGGCGGTCGTAGAGGCTGCGGAACTCGAGGAAGTCGAACAGCCGGTGGACCTCGTCGGTGTTCGGGTTCGGGAAGCCGAGGTCGTCGAGGCCGACCGGCAGGTCGACGTCGCGGATGAGGGTCATCATCGTGACGTTGCGCCGGGCCTGGCCCTCGTGCTCCGCGAGGTTCTGGCGCAGCTTGGGGGTCTGCTCGTCGACGTGCTCGAAGATGCCGTCGAGGCCGCCGTACGTGGTGATCAGCTTGGCCGCGGTCTTCTCCCCCACGCCGGGGACGCCCGGGAGGTTGTCCGACGCGTCGCCCCGCAGCGCGGCGTACTGGACGTACAGGGACGGCGGCACGCCGGTGCGCTCGACGATCCCTGCCTCGTCGTAGAGGGCGTAGTCCGACACGCCGCGCTTGTTGTAGACGACCTTGATGTGCGGGTCCTCGACCAGCTGGTAGCTGTCGCGGTCGCCGGTGACGATGAGCACGTCGTCGCCGCGGTCGCGGGCCTGGGTGGCGAGCGTGGCGATGATGTCGTCGGCCTCGACCCCCGCCAGGTCGATGGCCGTCACGCCCAGGGTGTCCACCACCTCCCGGACGAGGCCCATCTGCTGCTTGAGGATGTCCGGCGCGGCCTGGCGGTTCGCCTTGTAGTTCTCGTCGGCCTGGTGGCGGAAGGTGGGCTCCGGGCGATCGAACGCCACGCCGATGGCATCGGGCTTGTGGTCCCGGACCAGGTTGATGAACATCGAGGTGAACCCGAACACGGCGTTGGTGACCTGTCCCGACGCCGTGACCAGGTCCGTGGGGAGCGCGTGGAACGCCCGGTAGGTGAGGGAGTTCCCGTCGATGAGCATGAACCGCATGGCGGCGATGGTACGGCCCCGCACCGACACCGTGGCCCGGCCGGTTGCCCCGGCGCCGCACGCGGGTATCGGGGGGCGTCGCCCACCAAGCCGAGGAGGCCCCCCATGGCGTACACGCACCCGTACCGAGAGCCCGCCTACCGATCCGACGCCGTCGTCGAGCACCGCCCCGCCTTCGGCGCGCGCCGGGTGCTGCAGGTCCTTGCCGGCCTCTGCGGCGCTGCGCTGTTCGCCATCGGCCTCGTGGCCACGTTCCGCGTCGACTTCGGCGACGCCTGGCTCGACACCACCGCCGCCGTGGCCGGCTTCGGCTTCTCCGCCGTGGTCGCGATCGCGGCCGTGGTCATGGGCGCTGCGATCCTGGTGTCCACGTTCGCCGAGGAGGACCGGGCCTCGGCGGCCACCGCGGGCCTGCTCACCCTCGTGCTCGGCATCGTCGGGCTCGTCGTCCGCGACAACCCCGACGCCGACGTGAAGGTCGCCGGCCGCACCGCCGGCCTGTTCGTCGTGCTCGGCGCCGCCGTGTTCGTGATGGCGCTGGTGCCGTGGTGGACCGCCCGGCGCACCACCGTGGTGCGCGAACGCATCGAGCCGTAGCCAGCAGGTTCGAACCGCAAGGCCGCAGCGGCGGTCGGTCAGCGTGGACCGGCCGCCGTCAGCGCGCTTGGGATCAGGCGGGGGCGAGCTCCCCGGCGAGGATGCGCTCGGCGACGGCCCGCATGGTCTGGCGCTCCTTCATGGCGGTCTTCTGGATGAAGGAGAAGGCGGCCGCCTCGGTGAGCCCGGACTGGTCCATGAGCTGGCCCTTGGCCCGATCCACGGTCTTGCGGGTCTCCAGCTGCTCCTCGAGCGAGGTGGCCTGGTCGTGCAGGGCCTTCAGCTCCTGGAAGCGACCGAGCGCCACCTCGATGGCCGGGAACAGGTCTGCCTTCTGGAACGGCTTCACCAGGTACGCGAGGGCACCGGCGTCGCGCGCACGCTCGATCAGGTCCCGCTGGCTGAACGCCGTCAGGATCAGCACGGCCGCCAGGCGCTCGCCCGCGATCTCCCGGGCCGCCGAGAGGCCATCGAGGCCGGGCATCTTGATGTCGAGGATCGCCACGTCGGGCTGGTGCTCGCGGACGAGCTCCACCGCCTCGTCGCCGCGGCCGGTCTCGGCCACGACCTCGTAGCCCTCCTCCTCGAGGGTCTCCTTGAGGTCGAGGCGGATGATGGCCTCGTCTTCTGCGATCACGACACGGGTGGGCACCGTTGCTCTCCTGTGCTTGGTTGGTCAGGTTGCGGCGACGAGCCGGTCGAGCAGCTCGTCCTGGGCGATCTCGAGCCGGCGCTGCTCTGCCAGCAGGTCCTCGTGGTGGCGACGCATGGCCTCCGCGTGGCGGGCAGCCTCGCTGTGCTCCTGCTCGGCCAGCGGCGTCTCCGACACCAGGGCGCGCAGGCGAGCCTCGTCGGCCTCGTCAGCGAGGTGCGCGAGCTGCTCCTCGGCCACGGCAACGTCCCGCGACACGACCTTCAGGCGGTCAGACACGTCGCGCAGACGCCGTTCGATGAGGGTGCGGCCCACGCAGCGGAGTCTAGGCACGGCCCTGCCCCGTCCTGCCCCACCCTCCCCGACCTGCCCCGCGGCCGCCACGACGGCCCTTCGGTAGGCTCCGCAGCGTGACCGAACCAGCGGGGACCGTCCCCGATCCGCCGCCCGCCTGGACCGGCATCGACCAGGAGCGCATCGAGCACGAGCCGTGGCTCGTGGCGTACCAGGACCCCACACCGGACCGGATCGAGCGACTCGCCGAGCTGAACGCCCGCGACGGCTACGACCTGGCGCCGACCTGCTACGTGGCGCCTGGCGCGCACGTTGTGGCGGCTCGGCTCACCGTGGGCGCCCACACCACCATCGCTGCCGGCTGCACGGTCCGGGGCGACGTGGCCCTGGGCGAGCACTGCGCCCTCAACGTCGGGGCTGCGACCATCGGCAAGGTCCGCATCGGCAGCGGCGTGCGGATCGCGTCGTACGCCGTGCTCGTCGGCGAGAACCACGGCATCGACGACCTCGACCTCCCGATCGCCATCCAGCCCCTCACCTCCGAGGGGATCGTGGTCGAAGACGACGTCTGGATCGGCGCCAACACGACGATCACCGACGGGGTCACCATCGGGGCGCACAGCGTGGTCGCCGCCGGCGCCGTGGTCACCTCGGACGTCGCGCCCTGGAGCGTCGTGGGCGGCGTCCCGGCACGCCTGCTCCGCGACCGGCGAGCCGGCCGAGGGGCCGGTCGCGGACCGAGCGACCGGCTCGCCCGGTTCGACCGTGTCGTCGCCGAGCAGTGGTCCCACGTGCTGGCGCGCTGCGAGGTCGATCACGAGGCGGGCAGGAGCTACGTCGACGTCCCAGGCCACCTGTGGGGCCCACGCCCGCAGAACGATGCGATCGAGATCGCCGCCGCCTTCGGCGAGGTGGCCCCCGCCGCCACCCGGGAGGCGTGGATCGAGCGGATCCAGGCGATGCAGGACCCGGCCACCGGGATGTTCATCGATCCCCGGGTCGGTCCGGCCGACGAGCCACTGGCGTTCAGCGAGCGCGAGTGGGACCTGTACGGGCTGCTGTCCTGTGGGTATGCGCTCGAGGTGCTCGGCAGCGGCCCCGCCCACCCGGTGCACGCGGTCGAGCGGTGCGGGCCCAGCGCGCTGGCCGAGCGGCTCGGTGCCCTCGACTGGGGATGGCTGGCCTGGCCCTCCGGCTCGTGGATCGACGGGTTCGCCACCGGCGCCTACCTGAACCGGCGCCACCACGGCTCGACCAACACCCACGACCTCCTCTGGGGATGGCTGGCCACCCACGTGGACCGGCGCTCGGGCATGTGGGGGCGCCACCTGGAGCCCGAGTCCGGCTTCGACTTCCGCTGGCTCATGGCCGTGAACGGCTACTACCGCATGACCAGGGGGACCTACGCCCAGTTCGGTGTGCCCCTGCCCCACCCCGAGGCGGCGATCGACACGGTGCTGGCCCATGCCCGGGACTGGCACTGGTTCGAGCACGAGGAGACCAACGCCTGCAACGTGCTCGACATCGTCCACCCGTTGTGGCTGCTCGGCCGACAGGTGCCCTACCGGTCGGGCGACGTCCGTGCCGCCGCCTCACGGGTGCTCGACCTGGCCCTCGCGGCGTGGGTCGACGGACAGGGAGCGCCCTGGCAGGTCGGGCGGGACGAGCCGGGGCTCCAGGGCACCGAGATGTGGCTGTCGATCGCCTACCTGGCAGCCGACGTGCTCGGCGAGTCCGAGGGCCTGTCGTGGCGACCACGTGGCGTGCACCGCCTGGAACCGGGCCTTGCCACCTGACGAGGGCATCGACCTCTGGGGCATCCAGGCCGGCTACCACGACGTGTTCGGCCGCTGGTCGCCCACGGCCCCGGCGACCGCGGCGGCGCTCCGTGCGGCGATGGGCGCCGAAGGCCCCGACCAGCCCGGCCCGCCGCGGGCCACGCCCCTGCGGGTCGTGCGCGTCGGGGAGGAGGCCACCACCGAGGTCACCGAGCGGGCCACCCTCTTCCTGGAGGACGGGAGCACCGTTCGGCTGCGCCACGGCCGCCTGCCGCGAGACCTGCCGCTCGGCGTCCACCGCGTCGAAGCCGAGGCCGGTCGCTCGGCCCCCCACGTCGAGCACCTCGTGGTGGCACCCGACCGCGCCCGCGTGCCCGAGGTGCGCCGTTGGGGCATCACCGCCCAGCTCTACGCCACCCGCTCGCGCCGCAGCTGGGGCATCGGCGACCTGCGCGACCTCGGCGACCTCGTGTCCTGGACCGAGGCCCGGGGCGGGGCCACGGTGGGGCTCAACCCGCTGCACGCGCACTCCCCCGGCGGACCGCCACCCAACAGCCCGTACTCGCCGAGCAGCCGGCGCTGGCTCGACCCGATCTACCTCGACGTCGAGGCGCTGGCGCCGCCGACCCCACCACCTGGCTGGGACGACGCCGTCGCCGCCGGTCGGGCCCTGGCCGGCACCGAGCGCATCGATCGGGCCGCCGCGTGGGAGGCCAAGCTCGCCGCGCTGGCGCTGGCCTGGCCCGCCCACCGGGCCGACCCAGAGCTCGCGGCCTGGCGCGCGGAGCGGGGCGGCGCCCTCGACCTGTGGGCCACCTACTGCGCCATCGCCGAGGTCCACGGCCCCTCGTGGCCGGCGTGGCCCGAGGACCTGCGTCGGCCCCGCACCCCTGCCGTGGCCCGGTTCGCCGCGGACTCCGCGAGGGCGGACCGGGTGGCGTTCTGGGCGTGGCTGCAGTGGTGCGCCGAGCGCCAGCTCGCCGCCGCCGGTGCCGGTCGCACCGTCATCACGGACCTGGCCGTCGGCTTCGCCGCCGACGGCTTCGACGCCTGGGACTGGCAGGACCTGCTCGCCACCGGCGTGCACGTCGGCGCCCCGCCCGACCTGCTGGGCCCCGACGGCCAGGACTGGGGCCTGCCGCCCCTCGTGCCGTGGAAGGTGCGGGGCCTGGCGTACGCCCCGGTGCGAGAGACCCTCCGGGCCAACCTCCGCCACGGCATCGGGGTCCGCATCGACCACGTGATGGGCCTGCTGCGCCTGTTCTGGATCCCGCCCGGCGGCCGGCCGGCCGACGGCGCCTACGTGCACGGCGTCGGCAGCGAGCTGGTCGACCTGGTGGCGCTCGAGAGCGCCCGGGCCGGCGGGCTGGTGGTCGGCGAGGACCTCGGCACGGTGGAGCCCGGCACCCGAGACCTGCTGCGCGAGCGGGGGCTGCTGTCCACCCGGCTCCTGTGGTTCGAGGACGAACCGGCGAGCGCCTGGCCCACCCAGGCCCAAGCATCCATCACCACCCACGACCTCCCGACGGTGGCGGGGGCGTGGACCGGCACCGACCTGGCCGACCAGCGCGCCGCCGGGGTGACCGTGCCCGCCGACGGGGACGAGCTGTTCCGGCACCGGCTGCGCGTGGCCGGCGCGTGCGACGACTCGGCCACGGTGGACCACGTCGCCGTCGCCGCCCACGCGGCCATCGGCAGCTCGCCCTGCCTGCTCGCCACCGCCGCCCTCGACGACCTGCTCGGCGCGGTGCACCGCCCGAACGTGCCGGGCACCATCGACGAGCACCCGAACTGGCGCATCCCGCTCCCCCACCCGATCGAGGCGCTCGACGAGCAGCCGCTCGCGTCGGCCATCGTGGAGGCGATCGGCCAGACCCGACCCCACCCAGGACCCGCCACATGACCGCCTTCGCCGGCTTCACCACCGCCCTCTACGAGTTCTTCGAGGACCTGGAGGACGAGAACCGCAAGGAGTGGTTCGATGTCCACCGCCAGGTGTACCTCGACCAGGTGAAGGCGCCGCTGCAGGCGCTGCTCGACGAGCTCGAGCCGGAGTTCGGCAAGGCGAAGCTCTTCCGCATCAACCGCGACACCCGCTTCAGCGCCGACAAGTCGCCCTACAAGACCCAGCAGGGGGCGATCATCTCCGCCGGCGCGGCCGGCACGCGCTACGTCCACGTCGACGCGGACGGGATCATGGTCGGCGTCGGCGCCCCGCACCTCGACAGGGAGCAGCTCAAGCGGTGGCGGGCCGCGGTGGCCGGCGATCCGGGCGACCAGCTGGCCGAGATCGTTGGCACCCTGCGCGCCGGTGGCTTCACGGTGGGCACCCTGGCGAGCGAAGGGCTCACCGAGGAGGGCGACCTCAAGCGGGTGCCCAAGCCCTACCCGCCGGACCACCCCAGGGCGGACCTGCTGCGTCTGAAGAAGGTGGTGGCCGCCCAAGCGTGGGCACGTCCGGCCTGGCTCCTCGACCGGCGGGCCGTCGCCATGGTCGCCGAGGCGTGGCGCACGGCGGCGCCCCTCGGCGACTGGCTCGCCGCCAACGTCGGCGCGGCCGCCGGCGACCACGGCCGGCGTCGCTGAGCGCCAAAGGGCGGGGTCGCGACCGGCACCGACCGCCCACCGCGGCGGGAGGTCGGCGCCAGGTCCGATGACGTGGGTGGTCGGCCCGGTCAGCTGCCCCGGGCCATGTCGAACTCCATCACCTGGGTCAGCCGCAGGTTGTTGCCCGACGGGTCCCGGAACCCGCAGTCGATCCCGTAGGGCCGAGGGGTCGGCTCCTCCGTGAACTCCACGCCGCGGGCCTTCAGGTCCTCGTAGGCCGCCTGGCAGTCCTCGGTCTCGAGGAACAGCGTCGTGCCCCCGCCCTTGGCGGTCACGTCGGCGATCTGGGACTTCAACGGCTCGTCGAAGGGCGCCATCGTGTGGCTCATCAGCACCACGCCCATCTCTGGCGAGCCGGGCGCACCGACCACGAGCCAGCGGAAGTTCCACTCGGGCACCGAGACGTCCGACCGGACCTCCCACCCGAGCATGCCGGTGTAGAAGGCCAGGGCCTCGTCCTGGTCGTGCACCCACACCTGGGCGTTGGACAAGCTGATGGTCATGTGGGGGTCCTCCTCGGATCGGTGTCGACGGTCGACCCTACGGACCCTCACCCGCGTCGGCTTCTCCAAACGTGCGGTTCCTCGGGCGCCCGTAGGCCTGGGCGACGCAGCCGGGGAGCCGCACGTTGCGCAGCGCCGGCGGGAAGGACCGGCGGTACTCCAGCGGGGTCTGGCCGTAGGTGCGACGGAAGCTCGTGGCGAACGACCCGACGCTGGTGAGCCCCACGGCGAAGCAGACGTCGGTGACGCTGCGGTCCGTGACCCGCAACAGGGCCGCCGCCCGCTCGAGGCGGCGGGTGAGCAGGTAGCGGTGGGGCGGCTCGCCGAACGCGGCGCGGAACTCCCGGCTGAAGTGCGCGCTCGACAGGCCGGCGGCTCGCGCCAGGTCCGCCACCGTGAGCGGGTCGGCGTAGCGCACGTCCGCCAGGTCCTTCGCCCGGAGCAGGTGCCGTGCGGGATGGTCCATCCCCACCAGTCTGGTGGCCACCAGCCCCGGGCTCCGCACCGGTCGCCGCCGCGGCGCCGCGCCGACCTCGGGCGACCGTCCAAGTTCGCCGGTAGGGTGCGCGTGCCGAGGCCCAGCCCGGCGCAGGCAGGTCGCGACGGGAGGACCACGATGGCCGAGGGAAGCGGGACCAAGGAGGATCCGTGGCAGCTGACCACGGCGCCAGGGTCGTCGAGCTACACGATGCACCGTGACGAGCAGGCCGATCCTCCGGCCCTGGTGTGCCAGGTCGGATCGACGAAGCTGAGCTACCGGATCGAGGCCATCGAGGACCTCCACGCCTGGCTCGTCGACCAGGGCGACTGGGTCCCGCTGGGCGCCGCAGACGAGAGCAAGCCCGCGGCCGAGGGGACCGTCGAGGCATGGGGCCGATCCGCCGACAACCCGGTCGGCGGGTGGTACGGGCTGCGCAAGGGCTACCGCGGGCGCTTCGGCATGTACCTGCCACCCCTGCTCGAAGCGCTCGGCCTGGCCGAGCTCACCCACGAGAAGCGCAACAACCAGGTCCGCGCCCGCTGATCCGCGCGCCGCGCGACCCGACGTGGTGCCCGGGGCGGGAATCGAACCCGCACGCCCTTGCGGGCAGAGGATTTTGAGTCCCCCGCGTCTGCCTGTTCCGCCACCCGGGCGGGTGGACTGCGAGGGCCGAGCGTAGCCGCCACGCCATCGGCCCCCGCCGGGCGATCAGCCCTCCTCGAGCGCCTTCAGCAGCTTCGTGGGGGTGTCCTTGGGGCTGATCTTCGGCCACGCGTGGCTGATCTTGCCCTGCTCGTCGACGAGGAACGCCGAGCGGATGATGCCCATGTAGGTGCGCCCGTAGTTCTTCTTCTCGCCCCACACGCCGTAGGCCTCGGCCACCGAGTGGTCGGCGTCGGAGAGCAGCGTGAACCCGAGCGAGTACTTCTCGTCGAACTTCTTCAGCTTCTCGGGCGCATCGGGGCTGATGCCCACGATGGCGGTGTCGCCGATGTCGCCGGCGATGTCGCGCAGCGCGCAGGACTGGGTCGTGCAGCCGGGCGTGTCGGCCTTCGGGTAGAAGTACACGAGCACCTTGCGGCCCTTGTAGGACGAGAGCCGGACCTTGGTGCCGTCCTGGTCGGCGAGGTGGAAGGCGGGGGCGCGGTCGCCCGCGGTGGGTGCATCAGCCATGGCGGGCACCGTACCCGCTCGCCCCCGCCGTGAGAACCGGTGGGTCGACGCCCGACCGCGGCCGGGAGGCCGCCCGCTCAGCCCTCGGGCGGGCCCGGCTCGGGCTCGGCCACGTGCTCGGGACGAGGGGTGGCCTTCACGATGATGCGCCGAGGCCCGCCCTGCTCCACCGGCTCCTGGTTGATCATGAACTGGCTCGCCCGCTCGAAGTACTCGACCATCGTGGCCTCGATGTCGGGCGGCAGGTCCCCGCTGCGCACGGCGGCCAGCATGTGGCCGAGCCAGTGGTCCCGGGCCTCCTGGTCGATCGGGAACGGCGCGTGGCGCATCCGCAGCCGTGGGTGGCCCCGCTCCTCCGAGTAGTAGGCCCACCCGCCACCGAAGTACTGCGCCAGGAACCCGGCGGTGTGGGGCACCGACGAGCTCAGGTCCTCCGGGTACATCGGCCGCAGCACCGGGTCCTCGGCCACGCCCTCGTAGAAGCGCTCGACGAGCGCCGTGAACCACGGCAGGCCACCGACCGCCTCGAAGACGTTGACCTCGCCGTCGCCGACCCCGCCCGCGCCCGCGGCCTGGCCGCTGCCGCCCTGGCCGCTCACCCGAGGAACCTCCCCGGGCCGCCGCCGGGGCCGAAGAAGCCGCCTTCGGGCCGGGCGTGGGCGTGGAAGTGGTCCGGGATGTTGCGCATGTTGGCGTCGACCCAGTGGGCACCGAGCTGGGCGGTGGCCACCCGGGCGAGCACCGCCATCATGTGGCCGCGCTCGTCGGGTGGGGGGTCGATGCCGTGGCCCCGCCACACCACCATCGGCGTGGCGCAGATCGTGCAGTCGGCCACCCAGCAGACGTCGTCCTCGTGGTGCCACGGCGAGATCCGGGCCGCCTCGCACAGCGGGCAATCGGCGTCGAAGGCCCGCTCCGGGGCGCCGGTGCCCGGGGCCTGGTGGTCGGCGTCGCTCACGTCGGCCAGCGTACGGCGACGGCCCGCCACCGCCCCACCCCGCCACCGCCCGTCCCACGCCCGACCGTCACCCACCGTCACCCCACCGGTTCCTGGTGCAGTTGTGGCGCCATGTGGCACGCGGATGCACCAGAAACCAGGCGGAGGGGTGGCGGCGATGGGCGAATGGCACGACGGCGACCCGGGTGGCGGCCGCTACCGTCAGCGGGGTGAGCGGCTCGCTGGGTTCGGCAGGTTCGGGCTACGTCGTGGTGCCCGAGGGCGGCCACGGCCCCGGCGTGCTGCTGCTGCACGCGTGGTGGGGGCTCACCCGGTTCTTCCGGGACCTGGCCGACCGGCTGGCCGACGAGGGGTTCACCGTCCTGGCCCCCGACCTGCACGGCGACGATCGCACGGCCGAGACCCCCGACGAGGCCGAGGCGCTGCTGGCCTCGACCGACACCAACCGCACTGCCCACCTCATCGTGTCGTCGCTGTCCGCGCTGCGATCGATGCCGGCCACGCCCGATGGGCCCATCGGCATCGTCGGCTTCTCGATGGGCGCCTCGTGGGCCCTGTGGGCCGCGACCCGGTTCCCCGACGACGTCGCCGCCGTCTCGACCTTCTACGGCAGCCAGGACATCGACTTCCGCGATGCCCGCGCCCGGTTCCAAGGCCACTTCGCCGAGCACGACGAGTTCGTGTCCGACGACGACCGCGCCTACCTCGAGGCCCAGCTGCGCCTGGCGGGCCACGACGTGGACTTCCACGACTATCCGGGCACGGGCCACTGGTTCGTCGAGTCCGACCGCCCCGCGGCCCACGTGCCCGAGGCGGCCGAGCTGGCCTGGGCGAGGACCGTCGCGTTCCTCCACGAGGTCCTCGACCCGCCCGAGGCCTGATCGCCCCTCCGTCCCAGGCGACGATCGATCGGTTCCACCTCTGGTCGATCTCTGCCCCCATCGGGCGAAGATCGACCATCCCTGGCCGGTGCCGGGCCCGACCTCGACCGGGTGGCGAGGCTCGGTGGGTGCCACCGGGTACGTTGCCGGGCCATGGCGAACGCACCGCTCCCCCACCTCCGTCCGCGCGCCGGGCGGGCCCGACGCACGTCTGGCCTGGTGGCCGCCATGGCCATCGCCGCGGTGGCGCTCGCGGCATGCGGCTCGAGCGGCTCGGCGAGCGGTCCGACCAAGGTGGCGCCCACCGCCACCGTCGACAAGCCCACCACCGCGCCCACCTCCGCGAGCACGCTGACCACCCAGCCGGCCACCACCGCACCGGCCACCACCGGCGGCGCCACCCCGAGCGAGACGGCCCAGCGGCTCTACGACGCCTGGAAGGCGAACGACAAGGCTGCCGCGGCCACGGTCGCCACGCCCGAGGCCATCGCGGGGATGTGGCAGACCGCCCCGGGTGACTACGGCCAGTACTCGGGCTGCGACACCGGCGAGTTCTCCACCTCCGGCTGCCTCTACCGAGGCAACCCCGGCACGATCCAGATCGACATGGAGCGCAAGGGCGACCTGTGGGTGGTGGTCGACGCCTACTACAGCGACCCCAGCTCCGGCGGCTGACCCACCGCCCACGCGCACCGCTGGTCGGTCACCCGCGAGAGCTGGTCCATCTCCGCCCCACACGGGCGAGGATCGACCACCCTGGTCGATCCTCGCGAAAGCTGGTCGATTTCCGCCCCACAGAGGCGGGAATCGACCAGAAACCTGGGGGCGGGCTGGGCGGGGGGGGTCAGGCGGGTCAGGCGGGTCAGGCGGCGTCGAGGGCGGCGCGGAGGGAGGCCACGAAGTCGTGGAGCTGCTCGGGGGTCTCGCCCTCGAGGATGCGACGCACGACCGCGGTGCCGACGATGGCGCCGTCGGCCTCGGCCGACACCTCCACCGCCTGCTCGGGCCCCGACACGCCGAAGCCCATGAGCACGGGCACGTCGGTGCGGGCCTTCATGCGTCGGGCCAGGACCGCGCCCTGCTCCCCGAGCGAGGTGCGCTCGCCGGTGATGCCCATGAGGTTGACGCCGTACACGAAGCCCCGGCTCTGGGCGCACACGCGGTCGAGGCGGTCGTCGGGCGTCACCGGGCCGGCCATCAGCACGGTCTCCACGCCGGCGGCCTCGGCCGCGGCGCGCCACGGGCCCTGCTCCTCCATCGGGAGGTCCGGCAGGATGGCGCCGGTGATGCCGGCGTCCACCAGCTCGCCGGCGAAGCGCTCGTCGCCCATGTGGAAGGCGAGGTTGTAGTACGTCATCGCCAGCAGGGGGACCCCGGCGTCCACGCCGCGCAGGGCGGCGAGCACCGAGCCGGGCGTCGTGCCCTCCCGCAGGGCCTGCTCGGAGGCCTGCTGGATCACCGGGCCGTCCATGGCCGGGTCCGAGAACGGGATGCCGACCTCGATGGCGTCGGCGCCGGCATCGGCGAGGGCCCGCAGGTGCTCGGTCCAGTCGCCGAGGCCACCGGTCAGGTATGGAACGAGGAGCTTGCGGCCCTGGTCTCGCTTGGCGCGCAGCTCCGCCTCCAGCGGCCCGGGGGTGGGCGCCGGCGGGAGGGCCTGGCGGGCGCTCACGACGGGTCCCCGAGGATGTCCGCTACCTGGGCCACGTCCTTGTCGCCCCGGCCCGACAGGTTGACGAGCACCGTGCGGCCTTGCAGCTGGGGCGCCTCGCGGATCACCCAGGCGAGGGCGTGGGCCGGCTCGAGGGCCGGGATGATGCCCTCGGTGCGGGTGAGCACCTGGAAGGCGTGCAGGACCTCGTCGTCGGTGACGGGGTGGTACTGGGCCCGGCCGGTGTCGGCGAGGTGGGCGTGCTCGGGGCCGACGCCGGGGTAGTCCAGCCCGGCGGAGATGGAGTGCGCCTCCTCGACCTGGCCCCACTCGTCCTGCATCAGGAACGAGTGCATGCCGTGCACGACGCCGGGGATGCCCTTGCCGACGGCGGCGCCGCCAGCAGGCTCGACGCCGACGAGCTCCGCGTCGGTGTCGGCGAAGCCCGAGAAGATGCCGGCCGCGTTGGAGCCGCCGCCGACGCAGGCCACCACCACGTCAGGGTCGGTGCCGAGCAGGGCACGGCACTGGGCGTTGGCCTCGTCACCGATCACGCGGTGCAGTTCTCGCACGAGCCATGGGTACGGGTGCGGGCCCATGACCGAGCCCAGGCAGTAGTGGGAGGTCTCGACGGTGGCCACCCAGTCCCGCATCGCTTCGTTGACGGCGTCCTTCAGGGTGCGGCTGCCCGACACCGCCGGGCGCACCTCGGCGCCGAGCAGGCGCATGCGGAAGACGTTGAGCTTCTGGCGCTCCATGTCGACCTCGCCCATGTACACCGTGCACTCGAAGCCCATGAGGGCGGCGGCGGTGGCGGTGGCGACGCCGTGCTGGCCGGCGCCGGTCTCCGCGACGAGGCGCCGCTTGCCCATCCGCTTGGTGAGCAGCGCCTGGCCCAGGACGTTGTTGATCTTGTGCGAGCCGGTGTGGTTCAGGTCCTCGCGCTTGAGCAGGAGCCGCAGGCCGAGCTCCTCCGAGAGCCGGTGGCACTCGGTGAGCGGCGACGGGCGGCCCGCGTAGTCCCGGAGCAGCGCGTCGAGCTCGCCCCGGAACGCCGGGTCGGCCCACGCGGCGCGGAACTCGCGCTCGAGCTCGAGGCAGGCCGGCATGAGCGTCTCGGGGATGAACCGTCCGCCGAAGCGGCCGAAGCGCCCGGTGGCGTCGGGCTCGCCCATGGCGGACGAGGGGTGGGTGGTGGTCATGGGGTCCTCACGATACGGAGCAGCGGCGCCCGCCCGACAACCGGGCGGTGGCGAGGTGGACGGCTGGCGGCGCCGTGGGCGCCCCTAGGACCAGCCGTCCTGCATCCAGTCGTAGGGGGCGCCGGAGCCGGGATCGGGGGCGAACTCGGGCTCGTCGGGCGGGGCCGCGGCCCGGGCTGCCTCGATGAAGGCCTTGACCTTGGTGGCGTCCTTCTGGCCCGGCTCCCCACGCTCGGACTCCACGCCCGAGGCCACATCGACGCCCCAGGGCCGCACGCGGCGGATGGCCTCGCCCACGTTGGCGGGGGTGAGCCCGCCGGCCAGGATCACCCGCAGGCCGTCGGGGCGTCCCTCGGCGAGGGACCAGTCGAACACCTCGCCCGAGCCGGGCATCGGCGAGTCCAGGAGGATGGCGTCGGCGCCGAAGTCCGCGGCGTGGTCCAGCGCGGCGTCGCCGGCCGCGAACGCCTTGATCACGTAGGGGACGCGCTCGCGGACCCAACGGGTGGTCTCCGCGCTCTCGTGGCCGTGGAGCTGGGCGGCGCGCAGGCCCGTCGAGTTGACGATCTCGACCACCCGCGACGAGGCCTCGTCTCGGAACACGCCGACGGTGAGCACGTCCGGCGGCAGCCGCCGGATGATGTCGCGGGCCACCGCCGGGGCGATCTGGCGGCGCGACGGGGCGAAGGTGAAGCCGACAGCGTCGGCACCCATCGCCACCGCGAGGAGGGCATCGTCCTCGCGCGTGATCCCGCAGATCTTCACGAACACCGTGGAGAAGCTACGTGGTCCCGGCCGGCGCCTTCGTGATGGTATTGGCCGCCCGGTCCTGCTCCACCTGCTGGTAGCCCCAGTGCAGGAACCGGTAGGCGATCTGGATCCAGAGCACGACCATGCCGCCGACCTGGAGGATGGCCGCCGCGGTCTGCTGGTCGGTGACGGCGTCGAAGCCCCGGAACGCCCGCGGGGCGAGCTCGTAGGTGCGGAAGATCGGCTCGTCGGCCCAGGTCATCCAGAACCCGGGGAGGATCGGCACGATCGACTGGATGATCAGGTAGGCGATGGCGTTGACGCCGGTGAGCCGGTGGACGGCGGGGTGCGGGCACTGCACCGGCATCCACAGGACGAAGCCGGCCATGATCCAGAACAGGTCCATGCCGAAGGCGCCGTAGGGGGTGGCAACGAGCGGGTCGAGGATCGCCGGGGCGTTGACCGCGACGAGGGTGAGGGCGGCGAACGGGATGGCGAAGGCCGGCCGGGCGATCAGCCGCACCACCTGCAGGCGGCGGCGCCAGCCGAAGAGGCGGATGGCCAGCCCGGGCGGGCAGGCGAACAGCAGCAGCGGGGCCACGATCAGCACCATCGTGATCTGGCGGATCATCTGGGCGGACGCCAGGTAGCCGGCCCCGAGCGTGGCGAGGGGCCAGTCCAGGCAGGCCCAGAGGCCGACGATGCCGAACGCGAAGGCGAGGGTGCGGGTGGTCGACGAGCTCGGCACCGGGCCGGTGCCCCGGGCCAGCTCCTTGGCGATGCGGTCGTCGGTGACCCCCGGGTACGCGACGGGCGCGTCGGGGTCGTCGTCGATGGGCTCGGCCGGGAGCGCGCCCTCGATGTCCTGGTGGCGTCCCCGCAGCACCCACCAGAGGGCCACCGCCACCACCACGAGGAGGATCGCCCACGCGCCCACGTAGGGGCGGGGGGTCCAGGTCCAGTTGCGAGGCGAGGCCGAGCACCACCAGCTCACCGCCCCATCCTCCTCACTTGTAGGTGCCCTGGGCCAACCGGGGGAGGTCGTCGACCAGCGTGCTCTGGCGCACGTTCGGCGGGTAGATGCGGTGGGCGACGTCGTCCGCGGTGAACGGGAACACCTTGGCGTAGTGGATGACCTGGTAGTTCCCGTCCTCGTCAGGCTCCTCGATGACGATCGGCGGCATCAGCATCTGCTCGTTGGCCTTGGCGATGACCTTCTCGGTGCCGGTGAGCCCGAGGAAGCTCGCGTCGAACGCCTTCAGGTAGGTCTGCAGCGCCTTGGGCGTGTCTCGGGCGACGTCCACGCCGACGAACAGCACCATGGGGTCCGAGCCCGGCCCGTCGCCGATGGCCTGCGTCGCCCGCGACAGGTTCTGGAGGAAGATCGGGCACACGTCGGGGCAGCTGGTGTACCCGAAGAAGAGGATCGCGAACTTGCCGGCGGTCTTCTCCCGGAACGGGAACGGCTTGCCGTACATGTCGGTAAAGGTGACGTCGGGCTTGTCGAGGGGCGGGCTCTGCAGCTCGCCGCCGAAGCGGGCCTTGGTGGCCTGGTCCCGCAGGTCCGGCGCGGCGCCGTTGTCGAGCCCGCAGGCGGCGAGGCCGGCCGCGGCGAGGCCGGCGCCGGCCATGCCGAGAAAGCCACGGCGGCTGAGCGCGGGGAGGTCAGTGGCCATCGTGGCCCTCCTGGGTGGAGCCGGGGGGAACGACCTCGGCGGTGGCGTGGACGGTCCCGGAGCGGAAGGTCAGCTCGACGGGGACCTCGTCACCGACCTCGAGCCGCTCGTGCACCCCGGTGACCATGACGTGGAGCCCATCGGGGGCGAAGGTGACGGTGGAACGGGCCGGGATCGGCACCCGCGGCTCGGGTGCCATGGAGCTGCGGCCCTCGGCGTCGATCTCGGTGCGGTGGATCGAGGCGCCGGTGGCGACCGGGGTGGCCACCGCCACGAGCGCATCAGCGGTGGACGCCCCGTTGCGCACCTCCATCCGCAGCACCGAGGTGGTGGGGTTGGCGGGTGCGTCGATGGTGAGGTGCTCGACGCTGATCCCATCGCCGCCTGCCGCCCGGGTGGACGCCGCAGCACCGCCGTCGCTCGAGCCGCAGCCGGCGAGGGCGGTTGCGCCGAGGACCCATAGGGCCAGGGACGCGGCGAAGGGCCGGGCCACGGCGCGGCGTCGGGGGGAGGCGACGGGAGGGGGTGCGGGGGTCATGGGCAGGGAGCTCCGGGGGTCCAGCATGGCCCGTGGGGCCCCGTTCGGAGTAGTCGCCCCGGCAGCAGCGCCGGTTCCCCGCTCAGCGGCCGATGGCGCGCAGCGCAGCTACGGCGGCAGCGTGGTCGCCGGCGGTGACGAGCGACTCCCCCACCAGCACGGCGTGGTAGCCGGCCTCGGCCAGGCGGATGGCGTCCTCGACGCCCCGCACCCCGGACTCGGCCACCCGCACCACGCCCTCCGGCATCTGGGGCGCCATCCGGACCGCGCGGTCCGTGTCGACCTGGAACGTCACGAGGTCGCGCTGGTTGACGCCGACGAGGGTCGCCCCCACGGCGAGGGCCCGCTCGAGCTCGGACTCGTCGTGGATCTCCACCAGCGCGTCGAGGCCCAGCTCGAGCGCCAGGGCGTGGAGGTCGGCCAGCTCGGCGTCGTCGAGCGCGGCGGCGATGAGCAGGACGGCGTCGGCGCCCATGGTCCGGGCGTCGGCGACGTCGGCGGGGCCGACGGTGAAGTCCTTGCGCAGCACCGGGACCGCCACCGCGGCGCGGGCCGCCTGCAGGTCCTCGGGCGATCCAGCGAACCAGTCCCGGTCGGTCAGCACCGACAGGCAGGTGGCGCCCCCGGCGGCGTAGGCCGCGCCACCACGGCGGGGTCCAGGTCCCGGTTGAGGTCGCCCTCGACGGCGAGGCCCGCTTCACCTCGGCGATCACGGCCAGGCCGACCGCCCCGGCCAGCGCGCCGGCGAACCCGCGCCGGCGGCTGGGAGCGCGCGGCGTCGAGCAGGCGCTTCCAGCGGGCGGTCGTCGGCAGCGGCGGCCTCGCGGTGGGCGGCGAGGATGCGGTCGAGGTAGGTGGCCATCGGGGCGACGGTACCGACCTAGCGGCGGCGGCTGCGAGCCATCTCGACCATCGGCAGCAGGAAGAACAGGCCGAAGGCGAACACGAGGCACACGGCGCCGAGGGCCACGACCTGCCGCAGGCCGAGCACCGCGCCGAGCAGGAGCGCCCCGACCCCGGCCAGGAGGAGGCCGACGGGCAGCAGCGTGGCGAGCCGGCGCCCGGGCGAGCGAGGCTCGTCGGGCGGCAGCTCGTCGGTCTCCTCCGCCCAGCCCTGGAAGTCCGTCATCCAGCGGTCGTCGCCGGCACGGGGCGTCCACCCCTTGCCCTCGGGCATGCCCGGCTCCCTGGCCGCCCGACGTGCCACCCCCGGGTCGGTGCTCGTGTGCAGGGCCCGGTCGTAGGCGCGGCGCTGGTCCTCGTCGCCCAGCACCTTCCACGCCTCGTTCAGCAGCTGCATCTGCACGGCGCTGGCGGCCCGGGTGCCGTCGTCGGCGTCGACGTGGAAGTCCGGGTGGTGCTGGCGCGCCAGGTCGAGGTAGGCGCGCCGGATGGCCGTCAGGTCGCTGTCGGGGGCGACGCCCAGCACCTCGTAGTGGTTCACCGGCCGAGAGCGTACGAGACACCACCCACCCGCTCCCCGACCGGCGCTGGGCGGGGCGCAGCCCCGGTGCTCACGGATTCCTCACGGATCGGCGCGACGATGGGGCGCGTGAGCGCTGCCGAGCCGTCCGTGGTGGTGGTCGAGGACGATCCGAACATCGCCGCGCTCGTCGAGATGTACCTGGCCGACGCCGGCTTCCGGGTCAGCCGGGCCGACAAGGGCGAGCGCGCCCTCGACCTGATCCGGTCGCGGCCACCGAGCCTGGTGGTGCTCGACGTGGGCCTGGCCGGCCGCCTCGACGGCTTCGACGTGGCCCGGGCCCTCCGCCAGCACTCGCAGGTGCCGATCCTGATGCTCACCGCACGAGACGCCGAGGACGACCGCATCCAGGGGTTCGAGGTGGGCGCGGACGACTACCTCGTGAAGCCGTTCTCCCCTCGGGAGCTCGTGGTCCGGGTCCAGGCGATCCTCCGGCGGGCCAGCCCGGCCTCGACCTCGGGCAGCCTGGTCGAGGTCGGCGGCGTCCAGGTCGACACCGCCCGACGGGAGGTCCGCGCCGGTGGCCGACCGGTCGCCCTGGCGGCCCGGGAGTTCGACCTCCTCGCCCACCTGGCCGCCCACCGGGGCCAGGTCCTGTCGCGCCAGCAGCTCCTCGACGGCGTGTGGGGCGAGGGCTGGGTCGGCGACGAGCGCACGGTCGACGTCCACGTGCGCCAGCTCCGCAAGAAGCTGGGCGACCACCTGCCGCTCGCCACGGTGTGGGGCGTCGGGTACCGGTTGGACTGATGCGCCGCCGGATCCTCCTCGCCATCTTGGGCACCGTCGCCCTGTCGCTCGTGCTGTCGGGCGTCGGCACGTACGTGCTGTTGCGCCGCGAGGCCAACCGCAACACCGAGGCGGCGCTGCGCGCCGAGGTCGAGAGCCTGGTCGGGGTGGTGGACGTCGCCAACACGTCCCGGGCCCCGGTCCTCGGCACCCAGAAGCTGCTGAAGGGCCTGCGCCTCGAGGGCATCTCGGTGGTCGTGGTGGGCCCGGGGGGCAACCTCCGCGGCACCCTCCCCGACGGCGTGTCGACCGATGACGTGAGCCCGGCCACGGTGGTCCCGGGCACGACCATCAGCGGTCCGCGCGCCGGCCTGTACTGGGCCGCCTCCACCGTCGACGGCCCCCGAGGCTCGACCATCAGCGTGGTCATCACCCGGCGACCCGAGCAGCCCGACGCCCCGGTCGCCTGGTACCTGATCGCCGGCGGCATCGCCCTGGCCGTCGGCGCCGGGGTGGCCGCCTGGCTGTCGGACACGCTCACCCGGCCGCTGCGCAACGCCCAGGCCGCCACCCTGCAGATCGCCGGCGGTGACCTGTCCACCCGACTCCCCGAGCCCTCGGAGGGGGACCACGACGAGGTCGCCGAGCTGACCAGGGCCATCAACCACATGGCGGCCTCGATGGCCCAGAGCCGGGGCCTCGAGCGCCAGTTCCTCATGTCGGTCTCCCACGACCTGCGCACCCCGCTCACGTCCATCGGCGGCTACGCGGATGCCATCGCCGACGGCACCGCCTCGGACCCGACCGCCGCCGCCGGCGTCATCGCCGGGGAGGCGCAGCGCCTCGGGCGACTGGTCGGCGACCTGCTGGACCTGGCCCGCCTCGACGCCCACGAGTTCTCGTTCGCCCTCCGCCCGGTGCCCGCGGCCGAGGTGGCCACCGAGACCGCAGAGGGCCTGCGCCCTGCGGCCGAGGCGGCCGGGATCGCCCTGACCGTGCGCGACGCCGGGCTCGGCCCACCGTCGCTCGTGGACCCGGACCGCCTGGCGCAGGCCGTGGCCAACCTGGTCGAGAACGCCCTGAAGTACGCCACCGGCAACGTCTGGGTCGACACCCATCCCGGCCCGGACGGCAGCGCCGCCATCCACGTCACCGACGACGGGCCGGGGATCGCGCCAGCCGAGCTGGACCAGGTGTTCGAGCGCCTCTACACCGCGGACCGCCAGCCGGCGCCAGGCCGCCGTGTCGGCGGGTCGGGCCTCGGCTTGGCCATCGTGCGCCAGCTGGTCGAGGGGATGGGCGGCTCGGTGCGCGCCGAGTCCCCTGCGCTGGGCGAGGGCCCCACGGCGTGCGGTGCCCGCTTCGTCGTCTCGCTGCCGACCGCGCGCTGAGCGCCGGGACCGAGGGTCAGAACGGGGTGGGGAGCACCAGGGCGGGCGTGGTGGCGGCACCGTCGGGGGCGAGCCCCACGGTGGCCGGGACGCCGCCGGGCGACAGATCCACGCCGCGGGGCAGGAACGCCAGCGCCACCGCGCCACCGGTGGCAGGGTCTGCGGCAGCGCTGGTCACCGCTGCCACCACCTCGCCATCGACCTCGACCACCGAGCCCGGCGCCGGCACCGGCCCATCGACCACCAGGCCGGCGAGGTGCCGGGGCACGTTGCCCCCTCGGCTGTCGATCCGGGCGACGAGCTCTTGGCCCGTGTAGCAGCCCTTGGTGAAGCTCACGGACCCGTCGATCGCCCATTGCCCGACGGTGGCCGGGATGGTGTCCTCGTCGAGCTCGGCGCCCCAGGCCGGGATGCCGGCGCGGATCCGGGCTGCGGCGGCGGCATCGTCGCCCACCTCGACCGCGTCGGCGGGCAGGCCTTCGGGCAGGCCGGGCCCACCCCAGCCGATGAGGTCGGTGCCGACCACGTGCGGGGCGATCGGTGCCAGGCCACCCGCGACGGTGGCGCCGCGCACCTCGAGGGTGGCCACGGCCGCCTCGACGGTGACGGTGGCCTTCGTGCGCAGCAGGAACCGGGACAGCCGCTGGCCCCAGGCCTCTCCCGCCCCGGCGTCCACGTCGACCTCGAAGCGGTCCGGCGCCACCCGGTGGACCCGCCCCCACCCGGCCACCTTGCCCTGCGGCGACAAGACGAACGATGCGGCGCTCGCCCCGACGGGGAGCCCGGCCACGTCCTGGCTCAGCTGGCCCTGCAGGTAGGTGGCGGCGTCGTCGCCCTCGACGACGACGAGGTCCCGGGTGGTGCGGTGGACGGTGGCGGAGGGGGCGGCGGTCATCCACCCATCCTGGCAGCGGTCATCCGCCGTGCGGCGGGGACCGCGGCCAGCAGGGCCCGCGCCTTGTTGCGGGTCTCGAGCTCCTCGTGGGCGGGCACCGAGTCCACCACCACGCCGGCGCCGGCCTGCACGCAGGCCCGCCCGTCGGGCAGGCACACCATCGTGCGGATGGCGATGGCGGTGTCGATGTTGCCGGAGAAGTCCAGGTAGCCGACCACACCGGCGTAGGGCCCGCGCTTGGTGGGCTCCAGGTCGTCGATGATCTCCATGGCCCGGACCTTCGGCGCCCCCGACACGGTGCCGGCGGGGAGCGTGGCGCGCAGCACGTCGATGGGCCCGAGGCCGTCTCGCAGCTGGCCGACCACCTGCGAGGTGAGGTGCATCACGTGGCTGTAGCGCTCGAGGGTCATCATCTCGGTGACCCGCTCGGTACCGAACTCGACCACGCGGCCGACGTCGTTGCGGGCGAGGTCGACGAGCATCACGTGCTCGGCCACCTCCTTGGGGTGCTCGCGCAGCTCGGCGCCGAGGCGGCGGTCGTCCTCCTCGGTCTTGCCGCGGTAGCGCGTGCCGGCGATGGGACGGGAGATCACCTCGCCGTCGAGGAGCTGCACCATGGGCTCGGGCGAGGAGCCGACGAGGGTCACCTCGGGGTGGCGGACCAGGTACATGTAGGGGCTCGGGTTGATCTGGCGGAGCACCCGGTACACGTCGAACGGGTCCGCCTCCAGCGGGAAGTCGAAGCGCTGCGACAGCACGACCTGGAAGATGTCGCCGGCCAGGATGTGCTCCTTGCTGGCCTCCACCGCCTGCTCGTAGGCGCCCGGGCCCACGTTGGAGGTGACCTCGGGGAGCTCGTCGTCGGCCGATGGCGGCGCCACGAACGGCTCGTCGAGCGGCGACGCACCATCGGCCGCGAGCTGCTCGAGCCGGGCCACCGCGTCGTCGTAGAGCTGGTCCAGGGTGGCGTCGTCGTGGTCGCCGAAGACGTAGGCGTTGGCGATGAGGGTTGCGCGGCTGCGGAAGTGGTCGAAGGCGGCGAGCTCCCCGGCGATCGACAGCACCGCCTCGGGCAGCTGCTGGTCGTCCGTCGGCACCGCGGGCAGGTGCTCGACCTCGCGCACCACGTCGTAGCCGAGGTAGCCCACGAGGCCGCCGTGCAGCGGCGGCAGCCGGTCGTCGTGGGGCGATCGGTAGGCCGCGAGCAGGTCCTCGACCGCGGCCAGGATCCCCTGGTCCAGCCGGATGCCGTCCGGCAGCGCCCCGCCGTGGACCTCGACCGGGCCCCCGCCGCGGGAGATGAGGGTGGCGGCCGGGCGGCGCCCGACGAAGGACCAGCGGCTCCAGCGCTCGCCGTGCTCCACGGACTCGAACAGGAAGCCGGCCTCGCCGTCCCGGGTGAGGCGGGCGAAGGCGGCGACCGGGGTGATCAGGTCGGCCAGCAGCTCCCGCCACACCGGCACCACGGTGTGGGTGGCGGCGAGCGCCTTGAACTCCTCCCGGGTGGGCCGGATGGCCGCGGCGTCAGCCATCGGCTGGGCCGTCGGCACCGAACGCCCGGAAGAAGCAGGTCTTGTTGCCCGTGTGGCAGGCCCCCTTGCCCTCCTGCTCGACGACGAACAGCAGGGTGTCGCCGTCGCAGTCGTAGTAGGCGCCGCGCACGAACTGGCGGTCGCCGGAGGTGTCGCCCTTGCGCCACTCCTCCTGGCGGGAGCGG
>JAXLRJ010000010.1:0-101379 GCA_046331115.1 Acidimicrobiales bacterium
CCCGCCCCCCCCGACGCCCTCACGGATCCGTTGATGGAACGAAGGACCCTGATCGCTTCGACCGTCACGGCGTGCTCGGACGTGTTGACGAGGGTCACGGGGAGCCCGGTGAACACGGGCTGCCCGCGGTCCTCCATGTAGGTGAACCAATCCGACCCCATGATCAGCACTGGTCCCCCGGCCGTTCGGCGGGGCACGGGCTCCAGCGAGGGTTGCGCGCATCCATGCGAGGCAGCGATTCCGACGATCAATCCGGCGGCGAGGACCACGGACCTCGGCATCAGGAGTGTGCCCAAACGTCGCTCGTGCCGCTGGTCACGGGATGCCCGCTCCGGCCGTTGATGTACTTCGTTCCGGTGCCTTCCTGGTATGGATTGGTCCAGGTGCGCGTCACGTTGTAACCGGTGCCGTTCGTGGAGTTGTAGCTCACGCTGGCTGAGAGCACGGATGCGCCGACGCCCACCTCAGCCGAGGTGCTGATGGTGGTGTTCTTGCCACTCGCTCGCCCCTTCGTCTGGCCCGGATCGAGCGAGGCATCCGTTCCCCCGCCTGTCGGGACGCTGCCGCTGACCTGAACGTGGCGCACGTCTGCCTGGTACTCGAAAGGGAGCATCGTGTTGACATCGAAGCCGTATCGGCCTCCGCCAGCGGGTGGTTGGTCCTCGTACCAGCAGTCGGTGTATTGGCGCCGCTGGTAGGTGAACCCGACCTGGAGCGCGAAGACGCGCTCGGTGCCGTTCGCGTTGATGACGTGGCCCCCGATGGCGGTGCTCGACGTCGTGTTCGCCAGGCCGACTCGCCCAGAAGCGTTGAAGACGCCGATGCTGGTTCCAGCCTTGAACCCCCATTCAGCGGTGGTGGTGTTCGAGGTCTGGTACATGAAGTTCTCGTTGGGGCCGTAGGGCGAGTGCGAGTACTTGCCCATGGTCATCCAGTTGAACTCGTACCCGGTGACCGTCGACGCGCCGCCGTAGCAGTCGTAGCTGCCCGATGGGAAGGGGGCCGCCGAGCGTGCTGAGCGGCGCTGGGCCCCTTCGGCTCGCGAGACCTGCGCGCGCATCTCTGGCGTCGCGTCAGACATCGTGATTGGAGAGCTTGGCGGGTGGTCCAAGTCGGACACCTCGCCGACCGAACCAGTGCTGACGAGGAGCGGGTCGTAGTGCCATTCGTGATCCTCGTGCGACCAGAGGACCGTCGTGTTGCCCATCCCGAAGCGCTTGCCTCCATCGGAGGTGGCGAACAGGATCAACTCCACCTTCCCGGCATCGTCTGCGTAGTCGGTGAGCCACGCCGACGGGTCGGAGCGCAGGGTGAAGATCCCGTCGCTGTCGGGAACGAGCCGACCAAGGCGCAGGGTCGGCACCCTCGAGCCGATCTCCCTGAATCGGGCTGCCGGCATCTGGACGTGCGCCACGATCGATGCATCCGGCGTCCCATCTGGAATGGTCCCCGTCCACATCACTGGGGCCTGGTCGTCGGAGATGCCTGCCGTGGGGTGCGCGCCAGCGGGAGCGGGTAGCCCGAGCTGGGCCAGCCCTGCGCCGGCGATCCCCACAGCCAATAGCCGCCGGGTGCGTCGTTCGTTGTTCATCTCCATCGTCCCTTCGCCGTCCGGATCCGTTCGGCCCCGGTCGGCGCACCGTAGGTTGCGTCATGATCGGCGTGAAGACGATCTATATAGGACCATGACCGCATCAACACCTCTGGGCCGGGAGTTCGGCGAGCGGCTGCGGCAGCGGCGGACAGACCGAGGCCTGACCCAAGCGGCCCTGGCCAGGGAATCGCAGGTCCACTGGACCCTCATCGGTCAGCTCGAGCGAGGTGAGCGACGGCCCGGCCTCCGGACGCTGTTGTCCATCGCCTACGGGCTCGACGTGCCACCAGGTGAACTGCTCGATGACACGCCACCAGAGCTCTTCCTCCGGGACCAGCTGGGCTGAAGGGTCCTCCGGTCTGTTCTGGGTGGTGGGATGGCGCATGGTCGGCCAGGCTCGGCCAGGCTCGGCCAGGCCCAGGCGGCCGGCGCCCCTGGCCCCGCCGGCGTGGCGTCGGTTCGCTAGGTTGCGCCGCCATGGCCAGCGATGCTTCCAAGACCTTCCCCGATGGCTTCACCTGGGGGACCGCCACCGCCGCCCACCAGATCGAAGGCGGCAACACCAACAACGACTGGTGGGCCTTCGAGCACGACCCGGCATCGCCCGCAGCCGAGTCCAGCGGCGACGGGTGCGACAGCTACCACCGCTGGCGCGAGGACGCGGACATCGTCGCGGAGCTCGGGCTCGACAACTACCGCTTCTCCCTGGAGTGGAGCCGGATCGAGCCGGCCGAGGGCGAGTTCAGCCAGGCCGCCCTCGACCACTACGCCCGGGTCTGCGAGGGCCTGCGGGAGCGTGGGATCGACCCGGTGGTGACCTTCCACCACTTCACGACCCCGCAGTGGATGGCGGCCAAGGGCGGCTGGCAGAACGAAGAGATCGTGGAGCGGTTCGGCGCGTTCGTGGACAAGGCGGCCGCCCGCCTCGACGGGCTGATGGCCAAGGCGTGCACGATCAACGAGCCCAACGTGGTGGCCTTCGTCGGCCACGTGCTCGGCTTCTTCCCCCCAGGCCTGATGCTCGGCAACGACGAGCTCGAGCGGATCGACGGCATCTTCGTGGACGCCCACCGACGGGCGGTGGAGGGCATCCGCTCCAATGCTTCGGGCACGCCGGTCGGCCTCACGCTGTCGATGGCCGAGTGGGTCGCGGTCGACGGTGGCGAGGCCCGGCTGGAGGAGGAGCGCCGGCTGTCGGAGGACATCTTCCTCGACGCCACCGGCGGCGACGACTTCCTCGGCGTGCAGACCTACTCCCGCAACCGCATCGGGCCGAACGGCGCGGTCGGCGGCGAAGAGGGCGTCGAGACGCTGATCATGGGCTACGAGTACTGGCCCCAGTCCCTCGAGGCCACGCTCCGCCGGGCGTGGGACTACACGGGTGGCTCGGTGCCGCTGCTGGTCACCGAGAACGGGATCGGGACCGACGACGACGAGCAGCGCATCCGCTACTTGGGCGAGGCGCTCGAGGGCGTGCTGCGGGCGATCGCCGATGGCGTCGACGTGCGCGGCTACACGTGCTGGTCGCTGCTCGACAACTTCGAGTGGTCCTTCGGCTACGCCCCTCGGTTCGGGATCGTCGAGGTCGATCGGACGACCTTCGCCCGCACGCCCAAGGGCAGCGCTCGCTGGCTCGCCGGCGTGGCCGCCGCCAACGCCCTCCCATAGGCCCGGGGGCCACTGGCGAACGCCAGCGCCGGACCGGTGCCCGCGGCCTCACGGCTGGGGCACGCGGGCCGATGACTACGTGGTGACCGCCGTTGCCACCTACGATGGATCCTTCGTGAGCAAGCTCCACCCGAAGCACCTGTGGGCCCACGCCCAGACCGAAGGCGGACGCCGGGCGATCCGCTACTCGGCGACGTCGCTGATCTGCGTCGGCATCACCCAGGTCCTGATCATCGTCTTCTACAAGGTGATCGACCTGGACGTCGTGAGCTGGATGAAGCCCGAGGTCCAGGCGAACCTGGCCGCCACCATGCTCACGTCGATCCCGGCCTTCGCGCTCAACAAGTACTGGGTGTGGGGCAAGCGCGGGAAGGCGCACCTGCGCCGCGAGGTCCTCCCGTTCTGGGCGTTCACGGTCGCCGGCTGGATCCTGTCCACCCTGGCCGTGGCCTTCGCCGCCCACCACGTCGGCTCGCCGGACTCGGCCATGCGCACCATCGGGGTGATGGCCGCCAACATCGTCGGCTTCGGCGTCCTGTGGGTGCTCAAGTACCTCTTCCTGGACACGATCATGTTCGGCAGCGAGCACCACACGCCCTACGACGAGGACATCGAGCTCGAAGAGGCGGCGTTGGCGCACGACGCCTGACGCACCCCGGCGGGCCTCGGCTCGCCGCACGATCGGCTTCGATCCCACCATCGGCTCGTGCGGTCGACGCTCCACCGGGCCTGGCACGCCGCCCTCGTCGGGCGCGTGCTCAGTCGGCGTGGGGGGTGTGGGCCGCTGCGAGGTCCTCGGGATCGGGGAACGCCCGCTCGGCGGCGCGGTCGAGCAGGCGGCGCTGGCGCTCCAGCGCGGCCAGGCGGGGCGACCCGACGCCGACCACCTGTTCGAGGTCGTCGAGCATGGCGCGCATGCGCTGGTGGACGTGCAGGGAGGTGGCGCCGAAGTGGCGGATCTCGTCGCAGGCCAGGGCCACCAGGTCGTCCCACGTGGGCACGGTGAGCAGCAGCCTGGCGGTGCCGTCGGGGCTGCGGCGCACCGGGCTGAGGTCGGGCAGGACGGCGAGGCGGCGCAGCAGGTCGTGCACCCGCCCGAGCACCTGCACGGCGGTGGTCGGGTCGTTGACCGCTGGTGACAGGGCCTTGTTGGCGGTGTCGACGAGCTGGCGGAACCCGAAGGCGACGTCCTGGCGCATCGTGCGCTCCCGGCCGAGGCCGATGAACGAGGCGATCTCCGCCGCGGTGAGCTGCGGCGCTGTGCCGGGATCGTCGGACCACACCTCGGCCATGGGCGCGTTGCTCGGCACGTAGTCGCCCACGCGGGGCACGATCCGGACCCGCAGGTGGCGGGCGGCAGCCAGGGCGAGCAGGTCGTCCTCGTCGACGCTGATGATGGCGCCGGGTGGCTTCGACGAGCCCAGGCGCAGGGGTGCAGGACCATCGGGCCACTCCCCGGGGCCGAGCCGATCGTCGCTCAGCTCCGAATCCCGGATCGCCGCCCGCGTCTCTGCGGAGACGGCATCGATGATGTGCACGGCCCGGATCGCGTGGGCGACGTGGTTCAGGTAGTACAGGAACGTCCCGAGCGAGCAGAGCATCATCACGAAGGCGACGCTCACCGACAAGGTGGGGACGAACTCCGGTTCCCGGACGTCTTCGGGGGTGACGACCCGCAGCACCAGCAGGGCGTAGACGGTGGTGCCGAGGAAGATGCCAAGCGCGACCTTCGTCCCGCTGTCGCGGAAGAACGTGCGCATCACCCGCGGCGAGAACTGCTGGGACGCGAGCTGCAGCGCCACCATCGTGATGGACACGACCAGCGTGGTCATCGCCAGGTTGGAGGCGGCCACCGTGGCGAGGAGGTCCTGGGCGCTCGAGGCGTCCCCGTGGAACCCGAAGATGGGGGCGTGCTCGGCGCGGTCGAAGCGGATGAGCAGCTCGGCCACCAGGCTGGCCAGGCCCACCATGGCCAGCGGGATGAACCAGAGGCTCGTCCGCAGGGTCTCGCGGGCGGCGATGCTGCGGGCATCGCGGTCCCGAGCCTTGGCAGGGCGGTTGGGGGCCGTCACGGCTGCATCCTTGCGCGCCGGGTGCGGGCGGGCGCGGACGGCCGTCCTAGGGTGGCGCGCCGTGAGCGACCCGACCGAGCCGACGACCGACCTCCCCGCGATGCCCGCGGACCTGCACGAGGCTGCCGTCGCCGCCCGGGGCTTCATGCCCACCGACGAGGGCGACGGGCTCTGGGCGGCCGGCTGCGAGGCGGCCGCCGCTGTGCCGGGGGCGCCGTTCCTCGAGGTCGGGTCCTACTGCGGCAAGTCATCGATCTGGCTCGGCGGTGCCGCTCGCGCGAACGGCACGATCCTGTTCGCCCTGGACCACCACCGTGGCTCGGAGGAGAACCAGGCCGGCTGGGAGTGGCACGAGCCGGACCTGGTGGACCCGGCGGTCGGCCTCATGGACACGCTCCCGATCTTCCGGCGGACGGTGTTCGAGGCCGGCCTGGAGGGCTCGGTCGTCGCGCTGGTCGGCGACTCGCCCACGGTGGGGCGCCACTGGACCACCCCGCTGGCGCTGCTGTTCATCGACGGGGGCCACGGCAGCGAGCCCGCGCACCGGGACTACGAGCTGTGGACGCCGCACGTGGCGCCGGGCGGCACGCTCTGCATCCACGACGTGTTCCCGGACCCCGCCGACGGCGGCCGGCCGCCCTACGAGATCTACCTCCGTGCCCTCGAGGACGGCTTCGTCGAGCGCCGGGCCGTCGGCTCGCTGCGGGTGCTCACCCGCGGCTGACGGGGACCTGTCGCACGGCCGGCCTCCAGCCGGTACCGTCGCACCGGGGAGAGGCGGAGGAGGTTCCCATGCACATCCGGTCCATCGCTCGGCTCCTGACGGGCGCCGCGCCACTGATCGCGGCGGTCCTCGTCGCACCGGTGCCGGCGGCGGCTGCCGACCCAGGCGTGACGCTCTCCGTCTCGGTCCCGGCCGCCGCGGCCACGGGCGATCAGGTCCTGGCGACCTACACCGTCACCAACCAGACCGACCACATCGTGACGCTGAAGTTCCACCCGGTCACGCCGCCGATGGGCCCCGACGATGTGGCCGCGTACGAGCACGACCGCCTCCCGCGCTTCGAGTGCCCGGCATCGGGCTGCGCCACCGGCATCGCCCCGGGGGGCTCGAGCACGATCCTCAGCTACTTCGGGGTGGCTGCTCCGGGCACGCTCGAGGTCGGTGCCTCGGTCACCGTCGATGGCGTCGACGGCGAGGCGAGCGCATCGGCGTCCACTGCGGTGTCAGGCCCGGCCTGCACCGTGCGCGGGACCTACGGGAACGACGTCCTGCGCGGCACGGACCCCGCCGGAGGGGTCCTGTGCGGCTTCTTCGGCTCGGACCACCTGGTCCCCGGACCGGGATCGGACCTGTTCTTGGCCGACCGCGCCGACCAGCTCGACCTGGACCAGAGCCGGGCGCCGGGTGCCGGTGGCGGCTGGGACGTCGACCTCGCGGCGTCGCCGGCCACCGCCCGGAACCGCACCGCCGGCACCACCGCCACGATCCACGGCGGCATCTGGATGGTGGTCGGCAGCGCAGGCCCTGACCGGATCTCGGGCACCTCGGGGGTGAACTCCCTCGACGGCGGTGCGGGCGACGACCGCCTCGACGGTCGAGGGGGCAACGACTCGCTGAGCGGCGGCCGCGGCGACGACGTGATCATCGGTGGGCCCGGCACGGACAACGTCGTCTATGCCCAGCACACCCACCCCGTGCAGGTGTTCCTCTCGACGAACCGGCCGCAGCAGACCGGCGGCGCTGGCGTCGACACGCTGAGCACGACCGTCGAGAACCTGACGGGCACCCTCTACGACGACCTGCTGGTCGGCGACGAGGGGGCGAACACGATCGTGGGTGGGCTCGGCGACGATCGGCTCGTCGGCCGAGGCGGCGACGACTACCTGGTCGGGTCGAAGGGCGCCGACCGCTACGACGGCGGCACCGGCACCGACGTCTGCAAGGACAAGGACCCGACCAAGGTCCGCACGTCCTGCGAGCGCTGGGACTGATCCGGCTGGCGCCGAGCCGAGCTTGCGCTCAGTCCTGCAGGGCCGGGTCGTCGTCGGGGATGTCCAGCAGCCGGGGCAGCACCGCGTCGTGGTCGGTGAACAGCTTCGACGTCGGCCCCTGCCCCCACAGGCCGTCGGCGCCCAGCACCACGGCTGCCGCGGTGTAGGTGGACTGCTCGTCGGCCGGGAAGTGCGTCAGGTCGGGGTAGACGGTGCCCGTCCAGTAGCGCCCGCTGTCGACGCGGTACTGCTGGACCCAGCGGAACAGCTGCTCGGCGGTGTCCTGCTCGCCGACGGCGAGGTGGGCGAGGAGGCACTCGCAGGTCTCCGCCACCGTGATCCACGGCCGGTCCTTCACGCAGCGCACGCCGCGGCCCTCGTCGATGAACGTCTCGAAGCGCTCGGCCAGGCGGGCGCGGCCAGCCTCGCCGACCACGGCGCCGCCGAGGACCGGGTAGTACCAGTCCATGGCCCAGCGGTGCTTCGGCGCGAAGGCGTCGGCCTCCTTGTGGCGGATCACGTGGGCGAGGCGCGCCGCGCTCAGCTCCCAGTCCGGGCGCTCGTGGCCGAGCAGCTCGGCGAGGGCGATCGCGCAGCGCAGCGAGTGGCAGATGCTCGAGGAGCCGGTCAGCAGCGCGAAGGGCCACGGGGTGCCATCGGCGTGGCGCGCCCAGAGGATCTCGCCACGCGGCTGCTGCAGCTCGAGCACGTAGTCGATGGCCTTCTCGACCACCGGCCACATGGCCTCGGCGAAGCCACGGTCCTCGGTGAGCAGCCAGTGGTGCCACACCCCGGCGGCGACGTAGGCGACGACGTTGAGGTCGAACTTGTCGTCCTCGATCCCGTCTTCGACGTAGTACTGGTGCCAGGCGCCATCGGGTCGCTGCAGGCCGACCAGCCAGTCGTAGGCCCGCTCGGCCTCGGCCACGAGGCCGCCCAGCGCCAGGGCCATGGCCGCCTCGACGTGGTTCCACGGATCGCTGTGGCCGCCCGGGAACCACGGGACCATGCCATTGGGCAGCTGCCACTCGGCGATGGCGGCCGCCGTGGCCGCCACCTGGTCCGCGGTGAGGATCCCCTCGACGTGAGGGACGACGACCTCAGGCACCGACCGGCTCCCGATCTGCTGCGGGCTTGGTGCAGTAGAGGACGAGGCTCTTGCCGAGCACGGGGTTCAGCGCCTTCTCGGTCCAGCGGGTGAGCCACGGCGCCGAGGTGATGTCCCACACCAGGAGCTTCAGGTAGGCCTGGACCAGCGGGTTGTCGTCGTTGGTGGGGCCCACTGCGCACTTCAGCCACCAATACGGCGTGTGCAGGGCGTGGGCGTGGTGGCTGGCGCCCGGCTCGAGGCCCGCCGCGATGAAGCGGGTGCGCAGCTCGGCCTCGGTGAAGATGCGGACGTGGCCGCCCTCGACGTGGGGGGCGTGGTACTCGTCCGACAGCGCCCAGCAGACCCGCTCGGGCAGGAACGCCGGCACCGTGACGGCGAGGGTGCCGCCCGGCTTGAGCACGCGGGCCAGCTCCCGCGCCGCCGCCGAGTCGTCGGGGATGTGCTCCATGACCTCGGAGCAGATGATGTGGTCGAACGTGCCGTCCTGGAAGGGGAGGCGGGTGCCGTCGCCGTTGACGGTGGCGGCGTGCACCGCGGGGTCCACCTCGCCGGCGTCGGCCATGGCGGCGAACAGGCCGGCCACGTCCTTGAGGTCCGCGAGGGAGTAGTCCAGCGCCACGATGTGCGCCCCGCGGCGGTAGACCTCGAACGCGTGGCGCCCGGCGCCCGCGCCCATGTCGAGCACGAGGTCCCCGGGCTGGAGGTTGAGGCGTTCGAACTCGACCGTGAGCATCGGGGCTCAGCGCTCCATGTCGAGGCGGATGCGGTACTGCTCCACCGTCTTCTCGGCGGTGTGGCGCCAGCTCCAGTGGTCGATGACCCGCTGGCGGCCGGCGAGCCCGACCCGGGCGGCGACCTCGGGCTCGTCCATGACGTAGGCGAGCTTCTGGGCGAGGGCGTGGCTGTCGCCGGGCGGGACGAGGAAGGCGGTCTCGTTGTCGGGGCCGACCACCTCGGGCACGGCGCCGCCGGTGGTGGCGACGAGCGGGATCGCGCAGCTCATGGCCTCGATGGCCGGCAGGGAGAAGCCCTCGTAGAGGCTGGGCACGACCGCCACCTCGGCCTCCGAGTACAGCTCGACGATGCGCTCGTCGGGCACGCCGGACACGAAGGTGACGGCGTCGTTCAGGCCGAGCTCGTCGATGGTGCGGGCGCTCTCGCCGCCCGGCTTGGCCTTGCCGATGACGGTGAGGGTGACCTCGGGTCGCTCGGTGCGGAGCTTCGCCACCGCCTCGAGCAGGTAGCGCAGGCCCTTCATGGCGACGTCTGCGCTGGCCGTGGTGATGAGCATGCCCTTGCGGCGCGGCACGCCATCGACCGGCAGGAACATCTCCGGGTCCACGCCGACGGGCACGATGTGCATCCGGTCCTCGTCGACCTTGTGGTCCGCGTGGATGTCCTTGAACGAGTTCTCCGACACGGTGATGACCCGCTTGAGGCGGCGGGCGACCTCGGTCTGCATGTCGGTGAAGGCGTACCAGCGCATCAGCGAGAGCTTCTTGCGGAGGCCTTCGGCGTGCTCGATCTCCAGGCGCGGGTCCACCGTGAGGGGGTGGTGGATGGTGGCGATGCGCGGGATCTGGCGGTCCACCGCGAGCAGGCCGAAGCCGAGCGACTGGTTGTCGTGGACGATGTCGAAGTCATCCGCGCGGGTCTTGAGGTGGTCCCACACGCGCAGCGAGAACGCGAACGGCTCGGGGAAGGTGCCGAACGAGAAGGTCATGACCTCCGCCCAGTCCTTCCAGTTCTTGATCTCCCAGAGGCCCGGCATCCGCATGGGGAACGCGTCGTTGTAGATGTCCAGGCTGGGCAGCTCGACCAGCCCGACGCGCTCGTCCAGGACGGGGTACGGCTGGCCCCCGAGGACCTCCACCTGGTGGCCGAGGTCCACCAGCGCCTTGGACAGGTGTCGCACGTAGACGCCCTGGCCACCGCAGTGGGGCTTGCCCCGGTAGGCGAGGAGCGCGATGCGCAGGGGACGGTCATCAGCGGCCATGAGGGGTCAATGCTTCCGGCTGGCTGACCTCCGGGTCAAGCGCGGCCCCGGCCGGGCCCCGGTCCGGGCCGTGCTCAGCGCAGCTTCAAGAAGAGGTCTTCCATCTGCGTGGCGGTCATCCCCTCGTCCTCCGCCCGCTCGGGGTCCATGAGGCAGTAGCGCATCCCGGCGGCCATGAGGCGCAAGCCAGCGCGGTGCAGGGCGGCCTGGGCGGCGGTGAGCTGGGTGACGACGTCCTTGCAGTCGGCGCCATCCTGGAGGAGGCGCTGGATGCCGCGGATCTGGCCCTCGGCCCGGCTCAGCCGGTTCATCACGTCGTCGGTGACCTCATCGGGGAACTGCACGATGGGAATGATATACCCCTGGTGGTATGTTGGGACACATACCCCAAGGGGTATACCGACGAACGGGAGCACCATGACCTTCGACCTCGGCCACCACGCCCACGACCTGCCCGCCTCCGAGCTGTCCACCGTGCCCTTCGGCCAGCGCATCGGGGGCCTGCCCGAGCACGTGGTCGTGCGCCAGCTCTACCTCGGCTGCCTGTCGCTCGCCTCCTACCTCGTGGGCGATGCCCGCACCGGCCGGGCCATCGCCGTCGACCCCCGGCGCGACGTGGCCGAGCTGCTGGCCGCCGCCGAGGAGGACGGGCTCACGATCGAGCTGATCGTCCAGACCCACTTCCACGCGGATCTCCTGTCCGGCCACCTCGAGCTGGCCGAGGCCACGGGCGCGCCGATCGCCTACGGGTCGGTCGGCGTCACCGAGTTCGTCCGCGTGCCCTCGAGGACGGCGAGGTGGTCGACCCCGGCGGGATCCAGGTCGAGGTGCTGCACACCCCAGGCACACCGAGTCCATCTCCTCGTCGTGCGGCCCGACGCCGGTGCCGAGCCGGTCGCGGTGCTCACCGGCGACACGCTGTTCATCGGCGACGTCGGGCGCCCGACCCTGCTGGCGTCGATCGTTCCAGGCCGACGACCTCGCCCGCTCGCTCTACGCCTCCGTGCACCGGCTGCTCGAGCTCCCCGACGCCGCCCTCGTCCTGCCCGCCCACGGCGCCGGCTCGGCCTGCGGCAAGGCGCTGTCCGAGGAGACCGTCTCGACCATCGGCGCCCAGCGGGCGTCGAACTACGCGCTGCAACCCATGGCCGAGGACGAGTTCGTCGCCCTGGTGACCGAGGACCAGCCCGCCGCGCCCGCCTACTTCATCCATGCCGCCACCGAGAACCGCAAGGAGCGGGCCCTCCTCCACGACGACGAGGCGCTGCCCGCCCTCTCCCTCGCCCAGGTCGACACCGCCGTCGCTGCCGGCGCGGCGCTCGTGGACGTGCGGCCCGTCGAGGACTTCGCCGGGGGCCACCTCGCCGGCTCGCTCTCGGTGCCGCTCGGCGGCCGCTTCGCCGAACAGGTCGGCAGCGTCGTGGCGGTCGGCGCGCCGGTCGTCCTGATCGGGACCGAGGCCGGGGTCGACGAGGGCCGCATCCGCCTGGCCCGCATCGGCTACGACGACATCCCCGGCGCGCTGCTGGACGTGGAGCGCGTCCTGGCCGACCAGCCCGAGCGGGCCGGGCGGCTGTCCCGCCTGCCGGCCGCCGACGTCGCCGAGCGCCAGGGCGCCCTGGGCGACCGGCTGCAGTTCGTCGACGTCCGCAACCCCGGCGAGGTGCACGCCGCGCCGGTCGAGGGGGCCACCAACATCCCGCTCGCCCAGCTCCGCGGCCGCATCGCCGAGCTCGACCCGGCCGAGCCCATCCTGCTCGTGTGCGCCGGCGGTGCCCGCTCCGCCATCGCCAGCAGCCTCCTGCGGGCCAACGGCTTCGCCGACGTGTCCGACGTGCTCGGCGGCTCGGCCGCCCTCGGCATCACCGAGGCGTGCGCGACGTCGATCCCGGCGCCGGCTGGCGGTGCGCCCGATGGCGACGACGCCACGACCGACCTGGCCTGATGGTCGCCGCCATCGCCCTCGGCGTCCTGATCGGGCTCGCGCTCGGCGCGCTCGGCGGCGGCGGCTCGATCCTGGCCGTCCCCGTGCTCGTCTACGTGGCGGGCCAGGACCCCAAGGCGGCCACCGCCACGTCGCTCGTGGCCGTGGCGTCTGCCGCCGCCGTGGGCGCGGTCAACCACGCCCGGGCCGGCAACGTCCGCTGGAAGCCCGCGATCGCCTTCATCCTCACCGCCGTGCCCGGCTCCTGGCTGGGCTCGCGCGTGAACGAGGAGATCAACGGCGACGTCCTGCTCCTCGGGTTCTCCGTGCTGGTCCTGATCGCCGCCTGGCGGATGCTCACGGCTTGCCCGAGCTGCACCCGTGCCGGCGAGGAGGTTGCGGTCGACGCAGATCGCCTGGCGCGCGCCCGAGCCGGCAGCGGCCCGTCGGGCGCCGTCTTGCCTGAGGTGGCCGCCCTTGGCGCGTCCCCCGCCCGGTCGACGACGGCCGAAGCCCCCGGCGACCTCGACGACCTGTGCGGCGACCCCGGGAGCGACCTCACCGAGCTGGCGTCGGACCTCGCCGAGCTGCCCACGTGGGCGCAGCCCCACGTCGGTGCCGAGGCCGGCCCCGGCACCGACGTCGCCGGGCGTCGGGTCGGCCACGGCCTGGGTGCCGCCGCCGTCGCCAAGGTGGTGGCCGCCGGGCTCGTCGTCGGCTTCCTCACCGGCCTCTTCGGCGTGGGCGGCGGCTTCGTGATCGTGCCCGCGCTCACCCTCGCGCTCGGCCTGTCGATGCCCGAGGCGATCGGGACTTCGCTCGTGGTCATCGTGGGCAACGGGCTCGTGGCCCTCTGGTTCCGGGGCACCGGGGCCGTCGACTGGGACGTCGCGTTGCCGTTCACGATCGCCATGCTCGTCGGCAGCCTCGTCGGCTCCGCCTACGGGTCCCGGCTCCCGGCCCGCCAGTCGCTGCGGTACTTCGCCATCCTCCTGGTCCTGGTCGCCATCGGCAACGGCATCGCCGCCTCCTACGCCCTCTGGGCCTGACCGCGCCCCTCCTCCTCGCCCCGCCTCGCCCCGCCTCGCCCTGCCTCGCTCGGTCGGGACGCTCCGGGTTTGTGGTCGGTTTCCGTCGTGGTGGGGTGGTGATCGACCAGCTTCCGTGCGGGCGGGGTGGATGCGTGGGTCGACCGGTCGGCGGACGATGGGCCATCGTGTGGGGGTGCGAGCGCTGGTGCAACGGGTGACGAGGGCGTCGGTCACGGTCGGCGACGAGGTCACCGGCGCCATCGGCCCCGGCCTGCTCGCGCTGGTGGGCGTGACCCACGCCGACGGGCCCGCGGAGGCCCGGGCGCTGGCCGCGAAGGTCTGGCACCTGCGGGTCTTCGAGGGCGACGACGGGCGCATGGACCGACCGGTGGCAGAGGTCGGCGGCGAGGTCCTGGTGGTCTCGCAGTTCACGCTCTACGGCGACACCCGCAAGGGCCGGCGCCCGTCGTGGATCGACGCGGCACCGCCCGAGCAGGCCGAGCCGCTGGTCGAGGCGGTCTGCACGGAGCTGCGCGCCCTCGGCGCCACCGTCGCCACCGGTCGCTTCCGCGCCGACATGGCCGTCGAGCTCGTCAACGACGGCCCCGTCACCCTCCTCCTCGAGGTCTGACCCTCCGAGGTCACCGCCGCGTCCCACCGCGCGGTCACCGCTCTGCCCGACCGCGCGGTCACCGCTCTGCCCGACCGCGCGGTCACCGCCGCGCCCGCCCGAGCGGTCAGCCGTCAGTCGTCAGCGGTCGCGGTCGGCGGTCGGTGGTCAGCAGTTGGCTGCGTCGGCCGCCGATCGGGCGCCAAGCGTCGCCGGCGGATGCCTATCGATGTGGTCGTGTGGCGACCAACCCATGCGCATGCTGGGGGGCCGGGTCAGCCGCCGCCGCGGCGCCGGCCGGTGGGGAGGGCGCCGTCGCGGCCCTTCGCCACGCGGTCGAGCACCCAGGCGCCGATCAAGAGGAGCACCGCGGCCACCCGCATGGGGGTGTCGCCGAAGCGGACGTACCAGGTCAGGCCCGAGCGCAGCTCGACCCCGCGACGCACCTCGACGGCCCGCTCGCGTGTGCCGGTGCGCTGGTAGACGGTGCCATCGGGGCCGATGAAGGCGCTGAAGCCGGTGGGCGCCACCTGGACCAGCCAGCGGCCGCCCTCGATGGCTCGCAGGCGGGACGACGCCACCTGCTGGGTCTGCACGAAGGTGCCCGTGTAGGTGGAGCCGTTGGTCGGGTTGTAGATGAGCTGGCCGCCGTCTCGCACCGCGGAGCGGGCGCGGTGCCCGAAGAACACCTCCCACGAGATCACCGTGGCGAGCGGGCCCGCCGGCGTGTCGAGGCGGCCGCTCTGGTGGGAGGTGGTGGCGTCGCGTGCGGCCAACGTGTCCGGGGCGAACCTCTCGATGAGGGACCGGAACGGCACCCACTCGCCGAAGGGCACCCGCTGCACCTTGGTGTAGCGGCCGCCCCAGGTCCCGTTGCGGTCCAGCACCTGCGACGAGTTCTGGAAGTGCTCGTCGTCGATGCCCTCGACGGTGCCGACCACGACCGGCGCGTCGAGGTCCCGGGCGAGCTGCTGGAGCTCTTCGCCCTCGATCGCGTCCTGCACCCGGTAGCGGGTGTCCACCACGTCCTCGGGCCACAGCACCAGGTCCATCCCCTGGGGCACGTCCTCGCTGGCGTGGAGGTGGCGGAGGAAGACCTGCCGCCGGTCCGTGTCGATGGCGCGGGTGCCCTGGGGGCCGCCCCCCTGGACGAGGGCGATGTCGAGGTCCTTGCCGGTCGGCGTGCCGTCGGGGGCCACCGCGGCCAGCCCGACCAGGCCGACCACGCACGCCACCAGCACCACGGCCTTCACGTAGTGGCGGCCGAACGCGGCCGACAGCGCCACGCCGAGCGCCACGGTGGCGCCGGCGATCGCCAGCACCCCGCCCACCCGGGCGATGGGGGCGAGCGGCCCGGCCACCTGCCCGACGGCCAGCAGCGACAGCGGCACCCCGCCGAAGGGCCAGGCGGTGCGCAGCGACTCGCACAGCACCCACGCCCCGACCAGGCCCAGTGCCCGCCCCGAGCCGGGCGGCACGAGGATGCAGAAGGCCCCGACGAGCAAGCCGAAGAACAGCACGGCGATCACGTAGCCGGGTGCGGTCAGCTGCGAGATCCACAGGATCGTGGGCGTGAACAGGGCCCAGCCGAGGACCGACCCTCGGAAGAGCCGTTGCTTCCAGGTGGTGCCGGCGAGCAGGCGGTCGAGCAGGGCGATCCCCACGAACGCCATCGGCCACCAGCCCCACGGCGGCAGCGAGACCGCGAGGGCGGCGCCGGCGGCGATCGCTCGGACCGAGGGGCGGAAGAAGAAGCGGCGGACGGGCGACGGCAGGTCGTCGGGGACGTCGGTCAGGTCCAGGTGGTGCTGGTGGGCCCGGGCATCGGCCGCGGCCGGGGCCTCGGCGCGACGGTCGCCGGCCGACGCGGCGCGCTCGGTGCTGTCGGTGCCGTCGGCCGCGTCGGTGCCCCCCGCCTGTTCGGTGGGGTCGGCATCGAGCAGCGGCGGGTCCAGGTCCTCCGACATCGGCGCCGAGTCTGGCCGATCGCCTGCCGATCCGGGCAGTCAGGCCAGCGATCGGCGGGTCGGCCACGTGGCGCCGAGCGAGGCGGCGGCCTGCTCGGCGGACTGGACGCACGCGGGGATGCCGACGCCTCGGAGGAACATGCCGGCGAGCACGATGCCGGTGCCGGCCAGGTCGGCCTCGGCCTCGGCGATCCGCTCCAGGTGCCCGGGCGCGTACTGGGGGAGCGACCGCTGCCAGCGCCCGATGCGGACCTCCGTCGGGGCGCCGGTGGCGCCGACCACCGCGTCGAGGTCGCGCAGCACGGCCTCGAGCAGGTCGGCGTCGTCGAGGTCCCGTTGGCGCTCGTCGCCGATGCGGCCCGCCGAGACCCGCAGGATCACGTCGTCGCGCGCTGGGTCGCGCAGCTGGGCCCACTTGCTGGTGGCGAACGAGATCGCCGAGATGAACGTGCCCTGGTCCCTGGGGACCAGGCAGCCCGAGGCGCCGCCCACCTCGCCGAGGTCCCGCCGATCGAACGCGAGGGTGGCCATGGCGACCGACGAGTGGTCGATGTCGGTGAGGGTGGCCGAGGCCAGCGGTGCGACCTCGGCGAGCAGCGGGCCCGACACGTGGGCGGGGGCGGTGAGGATGACGGCGTCGGCCTCGAGCACGGACCCGTCGTCGAGCGCCACCTTCGGCCGGGCCCCGCCGTGGCCGGCGGGCTCGATCGCTTCGACCCGACGGCCCACCCGGACGTCGACCGCGGGCATGAGCCCGACGAGGGCGTCGACGATGCGGGCCATCCCGTCGGCTGGCGTGGCGAAGATCGGCGGCGCCGACGCGGGCGCCGGCTCGGCGATGGCAGCCACGACCGCACCGCTGCCCGCCGCGGGGCCACCAGCCCCCGAGGCGGCCCGCCGCGCCTGGGCATCTCGCTGGGCGACGCACGAGCGGATCAGGCTCGGGTCGCCGGAGCGTGCGGCCGCGTCGAGCTGGGGCACGACGGCGGCGAGGCTCATCACCGAGGTGTCGCCGGCGTTGATGCCGCCGAGCAGCGGGTCGATCAGGTGGTCCACCACCTCGTCGCCGAGCCGGCGGCGCAGGTACGGGCCGAGGGCCACGTCGTGGCCGGCCACGGCCGGATCGGCGGGGTCCGCGGGCAGGTCGAGGTCCTGGCGGGCCCGGGCCACGCCATCGGGTGACACCAGGCCGCTGGCGGCGAGCGCGTCGAGGTCGGTCGGGACGCCGAGCACGTGGCCGGCGGGGATCTGGTGGCGTTGGCCGTCCAGGTACACCTGGGCGGACCGCTCGACCGGGGAGACCAGCTCGCCGTCGAGCTCCAGGTCGTGGCAGAGCGCGAGCGCCCACGGCACCCGGAGCAGGAAGTTGTCGGCCCCTTCGTCGACGAGCCGCCCGGCGAAGGGCGAGGTCTGCACCTTGCCGCCGATGCGGTCCGGCTCGATGACCGTGACGTCGACGCCCGCCTGGGACAGGCGGTACGCCGCCACCAGGCCGGTGATGCCGCCGCCGACCACCACGACGTGGTCGGGTGCGCTGCGCTGCTCGCTCACGGGTGGCCTCCCGGCGTCGTCGTCCGAACCCTCCCAGGTGACCGCACGGGACGGGGCCTGGGCAAGTGACCGAGGTCCCGGCCCGGCGTGCCCGCGGTCACCCGAGCGCGACCTCGGCGATGCGTCGGGCCAGGGCGCCCAGCACCTTCGGGTCGTCGTTCAGCACCCGGGTCCGGCGGAAGTCCAGCCCGACGTCCTGCGCCAGGCGCTGCGCCTCGATGTCCAGGTCGTAGGCCACCTCGAGGTGGTCGGAGACGAAGCCGTGCGGGCACACCAGGATCCCCTCGCGCTCGCCGGACTCGCCGAGCTCGCGGATGACCTCGAGGATGTCGGGGCCACGCCACGGCTCCGGCGTCGCGCCGGCGGACTGCCAGGCGGCGATCCAGCCCCCGAGCGGCGCCACCTTGGCCACCGCCATCACCGACTCGGCGGCAGACGTGAGCTCGTCGGGGTACGGGTCGCCGACCAGCACGCGCTCGGGCAGCGAGTGCGCGGTGAACGCCACGACGGCCTTGGGCGTGAGGAGGGCCAGGCCCTCCTCGACCGCGTCGGCCAGGAACCAGCGGTACTCCGGGAGGTCCCACCAGCGCTCGACGCCACGGAAGCCGACGCCGGCCTTCTGGGCGGCGTCGCCGGCGCGCTCCAGGTACTGGCCCACCGAGAACGCCGAGTAGTGCGGGGCCAGCACCACGCCGACCACGTCGGTGGCGCCCGCTGCCACCAGCGCCGCCACGCCGTCTTCCACGAAGGGCGCCGCGTGCTTCTGGCCCAGCGCGACGATGAACCGCCCGGGCGCCAGCTCCTCGAGGGCGTCGGCGATGACCGCGACCTGGTCCGCCGTGCGGGCCGCCAGGGTGGACGTGCCACCGAGCGCGTCGTAGCGCATCCGGAGGTTGGCCAGCTGCTCTGGGGTCGGCGGTCGGCCCCGGCGGATGTGCGTGTAGTACGCCTCGATGTCCTCGGGCGATGCCGGCGTGCCGTACGCCATGACGACGACGCCGATCGGCCCTCCGCCACCGGATCGGGGCGCCTCGGCCGTGGTGGCCCCGCTCATCGCACCGTCCCCTCGGCGTGCACGAGCTCGACCACCGCCTCCAGCACCTCGGGATCGGTGTCGGGCATCACGCCGTGGCCCAGGTTGAAGATGTGGCCCGGGAACCCGTCGGCCCGGCGCAGCACGTCCCGGGCCCGGTCGAGCGCCACGTCGGTGCCCGACAGCACTGCCACCGGGTCCAGGTTGCCCTGCACGCCCGTCTCGTCGCCGAGGCGGCGGCGGGCGTCGTCGAGGTCCATCCGCCAGTCCACGCCCATCACGTCGGCGCCGGCATCTCGCATGTGCACGAGCAGCTCACCGGTGTTGACCCCGAAGTGGATGCGGGGGACGCCCGACTCGCCGATCGCGGCGAGCACCTTGGCCGAGGCCGGCTGCACGTAGCGGAGGTAGTCGCTGGGGGAGAGGGCGCCGGCCCACGAGTCGAAGAGCTGGATGGCCGAGGCGCCGTTCGCCACCTGGCTCTGCAGCGAGGCGATGGCCAGATCCGCCAGGCGGTCGAGCAGCTCGTGCCACAGCGCCTCGTCCGTGTACATGAGGCGCTTGGTGTGCTCGTAGGTGCGGCTGGGACGCCCCTCGACCAGGTAGCTGGCCACGGTGAACGGGGCCCCGGCGAACCCGATGAGCGGCACGTCGCCCAGGTCCCGCACCAGGTTGCGGACGGTCTCGAGGACGAACGGGGTGTCCGCCTCGGGGTCCAGCGGGCGGAGGCGGGCGAGGTCGTCCTTCGACCGGAACGGGTCGGCCACGACCGGCCCGACGCCCGGCACCACGTCGACGCCGAAGCCGATGGCCTCGATCGGCGTGACGATGTCCGAGTAGAGGATCGCTGCGTCCGTGCCGTAGCGGCGCACCGGCTGCAGGGTGATCTCCGTGGCGAGGTCCGGGGTGCGGATGGCCTCGATGATCGACCCGGTGCCCCGGATCGCCCGGTACTCCGGCAGGGACCGCCCGGCTTGGCGCATGAACCAGACCGGCACCCGGTCGTGGGGCTGGCGGCGGCAGGCGGCAAGGAAGGGGGCGTCGGCGCTGACCATCGGCGGCGAGGCTACCGACGCCCCTCCGGGCCGACCCCATCCACCCGTCGCCCGGAGCGAGCCCTGGCGAGGGCTCGACGTCGAGGTGGGCGGCCCCAGTGGTGCGCGGGCAGTCCAAGCGAGGGGCGAGCATGGGGCGGGCATCGACGGGCAGTTCCAGCGATGGGCGGGCATCGACGGGCAGTTCCAGCGATGGGCGGGCATCGAGGGGCGGGAGCCCAACGGCGGCGTGACCTCCGAGCGCACCGGCAGCCACGCCTCGGCGGCACGACCTCGAGCTGGCGGCGCCCATCCCCGGCGCAAGGGGCGGCGGGTGGGAGCCTTGGGAGATGCAGATCGGGCTCGTCCTCGTCGCCATCGTCGCCCTGGTCATGGCCGGGCTCGACGCCTACCAGGCCGCCACGGGCAAGCGGCTCCTCAACCCGACGCCGCCGGAGGGCGAGGAGCTGCCACCGGTCGACGACGACATGCGCAAGAAGTGGGCCCTGGCCGCCGTCGTCGCCGGCGTCGTCGGCCTGGGCTGCCTCGTCTTCGCCTTCGTCTGATCGCCCCGCTCGGGCCACCCCGGCGACACCCGCCACCCCGGCCACCCCGTTCTTGTCGGGTGGGGGTGCAGTTCTGCACCGTGGGGTGACAAGAACGGGGGAGACGTGCTGGGTGGGTGGCGGTGGGTGGGCAGCGGTGGGTGAGGTCAGGCGTCGAAGGTGGCGTACCTGGGCGATCCAGGCCGATTCGGCCGCCGCGGTCTCGCCGTCGGCGCCGGCCAGCACGGTGCACGCGTAGGCCACGACGTTGCGGACCTCCGGGGTGGCGATCCGGGCATCGGCGTCGGCGAGGAGCTGATCGAGGCCATCGGGCTCGGCGCGCCGGTCCCGTGTGCGGGCGACGGCCTCGCTCCACTCCTGCGTGAACGAGAACGCCGGGGCGTCCCACCCCTGGTCCTCGCCGAACTGCTCGATGGCGTCGATCTCGGCCTCGGTGACCATGCCGTCGGCGAGCATGGTGGCGACCATCAGGTCCAGCACGGCCCGGCGCTCGTCGGCCTGCGCCTCGGTCGGGTTGGCGGCGGTGGATCGGGCGGCGTCGAGGACCGCGCCGTACCCCTCGATGAATCGCTCCAGCATCGGGCCATCCTGCCACCCCACCTCGCAGGTGGGTCCCCGCGACGCCCGACTGCTCCGCCCGTGGGGACGGTGGTCGATCGGCGGTGGCCGTGGTTGGATGCGGGGATGCGCCGCTCGATCGACGACCAGCCCTTCGACCCCGCGGCGGACCCGGTGGTGGCCGACGACCCGGACCTGACGCCCATCTCGTGGTCCGTCGCGATCTGCGACGACTACGACGACGCCTCGCCCCGCGTCGTCCTCACCGTCGAGGAGATCGGCAAGCACGGTGAGGGGCTGGCGGGCCACCTGCTCCCGGCGGAGGCTCGCCGCATCCGCGCTGCGCTGCGCAACGCCCTCAAGGAGATCGGCGAGGACCCCGGCACCTGAGGACCGCGTCGCCGGTGAGCGGCTCGGGTGGCCGGCAGGCGTGGTTGGGCCAGGAGAAACCGAGGACGGGGGCGGCTAGGCTGTCGAATCCCCGATTTTCGGGACCGCAACCCTCGTGAGGCTCGCACGACCCCATGGCGATCCACCCTGACCTGGCCGCCGAGCAGGCGTACATCGATCGTGCCTACGACTGCCTGGACGCGGCGCGCAGCTCGGCCAACAAGCTGAAGGGCATGGTCGAGGTCGGCAGGGGCGGGACCGAGCAGGCCCGCTTCGAGCGCGAGGTCATCTTCGACACGGTGCTCCACCGCCTCAGCCAGCTGCACCTGGGCGACGCGGCGCTCGTGTTCGGACGCCTGGACCACGACGACGAGCACGAGGGCGACACCTTCTACATCGGGCGCGTCGCCGTCTCCGACGACAACCAGGAGCCGGTGGTGGTCGACTGGCGGGCGCCGGTGGCCGAGCCGTTCTACCGGGCCACCGGTCGGGTGCCGATGGGGCTGGCCCGGCGCCGCTACTTCTCCACCCGCGGCCGCCAGCTGCTCGGCATCGAAGACGAGTTCTTCGGCGAGCATGCTCTGGACCTCGGCGAAGGGCTCGGCCTGCAGGGGCAGGGCGCGCTGATCGCGGCCCTGGAGACGGCCCGCACCGGGCGGATGGGCGACATCGTCGCCACCATCCAGGGCGAGCAGGACGAGATCATCCGCGCCCCGCTCCCCGGGGTGCTGGTCGTGCAGGGCGGCCCCGGCACCGGCAAGACGGTCGTGGCCCTCCACCGCGCCGCCTACCTGCTGTACACGCACCGCTTCCCGTTGGAGGACCAGGGGGTGCTCGTCGTCGGGCCGAACCGGCTCTTCCTCGCCTACATCGAGCAGGTGCTGCCGTCGCTCGGCGAGGCCGGCGTGGAGCTCGCGGTGCTGGCCGACCTGGTCGACGACGTCAACGTGCGGGGCCGGGACCACGAAGCGGTCGCCCGGCTCAAAGGCGACGACGTGATGGCCAAGGTGCTGGCCAAGGCGGTGCGGGACCGCAAGCGGGCCCTGCGCAAGCCGCTGCGGGTCGGGCTCGGCCTGCAGACCCTGTCGATGTCGGTGTCGGTGTCTGCCGACATCGTGCGCGACGCCCGGCGCCGCTTCCGCCACCACAACGCCGGTCGCCGGTTCGTGGAGCGGGAGGTGGCCTACCACCTCGCCGAGTCGGCCCGGACGCCCCTCGACGCCGACGAGGTCTGGCGCCAGGTGCGCCGCCACCCCGACGTGTGGGCGGCGCTGGAGGAGATGTGGCCGGTCCTGACGCCGGCACAGCTGCTGCACGACCTGTTCGGCTCCCGCGCCCTGCTGCACTCGGCGGCGCAGCGGCTGCTCCCCGACGGCGAGGTCGACCTGCTCTACCGGCGGCGGTCGTCGTCGGTCGACGAGGTGGTGTGGACCCACGATGACGTGCCGCTGCTCGACGAGGCCCGGGCGCTGCTCGGCCCCAAGCCGCGCAAGCGCAAGCGGGAGGACGACGAGATCCGCACCTACGGCCACATCGTGGTCGACGAGGCCCAGGACCTGTCGCCGATGCAGCTCGCCATGATCAGCCGCCGGTCGCTGAACGGTTCGCTCACGGTGGTGGGCGACATCGCCCAGTCCACCGGTGCATGGGCCCACAAGGACTGGGACGAGATCCTGTCGCTCTTGCCGGATCGTCGCCCGCCCCGCCGGGAGCAGCTCACCGTCGGCTACCGCATCCCGGCGCCGAACATGGAGCTGGCAGCCCGGGTGCTCGCCCACGCCGCGCCGGACCTCGCCGCGCCTCGGTCGGTCCGCCAGGACGGTCGGGTGCCGGTGCTGGTGCGGGTCGACGAGCCTGGCGGCGTGCCCGGAGCCGTGGCCGACGCGGTGCGCGAGGAGATCGCCCAGGTCGGCATCGGCAACGTGGCGGTGATCTGCCCGGCCTCTCGGGTCGACGAGTGCTCGGCGGCGCTGGACGCGGCGGGCATCGAGCACGGCGTCGCCATCGAGCGGGGCCTGGCCCACCAGGTCACGGTGGTGCCGGTCGGCATCGTGAAGGGCCTCGAGCTCGACGCCACGGTGGTGGTGGACCCGCAGGGGATCCTCGACGAGGAGGCCCAGGGCACCCGTGCCCTGTACGTGGCGCTCACCCGTGCCACGAAGCTGCTGACCGTGGTCCACCCGGGCCCGCTGCCCGACGTGATGGCGCCGATCGACGAGGCCGACGCCGCGGTCGAGGCCGCGCCGACCCCGGTCGGCTGACCCCCTCCGAGGGGGGGGACTGGGCTGACGTCGGAGCGCCCAGGCGCCGGCGAGGGCTAGGCGGCGGACACCAGGATGCGGGCGCTCGCGAACGAGCCGACGCCGACGTGGCGCCCGTCGATCTCGATGGTGGTGGTCCCGTCTGGCGACGAGGCGGTGACGGTGCCGGTGTGGCCGGGGAGGATCGACGCCTCCTCGAGGAACTCCAGGAGGCCGGGCGTGAACTCCAGCTCCTCGGGGATGCGCCGGACCGTGAAGCCGGCACCCACGCCGACCTCCGAGAGCGGCACGGTCGGCAGCGGCGAGTAGGCCGTGCCCGGGATCGGGTTGCCGTGCGGGCAGGTGGTGGGGTCGTCGAGCAGGCGGACGATGGCCGCCTCCACGTTGTCGGAGATGACGTGCTCCCAACGGCCCGCCTCCTGGTGGGCGTCGGCCCAGCTGAGGCCCAGGATGTCGGTGAGCAGGCGCTCGGCGAGGCGGTGGCGGCGCACCACCCGCTCGGCCAGGACCTGGCCGTCGGCGGTCAGGCGGACGCCGCCGTCGAGGGTCACGAGCCCTTCGCCCTCCATGCGCCGGATCATCTCGGACACCGCCGGGCGCGACACGCCGAGGCGCTCCGCGATGCGGGCCTGGATCACGGCCACGTCGTCCTCGTGGAGCTCGAAGATCGCTTCGCAGTACTCCTCGAAGGCCGGGTGGTACTCGCGCGCTTGGTACTCGGCCATCGGGGCAGGGTACCGCGGGCCACGCCGAGCGGACCCCGCCGGGTGCCGTAGGGTGCCCCGGACGTCCACCTGGAGGAGGCGCCATGCGCAGGTTCGTGATCGTTGCGGTGCTCGGGCTGGCGGCCCTGGTCGTGTCTGGCTGCAGCACGTCGGGCAGCGATGCCTCCGACGGCGGGGACAAGGCCGACACCACCGAGGCCACGGCCAAGACCACGACGTCCAAGCCGAAGGACGCCACCACCACGACCTCGTCGGGCGGCTCGTCGCAGGGCGGCGCCGACCGCGAGGCGTACGTCACCGCCCTCGCGACCGGCCTCAGCTCGGGCGACAAGGACACCGACCTGGTCCTCGGTGAGGACGAGGCGTCCTGCGTGGCCGAGAAGTGGATCGACGCCATCACGGTGGCCACCCTCCAGGACCAGGACGTGGATCCGAAGGACGTGGCCGAGCCCGGGTGGGACACCACCGGCTTCGGGCTCTCCAAGGCCCAGGGCGGCGCCATGGTCGACGCCTTCGACCCGTGCGGCGTCGACATCTACGACGAGCTCGCCTCCGCCCTGAGCGGTGGGTTCACCGACGCCCAGATCGCCTGCGTCCGCAAGGAGATCGACCGGGACCTGGCGCGGGAGCTCCTGGTGGTCACCTTCGCCGGCGGCGAGGGCACGACGGAGTTCGAAGCGCTCATCGGCCAGCTCACCGAGGCCTGCAACCTCCCGCCCGACTGATCCTCGTCGGGTGCGGCCTCCGGGTCGCCACGGCGGTCAGGCCAGGTCGAGGTGCTCGATGAGGAAGCTGGACCACGCGGCGTCGACCGTGGCCTTGTGCGCCTTGTAGAGGGCCTGCGCGTGCCCTGACTCCTTCGGGTACAGCAGGCGCTGGGTCGGCGTGCCGAGCGAACGGGCCTCGTCGAGCGTGGCGACGGAGCAGTCGTAGGGCACGGCCGGGTCGCCGCCGGACGCAAGGATCGAGATCGGGGCGTCGTTGGCGTCGATGGACGCCATGTCGTACTGGCAGCCCGACATGGCGAGGGCGGCGCCCACGGTGGCGCCGGATGGCACCGGGCCGTGGTCAGGGTTGGCTCGCTGGGCGACGTTCACCGCGGTGACCGCGCCGGCCGAGCCGCCACCGACGGCGATGCGCTTGGGGTCCACCCGGTACTCGTCGGCGTGGCGGCGGATCCAGCCGACGGCCGAGAGCGCGTCGTTCTGGGCGGCCACGATGTCCCGGGTGCAGCGCGCCGTCTCGGCCGCCACCTCGTCGGTCGGGATCAGGCCGTCTTGGAGCTCCTGGCAGCGGTTGCCCTTGTCGAGCCGGTACTCGATCGACAAGGTCACGAAGCCCCGGCGGGCCCACTCGTTGGCGATGGTGGCCAGGTCGGACCGGCTCCCGCCCTTGAAGCCGCCGCCGTGGATCCAGACGATGGCGGGCCGGCGGCCCAGCGCGTCGCCGGTCGGCTGGTACACGTCGGTGACCAGGGTGAGTGGTGCCGCCGTGGTCAGGTCGGTGGTGGTCTTGTACGTGGTGGTCGACTTGGTGGCCGAGTCGAAGACCATGTCCACGTAGCGGCGCCCAGGGGTGCAGGCGGTGGTGGCGACGGCGCAGAGGGCGGCGGCGAGGCCGAGGGCGGCGAGGGCGGTGCGGCGCATGGGGAGCTCCGGTGTGGGCGGCGGCGGCCCCTCCATCATCGACGAGACCCGTGAGGGAAGTGTGAGCACCCCTGCCGGGCGGCACCGCGGCCCCGGCCCCGAGCCGCTGTCCGAGGGGGTCCGTAGGCTGCGGCCATCGGTGCCCTCGACCTGTTCTCGCCGTCCGTCCGTGACTGGTTCGCCACCTCCTTCCGCGCCCCCACCCAGGCCCAGGAGCAGGGCTGGCCGGCCATCGCCTCGGGGGAGCACGCGCTGATCCTGGCCCCCACCGGCTCGGGCAAGACGCTCACCGCGTTCCTGTGGGGCATCGATCGGCTGATGACCACCCCACCCCCGGACCCCAAGGCCCGGACCCGGCTGCTGTACGTGTCGCCGCTGCGCGCCCTGGCGGTCGACGTCGAGAAGAACCTGCGAGCGCCGCTCGTCGGCATCGCCCACGCCGCCGAGCGGGCCGGACGGCAGGTGACCGTCCCCACCGTCGGCTCCCGCACCGGCGACACCCCGGCGGACGAGCGGCGGAAGCTGGTCCGCAACCCGCCGGACCTGCTGATCACCACGCCCGAGTCGCTGTACCTCATGCTCACCTCGGCGGCCCGGGAGACGCTCGTCAACGTCGAGGCCGTGATCATCGATGAGATCCACGCGCTGGCCGCCACCAAGCGCGGCTCGCACCTCGCGCTCACCCTGGAGCGGCTGGAGGCCCGCTGCGCCCGGCCGCCCCAGCGCATCGGCCTGTCGGCCACCCAGCGGCCCCTCGAGGAGATCGCCACGTTCCTCGGCGGCTTCGAGGCGCCAGGTCGCCGTCGGCCCGTCACGGTGGTCGATGCGGGGACCCGCAAGCCGTTGCAGCTGGAGGTGGTGGTCCCGGTCGAGGACATGGGGGCTCTGGGCGAGGTGGTCGACGGGCCGGCCACCGGTGCTGCGGCTGCCGCGCCGCCCCGGCGGTCGATCTGGCCGTCGATCCACCCGCGCTTGCTGGAGCTGGTGCAGCAGCACCGGTCCACCCTGATCTTCGTCAACGCCCGGCGGTTGGCGGAGCGGCTGGCGACGCGCCTCAACGAGCTGGCGGCGGAGGAAGCGGAGCGTGCGCGTGCCGGTGCCCCCGACGCGGCGCCTGACGGCGCAGCGCGGTTCGTCGCTGCGGAGGCGGTCGGGCTGCCGCCACCGGACGTGGAGCTGGTCAAGGCCCACCACGGCTCGCTGTCGAAGGAGCGCCGGCTGGTCATCGAGGACGAGCTGAAGACCGGGCGGCTGAAGGGCCTGGTCGCCACGTCGTCGCTGGAGCTCGGCATCGACATGGGTGCGGTGGACCTGGTCATCCAGGTCGAGTCGCCGGGGGCCGTCTCCCGCGGGCTGCAGCGGATCGGGCGCGCCGGCCACCAGGTGGGCGAGCCCTCCACCGGCAAGCTGTTCCCGAAGCACCGGGCCGACCTGGTGGAGGCGGCCGTCGTGGCCCGCCGCATGCACGAGGGCCTGATCGAGCACACCCGCTACCCGCGCAACCCGCTCGACGTCCTGGCCCAGCAGGTGGTGGCCGCCTGCGCGCTCGACGAGTGGCCGGTGGCCGAGCTGTTCGCCCTGGTCCGCCGGGCCGCGCCGTTCGCCGAGCTGTCCGAGGAGGTGTGGGAGGCGGTGCTGGACCTCCTCGCCGGGCGGTACCCCTCCGACGAGTTCGCCGAGCTCCGTCCCCGGTTGGTGTGGGATCGGGGCGCCGGGCTCCTGCGGGGGCGTGCCGGCGCCCAGCGCCTCGCCGTCACCTCCGGCGGCACCATCCCGGACCGCGGCCTCTACGGCGTGTTCCTCCCGGACGGCACGCGGGTGGGCGAGCTGGACGAGGAGATGGTCTACGAGTCCCGCCCCGGCGAGACGTTCCTGCTCGGCGCGTCCACGTGGCGGATCGAGGACATCACCCACGAGCGGGTCATCGTCACGCCCGCGCCAGGGCAGCCGGGCAAGATGCCGTTCTGGCACGGCGACGGGCCGGGGCGCCCGCTCGAGCTGGGTGCGGCGCTCGGCGAGTTCGTGCGAGAGGTCCGGGCCCTCCCCGAGCCGGAGGCGCTCGAGCGGCTCGCCACCCACCACGACCTCGACGCATGGGCGGCAGAGAACCTGCTCGGCTACCTGCGGGAGCAGGCCGAGGCCACCGGGGTGGTGCCGGATGACCGCACGATCGTGGTGGAGCGCTTCCGCGACGAGATCGGCGACTGGCGCATCTGCGTGCTGTCCCCGTTCGGCGCCCAGGTCCACGCGCCCTGGGCCATGGCGCTGCGCGCCCGCCTGGCGGAGCGGTGGGGGATGGACGTCGAGCTCATGTGGAGCGACGACGGCATCGTCCTGCGCCTGCCCGAGGCGGTCGACGAGCTGCCCATCGACGAGCTGGCCATCGACCCCGACGAGATCGACGAGATCCTGCTGGCCATCCTTCCTGGCACCGCGCTGTTCGCCAGCCGGTTCCGGGAGGCGGCGGCCCGCGCCCTGCTGCTGCCCCGACGCCGCCCGGACCGGCGCACGCCGCTGTGGCAGCAGCGCCAGAAGGCGGCTGACCTGCTCGCGGTGGCGGCCCGGCACCCGAGCTTCCCGATCCTGCTGGAGGCCACCCGGGAGTGCTGCAACGACGTCTTCGACCTGCCCGCGCTGCGCGGCCTCTTGCGAGACCTGCGCGCTCGCAAGGTCCGGCTCGTCGCGGTGGACACGCCCCAGGCGTCGCCGATGGCCCAGTCCCTGCTGTTCGGGTGGATCGCCGTCTACATGTACGAGGGCGACGCGCCGCTCGCCGAGCGTCGGGCCGCCGCCCTGGCCCTGGACCGGGAGCTGCTGCGGGAGCTGCTCGGCGCCGAGGAGCTGCGGGACCTGCTCGACGCCGGCGTGCTGGCCGAGGTGGAGGCCGAGCTCCAGCGCCTGGTCGAGGGCCGCCTCGCCCGGGACGGCGACGAGGTCACCGACCTGCTGCGGATCCTCGGCCCGCTGGACGAGGCCGAGCTGGTCGTGCGGTGCGCGCCGGAGCTCGCTGCCGTGCTCGGTGACGTGCTGGCCCTGCTGGCGGCGGATCGCCGCATCATCAGCGTCGGGATCGCCGGACACGAGCGGTGGGCGGCGGGGGAGGACGCCGGGCGGCTCCGCGACGCCCTCGGCTGCGCCATCCCCGTCGGCCTGCCGGGGGTGTTCACCGACCCGGTCGATGCACCGCTCGAGGGCCTGGTCGTGCGGTACGGGCGCACCCACGGGCCGTTCCTGGACCGGGAGGTCGCCGCCCGGTTCGGCATCGACGCCGGGCGGGTGCGGCCGGTCCTGGACGCGCTGGTGGCCGACGGACGGCTGGTGCGGGGCGAGTTCCGGCCCGGTGGCGCGGAGCGGGAGTGGTGCGACCCGGAGGTGCTGCGCCAGCTGCGCCGCCGTTCCCTGGCCGTCCTGCGCGCCGAGGTCGAGCCGGTGGATGGTGCCGCCCTCGGTCGGTTCCTGCCCCGGTGGCAGGGCGTCGGCCTGCCCCGGCGCGGGGTCGACGGCCTGGTCGAGGCCCTGTCGCCATTGTCGGGCGCAGCGATCGTGGCGTCGTCGATCGAGGCCGACGTCCTGCCGGCGCGGCTGGCCGACTACCGCCCGGGCGACCTCGACGCGCTGTGCACGGCGGGCGACCTCGTCTGGGTCGGGGCCTCCCCGCTCGGGTCCGGCGACGGTCGGGTCCGCCTGGTGTTCCGGGACCAGGTCGACGTCCTCATCCCGGGCCCGGACCCCGACGCCCGGCCGGAGGGGCCGGTCCACGATGCGCTGCGCGCCCACCTCGCCCAGCGTGGGGCCTCGTTCTGGACGGACCTCGTCGGCGCCGTGGCCGCCGTCGGGGCGGACTACGACGACGCCACCGTCCTAGCTGCCCTGTGGGACCTGGTCTGGGCCGGTGAGGTCACCAACGACTCGCTGGCCCCGCTGCGCGCCTTCGTCGCGGGCTCGGGTGGGGCCCGGCGCCCCTCCGGAGCCGCCGGAGGTCCCGGGGCCCGAGGCCGGCCCCGACCCGGCCGTCTCTCGCGCCTCGGCCCGCCGGCCGGAGCCGGGCGCTGGTCGCTCGTGGCGGCCCTGCGGTCGCCGTTGCCCGGCGAGGCCGAGGCATCGGCCATCGAGGCGGCTCACGCCCAGGCCATGCAACTCCTGGAGCGGTACGGGGTGCTCACCCGGGAGGCGGCGCTCGGTGAGGGGATCACCGGCGGCTTCGCCGGGGTGTACCCGGTGCTGAAGGCGCTGGAGGAGCGGGGCACCGTGCGGCGCGGCTACTTCGTGGCCGGGCTGGGCGCCGCGCAGTTCGCCCTGCCCGGGGCCGTGGACCGGCTCCGCGCCGTGCGGGAGCCAGCGCGGCCCGACGCCCTCGGCGGTCGGGACGGGCGCGGCGGGCTCGACCCCGACGATGTCGTCGTGCTGGCCGCCACCGACCCCGCCCAGCCCTACGGCGCCGCCCTGCCGTGGCCACCCACCGGCGGGCGCCCGGCACGTGCGGCCGGCGCCCTGGTGGTCCTCGTCGACGGCGAGGCGGCCGCCTACCTGGAGAAGGGCGGGCGGAGCCTGCTCACGTTCCCCGCCGCCATCGTCGACGGCCGCTGGGCGGACGCGCTGGCGTCGGTGGTCCGGCGAGGCCAGCGCCGATCGATCGAGATCGCCAAGGTCGACGGTGCCCCGGTCAGGGAGTCGCCCCACGCCGATGGGCTCCGCCAGGCCGGCTTCGCCGACGGGTACAAGGGCCTCATCCTCCGCTCCAGGTAGGTGTGACGAGCGCCTGATGGGTGGCACTCGGCCGCCGGCCGTTGGCGACGGCTGATCGGGCGGGCAGGATCGAGGCCCCTCGGCGCACGCCGCCCGCACTCGCCCACCGGTCGGGCCATCCGAGCTCCCCTTCCCCCGGAGGTCCCACCGTGCGCGCGCCCCGTCCCCCTCGCCCGTCCCGCCCATCCATGGCGTCCCATCCTTCGACGCCACCTGGTTGGTCCGCGGCGCCCGGCCCGTCGGCCCCCGGCGAGTCGCCGGTCCCGCCCGGGGCGTCCGCCACGGCCGACGTCGCCTCGCCGCCGACGTCGGCCACGGAGGGCCAGGACCATCCCGCCTCGGGCTCGACCGTCCTGCCTCGGCGCCTGCGCGGCGTCCTCGTCGGGGTCGCGCTCGCCGCCGTCGTGGCCGCCGGTGGCGCCACGCTCACGGCCTGCCGGCCGCACCCGAGCTGGCGGGCCTACGAGCGCCTCGAGCACGGGCTATCGCTAGAGGCCTTCAGCCGCTGGTGGATCGACGAGCAGGCCGATCGGCACCACGTCACGGCGTTCCAGGTGCGGCGCTGGTTCGAGCTCGACCCCGGCCGCCTGGACGACGCCGCGTCGCGTGCTGCGGGCTGGGACGTGAGCACGGACCTGTGCTCCTCGGTCCCCGACCGCGGGCCCTCGTTCGACTTCCGGTGGCCGTGCGTCCGCCACGACTTCGCCTGGCGGAACATCCGTCGCCTGGCGGCGGACCGTGCCGTCGTGCGCCAGGCGCGCCACCGCGCCGACGCTCGGTTCCTGGCGGACCTTCGTGGCCGTTGCGCCGCCAGGCCGGCGCCCGAGCGCGTCCGGTGCCGGGCCGTCGCCCTCGCCTACTTCCTGGGGGTCGAGCTCGTGGCCTGACCGGGGTGCGGGGGACGGGCCCGTGGGTATCGTCGGAGCGTGACCGATCCGAAGTGGTACTGGTGCCTGACCCACCAGCGAGCGGAGCTGGCGGGGGAGCGGGACGACGTGGAGAACGCGCTCGGCCCCTACCCGTCGCCGGAGGCGGCGGCGGACTGGAAGCGCCTCAACGAGGAGCGGGCCCTCGCCTGGAAGCTGCAGGACGAGGCCTGGGAGGGCGAGCCCTCCGGGGACTGAGGTGCCCGAAGGCGACACCCTCCACCGCACGGCCGCTCGGCTCGCGCCGGCCCTGGTGGGCGCGCCGCTCGTCCGTTTCGAGGCGCCCCGCCTGCTGGGCGACCGGCCGACGCCGGGGCTCGTGATCGACGTCGTCGAGGCGGTCGGCAAGCACCTGCTCATCGGGTTCGAGGGTGGGCTCACCCTGCGGACGCACCTCGGCATGCCTGGTTCGTGGCACCTCTACGAGGAGGGGCAGCGCTGGCGCAAGCCCCGCCACCTGATGCGAGCGGTGGTGGCCGTGCCCGGGTGGGAGGCCGTCTGCTTCCAGGCCCCCCAGGTCCAGGTGTACCGCCGCGACCGCCCGACCGGCCCGCTCGGCCTCGACCGGGACCCCGTCGGCCACCTCGGCCCGGACCTGTGCACCGAGGCCCCCGACCTCGACGAGGCCCTGGCGCGGTACGCCGCGGCGGACCCGGCCACCCCGATCGCCGTGGCCCTGCTCGACCAGCGCCTCGCCTCGGGGATCGGCAACGTCTACAAGTCCGAGGTGCTGCACCGGTGCCGGGTCGACCCCTTCGTGGCGCTCGGCGAGGTGCCGCCCGACGTGCGGCGCCAGCTCCTCGACGTCGCCCACCGGCTCCTGCGCCTCAACCTCACGACCACCCGCCGCACCACCGTGTCGGGACCGCCCGGCTCGGTCGCCGTCTACGGCCGGGCCCGCCGACCCTGCCCGGCGTGCGGGACGCCGATCCGCTCCCGCCAGCAGGGCGAGCAGGCCCGCAGCACCTACTGGTGCCCGCGCTGCCAGCCACCCGGCGCCGTCGGGGCGGTCGCGCCGAGCTGAGCCGCCCGGGCCGGTCGCTCGCCGTCAGGAGGCCGGCAGGTCCGCGGCCGGCTTGTTGATCGGGGCGGTCAGCGCCTCGACCGGCACGTCGAGGCCGACCACCGAACGGTGGCGGGAGCCGACCTCCCGGTGGAGGAGGCGGGCCGGTGCCTCGATGCGGGCGCCCGCCGGCACCTCCACCCGGTGGCCATCGGCGGACTCGGCGCGCAGGCAGCCGCTCAGCACGTAGATCACCGACGAGAAGTCGTGCCAGTGCAGCTCCTCGTCCTCCACGTCGAACTCGAGCGTGATCGGGTACCAGCCCCGCGCCTCGATCTCGGCGTAGGCCTCCGCCTCCGTGGCGAAGTGCTGTTCGCGGATGTCGACGAACACGGCCCCCTCCTCTCGGTCCGCCACCGATGGCGCGACCCTACCCCTCCGGCTCGTCGCCCGCTCCGGGGAGCACCCGCCAACCGGCAGCGTGGTCGTGGCCAGCTCGGACGTCCGAGGCGCTGACGTGGCGGTGCGCCGGATCGACCTCGAGGAGCTCCACCCCCACAGGGGCATCGTCGCCCCGCGGCGCCACCAGCACCCGCGGGAGCCGGGCCACGGCGGCGTCGCGCGCCGAAGCGTCGCCGCCGTACCAGGCGGGGTCGATCACCTGCCGCCACTTGTCGGCGCCCATCACCACGGCGTCGTAGCCCTCGGCGATGTCCGCAACGAGGCGGGCGGTGGTGACCCGGACCCCCAACCACGGACGGCCGGTTGCCACCTCGTCGAGCGCTCGTCGACGAGCCTCCACGGTTTCGGGCCCGAGGTGGCCCTTGCCGAGGGCGTCGACGCTGAGCACCAGGTCGAGCCGGTCGAGGGCTGCGGCGGCCACCGCGGCCTCGGCGACGGCCAGGTGGGCCACGGTGAACGGGTCGAACGAGCCCGGGTAGCAGCCGACACGCTCCGCAGGGCTGGCTCGCAGCGGCGCGCCGGTGGCCTTGCCCTGGTCAGTCACGGGCCCGGCGCTCGGCCCGGAGCTCCTTGCGCCACACGACGCGCAGGCCGGACCAGGTCTCATCGATCGCGCACACCTTGTTGTCGACGAGCCCGAGCGGCAGGAACACCTCGCGGACGGTGTCCTCGGTGACGTCGGTCGGCACGCCGCTGGCCCGCTTCGGCCACGCGACCCAGAGCCCACCATCGACGTCGAGCACGTCGAGCAGCTTCGGCACCCGTCGCTCGAGGTCGGCGCGGCGGGTGTGGAAGCTCACGATCACCTGGGCGGTGCCGGTGGCGCGGGTGCGGACGGCCACGTCGGCGGGCAGGGTCTCGGCCAGGACCTCGCCGAACCCCTCCGGCGCACCGAGCACGGCCACCGAGGCGCCGGGCGCGATGCCGAGCTTCTTCGCGAGCGGGGTCCCCGAGTAGCCGGCCACGCCGGCAGGGTAGCGAGGGCTGGCACCTGGTCGGGCTGGGTGCGGTGGCCGGCACCGGGACACGTTCGTCGCGGCGAGGTCGTCGCGGGGCTCTGGTGGGGCTCCGGGCTGCGGGTGGCGCCGGCCCCCGGATGGTCCGCGCCTGCCGAGCACTTGTGAATTCACGCACAAGGTTGGGGATCGGCTCCGTACGATGGACGGCGATGGATCGTTCGCACGTCGTGATCGTGGGCGCCGGGTTCGGAGGCCTGGCCGCCGCCAAGGAGCTGGCGGACGCGCCCGTCGACGTGACGCTCGTCGACCAGAACAACTTCCACACCTTCCTCCCGCTGCTGTACCAGGTGGCCACCGCCGGGCTCGCCAGCGCCGACGTGGCCTATCCCGTGCGGGGGATCGTGGCCCGCCAGCGCAACCTTGCCTTCCGCCAGGCCACGGTGATCGGCGCGGACCTCGAGGCCCGGGTCCTGCACCTGCAGCACGACGACCACCCGGTGGAGGACCTCGCGTACGACCACCTGGTGGTGGCGGCCGGTGCCACCGCCAACTCGTTCGGGATCCCCGGCGTGGACCACCACGGGTTCCCGCTCTACGACCTGGCCGACGCCGTCCGCCTCCGCAACCACGTGCTGGAGCGGTTCGAGGCCGCCGACGCGGACCCGACCCTGGTCGACGACGGCGCGCTCACCTTCGTCGTCGTCGGCGGCGGGCCGACCGGCGTCGAGGTGGCGGGCGCGCTCGTCGAGCTGTTCCAGCTGGTGCTGCGCAAGGACTTCCCGACCATCGACGTCAGCCGGGCCCGGGTGGTCCTGGTCGAGATGCAGGACCACCTCCTCGGGCCGTTCGCACCGGACTCGCAGGAGCACGCCCGCGCCACGCTCGTGGCTCGGGGGGTCGAGGTCCGCACCGGCGTGCAGGTCGCTCGCGTGCGGGATCGCTCGGTGACCTTCGCCGACGGGGACGAGCTCGCCTGCCACACCATGGTGTGGGCGGCTGGGGTGAAGGCGAGCCCACTCGGTGCCGCGCTGGGGCTGCCGACGGGCCGAGCCGGCCGCATCGAGGTGGGCCCAGACCTCGAGGTCGTCGGCCACCCGGGCGTGTGGGCGATCGGCGACGTCGCCGCCATCGCCGCCCCCGGCGGTCGCGGCGCCCTCCTGCCCCAGCTGGCACCGGTCGCGATCCAGTCCGGTCGCCACGTCGCCCGCCAGGTCGCCGGCGGCCCGCGCCGGCCGTTCCGCTACCGCGACAAGGGGACGATGGCCACGATCGGCCGCAGCCGGGCCGTCGCCGAGCTGCCCTTCGGCATCCACTTGCGCGGCTTCCCGGCCTGGCTGAGCTGGCTCGGCCTCCACCTGGTGATGCTCGCCGGCTTCCGCAACCGCATCTCGGTCTTCGCCAACTGGGCCTGGAACTGGCTGACCTACGACCGCGGCCCCCGCCTCATCTTCCGCGCCCGCCGCACCCGCTGATCTCCCGCCCGCCGACTGGCCGTACGCGGGCCGTGGGTCAGCCGCGGCCCATGATGCGGTCGACGGCGATCTCGATGGCGACGCGGTCGTCGCGCTCGCCGGGCTGGCGGTAGCGGCCCGCGTAGCCGGCGACCGCGGCGGCGACCCGATCGGGGTCGTCGGTGATGGTGGCCGGTCCCTCGAGGGTGAGCCACCGACCCCCATCGACCTGCGACACCGCGGCGCGCGCCCCCGGCCGCTCGGCCACGTTGCGGGCCTTGCGGCTGGCGGCCCAGGTGATGATCCGGACGAGGCGGGCATCCGGGTCGTAGCTGAACCCGACGGGCACGACGTGCGGCGAGCCATCGGCGCGCAGGGTGGTGAGCGAGGCGAGGTGGTACTCGCCCAGGAAGGCGAGCACCTCGGGCGGCAGCTGGTCGAGGTCGAGGGCCATGGCCCCATCCTGCCGGGAACGTTCCCCGATCGGTCGCACGAAGGATGCACATCGTCTTGGTCCTCCTGCCACCAGTTCGATGTGAATCCGTGGCGGGCGTTCGGGATGCACATCGTTCTGGTCCTCCTGCCGCCAGTTCGATGTGAATCCGCGTGAGGCCCAGGCCGACGGCCGGGACGGGAGGGAACGGGAACGGGGACGGGAACGGGAACGGGACCGGGAGGGGATGGGATCGGGGGCGACCGTATGCTGCGGCGATGGTCTGTCCCGCGTGCGGTGCGGAGGTGGGGGCGGGAGCGCGGTTCTGCGCGTCTTGCGGCCGGCCGCTGCGCCAGGCAGACGACGAGCGGCGGGTGGTCACCGTCCTGTTCGCCGACCTGGTCGGGTTCACGACGTTGTCGGAGCGGTTGGACCCGGAGCTGGTGAAGAACCTGGTGGACCGGTGCTTCGACCGGCTGGCCCAGGACGTGACCAGCTTCGGCGGCCAGGTCGACAAGATCGTCGGCGATGCCATGGTGGCGCTGTTCGGGGCGACCACCGCCCACGAGGACGATCCCGAGCGGGCCGTGCGGGCCGCGCTGCGGATGCAGGTCACGTTGGCCGAGGAGGCGGTGGCGATCGGCCAGGAGCTGGCCATGCGGGTCGGGATCAACACCGGCGAGGTGCTGGTGGGCGCGATGCGCGCCGCCGGGTCGGTGACGGCGATGGGCGACGTGGTCAACACGGCGAGCCGGCTCCAGACCGCGGCCCAGCCGGGCGAGGTGCTGGTCGGTCCGGCGACCCACGCCGCCACCTCCCACACCATCGCCTACGAGGCTCGGGGCCTGCTGGCGGCCAAGGGGCGCGAGGAGCCGGTCGACACGTGGGTGGCGGTGATGCCCACGCTGCCGCCGGGCTACCGGGCGCGGCGCGTCGACGTGCCCCTGGTGGGACGGGAGCGGGAGCTCGACCTGCTCGCCACCGCGGTCGAGGCGAGCTTCCGCCACGAGCGGGCGCTGCTGGCCCTGGTGGTGGGCGACGTGGGGCTGGGCAAGAGCCGCCTGGCCGACGAGGTCGCCGCTCGCGCCGCGAAGGCGCACGGCGCCACCATCCGCGAGGGCCGGTGCGTCCCCTACGGCGAGGCCAACGTGTGGTGGCCGGTGGCCGACGCCCTGCGGTCCGGCCTGGGGGTGACCGACGGCGACGACCGGGAGGAGGCTCGCGCCTCGGTGCGGCGGCACCTGGCGGCGGCGATGGCCCGCACCACCGCCGACCCCGAGGTGCACCGCACCGCCGAGGGCCTGCTCACCCTCCTCGGCTATGAGGCGCCGGCGGACCTCGACCCGGTGATCGTGCGCCAGGAGGCCGGCCGGGCGCTCGGGGTGTACTCGGCAGCGTCCGCTCGGCGGGCGCCGCTGGTGCTGCAGATCTCGGACCTGCACTGGGCGGACCCCGCGGTGCTGGAGCTGCTCGATGACGTGTTCGCCACCGTGCACCACTGCCCGGTGGTGGTGCTGGCGTCGGCTCGTCCGGCGCTGCTCGACCAGTGGACGCCCCGCCACGGGCGCCACAACGCCATCACCTTCCACCTCGACCCGCTGGACCGGGAGGCGGCGCAGGAGCTGCTCGACCACCTGGTCGGCGCACCCGTGCCCGAACCGGTGGCCGATGCGCTGTTCGAGCGCAGCGGCGGCAACCCGTTCTTCCTGGAGGAGCTGGTCAGCCTGCTCGATGGCGAGGCGGCAGCGGAGCCGGGGCGCGTCGCTGCGCTCCCGGACACCTTGCGGGGCCTGGTGGCGGCGCGCCTCGACGACCTGTCGGCCTCGGCCCGTGCCGTGCTGCAGGACGCGGCGGTGATCGGCCAGCGCGGGCCGATGCTCGGGCTGCGGGAGATGGCCCGCCACCTGCGGCCGGGCATCGACCTGGACGCCACGGTCGAGGAGCTGGTGGGCGACGAGATCCTGGAGGTCGAGGGCGAGGGCTGGGCGTTCCGGTCCGACCTCGTCCGCGAGGTCGCCTACCAGACGATCACCAAGGCCGATCGTGCGTCGGCCCACCTGGGCATCGCCCGGTTCATCGAGGCGAAGGCAGGCGACGTGGTCCCACGCCCCCCGTGGGTGGTCGACCAGCTCGCCCACCACTACGGCACGGCGGTGGCCCTCGCCCAGGAGCTCGGTCCGAACGCTCGGACCGACACGTTCCCCGCAGACCTGGCCGACCGGGCGCGCCGCTGGGTGGCCGAGGCCGCGGACCGGGCCCGGCGGGACCAGGCCCTCCCATCGGCGATCCGGCTCTACACCCAGGCCCTCGACCTGCTCGACATCGCCCGGCTCCAGCCGGGGGTGGACCCCGCCCTGGCGGCCGAGGCGGTGGGGCTGCTCCTGGAGCGCTCGGCGGCGGCGGCGGAGGCGTGGCAGCTGGACCTGGCCCGAGGCGACGCCGACCTGGCCCTTCGCCTCGCCGACCAGCTCGGCGACCGCACCGCGGCGGCTCGGGCGGTGGTGGCCCGTGGCACGGTGCAGCAGAAGGTGGGCGACGTCGAGGGCGCGGTCGCCACGCTGTCGGCCGCAGCCGACCGGTTCCGGGACCTGGGCGACCTGGGCGGGCTGGGCGAGGCGCTGCGCCAGCGGGGCATGGTCGAGATCTTGGGTGGCCGCATCGAGGAGGCCGAGGCATCGGTGGCGGCCGCCCTGGCGGCGTTCGAGGAGGTCGGCGACCGGGCCGGCGAGGCGTGGGCGTCGCAGAACCTGGCGTGGACCGCGTTCGTCACGGGCCGGGCCGACGAGGCGGACCGGCGCCTGGCCACCGCCATCGAGATCTTCGGCGACGTCGGCGACACGCAGGGCCTGGCCTGGAGCCAGGGGTTGCTCGCCTGGGTCCGGTTCCAGCAGCGGCGGGTGGCGGAGGCGCGCCAGCTCGGCGAGCAGGTGCTCGACGAGGCCCGGGCCCGCAGCGATCCGTGGGCGACCGCGATGATGCTGCTGCTCGTCGGCTCGGTGCGGTTGTGGACGGGGCAGACCGAGGCCGGCGTCGCCACCGCGGAGCAGGCGGTGCGGACCTTCTCGTCGCTCGGCGACCCGTACGGCCGCATGCAGGGCGGTGCGGTCCTCGGCCGGGCGCTGGTCATGGTCGGTCGGGTCGACGAGGGCTTCTCGCTCCTGGCCCGGACCGCCTCGCCCGACGACGGGCTCACCCTCGAGGCCGACCAGCCAGCCGAGGTCGACCCGATCGAGCACGGGCGGCGGATGCCGGCCCGCATGGCGCTGCTGGCCGCAGCGCTCCAGGTGGGCGACCCGGATCGAGCACGGGCGGTGCGCGACGAGCTGCGGGCGCTTGCCGAGGACCGGCGCTTCGGCGACGATCCGCTGGCGGTGCTCGCGCTCGGTGCGCTCCAGGACGGCGACCCCGAGGGGGCGTGGGAGCTGATCGGGCGAGCCGAGGCGGCCCACCACGACCCGAACGTGCTGGCCATCCGGGCGATGGTGGCGGCTGGGGCGGGCACCGGCGACGCGGGGGCCGACGCCGACCGGATCGACGAGCTCGACGGGGCCACCTACCTGGACCGGGCGCTGGGCAACGTGGGGGCGGCCCTCGAGGCGTCGGTGGGCGATGTCGGTGAGGCCGAGGCGCAGCGCCGCATCTCCCTGGCTCGCAGTGCCGTGCATCCCACCGAGGATGCGGTGGCCAAGGCGGTCGTGGAGCTGGCCGCGGCCACCGTCGCCGGTCGCCTCGGCCTGCCCGAGGCCGAGGAGGTGGCGGCGCGGGCCGAGCACCTGTTCGGCAAGCTCGGCGTCGACGCGGTCGGGTGGCGTCGGGCATTTGCCGCCGCCACCCGCAGCATCCCCACCTGACCTGCCGCGAGACTGCGGATCAGCGTTCGTCGGCAGCGATTCGTCGACGATTCGCCGCGAATGCGCCGGCACCGACTCGTCGACGATTCGTCGCTGACGTGCTGGCACCGATTCGTCCGCACCGATTCGTCGACGATTCGTCGCTGACGTGCTGGCACCGATTCGCTGGCACCGATTCGTCGACGATTCGATGCCGAGGCGACGGTGGCCCGTGCCGGGGACGGCCGCGGAGCCCCGGCGAGCCGGTCGAGCGGCTCGGACGCGCCGGGGCCCCCGGGCCGCCGCCGAAGCGACGGGCCGAGGGCCCCGATCAGACGTGGGCGGGCGGATCGCCCGCAACGTGGCTAGCTGGGGTCGGCGACCAGGCGCAGGTAGGGCTTCTTGGCGTCCCACCCGCCGGGGAACAGCTCCTTGGCGTCCTCGTCGGACACAGCCGGGACGATGATCACGTCCTCGCCGTGCTTCCAGTCCACCGGGGTGGCCACCTTGTGCTTGGCGGTGAGCTGGAGCGAGTCGATGACCCGGAGCAGCTCGTCGAAGTTGCGGCCGGTGGAGGCCGGGTAGGTGAGGATCAGCTTGATCTTGTTGTCGGCGCCGATGACGAACACCGAGCGCACGGTCATGGTGTCGCTCGCGTTCGGGTGGATCATGTCGTAGAGGTCGGCGACCTTCTTCTCGCTGTCGGCGATGAGCGGGAAGTTCAGCTTGTTGCCGGTGACGTCCTCGATGTCCTGCGACCAGCCCTCGTGGCTGCCGGAGGTGTCGACCGACAGGCCGATCACCTTCACGTTGCGCTTGTCGAACTCCGGCTTGAGGCCGGCGACCCGGCCCAGCTCCGTGGTGCACACCGGGGTGTAGTCCTTCGGGTGGCTGAACAGGACGGCCCAGCTGTCGCCCTTCCAGTCGTAGAAGTCGATCGTGCCCTCGGTGGTCTCGGCGGTGAAGTTGGGGGCGTCGTCGCCCAAGCGCAGCGTTGCCATTGGTGTTGCCTCTCGATGTGATCGGTCAGTGGTGCGGGACGGTCAACCTAGCCGTTGGCCGAGCAATTCCCGACCAATCAGATCAGGATTCGTCCCGGCCCGCAAGGCCCGCCCGCCGACGTCCGGCACCGGACCTCACGCAACCGTCGGCATGCTGGTCGATCCTCGTCGCTGAGGGGCGAAGATCGACCAGCTTCCGCTGGGATCGACCAGTGGTCGAGCGGTCGCGGGCCCGAGGCCTCGCTCGGCGCGCCGCTGGTGGCGGCGCCGGTGCGGTCAGGACCAGATGTCGTCGTCGACGTCGATGGCCGGCTGCTGGCCGGTGATCTCGACGTAGGCCGGGTCGTCGGGCTGGATGTAGCCGGTGTGCTCCTCGACGAACCCGGGGACCCGGTGCTCCTGGTGCACGTCGGGCTCGATGTAGATCACCCGGGCCGACGGCACGCCGGCGCGGATCGTCCGCTCGACCCGATCGATGGTGGCGGCCACCTCGGCCACGGTCAGCTCGTGGAGGAACTCGATCTTGGCCCCGACCAGCAGCTCGTCGGGGCCGAGGTGCTCGGTGCGCAGGTGGATGACCCGGATCACGTCGGGCTCGATCTCGATCGCGGCCCGGATGGCCTCCACCTCCTTGCGGGTGGCGGACTCGCCGATCAGGAGGCTCTTCATCTCGATCACGAGGATGATGGCGATGATGCCGAGCAGCGTGGCGATCGCGATGGTGCCGTAGCCATCCCACCGCCCGTCGTCGGTGACCACCGCCAGCGACACGCCGGTGAACGCCAGGACCAGGCCGATCAGGGCGCCGAAGTCCTCCATGATCACCACCGGCAGCTCGGGCTGCTTGGCCCGGCGGATGAACTGCCAGTAGCTGGCGTCGCCACGGATCCCATCGGCCTCCCGCACGGCGGTGCGGAACGAGAAGCCCTCGGCCAGCATGGCGAAGCCGAGGATGCCCAGCGCCCAGGCCGGGCTCTCGATGGGCTCGGGGTGCTGCAGCTTGTGGATCCCCTCGTAGAAGGCGAACAGCGAGCCGAGCGAGAACAGCACGAGCGCCACGACGAAGCCCCAGAAGTAGCGCTCGCGCCCGTAGCCGAACGGGTGCTCCTCGTTGGCGGCGATCTTGGCCCGTCGGCCGCCGAGCAGCAGCAGGCCCTGGTTGCCGGAGTCCGCCACCGAGTGCACGCCCTCGGCCAGCATCGACGACGAGCCGGTGATGGCGAAGCCGACGAACTTGGCGACGGCGATGGCCATGTTGGCGGCGAGCGCCGCGATCACGGCCTTGGTGCCGTGGCCGTGGCCTGCGCCTTCCTCGGCGGGGTCGGGGCGCTTCTCGTGTCGGGGTCGGTTCGCCATGTGGGTGCGGCGGGGTCGGGGGATCGCCGGAGGTCCCATGGTAGGAGGTGCCTCCCGAGCGCCGACGCGACCCGGGCCCGATCCTCGATGGGGCGACGGTCGCCCTCGCCGCCAGCCGCTCGCTGGTAGACCCTTGCCGTGGTCTACATCGTCTCGTTCATCGGCGCCCTGGTGCTCGGCTGGTGGAGCCTCAAGGCGTGGAAACGCAAGTGGATCGTCGACGACACCCCGACCTCGAAGTGCCGCGGGGTCTTCGTCGGGCGCAACGAGGTCATCGGCACCGCCCAACCCCTCTACGAACCGGTCGTGACGCCGTTCAGCCAGTCTCACGCCGTCTGGTGGAGCTGGCAGCTCGAGCGCTACCAGCAGAACGGCAAGAACAGCGAGTGGGTCACCGTCGAGAAGCGCCAGACCAACGGGCCGTTCTGGATCCAAGACGACACCGGCCGGGTGCTGGTCCGCCCCCGCAGGGCCACGCTCGAGCCCCGCCAGACCGTGTGCCGGAAGATCGAAGGGGACTTCACCCCGCCCTATAGCCGCTGGCAGCTCCGCCAGTGGGTGCTGGTCGGCGAGGACACCGTGGAGCGGGCCATCTCCATGCAGGACCCGGACTTCGCCGAGCTGCCCACGTCGCCGCACGGCTGGTTCTCGATGACCGCCGACACCGCCGGCCCGCTCTACGGGCTCTCCGGCAAGCACCGCATCACCGAGAAGGTGATCTGCGCCGGCGACCCGATCTACCTGCTTGGGACCGCAGCGCCCCGCCAGGACGGCCCCGGGCTCCAGTTCGAGGGCGGCGAGCACGACCTGTTCGTGTCCACCAAGGACGAGCAGCAGGTCTCCAACGCCAACAAGTGGACCGCCAGGCTCACCGGGCTCGGCTCCCTGGCGTGCTCCGCCTTCTTCGTGGGCATGGCCACCGACGCCATCAACGACGAACCGTCGTGGTTCGCGATCGGCCTCGTGCTCGGCATCGAGCTCCTCCTGCTGTTCCTCATCGCCCTCATGCGCAACTACAACCGCCAGGTCGAGGTGAAGGAGCAGGCGGCCAAGGCGTGGTCGCTCATCGACGTCAGCCTCCAGCGCCGCCACGAGCTGATCCCCAACCTCGTCGCCGTCGTCCAGCAGTACGCCGCCCACGAGCAGCAGACCCAGCAGTTGGTCACCGAGCTGCGCGCCGTGCCCGCGCCGCCTCCCACCGAGGCGTTGCCGAGCGACCAGACCCTGACCGGTGCCGAGACCACCGACCGAGGGCTGCGGTCCGCCGCCGCCACCACCGCCGCCATCGCCGAGGCCTACCCGGACCTGCGCGCCGACACCGTGTTCCTCGACCTCCAGCGCCGCTACGTCGAGGCCGAGGAGTCCGTGGCGTCGGCCCGGCACTTCTACAACGACTCCATCGAGATGCTCCGCACCCGGCGCCAGCAGTTCCCCGGCAGCCTCTTCGCCCGGTTCGTCGACGTGCCCAGCTGGAACCGGTTCGAGGCCGACCTCGCCGACACGATCCTGCCCAGCCTCGCCCTCGCGCCCGCGGCCGCCCCCGCCCTCGAGCCAGCCCCGACCCCTGGCGCCCCGTCCCCTGGCGCGCCGCCTGCCGGTCCGCCATCGGCTCCGGCCCCGCCGGCGGGTGCGCCGCCCAGCGGTCCGCCGTCGCCGCCGCCCGGGCCGGCCTCGCCGGGCGGCTCGGCCTTCTGATCGAGGCCTGCGAATGGCCGGTACCCTCCCGGCCATGTCGATCGCAGACCACCGGTACGTGTCGTTCACGACGTTCAAGCGCGATGGGAGCCCGGTGGCGCTACCGGTGTGGATCGCGCCCCTCGGTGACGGGCGGGTGGCGTTCACCACCGACCCGGAGTCCTGGAAGGCGAAGCGCCTCGCCAACGACCCGCGGGTCGAGCTGCGGCCGAGCGACGTGCGGGGCAAGGTGCCCGACGGCGCCGAGGTCGTGACCGGCACCGGCGTCGTCGTGACCGAGGGCCCGGACCTCGATGCAGCCAAGGCGGCGATCCGCAAGGCCTACGGCATCCAGTACCAGGCGCTCGTGTGGGGTGCCGCGCTCAAGCGGCTGCTGCGCCTGCACCAGGCCCCCGAGGCCGCCGTCGTCGTCACCCCCGACGCCCCCGCCGCCTGACCGCCCCCGCTCGCCTGCCAGCCCTCGTCAGCTTTCTGGTGCAGTTGTGGCGGCATGCCGTGCAGGACCGCACCGGAAATGGGTGGGACGGCGGAGGCTCGGGCAGGCGAGGGCGGTCAGGCGAGGCGGCGTGGTCAGCGGCGGGCGTGGGCGTCGATGACGATGGCGACGGCGGCGGTGAGGTTGCGGGCCGTCGGCAGGTGCAGGAACTCGTTGGGGCCGTGGGCGTTGGACCCGGGGCCGAGGACGCCGGTCAGCATGAACTGGGCCCGGGGGAACCGTTCGCCGAGCATGCGCATGAACGGGATCGACCCGCCCTCGCCGAGCGCCCGAGCGGGGCGGCCGAAGGTGGCCGAGCTGGCGTGGTCCATGGCGGCGGCCAGCCAGGGCGCCGTCGGTGGGGCGTCCCAGCCGCCCTCGGCGCTGTTGATCGTGACGGTGACGGCGGCGCCGTAGGGCGGGTCCTCGGTGAGGGTGCGCTCGATGGCCCGGGCGGCGACGAGCCCGTCGACCGACGGCGGGAGCCGGAACGACAGCCCGAGCGTCGTCGCCGGGCGGAGCACGTTGCCGGCGAGCCGGGTGGGCGGCAGGTCGTCGGCACCGATGACGGTGAGCGTCGGCTCCCAGGTCTTGGCGGTGAGCTGGCGGGCGGCGTGCTCACCGGGGATCGCCGGGCCGGCGCCGGCCACGTACGGGTAGCCGCGGGTGATCGCATCGCCGAGGTCGTCGGCGACGGCCGCGATCTCCGACGAACGGCCGTCGGGCACTTCCCCCCACAGCTCTGGGATCAGGATCCTGCCGGTGGCGGCGTCTTCGAGGCGGTCGAGCAGCATCCGGGCGATGCGGAACGAGTCGGGCACGACCCCGCTGGCCGAGCCCGAGTGCACGCCCTCGTGCAGCACCTCGATGCGCAGGACCGAGTCGATCAGGCCGCGCAGCGACGTGGTGGTCCACATGCGCTCGTAGTCGCCGCAGAACGAGTCCAGGCAGACCACGAGCGACGGTGAGCCGATCCGATCGGCGAGGTGGCCGACGTAGGCGGGCAGGTCCGGGCTGCCGGACTCCTCGCTGCACTCGATGATCCCGATGCAGCGGCCGTGGCGGCCGCCCTCGGCTTGGACGGCCTCGATGGCGGCGAGCGACGCGTAGATGGCGTAGCCGTCGTCGGCGCCGCCCCTGCCGTAGAGCCGGTCGCCCACGACGGTCGGCTCCCAGGGGCCGAGGCCGTCGCGCCAGCCGTCCATCGGCGGCTGCTTGTCGAGGTGGCCGTAGAGCAGGACGGTGTCGGCCTCCACGGTCCCGGGCTCGGCGCCAGGCCCGAACGGCGGGACCTCGAACCACACGACCGGGGTCAGGCCGGGGAGGCGCACGACCTCCACCTCGAGGCCGGCGATCGAGCGGGCACGGGCCCACGCCGCCGCCACGTCGGCGACCTGGTCGAGGTGGCCGTGGGCCTGCCAGTCCGGGTCGAACGCCACCGAGAGGGCGGGCACGCGGATGTACGCCTCGAGGGTCGGCTGGATGTCCTGGTCCCAGGTGGCGTGGGCCCGGGCGACCACGGCGGCGGCGTCGAGGGTCATGGGCCGATCATCGCGCGCAGAGGCGTCGAGCCGGGCCCGGCGGCGGCTGGCAGCGAAGCGGGCCGCCGCCGTGGTGGAATGTCCGTTTCCGCCCCCGTTGCGCCTTGGAGGCCCGGTGCAGCCACCCACCCCCGCCCGATCGATCCGGCGCCGCCGCGTCGCCCTGACCCTCGCCGCCTCGGTGCTGGTGCTCAGCGCATGCGGCGTCCAGGCTGGCGACAAGGCCGCCTCGGTGCGCAAGGCCAACCCGAACGTGGCGGTTGGCGGGGCCACGTCGACCACCACCTCGGAAGCGACGACTACCACCACGCTCCCGGCCACCGACCTCGACATCCAGGGGTCCGACGGCAGCAAGCTGAACGACGTCATCGGCAGCGCCATCGAGGACCTGCAGGACTACTGGAAGACGGCGTTCCCGAAGGCCTACGACGGCGCCGCCTACGAGCCGCTGTCGGGCGGGCTCTACGCCATCGACTCCAGCCAGGACGGCACGGACATCCCGTGCTCGTCGAGCGCTGACGTCACCGAGCTGATGGACAACGCCTTCTACTGCCCGCCCTCCGACGCGGTCGTCTGGGACCAGGAGCGGTTCATGCCGCAGCTGGCGAAGGAGTTCGGCACGTTCACGGTGGCCATCGTGATCGCCCACGAGTGGGGCCACGTCATCCAGGAGCGGGCGCAGTTCGAGCAGCCCTCGGTCATCACCGAGCTGCAGGCCGACTGCTTCGCCGGCTCGTGGGCCAAGCACGTCGCCGCCGGCGACAGCAGCCGGTTCGAGGCCACCAACGACGACGTCGACGAGGCGCTCGCCGGCGTCTTGGCCCTGCGCGACGCCCCCGGTGGCACCGCCGACGACCCGATGGCCCACGGCTCGGGCTTCGACCGGGTGGGCGCCTTCGAGGACGGGTTCGACGAGGGCGTGACCCGCTGCGCCCAGTACCGCAACGGCGACCCGACCCCGTACCAGTTCCCGTTCACCGACCAGGCCGACTACGAGTCCGGCGGCGACATGAAGCTGTCGGGCACGCAGGACGACCCCGGCATCGAAGACCTCACGTTCCCGTCGCTCGACGCCTACTGGACCAAGACGTTCCCGGCCATCAGCGGCGGCAAGGAGTGGGATCCGCTGGGCGACCCGATCGCCTACTCGTCGGGTGACGAGCCCGACTGCGGTGGCCAGAAGGTGACCGGCTACCTGCTGTTCGTCTGCATCCCGGACCGCTACGTCGGGTTCGAGCAGGACGAGACGATGCAGTCCGCCTACGAGCAGGACGGCGACTTCGCGGTGGCCGCCCTGTTCGCCACCCAGTACGGGCTCGACGTGGTGGACCAGCTCGGCTCGGCCGACGACGAGGTGTCGGCCACGCTCCAGGGCGACTGCTTCGCCGGGGCGTGGGCGTCGGCGCTGTTGCCACCCGACCCGCCCGAGGACTACCAGCTGGTGCTGTCGCCCGGCGACCTCGACGAGGGCGTGAAGGTGCTGCTGACCTTCCGCTCCGACGAGGACCGCAAGCGCCAGGGCCCCGGGTTCGCCCGGGTGGCTGCGTTCCGCAAGGGCGTCATCCGCGGGCCCGAGGCCTGCAAGTCGATCAAGCGCTGAGGGAGGTCCGTCCGATGGGAGCCATCTCGGAGGCGAAGGTCGATGAGCTGCTGGCGCGGGTGCGCCGGGAGGTGGACGAGGGCCTGTCGCCTGGCGTGTCGGTGGCGGTCGCCCGCGACGGCGAGGTCGTGGTCGAGGCCGCGTTCGGCGAAGGGGTGACCCCCGCGTCGCGGTTCGTGGCGTTCTCGGCCACGAAGGCGCTGGTGGCCGGCGCGATCTGGCGGCTGATGGATCGGGGGTTGGTCGACATCTCGGCGCCGGTCGCCACCTACCTCCCTGCGTTCGGCACCAACGGCAAGGAGGCGGTGACCGTCGAGCACGTGCTCACCCACACCGGCGGGTTCCCGTGGGCGCCGCTCGGGCCGGGACGCTGGGAGACCCGGGAGGGCCGGCTCGAGGCGTTCGGCCGTTGGCGGCTGACCCTGGAGCCAGGCGAGAACTTCGTGTACCACCCGACGGCCGGCCACTGGGTGCTCGGCGAGATCGTGGCCGAGCTCACCGGCATGGACCACCGCGACGCCATCGAGGAGCTGGTGACCGGCCCGCTCGGGCTGCCCCGGGTGCTGGGCATCCCCGTCGACCAGCAGGCCGACGTGATCGACGCGGTGGGCGTGGGCGCGCCGCCGACGCCCGAGGAGATGGAGGAGGCGTTCGGGGTGAAGGTCGACGTGGCGGCGCTGATCCCGCCCGATGTCGCCCTCAACGCCCTGCTCACCCTGAACGACCCCGAGGCGCGGGCCGTCGGCGTGCCCGGTGGCGGCGGCGTGTTCCGGGCCAGGGACCTGGCGATGCTGTACCAGGGCTTCCTGCACGATCCGCAGGGGCTCTGGTCGCCGGAGGTCCTGTACGAGGGCACCCAGCACGTGCGGATGGTCCTGCCCGACATCTGGGGCATCCCGGCGTCTCGCACCCTCGGGCTGGTGGTGGCCGGCGCCGACGGCTTCGCCCACCAGCGCGGCTTCGGGCGGGCGACCTCGGCCCGGGCGTTCGGCCACAACGGCGCCGGCGGGCAGCTGGCGTTCGCCGACCCCGAGTCCGGGTTGTCGGTCGCCTACCTGACCGCCGGCATGGACCAGCACCTGATCCGCCAGAACCGGCGGGACACGGCCATCGCCAGCCTCGCCGCCTCCATCGCCGGCTGAGGGCGAGGCACTGGCCCCTGGCCGGCTGACGAACGCATCGTCGAGCGGGCCGACGGCCGCCTCCGGGCTGGCCCGCGGGTGGTCGTGGAGCGGCGAGACCGTGGCCTGGCAAGGGCTCCCTCGGGGTGGTCGGCCGTGGTCCGCGGGCGTGGCACACTGCACCTTCCCGTGCGCGCCCGTCCCCTTCCCCCGGCAACCGAGCAGCCTGCGAGCCCTCCCTCCCGTGGGGCTGTCGCGGGGTGGTGTGGGGTGGCGGAGGTGGGCCGGGGGCGCCTGCAGGCCTGGTCGCCCAAGGCGTGGGGGGCGGGCCGGTGACCCGCGTCGTGCGGCTGCGGCCGTGGCAGAAGGCGGCGTTCGAGAAGTACGTGGCGGCCGGCCAGGACGACTTCCTGACGGTGGCCACGCCTGGCGCCGGCAAGACCACGTTCGCGTTGACGGTGGCGCGCCACGTGCTGTCGGAGCGGCCGAGGAGCCGGCTGATCGTGGTGGCGCCGACGGCGCACCTGAAGGTCCAGTGGGCGCAGGCGGCGGCCCGGTTCGCCTTGCACCTGGATCCGCAGTGGGCGGCGGCCGATGGGCGCCTGCCGGCCGACATGCACGGGATCGTGACCACCTACCAGCAGGTGGCGACCAGCGCGGACGCGCTGCGGGAGGCGGCGCGGGACTCGTTCGTGATCTTCGACGAGGTGCACCACGCCGCTGACGATCGGGCGTGGGGCGATTCGGTGCGGCGGGCGTTCGAGACGTCCGTGCGGCGCCTGGCCATCTCAGGCACGCCGTTCCGGTCCGACACCAACTCGATCCCGTTCGTCCGCTACGTGCTGGACGAGGCGGCACCGGACTTCGAGTACTGGTACGGCGATGCCCTGGTCGATGGCCGGGTGGTGCGGCCGGTGTACTTCCCGCGGACGGGCGGGCACATGGAGTGGAGCGCACCGGACGGGTCGCTGATGGAGGCGACGTTCGACGACGCCCTGGACCAGGCCCGGTCGTCGCAGCGGTTGCGCACGGCGCTGTCGCTGGAGGGCGAGTGGCTGCCGTCGGTGCTGCGCGAGGCGGTGGCGCGCCTCGACGAGATCCGGGAGGTGCACCCGACCGCGGGTGGCCTGGTGATCGCGATCGACCAGGACCACGCCCGGGGGATCGCGGCGATGCTGCGGGACCGGTTCGGCCAGCAGGCGACGGTGGTGACGTCGGACGATCCAGATGCATCGGATCGGATCGCCCGGTTCTCGGCGTCGAGCGATCCGTGGCTGGTGGCGGTGCGGATGGTGTCGGAGGGCGTGGACATCCCGCGGCTGCGGGTGGGGGTGTACGCCACGACGACGACGACGGAGCTGTTCTTCCGCCAGGCGGTGGGGCGCTTCGTGCGGTGGACCCACGGGGTGAAGGACCAGAAGGCGTTCCTGTTCATCCCGGACGATCCGCGGTTGCGGGCCCGGGCGTTCCAGATCGCCGATCAGCGGCGGCACTCGTTGCGCAAGCGCGAGCAGGAACGGGCCGAACGGGATCCGGCGGCGTTGGATGCGGGGGACGAGGAGCAGCTGTCGCTGTTCGCGGCGTTGTCGGCGGTGGCGACAGGCCACGAGGTGCACGATGCGTTCGCTGGTGAGGTGGTGGACGACGAGCGGGATCTGGTGGTGGACGACGATCCGGGGTTGGAGCTGGTGCTGGCGCCGCCGCCGCCGCTCGAGGGCGATCGTCGGTCGTTGGACGATCTGGGCCTCGGCGGGATCGGTGGCGATGTGGGCCGGACCCGTCGTGAGGAGAAGCGGCGGCTGCGGGAGCAGAACGCGGAGATCGTGGCGACGTTGGTGAAGTTGACCGGCCAGTCCCACGCGCAGGTGAACTCGGAGCTGAACCGCTTGTCGGGGGTGGGGCGGATCACGGAGGCGACGGTGGCGCAGCTGCGCCGCCGCCTCGAGGTGGGCGAGAAGCTGGCCCGTCGTTGAGCGGGCTGGGTCGGCCGGGGGCCAGGCGGTTGGCCGTGGCGCGGGTCGGGCTGGGGTCAGCCGGCGACGCCGAACGGTCCGGTCCCTGATCGGGGGTTGGGCTCGGCGGTTTCGGTGGCGGTGCTGGCGCTGGAGGGGAGCTCGATGACCCGGGCGTCGGGGGCGTTGGCGGTGAGCTGGGCGACCGTCTCGGCGTGGCAGGTGAACACGAGGACCTGTTGGTGTGCGGCGACGGTGGCGATGGCTTGGGCGAGGCGGGGCGAGCGCTCCCCGTCGGCGTTGATGGTGACGTCGTCGAGGAGCAGGGGCAGGGGTGCGGTGGCGGCGAAGGATTCGGCGAGGCCGAAGCGCATGCACAGGTAGAGCTGCTCGAGGGTGCCGCGGGAGAGGGCGGCGGCGGGGACCTCGCGGCCGGTGCGGTCGATGGCGATGAGGTCGCGGTCTCGGACCTGCAGCTGCGGGTAGCGGCCCTCGGTGATCTGGGCGAACAGGGCGGCGGCCCGCTGGACGACGTGGGGCTGGCGCTCGCGCTGGTAACGGGCGAGGGTGCCTTCGACGAGCTGGTGGGCGACGGTGAGGGCGGCCCACTCGCGGACGGCGTCGGCGAGCTGGGCTTCGAGGTCGGCGACGGCGAGCTCGAGGCGGGGGACGTCGGCGCTGCGGCGGAGGGCATCCACCTCCTGCTGGGCGAGGGCGCTGGCCTTGATGGCGTCGTCTCGCTCGGCGGTGGTGCTGGCGAGCTCCTGGCGGAGGGCGTCGAGGCGCTGGGACCAGGCGGCGGGGTCGGCGAGGTCCAGGAGCCGGTGGGCGGCCGCGACCCGGGTCGGTTCGGTGCCGATGGCGGTGGTGAGGGCGAGCTCGGCGTGGTCGATCTCGGCCTGGAGGGCGGCGGCGCGGTCGGCGCGGGCGATGCCGTCGCGGGCGTGGTCGAGGTCTTGGGCGCCGATGGCGGCGAGCGCGGCGGTGAGCTCGTCGGCGGCGGCCTGGTGGCGGGCGGCTGCGTCGGCGACGGCTCGCTCGGCGCGGGCGAGCTCGGTGGCGGCCGTGGTTTGGCGCTGCTGGCGCTCCAGATGGGTGTGGGCTTCGGCGTCGAGGTGGCGGGCGACGGCGACGGGCGTGGGCGGGGTGCGGTGCCCGAGGTGCTCGGGGAGCTGGGCGGCGATGGCCCCGACGGCGTCGGCGTAGGCCGCGCTGGCGGCGGTGAGCCGGGCGAGCTCGGCTTGGTCTCGCTCCAGGTCGTGGAGGAGGTCCCGAGCCTGGGCGAGGGTGCGCTGGTGCTCGGCGGCGCCTTCGGCGTCCAACGTGATGGGGAGGTCCCGCGCGGTGAGCCACCCCTGCCAGGCGGCCATCGCCTGGTGGAGCTGGGCTTCCGTCGCAGCGTGGTCGGCGCGGAGGCGTTCGAGGAGGCGGGTGCGCCGATCGTCGAGGGCCTGGCGGCGCTGGGCGAGGTGGCGCTGCTCGGCGGCGCCGGCGGCGGCCGCGTCGGCGATGCGCTCGGCGGAGGCGAGCAGGGCGGCGGCCTCGGCGGGGACGGGTGGGCGCTCGAGGCCCAGGGCCCGCAGCACCGGGGCGAGCTCCTGGTCCAGTCGGGCGAGGTCTGCGGTGGCGTGGTCGGTGGCGGTGGCGTCGACGGTGGTGGGCGCGGCCTCGGGGCGCGTGGTGCCGAGGGCGATGGCCAGCCCGACGATGGCGATGGCGATGGCGAGGCCGAGGAGCCCGGCGACGGTGGCACCTGATGCCACGGCGATGCCGCCACCGGCGAGGGCGGCACCTGCGACGGCGAGCAGGGCCGGCCGGGCCCAGCCCGGGAGCCCAGGTGCGGCGGCCGCAGCCTCGCGACCCGCCTGCGCGGCGTCCCGGGCGTGGACGAGGCGCTGGTGGGCGGCCTGGCGCTGGTCGACCAGCGTGACGAGGCGCAGCGCCTGCTCCACGCCGGCCCGCGCCCGGTCTGCGGGGATGGCGGGGGCGGTGGCCAGGGCAGCTTCCTCGGCGTCGAGCTGGGCGGCGTCGTCGGCCAGCTCCCGCTTGGCGGTGGCGAGGTCCGTGGTGGCCTGGTGGTTGGCTCGTCGGGCCTCGGTCACGGCGGTGGCGAGCGTGCGCATCTGGGCGTCGGCCTCGAGGTCGACGGGCTGGGCGGCGAGCCAGCGGCGATCGCACCCGGGGCCGAGGCGGCGCAGGGTGGCGTCCAGGGTGGCGGCCCGGTCGTCGACCTGGGGCTCGAGCGCGGCGATGCGGGCGAGTCGCTCGTCTTCGGCGGAGGCGCCGGCGGCGAGCTCGGCGATGGCGGGCTGGTGGTCGACGATGGGCCCGGGGGCGGGGAGGGCGTCGGCCTCCTGGCGGGCCGCATCGCGCTGTGCCTCCAGGTCGGCGAAGACCGAGGCTCGCTCGGCGACGGCCTGCTCTGCCTGGTGGATGCGCTGGCGCACGTCGTCGGCCAGGTCGGGCACGGGCCCGAGGGCGGCGAGCTCCCGGCGGGCCTGCACGGCTCGGGCCCAGGTGGCCCACACCTCGGTGACGGCGGTGAGGAGGGCCTGCTCGTCCCGCAGGGCGTCCGCCTGGCCGGCGAGGCCGGCGGCGACCTGCTCGAGCCGGGCCAGGTCCGCGAGGAGGGTGGGGAGGCCGAGCGCCTGCTGCTGGGCGGCGGTGAGGGCCGAGCGGGCGGCGACGAGGTCGGTGCGGAGCTGCTTGAGGAGGTACTTGTCCCCACGGCCGCCAGGCTTGAGCAGCGCGTCTCGTCCATCGGCCAGCTGCCCGAGGGCTTGTTGGGCGGTGCGGCCGGCGCCGAGGATGCCCGCGGAGAACACGCGGTCTCGGACCTGGTCGTCCGTGAGGGCGCGCAGCTCGGCGACCTCTTCGGTGTGGACGGCGAAGATGCTCTGGTACAGGTCCTTGGTGGCGCCGCCGAGGAGCTGGGCCAGCTCGCCTTCGGCGATGTCGCCGTCAGGTCCGCTGATGTGCAGCGAGGAGCGCCGGGCGCCGCGGGAGATGGTGAGGGGCCGGCCGGTGGCGTCGGTGACGAAGAGGCGCCCGCCGTAGCTGCCGCCGCGCAGGGGGGCGTGGTGGTCCGGCCGGTTGCTGGCGCTGAACCCGAAGAGCATGCCGACCAGGAAGTGCTGGAGCGTGGTCTTGCCGGACTCGTTGGGGCCGTGCACGACGGTCAGCCCGCGGGGCAGGTCTCGGACGGCCAGGTCCGCGTGGACGCCGTACCCGTCGATGTGCCACCCGTCGAGCTTCATGGCTCTGCCCCGGCGATGGCGTCGGCCGCGGCCTGGCGGGCGGCGGCCCAGATCTCGTCGTCGTCCAGCGCGGGCAGCAGGTCCCCGAGCTCGCGGGCCACGTCGGCGGGCAGCAGGTCCCGCCACGCGCCGCGGTGGGTGGCGGTGGCCTCGTCCATGAAGCGGTGGAGGTCTGCGGTGAAGTCGTCCCGGCGGCGCAGGTCGATGACCTCGGCGGCCGGCTTGGTGCGCCAGGTGATGCCGTGCCACCACACGAACGGCGTGCGGGCGGTGCCGCGGCGGCGCAGCTCGTCGAGCACCTCGGCCCGGCGGGTGGGGAGGGCGAGCTCCGCGTGGAGGTCCCCCGCGCCCTCGATGGTGGCCCGCACGATGAGGTGCCGGCCGTGGTGCACGGCGGGATCGGCCAGCCGCTCGAGCTGGTCCAGCAGGGCCATGGCATCGGCGTAGGGCTCGATGGACACGGCGACGTCGTGGAAGCGGACCCGGTCCAGCACGACCGGCTCGGGCGCCGAGGCGACCCCGCCGGCGACGTGCACGAGCACCGCGCCCTTGGCGCCTCGCTCGGTGTGCTTGGGGCTGCGGCCCTGCAGGTTGCCGGGGTAGACGATCCACGGCTCGCCGGCCTGCAGCACCTGCTGCTGGTGGACGTGGCCGAGGGCCCAGTACTGGTAGCCGGTGGCCCGGAGGTCGTCCAGGCTGCAGGGGCTGTAGTCCAGGTGGCCGGTGGCCGTGCCGCCCACGTTGGCGTGGAGCAGGCCGATGTGGAAGCCGCCGCCGCTGGCGTGCGGGTAGCGGAGGGCCAGGTTGTCCGCCATGGCGGCGGTGGCGTAGCTGGTGCCGTGGACCACGACGCGCTCCCCACCCACCTCGAGGGTGACCGACTCCACCTGGTCGGCCGAGAAGATGTGCACCCGCTCCGGGAAGGCGCCGATGGCCGTCCACCCCTCCCGGACCGGGTCGTGGTTGCCGTGGACGACCAGGGTGTGGATGCCGGCGGCATCCAGGCGGGCGACGCCGTCCAGGAAGGCCCACTGGGCGCGCAGGCCGCGCTCGGCGCCGTCGTACAGGTCCCCGGCCAGGAGCACGAAGGCGACCTGGCGCTCGATGGCCGTGTCCACCAGCGCGGTCCATGCCTCCAGCGACGCCTCCCGCAGGGCATCGCCGACGGCGGCGGGGAAGCCCCCGACAGACGCGAAGGGGGTGTCCAGGTGGAGGTCTGCGGCGTGGAGGAAGGAGAACGGCATCGGGCACCTCTGAAGGGGTCAGATCGACGGTACCCAGGGGGTCTGACAACGAAGGGGGATGCCGCCCCACCAGGGGCGACGCGGCCTCGTCGGATCAGGACGCTTCGCGCTCGGAACCCGCCGTGACCAGGGATTCCACCTCGGCGATGGCGGCCGGCAGGTCGTCGAGGTCCAGCTCGACGGCGCCCTGGGGGGTCAGGAACGCGAAGCACACCCGATCCACGGGCTCGCCGGTGGTCCGGCCGACCGCCAGGGCGTAGGCGGCGCCCTGCAGCCGGTAGCCCTCGACGCGGCGCGCGAGCTCGGCGGGATCGTTGGTGGCGGCGGTCTTGTAGTCGACGACCACCATCCCCTCGGGGCCCCGGTAGAGGAGGTCGATGTAGCCCTCGAGGAGGCGGGTGGTGCCGTTCGGTGCGGTGATCGGCGTGCAGGCGTAGACCTCCCGCCAGGCGGCACCGGACGCCGCGGCCGCGGCGACGACCGGGCTCGCCAGCGCGGCGCGCACCAGCGCTTCGACCTCCGGCGCGCGTTCGACGATCGCCTCTGCCTCGCACTGGGCGGCGACGGCGCCGGCGAGCCCTTCCGCAGTGGCCAGGTCGATGGTCTGGAGGGTGCCGTGGACGGCTCGCCCGACAGCGGTGCCGTAGCGGCCCTTGAGCCAGGGCGGCAGGTCCAGGTCCCTCGGGCGCTTCTGCAGGCCGGCCTCCGCGGGCTGGGCCTGCTCCGGGTCCACCTCCTGCCCGTCGGTCCTCGGCTCGGGCGCCCCGGCCGTCGGGGTGTCCGAGGGGGCGGCGGGTGCGTCGAACGGCAAGGTGCCCTGCCCGGGCCCGTCGGCGGCGTCGCCCGGGCCGACCGGGTCCTCGGTGACCTCGTCGAGCAACTCGTCCCGGGCGACGTCGGGCTCGCCTTCCGCGGTGAGGGCGGTGGCGGCGACGGTGGTGGGGCGGGCGCCGGCGCGCAGGGCGGCGTCCAGCGCGGCCCGCCACTCGGGGTACGGCGTGGGGGCGGGTGGCGGCGCGGCGACGGTGACGGCGGGGGCCTCGACCTGGTCGTCGACAGCGTCGGGCAAGGCGTCGAGGACGTCCTGGCCCATGCCGGCCACCAGGATCTCTGCGTTGCTGCGCGAGCTCGGGGCGGGCGGGGCGCTGCGCTCCTTGCGCTGGACCGAGACGATGAGGTGGTCCTTGGCCCGGGTGCAGGCGACGTAGAGGAGTCGGACCCGCTCGTCGTAGGCCATCTGGTCGTCGATGGGCATCCAGTCGACGAACTCGTCGGTCTGGACGTTGCTGCCGAACCGGTACCCGACGCCGCCGGCGGGCGGGAACACGACCTGGGCGGGCGAGCGGCGGGTCATGGGCGCGGTGGACATGCCGCTCAGGATGGTGATCGGGAACTCCAGGCCCTTGGCGGCGTGGATGGTCATGATGCGCACGGCGTCGTCGTCGGTCTCGGGGAGCACGGCCTCGGCGACCCGGCTGCCTTCGGCGCTCTGGCGGGCGACCCAGAGCAGGTACTCGCGCAGGGTCCCGTCGGTGGCCTCGCCCCACTCCCGGGCCTGGTCGATGACGAAGCGGAGGCGGCGCCACACGTCCCGGGTGCGGCCCTCGGCGAAGCCGAGCTCGAACAGGCGCCGGTCCCGGGCGATGCGGTCGGCGAGCTCTGCGGGCGAGGCCCAGTGGCGGAGGTCGTGCAGCTCGCGGAGGTAGGCGAGCCCTGCGGCGACGGGCCCGTCCGCCACCGTGTCGGGCTGCGGTGCGAGGTAGTTCCAGTGGCCGCGCTGGAGGACCTTGAAGGTGAACAGGTCGTCGTCGCCGCAGCCGAACAGCGGGCTGCGCAGGGCGGCGACGATGGCGAGGTGGTTGCTCGGGTCGTCGACGGCCCGCAGCGCCATCAGCAGGTCCCGCACGGCCCGGGACACGTAGACGAGGCTGCTCGACTCTGCCCGGTAGGGGATCGCGAGGCGTTCGAGCTCGTCTTCGAGGAAGGGCAGCGAGGTGCGGGCGGGGACGAGGATGGTGATGTCGCCGAGCCGGGCCGGTCGCCACCCGTCGCCGTCGGCCACCTGCCATCGGTCGGCCTGGATGCGGGCGACGGTGGCGGCGACCTGGCGGGCTTCGGCCGCCCGCAGCTCGGGGGCGCGGGCCTTGCTGTGGAGCGGCTGGCGCCCGATGACCGACACGGAGGGCCCACCGTCGGGGCTCGGGCTGGGGCGGTGGGGGAGCAGCGGCTCGTAGGGCGGCTGGGACTCGACCTCGGCCTCGGCCTCGACGTCGAGCTCGGGGGCCTCGGCGAGCAGCTCGGCGAAGGTGCGGTTGACCCAGTCGATGATCTCGTGGCCGGTCCGGAAGTTGGTGGCCAGCGTGACCCGGCCGCCCTCGGCCCCGTAGCGGTGGGCGGCGGCCAGGAACAGCGAGATGTCGGCACGGCGGAACCGGTAGATGGACTGCTTGGGGTCGCCGACGAAGAACAGGTGGCCGGGCGCGACGGGCACGTCCTGCCAGCGGGGGGCGCCGGCCTCTGGTGAGCGCGGGTCGGCAGCAGCGATGCGGACGGCGATCTCGATCTGGATCGGGTCGGTGTCCTGGAACTCGTCCAGGAGGAGGCGCTGGTACCGGCGGTGGAGGCGGTCTCGGACGTCGGGGTTGGTGGCGACGAGCTGGCGGGCGAGGACGAGCAGGTCGTGGAAGGCGAGCTGGCCGGCGTCCCGCCGGGCTTGGGCGCCGGCGAGGGTGAAGCGCCGCAAGGCGACGGCCACGCGGTGGGCGCAGGCCTGGGCCACCCGGCCGGCGACCACCTGGAAGAGCTCGTCGACCTGGCGGATCTCGTCTCGCACGGCCGGCAGGTCCGGCCAGTTGGTGGCCCGCCCGGTGCGGCCGACCTTGAAGCTGGGGCGGGCGAGGGCGCCGCTGCCGGTGAGCTCCTCGAGCAGGTCGATGTCGTCGTCGAGCTCGCGCAGGGCGCGGGCGTAGTCGGCGAGCTCGCCGAGGCGGGCCCGCATGGCGTCATCGTCTGCGGAGCACTCGTCGATGCGGCTGCACACCGCGTCGAGCGCGGCGATGGCCGGGGCAGCGTGCTCGAGCAGCTTCGGCAGCGGTGGCATCTCGTCGGGCACGCGGGCCTCGACGAGGTCCCAGTTGGCATCGAACTCGACGGCCATCGCCCGCAGCGCCTGGTGCTTCACACCGGCGGCGAACATGAGCAGGAGGGTCTCCTGCATCTCCGGGTCCGCCAGGAGGTGGTCGAGGTAGGTGGTCCACCGCTGCTCGAAGAGCACGTCGGAGGTGACCTCGTCGAGGATGTCCAGCCGCGGCGGCAGCTGCACCTCGATGGGGTTCTCGGCGAGGATCCGCTGGGCGAAGGCGTGGAGCGTGCCGATGGCGGCGCCATCGAGCTGGTCGATGGCGTCTTCGCAGCGCTCGAGCGTGGCGTGGTCCTCGGCCGCCCTGGCCGCGGCGGCGGTGACCTCGAGCTTCTGGCGGATGCGGTCGCGCAGCTCGGCGGCGGCCTTCTCGGTGAAGGTGATGGCGGCGATGTTGCGCAGCGGCACCTCCCCCTCGACCACCAGCTGCAGGACGCGACCGACGAGCGCGGTGGACTTGCCGGAGCCGGCGCCGGCCTCCACGAACAGGGTGTGGTCGAGCTCGTTGGCGATGCGGTCGCGCTGGTCCTGGTCCTGCGGCGGCCCGCCCGCGGTGGCGGTGGTGGCGCTCACGAGGCCTCCCCTGCGGTGCCGGTGGTCGATCCGGCGCCTGGGTCGGCGTCGGCGTCGGGGTCCGGTGGGGCGACGAGGCGCAGGTAGCCGGCGAGGGCGGGGTCCTGCAGCTTGGCGAGCCACTGGCGGCGCAGCTCGGTGGTGCCGAGCCCGTCGGGGTCGCAGTAGGGGCACTCGGGCCGGGGGCTGGTGGAGGGCTCGGGCGGGCTGGGCGAGAACAGGCCGGCCTCGATGCCGTCGACGATGCCGCCGATGGCGGCCGAGACGCTGGCGATCACCTCGTCGGTGACGTCGTAGCCGCGCTTCACGTAGCCGCCGCGGCGGGAGGTGAACCAGTAGTCCGCTCGGATGCGGGCGTCGGGCGTGCCCTGGTCCTGGCGGGCGGCGAGCCCGTACACGGCGAGCTGCAGGTGCTGCGCGCCCTGGTGGGGGTCATCGCCGCTGAGCCCCCGGTACCGGTCGGCCTTGCCCGTCTTGTAGTCCAGGACGTGGAGGGTGCCGTCCGGTGCGCGGTCGACCCGGTCGGCCAGGCCGCGCAGCGGGATGGTGCGGCCGTCGGGCAGCGGGAAGGCGACGGGTGCCCGGCCGGCGCGGCCGAAGGGCAGCTCGGCGGCGATGGGCACCGCGCCGGTGGCGGCGCGGTGCGCGTCGTCGGCCAGGAGGAACAGGTCGAGCTCGAGCAGGATCTTGAGGCGGTCCCGCTGCCAGAAGAGGGTGCGGCCGGTGAGGCCGCGGGCCTCGGCGGCGTCGCACCGCTCGGCGGCGATCTCCTCGAGCCGCTCGTGGTCCTCCGCGGTCCACGGTCGGCCCGGCGGCGGGACCCGGTCCTGGGCGATGGCCTCGAGGATGAACGCCTCGAGCGCCTCGTGGATCAGGCTGCCGCGGTCCAGGGCGTTGATCTGGAGGGCGTCTTCGGGCTGCTCGACCGGGTCGACGCCGAGGACGTAGCTCAGGAAGTAGGCGTGCGGGCAGCTGGCCCACGCTTCGAGCTGGGAGGCGGAGGCGCCACGGTCTGCGGGCGACGGGATGGGCAGGCCGGCGAGGTTGCCGTCGAACCGGGTGAGCGCAGTGCTCCACCGGGAGCGCACGACGTCCACCCCGGGGGCCAGCGGTCCGTCGGGGTCGGTGGTGCGAGCCGCGTCGAGCAGCTCGTCGCGCCCGGGGGCGCGGGCGAGGAGCTGGCGGAGTCGGTGCTCCTGGTCCGTGGCCGGCTCGGCCCGGCGGAGCGCGTCGTCGAAGGAGGCGAGGTGGGTGAGCCAGGGGGCGTGGCGTCCGAGCAGGTCGTCGCTCCACCAGGTCTCGCCGGCGAGCGCGGAGGCGACGTCCAGCACCCAGCGCGACGGGACCCGCTCTCGGCTGCGGCGCAGGTCGCCCTTCGGGACGGTGAGGACCTGGCGCCTGGCCCCGGCGAGGACCGCGGTGAACTGGTGGTGGAGCCGGTCCACGTGCCCGGAGCGCAGCGGCAGCGCCGGCGGCGGCATCCCGGTCCTCGTCGGGCAGGAGGGAGTCGTCCCGGGCGATGGACGGGAACGTGCCCTCGGCCATGCCGACCACGATGACCAGGTCCAGGTCCACCCCGACCCCCATCGACCGGGGCCGACGAGCACGCCCTCGCCGAAGCGGCCGGTGCGGCCGAGGTCTGCCTCGAGCTCGACCTGCAGCGAGCGGGCGAACACGTCCAGCGCCACCTGCTCCTCCACACCGTCGAGCACGGCGAGGCGGTCGAGGGCGAGCTCCAGCCGGTCGGCGGCCCGCTGCTCGGCGTCCAGCCAGGCGGTGCGCCGGCTGGGCCCGCCGAGGAGCTCGGTGAGCAGGGCCTTGGCCCACGCGACCCGCTCGCCCCAGCGCGCCGGCTGGCCGGCCGCGGCGTCCAGGCGGTCCGCGAGGCCGAGGACGAACGACCGCAGGGCTTCCGCCCGGGCCGCCTTGGTGCGGTGGTGCTCCACGAGCCAGGCACGGGGGTCGTCGGGCCCGGACAGGGCGGCCGCGGCCTCGTCGGCGAGCTCCCGTCGCTCCGAGGCGAAGCGGGCCAGGCGCCGGTCCCAGTCGGCCCGGCCACCCACGACGCCGGCGTCCCGGGAGATGCCCTCCCACGTGGTGGTGGGGGCCCGGCGCCCGTCGACCAGGATCGGGGCGCCGCCCAGCCAGGCGAACACGTCCTGGCGGCGCCAGCCGGCGGCGGGGAGGGCGAGCAGCCCGAGGAGCGTGCGCCCTGCGACGCGGCCGGACACGGGCAGCGTGGCCGTGCCATTGACCTTGACGTCTGCGGCGGCCAGGTAGGAGGCGAGCAGCCGGGCGTAGGGCTCCCGGGCTGCGTACAGGATGGCGATGCGGTCGAGCGTGGTGCCCGTCCGCGCCGCATCGACCACCGTCCGCACCGCGGCGCGGACCTCGTCGTCCGCATCTGAGGCGGTGGTGATGCGCGGCCTCCGGGTCGACGACGGCGGCGATCACGTCGGCTTCGGCGGCGGGCCCATGCGGTCCGCCAGGGCGGGGTCCAGCCGGCGCACGGACTGGGCGACCTCTGCGCCGGCCTTCGGTTCGCCCGTCGACCCGGCGATGACCACCAGCCCGCTGCCGGCGGCGACCGCGGCGAGCAGCGCCCCGGCGTGGCGGGTGAGCCGCTGGGGCAGGTGCACGACCACCGTGCCGACCTCGGCCGGGGCCGTGCCCGAGGCGACGGCGGCTGCGGCGGAGGCCATGAGGTCGTCCTCGTCGTACCAGTCGGCCTCCAGCGCGGCTGGGCGCCGCGGAACACGCGGACGACCTCGCCGGCGCACGCTCGAGGCGGCGAGCAGGTCGAGGGAGGCGTCGTCCAGGTCCCGCAGCTCGCGGTAGGCATCGACGAGCGCCGTCTCGGTGGCGGCGTGGTCTGCGACCGGTCCGAACGAGCCGGGCGCGGTGGCCAGGACGCCGCGGACGGCTGCGGCCAGCACCGGCGTGGAGACCAGCCGGCGGCCTTGGGGGCGAGGGCGCAGCGCCGAGCAGCTCGGCGAGCCGGTACGGCGTGACGAACGTGACCCCGATGAGCCCCGGACCGGCGCCGCACACCGACCCGAGGTCTCCCCGGGCGAGCTGGCGGCGGCGGACACGCCGACCTGGTTGGAGGGCACCACCACCGTGACCGGTGCCAGCGGCTCGGCCCCCTTCGCCCGGGCGATCTCGTCGCGCAGTGCCTGCGCGGCGGGCAGCCCGTAGCGCACCCACGTGCCCCGCGCTCCACCCTGGGGAGCCGTTCCCACCTCGGTCGCCGACATCACCCCGGGACAGTAGCCAGCCCCCCTGACACCCAGCCCCGGGCCGGGGCGGGGGAACCCGTGGTGGTGGGCGGGGCCTGGCCTGCGAGGCTGGGGTGGTGCGAGGACGATGGCCATGAAGGTGTACCGGGTGGTCGTGCGAGGCCAGTTCGACGGGCTCGACGACGACCAGCGCGCCGCGCTCCTCGCCGAGGCCGACGAGCACGACATCCTCCGCAGCGCCTTCACCGAGTGGGGCACGTTCACCTACGACGAGCGGCTCGTGGCCTTCAACTTCCGCTACGAGGTGCGCATCCCGGATGACCCTGCCGGCGGCACCGGAGGCGACCCGCCCACCGACCCCACCGAGGTCGGGCTGGCGCGCACCCGGGCGCAGCTGGCGGAGTGGGGCCTCGGCCACAAGCACCTGCGGGCCACCGCCACCGACATGGCGTCGGTCTGGCAGCCCTGAGGCCACGGCGGGATCGATCGGGCCCTGCCGTACGCTCGACCCCATGACCGACGCCCTCCTGCCCCGACCGATCGACGCCGCCGACGTAGCGGTGGACGACCCGCAGGCGGTGGTCGAGGGGTTCCTCGCCGCCATGGCGGCTGGCGATGCCGGGGCCGCTGCCGCGCTCGTGGCCGACGACATCCTCTACGTGAACGTCGGCCTCCCGCCGATCCGCGGCCGACGTGGCGTGGAGAAGGTCCTCGCCCTGCTCGACCGTCCCGGCGCCGGCTTCGAGGTGTACCTGCACGCCACCTCGACCGAGGGGCCCGTGGTGCTGACCGAGCGCACCGACGTGCTGCTCTTCGGCCGGGTCCGCATCCAGTTCTGGGTGTGGGGCCGCTTCGAGGTGCGCGACGGCAAGATCACGCTCTGGCGGGATTCGTTCGACTACCTGGACCTGGTGCGGGCCAACGTCCGGGGCGTGGCCGGCGCCTTCCTGCCGTCGCTGCGCCCCCGCCCGCCGCGCACCCGCGACACCCCGCCCGGCCGCTGATCCGCTCGGACCGCTGCCCGGGCGGTGGGGCGGGCCCAGGTCTGGCGTGCGCCGACGCCCGCGAAGTGACCTGTCGGGGCGACCGCGCGCCGATGTCGGGCGAATGCCCGCTGATCTGGCGGGTAGGGGACCGACGTGCACCGACCCGAGCGCATCGAGCCCGGCCCCGGCCAGGAGTCCGTGTGGGACTACCCGCGGCCGCCGCGGATCGACCCGACGGGCTCGCTCGTCCGGGTCGTGCACGGGGGCCACACGGTCGCTGAGTCCCGGCGTGCGCTGCGGGTCCTGGAGACCAGCCAGCCCCCGGCGTTCTACCTGCCGCCCGATGACGTCGACCTGGAGGTCCTCCACCCCTCGGTGACCCGCACCTACTGCGAGTGGAAGGGCGCGGCCGCCCACCTGGACCTGGCGGTGCCCGGGACCGAGCCGGTCCGCAACGCGGCCTGGTGGTACGTGGACCCCACGCCGTCGTTCGCTCCGATCGCCGGCTACCTGGCGTTCTACGCGCAGCGGGTGGACGAGTGCTGGGTGGACGAGGAGCGGGTCCAGGCCAACGAGGGCTCGTTCTACGGCGGGTGGATCACCTCGAAGGTGGTCGGCCCGTTCAAGGGCGGCCCCGGCACCCTCGGCTGGTAGCCCACCGCCCACCCGCACCCGCCACCCCTCGCGAACTTGGTGCCGAAGCCGCACCCCTGAGGTCACGTTCGGCACCACCTTGGTGTGCAGGGCGATGGCGCGGCGCCTCGGGCCTCGCACGTCGAGCGGACCGGGGGCCTTCGATGGGCCCTGCAGCTACTGGTGGCGGACGCGGGCAGCGAGGTCCATGGCGAGGCGGGCGGCGGCGCCGTCCTCGGTGACGGGGAACGCCTCGGCCTGGCGCCAGCCGGCCCGATGGAGGGCGAGGTGGCGCTGGACGTGGCGGTGGGGGCCGTCGGGGTGGACGCGGGTGGCGACGGCGAGGGCGTCTCGGCCGTCGCCGACCACGAGGTCGATGGTCCACGGGCCGACCGCGTAGCCGGCCCGCACGGGCACGTCCTGGTCTGCGATGAGGCTGGCGAGGGTGCGGTCCCAGTCGTCGGTGGGGCCGAGGTCCGCGGGATCGGCGGCGGGTGCTCGGCCCAGCGGAGGTAGTCCGCGAGCAGCCCGGGCGGCACGTCGGCGACGGAGGTGAGCACGATCATGCGGCGGCGGGCGCGGGTGATGAGGACGTTGAACAGGTTGGGGTCTTCGAGGAAGTGGCGGGTGCGCCCGCCGTCGCCGCTGATGCCGAAGGAGGCGATGACGATGTCGCACTCGCTGCCCTGGAAGCCGTGGACGGTGGCGACCCGGATCCGGCCGCGCTCCCAGTGCTCGGGGGCGACGGCGGCGGCGATGGCGCTGCGGAGCGCATCGACCTGGGGCCGGTGCGGGCTGATGACGCCGATGGTGGTGGCGCCGTCCTGCTCGAGCAGGGCGGCGACGCGGGCGACGGCCTCGTCGATCTCCGCCTGGTTGGTGCCGCCCTTGGTGCGTTCGCCGGCGACGGGCACGACCTCGATGGCGGGGACCCCGTCGTTCAGGGGGTGGCGCGTCGTGACCTGGAGGCGGTCCTCGTAGAAGCGGTGGGCGGAGAAGCCGATGAGGTGGGGGACCGACCGGAAGTGCTCGTCCAGGAAGGTGACGGGGGCGACGGCGGCGGCGAGGTCGTAGGTGCTGGCCCGGCGGACGTCGACCTTGTCGGCGAGGGGCTGGCAGCCGTGGCGGGCGACGGCGGCGTCGACGTCGTCGTCGGCGACGAACGACACGAACCGCAGCTGGCGTGGGTCGCCGATGATGACGGCGCGCTGGGCGCGCAGGAGGGCGCCGGCGGCGGAGCCCTGGTCGATCATGGAGGCCTCGTCGAGGATGACGAGGTCGAAGGCGGCAGGCACGGCGGGCAGCAGCGCCTCGATGTCGGGGAGCGTGCCGATCCAGAGGGGGAGGGCCTCGGTGAGCGAGCGGACGTCGACCCGGGCGAGGTGGGCGCGGCGTCGGGCCCGGCCGGCGCGCAGGGCGGTGGCGAGGGCGCCGACCGCCCGCCGGGCGTCCCCGTCGGCGCGGCTCGTGATGTCCGCAGCGGCCTCCTGGCCGGACGCGGCCCGCAGGGCTTCGTCGGCTTCGACGAGGGCGATCCAGCGCTGGTCCGCCAGGTGCAGGTCCCGGGTGCCGGCGCGGCGGGCTCGCAGGCGGACGAGGGCGGTGGTGACGGCGTCCTCGATCTCCTCGAGGTGCTGGCGTCGGGGGCGTCGACGAGGTGGCGGAGGCGGGACTCGGCCGTGTGGCGCAGGTCGTCGAGCAGGCCGTGGTGCTCGTGGCAGCGGGCGAGCAGCTCCAAGGCTTCGTCGATCGCGGCTTCGTCGTCACGTTCGTACAGGCGGGGCGCGTGGCGGCGCTGCAGGTCGACCGTGAGCTGGAGGGTCGTCCACTGCTCCAGGGCGGCGACGCCGGCCAGGTCTTCGCCCACGGCGTCGGCGAGCTGATCGTGGGCGCGCTGGGCTTGGCGCCAGCGGTCGTGGGTGCCGTGGTCCACCGTGGTGGTGAGCCCGTCGGCGAGCTTGGCGGCGAGCTCGGTGGCCCGCTTGCCGCCGCCGAACAGCACGGGGGTCGGGCCGGGGACCCGGTCGAGGAGCTCGGCGAGGACGTCGGCGGCCATGGCCGACTGGGTGGCCACCAGGACCCGTTCGCCGCGGGCGACGGCGTCGGAGGCGATGGCGACGGCGGTCTGGCTCTTGCCGGTGCCGGGCGGGCCCGACACCACGACCAGGTCCTGGTCGAACGATCGGCGCACCGCCTGCTCCTGGGCGGCGCTGAGCGGCAGGGTGCTGCGGAGCTGGCGGGGCGGTGGCGGGGGCGAGCCGGCGCCCGATCCCGTGCCCGGCGGCTTGCGCGGGCCGACGTAGAGCGACGAGAACGCCGTGTCGCCGATGCCCGGCGTGTTGGCCCAGGCGGCCAGCGACACCTGGGGCCGGAGCAGGTCGCCGCCGTGGTTGGCGTAGATGCCGTAGCCGAGGATCACCTCGAGGCCGTTGGGTTGGGCCCGCCGCGGGTCCTTCGGGACGGTGATGTGCTGCAGCGGGTGCAGCCCGGACGCCCCGAGGACGCTGTTGACCCAGGTGAGCATGGCGGGGAACCGGGCCAGGTACGCCTGGCTCATGGTCTTCGTCCGTGGCAGGCCGCCCCGGCCGAACTCGATGGAGGACTCCAGCACCTCGGCGACGGCGGGGTCGGTGACGAACGGCCACAGGTCCCAGCTGGGGCTGGCGATGGCCAGGTAGCCGCCGAGCTGGCGGCGCAGGTGGACGGTGCTGCTGACGAGCGGGCACAGCACGTCCCGGCGCTCGCCGTCGACCTCCATGGAGCCGACCGCCCACATCCAGCCGATCGACAGGTCGTCGAGGCCGGGCGTGAACGAGTCGTACTGGGCGAGCTCGTCGAGGGCACCGCTGCGGTCCAGGGCGAACGTCGGCACCAGGTTGGGGGCGAGGCTCAGCGTGCCGAACGGCGTCGGCGTCGAACGGCCGGTGATCGTCTCCTGGCTGCCCGGGATCGCCTCGAGCCCGAGCCAGGCCATCGCCGTCGCGCCGCTGCCGGACACGTCGTAGCGGGCCTGCGCAGGCGACGGCGCCAGGTCGGACAGGACGCGCAGGATCGCTGCGGTCCACCCCAGCCGGTCCGTCCATCCGCTCACGGCTGCCCAGTGTGGCCGCTCGACGGCCGCCGCTCGCGCGCTGGGGCCCCGGTGGGCAGGGAGGGCGGCGCCCGCAGAGTGTGTCGACGCGCACGTCCGCTGCGTCAGCCGGTCTACGGACCGATCGATGCAGCTCCCGCACCATGACCTGCGTCCGGTGCAACGAGCCCGGCAGACCTTGGAGGAACCGCCGTGAAGAACCCCGTCCGCAAGATGATCGTCTCGACCGCCCTGATCGGCATCGCCCTGTTCGGTGCCTTCACCCAGGCGGCGAGTGCCTACGACCTCAACTCGCTGTCCGGCGCCGCCCGCTCCTGCAACAACGGCGTCCACTCGGTGGGCGTCGCCTACCGCCTCGACGCCTGGCAGGACCGCAACGGCAACGTGATCATGACCGGCGACCTGCAGGACCCGTGCACCGACGGGCAGCTGGCAGTGATCTACTACCGCCAGGTGGGCTGGGGCGTGACCGGCAGCTGGGGGTTCATCCAGACCGGTGCCGCCAACGTGCACTTCACCCGCACCGTGCCGCTGCTGAGCGTGGCTGCCACGGACATGGAGATCAAGGTCTGCCGCACTGGCGGCGACCCCGGCCGCAGCGCGTCCGCTACCTACTTCCTTCAGGCGGCGGTTTCCGGGCCCGCCCGGCCCCTCCGGTGGCGCTGCTGCCGGTGGGCCGGGCGGGCTTCTGCCGCTTTCTGGCTGTCCGCTCGGCGTGGTCCTGGCGGAGCACGATGCCAGCATCGCCCGGGACCGTGTGGCCCGATGGCCGCGCCTGGTCAGCCCTGGTCGTGGTGGTCATGAGGTGCGCCCGCGCCACGGCGGGGGGCGGACCGACGAGCCACGGGTCGAGGATCGTCACCTTGACGAAGCCGAGGTCCAGGATGGTGGGGAGCCACGGCCGACGATCGAAGCGGCGCTGCGGAGCGCTGAGCCTCATGCTTGCCCATGCCCCCTGCGCTCGGTCTCAGCGCCCACCAGATCGAGCAGCCTGGCGACGAAGACCTGGTCGACGTCGACGGGCTCGCCGGCCAGCAGGGCGTCGAGCGCGCCGAGCGCCGGTGAGCGGCTCGCCGTTGCCCGGGGTCGAGGCGTCGAGGCGGTTGCAGGTGGTAGGCGAGCGCCAGGTCGGCGTCGTAGGCGAACAGGTCCGGGTGCACGCCGCGCCGTAGGCCTCGGTGCCTACCTCCTGGGTCTCGTCGTAGAGGTAGGGAACGGGCGTACCCGAGCTCGGCGGCGTCGGCGTGCATCCGGGCCGGGCTGTCCTCGGGGTACTGGTCGGCGTCGTTGCTGTTGATCGCCACGAACGCCACGCCGCGGGCGCCGTACTCCAGGGCGACCGCGATCAGCTGCGCGTTCACGTGCTTCACGTACGGGCAGTGGTTGCAGATGAACATCACCACCGTCGCCTGCTCGCCCCCGCAGCGACGCCAGCGACTGCGGACCCCGCTCACGACGCTTCAGCAGGTCGAAGTCCGGTGCCGCGCTTCAGCGCGGTCGCATCGTGGAGCTGACAGCCATGGGTGACCTCCGATGGTCGAGACGACGCCTTCCAGCCTGCCGCCTCCCTCCCACAGATCCGACCTGCGCACCCGCCGCTTCCTCAAGGCGAGCTGCTGCAAAGACGAAAGGTCTTGACGGCATCCCCTCGTCGAACTAGGACGTTGGTCTCAGGCGGAGCCGGCCGGAGGCCTCACCCCAGCTCTTCCCTTCCAACTGCCTCGGCGATCCGCGCTGAGCATCGAGCCCTTGGGGTGAAGCATGTCATCGCACCGTCCCCGCCTCGTCCTCGGTCTGGTCATCGCTGGGGTGATCCTCACTCAGGCGCTGCCGGCCGCCGCCGAAGGTGCCTTCTCCAGCTCGTTCTCGGGATGGCTACCTGGTGTCAGCTCTCGGACCTGGAACGACGACAACGACGACGCCCAGGCGACCACGATCACGTTGGCCGGTTGTCGTGCCCGTGCCAGCGCGTCCCGCCGGGTCGTCCTCAACGTCCAGCTGACCCAACAGACTCCCTGGTACTCGCCGGACATCAACCGCGGTCGCAAGGACTTCGACTGCTGGTCGCGGCCATCGGTCACGCAAAGCTGGGGCCGCCAGGGTGATGCGTCGTACCACTTCACGCTCCATGCGGTGAATGGGACCGACTCGTTCGACGACAAGGTGAGCGCCTCGCTCGCGCCACGTACTGATGGCGCCGGCGCTCGAGCTGCAAAGCGTTGAAGCCCGGGTACCGGCGGGGAGGGCGGTGCTGCGGGGCATCACGTGGTGCCGGGGCAGCGCGGCGCCAGCAGGCTCGGGCCGAACGGGCGGGGTGTCCACCCTGTTCGGTGCTCAGCGGTGCGCTCCGCCCCGACGCGGGCACCGTCACGGTCGATATCGGCCGGCGCCGACCGGTGCCGTCGCGGATGCCGCAGGTCGCCACCGCCGTCCTGGGCCGGCGGGCGCGCGAGCAGGTCGCGCTGGCCGGATGGCTCGGGGGCGCCGGCCTGGGCCACGCGGGGACGCGGCAGCCAGGCGCCCTCGTCGCCGTCGACCTGGCAGACCACGCCGATCGTCCGGCCAGGCACCTGTCCGGCGGCCAGCTCCGACGCCTCGCCCTCGCCGAGGTCCTCGTCTGCTCGCCCCGGGTGCTGCTCCTCGACGAGCCCACCGTCGGGCTCGACCCGGTGCAGCGCGACGAGATCCGGCGCCTCATCGTGGAGCTGGGCGAGCGCTGCCAGGTCGTCCTCGCCACGCACCTCGTCGAGGACCTGGCCCACGGCTTCGACTCGGCCACGGTGCTCGACAGCGGCACGATCCGCTTCGACGGCAGCGTCGACGGCTTCCTCGGCCTCATCCCGGACAGCGAGCCCGTCGACGGCACCCTGGCCGACCGGCTGACCGCCGCGTACCGGGCCTGCCTGGACGAGCCGTCAGCGGTGCGGCAGGTGGCCGACGAGCCTCGCCCTGGCGCATGACCTCGGCCGGGCTGCAGCCACCGTCCTCGCTCGGCGCCGCCCGTGCCCGCCTGCGGTCAGAGCCGGCGTTGCGCCTCGCACCGATCGCCCTGGCGCTCGGTTGGCTGGTCGCCCACGACACCGTCGACGCTGCGCCGGGCTACGTGCTCGCTGCTCAACGGCCATAGCGCCCTACGAGCGTGCGCCATGTGCGCCACCCGCCGCGGCGTGGAAGGCGGCGAGGCTCCGTCGGCCACCGGCGCCCATGTACCGTCGCCGGGCGTGCTGGTCCTGGGCGAGGCGACGACCACGGCCGTGCTCCCGTCCCGTACCTCGTGAATCCGCGCCGCCGTCGCCGCCGACGCCGGGCTCCCCTGTGCACGCCCTACCGTGGTGCTCGTCGCGCTGGCCTGCTGTCGCATGGGTCACCGCGCTGCTCGCCCTGCTGGCTGGCGGCTGGCGCGCTCCACCGCCAGCCTGCTCGGCACTGGCCTCGCCGCGGCCGAATTATCGTTGTGGAGTTGCCTACGCCGCTGTTCTCGGCACCTTCGTCGCTGCTGGCGCACTGCTCGACCCGGTGGGAGCCGTGCGCCGAACGCTGGCGCTATCGCCGTCGCGCCTACGGCCATCGTCGAAGGACCTCCGAGGAGCCGCCGCTGCCCTGTTGACGGCCGCCGTGGGGTCGTCGCCACCGGTGCTGCTGTCGGGCGGGGTCGAATTCGGCGCCGATCCGGTCATGCCCTGCACCGGCCCGGCCGCGCCTGTGCCAGGTGCATCGACGAGTGCCTGTGGCCTGAGCAGCGACTGCTCGCCCACGTCGAAGTCGTCGGCGGCGCGTTACGGCGCCTCGAGGCCCGCGGCGTCGACGCTCCGAAGCCCGTCAGCACCCGCCTGGCCGACCGAGGTCGCCCTCGCCGTCACGATCTGGATCGATGGCACGCCGACTGCCGATCGCATCATCCTGAACCTGGCCGATGCGATGGCCCTGACCATCACCTGCCAAGACGCACCCACCGACCTGCAGCAGGCAAGAGCCCTGCTCCAGGCCCACCTCAAGTTCTGGCCGGTGCGTCCTCGGCAAGCGGCGGATGCGCCGCTGGGCGACCTTGCCCTCGTTCGCCTGCTCGATCGGATCGAACAGGTCCTGCCCACAGGGTGCTGCCTGGATGACCAGCGTCGGCGATGCTGTCGACTCCTGCCGGGCCCTGACCCCACCCATGCCCTGATGGGTTATGGCCAGCGTTTCCACCGCGCCGGCCTGTCCTCGGAGCGCTTGCTGGTGGTGTCGAGCTGGCTCGCCTACCCGGCGTGACCGCCTGCGGCCACGATCGCCAGCCGGCCTGGTGGTGGTCTTCGGCGACTCTCGCCGGTCGCGCCACCGCCTGTCCTTGCGCCGTCGCCGCTGGCCTGGCCATCGACGACGACCGCCCTGACTGGCCCCGCCTGCCCATCGAACGCCGCCTCGTCGCAGCGTCCACGACGGTCGTCGCACTGGCCGGCGCGGCCGCGGTGCTCCTCGCCGGTCGGCTGGGGACCTCGGGCACCGCCGCCGCCGAGGCCCGCAACGTGATCGGGGCCCTCGGCCTCCTCCTCCTGCTCCGGCGTTGGATGGACGCCTCGACGGCCGCGTCGGCCCTCACCGCCTATGTGGTGGCGGCGCTGCTGCTCGGCGCCCGGCGCGACGGGACCGCCGACGCGTGGGCGTGGCCGGCGGCCCAGCGCGCCACCCCACCGGACGTGGTGATCGCCCTCGCCTGCGCCGCCCTCGGCCTCGCCGTCAGCATCCATCGACGATGACGCCCCGGCCCCGCCGGGCGGGTGCGTCGCCCTCACGGCAGGCGCACCACGTCGCCCCACCCGGCACGCTCGGCCCCCACAGGCCGTCGATCGAGCGGCGCCGGCCTGTGGTGGCCGCCGCCCTGCTCCGGGATGCACATCGATCTGGTCGCATGGCAGCCACTTCGATGTGCATCCTGGATGGGTGCGTGCGGCCCGGGGTAGCTCCCCCGCTCACCGAGGCGTCAGAGGGAGCGGTGGCCGCCGAAGGTGGCCTGCTCGGCCTCGGCGATCTCGGCCGCGGTGTTGGCGACGGCGCCGAGCTGCTGGACCAGGATCTCCTCGTCCAGCGGGTCGGCCAGCATCGTGTGGCTGATCTGCAGCTCGGCAAGCCCGTCGCCCGTGTCGGCCAGGCAGAGGCGGCCGAACATGAAGCTCGTCTCGGCGGCGAAGCGGGCCAGTGCGGGGGTGAGCGGCGCGCCCACCAGGATCGGCGCCCAGATGTCGAGCACCGCCCGGCCGTCGACCTCCGACACCATCAGGTGCACCAGGGTCACGTGGTGGGGGATCGTGAAGTCGCCGCTCGCATCCTGCTCGGCCGGCACGCCGAGCGCCTCGAGCAGCGCTGCCACCCGCGCCCGTGCGTCGGCCACGATCGACGTCGCACCGTCGGTCATGCCGGGCCCTCCAACGTCCACGTGGCGCCGAAGCGCCCCTCGAGCGCAGGGTCGAGCACCCCCGCCTCCGCCGCCACCTTGGCCAGGGCGAAGTCCAAGACGTCGCCGCGCAGCTGGTCGGCGTGGAACCGCAGGACGAGCAGCACGGTCCGGCCCCCGTCGTCGTCGAACACGAGCGGCTTCGTGAACGCCAGCTGGCTCGTCGCCAGGGCAAGGCAGAGGTCGTCGCTGTTGGCCACGCCAGCCAGGATCGGCGCCATCACCTGCACGACGGCCGCATCCGGGCCGTACGGGAGCACGGCCACGTAGAGCCGGCGGTCACCGACCACCACGGCGAGCTCGTCGCCCTCCTCGAACCCACCGGGCCGAGCGCCCAGCAGCGCCCGCACCTCGTCCCACGTCTCGTCCGGTCCCCTCGGCACGGGCGGCACCGTAGGCGGTCCGGCCGTTGGCTGCCCGCGCAGGCCGGAGCGGCCGAACCAGCGGCCGCCCGGCGGCGAGGCGGGGCGCCGACGGGACGGCGCCCGAGGTCAGTCGCGGCCGGAGTAGGTGCCGGAGGTGGCGAGGAAGGCGATGAGCTGCTGCTCACCCGTGTTGGAGCCGGCGACCGTGGCAGCCCACGTCGCCTGCTCGGTGCTGGTGGGGTAGCGGTCCAGGAACCGCAGGAACTGCTCGTCGACGAGGCGCCGACGGGCCTCCGGCGAGTTGATGAACTGCAGCGCCACCGAGCCGCGGTCCGCGCCGGCGTTCAGCTTGTTGGTCCAGTAGGTCCGCCCGCTCGGGTCCGGGGCACGACCGAGCACGTCGCCGTAGGCCTTGTCGATGTACAGCCCGTTGTCGCTGCCGGCCTTCGTGAAGTACTCGTTGCTCCCGAACAGCTGCGCCCGGAAGCGCCACAGCGCTTTGCCGTTGGCGATGCTCTTGATCCAGTACGCCCGGCCGCTCGGGTCGACGTTGCGGTCCAGGTAGTGGACGAAGGTGCGGTCCACGTCCAGGCCGCGGTACTCGTCGCTGCCCATGAGCCCCTGCACCACCGCAGCCCGGGTGGTGGTCCCGCCGGCGAGGGCAGCAGCCGTGGTGTCGATGGTCGGGGAGGTGGCGAAGCGGAACACCAGGTCCCGGGTGGCCCGGTGCACGAACGACTTGTTGGCATCGGTCCACGGGCCGTGCACCCGCACCTGCCCGTAGTCCGTGACCGTGATCGGGCCGAGGCTCGTGTCCGACGGGGTCACCACGTAGGTCGTGGACGGTGAGCCGGTGGTGGTCCACGACCCGACGGGGATGGTGATGTCGGCCAGGTCGTCGTCGTAGCTGTCGCCCACGACGTCGACCGGTCGGGTCCCGAACAGGGGCTCCACATCCGCGAGCGCCCGGTCGTCGGGCGACGGGTACACGGACTGGTCCACGATCAGGCGAGCGGTGGTGGACGGCAGGCTCTGCTGGCCCGGGCGGGTCAGGCTGTTGGTCACCAGTGCCGAGGCGCCACCGCTGCCCTGGCGGACCCGGGAGATCACGTCGCCGGCGGGCAGCTCGAACGTGTACTTGAGCTGGCCGCCGGTCGACAGGATCGTGCGGCCGCCGGAGCGGAAGGACTGCCGGTCGAAGATCCAGTTGGTGTTGCCACCGTTCGGGTCGATCGTGTCGTCGGGGCTGTAGGTGCCGATGTTGTCGAGGCCCGTCCCGTTGCCTCCGACGATCGTGTTCTTGCCCGTCCAGCCGAACAAGCTGGACCCGTCGACCGCGCCCTTCAGGACGTCGTCGCCCTCCCCGCCTTCGAGGGACACGGTGTTGACGCCCGACGAGACGGCGATGCCGCTGGCGTCGAGCTTGTTGTTGCCGCCCCGCCCGAGCACCGACAGCCGTGAGACCGACAGGATCGTCTCGGTCCGGTTGGCTGGGCTGCGCTTCTCGATGAGCGTGAGGTCCGGCCCGGTGGAGGTGAACGTCAGGTCGTCCACGGCATCGGTCCCGTCCCAGTACACGACGTCCGAGCCCACCCCCAGGTCCACCGCCGCGTTGGCCACGCCGTCGTGGAGCCAGAGCTCGTCGATCCCCTCGCCGGTGTCGATCGTGTCCGCGCGGGACGTCTCGTAGACCTCGTCCTGCCCGCCGCCCAGGTGCACCTCGAGCGACGGCTTGGCGGTGAAGGGCGGATCGTCGAGCTGGTTGCCCGAGACGCTCTGGAGCCCGCTGTCGCCGTTCACGATCACCTTGGTGAGCGCGCTGCACGCCAGCGCAGGCGTGGTGGTCTGCTGTCGGATCACCACGTTGCCGTTCACGCAGTCGAACCCGGCGCCCTCGTTGCCGACCAGGGTCACCGTGATGGTCGTGCCCGACAGGCTCAGCGTGACCGATGCCCCAGCAGGTTCCGCGGTCGACGCCACGAGCGCCGTCCCGACCAGCGCCGTCGCGGCCGCGCCCAGCAGCGCGCGCCGACCCCTGCCCACCTGCTCTGCCCCTCGCATGGGCCAGAGGCTAACGACGGGCATCGTTCCGTGCGGGTCGGGTGCCTTGTCGGACAACCGTCCGTCGGCAACCATGTCCCGCCATGGCCCGCGCCTCCACCCCGCCGCGGTCCCGTCGGACGGGCGCAGCGGCGCTCGTGGCCGCCGGGCTCACCGCTTCCGCCGTCGCCCTCGTGCCCGCCTCGCCGGCGTCGGCCGGGACGTTCCAGGCGAAGGCCCGCCTCGTCAGCCGCCTCGGAGGCACCGGGAGCACCACGGCCAACGGGCTGAACGCTGGGGGTGGCGGCACATCGCCTGGTGTCACCTCCGACATCGCGTTGAGCGGCAACGGGCGGTTCGCCGCCATCGTCACCACCGCCAAGATGTCGCCGATCGACACCAACGGGAAGAAGGACGTGTACGTCCGAGACCTGTGGGCGGGCACCACCGAGCTGGCGTCGTTGACCGACGACGACAAGGTGGTCCTCGGCGACAGCACCACCCCCACGATGTCCGACGACGGGCGCTTCGTCCTGTTCATGTCCGATGCCAACAACCTCATCCCCGGCGACGACAAGGGCTTCGCCGACGTGTTCCTGCGAGACCGCTACGAGAACACCACCCGGCGCATCTCCACGGGCATCTCCGGCGCGCTGCTCAACACCCCGGTCGCCGGGGCCTCGCTGTCGGGCGACGGCACCACCACCGCGTACTACACGTCTGCCAACAACGTGGTCGCCGGCGACGGCGGCAGCGACCTCGACGTGTTCGTCGTGGACAACTTCGGTGGCGACACCACCGCCGCCAGCGTGAACAGCTCCGAACAGTTCGGGACGGGCACCAGCGACAACCCGGTGCTCTCCTACGACGGCCGCTACGTGGCGTTCGCCAGCACGTCCCTGCTCGCCGGCGGCGTGGTCGGCGACACCAACGCCTACGTCCGGGACCGCACCAATGGCACCACCGAGATCGTGAGCATCCGGAGCGACGAGACGCTCGCCGACCACGGCGGTGGCGGCGTCTACATGTCCGACGACGGCCGCTACGTGATGTTCTCGAGCGACGCCACGAACATGGTCCCCAACGACACCAACGGGGCGCGCGACACCTTCGTGCGGGACCGCACCGCCGGCACCACCCAACGGGTGTCGCTCACGGCCGCTGACGGCCAGATCCCCGAAGGCGGCTCGTCCTCCTCGTTCTCGGGCGACGGGAAGACGGCGCTGTTCTTCACGAGCGGCGCTCCGGCGGGCACGGACATCGGCACCGAGTTCGACGTCTACGCCCGCAACATCACGGCCGGCACCACGCGGCGGATCTCCACCGGTCCAGCGATCGCGGATCCCGACATCCTCACGACGAGCTCGAGCGTGACCAACGACGGGACGTCCGCGGCGTTCGTCAACAACCGGAAGCTGACGGGCGAATCCTTCGACCAGGCCTACGTGAACGGCCCGGTCTCGCTCGGCCCGTTCGCCACGTCGGCCGCCCTGGTCACCCGCCAGTACCAGGACTTCACCGGTGCGGCCGATCCCGTCGGCAAGAGCGCCCAGTGGACATCGACCTTCGACCTGGGCAAGGCCACCCCGGCTGCCCTCATCGCCGAGCTCGCCACCGCCGACGCCTGGGCCGCCAAGCGGGCCCCGCTCATCCGGCTCTACTGGGCGTTCTTCCTCCGCCGGCCCGACTCCGGCGGCCTCACCTACTGGCTGCACAAGTACCAGGCGGGCACGTCGCTCACGAAGATCGCGCAGAGCTTCGCCACCAGCTCCGAGTTCGAGAACCGCTACGGGACGGTCACCAACGCCCAGTACGTGAACAAGGTGTACCTCAACGTGTTCAAGCGGCTCCCCGACGCCTCGGGCGCCGCCTACTGGACCAAGAAGCTCGACACGAAGGCGCTCACCCGCGGCGCCGTGATCGTCCAGTTCTCCGAGTCCAGCGAAGGCAAGCGCCGCCTGGTCGGCCCGACCGACATCACGCTCATCTCCCTCGGCATGTACGGCGCCGTCCCCACGGCGGCGCAATGGAACGCCGTGTTCGGGCCGATCAGCCTCGGCGAGCCCCAGCCCGCCGCCTTCGTGGCCGGCACGTTCCTTGCCCGGTCCGACTACGCCGCGGTGGTCGCCTGACCGTTGCGCCCGGGGCGGCCGGGTAACGCTGGCCGGGCCCGCGTGGTCGAACGGGCATGTTCATCCCTCCCCCCGAGGCCAAGCGCGGCGGCCTCGACCTGCCCGCACCGAGCTCCGACGAGAAGGCGCCCGTGGACCAACCGGCGAAGGCCGATCCGAGCCTGATCCAGCAGGCCGCCGAGCAGATCGCGGAGCTCCTCGGCGTCCACCGCCAGCTCGACAAGCTCCTCTACGACCACGCCAAGCAGGTCGGCGGGGTCGAGCTCGCCAGCATCTTCAGCCCGATCCCGGCATCGACCATGGCGGCGAAGCCTCGCCCCGACGCCATCGACCACGACCAGGCGTTCCTCCGGTCCTCGCCGCTGTCGGCCAGCGAGACCCAGGCGGCGCTGGGCCTGCTCGCGATCCTCCACGGCCCCCACGCCGAGGCCAACACCCAGGTGTTCGTCGACTTCGCCGAGCGGGAGCACCTGTTCGAACGGCTCGCCGCCGGCCAGTCCTTCGTGTTCGTCGGCTCGCACCTGGAGTTCCAGGACGTCGGCTTCAACCTCGGCTACCTGACCCAGGCCGCGCACCGGGCCGGCTTCGACCGCCTCGACACCCGGACCACCGTGATGATCGGCCGGCTCCTCGGGTACCTCGAGGTGATGGGGATGAACGTCATCGACGACATCCTCCGCAAGGCCGCCAACGTCCTCAAGACCTTCCCGGTGAGCGGTGGCGAGGCGGTGGCCGAGGGCGACATCACCGACGAGGACCTCAACCGTCGGGTCCGCAACTTCCGGCGCAAGCAGAACGCCCGCACCCGCGAGGAGTTCATGCACCTCATGCGGTCGAACCACGGCCACATCGTCATCGAGGCCGGGTCGGGCTCTCGCGACGCCAAGGACGAGCACGGCAACGTGGTCATGGAGCCCTTCGCCCACGGGACCCGAGAGGACCTCCACGCCGCCGTCCAGGCCGGCGCGTCGATCTACCCGATCTTCGGCGACTACGGCGACCACCTGTCACCGTCCGTGGTGGTGATCGGCGAGGAGATCCGCTCGCTCGACAGCCCCGAGCACGCCCACGTCGTCGGCGAGACGATCGCGGCCATGGGCAACCGGGCCCGGGCCGAGGCCGCCCTCGCCCACCCCGACGTGGCCCGCTTCCAGATCCCGATCCGCTACCGCACGCCCACCCCCGACGCCTGATCTCGACGCTGGCAGCCAGCGCCACCCGGCCTTCGTGGTGGCGGACGGGCGCGGGCCTCCGGCCGGTGGGCCGCGAGACCTGGTGACCTGGCTGGACGGCTCCGGCCGGGTCGGCTGCTCGGGCGGTCGGCTCCTCCGGCCGGGTTGGCTGCTCGGGGCGGGTCGGGTGCTCGGGGCGGGTCGGGCCGGGCGTAGGGTCGCGGGTCGCCGACCCGTTCCTCCGATCGGGCATCCGGCGCACGGGACGCACGCGACGACGAAGGGGATGGCGATGGCCGGCACGGCAGTGGTGACGGGGGCGAACTCGGGCATCGGGCTGGCCACGGCCCTGCGCCTGGCGAAGGACGGCTACGAGGTCTGGGCTGGGTCCCGCTCCGAGGCCGGGCTCGTCGCCATCGCCGACGCGGCCTCGGCCAACGAGCTCGGCGGGGTGCACCCGCTCCAGGTCGACGTCACCAGCGACGAGTCCGTGGCCGCCGCCTTCGCCGAGGTCCTGGCCGCCGGGCCGGTCGCCGTGCTCGTCAACAACGCTGGCATCACCGGCGCCGGCAGCGTCGAGGAGACGCCGCTCGCCACCTACCAGGCCATGTTCGACACCAACGTCCTCGGCGTCGTGCGCTGCACGCAGGCCGTGCTCCCCGGGATGCGGGAGGCCAAGGCTGGGCGCATCGTCAACATCTCGTCGTCGTCGGCCATCACCGGCCCGCCGCTCATGGCCGCTTACTCGTCCACCAAGCGGGCGGTCGAGGGCATCAGCGAATCGCTGCAGGCCGAGGTGGCACCGTTCGGCATCCGGGTCATCGCCATCCAGGCCGGCACCATCCTCACCCCCATCTGGGGAAAGTCCGAAGTGCCCGCCGAGGACACCGCCTACCCCGTCGCCCGCGACTTCCTGCTGAAGGTGCTCTCCCACCAGCTGATGAACAGCGGCGTCACCCCCGAGGTCGTGGCCGACGTCATCGCCGAGGCCGTCGCCGCCGACGCCCCGCCCCTGCGCCACATCGTGGGCGATGCCGAGGTCCTTGCCGCCATGCGCGAGGCCCACGGCGACGACGTGGTGGACGTCCACTTCCTGGACGGTGAGGAGTTCCAGGTCCGCTACGCCGAGCTCAGCGGCATCGACTACTGGGCCTGACCGCCCCCAGCAGGCCGATGTCCTGACCGCTGGGGTGCTGGCCGCCGCCTCGGGCGGGTGAGGCCGATCATCGCCGGACGACGAGGGTCTTGTCGCGGGAGCGGTCACCGGCCACGAGCTCGAGCGACCGGACCGGGACGCCGAGGTGGGCGGCCACGAGCTTCAGGACCGCGGCGTTGGCCTTGCCGTCGACCGGAGCGGCCGTGGTGCGCACCAGCAGGCGCCCAGCCCGCTCGCCGCCGACCTCGTCCTTCTTGGCCCGGGGGATGACCCGGACCTCGATCCGCTCCTCGCCTCCCGCCTCGCCCGTGCCCTCGCCTGCACCCTTGCCTGCTCCGCGGTCCGCGCCCCCGCCGTCGCCCGTGCCCTCGCTCGCTCCCCGGCCCACGCCCCGAGCATGGCCGGTCACGCCCGGCCTCGCCACCACCCGTCCGCCCAGCCCCGCCACCACCCGTCCACCCAGCCCCGCCAACCGACCCACCGCTCGTGACGCCCGACCTTGCTCGGTCCTTGTCACCCGTGGGTGCAGATGTGCACCGTCGGTCGACGAGAACGGGTGGGCGGTCCGGCGGGTGGGGGCTAGCGGGTGGGGCGCTGGCGGGTGGGCGGCGTGGTCGGTGGGCGGCCGGAGCGAAGCCACCCCGGCGCCCGCGCTCGGTGTCAGACCCCTGTGGGACACTCCTTGCGATGTTCCTGCTCGACGACACGTGGGTCGCCAGCGCCACCGACCTCGTCGTCGCCCTGCGCTGCGAGTACCAGCTCCTGGCCCGCCGCGCCGAGAAGGCGGGCGTGGCCGAGCGCCTGGTGGTGGAGGAGGACGAGCTGCTGAAGCGGGCGGCAGACCTCGGCATCGACCACGAGCGGGCGGAGCTCGCCAAGCTGGCCGAGGCCCACGGCGAGGGCGCGCCTGGTGGCGTGGTCCGCATCGACCAGCCCTCCACCAAGGACCGCGCCCAGCTGGAGGAGGCACATCGGCGCACGGTGGAGGCCATGGAGGGCGGCGCACAGGTCGTGTACCAGGCCGCGTTCTTCGACGGCCGCTTCCACGGCCTGGCGGACTTCGTGGTCCGCGTGGACGACGGCACCGGCCCGGTCCGCTACGAGCCGGCGGACACCAAGTTCGCCCGCCATGCCCGGGTCGAAGCGCTCCTGCAGCTCGCCTCCTACGCCTTCCAGATCGAGCAGATGGGCTTCCCCGCACCCCGGGAGGTCCACCTCTGGCTGGGTGACGGCACCAAGACCCACCACCGCTTCGCAGACCTCCGGCCCATCCTCCTGGACCGGACCGGTCGCCTCCGTGCCCTGCTCGATGCCCCGCCCGGCCTGCCCGAGTGGGGGACGCCAGACCTGCGCTGGTGCGGCCGGTGCGACCACTGCAAGGCGGCCGCCGAGGCGCGGCGCGACGTGCTGCTGGTCGCCGGCATGCGGGTGGACCAGCGGGTCAAGCTCGTCGACGCCGGCATCGCCACCATCGAGCAGCTCGCCGAGGCCGACCCCGCTGCCCCGCCGGCGGGCATCCGGGAGGGCACCTTCGCCAAGCTCCAGGACCAGGCCGCCCTGCAGGTGGCCCAGGAGGCGTCGGTCGACGCTGCTCATCCCGATGGGGTCGTGCGGGCCGAGGTCATCGCCCCGGACGCCCTCGCCCTCATCCCGGAGCCGAGCCCAGGCGACGTGTTCTTCGACTTCGAGGGCGACCCCCTCCACCAGGAGGACGGCGAAGCGGACCTCGGGCTCGAGTACCTGTGGGGCCTCCTGACCCACGATCCCGCCGGTGGCCCAGGGGCCACGACGTTCGAGCCCCTGTGGGCGCACGACCGGGTGGCCGAGCAGCGGGCGCTCGAGCAGTTCATCGACTGGCTCGAAGCTCGGCGCCGGACGCCTGGGTTCGAGGGCCTGCACGTGTACCACTACGCCGCCTACGAGGTCACCGCGCTCAAGCGCCTCGTCCAGCGCTACGGCACCCGGGCCGACGAGCTCGATGCGCTGCTGAAGGACGGCGTCTTCGTCGACCTGTACGGGATCGTCCGGCGGTCGGTCCGGGTGTCCCAGCGCAGCTACAGCATCAAGAAGCTCGAGCCGCTCTACATGGGCGACGAGCTGCGCGAGAGCGACGTCACCGGCGGGGCCGAGTCCGTCGTGGCCTACGCCGAGTGGCGCCAGCTGCTCGCCAAGGGGGAGGAGGAGGCGGCGGCCGCCAAGCTCGCCTCCCTCGCCGAGTACAACGAGTACGACTGCCTCTCCACCCTCCGGCTGCGGGACTGGCTCCTGGCCAGACCGGGAGCAGCGCGGCCCGGCCACGTCGCCGCACCGGTCACCGAGCCCGACGAGCCGACACCCGCCTCGATCCTCGCCGCGGAGCTGCGCGAGCAGGTGGCAGACGTCCCCCGGGCGGACCGCACGCCGGCGCAACAGGCCACCGCCATGGTCGGCGCCGCCCTGGAGTACCACCGGCGGGAGAGCCTGCCGTTCTGGTGGGACCACTTCCGTCGGCTCGCCGCACCGGTCGAGGACTGGGAGCACGACGGGCAGATGATCGTCCTCGCCGGCGCCGAGCCCACCGTCGTGGCCGACTGGCACAAGCCCCAGCGCCGGTGGCGCCGCACCTACGAGGCGGTGGTGGACCTCCCCGGCTCGTTCAAGCTCCGCCTGGACCGGGAGCACCACGCCATCTGGGACCAGCCCCTCCCGTCGCACGCCACCACGTCCAGCACCGCAGACCGCGGGTACGCCAAGGGCATCACCATCGAGGCCATCGAGCCCGAAGGCGAGCTGAGCCGGGTGCGCATCACCGAGCAGCTGCCAGCGAAGTGCACGGAGATCGAGCCCGAGCACCGGGCGTTCCCTGCGGCCATCAGCGTCGGCGACGCCGTCGACGGCCGGTCCAAGGCCCGGGCCATCCTCGGCCTCGCACATGCTCACCGCGCCCAGCTCGAGCACGGCGAGCGACCCCTCCCACCCGGCCTCCAGCTGCTCGCCCGGGCCCGGCCGCGCCTCGTCGACGGGGGAGCGCTCCCGCCCGCCGAAGGTGACCGGGTCGCGGACGCCATCGTGGACGCCGTCCGCCGCCTGGACCGGTCCTACCTGGCGGTCCAAGGGCCGCCGGGCACCGGCAAGAGCACCACCGGCGCCGACGTCATCGCCCGGCTCGTGGACGACGGCTGGAAGGTCGGCGTCGTCGCGCAGAGCCACAAGACCATCGAAGCGCTCCTGGACAAGGTCGTGGTGGCCGGGGTGGACCCCACGCTCGTGCTCAAGCGGGGCGACAGCGCGGGGCCGTTCCTGGGCACCGAGGCCACCGACGCCGAGCTCCACGACGCCGCCACCGCAGCGGAGGGCGAGGGCGTCCTCATCGGTGGCACCGCCTGGGACATGGTGAACGACAACCGCGTGCCCGCTGGCTCCCTGGACCTGTTGGTCATCGACGAGGCCGGCCAGTTCTCCCTCGCCGACGCGCTCGCCGTCTCCGTCGCGGCCCCCCGCCTCCTCCTGCTCGGGGACCCCCAGCAGCTCCCGCAGGTCAGCCAGGCGGTCCACCCCGAGCCCGTGGACCGCGCCGCCCTCGCCTGGGTCGCCGCAGACCACGCCACCCTGCCCGCCGAGCTCGGCTACTTCCTGGGCCGCACGTACCGGATGCGGCCCGAGCTGTGCGAGGTGGTGTCCCGCCTCAGCTACGAGGGCCGCCTGGCCGCGGACCCGTGCACGGAGGCCCGCCACCTCGAGGGCGTCGTCCCCGGCATCCGCACCATCCTCGTGGGCCACGACGGCAACCGCGCTGCCTCCAGCCAGGAGGCCACCGAGGTGGTCCGCCTGGTGGAGGAGCTGCTCGGGCGCACCTGGACCGACCCGCACGAGCGCGGCGGCGCGGCCCGAGCCGGCCGGCCGCTCGAGCCGGCGGACATCATCGTGGTCGCCCCGTTCAACGCCCAGGTCAACCGCATCCGTGAACGGCTCGACGGTGCCGGCCACCCCGAGGTGCCGGTCGGCACCGTCGACAAGTTCCAAGGTCGGGAGGCGCCCGTCGCCATCGTCTCCATGGCCGCGTCCTCAGCGGCGAGCAGCGCCCGAGGCGCCGGGTTCCTGCTGTCTCGCCACCGGCTCAACGTCGCCATCTCCCGGGCCCAGCACACCGCCTACCTGCTCCACGCCCCCCAGCTCACCGACCTCGTCCCCGGCTCGCCGCACACGCTCGAGTCGCTCGGCGCCTTCCTCGGCGTCTCCCACCACGGCCGCACCAGCGGCTGAGGCGCGGACGCCGACCGCGGCGGTCAGGGGACGATCAGCACACCTCTCGGGGGAGCGAGAGGAGGTAGCGCACGTGGTCGGCCCAGCCGCCCTCGTCGCGCAGCGGCACCGCGACCAGGTGCACCCGGCCCGCCGGGAACACCACCTCCGCCTCGAACCGATCATCGGTGCTGTCGATCGCGTGCACCTCGACGAGCCCACCACCCAGCCGAGCGCCGACGACGTCCTGCAGCGAGGTCAGCGGACGACCGACCAGGCGGCACGCGTCATCGGCGAGCGCGCCCTCGCACGCCACGATCCGGTCGCCCTCGCCGATCGTCACGATCGCCGTCGGCGCACCAGGGTGGGCATCGGCCAGCGCCGCACCGGCCTGCCGGTCGTCGATGGGCCCGGTGCCGGCGCACGGGAACCGGGCGATGGTCCGGCCTGTCGACCTCGCGCCGACGGCCTCGACCCGCGCCGCCCACCCTCGGACCCGTTCCACCTCGGCGATCCACGCGGCGCGGTTCAACGTCAGCTCGGCGCGCCGCCGCTCGTCCTCCGCGTCGAGCACATCTCGAGCGGCACGGATCTCCTCTGGTGGCGCCTGGGCGAGGCTGTGCTCTGCCGGCTCGCGGACCACGGGGACGTAGACCACGATCCCTCGCTCCTCGCACCACGCCATCAGCTCGCCCATCTCCCCGACGTTCTGGCGCATCAGGCAGAAGTTGACCGAGGCGAACCGACCGGCCTTCCGCGCGTAGGCGGCCAAGCGTTCGGTGTTGGCCAGGACCGGCCCCAGCTGCCCTCCCACCCGGATGGCCGCGTAGGTGGCAGGTCGGATCGCATCGATCGAGATCACCGGGTTCACCGGCAGCCGTTCCAGCACCGACTCGACCCGAGGGCCCCACTGGGTCGCGTTGGTCACGATCGTCACCGCCGTCGACGGGTCGACGTCGGCGATCAGGTCCCAGGCCCGGTAGCACTCCGGGATCAGGAACGGCTCGCCCCCGGCGAACACGACCTCGTCGAGGTGCGGCACGAACGTCGCCAGCTCCTCGAAGAAGGCATCGCCGTAGACCTTGGGGAGCGGAGGTCGCCGTTCGCGGTGGGCTCGGATCGCCGAGGACGACTCGCCATCGCACTGGACGCACTGCAGGTTGCAGGCGTTCCCGAGGTTCAGCTCGAAGCGGCGGGGCCACACGTCGGTGCGTCCGGGGGCGAGCGCCCATCGGTCGAAGCCGGCGGGGAACGATCCGGCCCAACCCTCGAGCTCGACCTCGTGCCGGCAGCTGCCGCAGCCGAACGACAGGTCGCCGTCCTGCAGCGCGTCGCGCAACGTCCGGCGGAGCAGCCCGTCCCAGATCTCCTGGATCGACTGGGTGCGGATGCTGCCGAGCGGTCGGGTGCTCCGACAGCACGGGAACACGAGCCCCGTCACCTCGAACCGCAGGTGCGTCGCCGCAGCGGCGCAGGTCCCCACCTCGCCCATGTCCCACCTCCTCCCACCGGGGCGCGTTGGCGAGGCGATGGTACCGACGGCAGGGTCGGCCCGCCGGGGGACCGTCCGCCGATCGCGACGCGCTCGCGGCGGGGCGCGCTAGCAAGGGGGGATGGCGAACGCAGGGCAGGCGGTGACAGAGGCCGAGCTCGCCGCGCTCGATGCCATCGAGAAGGACGGCCTCTGGTCCGTCGACGGCGTCCAGGTCAAGGTCACCAACCTCGACAAGGTCCTCTTCCAGGAGGTCCCGCCGTCAGACGAGCACCCCGAGGGCCGCCCGGCCGGCACCAAGCGGGACTACCTCCGGTACCTCGCCCAGATCGGCCCGGCCCTGCTCCCGTACCTGGCGGGTCGGGCCGTCAACGTGGTCCGCCACCCCGACGGCACCGGTGCCGAGGGGTTCTGGGCCAAGGCCGCGCCGGCCAAGCGCCCGGAGTGGCTCGCCACCTGGGACAACCCGCGTGCGTCGACCGGCGAGACCCGCACCTACGTCGTCGCCGACCGCATCGCCACCCTCGTCTACCTCGGCAACCTCGCCGCGCTGGAGCTCCACCCGTGGACGTCCAGCTGTGCCCGCTCCGACGAGCCCGACTGGGCGCTCATCGACCTCGACCCCGGGACCGCCACCACCTGGGACGACCTGCTCCTCCTCGCCCGCATGCACCGCACCGCGCTCCAGCAGCTCGACGTCCAGGCCGCGGCCAAGGTCACCGGCAAGCGGGGGATCCAGGTGTGGATCCCCGTCGCCCCCGGCCACTCCTTCGAGCAGACCCTGGAGTGGGTGCAGAAGCTGTCCCAGCTCATCGGCCACCTGGTGCCCGACCTCATCTCCTGGGAGTGGTCGACATCGGAGCGCGGCGGCAAGGCCCGGCTCGACTACACGCAGAACATCCGCAACAAGACCCTCGTCGCCCCCTTCAGCGCCCGGGCTGCCGCCGGCGGCCCGGTGTCGATCCCGATCACGTGGGACGAGCTCGACGACCCGGACCTCCGCCCCGACCGCTGGACGATCCACACGGCCGTCGAGCGCCTCGCCTCCGTCGGCGACCCGATGCGCCCCCTGATCGGCACCCCCCAGCACCTCCCCGGCCTCTGACCCCCCAGCACCTCCCCGGCCTCTGACTGACCCCCAGCCCGAAGTTGGTGCCGAAACTGACCGCATGGGTCACCTTCGGCACCAAGTTCGTCGACGGTGGGTCCGATCAGCAGAGTTGTCGCCCCGCCGAGGGGCTGTTCGCCGGAGGGGCTATTCGCCGGAGGCGGCTTCGCGGGCGGCGGCCTTCTGCTTGGCGGCCTCGATGCTGTCCTGCAGGGCGGCCATGAGGTCGATGACCGGGGCCGGCGCGTCGAGCGCGGCCGGTTCGGGCACGAGGCCCTTCGACCGGGCGTCGATCGCGTCGAGCAGCTCCTGGACGTAGGTGTTCGGGTACTTGCCCGGGTCCCACTCGGCGGTCATCGTGTCGACCACCTGCAGGGCGAGGTCGATCGCCCGCTGGTCCGACTCGTGGCGCTCGGTGGGCAGCTCCGGCACCTCGTCGCGGGTGACCACCTCGTCGGCGTAGCGCATGGTGGACATGGCGAGCAGCCCGTCCATCGGCCGGATGGCGGCGAGACGGCCCTTCTGGCGCATGACGACGTGGCCGATGGCGACCCGGCTCCGCTCCTCCATGGCGGTGAGCAGCAGGTCGTAGGGCTCCCGCGCCGCGGGCCCGTCGGGGCCGAGCCAGTAGGTCTTGTCGAAGTAGACCGGGTCGACGTCGTCGAGCTCCACGAAGTCCAGGATCTGGACGGCCTTGGTCGACTGGGGCCGGAGGGCGTCGAGCTCGTCGCGCTCGAACGTGGCGTGGTGGCCGGGCGAGACCTCGTAGCCGAGCACGACCTGGTCGTCCGCCACCGGATCGCCGCTGGCCGCCGAGACCCGCTGGTTGCGGATGCGGGCGCCCGTGTCCTTCTCGATCTGGTGGAAGCGGATCGACGTGTCCCTGGTGGCGGAGTACGCCTTCACCGGCACGCTCACCAGCCCGAAGCTGATGACCCCCGTCCACGTCGGCCGTGCCATCAGCGCACCCGGCCCGTCTGCCCTGCTGCGATCACGAGGTTCAGGGTAGCCACGCCCCGCCCGCGAGGCGCCCGGGGATGGCGATCTCGTCGACCCCGTCGCCCTCGTCGACCCGTCGACCTGAGCGCCCGGTTCTGGTGCAGTTGTGCGGTCCGGCGGCGCAGTTCTGCACCAGAAGGCCCGTGGGGCCGGTTGGGGGTCAGCCGTTTGCCGCGACGATGGCGGACTGGGCGGCGTTGACCAGTTCCACGAACTCGCCCCGCTCGGCCGGGGTGAGGGCCTCGTAGGCGGGGGCCATCGCCCGCTCGGTGGCCGCCTGGGCGGCCTTCCAGTCGTCGCGCACGTCGCCGCCGTCGGGGTGGGGCTCGGGCCAGCCGAAGATGCCCAGCATGAACGGCGTCCGGCGGGCGACGGCGGCCTGCGGGTGGATGCCCTGGGCGATGACCGCCGCGCCATGCATGGCGCCGCGCAGCTCTCGGAGCGCATTGATCCGGTGCAGGGCGAGCGCCTTGGGCCGGTCCCTCGACGGCTCGGACATGGCGATCCAACCAGCGAACAGCGGGGCGCAGGCGGGGGAGGCGGCGGCGATCATCGTCCCGGCCAGGTCGGCCAGGCGCCCGGCGTCGATGTCGTCGGGCAGGCGATCCTCGGCCCAGCGGTGGCCGACGCCGGCGAACTCGGCGGCGGCCTTGGCCCGGGGCATCACCTCGCCGGCGCGCTTCCAGGACTCGGCCACGAACGTCGGGGCCAGGAACACGAAGGCGGCGGCGACCACGCCACCGGGCACGTCCCCCAGCGGCCCGCCCCGCCCACCGATGTAGAAGTCCATGCCCGCGAAGCCGAGCTCGTTGCCGTAGGCGTAGGTGCCCATGTCGAGCATGAAGTGCGACCCCAGCCCGTTGACGGAGTCCCCGGAAGCGATGGCGGCTTCGAGCGGTTCCATGGCGTCCCCCTGACGTCGTGCTGGGCGGGAGTCTGGCACCCGGGGGCCGGGCCGCTGCCCGGACGTGACCGATGACCGCCTCGGCGGGTCGGCGACCGAACGGGCCGCAGGTCGGGTGGCGGCTCCCGTCGCCGCTCGGGCGCCGCTTGGCGGCTGGGGGGGGCTGGGGGGGCGGGCCTGGGCCACGCCGCCGCCTGACGTCGAGGCGGCGTCGACGGCGGGCCGCGCGGGCCCACCGTCGCCCGGCTGGGCCGGAGGTCAGGACTGGGGGAGCTGGAAGCGGCGGAAGAAGTCCCAGATGAGCTCGTCGGCGTCGATCGACATGTCGGTGGCGCCGACGACCTTGCCCACGTTCTGGCTGAACTCGGAGCCGGGCCACGAGTGGCCGCCGCCGTCGATGATGTTGAACTCGACGGGCCCGTCGGCCGGGCAGCCGTCGTACACGCGGTGGGTCACGGTCTTGGTGAGCTTGGTGTCGGTGTAGGTGCCATCGCAGCCGTTCTGGATCGCCCAATCCTTGGCGTTGGCCGGGTAGCCCGGGCCGTCGAGGTCCGCCTCGGGCAGCTGGCCGGCGTTGGCGTCGATGCCGTCGATCCCCTTCGACATGATCTCGCCGAGTCGGTCGCCGACGCCGCCGTTGAACAGCAGGATCGGGTCCGCCGTGCCGTGGAAGGTCAGGACCGGCATCGGGTGGGAGGTCGTGCACGGCAGCGGCCGGAGCAGGCCGGCGACCGGCGCGATGGCGGCGAAGCGGTCTGACATGGCGCAGCCGACGGCCGACGAGATGAACGCGCCGTTCGAGAGGCCGGTGGCGTACACGCGCGAGGTGTCGACGCACAGGTTCGCCTCGAGCTGGTCGAGCATCGCGGCGGTGAACTGCAGGTCCGGGTTGGTCTTGGTGTCCGGCGAGATCTGCCAGCGCGTCGGGGTCCCCGTGCCGTTGGGGGTGGCGAGGATGAAGCCGTGCTCGAGGGCGAACGGGCTGAAGCCGCTCATCTTCGAGTGGATGTTCGCCCCCTCCGAGAGGCCGTGGAAGTCCACGACCAGGGGCAGCGGCGTCTTGCCGTCGTGCTCGAGCGGCGTGGTCAGCAGCCACCAGCGATCCGAGTCGTCGAGGAACTGCTTCTCGAGGACCACCGAGCGGGTGTCGGTCGTGCCGCAGCCGGCCGACGGGGTGGGGTCGCCGGTGGCCACCTTGCCGGCCGCTGCGGCCCGCACCTGCTTGGGCGCGGCGGTCGTCGTCGCGTTGCCAGCGGTCGTGGTGCTGCCCGATCCGCCCGAGCCCTCGGACCCGCTCGACCCGCTGCACGCGGCGAGGACGAGGGTGGCGGCCGTCAGGAGCGCTGCCAGGGCGACCGTGGGGTGGGCGGTGCGACGCATGGGCCGGGAGCGTACCGGCAGGTACCTCGGCCGGTCGGTCGGCGGCCGGTCGTCGGCCTAGGTGGCCTGCGCCCGGGCGAAGGCGGCGGCAAGTCGGTGGGCCGCGTCGGCCATGGCGCCCGCATCAGGTCCCATCGCGAAGGCTCGCAGGGGTACGTGCACGTCGGTGGCGCCGGCCGCCACCAGGTCCTGGGTGGCTGCGAGCGTCGCGTCGACGTCGGCGGGACCGTTCGGGGCGTCGCGGACGAGGGCTGGCGACGCACGGACCTGCAGCCTGGCCGGGTCGCGACCGGCGTCGGCGAGCGCGCCGCGCAGCCGGGCGACCCCATCGGCCACGTCCCCGACGGTGGCGCCCATGATCGGGATCCACCCGTCGCCCAGCTCGGCGATCCGGCGGACGAGCCGGTCCGTGACCGTGCCGGAGAACCACACGGGCAACGGTTCCTGCACGGGCGTCGGCGAGCACCACACCCGGGTCGGGCCATCGGCGTCCTCGGCATCGTCGCCGAGCGGCACGTCCAGCGGCCCACCCGCCCAGAGGGTGCGGCAGGCGGCGATGCCATCGTCGAGCAGCCGACCTCGTTGGGCGAAGGGCACGCCCGCAGCTGCGAACTCCTCGGGCTGCCAGCCGACCCCCACGCCGAGGTCCAGCCGGCCACCGCTGAGCACGTCGATCGTCGCCGCCTGCTTGGCCAGCAGGACCGCCGGCCGGAGCGGGGCGACCAGGATCCCCGTCATGAACCGGATCCGCTCGGTGGCTGCCGCCATGGCCGCGATGGTGGCCAGCGGCTCGAGCCAATCGGCTTGCGACGAGGTGGGGAAGCGGCCCCACGGGTAGCGGTCCACGTGGTCGCCGAGGACGACGTGGTCCGGCACCACCAGCCGGTCGATGCCGGCGTCGTCGAGGGCCCGAGCCAGGTCGAGCAACGATCGCCAGCCGCCCTCGGGCTCGGCACCGAAGGTCGCCACCCCGACCGAGAGCTGTGCGCGCATCGCCGCAGGCTAGGGGAGGTGGCTGCCGACGTCGCCGGCCGCCGAGGCGGCTGCCATCACAGATCCCTCATGGCCCAGGAGTACGGTCGAGGGTGGGATCGGACGACCGGCGAGGGGCCGGCCGCCATCGCAGGAGGAACCGATGCGCACCGACCGCCCCGCCCACACCAAGGCCGCGCTGGCCGCCGTGCTCGCCGCCTCCGCCATCCTGGTCGCCGCCTGCGGCGCCAGCGGCGGCTCCGAGTCCTCGGATGGCGGTGGGGCCACGACCACGGCAGCATCCGACGGCGGCGCCACGACCACCACCGCCGCGCCGCGCACGACCACCACAGCGGCCGCGACCACCACCACGGCAGCGGCCGAGGGCGGTGACCTGGTTGGGACGTGGACGGCCGACGCGCAGTCCATCCTCGGCGCCAACCTCGCCAACCTGGGTGGGAACGCCGGGCTCGCCTGCAGCGGACCGGTCACCCTCACGTTCAACGACGATGGGACCTTCACGCACAAGTCCCAGGCGACCTGCAGCCGGGGCAGCATCTCGCCACCGCCACCATCGACAGCAGCGGCCGCTACCGGGTCGACGGCGACACCATCCGAATCCTCGCGGCACGCAACGCCGGGTCGATGGAGATCATGGGTCGCACCCAGCCGATGAGCACTGGATGGGCCGTGGGCGCCGTGCCCTACACGCTCGACGGCGACACCCTGGAGATCCACTTCTCCAACTCCGCCGTCGGCGACGTCACCCAGACCTACACCCGCTCGTGACCCGCTGGCGCTGGGCCACCATCCCAGCGCTCCTCGTCGCCGCCCTCGTCGTGCCCACGTCGAGCGGCGGCGCCATCGGCTGCGATCCGGCCGCGCCCGCCACGTGCTCGCTGCGCGAGCTGGGTGCGAGGGCAGGGATCCGCATCGGCGCGGCGGTGGACCCCGGCCAGCTCGGCGACGGCCTGCTGACCACGACGCTGGCCCGGGAGTTCAGCTCGCTCACCGCCGAGAACGCCATGAAGTGGTACGCGGTCGAGCCCACCCGTGGGAACGAGGACTACGCCGGGGCCGACGCGCTGGTCGCGTTCGCCGAGGCGCACGGCATGGAGGTGCGTGGCCACAACCTGCTGTGGGCCCAGGACGCCTACACGCCGGCGTGGGTGAAGGCCATCACCGATCCCGACGACCTGCGCGCGGTGGTCGAGCACCACATCAGCTCGGAGGTGGGCCGCTACGCCGGGCGGGTCCCCCGGTGGGACGTCGTCAACGAGCCGCTGGCGTCGGTGGGGACCGGGACCTCGGGCTCGGTGTTCGAGCGGGTCCTCGGTCCCGGCTGGCTCGCCGATGCCTACCGCACCGCTCACCAGGCCGATCCCGGTGCCGAGCTGTGGCTGAACGAGTACGGCACCGACTGGGTCCCCGGCAAGCACGCCGCCCTCCTCGCCCTCGTCCGCCAGCTCTTGCGCGACGGCGCGCCACTCGACGGGATCGGTCTGCAGACCCACCGCCTCGGCGTGGACGGGCCAGACCGGGCCACCTTCGAACGCCAGCTCCGGGACTTCGCCGACCTCGGCCTGAAGGTGGCCATCACCGAGCTCGATGTGGCGATCCGCCCCGGCGACCCGACCGGGCTCGCCCGCCAGGCCGAGGCCTACCGGACCATCGTCGAGAGCTGCCTCGCCGTCACCTCGTGCGTCGAGGTCACCACCTGGGGCATCAGCGACCGCGACACCTGGCTCGACGGGCAGGGCATCCTCCCGGCACCCACCCGGCCCTTGCTCTTCGACGACGACTTCGCCCCCAAGCCGGCGCGCGAGGCGGTGGCGGCGGCCCTGGCCGCCGGCCGCGTTGGCGCCACCACCACGACCACGATGGGCGGTGGCGCTGGGGCGGCGTCGACGACCTCGACTGCGGTGCCTTCGGGATCGGGGGCACCGCCGGCGTCGCCTGTGCCCGCAGACCCCGCCTACACGGGCTGACGGCCCGCTCCAGCCGCCAGCAGCGCCCGGCCCTCGGCTCCTGGTGCAGTTGCGCGCTCCGGGGCGCAACACGTGCACCGAAACCGCAGGGGGTGATGGTCCCGGGGTGCCCTCGGGGCGGGATGGGATGGGATCGGGGAGGGCGCGTACGATCGGACGCCGTGCACAGGGGAGCAGGGCGGCTGGTGCTGGTGGCGGCAGTGGTCGCCGTGGTTCTGTGCGCCTGCCAGCCCGTCGAGGTGGCGACCAAGCCGGGCACGACCCGGGTCGTGGTCTTCGGCGACTCGATGCCGAGCTGGCTGATCCGCGACGGCGCCAAGGCGGTCGCTTCCAAGCCGGTGACCCTGGTCGATGGCACCCTGGCCGCGTGCGAAGGCGCGGCCGCCGACCCGCCGGCCCGCTCGCGCAGCGGGTCGATCGTCCCGACGCCGGGCAACTGCGCGGCCGGGTGGACGTCGCTCTACCCGCCGCACGTCAAGGTGAAGGCGGATGTGGCCGTGGTGATGGCTGGCACCCACGCCATGCTCGACCACCTGCTGTCAGGCACCTGGCGCCACCCCTGCCACGCCCCGTTCCGCGCCTGGTACCAGGCCGACCTCGAAGGCCGGTACCGGTACCTCCGCACCCGGGCGTCCCGCGTGGTGGCGGTGCTGCCGTCGTGGCCCGAGGCGAAGAGCCAGTGGATCATGCCGTCGGACTACGTGAAGCGGGCGGACTGTGTGCGCTCCATCACGGCGGCGGCGGCCAAGGCCACCGGCACGACCGTGGTCGACCTCGGGGCCGAGCTCTGCCCGTCCGGCCCGACCGCCCCGTGCCGAAGCTGGCGGACCAAGGACGGCCTGCACGTCGACGCCGCCCGCGCCGGCACCGTCCTCTGGTGGCTGGTCGCCCAGGTCCTCCCGCCGCCAGCCAGCCCGACCACCACCACCACGTCGACCACCACCACGTCGACCACCACCACGTCGGCCCTGCCTCCAGCCTGATCACGCCTCCTCGCGCCGGAGGGCTGGTCGATCTCAGCGGAATGTGGTCGATTTCAGCCCGAGAGGGGCAGAGATCGACCAGAAAGGGGGAGGTGGGTCCCGGTGGCCGGAGGGCTGGTCGATCTCAGCGGAATGTGGTCGATGTTCGCCCGAGAGGGGCGCAGATCGACCAGAAATCCGAGTTGGCGAGGGGCTCGGGCCGGTGGTGCCGGGCGTCGGCGGTGAGGTGGGTCAGGCCTCGGTGGTGGGGAGCTCCTGGGTGGCCGGCGGGCTCGGCCACTGGTCCTTGAAGCAGGCGGCCTCGACGGCCTTCACCGAGGCGGTGGGGTCGACGAGCTTGGGGACCGTGGGGTCGTAGCCGGCGAAGTCGAAGGTCGAGAGCAGGTCGCCGCAGGTCTGGCGGCGCCAGTCCGAGATGAGGTTGGCCTCCACCCCGAAGCGCTGCTCGAGGAGCCGCAGCGTGGAGGTGTGGTCGAACACCTCGTGGTTGACGTTGCCGCCCTGGTGCCACGGCGACACGATCAGCCCGGGCACGCGGGGCCCGAGGCCGATGGGCAGGTCGCCCACCCACTCCTCGGGGGTGCCGGGCGGCGGCGTCGGCGGCGGCACGTGGTCGAAGAAGCCACCGTTCTCGTCGTAGCTCAGGATGAACACGGTCTTGGCCCACAGCTCGGGCACGTCCATGATCGCCTTGATGTGCTGGTAGGCGTACTGCTGGCCGGTGGCGGGGGCGAAGATCGGGTGCTCGGACTTGGCCTCCGGGGCCACGATCCACGACACCTGCGGCAGGTCCCCGTTCTTGCAGTCGGCGACGAAGTCGGCGGGGGTCCGGGTGCGGACCCCGGAGTCCCACAGCGGGTCGCCTTCCTTCACCTCGTGGAACTGCCGGTAGTTCTCCAGCATGTTGTCGCCGTAGTCGTCGACCTCCTGGTACACCCGCCACGAGATGCCAGCGCGCTGGAGCCGCTCGGGGTAGGTCTCCCAGGTGTAGGAGGTGCCGCTGTTGTCGATGGCCGGCCCGCCGTTGCGCCCGTCGGGGTCGATGGTGCCGGTCATCGAGTAGTGGCGGTTCGGGTTGGTGGGCCCGAGCACCGAGCAGAACCAGCGGTCGCAGAGCGTGAACTTGTCGGCGAGGTCGTAGTAGTAGGGCAGGTCCGCTCGGGTGTAGTAGCCCATCGCCAGCTGGCCCATCCGCTCGGCGTAGCCGTCCATCTTCCCGCCGTTCCAGGCGATGTGCTGGCCCTCCCAGCCGTGGTCGACGTCGCCGCCGCACTGCCCGCCAGGGCCCTTGGCGGTGACCGGGAACGGCAGGACGTACTTGTCCGGGTTGCGCTTGTTGGGCTGGAACCAGATGGGCTTGCCGTTGGGGAGCTTCAGGACGTCGGGGTCGCCGAAGCCCGACGAGCCCTTGCGGGTGCCGAAGATCTGGTCGAAGGACCGGTTCTCCTGGAAGAAGACCACGACGTGCTCGACGTCGCTCAGCCGGGACTTCTTCTGGCGGGACATCGTCGTGGTGGTGCGGACGTCAGTGGGCGGGACCGACGGCGTGGCCGTGGTCGACGAGCCTGATGCTCCCGTGCTGCTGCCCGACGAGCATGCGGCGCCGAACGCGGCCGCGGCGGCGGCCGCGCCGCCCACCTGCAGGATGCGTCGCCTCGACAGCTGGTCCATGGTCGCCTCGTTCACCTTCCGTACACCTGGCCCGGCGAGCATAGGGGCGTGCCGCCCGTCGGAGCCTGCGGCCCTGGTTGGCCGTCGTCCGATGGCGGCGATGCGCTCGCGGTGGCCTGCGGCCTCGGGTGCCGTCGTCCGATGGGCGGGCAAGAACGGCAAGTGGCCTGCGGCCAGGGCGGGCCCGCCTCCGCGCCAGCCGGGAGGGAGGGCAGGTGGCCCTGGGGTGGCCGCCAGGTGGCGCTCGGGTGTCTCGCGCCGACGGTCCGCCCCTGCCGCCGTGCGATGCTGGGGCGATGCGAGCTGAGGGGACCGAGGTGGCAGGACGATCGCGCAGGCATGCGTGGCCGATGGGGCGTCCCGCCTGGCGCCCGGTGCTGGCCGCCGGGGCCCTGGCCCTGGTGGCCGCCGGGTGCGGGTCTTCGGGTGGGTCAGATGCGGCCAGCCCGTCGACCACCGCCAAGGCCACGACCACGGCGGCCGGCGCCGGCGCATCGGCCGCCAAGCCGTGCGGACGGGACGCCGCGCCGCCCAAGACCTACGACCACGTGGTCGTGATGCTCGAGGAGAACCGGACCTGGACCGGCGGGCGCACCCCCGAGGTCGGCATGGGCTTCTCCGGCGGCGACATGCCGTTCCTGGCCGGCCTCGCGGAGCAGTGCGCCTACTACGAGGACTGGACGGAGACGAACGGCGACCAGAACAGCCTGAACCAGTACATCGGGCTCACCTCCGGGGTCCTCAACGACGCCACCGTGAACGACTGCGAGCCGTCGGACACCTGCCAGAGCACCGACGACAACATCTTCCGGCAGGTCCGCGAGGCCGGCGGGACCGCCCGCTCCTACGTCGACGGCGCCACCGAGCCGTGCTCGGCCGGGTCCAACAAGGCCAAGCACATCCCGGCGCTCTACTACCGGGGCGGCGACGACGCCTCGCACTGCGACGAGGAGGTCCTGCCCTGGTCCGAGCTCGATCCGGACCACCTGCCCACGTTCGCCTTCCTGACGCCGGACCAGTGCCACGACGGCCACGACTGCCCGAACGGCGACGTCGACGCCTTCGCCAAGGAGACGTTGACGAAGATCCTCGACGGCGCCGACTACCGCAAGGGCAAGACCTTGGTGGTCGTGGTCTACGACGAGGACCAGCCGGTGCCCAACCTGCTGATCGCCCCGACCGCCAAGGCTGGCGCGATCTCGTCGGTGGTCGGTTCCCACGCCGGCCTGCTCAAGACCTTCGAGCAGGCACTGGGGCTGCCGGTGATGGACCAGGGCCAGCTGCCCGACGCCACCAGCCTGCGCCCGAGCGCCAACGTCTGAGGCGGCGGCGACCCCGGGCGAGCCGCCCGCCCCGCGCGCACGGCGTGGGCGCGGATCCCCGCCGCTCCCACGCAATCGTCTGCCGATTCCCAGGAAACTCCCAGGAAGGTTGCCTAGGTTCCCCGCCCATGGACCGCCCTGACGATCTTCCAGAGCTCCCCCGGTTCGAAGCTGCGCAGCGTCGCCTGTTCCTGAAGCGGGCCGCTGCCCTCGGCGTCGCCGCCCTGGTGCCCGGCGTCCTGGCCGCGTGCAGCAAGGACGACGACAAGGACGCCTTCTCGAACGGCACGACCACGACGGTGGCGAGCTCGGGCTCGTCGGCCGCCACCACCACGACCGCCGCCGGCTCGTCGGGCTCGTCGACCACCGCGGCCGCCGGCGAAGACCTGCCGGCCAGCGCCAAGCTCGACGTGGCCTTCACCTACACGGCCGACGGCCAGGGCTTCGGCCCGGCGCGCAACCCGTTCATCGTGGCGTGGGTCGAGGATGCGAGCGGCGACCTCATCGCCAACATCAGCCTCTGGTACAACCCGCCGAAGGGCGAGCGGTGGATCAACAACCTGACCAGCTGGTACTCGGCGGCCAGCGCCTACTACTCCGACGAGGGCAGCATCGACCTCGACTCGGTCACCGGCGCCACCCGCCCGGCCGGCAGCTACACGGTCACGTGGGACGGCTCCGCCGACGCCGGCGGCCGGGCCAAGCAGGGCGAGTACACGGTGTTCGTCGAGTCGGCCCGGGAGCACGGCACCCACAGCCTGACCAGCGCCAAGATCACCCTCGGCACCGACAAGGCCACCGCCACGCTCGACGACAACGGCGAGCTGTCGGCGGCCACGGCCACCTACGCCGTCTGATCCGGCACGGGCAGCTCGACCAGGGCAGGGAGCGGAGGCGACGTGAGCGATGTGGGCGATGTGGGCGATGTGGGCGACGTGGGTGGAACCGGCGAGCCGGGCGCTGCTGACCTGATCGACGTGGGCAGGCTGGCCGACGACACCGGGGCCGTCGACGCCAGCGGGCCCACGGACCAGCCGGTGCGGCGCACGCGGTCGCGCTCGGCCTTCTGGCAGAAGTGGTCGCGGATCATCCACGCCTACTCGAGCATGATCGCCCTGCTGCTGGTGCTGTTCTTCGGGATCACCGGCATCACCCTCAACCACCCGGATTGGACCTTCGGCGACGAGCCGACGACCACCACCAAGACCGGCACGTTCGACTTCACCGTCGCCCCGGACGGCCAGGTCGACTACCTCCGGGTGTCCGAGGCGCTGCGGGACCAGTACGGCATCAGCGCCCCTGTGAGCGACTACCAGAGCACCGGCGACCAGGGCTCCATCTCCTACCGCGAGCCCGGCTACGCCGCCGACGCCACCTTCGCCACCGACACCGGCAAGTACACGGTGACCATCGAGCAGCAGGGGTGGGTCGGCGTCATGAACGACCTGCACAAGGGGCGAGACGCCAACAGCTCGTGGAAGTGGACGATCGACGTGGCCGGCGGCTTCCTGGTGCTGATCGCCCTTTCGGGCCTGCTGCTCCAGCTGTTCCTGAAGCGCCGTCGCCGCAGCGCGCTCGTCCTGGCCGCGGTCGGCATCGTGGTCGCCATCGGCCTGATGTGGTGGACCCTGTGAGTCGACCGTCCCCGTCGGGTGAGTGGGTTGGCTCGGTCCGTTCGGTCGGGCGCGCGGACGTGGCCGCAGCGGTCGGCGCCACCCAGGACGTGGGTGTAGGCGCGGTGGCTTCGGCGCCCTCCGCCACCGGACAGGTCGGGGCAGGCGCAGCGGCATCGGTGGTCGGCGCGGCCCTGGCGGTCTGAGCGGGTGAGCCCGTCGGCGGCACCCGGGCCCGCTGAGGCCAGGGATGGCCACGGCGCACCTCGTGCTGGCGGCTGGACGTTGCGCGCCGTGCACCAGCCGGTGATGGGCACCCACCTCGAGCTGCAGATCACCGCCCCGGACCAGGCCACGGCGCAGGAGGCCGAGGCGCTGATCGTGGCCGAGGCGATGCGGCTCCAGGATCGGTTCACGGTGTTCGACGAGGCGAGCGAGCTGTGCCGCTGGCGCTCCGGTGCCCTGGCCGAGCCAGGCCCCGAGCTCGCGGTGCTGCTCGGCCTGGCGGCGGACTGGCAGCGTCGCTCGGGCGGTGCCTTCAACCCGCTCGCGGGCGTGCTCACGGACCGGTGGCTCGCGGCCGAGCAGGGGGCCGAGGCGCCGCCGGCAGACGAGCTCGCCGCGCTGGCCGCGTCGATCCGCGAGCCCCGATTCGATCGGTCCGATCGGGTGCCATCGCCCGGGACCGCTGGTGCTGTTGGGGCTGCTGGTGTGGCCGGGGCGGCCAGGGGCGTCGAGGGCGTCGAGGGCGACCGCATCGTGCGGCTCGGGCCGTGTGACGGCGTCGACCTGAACGCGCTGGCCAAGGGCCACGTCGTGGACCTGCTGGCGGCGCGGGCCATGGCGGCGCTGCCGATCAGCCGCCTGGTGGTGAACGCCGGCGGTGACCTCGTCCACCGGGGCGACGGCGTGCTCGGCGTCCGCGTCGAGGACCCCCACCACCCCTACGACAACGTGCCGCCCCTCGTGCGCATCGAGGTGGCGAACCGGGCGGTGGCCACGAGCGGTCGGGCCCGGCGCTGGTTCCTGGTCGCCGGACGCCATCGGTCCCGGGTGCTCGACCCCCGCACCGGCCAGCCCGTCGACGACACGCCCTCGGCCACCGTCGTCGCACCGGACGCGGCCACCGCCGACGTCCTCGCCACCGTGGCCTCCGTGCTCCCGCCCGAGGAGGCGGTGGCGTTCGTCGACGGGCTCGCGCTCGAGGGCATCGATGCCGCCTGCCTGGTGGTCGACGCCGAGGGCGCCCAGCACGCCAGCGCCGCCTGGCCCGCCCTCATCGCCTGACCCGTCCCGGCGCCTGGGCCCCTGCCCGCCCCCGCCCGCGGTCCCCCGATTTCGGTGCACTCGTGCGCCCCAGCAGCGCAGATCTGCACCAGAAAGCACCGGGGGGGGAGGTGCGGGTTGGAAGGCGAGGGCGGTCGTCGGCGGTCGACGGATGGGTGGTCAGAAGGTCGTGTAGACGCCGGCGACCGAGTCGGAGCCCTGGACGAACGTGCGGTCGGGCTTGCCGGCCCAGGTCCGGTCGGCGGCTCGGCCCGGGCCGTACCAGAGGATGTCGGTCGTGCCGTTGCCGTCGGCGTCGCCCACCAGCACCTGGTACGGGCTGTTGACGGTGACCTCGGGGGCCGACCGGCTGACCTTGCCGCGCTCGCCCCAGCGGATGCGGTCGGTGGCCGTGCCCGGGGCGTACCAGAAGATGTCGTCGGCGCCGTTGCCGTCGAAGTCGCCGGGGAACGGCTGGTAGTCGCCGTCGACGTTCTCGGCGACGCTCGTGAAGGTCCGCTTGGCTGGCGTGCCGAGCCAGATCGCATCGGGCATGGCGCCCTTGCCGTACCACTCGATGTCGGTGGCGCCGTCGCCGTTCACGTCGGCGGGGATCGGGAGGTACACGCCCGACACCGAGACCTGCTGGACGTTGGCACCCACGGCGATGCTGGGCGACCCCCACCAGATGCGGTCGGGGAGGACGCCGGGCCCGTACCAGAACACGTCGTCGGTGCCGTTGCCGTCGAAGTCGCCGACGAACGGGCGGTACGTGCCGTTCAGCGCCAGCGGCTCGGGGTCCATGGCCCGCGCCCCGCCGACGCCCATCCAGATGGCATCGCCGATCGACCCTTGCCCGTACCAGATGACGTCGGTGGCGCCGTCGCCGTCGAGGTCACCGGAGATCGGCTGCACACCGGGCGGCGGGGTCGACGAGGTGGTCGTGCCGTCGGTCGTGCTGGGGGTGGACCGCCACCGCTGGTACGACGACGGGCCGGCCGGGGCGTAGAAGAAGGCATCGTCGGCGCCGTTGGCATCGAAGTCCTTGGCCGTGGGGACGACCGGGTTGCGCAGCAGGCCCGTGGACTGGTCCGGGTGCCACCACGTGGTCTCCTGGCGGGCGCCTGGCCAGGTGAAGCTGAAGTGCACGTGGCCGGTGTGCGGGTCAGGGCCCTTGTAGGCCTCCCAGCCTGCGGTCGGGTCGAAGGCCCGCCAGATCCGGTGGTCCCAGATGATGTACATGACGCCGAGGCGCCGGGCGTTGGCCCACCGGTTGCCGTAACGGTCGGTGGCGAGCAGCCAGGCGATCAGCCCGTCGGCCGTGGCCTTCTGCGAGGCGCTGGTAGCGCTGACCTTCCAGTCCCAGCCTCGGCCCTCCTTGTGCTCGGACTGCCCGCCCGAGGAGCACGGCCGGACGATGCCGTCGTCGCCGGTGTTCGGGTACGTGCGCAGGACGAGGCTGCGGAACGCGAGCACGCCTGGCTTGGACGTGGGGTCGCAGGTGGACTGGCCGACGTAGTGGGGCGCGTCGTCGATGTTGATGCCGAAGCTCGGCGACGCCGGCACCTTGGTGGCGGCGCGGCTGCCCGCAGGAGGGTCCGCCGTCGGGGTGCGGGTGCCGAGCTCGTCGCGGATCGGCAGGTTGCCGGCATCGGGCCCGGGCTCCTCCCGGGGCGCCGGGTCGGCCGCCGATGCCATGGCGGCGCTGCGAGGGGCGGCGCCGGCGGCGGCGGGGCTGACCAGGGTGGCCGCCGCGGCCAAGGAGGCGAGGGCGAGGGGGACGCCGGCGAGGCGTCGGTGAGCGGAGGGGCGTGCGGGGCGGGGAGAGGCGCCCGACGAGGTCGGCCGTGGCACCTGGCCACCGTACCGGGCGGGCTCGGGGCGGCCCATCTGGGGAGTTGGTCCGGTGGCCGGGCGCGCGTCGATGGGGTCGGGGCGTGCGGCCCGGCTCGGCGTCGGCAAGGATCGGCACCCGACCGGTGCGCACCAACGGAGGCGACATGATCATCGAGCAGGCGGTGGCCGACTGGCACCGGTACCTGAAGGGCCAGCTCCCCGGCGGGCTCGATGAGCTGCTGCACGACGACTGCACGTTCTTCTCGCCCATCGTCTTCACCCCGCAGCAGGGCAAGGCGATCACCAAGCTGTACTTGGAGGCGGCGGCGCAGACCCTCCCGGGCGACGGCCCGTCGGGCGACATCGCCAGCGCTGGTTCGGACGAGGCTGGCGCCGGCGGGTCGGGTGGATCGTCGGGCGGCGGCTTCCGCTACACGAAGAAGGTGCTCGACGGGGACACGGCGGTGCTCGAGTTCGAGACCACCGTCGACGGCCTCTACGTCAACGGCGTCGACATCATCCGGTGCGATGAGGACGGCAAGATCATCGAGTTCCGCGTGATGATCCGCCCGCTGCAGGCGGTCAACAAGGTGCACGCCCAGATGGCCGCCATGCTGGAGCGCATGAAGGGCTGAGTGCCGCGCCTCGGTGGCGCGGACGCCCGCCGGTCAGTTCGCCGAGGCCGGGTCCACCGGCACCGCCAGGTCCTCGCCGTCCTTGGTGAGGAGCGTGGCATCGATCACGATCGGGCCCGTGGTGTCGTTGGCGCCGTAGTGGACCATGCCGTCGACCTCGGTCACGGCGTCGCCGGGGCCGAGGTTGATGGTCTTGGGGCCGGTCACCTGCTCGGGGGCGTGGGCCCCCGCCCCCAGGACGGTGGCCG
>JAXLRJ010000011.1:0-97179 GCA_046331115.1 Acidimicrobiales bacterium
GGGACTGCCGCGTGAGTCGGTGACATCTGATCTGTGGTGCCGAGAGGTGCCGCTGGAAGGATGTTCACCATGCCCAAGCCCTATCCCCGCGAGTTCCGTGAGGACGTGATCCGGGTCGCCCGTAACCGTGAGCCCGACGTGATGCTCAAGACCATCGCGTCCGATTTCGGGATCTCGGAGTCGTGTCTGACGAACTGGCTCAAGGCCGCTGATGTCGAGGACGGGATCAAGCCCGGCACGACCGCAGCGGAGAACGAGGAGCTGAAGAAGGCCAAGCGTCGGATCCGCCTGCTCGAGCAGGAGAACGAGGTCTTGCGCAAGGCTGCTGCGTATCTGTCGCAGGCGAACCTGCCCCCAAAATGATGTTCCCGCTCGTCCGTGAGCTTGCTGATGGCGGGATCCCCGTCACGGTGACGTGCCGGGTCCTCAAGCTGTGCCGCCAGCACTACTACCGCTGGCTCAAGAACCCGGTGTCGGACCGGGAGCTCGCCGAGGCCTACCTGGCCAACGCGATCTTCGACGCCCATCGCGACGATCCTGAGTTCGGCTACCGGTTCTTGGCTGATGAGGTTCGCGACGGCGGCCACGAGGTCTGTGACCGCACGGTCTGGGCGCGCTGCGCGGAGAACGGCTGGTGGTCGAGGTTCGGCAAGAAGAAGGCAGGCAAGGGTTCCAAGCCCGGCGCGCCCGCGCACGACGACCTCGTCCGCCGGGTCTTCACGGCGGAGCGGGCGAACCAGGTGTGGCTCACCGACATCACCGAGCACCGAACCGACGAGGGCAAGCTCTACCTCTGCGCCATCAAGGACCTGTGGTCGAACCGGATCGTCGGCTACTCCATCGACGCCCGCATGGAAGCCCGCCTCGCCGTGAACGCCCTCGAGAACGCGGTCGCCCGCCGAGGCGATGTCGCCGGGTGCATCCTGCACAGCGACCGGGGCAGCCAGTTCCGCGCCCGGAAGCTGCAACGAGCCCTCACCGCCCACGCCATGGTCGGCTCGATGGGCCAAGTCGGTTCCGCCGGCGACAACGCCGCCATGGAATCGTTCTTCGCGCTGCTCCAGAAGAACGTCTTGGACCGCCAACGCTGGGCCACCCGCGACGAGCTCCGGCTCGCCATCGTCACCTGGATCGAGCGCACCTACCACCGCCGACGCCGCCAGATCGCTCTCGGCCGGTTGACCCCGATCGAGTACGAAACCATCATCACACCCGCCGCCGATCAGGCAGCCTGACCCCACACCCAACCTGTCACCGGATCACGCGGCAGTCCCCCCCGAGGCCATGAACCATCTGGCAAGGGCCCTGACCCATGACCACCACGTCGCAGTCGGCGAGGTGAATCGCCTGCGTAATCTGTGGCGTTCTTCGAATCTGCCTGTCGACCTGCCTGACAACTGAAACCCGGCGAACAGGCCAGCCTCGGAACGAGGCGTAGCGCTAACCCTTGCCGGGACGGCGTCTTGCCGGAGCGCCAACCAGGTCACCGGGCTGCACCGACGCCCAGTGGAGTTCGCCCACTCCTGAACCTCAGGCAACAGCCGGAGGGCAAGGACGCGCTTGGTCAGGTCCGGTTCCGGCAACTCGATCCCACGTCGTCACCAGTCGTGAGCCATCTGGGATCGAATGATCCGCGTGAGCAGCGATCACCTGCGCATCCATCCCCGGGGTCGTCCGTGTCGATTCACCATCCCACTCGGCCAGGATCACACCGACCGGCCAGCGCTCGGTCCATCGCCTCGTCGAGGCAACCTACAGCTCGACTCCACCCATGTCCGCAGCGCTGCTACCGCGTCGGGGTCACGCGTTCCTGGCGCGACTTCGCTCGGCCCACGAGATCCCCGCGAGCAACAGCGGTGAACTCGCCCACCACGGTGCTTAGCTCGCGCGCCACCGGGCCAGGGCCCTGCTTAGCGAACTCACCGGCCCGGTGAAGATCCGCATCCGGAACGAACGGAGGTGCCGAAAGAATGTTGGCAACAAAGAACTCGTGCGCCTCCTCGGCCGCCTTACCTGTCTTGCGGCTTGATACCAGCTCAAGACGGGCTCTGGCAGCCTGGTATTCCTCATGGGCCTGAGCCCAGTTCGACCACAGCAGCTTGAACTCGGGGTCAGTCTGCATCTTGTCGAACCCGTGAACAGTGTTGGCAGTTGCGAGGTTGGCCCCCGAGTTGACGACTCCAACGAACGCTTGGACGAAGTCCGAGTACGCCTTCACCCGTTGGTTCCGTCGGAACTCACTTCTGGCGAGCAGCGCGGCAGCAACCGCAGCGGCAAGCGCGCCGACGATCGCCACTGCCGCACTCCCCTGAAACGATGACAGTTGATGCGCAACCACCGAACCTGACTAGCACCGTCGCGCCAGGAAGACCGCCATGACCGGTGAAGTGCGTCATACTTGACGCACTTCACCGGTCATGGTCTCCTGTGTTCATGCGACCGGAACAAGCGAGCCCGAGTCGGAAGCGTCCAGGCCGAAAGGTGAGAACCGACCCTGACCTGCTGGATGATCGAGCTCGCCAGCAAGTGATGCGACTGCTCCGGAGCCGCGGAGCGAGCTTCGCCTTCATCGGGAGCGCGTTCGGCCTCCGGCCGCAGCAGGTCCGGAACATCGTGAGGCTTCCGAGACCAGCTCGGCCACCGATGCCGCGGGAACCGCGCCCCGAACCATCGAGGCGAAAAGTTGAGGGTGCACCGCACGGAACCGTCACCGGCTACTACACGAAGAACTGCCGATGCCTCGAGTGCACCGCAGCGATGCGGAACTACGAGGGAGACCGGCGGATGAGAGCTTCATCGGGCTCAGCGACCCCGAACGACGACGATGACCCACCCCGGCGAGAACCTGCCCCGTGATCGAGGCTGGCGGCTGCCGGTCGCCACCCTCGTCTCAACTCAAGGGCCCCTTCTCGGCCCCATCCCCATCCCGTCTCAACCCTCGACGCCCCAGAAGTTGAGACGGAGAGTTGAGATGGGTTGAGATGAGCCCCAGAAACCGCCTCTGACCTGGGGTTTTATGAGTGTCGGAGGGGGGACTTGAACCCCCACGCCCTAACGGGCACTAGCCCCTCAAGCTAGCGCGTCTGCCAATTCCGCCACTCCGACGTGGCTGGCCGGTCACCCGGCCGGATGGTCACCATAGTCGACCACCACCTGCCGCCGACAACCGGATGACCGAGCCCGTCGGAGCCGTTTCGCGAGCACAAGAGGCCAGGCCGTGGGACCATTCCGGTGCACCGATCGCCGCCGGCAGGGCGGCCGGGCGCGAGCCACGGGAGGGGCAGATGACCGAGGACGACACGGGCGGCGACGCCCTCGAGGTGGTGGCCCGCTTCGGCGAGGCGTGGGGCGCCCACGACCTGGACGCCACGCTGGCGCTGGTCACCGACGACTGCCTGTTCGACGCCACCGGCCCTGCGCCTGACGGCACCGAGCACCGAGGCAAGGACGCGCTGCGGGCGGCGTGGCAGCCGATCTTCGACGACACCGACGCCACGTTCAGCGAAGAGGAGCTGTTCGCCGCTGGCGACCACGTGGTCCAGCGCTGGCGCTACGACTGGGACGGTGGCCACGTGCGCGGCGTGGACCTGTTCCTGGTCCGAGACGGCCTGGTGGCCGAGAAGCGCTCCTACGTCAAGGGCAGAGCGTGCCCGGGGCCTCGTCCTGGATCAGGACGGGGTCGACATGAACAGGCCGAGGGCCAGGGTGAGGAAGGTGAAGATCGACGCCGCGATGACCGTGGCCCGATCCAGGTTCTTCTCCACCACCGTCGAGCCCTGCGCCGCCGCGCCCATGCCACCACCGAACATGTCCGACAGGCCGCCGCCCTTGCCGCTGTGCAGGAGGACCAGCACCAGCAGGGCGAAGCAGTCGATGACGTAGATGGCGACCAGGAATGCGACCACGACGGACCTTTCGAGACGGACGCCTCCGAGGGGAGGCCCCGACAGGTTAGCCGGGACCCGGTGGGGCCCCGAATCAGGGGTGGTGGGGCCGGCTCACTTCGGCAGGGCCGAGCCGATCGACACGGGCTCGTCGATCGGGTGGTGGCAGGCGAACTGGTGGTCTGCGTCGCCCTCCATCGGCGGCATGACCTCGGCGCAGACCTCGGTGGCCTTCCAGCAGCGGGTCCGGAACGGGCAGCCGCTCGGCGGGTCGATCGGGCTGGGCACGTCGCCCTCGAGGATGATCCGCTTGCGCTGGCGCTCCAGCGTCGGGTCCGGGATCGGCACCGCCGACATCAGGGCCCGGGTGTAGGGGTGGCGGGCCTCGGTGTAGATGGCGTTGCGGGTGCCGGTCTCGATGATCTTGCCGAGGTACATGACGGCGACCCGGTCCGAGATGTGCTTCACCACCGACAGGTCGTGGGCGATGAAGAAGTAGGCGAGGCCCCGCTCGTCCTGCAGCTTCTTCAGCAGGTTGACGACGCCGGCCTGGATCGACACATCGAGCGCGGACACCGGCTCGTCGAGCACCACGACCTCGGGGTTGAGGGCGAGGGCCCGGGCGATGCCGACGCGCTGGCGCTGGCCGCCGGAGAACTCGTGGGGGTACCGCGAGGCGTGCTCGGGCGACAGCCCCACCACCTTCAGCAGCTCGGCCACCTTCTCCTTGGAGTCGTCGCGCTTCTCGCCGTCGTGGATCAGGAACGGTTCGGCCAGCACCTCACCGATGGTCATGCGGGGGTTCAGCGACGCGTACGGGTCCTGGAACACCATCTGCATGCGCCGGCGGAACGCCTTCTTGTCCTGCTTCTCCAGGACCGCCGTGTCCTCGCCACCGAGCAGCACCTGGCCGGACGTCGCCGGCAGGAGCCGCATCACCACCCGGCCGAGGGTGGACTTGCCGCAACCGGACTCCCCCACCACGCCCAGGGTCTCGCCCCGGTCCAGGGTGAAGGACACGCCGCTCACGGCGTGCACGGTGAGCCGGCCGAAGTTGAACGTCCCCGGCTTGCGAGGCCCGGGGAACTCCTTGACCACGTCGACGGCCTGCACCAGGGGGCTCACGACGCCACCTTCCCGCCACGGACCAGCTCGCCGGCGGCCAGCAGCTCATCGGCCCGGTGGCAGGCCGACACCTGACCGGGGTTGCGCTCCAGCGCCAACGGCACCTCGGTGGTGCAGCCCGCGTCCTTCGACGCCCACGGGCAGCGGGGGTGGAAGGAGCAGCCTGGCGGCGGGTTCAGCATGGACGGCGGCTGGCCGCCGATCGGCACCAGCGGCTCGTCCACGTCCGCGTCCAGGCGGGGCAGCGAGGCGAGCAGGCCCGCCGTGTAGGGGTGCGACGTGTGGTCGAACGTGTCGTCCACGCTGCCGGCCTCGACGATGCGCCCGCCGTACATCACGCTCACCTCGTCGGCCATGCCCGCCACGACGCCCAGGTCGTGGGTGATGAGCACGACCGCGGTCGACAGGCGGTGGGCCAGGTCGATCAAGACCTCCAGCACCTGGGCCTGCACGGTGACGTCCAGGGCGGTGGTGGGCTCGTCGGCGATGATCAGCTTCGGGTTGCACGACAGCGCCATGGCGATCATCGCCCGCTGGCGCATGCCACCGGAGAACTCGTGGGTGTACTGGTCCACACGGCTCGACGCCTGGGGGATGCCCACCAGGTCCAGCATCTCGATGGCCCGCTTCTTGGCGTCCCGGGCGGAGATCCGCTCGTGGGCCTGGATCATCTCGATGATCTGGTCGCCCACCTTGTACACGGGGTTCAGGGCGGTGAGCGGGTCCTGGAAGATCATGGCGATCTCCGCGCCGCGCACCTCCCGCAGGCGGCTGTCCGACGCCGTCAGCAGGTCCTCGCCCTGCCACAGCACCGAGCCGGTGGTGGTGGCGGACGGGGGCAGGAGCCGCAGCACGCTCATGGCGGTGACGGACTTGCCGGAGCCGGACTCCCCCACCACGGCGTGCACCTGGCCGGCCTCCACCGCGATGTCGACGCCGCGCACCGCGTGCACCTCGCCGTCGTCGGTGCGGAAGTCGACCGCCAGGTCCTTGATGTCGAGGATCGGATCGCCCATCAGGTGTCCTTCACGTCGAGGGCATCGCGCAGGCCGTCGCCCACGAGCAGGAAGCCGAGCACCGACAGCGCGATGGCGATGCCCGGGAAGAACAGCAGGTGCGGCGACGTCGTGAACGACGACTGCGACTCGGCGATCATCAGGCCGAGCGACGGCGCCGGCGGCTTCACGCCGACGCCCAGGTAGCTGAGCGCCGCCTCGGCGAGGATCGCCGATCCGACGCCCACCGCGGCCAGCACCACGACCGGCTGGAACACGTTCGGGAGGATGTGGCGGAACATGATCCGCCGCGACGGCACGCCGAGCGCACGCGCCGCCTCCACGTACTCCGACTCGCGCGCCTGGAGGAACCCGGCGCGCACGTTCCGGGCGGTCTGGAGCCAGGCGGTGATCGCGAGCGTGATGATCACCGCGGCCGCACTTCGCCCGATGATCGACACGACGGCCAGGGCCAGCACCAGGTACGGGATGCCCAGGAGCACGTCCACGAACCGCATCAGGAACGTGTCGATGAAGCCCTTGTACCAACCCGAGATCACCCCCACCAGCACACCGATCACCGTCTCCACGGCGGTGACCACGAACCCGATGATGAGCGACAGGCGCAGCCCGTAGGTGATGCGGGCCATGACGTCGCGGCCCAACCGGTCCGTGCCCATCGGGTGTTGCATCGTCGGCTTCTCCTTGGAGGCGCCGCTGGTGTCCAGCGGGTCCTGCACGAAGAACGGCCCGATCAGGCTGATGATGGCCAGGAGGATCACCAGGACCATCCCGAACATCGCCAGCTTGTTGCGCTTGAACCGCTTCCACGCATCGCCGGCGAGCGAGCGGGACGGCGCCACCTCGAGCAGCGAGGCATCGGCGTCGAGGATCTCGTCTGCGAGCTCGGTCTCGGTGAGGCGCTCTGCCAGGAACGGATCGGTCATCAGTCATCCCCCAGTCGGACGCGGGGATCGAAGTAGGCGTAGGACAGGTCGACGGCCACCGAGGCGATGCCGTAGATGAGCGTGACCAGGATGGTCAGCCCGAGCACGGCCGGGATGTCCGACGAGCGGGCCGAGAACACGATCTGGCTGCCGAGGCCCGGCAGGTTGAACGCGGTCTCGGTGAGCACCGCGGCACCCACCAGGGTGCCGAAGTCGATGCCGAGCACGGTGATCACCGGGATCATGGCGTTGCGGCGCACGTGGCGGCGCATGACCTGCTTCTCGGTGAGGCCCTTGGCTCGGGCGGTGCGCACGTGGTCCATGCGCATCGTCTCGAGCATCGAGGTGCGGGTGATGCGGGCCAGGATGGCGGTGCCCACCGCGGCGAGCACCACGGCCGGCTGGACCACGTACTTGGCGGTGCCGTTCACCGGGATGACGCCCAAGACCCACTGGTCCGGGCCGTACCCGATGGTGGGGAACGTGGCCCACTCGGGCCAGCCGTGCTTGTACGCGTACACGCCGGTGATCTGCTTGATCATGAAGGCGAGCACGAACACGGGGATGGCGGAGGCGACCACCGCGGCGATGGTGGTCACGTAGTCGCCTATGGAGTTCCGTTTTCGCGCCGAGAGCGCGCCGGAGGAGATGCCGATGACGGTCTCGAGCAGCACCGCCCAGAACGCCAGGCGGAGGCTGTGGGGCAAGAGGCGCTTGGCCATCGAGCTGATCGGCTCGCCGGTGGCGTAGGACGTGCCCAGGTCACCGTGGATCAGGTCGCCCATGTAGTTCTTGTACTGGACGAGCAGCGGCTGATCGAGGCCCAGCTTCTTCTCGATGTTGGCCACCACTCGGGGGTCGGGGTTCTTGCCGCCAGGGCCCGACGCGATCTTCTCGGCCGGGTTCACCGGCAGCACCCAGAAGAGGAAGAAGAGGATGGTGGCGCCGCCCCAGAGGACGAAGAGGAGCTGGAAGGTGCGGCGCAGGAGGAACGTGCCCATGGAGGCCTCGGGGTCGGTGCGACGTCAGACGGGGGGAGTCAGCAGAGGTCAGGTTGGCGAAGGGAAGCGAGGGCGGGCACGAGAGGGGGCCGAGCCCTGCGGCTCGGCCCCCTGCACGTGCTCAGTGGTGCGTCAGCTCTGGACCGACATGCGCTCCCACAGCATGATGCCGAGCGGGGGCTGGTCGTAGTTGAGGACGCGGTCCCGGAAGACCTGGCCACCCGTGTACCAGACGAGCGGCACGGCCGCGGTCTGGTCGTTCAGCATGAGGGACTCTGCCTGGTTGTAGAGCTCCCCACGCTTGGTGTCGTCGGTCTCGGCCTGGGCCTGCTTGATCAGCTTCTCGAACTCCGCGTTGTCGAAGCGCCCGAAGTTGTTGCCACCGATGGAGGCCTTCGAGAACAGGTCGACCATGAAGTTGCCGTACGTCGGGTAGTCCGCGTACCAACCGGAGCGGCAGAGCTGGCAGCCACCGGGCTCCGCGACCACCTTGAAGTAGTCCTCGGCCACGCCGGCCAGCTCGGTGTCGATCCCCAGGTTGTCCTTCAGGTTGGCCTGGATGATCGCGGCCACGTCACCGTGGCTGCCACCCTCGTTGAAGTTGATCTTGATGGGCTTGGTGAGCTTGCCGCCCTCGGACTGCCACTCCTCGTACAGCTTCTTCGCCTTGGCGACGTCGAGCTTGCAGTAGTCGCAGAGGCCTTCCTTGTACCCGGGGGTGCCGGGCGGGACGAGGCCGGTCGAGATGGTGCGAGTGCCCTCGTACACCTTCTCGTTCAGCTCCTCGCGGTCGATCGCGAGCGAGATCGCCTGGCGGAGCTTGACGTTCTTCTCACCACCGACCTGCGGGTCGTCTTCGCCGAAGTCGAAGTAGTAGGAGCCCAGGTTCGGGTCCACCACCGAGTTCTTCGGGTAGGCGGCCATGGCGTCCTGGTACTTGCCGGACGGCACGGGGGCGTCGTCGCCCTCGCCAGCCTCGAACGCCTGGTAGGCGGTCTCGACGTCGATGGTCTGCTTGAAGACGAGCTTGTCCAGCTTCGCCTTCTTGTCGCCGTACACGTTGCCGTCCCAGTTCGGGTTGGGGACGAGCACGACTTCCTTCTCATCGGCCTTCTCCAGCATGAAGGGGCCGTTGCCGACGGTGAGGCCCTTCGTGCCCCAACCGGTGGTCTCGCCGATCTTGGCGAGGTCCGCCGGGTTGGCCGGCGAGAAGAAGGGGTGCGTCACGATCGACGGGAAGTCCGCGTTGGCGCCCGACAGCTTGACCGTGAGGGTCATGGCCTCGTCGTCGGCGGTCACGCCGGACAGCTCCGTGGCGGTGCCGTCGAGCAGCTTGTCGCCGCCCTCGATGTAGCCGATCAGGTACGAGTAGGCAGAGGCCAGCTTCTGCGAGCCGTTGCGCTCCCAGGCAGCCTTGAAGTCCGACGGCTTCAGCGGATCGCCGTTCGAGTACTTGAGGCCTTCCTTGATCTTGAAGGTGTACTCGGTGGCATCAGCGTTGGCTTCCCAGCTGGAGGCCACGTCGCCCTTGAGCTCCGGGTTGCACTTGTCGCTGAAGTCGAAGTCCGTCAGGCCGTCGTAGAGGGCCGTGGTGATCTGCGACTCCGAGAGGGTCTGCACCGCACCCGGGTCGAAGCTCGTGTTGGTGCCGGAGTCCGACAGGTACGCGTAGTCGGTGAAGGTGCCACCGGACGGCGCGTCCTTGTCGTACTCGAGCTGACCGCAGTCGGTCTTCGCGAGCTCGTCAGCGGTGTTGCTCCCGCTGTTGGAGTTCTTGTCGCTCGAGCTGGAATCGCTCGAGCTGCCGCACCCGCTGGCGAGGAGCGCCAGGGCGAGTGCGCCGGCCACCAGGCCGGTTCGGACGGTTGGACGTGCCATGCAGTGCCTCCAGGTTGGGAGCTGTGGGAGCCGCCGCGGTGGCGACGATCCCGGGGGCGGGGGGATTGGTGCGCGTGACCCAGGTCACCCCAGGGCACGCTCGCCTGACCCTAACAAGGCCCAGATGACCGTGCGATGTCGGTCTGCTGACCGCGAGGTGTCCCCGCCAAACCGGGCGCTTGTCCTGGTACAACCGCACCCGCTGTGACCTGCGACGACGCGATGAAACTGACGTTTCGTCAGATCCGGTCGACTGAAACGCCGACGCGCAGGAATGAGCCGTCAGGCCTGGTCGCGGTACTGCACGATCGCCGCGAAGTCCTCCGCGACGAGCGACGCGCCGCCCACCAGGGCGCCGTCGATGTCGGGCTGGGACATCAGCTCGGCGGCGTTCGAGCCCTTCACCGAACCGCCGTACTGGATGCGGACCGCGGCCGCCGCGTCCGCCCCGGCGACCTCCGCGACGGTGTCGCGGACCACCTTGCACATCGCCTGCGCGTCGTCGGCGGTGGCCGTCTTGCCGGTGCCGATCGCCCAGATCGGCTCGTACGCGATCACCATCGAGGCCACCTGCTCGGCCGACAGGCCCGCGAGCCCGGCGCGCACCTGGCCGCTCACCTTCTCCTCCGCGCCACCGGCCTCGCGCTCCTCGAGCGTCTCGCCGCAGCACAGGATCGGGGTCATGCCGTGCTTGAAGACGGCGTGCACCTTCTTGTTCACGAGCTCGTCGGTCTCGCCGAATATCTCCCGGCGCTCCGAGTGGCCCACGATCACCAGCTCGACGTTGAGCTTGGCCAGCATCGCCGGCGACACCTCGCCGGTGAACGCACCCTTCTCCTCGAAGTAGCAGTGCTGGGCACCGATGCGGATCGGGATGTCGTCCGCCTCGAGCACCGTCTGGACCGAGCGGATGTCCGTGAAGGGCGGGTGCACCGACACGTCGACCACCTCGTAGTCGTCCTTGTGGAGCAGGTAGGCCAGCTTCTGGACCGTCTGGATGGCCTCGAAGTGGTTGTGGTTCATCTTCCAGTTGCCGGAGATGAGCGGGGTGCGGGCGGTCTTGGCCATCACGGGCTCCGATGCGGGAGGTGGGGTGGGATCAGCGGGCGTTGGGGGCGTTGCGCAGCGCCTCGAGCCCGGGCAGGTCGCCCTGCTCGATGAGCTCCAGCGAGGCGCCACCGCCGGTCGACACGTGGTCGATGCGGTCGGCCAGGCCGAACTGGGCGGCCGCCGCGGCCGAGTCGCCGCCGCCGATCACGGTGAAGCCGCGGCAGTCCGCCACGGCCTCGGCGACCGTGCGGGTGCCGGCCTCGAAGCGCGGGTCCTCGAACACGCCCATCGGGCCGTTCCACAGGACCTGGCGGGCCTCGCCGATCACGTCGGAGAACTCGGCGGCCGTGCCCGGGCCGATGTCGAGGCCCATCCAGCCGTCGGGCAGGTCCCGGCCGAACTGGCGGACCTCGCCGCCGGCGGACGGGTCGCCGATCTTGCCGCCGGGGCCGAGGGCGGTGATGTCCGAGGGCAGGTGGATGGTGGCGCCGCTGGCGAGCAGCGCCTCGCAGGTGCCGACCTGGTCGTCCTCGCAGAGCGAGGCACCGATCGAGTGGCCCATCGCCTTCAGGAAGGTGAAGCACATGCCGCCACCGATGATCAGCCCGTCGCACACGTCGAGGAGGGCGTTGATCACGCCGAGCTTGTCGGACACCTTCGAGCCGCCGAGGATGGCGATGAAGGGCCGGCGGGGGTCGTTGCGGGCGCCGAGGAGGACCTCGACCTCCTTCTCGAGGAGGCGCCCGGCTGCCGACGGCAGCGTCTGGGGCGGGCCGACGATCGAGGCGTGGGCCCGGTGCGACGCGCCGAAGGCGTCGTTCACGTAGAGGTCCTGGCCCTCGACCAGCTTGGCCACGAAGGCCGGGTCGTTCTTGGTCTCCCCCGCGTCGAAGCGCAGGTTCTCCAGGAGCTCGACGCCCGGTGCGAGCTCGGCCAGCCGAGCCCGCACCGGGTCCATCGAGTACGCAGGGTCGGGCTCGCCCTTGGGGCGGCCCAGGTGGCTGCACGCCGTGACCGTGGCGCCGTGCTCCTGCAGCCACTGCAGCGTGGGCAGGGCAGCGCGGATGCGGAGGTCGTCGGTGATCTGGCCGTCTCGGATCGGCACGTTGAAGTCGCAACGCACCAGGACCCGCTTGCCAGCGACGTCGCCGAGGTCCTCCAGCTGGGGCACTCCGTTGATCATGGGTGCAGCCGTCCGGTGCTACTTGTTGGCAGCGCCGACGATCTTGGTCAGATCGACGAGGCGGTTGCTGTAGCCCCACTCGTTGTCGTACCAGCCGCACACCTTGACCAGGTTGCCCATGGCCATGGTCAGGCCGCCGTCGATGGTGACCGAGTACGGGGTGCCCACGATGTCCGAGGACACCAGCGGATCGGTGCTGTAGAGCAGGATGCCGGCGAGGCGACCGTCGGCGGAGGCGGCGGCGAAGGCCTCGTTCACCGCGTCGACGGTGACGTCGGTCTTGAGCACGCCGGTGAAGTCCGTGATGGAGCCGGTGGGCACCGGGACGCGGAGCGACGTGCCGTCGAGCTTGCCCTGCATGGCCTGCAGCACCAGGCCGGTGGCCCGGGCGGCACCCGTGGAGGTGGGCACGATGTTGATGGCGGCGGCGCGGGCCCGGCGCAGGTCGCTGTGGGGGCCGTCGACCAGCTGCTGGTCGCCCGTGTAGGCGTGGATCGTGTTCATGAGGCCCTTCTCGACGCCGAAGGCATCGTCGAGCACCTTGATCATGGGCACGAAGCAGTTGGTGGTGCAGGAGGCGTTCGACACCACGATGTGGTTCGCCGGGTCGAAGGTGTCCTCGTTGACGCCGACCACGAAGGTGGCGTCGGCGTTGGTGGCCGGGGCCGAGACGATGACGCGCGGGGCGCCGGCCTCGACGTGGGCGGCAGCCTTGTCGCGGTCGGTGAAGAAGCCGGTGGACTCGATCACCACGTCCACGCCGAGGTCCCCCCACGGGAGCTTGGCGGGGTCCCGCTCGGCCAGGATCTTGATGACGTCGCCGTCCACCTCGATGCCGTCCTCGTGGACCTTGACGTCACCGTCGAAGCGACCCATGACCGAGTCGTTCTTCAGCAGGTGGGCCATGGTGGCCACCGAGCCGAGGTCGTTGGCGGCGACGAAGTCGATGTCCGCCCCCTGCTCCTTCACGGCCCGGAAGAAGTTCCGGCCGATGCGGCCGAACCCGTTGATGCCGACGCGGATGGTCATGGGTGGTGCAACCTCACTGTGGTTCCCGGCGCAGCGGGCCCGATCGCCCGATCTCGTGGCGCCTGCTCTGTGCTTCGGAACCTAACCGACCCGCTGGGATGCGGCCCAACGCAGGGCATCGGCCAGCAGCACCGGATCGTGCACCCGGGCGGCGGGCCGGCACACCGGGCGCACCAGCCACGCCGGCCCCTCGGCCCGGGGCGCCGGCGGCGGGTGCTGCTCGGCCCGCTCGGGCGACAGCAGGACGGCATCGAGCGCCACGCCGTGGCCCAGCAGCAGGTCGGTCTCCTCCGCCGGGCCCATGCCCAGCGTCTCGGGGTCCTGGGGCGCCAGGTTCGCCAGGTGGATGCGCTGGGCCGAGGTCTGGGCCAGCGCGTCGCGGACCGCCGGGACGATGGCGGCCGCCAGCACCGACGTCACGAGCGACCCGGGCCCCACCAGCACCTGGTCCGCCTCCAGGATCGCCTCGGCGACCTCCGGTGACGACGACGCCTCGGCCGGGCGCAGCTCCAGCCGCTCGATGCCCGGCGTCTCGTGCACCGCCACCTGGCCGGCCACGCGCCCGCCCGAGGCCGTGGTGCCCACGAGCTCGACGGCGACCTGGGTCGCCGGCAGCACCCGGCCGACGGCGCCGACCCGGTTGCCGACCTCGTCGACCGCCGCCTGGAACGAGCCGAGCTCGAAGGTGAGGGCGGTGAGGAGCAGGTTGCCGACGGCGTGGCCCTCCAGGTCCCCCTCCCCCAGTCGGTGCTCCAGGATGCGGGCGAAGGGCTCGTCGTCGGCGGCCAGGGCGCCGAGGCACTTGCGCACGTCGCCCGGCGCGGGCAGGTCCGGGATGCGCTCGCGCAGCCGCCCCGAGGACCCACCGTCGTCCGCCACCGACACGATGCCGGTGACCTTGCTGGCGTAGCGGCGCACGGCGCGCAGGGTGGCCGACAGGCCGTGGCCGCCACCGATGGCCACGACGACCGGCCCCGAAGGGTCCACGGTCAGCCGTCCTTGGCGATGTCGCGGTGGAGCACGCCGGGCGAGCCGCAAGCTCCCGCAACCGGCGGGCCACCTCTTCGGAGATCGCCACCGATCGGTGGCGTCCGCCGGTGCACCCGAACGCAAGCGTCAGGTAGGCCTTGCCCTCGGCCGCGTAGGCCGGGAGCAGCACGTCGAGCAGCGCGTCGAGCCGGGCCAGGAACGAGGCCGCCAGGTCGCTGCCGAGCACGTAGTCCCGCACCGGCACGTCGGTGCCGGTCTGGGGGCGCAACTCGTCGACCCAGTGCGGGTTGGGCAGGAAGCGGCAATCCAGCACCATGTCGACGTCCGTGGGCACGCCGTGCTTGAAGCCGAACGACGTGACGTTGACCTGCATGCCCGGCGACCGGCCGTCGTCGTCGAACAGCTCGGTCACCCGATCCCGCAGCTGGTGCACGTTCAGGTCGCTGGTGTCGACCACCACGTCGGCCACCGCCCGCAGCGGCTCGAGCAGCGCCCGCTCCTGCTCGATCGCCGCCGAGAGGAGCTCACCGGTGGAGGCCGGGTGGCGGCGCCGGCTGCTCTCGTAGCGGCGGACCAGCACGTCGGTCCCGGCATCCAGGAAGAGGGTGCGCACCGAGGACCCGGCGCGCCGCAGGTCGTCCACCATCGGCATGAGCTCCGCCGGCGCGGTGTTCCAGCCAGCGACGAAGGCCACCCGGTCCGTGGCCGAGGTGGGCTGCACGGCGAGCTCCGCCACCTTGGGCATGAGGGCGACCGGCATGTTGTCGATCACGAACCAGCCGAGGTCCTCGAGGACGTCCGCGGCGGTGGACCGCCCGGCGCCCGACAGCCCGGTGATCACGACGAAGTCCGTCACGCCGCCATCCTACGGATCCGACCGGCCCACGATCGCGCCGGTCGCCGCACCCACCAGCCCGGCGAGCACGACGGTCCCCGTCCACATGGAGGTGCTCCACCCCAGGCGGTCCTCGCGCGCCAGCAGGGCGAAGGTGGCGAGCCAGAGCATGGCGCTCATGGCCGCGCCCGACGCGGCAGCGCCGACCCGGTCCAGCGTGGGCTTGCCGAGCAAGGCCACCATCGCCTCCAGCACCAGTCCGGCCATGGCGTAGCCCAGCACGAGCGGGCGGATCGCCTGGGCGTCGGTGATGGCCAGCGCCGGCGCGCCGCAGAGGAACACGGCCACGCCCGTCAGGCCGGGCATGGGCCGGAACCGGGCCAGCACGAGGGTGAACGCCGCCACCAACAAGATGGTGGTGAACACCGCGATGCCCAGGCCGCGCACCTGGTCGTAGTCCACGGGGGACTCGCCCACGAGCGGTTCGGTGTAGCCGGCAGACAGCGACATGCCGGAGGCGAGCGGCGAGAGGAACCCGGTGAACAGGCTCACGACCAGGACCGTGGCCACGGTCGAGCCCAGCGCGACGACGGACTCCACGACGCCGAGGCGACGGGCCGGGCGGCGCCACAGCACCACGATCGGCGAGGTGAGGAGCAGGACGAGGCCGCTGAACACCATCAGGTGCGGCGGGCTGACGAGCGCCTCGACCTCGGCCTCGACCCCGAAGCGGGCGTGCCAGACGGCGTCGGCCATGCCGCCGAGCGCCAGGAGGCAGAACCCGATCGTGGTCGTGAGGGCCGACAGCAGGAACGACGGGCCCTTGCGGATCGCCCCGACCCCGAGCCACGCCCCCACCCCGAGCACCCCGCCGTAGAGCACCAGGTGCCAGCCGGCGAGGAAGTCGCCGCCCAGGTTCCCTGGGTCCTCCAGGTGTCGGGCGATGTCGCCAGCGAGCCCGACCGTGGCGACCAGGTTGCAGGCGATCAGCACGAGCAGCTCGCCGTCGCCGATCTCGGGCCGCTCGGACCCGACCTTGCGGCGGACCTGCTCGCGGCGCAGCAGGGCCCGGTTGCTCACGCCTCGGCCCGCCTCTTCCGGCGCGAGCCGACCACCACCGCCAGGACGCACACCGTGGTGTAGACGGCGACCACGGACCACACGAGCCCGTCGGCCATGTGGTCGATGTAGCGGGTGTAGCCCACGCCGGCAGCCACCGCCCCGCCCGCAGACAGGACCATCTGGCGCACGGGCGAGTACCGGACCATCCCCAGGTTGTCGAGCACGAACTCGATGACGCCGGGCAGCGGGCCCAGCCACAGGACCCACGGGTCCCAGGCGCTGTCCCACCAGGTGCCGATGCTGATGGCCACGCCGGTCACGAAGGCCACCGGGTACAGGACGAGGCAGCGCCGGCAGACGTGCTTCCCCCCGATCACCGCGCAGCGGTCGTACCCCGAGGGCCAGTGGTGCGAGAGCCACATCGGGGTGTCCGCCACCGGCGGGTCGTCCAGGTCGGTCATGCACCGCCCTCGCGCTCGGCGACCAGGACGAGCAGCCGCGGGATCGACGCCGCCTCCCGGTACTCCGGGGCGCGGTCGAGGAACCCGGGCGGCGGTGCCGGCTCCAGCATGCGGCGCAGGACCAGCCCGGACTCGGCCATGGCGTTCACGTACCGGCTCATCGGACGGTGGATGAACGGGATGAACACGTCCTTCTCCACCTCCTCGACCGACAGGTCCTCCACCAGGTACGGCCCGATGCGCCAGTACTGCTCGGGCGGGTCCAGCCAGTGGTCGTCGATCCACCCGCTGCCGGGCGTCTGCAGGAGCGGGTGGTTCAGGAAGAAGGCGAACCGCCCGCCCGGCCGCAGCACCCGGGCCACCTCCTCGATAGCAGCGTCCACCGCCTCGATGTGCTCGAACACCAGGCAGGCCACGACCGCGTCGAACGCGCCATCGGCGAAGGGCAGCGCGTCGGCGCCGGCCCGGGCGTACACCGGCCCGCCGGCACGGGCCGCGGCCACCTCGACCTGGGCCGCGGTCGGGTCCACGCCGGCCACGAGGCTGCTCCCCTGCCCGACGGCCAGCCGGGCCACCTGGCCTTCGCCGGTGCCCACGTCCAGGACCCGGTCGTAGCCCTCCAGCAGGTTGGCCGCGATCGGGAGGATCTGCTCCTCGTACTCGGGGTCGGCCCCCTCGGTGAAGCCGTCCTGCCACCACGAGGCATGCGCCTCCCAGAGATCCACGTCCTCCTGCACACCTCGACGCTACGCGCCGCCGGCACGCGTGCTGCGGATCGCCGGTGGCTACCGTGCCGCCATGGCCGACGACGTGGTGCCCAGCGGTTCCTACTGCGCCATCGCCCCTGGCCACGAGTGGCACGGGCCCTACCACGACGAGGTGTACGGCTTCCCCGTGGCCGACGAGGCCGCCCTGTTCGAGCGGCTCGTGCTCGAGATCAACCAAGCCGGCCTGTCGTGGCTGACCATCCTGAAGAAGCAGGCCGGGTTCCGCGCCGCCTACGACGGGTTCGACGTGGACCGGGTGGCCGCCTACGGGCTGGCCGACCGGGAGCGCCTGCTCGCCGACGCCGGCATCATCCGCAACCGGCTCAAGGTCGATGCCGCCATCGCCAACGCCGCGGTGATCGCCTCGATGCGCGACAGCCACGGTGGCTTCGACCGGTGGCTCGCCGCCCACCACCCGCTCGACAAGGACGGCTGGGTGAAGCTCTTCAAGCGCACGTTCCGGTTCACCGGTGGCGAGATCACCGGCGAGTTCCTGATGTCGACCGGCTGGATCGCCGGCGCCCACCACCCCGCGTGCCCGGTCCACGCCGAGATCGTGGCCCTCGGCCCGCCCTGGCTCGCCGACGCCTGAGCCGCCCTCAGCGGGCGGTGGGGTCGTGGAGGTGGTCGTAGACCGCCTTGGCCACCGCGTCGGGGAGCCAGGTGAGGGCCTCGAGGTCGTCCAGGCTCGCCTCTCGCACCCTCTTCAGGCTGCCCAGCTCCTTGAGCAGGCGCTTGCGGCGGGTCTCGCCGAGGCCGGGGATGCCGTCGAGCGCGGAGGCCGTCATGCGCTTGCCCCGCAGCTCGCGGTGGAACGTGATGGCGAAGCGGTGGGACTCGTCGCGCAGGCGCTGCAGCAGGTACAGGGCCTCGGACTGGCGCGGGATGCGGATGGGGTCGGCCCGACCGGGGACGTACACCTCCTCGAACCGCTTGGCGAGCGACGCCACCGGGATCTCCTCGTCCAGGCCGAGCTCGGTCAGGACCCGCACGGCCACGCCGAGCTGGCCCTTGCCGCCATCGACCAGGAGCAGCTGGGGCGGGTACGAGAACTTGCCCCGCTCTGCCACCGGGCGCTGGCGATCCTCGACGTAGGCGGTGAGCCGGCGGGTCAGGACCTCTTCCATGGCCTGGAAGTCGTCGTTGCCCTGGCCGCTCTTGATCTTGAACCGGCGGTACTCGGACTTCTTGGGGAGGCCGTCCTCCATCACCACCATCGAGCCCACGTAGTCCGTGCCCTGGAGGTGGCTCATGTCGTAGCACTCGATGCGCAGCGGGGCCTCCGGCAGGTCCAGCGCGTCTTGCAGCTCGTTGAGCGCCTTGGCCCGGCTGTTGTGGTCCGTGGCCCGGCGCAGCCGGTGGCGCACCAGCTCCTCCTTGGCGTTCTGGGCCACGGTCTGCTGCAGCGCCCGCTTCTCGCCACGCTGGGGCACCCGGACGGAGACGGCCGAGCCCCGCAGGTCCGTGAGCCAGCGCTGGTACAGGTCCAGGTCATCGGGGTCCGAGGGCACCAGGACCTGCTTGGGCATGCCGATCGGCGGGGGCGGGTCGTAGAGGCCCTCCAGGATGCGACCGGTCAGCTCTTCTTGGGTCAGGTCCTCCACCTTGTCCATCACGAAGCCCTTGCGCCCCACGACCCGGCCCTTGCGCACGTGGAACACCTGGACCGACGCCTCGAGCTCGTCGTCGGCCACGCCGATCACGTCGAGGTCCTCGCTGCGGTCCGCCACCATCTGCTGGCGCTCGATCGCCTTGGTGACCGCCGTGAGCCGGTCCCGCAGGCGGGCGGCCCGCTCGAACTCCAGCTCGTCGGCCGCCTCGCGCATGCCCGCCTCCAGCCGGCGGACCACCTCGTCGGTGTCGCCCTCCAGGAACTGCAGGAGCTCGTCGACGTAGCCCTGGTACTGCTCGGGGGTCACCTCGCCGACGCACGGGCCCGAGCACTTCTCGATGTGGAACAGCAGGCACGGCCGGCCGAGGCGGCGGTGGTGCTCGAGCTTGTTGTCCGAGCAGGTCCGCACCGGGAAGGTCCGCAGCAGCAGGTCCAGCGTCTCCCGGATGGCGTAGGCGTGGCCGTAGGGGCCGAAGTAGCGCACGCCCTTCTTCCGGGCGCCGCGCATCACCATCGGGCGCGGCCACTCGTCGGACACGGTCACCGCCAGGAACGGGTAGCTCTTGTCGTCGACCAGGCGGATGTTGAAGCGGGGCTTGTACCGCTTGATGAGCTCGTTCTCGAGCAGCAGCGCCTCGACGTCGTTGCGGACCTGGATCCACTCCACGGTCTCGGCCGTCGCCACCATCTGGGCCGTCTTCACCGGCAGGTTGGCCTGGAAGTAGTTCGACAGGCGCGAGCGCAGGCTCTTGGCCTTGCCGACGTAGATCACCCGGCCGTGGGCGTCCTTGAACTGGTAGGAGCCGGGCGCGTCGGGGATCGTGCCGGCGGGAGGGCGTTGGACCACGCCCCCTAGGTTGCCGGATCGGCGGCCGAGCCGGACAGGTCAGGCGGTGACGGTGGCCGCAGGCTGCTCGTCGTCGGCCTCCTCGGCGGTGCCGGCCTGGCCCCGGCGGACCTGGCGGGCGACGAGCAGGGCGATGAGCGACAAGACGCCCTCGAGCAGCAGCACCCGGCCGAAGTCCGGGAAGCGGTGCCACACCGGCTCGCCCAGCGTGGCGGCCAGGGCGAGGTTGGCGGCGACCAGCGGCCGCAGCCCGCTCTCCTTGCCCCAGACCAGGGCGGCGACCGCGAGGCCCACGAGCGCGGCGGCGAAGAACGGGTCGAACGACGCCCAGCCGTGGGAGGCGTCGAGCATCCCGCCGAAGGGCAGGACGGACAGCCGCCCGCCCACCGAGCCCTTCGGCCAGGCGCCGATCTGGACCTTGAGGTAGAGCACCCACAGGACGTAGGGCACCGCGGCGAGGGCGGCAGCGATGGCCTGCGGCAGCCGGCGGCGCAGCACCGCGGCCACCATCAGGACGAACGGGACGAGGAGCAGGGTCTCCCGGCACAGGCCGGCCGCGGCGAACAGGGCGACGGCGCCCCAGTCCGGCGCGGCGTCGGGCACCAGCCGATCGGCCACCGCCCCCGGCTGCACCCGCATCCACCGGCGCAAGCCGAGCACGACGAGCGCGACGCCGAGCGCCTCGGGGCCCACCCACGTGAGGTCCACGAACACGCCGGGCATGGCCAAGATCGTGAGGGCCCAGCGCGGGTCCGCGCCCTTGGCCGCGAGCCACGACGCCGTGCCGTAGACCAAGAGCACCACCGACGCGGCGGTCACCAGCACCAGGCCCCAGGCCACCGCGCCGCGCTGGCCACCGGACGCGATCCATCCCAGCCAGCCGTACATCGGGCGCTGGTAGCGGTAGGCCTGCTCGTTGGGCCCGCCCCGGACCATGTCGGGGTGGTGGACGAGCGGGTCGGTGGCCTGGCCGGCGAAGAGCTGGCCGTCACCCTTGACCAGCGTGCTCGATGGCGTTGGTGGGCGGGTCGTACATCGAGGAGATCAGCTGGCCCGCCTCCTCCTTGTCCTGGGGGCCGGGCGCGCTGACGACCATGCCGAACCAGTAGCCCACGAGCGCGAAGCAGATGACGGCCGCGATGACGGCGGTGGCCACCACGTCGCCGTGGCGGCGGCCCCGCGCCGGCGCAGGGGGAGCAGCAGCGGTCACCTGGTTCCTTCGGCCCCTCACGGCACCAGTTGAGCAGTCGTTGGGCGGATCTCGGTGGACCACGCACTACGCTGCGGCATGCCGGCCTGGCATCCGGCCCAATCCGATCCCGTGCCGACGTGGCGAGGCGACCAGGCTGTCCCCACCGGCACCAAGCGGGATCTCCACCTCACCGGAGGCCCCGTGCTCAGGCTCCAGACCCCCCTTCCCGAGCGGTACCGCGACGCGTCGCAGGACGAGCTGGCCGAGATGATCGGTGCGGCCAAGGCCGCGCTGGGCGACCGCCTCTTCATCCTCGGCCACCACTACCAGCGCGACGAGGTGATGCGCTGGGCCGATGCCCGGGGCGACTCGTACCGGCTGTCGGTGCTCGCCCAGGAGCGCCCGGAGGCGGACTACATCGTCTTCTGCGGCGTGCACTTCATGGCCGAGTCGGCCGACGTGCTGACCGGCGACCACCAGGCCGTCGTCCTGCCGGACCTGAACGCGGGTTGCTCGATGGCCGACATGGCCGACCTCGACGAGGTCACCGAGGCCTGGGAGGCGCTCGGCGAGGTGATCGACACCGATCAGCTCGTGCCCATCACCTACATGAACTCGAGCGCGGCGCTGAAGGCGTTCGTCGGCGAGCACGGTGGGGCGGTCTGCACCAGCACCAACGCCCGGGAGATCCTCGAGTGGGCGTTCACCCGAGGCCAGAAGGTCCTGTTCTTCCCGGACCAGCACCTGGGCCGCAACACCGGCGTGGCCATGGGCTACTCGCTCGACGACATGCGGGTGTGGAACCCCCGGCTGGAGCTCGGCGGGCTCACCCCCGACGAGGTCCGCGACGCCACGTTCCTCCTTTGGAAGGGCCACTGCTCGGTGCACCAGCGCTTCACCCCCGCCCATGTGGCGGCGTTCCGGGCCGAGCACCCCGACGGCATCGTGATCGTGCACCCCGAGTGCGCCCACGAGGTCTGCTCGATCGCGGACCAGGTGGGCAGCACCGACTACATCATCAAGGCCGTCGCCGCTGCCCCGGTCGGCAGCACCATCGCCGTGGGCACCGAGATCCACCTGGTCAACCGGCTGGCCGCGGAGACGCCGGACAAGACGGTGGTCAGCCTGGACCCGTTGGTCTGCCCGTGCTCGACCATGTTCCGCATCGACGCCCCGCACCTGGCGTGGGTGCTGGAGAACCTGGTGGAGGGCCGCATCCTCAATCGCATCACCGTCGACGAGCACACCAACGAGTGGGCCAAGGTGGCACTGCAGCGGATGCTGGACATCACCCAGGGCCTGCCCGTCTGACCCTCGCCCGCCCCTCGGCGGGTCCCCGATCGGGGCCGTGGCAGGGGCCAAGATGGGCGGCGCATGGACCTCGCAGGGAAGACCATCCTCCTGACCGGTGGGACCGGCTCGTTCGGGCACGCGTTCGTCGACCGGATCCTCACCGAGCACCCCGACACCACGCTGCGCGTGTTCAGCCGCGACGAGCTCAAGCAGTCCGAGATGCAGGCGCTCTACGCCGGCCACGACCAGCTGCGCTTCTTCGTCGGCGACGTCCGCAACCGCAGCCGCCTCACCCGGGCCATGAAGGGCGCGGACATCGTGATCCACGCCGCGGCCATGAAGCAGGTGCCGGCGTGCGAGTACAACCCGTTCGAGGCCGTGCAGACCAACGTGCTCGGCGCCCAGCACATCGTGGACGCCGCCATCGACACCGGTGTCGAGCAGGTCGTGGCCCTCAGCACGGACAAGGCCGTCAACCCGGTCAACCTCTACGGCGCCACCAAGCTCTGCGAGGAGAAGATCATCGTCCAGGGCAACGCCTACGCGGCGGGCTCGGAGACGCGCCTCTCCTGCGTGCGCTACGGCAACGTGGTCGGCTCCCGCGGCTCGGTGGTGCCGCTGTTCCGCAAGCAGATCGGCGAGGGGCGCCTCACCATCACCGATGAGCGCATGACCCGGTTCTGGATCACGCTCCCCAGGCGGTGGACCTCGTCGAGTACGCCATGACCTACAGCGTCGGCGGCGAGATCTTCATCCTGAAGATCCTCCATGACCGTGGTCGACCTGGCCAAGGCCATGGCCCTGACCTGCCCGTCGAGATCATCGGCATCCGCCCCGGCGAGAAGCTCCACGAGGTGCTGATCACCGACGACGAGAGCCGCCACACCATCGATGCCGGCGACGTTCGTCGTGCCGCCCGAGCACCCCTGGTGGACGGACCACCCTGGGGCGGGTGGCCGGCAAGGCGCTCGACGACGGCTCATCTACGCCAGCAACACCAACGACGAGTGGCTCGGCCCCGACGAGCTTCGCCGTGTCCTCGACGCCTGAGGGCGCCCCGGCGCCCCTCCCCTACGGGCGCCAGACCATCGACGACGCGGACGTCGATGCCGTCGTCGAGGTCCTCCGGGGCGACTGGCTGACCCAAGGGCCGACATCGAGCGGTTCGAGGCCGCCCTGGTGGACGCCACCGGCGCCCGCTTCGCCGTCGCCTTCGCCAACGGGACCGCCGCTCCACGGCGCCGCCGCGGCCGCCGGGCCTGCCCGGGGTCCGTGGTGGCCACGTCGCCCCTCACGTTCTCCGCGCCGGCTGCCTGCGCCCGCTACGTGGGTGCCACGCCCAACTGTGGACATCGACCCGGCCACCCTCAACGTGGACCTCGAGGCCGTGCCCGAGGGCATCGATGCGCTGGTGGCCGTGCACTACGCCGGGCTCCCTGTGGACCTGGCCGCCAGGCCCGGGGCCGCCGGCCCCGTGCCGTGATCGAGGACGCCTGCCACGTTGGGCGCGTCTACACCCCCGGACGGGCCCGTCGGCAGCTGCGCCTGGTCGGACATGGCCTGCTTCTCGTTCCACCCGGTGAAGCCGTCACCACGGCCGAGGGCGGTGCGGTCACCACCAACGACCTGACCTGGCCGATGCCCTCCGCCGGTTCCGCAACCACGGCATCGAGCGGCTGCCCGAGGTGGACCCCTGGTACTACGAGGTCCGCTCGCTCGGGTTCAACTACCGGCTCACGGACCTCCAGGCCGCCCTCGGCGCCAGCCAGCTCGCCAAGCTCGACGGCCTGATCGAGCGCCGCAACCAGATCGCCCAGCGCTACCGCGAGGGCCTGGCCGACCTGCCGCTGCTGCTCCCACCCGCCGCGCCCGACGGCTGGCGCCACGGCTATCACCTGTTCGCCGTGCGGGTGCCCGAGCGGCGCCGGGTGTTCGACGGGCTCCACGCCGCCGGCATCCGGGTGCAGGTCCACTACGTGCCGATCCACCACCACCCGGTGTACGCGGACCTGGGCTTCCGGCCCGAAGACCTCCCCCACGCGGAGGAGGCGTACGCCGGGCTGATCTCGCTGCCGATGTTCCCCACGCTCGGCGACGCCGACGTGGACCGGGTGGTCGACGGGTTGGGCGGGCTGCTCGCATGACCGGCGCGCCGCTGATCGTGGTCCAGGCCCGCGCCGGCTCCACCCGCCTGCCAGGCAAGGTGCTGATGGACCTGGGCGGCATGCCGCTGCGGGCCTTCCAGCTCCGGCGCCTCGCACCGATCACCGGGCTCACCGGGGCCAAGGTCGTGGTCGCCACCAGCGACCTGCCCGCCGACGACGCCATCGCCGAGCTCGCCGCCTCGCTCGGCATCGCCGCGGTGCGCGGCCCGGAGGCCGACGTGCTCGGCCGCTTCGCCATCGCCATGGCCCTCCACCCCGCCGACACGGTGGTGCGCCTCACCGGCGACTGCCCGCTCACGGACCCGTTCATCGTGCGCGCCGCGCTGGACCTCCACGCCGAGGCCGAGGCCGACTACACGTGCAACGTCCTACCCCGCAGCTACCCGAAGGGCCTGGACGTCGAGGTCCTCTCCGCCCGGGCGCTGCGGATGGCCGAGCTCGAGGCCACCGAGGCGCCGGACCGCGAGCACGTGACCCCCTACGTCTACCGCCGACCCGAGCGGTTCCGCATCGCCAACCTGCACTCGGGCCAACCCCTCGGCGACGAGCGCTGGACCGTCGACACCGCCGACGACCTCGCACGCGTCCGTGAGATCGTCAGCCTCGTCCCGGATCCGCTCACCGCCAGCTGGAACCGGATCCTGCAGGTGGTCGGCCGCACCACCAAGCCCCGACCGGACCAGCTGTGGCTGAAGCCGCTGGCGAGCGCCGAGCCCGGCTCGTCGCCGTGGGTGCGGCACTGGTCCGCCGAGGTCAACGGCGCCTCCGTCGGCGAGGTGACCGTGTCCGTCGGCGGCGGGCGCACCGAGCGGGACGTGCGGGTCGACGACCGCTGGCTCGAGCCGGCACGGGAAGCCCTGTACCGCCTCCTCCTCGGCGACCAGCAGACGAGGTAGCGAAGGCCGTCAGGCGTAGAGGTCCGGCGACACCGGGGTGCCCTTGGCGATCGCTCGCGTGGCCTTCTTGCCCAGGACCTCGGCCAGGTGCTTCGGGGCCAGGCCCCCGGCGGGGCGGATGGCTCGAACGTTCTCAGCGGTGAGCTCCTCGCCCTCGACAACCTCGGCCACCACCCAGAGGGTGCGGCGGAAGGCCAGGCTGGCCTCCTCGGCCGGCGACGGGCCGAAGCGCACCCGGCCCCGGATCGTGGCGGCCAGGCGCACGTCGGCGGCCAGCTGGGCCAGCTCGTCGGGCTCAGCGGAGAAGGCCGCATCCGGTCCCCCGTCGCTGCGGTGGGCGATGAGGTGCTTCTCGAAGGCGCAGGCCCCGAGGCCGGCGGCGACGATGGCGGCCGTCGATCCCGGGCTGTGGTCCGACAGGCCGACGGGCACGCCCCAGCGCTCTGCCATGGCCGGGATGGCGGCCAGGTCCATCTCCGCAGGGTCCGCGGGGTAGGCGGAGTTGCAGCGCAGCAGCACGATCCCGCCGTCGCCGGCGGAGCGGGCCGCGGCGACCGCGTCGTCGACCTCGGCCTCGGTGGCCATGCCGGTCGACATGATGAGCGGTCGGCCGGTCGCTGCCGCGTGGGCGATGAGGTCCAGGTCCAGCAGCTCGAAGCTGGCGATCTTGTGGGCGGGCGGGTCGAACTGCTCGAGGAAGTCCACCGCCGCCCGGTCGAACGGCGTGGAGAAGCACTGCAGGCCCAGCTCGGCCGCCAGCGCGAACAGACGCGGGTGCCACTCGTAGGGGGTCTGCGCCTCCTCGTAGAGGTCGTGCAGGGTGCGGCCCTCCCACAGGGTGCCGCCCCCCACCACGAACGGCGGCTCGTGCAGGTCCAGGGTCATGGAGGCGGGCGTGTAGGTCTGGAGCTTCACCGCATCGGCCCCGGCCTCGGCGGCGAGCAGCAGGACCCGCTCGGCCGCCTCCAGCGAGCCGCCGTGGTTGGCCGAGAGCTCGGCGATCACGTACGGCGGGTGGGCGGGGCCGACCGGCCGATCCCCCAGCAGCACCTCGGGCAGATCAGCCATGGGAGCCACCGGCATGGCTGCGAGCGTACCGGAGCCACCCCTCCTGGTCGGTGGGGGCCGGGTCGAAGTCGGCGTCCAGGAAGGCGGTGGCCGACGCCCGGTGATCGGCACGGACCATGGCGTCGACCCGCACGACGGCCTCGGGCGTCCCGGCGGCGGCCAGGTCCTCGTGCAGGCGGCGGACGCCGGCATCGATGAGCGGGCCGCCCCAGCCCTGGCCCCGGCGGCTGGCGTCGACCACGACGCTCACCTCGGCCACCCGGGCATCGACGGCGAACCGCACGAGGCCGACGAGGTCGCCGGCTGCGTCGTGGGCCAGGTACAGGTGGCTGCTCGGGTCGACGAGCCGGGCGGCGAACCACCGCTCGTGGTCCTCCCACGGGATCGGCGCGGTGGAGCGCGACACCGCTCGGGCCTGCGGGTCGTCGTTGAGCTGGTGGACCGTGCGGGCATCGTCGGGGCCGACCGGGCGCAGCGCCAGCAGGTCCGCCCGCAGCCTGGTGGCCACCCGCGGCGCGCCCCAGCCGTCGACCAGCCGGCGAGCCTGGGCGGCCAGCGCGGCCCGCCGCTCCACGTCGGCGGCGAGCACCCGCACGGTCTCGGCCAGGCGCACCGGGTCAAGGCCCTCGATCGGGCCGACGAAGGACGCAGCACCGGCCTCGGACATGGCGATGCCCAGGGGCACCTGGTTGTCAGCGACCGACAGCAGCACGGCGGGCACGGCGAACAGGGCCAGCTCCCAGCTGGTCGAGCCGGCAGGGGCGAGGGCCAGGTCTGCCGTGGCGTAGGCCTCGGTCGGGTCGTCGCCGCCGCGGAGCACCTTCACCCGCAGGTCCGTGCGAGCCAGCTCGACCACGACCTCGTCGAGGAAGACCCGGACGTGGTCGGCGGGGGCCCCGCCCATCATGACCAGCACCCGCAGGGTGCGCTGGGCGAGGCGAGGGTCCCGGGCCCGGCGGGGCCCGGCTGCCGCCACCAGCTCGCTTCGGAGCAGGGCATAGCGCGTGCCGACCCGCACGTCCGCGGCCCGGCCGTCGTAGGTGGACGCCATCGCCCCCAGGTTCTGGTCCACCAGCAGGTCCACCGGCGCCGCCGGCGAGAGCGCGTGGTCGTCGATGCGGGCCAGCCGCGCCCCGGTGGGCGCGTCCCCGACGCCGAGGTCGTAGCCGTCGACCAGCCACCAGTCCGCCGCCGGGGCCAGCACCGCGCCGGGCGCCACCCGCTCGATGCCGGCGTCCCGGTAGCGGGCGTCCCACGGCGCCGGGACCTCCCCGGCCACGAGGGTGCAGCGACCCTTGCGCGCCACCCACGCCTGGCCCAGGGCGAGGCACCGGGCGAGGTGGCCGGCGCCGCGGCCGGGCCCGCCCTCGGCCCGCAGGACCAGGTGGGGTGGGTCCGAGGCCGGGCCCTGGTGGCGTGCGAGCATGGGCCTTGATGATCGCACCTGCGAGCCGATCATCCCTGGACTCCCTCACCACCGCCCCGAGGACACCGTGATCCGCTACTGCACCCGCTGCGTCATGCCGGAGACCAAGCCCGACATCCTCTTCGACGACGAGGGCGTCTGCAGCGCCTGCCGGCACTTCGCCGCCCGCGCCGAGGTCGACTGGGACGCCCGGGCGCGCGAGCTCGAGGAGATCCTCGGCCGGTACCGGGTCGCCGACGGGTCGAACTACGACTGCATCGTCCCGGTCAGCGGCGGCAAGGACTCCACCTTCCAGACCCTGCGGGTCCTGCAGCTCGGCCTCAACCCGCTGGCGGTCACGTCCACCACCTGCTGGCTCACCGACATCGGGCGCCGCAACCTCGACAACCTCCACCGCCTCGGGGTCGACAGCGTCGAGGTCACGCCCAACCCGAAGGTCCGCCGCACCATCAACCGCCTGGCGCTCCGCGAGGTCGGCGACATCTCCTGGCCCGAGCACGTCGGCATCTTCACCACGCCCGTGCGCCTCGCCGTGCAGATGCGCATCCCGCTCATCGTGTGGGGCGAGAACTCCCAGAACGAGTACGGCGGGCCCGCCGCCGCGGCGAAGGACAACGTGCTCACCCGGCGCTGGCTGGAGGAGTTCGGCGGCCTGCTCGGGCTGCGGGTGAGCGATCTCGTCGGCCAGGACGGCATCACCGCCCGGGACCTCGTCCCGTACACGTACCCCACCGACGAGCAGCTCGCCGAGGTCGGCGTGACCGGCATCTTCCTCGGCTACTACCTGCCGTGGGACGGCTGGGGCAACCAGGTCATCGCCCAGGCCCACGGCTTCGAGACCTACCCCCACTTCGTCGAAGGCTCCCTCGTCAACTACGAGAACCTCGACAACGCCTTCCACGGGATCCACGACTACTTCAAGTTCATCAAGTACGGCTTCGGCCGGGCCACGGACCTGGCGTGCATGGCCGTGCGGCGCGAGCGCCTCAGCCGGGCCGACGCCATCGAGCTGGTCCGCATCCACGATGGGCGGTTCCCCAGCTCGTACCTCGGCGTGACGCTCGACGAGATGCTGGAGGACCTGGACCTCACGTTGGACGAGTTCACCGCCATCTGCGACCGCTTCACCAACAAGCGCCTCTTCGAGACGGACCGCCACGGCAACCTGCTGCGGGACCGCCACGGCAACCTCACCAAGGTCAACTACGACAACGTGATCGAGGGCTGACGCCCATGGCGTTCGTGGCCGTCGTCGACTACGGGATGGGCAACCTGGACTCCGTGCGCCGGGCGCTCGAGGTCGTCGGCGCCACCGTCGTCGTCACCAGCGACCCCGACGACCTGGCCGAGGCGGACCGCATCGTGCTGCCCGGCGTCGGTGCCTTCGGCATCGCCATGGAGAACCTGCGGGCACGGGGGCTGGACGGCGCGCTGCGCGAGCAGGTCGTCGACCAGGGGGCGCCGTTCCTCGGGATCTGCCTCGGCATGCAGCTGATGGCGTCTCGGTCCACCGAGCACGGCGACCACGAGGGCCTCGGCTGGGTCGGCGGCACGGTGGACCGGCTGTTGCCCACCGCAGCAGACCCGCGGGTCCCCCACGTCGGCTGGAACGAGGTCCACCCCACCGTGGCCCACCCCGTGTTCGCCGGGGTCGAGCCCGACCGGGACGTCTACTTCGTGCACTCCTACGCCATCGCTTGCGACGACCCCGCCACCTCGCTGGCCACCACGCCCTACTGCGGTGGGTTCACCTCCGTCATCGGCACCGGGAGCGCCGTGGGCATGCAGTTCCACCCCGAGAAGAGCCAGCAGGTGGGCCAGCAGCTCCTGAAGAACTGGCTGGCCTGGGACGGTCGACCGTGACCCTGAAGACCCGCATCATCCCGACGCTGCTCTACAAGGACTTCGGCCTGGTCAAGGGCGAGCGCTTCGACTCCCGCCGGGCCGTCGGCAGCGCCATGCAGGCCATCAAGGTCTACAACTTGCGCGGCGTCGACGAGCTCGTGTTCCTCGACGTGACCGCCACCCTCCAGGGCCGCGAGCCGGACTACGAGCTGATCGACGACCTCGCCGACGACTGCTTCATGCCGCTCACCGTGGGCGGCGGGGTGCGGACCATCGACCACGTGCGCCGCCTGCTGGAGGTCGGCGCCGACAAGGTCGCCATCGGCACCGCCGCGGTCGAGTCGCCCGGCCTGGTCGAGGCCGCGGCCGAGACGTTCGGCGTCCAGTGCGTGGTGGCCGTGATCGACACCAAGCCGGCAGCGGACGGGGGCCCCGAGCGGGCGTGGCTCCGCTCCGCCACCGAGGCCACCGACCTGGACCCCGTCGCCCTGGCGGTCCAGCTCGAGTCCGCCGGCGCCGGCGAGATCCTCCTGCAGTCGATCGAGCGGGACGGGACCATGGTGGGCTACGACCTCGCCACCATCGCCGCGGTGGCCGACGCCGTGTCCATCCCGGTCATCGCCTCCGGCGGCTGCGGCACCTTCGACCACATGGTCGAGGCCCTCGAGGCGGGCGCTTCCGCCCTGGGGGCGGCAGCGATCTACCACTTCACCCAGCAGACGCCGATGGAGGCCAAGCACCACCTGGCCGCCGCCGGCTACCCCGTCCGCCGCTGAGGCGGCACCGCTACGAGCGCGTGACCGTGCGCTTCAGGCGCTCCGCCCGCCGACCGGCCCAGCGGCCGAGGCGGTCCACGAAGTCCTTGGGGTCCGACGCCAAGGTGCGGACGTGCGAGCGGACCCGACCGGCCACGCCGAGCGGCAGCCGCAGCGGCACCAGGGCCAGCTCGCGCTGGACCTTGGCCGGGTCCTCGGCCACGGGCTCGACCCGGGTCGGTCCCGGCTCGGGGCGGGCCTTGGCCAACAGCCAGAGCTCGGAGTCCGCCGCGCCCACGTAGGCGTGGTCGACGACGTCGAAGCCGGCCTGGTCCAGCACGTTGCCGAGCGACACGTCGGTGAACATGTAGGTGTGCGGGGCGGTGAAGCACGACCAGGCGAGCGTGGTTGCCTTGCGGAACGTGGGCACCACGATCATGAGGTGGCCGCCGGTCGGGGCCAGCAGTGCGTGGGCGGCCGCCGACGTGGCGACCGGGTCCGCCAGGTGCTCCCAGACGTGGCACGAGTAGGCCAGGTCGAACTGCTCGCCGGGGAACGTGTCGTCCTCGAACATGCCGGTGGTGGCCTCGAGCCCGAACCGCTCCCAGGCGACCTCGGCCATGTCGCCGTCAGGCTCGACGCCGACCACGTCCCAGCCCTCGTCGCGCAGCTCTTGCCGAGGGCGCCGCCGATGCCGCACCCGATGTCGAGCGCTGCCCAGGCCAGGATGCCGGTGAGCGCCCAGTCCAGCGCCGCCACGGACCGGCGCCGGCAATGTGGACGTAGTGCTCGGGCACGCCGCCGCAGGTGGTGTGGTAGTCTTCCGCCGTCGTAGAGGCCGGGCGACAACGTCGAGGCCGGGAAACGGCTGGTGCAGGCCTGGCGATCGCACACCACCCAGTGGCTCCGACCGTCGGGAGGTCGAGCACGCCCGCGTGGTCGTCGATCGGCGCACGGACCTTGGCCGGATGGACGTTCGTCGAGCCACACGGCGCAGGGGACCTCGACGAGGTCAGGCTGGAGGGTGGCTGGCATCATCTCGACGGTACCCGGGCTGGGTCAGACTGGCGGGCATGTGCTTTGGGAGTCAGGCCGGGCGCACTTGAACGTGAGCGACGACGCCCCACCGTCGCCCGCCGCGCCGCCCGGCCGCTACCGACGCCAGCTCCTGCGGAACACCGCGGCCACGGCGCTGGCCAACGGCTGGACCATCCTCCTGACCCTCGTCGCCCTGCCCCTGATGCTGCGCGGGCTGGGCACGGCCGCGTTCGGCGTGTGGGCCCTGCTGCAGACGTTCTCGGCCGTCACCGGCTGGCTGTCGCTCGCGGACCTGGGGATGGGCGTCGCCGCCACCCGGGGCGTGGCCGACCGGGCCGCGGTCGAGGACCACGACGGCGTCGAGACCTGGTCGGCACCGCCCTCGCCGTCGCCGCCGCCATCGGCCTCGCGTGCGCCGTCGTCCTGCTCGTGCTCGGCCAGGCCTTCGCCCGGCGAGATCTGCATGCCCGGACACGACCCGTGGCCGACCTGCGCCTCGCCCTGGTGCCCTTCGCCGCCCAGGTGCTGTTCGAGCTCGTCGGCTCCATCGCTGGGTCGTGCCTCGATGGGCTGCAGCGCATCGACCGGGGCCGGGCGCTCGACTCGCTGCGCCGCACCCTCGTGATCGTGACCAGCGTGGTCCTGGCCCTGACGACCGAGCAGCTGCCGGCGGTGGTCGCCGGCGCGGCGGTGGCGACGCTGGTGGCCACCGCCGCCTCGCTGGTGGTGGTGCGCCGAGCCGTCGCCCCCGGCCACCTGTCAGCCGACCGCACCACGGCGTCGCACCTGCTGCACTACGGCCGACGGGTCTGGATGCTCAACAGCACCGGCGTCATCCATCGCACCATGGACCGCACGATCGTGGGCGCCATCCTCGGTCCCTCTGCGGTGGCCCTCGTCGAGATCGCCACCCAGGTCCAGAACGGCGTCGCGGCGCTCCTCAGCGCCTCCAGCTACGCCGCCACCTCCAGCGCCGCCTGGGTCCGCTCCCGCGACGACCGCGAGAAGCTCCGAGAGCTCCTGCTGCGCGGCACCAAGTACACGTGCCTGCTCACCCTGCCGCTGTGCGGCATCGTCGCCGTGCTGGCCGGCCCGCTCCTGGAGGTGTGGCTGCCACCCCAGTACGCCGAGGCCGCCGGGCTGGTGGCCCTGGCCATGGCGTACCTGGCCACCCAGGCGCCGCTGGCCACCGGCTCCAACCTGCTGCTGGGCGTGGGCCGCGCCGGCGACATCCTCGGGCCGGCGGCCGTGGCCGTGGTCGTGAACCTGGTCGGATCCGTCATCCTCGTCCGCCACATCGGGGTGGCCGGGGCCTTCGTCGCCACCATCCTCAGCAGCCTCGTGCTCACCCCCCTGCTGGCGAGGGCGGTCGCCCGGGCCACCGACGTGTCGATCGGCGAGGTCGGCCGCCACGCCGTGGCGCCAACCCTGGCCCCTGCGCTGACCGCCACGGCTGCGGCGGGGGCCCTGGTCCTGGCTCCGCTCGGCGCGCTCGTGACGCTGGTGGCAGGTGGCGCCCTCGGCCTTGCCGCCTGGCTGGCGGTGGCCGGGCGCTGGTCGCTCACCACGGCCGAGCGCAGCGAGCTCCGCGGCCTCTTGGCCCGGAACCGAACCTGAACGTGGTGATCGGCGGGGTCAGGGGTTGGCGAAGCTGGTGCCGAGCAGGAGCCCGTCGCAGATCCGGTCCAGGGCCGGGTCCGCGCCCGGGCGCAGCTGGTCGATGTGGTCGACCGTGAGGCGGGCGAGCCCGGGCAGCGGCTCGACCACGCCGGGCGCCGGGATCGGGGCCCGGAAGAAGAAGAAGTGGGCGTAGCGCCGGGCCGTGGCCACGTCGACCGGCAGGGACGAGGGGTCCTCGAGCGCCTGGTCCAGCGCCGCGAGGAAGCCCTCGGGCGATGACACGTCGGTGGTGAAGCCCTTGCCCCGGTAGTGGGTCTCGCCGGCCACGATCACCGGCGTGCCCGACAGGGCGAGCTCCAGGCCCGTGGTCGACGTGTACACCAGGCCCACGTCGCTGGCGTCCATGAGCGGGTAGCTGCTGGTGGTGTCGTGGGGCTCGACGAGCGACACGTTGGGCGGCAGCTCCGGGAACTCCCGGTGCACGTAGGCGGCCAGCGAGTCCCGCGTGACCTTGCCGGGCAGGGCCACCTCGGAAGGGTGGACCCGGATGACCAACCGGTGCTCCGGCCGGTCGGCGAACGCCCGGATGCACGCCGAGATCCACGCCTGGATGTCGGTGAAGGCGACGTCCCGGTCGATCACCGCGGTGTCCCAGGTGAGGTTGGTGTAGAGCGAGGCGAGCCGGCCCGTGCCCTTGTCGACCGCCTTCTCCTGGAACTCCCAGTACTGGTCGAACGCGCTCCCCCGGCGCCGCGCCGCCAGGTACTCGTCGAGCTCGGCGTCCTCGGCCGGGGTGAGCGGGCGGTTCGCGTCGGGCCAGTCGGCCGAGAAGTCGTAGAAGCCCGCCGGCACCCCACGGTGGAAGACCAGGGTCTCCTTGCGGAACGCCCGCTCGTAGGTGACGACGTCGATGCCGCGCTGCTGGCACAGCGCCCAGGCCACGCCCTCGAACAGGAACAGCCCGTTCAGGAGCAGGACCAGGTCGGGCTGCAGCTCGTCGAGCGCGGCCTCGACGCCGGTGGCGATCCGACGAGCTGAGCGGAGGAACGCCCGCGCCGTCGGGCCGCCCAGCGGGTCGTCCGCGATGTCCGCCGCGCACAGGAACCACTTGAGCGGGATGTCCACCACCCGGCCGAGCGCCAGGCCGTCGAGCTCCGCGCCCCGCAGGTCCGGGGTGGAGGTGAGGTCCAGCTCGGGCCAGCCCGGATCGTCGGCCTCCCACCCGGAGCGGATGGTCCGCAGCGGGAAGCCGTGGGCACCGATGGCGTCGCGGGCGTAGCGGCTGCACGACGTGCACGGCATGGGCGGGGCCTCGTAGGTGTTGGCCCGGTCGCAGATCTCCAGGCCACCGCCGCAGGTGAGGAACGACACCTGCGCGCCCCGCAGCTCCAAGGCGTGGCCGATCACCGCCTCGTACTGGACGTGCGCCGCCCAGTCCCGCGGTGACACGATCAGCACGCGCGGCCCGTCGCCGCCCGTCGGCGACGACCGGCGCTCGGCGGCGAGGCGGCGCGCGGCGCGCTCCTCGGGCGCCTGGCCCACCGTGCGCAGCAGCAGCTCGACCCCCTTGCGGGCGTACTCCTCGAGCCGGTCCGGCGAGGGCACGGGCATCAGCGACCGCCCTTCGGGCGCTGGTCGAACGGTCGGCCCGTGACGATGCGCCACAGCCCGGCCCAGAGGCCGGCCCCGTAGCCCCAGTGGCAGATGGCGAGGGCCCCGAGCGCCCGGTGGGGGGCCACGCCGGGGTCGTCGGAGAGCTTCACCGACACCACGCCCGCAGCGACGAGCCAGGCGAGCGGCGGGGCCAGCTTGAGCCACCACGGCCGGAACACGACGGGCGCAGCCACCGCGGCACCGACGAGGAGGGCCGGGGCGACCGGCCGCCAGTACGGCAGCGTCTTGTGCTTGGCCAACGTGGACGCCTTGGCCAGGCCGTAGTTCCGGTACTGGCGGAGCAGGGCCTTGGGGGTGGTGCGGGGGAAGTACCAGGAGCGGATCGACGAGTCGAGGACGATGCGCCCGCCCGCCTGGCGGAGCCGGAAGTTGAGCTCCTGGTCCTCGGCCGCCCACTGGAGGTGGTCCTCGTCGTAGCCACCGACGTCGATGAGGGTCTCCCGCCGCCAGCAGCCGAGGTACACGGTCTCCACGTCCATCCGGCCGGTGGCGTAGTGGAAGCGGCCCGGCCCGACCCCGAACGGCGAGGTCGTCACGGTGGCGACGGCCCGGCCGAAGCTCGTGGTGCCCACCGGCACCATGGGACCGCCGACGTTGGCGGCACCGGTCTCCTCCAGCACCTCGACGCAGCGACGGACGTAGTCCGGGGCGTAGACGGTGTGGGCGTCGACCCGGCAGATCACCTCGCCCGTAGCGCCGCGATGCCGACGTTCATGGCCGCAGCTGCGGTGACCTTGGGGTTGTCCAGCAGGCGGACCAGGCCACCCTCGCCCTGGACCACCTCCCGGGTGCCATCGGTCGACCCGCCGTCCACCACGAGCACCTCGACGATGCTCGGGAAGTCCTGGCGCAGCAGCGAGTCCAGGCGGTCGCCGCAGGTGGCCGCGCTCGTCCAGGGTGGGGAGCACGATGCTGACGGTGGGCACGGCGCCCTCCTCGGCTCGCCCGTACGGGCGTCGACGCTACCGCCCGCCATCACCTGACGGGGTGGAACCGCTGGAACGTCCAGGGGTACCGGGCAGCGGCGGTGGCCAGCTCGTCGACAGGGCTGGCCACCGCGAGCAGGTGAACGGCGCGCCGAACAGGGAGGTGGCGTACTCGAGCTGGAACACCAGGCGGTGCCCGCGCTCGAGCCCCTGGCCTTGTGCATGCCGATGGTGTCGGCCAGGAAGACCGCGGGGCCCGGTGAGCACGCGGGAGCGGCCCGGATAGGCGGCCTCGACCTCGGCGTCCGAGTGGCGGCCGTCCCGGCGCATCTCCGGCGGCCGGTCCCGATGGGAGCCCTCGACGTACACGTGCGGGCCGTTGTGCTCGTCCACGTCCGTGAGGAACACGAACACCTTCAGGAACCGGAGCCGATCCAGGTCGAAGTGGAACAGCTGGGCGGCGGCGCTGGAGGCCTCCTCGCCGATGGCCGCGCTCCACCACATCGCCACCAGGTCCTGCACCGGCGTCGCCCCCAGGTAGCCCTGGGCCACCGCCAGGAGCGACAGGTCGGCGATCAGCCGCTGGGCGGCCGGCGACGCCACCGCGTCGGCCTCGGGCACGTCGTAGCGGACCGACTGCGGGGCGGCCTCGTCGAAGCGGGCGCGCCCACCATCGCCGGGGCCGCCGATCATCGTGCAGGTGGCTGCCCGCGCCACCGCCTCGAGCTCGTCGCACACGGCCGGGCCCAGGCGCTCGGGCAGCACGTGGTAGCCGTGGGCCCGCAGCCCGGCGACGACCTCGTCCACCTGCCCGGCGGCGAGCCCGTCCGCATCGGCCGGGATGTCCAGCAACGGGTGCTCCCCTGCGGCGCGTGCCACGAGGCGCTCCCACGGGCCCGGGCTGGCGCAGCCGTAGAGCTTGCGCATGGCGCCGTACGACGCGCGCGGGGTGGCGCCGGCCACCGCCGAGCGCCGGTAGCCCCAGCCGGCGATCGGTGCGAGCACCAGCCGCCCGGCCGCCGAGGTGTACGCGAGGTCTCGCACGCTCATCGTCCCTTGCCCTCCGTCCCCGCCACGCTCCGGACCGTGCGCCCCATCACCCGCAGGTCGAACCGCAGGCCCTGGTGGCGCAGGTAGAAGAACTCGTACTGCAGCTTCTCCAGGGCGTCGCTCTCGTCGCCGGCGTAGCCGTACTTGACCTGGGCCCACCCGGTGAGCCCGGGCCGGACGAGGTGGCGCATCCCGTAGAACGGCAGCGCTGCGCTCAGCTCCTGGACGTAGCGGGGCTGCTCGGGCCGGGGGCCGACCACCGACAGCTCGCCCTTCACGATGTTGACCATCTGGGGCAGCTCGTCGAGGTGGGTGTTGCGCAGCAGCTTCCCGAACGGCGTGATCCGAGGGTCGTCGACGGCCGTCCAGTCGCTGCCGCCCGGCCCGGGGCGCATCGTGCGGAACTTCAGGATGCGGAAGGTGTCGCCGCCGCGGCCCACCCGCTCTTGCGCGTAGAAGAGCGGCCCCCGGTTGCCGAGCAGGTTGCCGAGGGCCACGAACGGCACCGCCAGCAGGAACGGCACCAGCCCGAGCACCCCGATGCACAGGTCCAACAGGCGCTTCACCCTGGCGTAGCGGACCCGATGCACCTCGCTGATGTCGAAGAAGAGCGACGCCCGCTCCAGCTCGCCCACCGGCAGCTTCCCGAGCCACTCCTCGTAGAACTGGACGAGCGACCGCACCCGCACGCCCGACTCGTGGAGCACGGCCGCCTGGGCCACCACGTCGTGGTCCGTCTGGGCGACGCGGTCGAGCACGATGACCGACCCCTGCTCGGCCAGGACCCGGTCCACCAGCGGGCGCACCCCGTCGGTCGGCGCTGCCTCGTCGGGCACCAGGTGGGCGACGAGCACGGCCGGCTGCTCGGGCACCAGCTGCAGGTCGGCCCGGAGCCGATCGGCCTCCTCCGGCGACGCCACCAGCACGACCCGGTCCCGCCCCTCGTCGCGGGAGCGACCGCTGCGCGCGAGGGCGGAGATGGCGACCTGGACGGGGATGAGCAGCAGGGCGCTGCCGAGCACGACGAAGCGGGGCAGCAGCGCGTCGCCCACCACGAGCTGGATGATCGACACGACCAGCGCGGCCGAGGCCGACACCCCGGCCGCCACCACCGCCGAGTCCCGCACGGAACGGGGCAGGTCGGGCAGGCCGAAGCCGTAGGCGGCCACGGCGAGCAGGGCGGCGTAGGACAGCGCCCAGGGCAGCCGGAACGAGGCGGTGAAGTCGTAGGGCGGGTCCGCCACCCATGCGGCATGGACCTTGGACAGCACCAGGACCACCACGAACGGGCTCGCCAGGTTGAGGAAGCGAGCGACCCGGCGCACCCGGCCATCGTAGGGTGGTCAGGTGGCCGTCCCGGGGAGGGTGCGGACGGCTCGCGGGAAGGGGACGAGGTTGAAGGGGCTGGTTCTGGCCGGCGGCACCGGACGACGGTTGCGGCCGCTCACGCACACGAGCGCGAAGCAGCTCCTGCCCGTGGCCAACACGCCGATCCTCTTCTACGGCATCGCCCAGCTCGTCGACGCCGAGGTGACCGACATCGGCATCGTCGTCGGCGAGACGGGTGCCGAGGTGCGCGCCGCGGTCGGCGACGGCAGCCGGTGGGGCGCCCGCATCACCTACATCGACCAGCCCGAGCCGCTCGGCCTGGCCCACGCCGTCGCCGTCGCCCGCCCGTTCCTCGGCGACGACGACTTCGTCATGTACCTCGGCGACAACCTCCTGGAGGAGGGCGTGGCAGGGCTCGTCGACGCCTTCCGGCGGGCCCGCGCCGAAGGGGCGGCGGCCCGCATCCTGCTGGCCCACGTGGAGGACCCGAGCCGCTTCGGCGTGGCCGAGATCCGCGACGGTCGGGTCGTGCACATCGAGGAGAAGCCCACCGAGCCACGCTCGGACCTCGCCATGGTCGGCGCCTACGCCTTCACCCCGGCCATCCACGAGGCGGTGGACGCCATCGAGCCGTCGGCCCGGGGCGAGCTGGAGATCGCCGATGCCATCTCCTGGCTCATCGCCCACGGGCAGCCGGTCGACCACGAGGTCGTCTCTGGTTGGTGGCTCGACACGGGGAAGAAGGACACCGTGCTGGAGGCCAACCGCCGGGTCCTCGGGACGCTCTCGCCCCGGGTGGAGGGCGACGTGGACGCCGCCACCACGGTCGAGGGCGTCGTGGTCGTGGAAGCCGGCGCCACCGTCGAGCGATCCCACCTGGTCGGCCCGGTCGTCATCGGGGCCGGGAGCCGGATCGTCGACAGCCGGATCGGCCCGCACGCATCGATCGGGCAGGACGTGACGGTGGAGCGCACCACGATGCAGGATGCGGTCGTGCTGGAACGTGCAAGCCTCCTGGGCGTGAGCAACCTGGTCGACTCCCTCGTGGGCCGCGACACCGTCGTCCGCGCCGACCACCGCTCCCCCGCCGCGCTCCGGCTGATGATCGGCGACGACTGCACGGTGGAGGTCCCGTAGCCGTGCCCGAGGTGCGAGCGCTCGCCATCGCCGGCGCGTACGAGGCGATCCCCGAGGTCCACGGCGATGACCGCGGCCTGGTGGTGGAGACGTACCGGGCCGAGTGGATCCCGGAGGCCCGCCAGGTCGTCCAGGCCAACCGGGCCGACCGCCGGGCCGGCTGCGTGGTCGGCCTGCACTTCCACCACCGCCAGGCCGACTACTGGTACGTGGTGGCCGGCACGGCCCGCCTCGTGCTCCACGACCTGCGACGCGGCGGGCCATCGGAGGGCCTGACCATCCAGCTGGACGTGGAGGGCGGTCGGGACCATCGCGGCCTCTACATCCCCGCTGGCGTCGCCCACGGGTTCGCGGCGCTGACCGACGTGACCCTCACCTACCTGGTGGACGCCACCTACGACCCCACCGACGAGCTCGCCGTGCGCTGGGACGACCCCGCCGTGGCCGCGGACTGGGGCATCGACGCCCCGATCCTGTCCGGCCTGGACGGCGCTCGGCCCCGCCATCGAAGAGCTCGCCGACGACGTGCGGCCGTTGGGCGGCAGGCTGACGTGCGGATCCTCGTCACCGGCGCGGCCGGGTTCATCGGCGCCAACCTCGTCCGCCACCTGCTGGCCACGAGCGACGACCACGTCACCGGCTTCGACGCCCTCACCTACTCGGGCACCTACGAGAACCTTCGAGACCTCGAGGCCGACCCCCGGTTCACGTTCGTGCGCGGCGACATCTGCGACCGCGAGGCGGTGGCGGCCGCCCTGGCCGGGCAGCACGCGGTGATGCACCTCGCCGCCGAGACCCACGTCGACCGGTCGCTCATGGGGCCCGACGTCTTCGTGCACACCAACTGCACCGGCACCAACGTGGTCTGCGACGAGGCGCGGCGCGCCGGGGTCGAGCGGTTCCTCCACGTGTCGACCGACGAGGTCTACGGCTCGATCGACGTCGGGGCGTTCCGGGAGGACGCGGCCCTGGCGCCCAGCTCGCCGTACGCGGCTTCCAAGGCGGGCAGCGACCTCATCGCGCTGTCGCACCACGTCTCGCACGGCCTGCCCGTGGTGGTCACCCGGTCGTCCAACCAGTACGGCCCGCGGCAGTTCCCCGAGAAGCTGATCCCGTACTTCGTGACCCGGTTCCTGGCTGGCGAGCCGGTGCCGGTCTACGGCGACGGCCTGCACCGGCGGGACTGGATGCACGTGCGCGACGACTGCGCCGCGCTCGACGTGCTGCTCCGCCACGGTGCCGCCGGCGAGATCTACAACGTGGCCGCCCACTGCGAGCGGACCAACCTCGAGGTCACCGAGGCGATCCGCGCGTGCCTCGGCGCCTCGCCCGACCTCGTGGCCCACGTGGAGGACCGTCCCGGCCACGACCGCCGCTACGCCGTCGACACCTCCAAGGCCGAGGCCCTGGGCATCCGGGCGACGGTCCCCTTCGAGCAGGGCATCGAAGAGACGGTCCGCTGGTACGTCGACCACCCAGCGTGGTGGCAGCCGCTGCTTGGCGGGGTCCGCAACCGCTGAGCGTGCGCAGGTCCCGGCCGGCGGCCAGGGTCCCTCAACCGCAGGTCAGCGCGGCCGATCATGGGAGGGTGCCTGCACCACCCCGGGCCGCGACCTCGACGGACGCAGACGACGAGGCGCTGCCTGCTCCCTCCCTCGAGCACGCGCCCCGCGACCGGGCCGGTTGGGCCCTGCCCGCCGCCGCGGGCGCGCTCGTGGCCGTGCTCGCCGCCTGGGGCCTGAGCCGCAAGCCGTTCTGGATCGACGAGGGCATCACCGCCGGTGCCACCAACGAGCTGTGGGCCACCTGGAAGGGCACCGGCGGCACCATGGCGCTCTACTACGGCCTGCTCACGCCGTGGAGCTGGGCCTCGATGCACCGGGGCTGGCTCCGCGTGCCCTCGGTGCTGTTCGCGGTGGCCGCCGTCGTCCTGCTCTGGCACGTGGGGCGCCGGGCGTTCGACCGTCGCATCGCCACGGTGGCTGCGCTGGTGGCCGCGTCGTCGTGGCTCGTCGTCCGCTACGCCCAAGAAGCGCGCAGCTACTCCCTCGTCGCCATGCTCACCGCGCTCTCCTGGCTGGCGCTGGTGCGCGCGGTCCAAGCCGACGACGAAGCGGAGCGCCGCCACTGGTGGTGGGCCTTCGCGATCGCCACCGTGCTCGCCCCCCTCGCCCACGGCCTGGCCGTGCTCCAGTTCGGTGCCCAGGTCGCCTGGCTGGCCGCCGGCCCGGACGGCCGGACGTGGCTGCGCCGGATCCGCCCGGTCTTCATCGCCGTGGCCGCGGTGCTCTCGGTCCTGGTGATCGGGGGCGCCAACGACGTGGCGAGCTGGATCCCACCGCTGAACGGGCACCAGGTGGTCGACGTGCTCGCCGCCTTCACGGCGCCCAGCCCGATCCCCGGCCTGGTCATCGGCCTGGCCGTCCTCGCAGGCGTCGCGACGTGCGTCCAGCGGCGCCGGCGCGCCACCGACGAGCTGCAGCGGTGGATGGCCCTCGTACCGCTGGCGTGGGGGCTGCTGCCCCTCGCGGCGCTGCTCGTGCTCTCGATCCTCCGGCCGTACTTCCTGGCCCGCTACGCCATGGCCTCGGCCCCGGGGGTCGCGCTGCTGGTGGCCTTCGGGATCCTCGGCCCCGGGCCTGGCCTCCACCGGGCCCGCACGGCGCTGGTGGGCACAGCGGTCGCCGCGAGCCTGCTCGCTGGCCAGGTCGCCCTGCACCGCGAGCGCGGCGACGACTGGACCGGAGCGGCCAAGCTCGTGGCCGAGCACAGCCAGGTGGGCGACGAGGTGGTGTTCGTCAGCCCGTCGGTCCGCTCGTCGTTCGACTTCGCCTGGGACGAGCTCCCGGCGTCCGAGCGGCCGGTCGTGCCCGGTGCGTTCTCGCCGGTCGAGCCCATCGGGCAGCTGCGACGCTTCTACCTCGTCCACGACCCGATGCTGCTGGCCCACGACGCCGCCGAGGAGGGCGCCCCGCGGTACTGGGTGATCGACGAGGACGGCGAGGCGCTGCGCCCCGAGGCGCAGCAGTTCATCGGCACGCCCGAGTTCGACGCCCACTACGACGTGGTCGAGACCCACCACCTGAGCGGGGGCGTGCGGGTCATGCTCGTGGAGCGCCGGTGAAGACGGCCCGGGTCGTGGCCCTCACGGTCGCGCTCTCGCTGCTGTGGCCCCTCCTGCAGGTGGCCGCGTACGGTTCCTTCGACGCGCTCCTCGGCGTCGGCCCCCAGGGCCCGGCGCGGGCCCAGGTCCAGCAGGACATCCCGGACCTGCACCTCACCGACGACTACGGCCACGACGGCCAGCAGTTCTACGTGATCGCCCGCCACCCGTTCGACCCCAAGGCGGCCGAGGGCTCGGTCGACCCCCTCGCCTACCGGTACCGGCGGATCCTGTTCCCCCTGGTCGGGTCGATCCTGGCGCCCCACGGCGGCCGCCTGCTGATCGCCGTGTTCCTTCTCGAGTCCCTGGTGGGCGTGGCCCTCGGGGCCTGGGCCCTGAGCCGCCTGCCAGGCGGGCCTCGGTGGCTGCCCCTGACCATGGCGTTCACCCCCGGCGTCATCGCCGCCATGGGCCTGTCGCTGTCCGACGCGCTGGCCGCCGGCCTCGGCCTGGTCGCCGTGGCCCTGGCCACCGAGCGGCGCTGGTGGCCAGCGATCGCTGCGCTGGTGGCGGCCGTCCTCACCCGCGAGACCCTCCTGATCGTGGCCGCCGGCCTTACCCTCACCCCGGGCATGCCCCGCCGGATGCGCGCCGCCACGCTCGCTGTGCCGACCGCCGCCTTCCTCGCCTGGTCCGCCTGGTCGTCGCACGCCGCGGCGGCATCGTCGGCCAAGGGCGGCGCCGACCAGCTCGCCTTCCCGTTCGCCGGGTGGCTGAGCCCGCACGTGCCGATGGGCCAGCGCGCCCTCCTGCTCGCGGCGCTGGCCCTGCTGGTGGCGGGCGCCTGGCGGGCGTGGCGCACCGCCGCCCCGCACCTCGCCGCGATCCTCGGGTTGGGCTCGGTCCTGCTCGTGAGCATCTCGGACCTGGTGGCGTTCAACTGGGTCAACAGCATGCGACCCATCGCCCCCATGGTCCCGCTCGCGCTCTACGCCCTCACCCGGGACGTGGCGCCGGCTCAGGAGACCGAGGTGGTGCCCACGACGGCCGCGGTGGGGATCGCGCCGTAGGCATGGGGGAAGGCCTGGCCCGAGCCGAGGCTGTCCTCCTCGATCAGCGCCACGTCGCCCAGCGCACCCGGGTCCAGCCGCAGCGCCACCAGCCCGGTGACGCCGTCGAAGTGCCGGGCCACGGTGCCGGCCACCTGGCGGCCCCAGGAGCAGTGGACGAACCCCTCGTCGGTGAGCGAGGTCGGCGCGATGGCGCCCGCCTCCAGGTAGCGCTCCCACTCGGCCTCCGTGGCCAGGTGGTACAGGGCGCCGGGCTCCAGGTCGTCGAGGCTCACGGGGTCAGCCTTCCAGGCCGAGCAGCGGTCGGAGGAACCGGCCGGTGTGGCTGTCGGGGTGGGCGGCCACCTCTTCGGGCGTGCCCTCGACCACCACGGTCCCACCGCCCGAGCCACCCTCGGGGCCGAGGTCGATGATCCAGTCCGCGGTCTTGATGACGTCCAGGTTGTGCTCGATCACCAGCACCGTGTTGCCCTGGTCGACGAGGCGGCCCAGCACGGTCAGGAGCTTGCGGATGTCTTCGAAGTGCAGGCCGGTGGTGGGCTCGTCGAGAAGGTAGATCGTGTGGCCGGTGGAGCGCTTCGACAGCTCGGAGGCCAGCTTGATCCGCTGGGCCTCGCCGCCAGACAGGGTGGGTGCCGGCTGGCCGAGCCGGACGTAGCCGAGCCCGACGTCCACCAGGGTCTGCATGTGGCGGGCGATCACCGGCTGGTTGGCGAAGAACTCCAGCGCCTCCTCGCACGGCAGGTCCAGCACCTCGGCGATGTTCTTGCCCTTGAACTCGATGTCGAGGGTGTCGCGGTTGTAGCGGGCGCCCTTGCACACCTCGCACGGCACGTAGACGTCCGGGAGGAAGTGCATCTCGATCTTGATGGTGCCGTCGCCCGAGCAGTTCTCGCAGCGGCCGCCCTTGACGTTGAAGCTGAACCGCCCGGGCAGGTAGCCGCGGACCTTGGCCTCGGTGGTCTGGGCGAACAGCTTGCGGATGTGGTCGAAGACGCCGGTGTAGGTGGCCGGGTTGGAGCGGGGCGTGCGGCCGATCGGTGACTGGTCGATGTTGATCACCTTGTCCAGGTGCTCCACCCCGGTGACCCGCTTGTGCAGGCCCGGGGGCGTCTTGGACTTGTAGATCTTCTGCATCAGCGAGCGCAGCAGGATGTCGTTGACCAGCGTCGACTTGCCCGAGCCCGAGACGCCCGTGACGGCGATGAACACCCCGAGCGGGAAGTCCACGTCGATGTTCTGGAGGTTGTGCTCCCGGGCGCCTTGGACCACGAGCTTCGGCCCCGCATGGGGCCGACGGGCCGAGGGCACCGGGATGCGCTTCTTGCCCGACAGGTACTGGCCGGTGAGCGACTCCTTGTTCTTCAGGAGCTGCTTGACCGTGCCGGCGTGCACGATGGCCCCACCGTGCTCCCCGGCGCCGGGGCCGATGTCGACCACGTAGTCCGCCACCGCGATGGTGTCTTCGTCGTGCTCCACCACCAGCACCGTGTTGCCCAGGTCCCGGAGGCGGGTGAGCGTGTCGATGAGGCGCCGGTTGTCCCGCTGGTGCAGGCCGATGGAGGGCTCGTCGAGCACGTACAGCACCCCGACCAGGCCCGAGCCGATCTGCGACGCTAGGCGGATGCGCTGGGCCTCGCCGCCGGCCAGGGTGGCCGACGAGCGGTGCAGCGACAGGTAGTCCAGCCCGACGTCGAGCAGGAAGCCGATGCGGGCGTTGATCTCCTTCAGCACCCGCTCGGCGATGAGCTTGTCCCGCTCCGACAGCTCGATGGCAGCGAAGGCGGCGGCCGCCTCACGGATGGAGATCGTGGAGAAGTCGTTGATGCTGCGGCCATCGATGGTGACGGCGAGGGTGAACGGCTTCAGGCGGGCGCCCTGGCACGCCGGGCAGTCCACCTCGCGCATGTAGCCCTCGAACGCCTCGCGCTGGCTGTCCGACTCGACCTCGCTGTGGCGGCGCTGGATCCAGGTGACGGCACCCTCGTAGCTGGCACTGTAGGACCGGACCCGGCCGTAGCGGTTCCGGTACCGCACCACCGTCTTGCCGGCGCCGGTGCCGTGGAGCACCAGCTTCTGCTGCTTGGCGGTGAGGCTCGACCACGGTGCGTCGAACGGGATGGCGTGCTCCTCGCACACGCTCTCGAGCAGGCGCTGGTGGTACTGCATGTGCCCGCTGGACCACGGCTGGATGGCGCCCTCGGCCAGGGAGGCGTCCGGGTCCGGGACGACGAGGTCCGGGTCCACCTCGAACTGGGTGCCGAGCCCGTCGCAGCGCTCGCAGGCGCCGTAGGGCGAGTTGAACGAGAAGTTCCGGGGCGACAGCTCGTCGTAGCTCTTGCCGTCGACCGGGCAGGCGAGGTGCTGGCTGAACGTCAGCCGCTCCGGCTCGCCCTCGCCGTCTCGGGGCACGAGCTCGACCTCGGCCACGCCGTCGGCCAGGCGGAGGGCGGTCTCCAGCGAGTCCGTCAGCCGGCGCTCGATGCCCTCGCGCTGGACGAGGCGGTCCACCACCACCTCGATCGTGTGGTTCTCGTAGCGGGCCAGCTCGAGGTCCTGCACGGGCAGGTCGTGGAGCTCGCCGTCGATGCGGGCCCGGGCGAAGCCCTGCGCGGCCAGGTCCGCGAGGAGCGTGTCGTAGTTGCCCTTGCGGCCGCGCACGACGGGCGCCAGGACCTGGAAGCGGCTGCCCTCGGGCAGCTCGAGCACCCGGTCGACGATCTGCTGGGGCGTCTGGCGGGAGATCACCACGCCGTGCTCCGGGCAGTGGGGCACGCCGATGCGGGCGAACAGGAGCCGCAGGTAGTCGTAGATCTCGGTGACGGTGCCCACCGTGGAGCGCGGGTTGCGGCTCGCGGACTTCTGGTCGATCGAGATGGCGGGCGACAGGCCCTCGATGAAGTCCACGTCGGGCTTGTCCATCTGGCCCAGGAACTGGCGGGCGTACGAGGACAGCGACTCCACGTAGCGCCGCTGGCCCTCGGCGTAGATGGTGTCGAAGGCGAGGGACGACTTCCCGGAGCCCGAGAGGCCGGTGAAGACGATGAGCCGGTCGCGAGGCAGGTCCAGCGAGACGTTCCGGAGGTTGTGCTCCCGGGCGCCCCGGATCACGAGGGAATCAGACACAAGGAGGGAGCCTACCCACCCCCTGCAACCCCATGTCGAACAGGTGTTCTGGCGCCCCGGGCCGCGCGCCCGACCATCCTCACCCCACGGGTGCTCCGTCCGATGGAATGAGGCCATGGTCCCCACCGCCGCCCCGCCCCGGGCGTCCCTCGAAGGCGAGGTCGAGCAGGCCGCGACCGACGTCGATGCCGACGCGCGCACCGCCGCGGCCTTGGTGGCACTGCTGGCCTTCACCATCCCGCTGGCCTGGTCGACCTTCGCCTGGTCCACCCCGGGCGGTGCGGGCGACTGGAACCGCTCGATCGTGGTGGCCCCCTTCGACGTGGTGCTCCTGGTGGTCGCCGGGTGGGCCCTCCTGCGCCCCCACCTGCTGGGGGACCTGTTCCGCCGCCGAGCCGTCGCCGTGGCCGTGGGCCTGTACGCCGCCTGGTTCGTGGTCACCTTCGCGGCCCACGCCTCCTGGCTCGGGGTGAACCTCGCAGTTCGGCTCGGGCTCGGGCTGGCCGTGATCGCCGTGGTGGGCGCCGCCTGCCGCACCACCACCAGCCGTCGGCTGGCCCTCGGCGCCCTCGCCGCCTCCGGTGTGCTGCAGGCCGCGCTCGGCATGGTGCAGTCCGCACGCGGCGAGGCCCTCGGCATCCAGCCGCTGGACTACCTCGGCCCGCTCTACCCGTTCGGCGCATCGCACGCGGGCCGTGGCGGGCTCACCCACCCGTACCACCTCGCGGTGTTCCTGGTGCTCTGCCAGGGCGCCGCCCTGCTCGGCCTGCGGGCGGCGACCGCGGAGCGCCGGGCCGGCCGAGCTGCCCCCTCGTGGCCGTGGCTCGCCGCGCTGGCCGTGATCGGTGCCGGCATCGCCATCACCTACAGCCGCGCAGCCCTGGTGGGCCAGATCGTGCTCGTGGTGTGCTTGCTGCTCGCCCGGGCCGATCGCCGGACCACCGCGCTGGCCGTCGGGGCCATCGCCCTCGGCCTGCTGGTCGGCGCGGTGGGCTTCGGCGACGGCTGGGTCGCCAAGGGCGACATCACCACCGGCAGCTCCAAGGTGGCCAGCGCGGACGGCAGCCGCAGCAAGCGCCTGAAGGAGGCCAAGAGCCTCATCGACACGACCCCGGTGCTCGGCGTCGGGCCGGGCCGCTACGTCGACGCGCTGGCCGAGACCGACCTGGTCGAGTACCTGCCGGCCCACGACCTCATCGCCCAGGACACCGCCGAGATGGGCTACCTCGGAGGCCTGCTCGCCCTGGCGCTGCTGGCACTGCTCGCCCTCCGGGCGCTGCGCGGCGGTGCGTGGACCGCCGCCCTCGTGGGTGCCATGGTGCCGTTCCTGCTGCTCGACGCGTACCCGTACGTGTTCGCCACCGGCCTGGCCATCAGCGCCCTGTGGCTGGGCCTCGCCCGATCCTCGCTCGACGCCCCGGAGCCGACGCCGTGACGCCGCTCCCCTGGCGCCACATCGTGCGGTGGACGCTCGTCGGCTGCCTCGGCCTGCTGCTGCTGGTGATGGTCGACGTGTCCCGCAACGGTGGCAACAACCCGGTCAGCCTGATCCAGCCCGGCACGAAGGGCCCCTCGACCGAGGTCATCGCCCAGGACTTCCCCGAGGTCGAGCAGCCCCAGGCCGATGGGCTCGACGGCCAGCAGTACTACGCGATCGCCCGCAACCCCCTGCACCCCGACGAGGTGGCGCCGGCGCTGGACAAGCCCCGCTACCGCCTGCAGCGGCCGCTGCTCCCATGGGCGGCGTGGCTGCTGCACCCCTCGGGCGGCGGCACCGGCCTGATCTGGTCGCTGTTCCTGGTCGGCCTGGTGTCGATCGTGGTGGGCGCGCTGGCCACCGGCGCCCTCAGCACGATGTGGCGCGGCCCAGCGTGGCTGGCCGCCCTGTTCCCGCTGCTGCCAGGCGCGTACTGGTCGCTGCGCGTCACCGTGTCCGACGCCATGGCCCTCGCCCTGGCGATGGCGGCGATCGCTCTGGCTGCCCGGCACCGGACCGCGCTGGCCGTCGTCGCCGGCTGCCTCGCCGTGCTGGCCAAGGAGCCCGTGGTGCTCCTCTTCGTCGGCTGGCTCGCCGCCCGCCGCACCAAGCGCGACGCCCTGCTCGTCGCGGCGCCGGCGGCGGTCGTGGTGCTGTGGATGGGATGGCTCGGCCAGGTCCTGCCGCCCGACGCCGAGCGCAACCAGGACATCGGCCTGCCCTTCGTCGGCCTCTACCACGCCTTCGCCGACGTCTGGTCCCAAGGCCACGAGCTCGTCGGCATGGCCTGCACCCTGGGCGGCCTTGCCATCGCGACCCTGGCGCTCGTGCGCCGGCGGCTCGGCCACCCGCTCAGCTGGGCGCTCGCGATCCAGCTCGCGTTCATGCTCGTGATGGGGGTCAACCCGACGTCGGTGAACTTCGGCGCCACCCGGATGGCGATGCCGGCGATGCTGCTCGGCGCCCTCGCCCTCGCCACCCCCGAGGCCGCGGAGGCCCAGGCCGAGCTGGACGGCTCAGCCCTGGCGCCAGGGCTGGGCCTGGAGGAGCATCGCGACCTTGTCCCCGGATAGGGCCGGGGTGAACAGGAAGCCCTGTGCTTCCGTGCACCCCAGGTTCCGGGCCGCTTCGAGCTGCGCGGTGGTCTCGACCCCCTCGGCCACGATCCGCATGCCGAGGCTCGACCCCAGCGCGACCGAGGCGGACACGATGGCGACGTCCTCGGGGTCGTTGGGCAGCCCCCGCACGAACGAGGCGTCGATCTTCAGCACGTCCACGTGGTGGCTCTTCACGTAGGTGAGCGAGGAGTAGCCGGTGCCGAAGTCGTCCACCGCGATGTTCACGCCGGCCCGGCTCAGGTGGTCCAGGGCGGCGATCCCGACCGCAGCATCGCTGAGCAGGGCGGTCTCGGTGATCTCGACCCCCAGCACGTCGGGGGCGAGCCCGTAGCGGTCCAGGGTGGCCAGCACGGCGTCCGCGGTGCCCGGGACGACGAGCTGGGAGGCCGACAGGTTGATCCAGATCCGCGGCGGCGTGAGGCCGAGCGACTCCTGCCAGTCCCGCACCTGCATGCACACCTGGTCGAGCATCGCCCGGCCCAGCTCCCCGATCAGCCCGGTCTGCTCGGCCAGCTCGATGAACGGGGCCGCCGTCTCGGCCGGGCGGCCGCCGCCACGCTGCCAGCGGGCCAGGGCTTCCAGGCCCACGATCTCGCCGGTGGCGATCGACACCTCGGGCTGGTACCAGGGCACGAACTCTCGCCGGCGCAAGCCCGTCCGCAGCGCGCTCTTGCGCTCGACCCGATCGAGCAGCCCCTCGCGCAGCTCCTCCTCGTACACCTGGAAGCCGTCGGGGCCGAGCTCCTTGGCCTGGTACATCGCGATCTCGGCGTTGCGCACCAGGGCCTCGGCCTCGAGGTGGCTCGACGCGGTGGTGGCCACGCCGGCGCTGGCGGTCACGCGCAGCTCGTTGCCGATCAGGTGCACGGGCCGGCGGATGGCGGCGAGCAGCATCATCACCATGTCGATGCAGTCCTGTGGGCCGTTGGCCGGCGCCAGCACCAGGAACTCGTCGCCACCGGGCCTCCCGACCATGCCGCCTCGAGGGCACGCGGCCACCACCCGGTCGCCGAGCAGGCAGATGAGCGCATCGCCGACCTCGTGGCCGAGCGTGTCGTTCACCTCCTTGAACGCGTTCACGTCCAGGTGGACCACGCACGTGAAGCCGCCCAGCAGCCCCTGCTGCTCCAGCAGCGACCGGGTGGCGTCGATGACCATGGGCGGCCCGGCAGGTCCGTGAGCGCGCCGCGTACCTGCCGCCCTCGCCAGGTCCTCGGCCTGGACCCGTGCTGCCGCGGCCACCGCCAGCTCCTGGTCGACGAGGGCGACGAGGTCCCCCAGCAGGGCGAGCCCTCGACGCCGAAGGACCGGGGCTCGACGTCCGCGATCGACAGGGTCCCGACCCGGTGGCCGTCGGGGCCATGGACCGCCTGCCCGGCGTAGAACCGCACCTCCGGGCCACCTTCGACGAGCACCGAGCCCCGCGGGTTCCGGGCTGCGTCGAACACCACCAGGGCCTCGTCGCCACGGATGGCGTGCTCGCAGAACGTGCTGCCACGAGGCAGGTACCGGGCCTCGATCCCGACCCGCCTTCAGCCACTGCCGGTCGCCATCGATCAGGCTGATGCAGGCGAGGGGCATGTCGAACAGGGCGGTGGCCAGGCGCACCAGGCGGTCGAACGCCGGCTCGGGCGGCGTGTCCACCAACCCGAGGGCGCGGACCGCTGCCAAGCGCGAGGCTTCGTCGTCGCGGTGCGGCATCGGTTGCGCCATCAGCCCCTCCCCGCGTCCGCGTCCGGCCCGATGAGTATGGCCCGCCGACGGGCCCGAGGTGGGGAATCCGTCCGATTGCCAAAAGACTTCAGGAACCACCGAGATCTGCCGATAGGTCGTGCCATGGCCTCGAACCCCGAGGCGGTGGCGCCGGCCCCGGGCGATGATCCGCTGACCCTGATCCCGTGGCGCCTGCTCGCGGACCAGACGCCGACGCCCACGATCCTCGTGGATGCCGACGGCGTGGTCCTGCACGCCTCGGCCTCGTTCGACGCCATGGGTGGGCGGCCCGGTGGGCACGGTCCTCGGCGCCCGCCTCGGCGAGCTCACCCACCCCGACGATCGCGCCGACCTGCGCTCGGCGCGCTGGCCCACGTCGGCGATGGCTCGGTGCGCACCCGCCGTGCGGGCCTGCTTCACGGACCTGGCCTGGCACCAGGTGCGCCTCGAGGTCCAACCGCTCGGCCCGACCTCGGGCTGGTGCATCATCACCGCCCAGGACGAGTCCGCCGAGCTCACCTCGCAGGCCGGCCTCCTGCGCCGCACCGAGCCCAGCTCCTGCTCGACCGGGTGAACGGCACGTTCGTCAGCTCCCCGTCGGGCAACACCGACGACGTCATCGTCGACGCCCTCGAGGCCATCGGCCGCCACCTCGGGGCTGACCGGGCCTACGTGCTCACCTACGACTTCGAGGAGCGCACCGAGTCGATGACCCACGAGTGGGCGGCGCCGGGCACCGAGCCCGAGATGGCCACCTACCAGGACATCTCCTTCGACATCGTCCCCTCCGGGATCATCCGCAGCCTCCGCGGCGAAGTCGTGGCCGTCCAGACCTGGGACCAGGCCGGCCCCGAGTGGGAGCTCGACCGCCAGTTCCTCGAGGCCGAGGGCATCCTCTCCACCATCGAGCTGCCGATCTCCCGCCACGGCCAGGTGGTCGGCAGCGTCGGGTTCGACTGGACCACCGCGCACGGCACCTGGAGCCCGCAGGACCTCGAGGTCCTGCGCATGTTCGCCTCGTCGATCTCCCAGCTGCTCACCCACCGGGACCACCGCGCGCACCTCCAGCGCCAGCTCGACGAGAGCCAGTCGCGGTTCGCGACGCTCGTCGACAACATCCCGGACCCGGTGATGCGCGTCGGGCTCCACAGCGAGGTGCTCTTCGCCAACGCCGCGGCCCGCCGTCAGCTCCTCCTCGACGAGCGGGGCCGGCTGCGCGAGGACGAGGCGATCTGGTCCCAGCTCCGCGAGGCGCAGGAGCGGGCGCTCGAGACCCTCCAAGAGCAGGTGGTGGCCTACCGCATCGATGGGCCGTCGCCGAAGGACTACGAGACCCGGATCGTGCCGGAGCTCGACGAGTTCGGCCAGGCCCGCTCGTTGCTGTTGCTCAGCACCGAGGCCCGGTCCTGGGACGACTCGCCCCGGATGGTCTGATCACCCGGTGCGGTCCGAGGACCGCCTCGCCCCGAAGCACGGGCCGACGGGACGCTCGGGCCCCGGGCTCGGGTCTGGCGCCTCGGTGAACCGGTAGACGAGGACGCTGCCACCCCCGATGGCCCCCACCGGGCAGTACTTGCGCAGCCATGCCAGCTCCCGCACCCGGGTCTGCATGAGGGGTGTGACCCCGACCGCGACCCATCCCCGGACGTCGGCCGGGTCCACGTCGGCGAGCGATCGGCTCCCGCCGCCCACCGTCATGCCCCGGGTGGTGTCGATGGCCACGTAGGGCCGGTCGTGCACCTCGGCCCAGCGCCGCACCTCGTAGAGGGCTTGGCCGGCGTCGAGGTTGCTGTCGCTCACCCACCGGTAGGAGGGCGTGAACGGGCGCTGGGTCCAGGCGAGCGAGTGCGGCGCCGACACCACCAGGGCGAGCAGGGACAGGCCGAGGACCGCGCTGACCCCGGCGCGCTGGCGGGCGAGGGCGCCGATGCCGACGAACGCCAGGGCGACCGTCGGCATCGCCAGCCGCAGCCCCAGGTTGAGGGGCTGCGCAACCAGGAACAGCCACAGCAGCAGCCCCGGAAGCGCCACGTAGGTGAGCAGCGCCCGGCGCCCACCGGGCCGGCGCACGGCGACGACCCACCCGGCGACCACCACCGCACAGGTGAGCAGCGGGACCTTGAGCAGGGCGCTCATCGGGAAGTACCACCAACGCCCCCCGGACCAGCTCTGCCCGAGCAGCGACGACGGTCGGGCCGTGGACGTGAGGTCCAGGTAGGCGAAGCCGGCGCGCCACGCGAGCGGCAGCGGCAGGTTCCCGATGATCCGCACCGGCAGCGATGCCGAGCCCTGTTGGGAGATCAGGCCCTCGAAGCTGGCCTGGACCGAGCTCGACGATCCGCCCGGCGACAGCACCAGGTACACCGCCCACAGCACGGCGACCGACACCAGGGCCAGCACCGCCACCTGGGTCGCGGCCTCCCTGGGGGTGCGGCGCAGCCGGTGCACGACCACCACCGCGGCGAAGGCGGCGAGCACGAGCATCGTGTGGCGGCTCGCCAGCCCGACCCCGATCATGGCGCCGAGCGCGGCGGCCCGCCCGAGCGTGGGCGCGTCGCCCCACCGGGCGAGGAGCACGCAGAACCCGAGGGTGACCAGCACGAACGGGATGTCGATCATGGCGAAGTGCCCGAGCCCGACCACGTAGGGCGTGACAAGCCAGGCGACGGCGACGAGCAGCCCGCCGGTGGGCCCGAAGAACCGCTTGGCCAGCACGTACAGGAGCGCGGCGCACGCCACCGCCTCCAGCAGGACGACCGCCCGGGCGTACAGCAAGATGTCGTCGAGGCGACCGGCCCGGGCGTTGGCGGCGATGAAGTCGTCGGACCAGTCGAACCAGTTGCCTTGGGCCCAGGCCTTCGTGTCGGGGACGATCGGGTGGGCGAGCAGCGCCGGGAGCGCGGCGATGGCCTTGGGCAGCGCCGGGTGCTCTGGGTTCATCCGCAGGTCGTGGCGCACGAGCGATGCGACGCCCGACGACACGTCCACCCCCTCGTCGACCGTGGGGGCGTCTCGGCCGGCCTGAACCAGCCCGAGGGCGAGGAACACGACGGCGACCGCGGCGAGGATCCCCCACGCCCACCGGTCGGTGGTGCCGGTGGGCTCGTCGTCGGCCATCACGCCATCCTGGCCGCTGCCCCGGCCGGTCGGGCGGACCTCGGGGCCCGCACGGCCCTGTGGGCGCGGCCGGGCATGGCGGGTCGGGTCTTCTGCAAGCCGGTGGGCCAGGCCGTGGCCTGCGCCAGGTCCGTGGCGTCAGCCGGGCGGTCCGTCACCCCCGCTGCCGCCTCGACCGCTGTCTCCACCTTCGTTGCTTCGGGTGTCTGGGTTGGGTGGGTGGTGTTCGAGGGTGGTGGTGGTGGGGTTGGGGGTGAAGGTGATGTTGGCCTTGATGATGGGTTCGCCGGTGGGGTTGGGGTAGCGGCGGGCGGGTGGGAGTGGGAGCTGGGGTGGGGTTGGCTGGCCGACGGGCTCGATGGTGTTGCCGTGGGCGTCTTCGAGGGTGAGGTCGGTGGCGGTGCCAGCGATGGCGAGCTGGCCTTGGTGGTGGAGGTGGTGGTGGTGCCAGCACAACGTGATGAGGTTGTGGGGGCTGGTGGTGCCGCCGTCTTCCCAGTGGTCGATGTGGTGGACCTCGAGGTGGGCCTTGGCCCGGCAGCCGTGGATGCGGCAGCCCTTGTCTCGTTGCAGCACGGCGCGTCGCAGCTTGCGTGGCACGGCGTGCTGGGTGCGGCCCGCGGCGAGGTCAGACAGGCCGGTGTGGACCAGCGCGGCGATGGTGGTGTCGCAGAGCAGGTGGCGGCGGAACGCCGCGGGCAGCGGTCGGCCGAGGGTGGTGGTGAGCTGGTAGTCGCCATCGGCGCCTTGTTCGAGGTGCAGGTGCACCCGATAGCGCCCCGACGACGGCCGCGCTGCCTCGGCGTCGCGCAGCGCCGACTCTGCCAGCGACCACAAGGCGTCTTCGTTGGTGACCGGTTCGGGCTGCTCCCCCGCGGGCAGCTCGGCCCTCCTGGCCCGGCGGAGGTCTTCGCGGCGCGTCGACAACGCATGATCGACCAGCGCCCCGGCATCTGGGGAGAGCCGGCCGCGGATCCACCACGACCCATCGCCATCGTCACAACCCCACTCCAACCCGGTCGGCTTCGGGCGCGGCTTGGGCGAGAACCCGAACCGGGGCAGCGCCTCGCGCAGCTGCGACACCATCGCCGTGCGCGCGAACGCCGTCACCGACTCGTCGTACTCGCCGGGCACGTGCGCCGCGACCACCGCCGCCTGGTCGATCGTGAGCTCACCAGCCTTCAACGCCCCATACAGGCACGGCAGCTCGTGACGACGCCGCACCACCCGCACCAGGTCCTTGCAGTGCGCGAGCGACAACCCGGTGCGCCACGCCAAGAAGTGCGCCGTGGACCGAAGGCCAGGCCCGATGTCCTGGCGCTCCTCCACCACCACCTCCACCACCTCCAACAACCGCACCTGCGCCGCGTTCACCTGCCCCAACGCCTCAGAGATCTCCCCCAACACCTCCAAGTAGCGCGCCTCGCCATGTGGGTTCTCCGCCGGTCCAAGCATGACCCCACCCTACCACCCCATATCGAACATGTGTTCGATATGGGGTGCATTCCCCCAGCATGCGACCCATCAGGAGCAGCGGCGCCCGGTCCACCGAACGGCGCCGACCCAGGGCCGGGACGAGGCCACCGCAGACGCCCCTCACGTCCCCAGCCACCGGTGCCGATGGAACGGCATGGAGATGGCGGCGGGGGCGGATCGGCGGCGCAGCTTCGGCAGGAAGGTGGCCGTCGTCGCCCTGGTGGCGGCCGTGGCCACCGGTGCCACGGTCGCGGCGAAGGCCTACCTGGACCGTCCCGGTGAGGGGCAGATGTGCACCCTGGGCGGTTCGGTGGGCCCGGTCGAGCCGACGCCGGAGGCGGCGTTCGCTGCGTGGTGGCGGGCGGGCGACCCGGCCCAGCTCCCCCACACCGTCGCCTCGGACCCCCGCCACCTGCCCGACCCGCCCAAGGCATCCGACTTCGTGCGCGACGGCCGCACCTACCGCTGGTACGTGGACCGCGACACCTGGCTCCAGGTGGACGTCGACCATCCCCGGGAGGCAGGGAAGGTCACCTCGGAGGGCTGGACGGTGGTCGGTGCCAACCGGTGCGAGCGGGTGACCGCCGCGAGCTTCCAACCCGTCGGCTGACGTCGATCCGGCGGCCCGCACCAGCGGCGAGGACTCGGGCCTCTACCGCACCTGGCTGAGTTCGCGCCGCAATTCCTTGATCTCGTCGCGGAGGCGGGCGGCGTACTCGAACCGGAGCTCCTGGGAGGCCTCGGCCATCTCCTCCTCCAGCGTGCGGATCAGCCGCTCGAGCTCGTCGCCGGGGAGCTCGGCGAGCTCCTTGCGGCGCTGGCGATCGGCCTCGGTCTCGCGGCGACGCTCCTTCTCCGGGAGCGGCGCGCCCTGCGAGGGCCGCAGGTACTGGAGGATGTACGTGACGGCCTTGCGGATGGTCTGCGGGTCGATCCCGTGCTCCTCGTTGTACTCCTGCTGGAGCTTGCGCCGGCGGTTGGTCTCGCTGATGGCCCGCTGCATCGACGGGGTGATCTGGTCCGCGTACATGATCACCTGGCCGTCCACGTTGCGGGCGGCCCGGCCGATCGTCTGGATGAGCGACGTCTCCGAGCGCAGGAACCCTTCCTTGTCCGCGTCCAGGATCGCCACCAGCGACACCTCGGGCAGGTCCAGGCCCTCCCGGAGGAGGTTGATGCCGACCAGCACGTCGAACTCACCCATGCGCAGGTCCCGCAGGATCTCGATGCGCTGGATGGTGTCCACCTCCGAGTGCAGGTACCGCACCTTCACCCCGAGCTCGAGCAGGTAGTCCGTGAGGTCCTCGGACATCTTCTTGGTGAGGGTGGTGACCAGGACCCGGTCGCCCTTCACCACCCGAGCGTTGATCTGCTCGATCAGGTCGTCGATCTGGCCCTTGGTGGGCTTCACCACGATCTCCGGGTCCACCAGGCCGGTGGGCCGCACGATCTGCTCCACCACGTTGGTGGAGACCTCCAGCTCGTAGGGGCCAGGCGTGGCCGACACGAAGATCACCTGGCCGACGCGATCCATGACCTCCTCGAACCGCAGGGGCCGGTTGTCCGCCGCGGACGGCAGGCGGAACCCGTGCTCGATGAGCTGCTCCTTGCGCGACCGGTCGCCCTCGTACTGGCCGTGCAGCTGCGGCACGGTCTGGTGGCTCTCGTCCATGACGACGACGAAGTCCCGGGGGAAGAAGTCCAGCAGCGTGCTGGGCGCCTCGCCACGGCCGCGGCCGTCGATGGGGGCCGAGTAGTTCTCGATGCCGTTGCAGTACCCGAGCTCCTGCATCATCTCCAGGTCGTACTGGGTGCGCATCCGCAGGCGTTGGGCCTCGAGCAGCTTGCCCTCCTGCTCGAACCAGGCGAGCCGCTCCTGCAGCTCCTGCTCGATGCGCCCGATGGCGGCCCGCATCCGCTCCTCGCCGGCCACGTAGTGGGTGGCCGGGAAGAACACGAACTCCTGCTCCTGCCGCACGGTCTCCCCGGTGAGCGGGTCCACGACGAGGATGCGCTCCACCTCGTCGCCGAACAGCTCGATGCGCACGGCGGTCTCGTCGTAGGCGGGGTGGACCTCGATGGTGTCGCCCCGGACCCGGAACTTGCCGCGCACCAGGTTCACGTCGTTGCGGTCGTACTGCATGTCGACCAGGCGCTTCAGGAGCTGGCGCTGGTCCACCTCCTCCCCCACCTGCACGATGAGGGTCTGGTCCCGGTACTCCTCCGGCGAGCCCAAGCCGTAGATGCACGACACCGATGCCACCACGATCACGTCCCGGCGGGTGAGCAGCGCCGAGGTGGCCGAGTGGCGCAGCCGATCGATCTCGTCGTTCACCGACGAGTCCTTCTCGATGTAGGTGTCCGAGGCCGCCATGTACGCCTCGGGCTGGTAGTAGTCGTAGTAGCTGACGAAGTACTCGACCCGGTTGTTGGGGAAGAACTCCCGGAACTCCGAGGCCAGCTGGGCGGCCAGCGACTTGTTGGGCGCCAGCACCAGGGTGGGGCGCTGGTACTGCTCGATCGCCCAGGCGATGGTGGCGCTCTTGCCCGAGCCGGTGATGCCCTGCAGGGTCTGGAACCGCTCCCCGCCCTCCACCCCTTCGGCCAGCGCGGCGATGGCCTTGGGCTGGTCCCCGGCGGGGCCGAACGGGGACACGACTTCGAAGCGCGGGGACGAGGCGGCCATGGCCGCCATCCTACGGAGGGGGTCTGACAACGGGCCCCGCCGACCGGCCAGACTGCAGGCCGTGGACGATGCCGCACCCCGTTCCCGCTGGACCGACCGCACCGACGTGCCCACCGGGCACGACTACGACCAGCGGTTCGCCCGCCTGGCCGACGCCGGCCACGACGTCCACGGCGAGGCCGCCCTCGTGGCGGACCTGGCCCGGGGCCCGCGCGTGCTCGACGCCGGCTGCGGCACCGGCCGCGTGGCGATCGAGCTCGACCGCCGCGGCTTCGACGTCGTCGGCATGGACCTGGACCCCCGCATGCTCGACGCGGCCCGGGCCAAGGCGCCCCACCTCACGTGGCTGGAGGCCGACCTCGCCACCGCCGACCCCGACCACCACGACGAGCCCTTCGACGTCGTCGTCATGGCGGGCAACGTCTTGATCTTCGTGCACCCCGGCTCCGAGCCGGCCGTCGTCGCCCGATGCGCCCACCACCTCGGGCCTGGCGGGGTCCTCGTGGCCGGCTTCCAGGTCCGCCCCGACGGCTACGGGCCCACCCAGCTCGACGCCCACGCCGAGGCCGCCGGCCTCGAGCTGCTCCACCGCTGGAGCACGTGGGACCGGGCGCCGTGGGCCGACGGCGGCGACTACCAGGTCTCGGTGCACCGGCGCCGGGCCGGCTGAGCCCTCAGGAGGTGGCGGCAGCCCGCTCGACCTGGTCCGACGGCACCGGGGCGGTCGCCTCGGCGCGCGCCCGGCGCGGTCGACGGGGGAAGAACGCCGGGGTGGACGCCACGTACTCGGCGTAGCCGGGCCGGCGCTTGCCGATCGACCGCTCGAGCAGCGCCACACCAGACACCCGCAGCAGCAGGAAGGTCATCACCGCGGGGCCGATCACCCCGATGCGGGCGACGGGCGCCTCGGCCGCCACGAGGAACAGGCCCCACCAGACGCAGAACTCCCCGAAGTAGTTGGGGTGGCGGGTGTAGCGCCACAGGCCCGTCCGCATGACCCGGCCCTTGTTGTCCGGGTCGCGCAGGAACCGGGCGAGCTGGGCGTCACCGATGGTCTCGAACAGCAGGCCGACGTCCCAGACGGCGACGCCCACGTAGGCCAGCAGCCCGAAGGACCCCGGCTCGAGGGCGGTGGCGGCCAACTGGATGGGCAGCGACACCACCCAGATCAGGCTGGCCTGGAGCAGGAACACGGTGAAGAGGCTCTGCCACCAGAACCCGGGGCCCGCCTTCTCCCGCATCGCCACGTAGCGCTTGTCCTCGCCGTGGCCGAGGTTCCGCCAGGCCAGGTAGGCCGACAACCGCAGCCCCCACACCGCCACCAGCGCCAGCAGCAGCTGGCTGCGGGCGGCGAAGCCATCGCCCTGCGCCAAGGCGACCGCGGCCACCACGATGAAGCCGAGCCCCCACGCGATGTCGGCGATGCTCGCGTCGCGGACCATCAGCGACACCAGCCAGGTGACGAGGGCCAGGACGAGGAGGGCGAGGGCCGTCGAGAGGAGCACTGCCAGGACCATCGGCCGACTCTGCCACGCGCCTTAGTGGGCCATGTGGACCAACGACCTCAGGCCGATGCCCCGACCCGCAGCGCGCCAGGCGCGTCGGCGGGCACGGCCGGGGCCTTCGGGGCGACCGGCGCCACCCGCCGGTACCCGGCGCCGAGCGGCGGGCGGGGGTCCTCTTCGCCCTTGTTGGGCCAGAAGCTCATGGCCCGCTCGGTGAGCGCCGTGATGCTGAGCGACGGGTTCACGCCGAGGTTGGCGGAGATGGCCGAGCCGTCCGCCACGCTCAGGCCCTCGTAGCCGTAGACCCGGTGGTAGGGGTCGATGACGCCAGCGTCGGGCCCGTCGCCGATCACGCAGCCGCCGAGGATGTGGGCGGTGGTCGGCGCGTCGAGGATCGTCTCGTTCCAGGCGCCCCACGGGTCGCCATCGAGCATGTCGGCCACCTCCCGCGCCGCCTCGTTGGCGACCGGGATGTAGGTGGGGTTGGGCTCCCCCTCGCCGGGCCGGGTGACCAGCACGTCGAGCTTGGGGTGGCGGCGCAGGGCGATCGAGTTGTCCCGGCTCTGCATCACCAGGAGGATGATCGAGCGCTCCGACCACCGGTGGACCGACAGCGACCGCAGGAACCGGCCAGGGTGGCGGACGATCTCCTTCAGGAACTTCACCTGCCGCGGCGAGCCGGCCCCGCCGTCGACGAGCACCGTGCTGAGCAGCCCCATCGAGTTGGAGCCGGGCGGGTAGCGGCACGGCTCGATGTGGGTGGTCTCGTCGGGGTGGATCGACGAGGTGATGGCGACGCCGCGGGTGAGCTCGGGCTTGGCCACCTTGGACGAGGCGCCGACGATGGCCTCGCTGTTGGTGCGCACCACGTCGCCGAGGCGATCGGACAGCTCCGGCAGCCGGCCCTGGTCCCGCAGGCGCAGCAGCAGCTTCACCGTGCCGAGCACGCCGGCCGAGAACACGACCTGCTTGGCCGTGTACGAGCGCTTCTGCTTGCGCACCCAAGCCCCCGGGCGCTCGGTGCGGACCCGCCAGCCACCGCCGGCCATCGGCTCCATGTCGACCACCTGGGTGTCGGGGTGCACCGTGGCGCCGTTCTTCTCGGCCAGGTACAGGTAGTTGCGATCGAGGGTGTTCTTGGCGCCGACCCGGCAGCCGACCATGCAGCTGCCGCAGTGGTTGCACCCCACCTTGTCCGGCCCTTCGCCGCCGAAGTACGGGTCCGGCACGGTCTCGTTGGGCTTGCCGAAGAACACGCCGACGGGGGTGCGGTGGTACGTGTCGGCCACGCCCATGCGCTCGGCCAGCTCGTGCATGTAGCGGTCCGGCGGGGTGTCGGCGGGCACCTCGTTGACGCCGAGCATGCGGCGGGCCTGGTCGTAGAACGGCGCCAGCTCGTCCTTCCAGTCGGTGATGTGGCCCCACTGCTTGTCCGTGTAGAAGGGGGCGAGCGGTTCGTAGAGCGTGTTGGCGTAGACGAGCGAGCCGCCGCCCACGCCCGCCCCCGAGAGGATGGCGATGTCCTTCAGCGGCGTGATGCGCTGGATGCCGCGCATGCCGAGCCCTGGCGCCCACAGGAACCGGCGGAGCTGCCAGCTGCTCTTCGGGAGGGTCTCCTTGCTGAAGCGGCGGCCCGCCTCGAGCACCCCCACCTTGTAGCCCTTCTCGGTGAGCCGCAGGGCGGTGACGCTGCCCCCGAAGCCAGAGCCGATCACCAGCACGTCGTAGTCGTGAGACGCCATGGCGTGCATCGTCCCAGATCCGACCGCCTCCCGCCCAGCCACCCGGGGCTCGTCGCCCACCGGGCGCGACGGGGCCGGGCCCCGGAGGGAGGGGGCCCGGCCCTGCGCCTGCCTCGTTCGGCCTCGATCGGCCCGCCGGGGGCATCAGGACCGAGTCGATGAGGTAGACGGTGGCGTTGCCGGTCTGGATCCCGGCGCAGACCACGGTGGCGTCACCGACCTTGAACTCCGGCCCGTCGCCCGACACGGTGAGCTCGGCGCCGTTCACCGTCTTGTACGTGCCACCCAGCTCGTCCATCTGCACCTGCTCCGGGAGCACGTGGTAGGTCAGGATCGACGTGAGCTTCTCCTTGTCCGCCAGCACCGCCTTCAGGTCCTCGGCCGGGATCTTGGCGAAGGCGTCGTCGACCGGGGCGAACACCGTGTAGGGCCCGCCGCTGTTGAGGGTGTCGACCAGGCCGGCCTGCTTCACCGCGGTGACGAGGGTGCTGAGCGCCGGGTTGTTCGACGCAGCGGTGGCGACCGGATCGGCGGCCATGCCGTCGAACGAGCCCTTGCCGGACGTGGGGACGGAGTCGCAGGCCGGGCCCTCGGGGGCCATCGCCTTGGTGGTGCTGCTGTCGTCGGTGGCCATGGTGGTGGTCGCCGAGTCCTTCATGGTGGTGTCGCTGCCCTTGCTCGACGACGCATCGTCACCGCCGCTGCTGCCGCAGGCGGCCACGAAGAGGGCCATCGGGAGCACGATGGCGGCGAGGGCCTTGCGCTTGCTGATCTGCATGGTGGGGGTCCCTTCTGCCCGGGCCAGGCCGATCCCGACCCAACGGACATGGGGATCTACGGACCCAACACTTGTCGTGGATGAAGAAATGCACTTCGCATGTCAAGGACCCCGCCGAGCTCAGCCGACGAGGACGACGGCGGGCTTGGCGGTGCTGCCCCGGAAGGGCTCGTACACCGCCAGCAAGGCGCCATCGGGCGCCACGACCGCCCAGGGGCCCTCGGCCTCGGCATCGATGCCGAGGACCTCTCGCTCGAGCACCTTGCCCACGCGCACGTCGGCGGCCACCGCCTCGTCCACGTGGCAGGCGTCGAGGTGCCGCACGGCCTCGATCATGGGCAGCACGACGTCCGGGGACACGCCCTCCAGCGGCACCGCATCGGCCAGGGTGAACGGCCCGACCGAGGTCCGGCGGAGGTTGCGCAGGTGCGCGCCACCCCCAAGGGCCGTGCCGATGTCCGCGGCGAGCGAGCGGATGTAGGTGCCCGACGAGCAGGTGACGTCGACGGTGAACACCCCCGCCTCGCCGTCGGGACCGGGGTGGACCTCGAGTGCGGAGATGGTGACGGGCCGGGCCTCGCGCTCGACCTCGATCCCCTCCCGGGCGAGCTGGTGGAGGCGCTTGCCGTCCACCTTCAGGGCGGAGACCATCGGTGGCACCTGACGGATGTCGCCCCGGAACGCCTCGGCCGCAGCCTGCACGTCCGCCAGCGCCACGCCGGCCATGTCGTGGGTAGCGGTCACCTCGCCGGCAGCGTCGAGCGTGGACGTCTCGACGCCCAGCACCACCTCGCCCACGTAGGACTTGCCGAGCGGCGACAGGAACCGGAGCAGCTTGGTGGCCCGCCCCACGCCGAGCAGCAGCACGCCGGTGGCGTCAGGGTCGAGGGTGCCGGCGTGGCCGACCTTGCGCGTGCCGAGCAGGCCGCGGCTCTTGGCCACGACGTCGTGGCTGGTCCAACCGGCCGGCTTGTCGACGACCACCAGGCCGTCGGGGCCCTGGTGCGGTCCCCCGCGCCGACCCATCAGGCGTCGGGCTCGTGGGCCTCGAGCTCGCGCAGGACCTGCTCGATGCGCTCGGCGTTGCGCAGCACCGCATCCTCCTCGAACCGCAGCTCGGGGGTGCGGCGCATCCGGGCCTGGCGGGCGATGGCCCCCTGCAGGCGACCGCGGAGCTCCTCGAACGCGCCCTGGATCTCCTCGACCGCCTCGGGGCCGCGCGAGTGGTCGTAGTAGACGGCGGCGCGCTTCAGGTCCCCGTCGACCACCACGGAGGTGATGGTGACCAGCTCCAGCCGCTCGTCGTCGATCCGCTCGAGCTCCTCCCCGAGGATCTCCCGGACCAGGGTGTTCAGGCGCGCGGTGCGCGGGTAGTCGCGTGCGGTCGTTCGCTTCTTCATCGGATGTCCTCCTCGTCGAGCCATCCCCGGCGGGCCTCGAGCACCTCGACCTCCGGGAAGGACCACACGAACCGCTCCACCGCGTCCAGGACCTCGCGGGCCTGGGACTCCGATGGGGCCACCGTGGCGAACGCCAGCTCCGCCCGCTGGCGGAGGTCCTGGTGGCCCACCTCGCTGGCCGCCACCCGCTGGCGGCGCCGGGCGCCGTCGAGGATGGGGCTGATCGCCGCCCGCTTGTCCTTGAGGGACGCGGCGAGCGGCACGTGGAGGTCGACGACCAGGACGCTGGCGAACACGGCCGGCCGAGCCTACCGACCCGGGTCGGCCGCTCCCCCACCGGTTCCCGTGACGTCCAGCGACAGCTGCAGCCCGACCATCGGGTCCAGCGCCCCGGCGACCAGTCGCCCCCATGCTGCCTCGACGGCCGGGGCACCCTCGACCCGCTCGATCTGGAGCCAGCCGTCGGTGAAGGCGACGAAGCCGTCCCACGCCTCCTCCAGCCTGGCGTCGAACGCGGCCTGACCCCAATCCTCCGCGCGCTTGGCCACCTGCAGCTGCGCATAGAAGATCTCGGGGACGGGCCCGACGGCGGGCGGCGGGGCGAGGAGGCGGGAGGCGACGGGCTCGTTGGACAGGCCGACGGTCATCCAGGTGGCCGAGCGCGTCGCCGAAGCGGTCGTGCGCGTCGCGCGCGCATCGATCCGCCCCGCGATGTCCCCAGCACGGCCCGATGCTCGCACCTCGCCCACCGCGGCATGGCGCTTGCACCTCGTCGTAGGCGCCGAGGCCGGCCACGGTCGCGACGTACTCGGGCGAGGTGAGCCCCGGCTTGCAGCATCGAGCCCCGCTTCCGGGCCTGGTAGGCCGTGGCGATGGCGGTCTTGGCCGAGGCGCTGGTGATCACGAGCACGTCGGCGCCGAAGCAGCCCTGGTCCTCGATGAAGTCCTCGATCAGGAACCCGGTCACGAACAGGGGCCGCAGCAGGCTGCGCACCGCGTCGGCCCGGGGCCCGCCGGGGGCCACCCGCTGGTAGTGGTTCCAGACCGTGGCCATCACGTCGCGCCGGTGCTCGGCGCCATCGAGGAAGCCGCGCTCGTCCACGCGAGCCGGCTCCACCAGGAGCAGGTCCGACATCGGGAGGTAGCCGAACACCCTGGTGCCCTCGGCGACGCCGGGGTGGCGAGAGGCCACGACCTCGGCGAACCCGAACACCGGGACCCGGCCCCACCCGGGCGCCGACGCGGGGAACAGCTTCCAGTAGCCGAGCAGGTCCCCCGTGACGGCGAAGGTGACGTTGTTGGTGCTCAGGCCGAACGTGTCGATGGCCAGCAGCGCCTGGCCGTCCGCCGGCTCGGGCACCGGCTGCTCGACCGCCCGGATGGCGGTGAGGTCGGTGGTCGACACCTCCAGGTCCATGCTCAGCTCCGATCGATGCGCTGGTAGGTGTTCTGGAGCTCGTCCTGCAGGACGGTGGCGATGCCGTCGGCGCTGCTCGCCACCCGGAGGGGCTCGTCGAGGGTGCGGACCTCGTACCGCCAGCCCTCGGGCAGGTCGAGCCGGTCGCCCAGCGTCGGCAGGTCCGACGCCTCCAGGGTGCGGTCCACGATCTGGGACCGGGCCTGCATGACGTAGGTCTTGCCGTCCGGCGCGACGAGCTCGTAGACCTCCTTGCCGGCATCGAACCCGAACACGGTGTCGCGGGCCACCTCCCGCTCCGTGTAGGGCGTCTGGGACGGGTGGTCGCCTAGGTCCAGCGTGGCAGCCTTGAACATCCCGATGGTGCCGAAGGTCGTCTCCTCGGCGCCCTTGCGCAGCTCGGTGTCGATGGAGTCCAACGTCCAGAAGCGGGGGCCGTTCAGCAGGGCGAGCACTGCCCCGCGGTCCTTCGCGATCTGGGAGGCATCGAGCTTCGCCCACGCCTCGGGCGGGCACTCGCTCATCCCCATCGTGTTCCAGACGTCGGCGCTGAAGCCCTGGTCGCCCTGGTGCAGCAGGAGGACCTCGCAGTAGCGGACGCCGCGCAGCTGGTGCATGTCGGGTGCCTTGCCCTGGTCCACGACGGGGACCGCCGGCTCGGAGGTCGAGGCGGTGGTGCTGGCCGCCTTGCCGGCGGCGGTGGTCGCGGGCTCGGCCTCGTCGGACGACCCGCAGGAGGACAGGCCGATCGCGCCGACGAGCGTGGCGACGGCCAGGGAGGCGAGCAGGGGGCGGGGACGGTTCACGAAGGCTCCGGTGCGGTGGTGGGTTGGAGGGCGAGGCGAGCGACCAGGTCGGGCAGGCCGGCCACCATCGCCGAAGCCAGGGCCTCGGCGGCGGCGGGGTCGAGCTCGCCCCGGTGGGCCAGCTCGGCGAGGGTGACGAACGACGAGGCGAGCGTCCACAGCAGCGCGCCGGCCACCTCGGCCTCGACGGCGAGCGCCGCCAGGGCGGGCAGCCAGCGGGCCTGCAGGTGGGCCCGCAGCGCGTCCCGGGCGCCGGCAAGCTCTGGGGTCGCGTGGTCGGCCAGGAGCAGGTGGATGGCGCGGAGGTCCTCGGCGGGGATCGCCATCAGGGCGGTCACGGCACCGGCGATCGATCGACCCCGGCCGTCGGCCGCCGCAGCGCTGGCCGCGTCGATCGCCGCGGCGTAGCGGGCGACCCGGTCGTCGAAGAAGGCCTCGTAGAGCGCGGGCAGGTCGGCGAAGTGGTCGTAGACCAGGCGCCGGCTCGCACCGGCCTCAGCGGCGACCGCCGACATCGTGATCGCCGTCAGCCCGCCCCGGTCGAACAAGCGGGAGGCGGCGTCGAGGAGCTGGCGGCGACGATCGTCGGACCGCAGGTACGCCCGTGCTCCCATCACCCCTCCTCTTGCTGCCGACAAACTGCACAGAGTGTGCAATTTTGCGACGAGGTCGTCAAGTGCCCAGACGCGACGCTGCGCCCCGGCGGACCGAGGCGCAGCGACGTGGATCTCGACGAGGCGGCAGGCCGCCCGCGGCTCAGGTCCGGGGGATCTCCCGCTCCTCGTAGGTCTCGATGATGTCGCCTTCCTTGAGGTCCTGGAAGTCGGTGAGGCCGATGCCGCACTCGAAGCCCTGGTTGACCTCTCGCACGTCGTCCTTGAACCGGCGCAGCGACTGGATGGCGCCCTTCCAGATGATGGTGCCCTCGCGGAGGAAGCGGACCTTGGAGCCACGGGTGATCTGCCCGTTGGTGACGTAGCAGCCGGCGATCTTGCCGACGCGGGGCACCGAGAAGATCTCCCGGACCTCGGCCTCGCCGGTGACGACCTCTTCGAACTCCGGGGCGAGCATGCCGACCATGGCCGCCTCGATGTCCTCGAGGAGGTGGTAGATCACCTCGTAGGTCCGGATCTCGACGTCCTCGACCGCCGCGAGCTCCCGGACCTGGCGATCGGGGCGCACGTTGAAGCCGATGATCGTGGCGTTGGAGGCCAGCGCCAGCTCGATGTCGGACTTGAGGATGCCGCCGACGCCCTGGCGGACGAACGACAGCTTGACGTCCTCCCGCTCGAGCTTCTTGAGCGAGCCGGTGACCGCCTCCAGGGAGCCGGTCACGTCGGCCTTCACGATCAGGTTCAGGGTGGCGACCTCGCCGGCCTGGATCTGCTGGAAGATGTCCTCGAGCTTGGCCCCGCCGTGCACGACCGAGGCCGAGCCGGAGATGGTGGCCAGGCGCTGGTAGTGCTCGCGCTGCTCCGCGACCTTGGCGGCCGAGCGCTCGTCGCGGGCGACCACGAAGTCGTCACCGGCGGCGGCGACGTCCGACAGGCCGAGGACCTGCACCGGCGTGGACGGGCCGGCCTCCTTGACCTGCTCGCCCTTGTCGTTGATCAGGGCGCGCACGCGGCCCCAGGCCGGACCGGCGACGAGCGGGTCACCGACCTTGAGGGTGCCACGCTGGACGAGGACGGTGGCCACGGGGCCCCGGCCGGCGTCCAGCTTGGCCTCGAGCACGACGCCCTTGGCCCGGCCCTCCGGGTTGGCCCGCAGGTCCTCGAGCTCGGCGACCACGAGCAGGTTCTCGAGCAGCTCGTCGATGCCGATCCCCTGCAGCGCCGAGATCTGGCAGACGATGGTGTCGCCGCCCCAGTCCTCGGGCACGAGGTCCCGCTCGGCCAGCTGCGCCAGCACCTTGTCCGGGTCCGCGTTCTCGCGGTCGATCTTGTTCACCGCCACGACGATCGGCACGTCCGCGGCGCGGGCGTGGTCGATGGCCTCCAGGGTCTGAGGCATCACGCCGTCGTCCGCGGCGACCACCAGGACCACGATGTCGGTGGCATCGGCGCCGCGGGCCCGCATGGCGGTGAACGCCTCGTGGCCCGGGGTGTCGATGAAGGTGATCGGCCGGCCGTCCTTGATGACCTGGTAGGCGCCGATGTGCTGGGTGATGCCGCCGGCCTCGCCCGCCACCACGTTGGCGTTGCGGATGCGGTCGAGCAGCTTCGTCTTGCCGTGGTCGACGTGGCCCATGACGGTGATCACGGGGGCCCGCCACTCGGTGGCGTCCTCGTCGTCGTCATCGTCGAGCTCCTCGACGCCGAGCACCTTCTGGAGCTCGACCTCCTGCTCCTCACCGGGGTTGACGAGGCGGATCTCGGCGCCGATCTCGGCGGCGAACAGCTCGATCATGTCGTCGCTCAGCGACTGCGTGGCCGTGACCATCTCGCCCTGCTGCAGCAGGAAGCGGACGACATCGGCCGCGGTGCGGTTCAGCTTGGGGCCGAGCTCCTGGGGGGTCGAGGCCCGCTCCACCACGATCTCGCCCTCGGGCACCGGCGAGTTGGCCGGCGTGTACGAGGGGAGGTCCATCGGCTGGAGCTCTTCGCGGTTGCGACGGCGACGCCCCTTGCGGCGCGGAGGCCGCCGGCCGGCAGGACCGCCGGGACGACCACCCGGGCCACCGCCGGGGCCGCCACCGGGACCACCCGGACGGCCGCCGGGGCCGCCGGGGCCGACGCCGGCGCCGGGCACCGACGGACGGGGGCCGCCCATGGGACGGCCGGGGCTGCCGGGCCGACCGGGTGCACCACCGGGGCGCGCCGCGCCACCAGGGGGCATCGGGCGGGCGCTGCGGCCTCCCATGCCGGGCGGCGGCGGGATCGGCTTGCCGGAGATCGACCGAGGCGGCGGGGGCGGCGGGATCGGCTTGCCCGACGACGACACCGGCGGACGGGCCGGGCCGGCGGGGCTGGCCGGGCTGGCCGGCCGAGCGGGCGCCGCAGCACCAGCCGAGGCGGCCGGCGCCGCAGGAGCTGCAGGCGCTGGCGGCGCGGCGGGGGCCTCGGCAGGCCGGGGCGCGGGCGGACGTGGGCGGGCGCGGCCTCGGGCTTGGGCGCAGGCCGCGGCGGGGCGGCCGAGCCGCTGGAGCGCACGACGCCGGGCGCGGCGGGGCGGCCGGCGGCGGGGTGGGCGGCGCCGGCGGGGCGGCGGGGGCCTCGGCCACCGGCTCGGGGGCCGGCTCGGGCTCGGGCGCCGGGGCCGGCGCCTCCTCAGCAGGTGCGGCCGCCGCCTTCTTCTTGGCGGCCGGCTTCTTCTCGGGCTTGGGCTCCTCGGGCTGCTGCTCGCGGATGAGCCCCTCGCGCTCCGCCTTGCGACGCACGCGGTCGGCCTGGGCGTCCTCGATGCTGGACGAGTGCGTCTTCACGGCGATGCCGAGGCCAACGCACAGGTCCAGGGTCTCCTTGTTGGTGAGACCGAGCTCCTTGCCGAGCTCGTGGACGCGGATCTTTGCTGCCAACGTGTGTTCGCCAGCCCTTCTGAGGTCTTGGGTCGTCGATGGTTCGGTGCGGGTTCGCGCCGAGCGCGCCCGGTGTCCCGAGCACGGCGCTCCAGTCTCGCGCACCGGGTCTGCCGGGCACGAAGCGGGTTGTGGTCAGGGCCCCTGGTCAGCGCCGATGGTCGAGCGGAGCTCGGCCACCGCCGTGGCGCTCACCGGTGCCCGGAAGGAGCGGGCGAAGCCGTTCCGCCGGGCGGCGAGGTCCAGGCACGAGGTGGACCCGGCACAGAGCCAGGCACCTCGACCGGGCAGTGTACGCCCCACGACCAGGGATCCGTCGATCGCGCGCACCACCCGGACGAGCTCGTCGGGGTGCCGGGCCTCCCGGCACCCCACGCACGTCCGGCGCGGCCCGCGCCCGGGCTCAGGCGGGATCGCCGCCCTCGCCCTCGGCATCGGCCTCGGCGTCGCCCTCCGGGGCGTCGACCTGGTCGTCGCCACCCTCGGCCGGCTCCTCGGCGTGCTCCTCGACCAGCTCGTCGGCCGCGTCACCGGGATCCGCGGTGCCGTCGTCGGCCGCGGGAGCCTCCTCGGCCGCACCCTCGGCTGCCGGAGCCTCCTCGCCCTCGGGCGCCTCGCCGGCGGCCCAGTCGCCCGCGGACACGGCATCGCCGCCCTCGGCGTCGATCCAGACCTGCTCGCCGGTCTCGGGGTCCACGACCCACTCGCCCTGCGCCCACTCGTCGGCGTTCTGGTACGACTCCTCCTCAGCGAGCTGCGTCTCGCTCTTGATGTCGACCCGCCAGCCGGTCAGGCGGGCGGCGAGGCGGGCGTTCTGGCCCTCCTTGCCGATCGCCAGCGACAGCTGGTAGTCGGGCACGATCACCTCGGCGGTGCCGGTGTCCTCGTGGATCCGGACCTCCTTGACCTTGGCCGGCTGGAGCGCCTTGGCCACGAAGTCGGGCAGGTCCTCCGAGAAGGGGACGATGTCGATCTTCTCGCCGCGCAGCTCGTTGACCACCATGCGCACGCGGGCGCCCCGGGCACCCACGCAGGCACCGACGGGGTCCACGTTCTGGTCGTTCGACCACACGGCGATCTTGGTGCGGTGCCCGGGCTCGCGGGCGCACGCCTTGATCTCGACGATGCCGTCGGCGATCTCGGGCACCTCGAGCTCGAACAGGCGCTTGATCAGGCCGGGGTGGGTCCGGCTGACCACGATCTGGGGGCCCTTCGCGGTCTTGCGGACCTCCACGATGTAGGCCTTGAGGCGGCTGTTGTTCTCCGGCCGCTCGTAGGGGACCTGCTCGGCCTGGGGCAGCAGGGCCTCCACCCGACCGAGGTCCAGCAGGGTGTAGCGGGCGTCGGTCTGCTGGATGATGCCGGTGACGATGTCGCCCTCACGGCCGGCGTACTCCTCGTACTTCATCTCCCGGTCGACCTCGCGCAGGCGCTGCATCATCACCTGCTTGAAGGTCTGCGCGGCGATGCGCCCGAGGGTGTCGCCGTCGGGCGTCACGTCGAGCTCGGGGCCGTAGGGGTTGCCATCCTCGTCGAGCTCCTGGGCGGTGACCCGCATCTCGCCCGACACGGGGTCGATGGTGGCCCAGGCGTACTCGTAGGCACCGGGGAGGCGCTTGTACGCGGACTCGAGCGCGTCGGCGAGGGCGCCCATGAGGGTCTCGGGCGAGATGCCCTTCTCCGAGGCGAGCGCTCGGAGCGCTTCCATCATGTCGTCGTTGCTCATGGCTTGGCTGCCTTCTTGTGAGAGGAGCTGGAGGACTTCTTGGGGCCGCCGGGCTTGGGCTGGGGGCCCCACTCGAACACGGTGCGGGCCCGCTCGATGTCGGCGAGGGCCAGCACCCGGACGTCGCCCGGGTCTGCCGCGGTGGGGGCGATGGTGGCGGTGTCCGGTGCCGGCGGCGAGCAGCACGCCCTTCAGGCGGCGACGCCTTCGACGCCGGCACGGGTCTTGATGGCGACGACCGAGCCCGCGCCGGCGAAGCGTCGGGGATGCCGCAGGACCGCTCCAGGCCGGGGCTGGACACCCAGCGTGTACTTGCCGGCGATGGGGTCCGGCCGTCGAGGGCCCGGGAGATCTCCCTGGTCAGGCGGCCGATCACCTCCATGTCGACGCCGCCAGGGCGATCGACGGTGACCCGCAGCACGCCGCCGGCGAACTCGAGGCCGTAGAGCTGAGGCCGGCCGCGGCCACGAGGGGCGCGACGAGGGACTGCACGCAAGCCGCGGTGTCCATGGCCCTCGTGATCGTGAACGGTCCCAAACAACAAACAAGCGTGGGCCCTAGGCCCACGCCCCGCCACCCGCAAGGGTGAACGGGGCCAGCATAGCCGGTGACGTCCCGCGAACCAAGGTCGACATCGGCCGGTTCGGTGTCAGCGGATAAGCATGATGGTCCCATGACGTCCTGGAACGACTCGAGGCGGCGGCGCCGGCCCTGGCGGCGCGCGCCCACGCCATCTCGCCGCCACCACCAACTGCGTGCTCGGCACCCCAGGGCGGACGGCTCGCCCCGCCTGAGCGGGATCGACCCGTTCTTCCTGGAGGGCGAGCCTACACCGGGTCCATGCCCCGCTCCCGCAAGGGCGTGATGCTCCTCGGGACCCCTGGATCAGCGCTGCATGCCATCCTGTGGGAGTCCCGCAAGGTCAAGGAGGGCGCGGTGGACCCTGGGGCGGGTGACGCTGCTTCCATGCACGTAAGTGGCCGTGCGGATCGAGGACCCGGCGGAGGTGCGCCGCATCTTCGAGGTCCTCTTCAGCGACCTCCCCCACGACACGCCCGACGAAGGGCGAGCTGTACCGGGTGGACCTGGAGTCGGTGGCGGTGGTGTCGGTCGAGGGCCCTGAGCTGGTGATCGACCGGGTGGACGGCCACCGGGGCGTGGCGCAGGTGCGCGACCTGACCGTTCAGTAGGCCCGGGCCACCACGGCCACCGACGCCCTGGTCGGTCCTCGAGGCGGGCACCTCGCCGTCGGGCGCCTGCAGGCAGCGGACTGCCACCGGTGCCCGGCGAGCTTGGCCTCGCCAGGGCCTCGCCGAGCGTCGCCCAGGGGATGCGGGCGAACCCGGTCTGGGCGGCCTCGCGGGCCTCGTCGATCAGGGCGACGTCCGCGGTCCGCTGGTCGCGCTGCTCGGTGGCGGTGGCGAGCATCGCCGCCTGGATCTCGTCCAGCAGCGCCTGGGCGTGGCCGCCATGCCGGCGATGCCCGCCTGGCGCTTCTCGCCCGTGTCCTGGCGCACCACCGTGACCTCGCCGACCAGGTCCTGGGGCCGACTCGATGCGCACGGGCACGCCCTTCAGCCCCAGTCCGTGGCCCGCCGGACTGAAGGACGTCGGTCCGGCCGTCGAGGCGGACCCGGATCCCCGGTGCGCAGCTCGTCCACCAGGGCACGGGCCGCGCCGCCCACCCCGTCCTCGTCGCGGATCACCATCACCACCACCCGGGTGGCGGCCAGGGCAGGACCTGCAGGCCACGGTGGTCGTCGCCGTGGCACATGATCAGCCCGCCCACCAGGGTCGACACGAGGCCCCAGCTGGTGGTCCAGCAGGTCTGCTGGGTAAAGCCGGCGGCGTCCTGGTACTCGATCTCGAAGACCTTGGCGAAAGTTCCGTCGAGCCTGTGGTCGTGCCCATCTGGAGGGCCTTGCCGTCGCCCATCGCCTCGCACGCCAGCGTGTTGATGGCGCCGGCGAAGGCTCCCGGCGGGTCTTGCGGCCGATCAGCACCGGCATGGCCAGGACGTCGACCATGAAGTCCTGGTACACGTCGTGGAGGATCTGCAGCGCATAGGCGGCGGCGTCCTCCTGTGGCGTGGGCGGTGTGGCCTCCTGCCAGAGGAACTCGCTGGTGCGCAGGAAGATGCGTCCGCAGCCCTTCAGCACGATTGCTCGCTCCACTGGTTGAGCAGCAGCGGCAGGTCGCGGTGGCTCTGCACCCACTTGGCCATGAACTCGCCGATCACCGCTTCCGAGGTGGGCCGCACCACGACGGGCCTCGAGCTCCTTGCCGGCGTGGGTCACGACGGCGAGCTCGGGGCCAGCTCCCGTGCTGACGTGCTCGGCCTCCCGGGTCAGGTAGCTCTCGGGGATGAACAGCGGGAAGTACGCGCTCGGCCCCGGCCCGCTTGATCCGGGCATCCACCCGGCCTGCATCCGCTCCCAGAGCGAGTAGCCGTACGGCCGGATGACCATGGTGCGCACCGGGCCGTTGTCGGCCAACTCCGCCTTGGCCAGGACGTCCTGGTACCAGCGGGGAAGTCGTCTGCCTGCGGGGTCAGCACCGGAGTCTTGGCCATGGGCGGCGAGCGTACCGCCCGCCCCTCCCCGCCCCGAGTCCCTTCCGTCCCGGCATCCTGAGGCATGGACATCGAGATCCGCAGGGAAGAGCATGGCGGCCGGGGTGGCCGCTACCACCCGGCGGCAGACGGCAGGAGGCTGGCGAGCTGGACTTCCGGGAGCACGAGGGCCGCGCAGTTCGTCCAGCACCGGCGCGACGCCTACGAGGGCCAGGGCCTCGCCTCCAAGCTCGCCCGACGCGCTCGACGATGCCCGTGCCGAGGGGCTGCAGATCATCCCCCAGTGCCCGTACGTCCGTTTACCTCGAGCGCCACCCCGGACGACCAGGACCTGATCGACCAGGACCTCTGGGCCAGCTACCGCAATGCTGACCGACTCGCTCGGGAAATCCCCGGGGCCGGACCGGCGATCCCTACGGTGTCCGCCCGCTCCGGGCAACGGTGCCCGAGCGAGGACCGAGGAGGTCCGACGATGGGACCCCAGAAGATCACCGCCAAGCTCTGGTCGTGGGCCATGACCTCGAGGCGTCCACGCTCCAGCAGGCCGAGCGCACCTCGCGCCTGCTGATCGCCGGGCCACGTGGCGCTCATGCCCGACGCTCACCTCGCCTGGGGGCCACGGTCGGTTCCGGTACCGAGGGGCCATCATCCCGGCGTGCGTCGGCGTCGACATCGGCTATGGCCGCCGTCCGGACCCACCTCGCTGAGGCGGACCTGCCCGACGATCTGACCCCGATGCTGCGCCAGGCCAAGGCCATCCCGGCGGGCATGGGCCGGGCCCACGGCGGCCGGGGCGATGCCCGCCGCCGCCCTGCTCCCGCCAGGTCGACGCTGGATGCGCGAGCACCAGCCCTGACCGAGCTCGACGCCAAGCAGGCGCACCGCGACCAGCTCGGCACGCTCGGCAACCACTTCGAGCTGTGCGTCGACGACGCCACCGGCACGGTGTGGGGCGTCTTGCACTCGGGCTCCCGCGGCATCGGCAACCAGCTGGCCCAGGGCCACATCACCAAGTCGCAAGGTCGCTCAAGGCCTCGAGATCGGGCTCGAGGACCCGACCTCGCCTGTTTTCCCTCGCCGAGGGCACGCCGGAGTTCGACCACTACGGCCGACCTCCTGTGGGCCCAGGACTACGCCTTCAACTGCGAGCTGATGCTCGAGGCGTACATGGCGGCCGTGTTCGAGGCCACCGGCAAGGGGCTTGGTGCGGGAGCGGATCAACTGCCACCACAACTACCGGCCCTCGAGCACCACGAGGGCCGGGACCGTGGGTCACCCGCAAGGGCGCGATCCGCTCGGCGTCGGGGACCTCGGCGTGATCCCCGGCTCGATGGGGACCTCCACCTACATCGTCGAGGGCTTCGGCAACGAGGCGTCCTACGCCTCGTGCTCCTACCGGCCGGCTTGAAGGGCTATCTCGGACCAAGGCCCGCAAGCAGCCGACGCCCGAGTCCCTGGCCGAGGCCATGGGCGATCGGGCGTGGCTCGCCGAGCGGGCGGCGGCCCTCGTCGACGAGCACCCGGCGGCCTACAAGCATGGTCTACGAGATGGTGGTGGACCAGGCCGACCTGGTCGGCGTGCGCGCCACGTCCTGCGCCAGGTCCTCAACTACAAGGGCTCGGACTGGCGCCGGACCGGGGGCGCCGGTATTGGGGCCATGTCGAGCGAGCACGACGGGACCGGTTCGAGCGCCTGCGCGAGGCGGCGATCCAGGCCGAGCTCGACACGGGCCGGAAGTGGAGGAGACCGAGGCCGAGGCCAAGCGCAACGTGCTGCGCCTCGGCACCATCGCCGGCTGTCGTCCTGGTCGGCGGCCTGCTCATGCTGGTCCCGCCGGGGCCGGGCATCGTCGGCGTCATCGCCGGCCTGGCGATCCTGTCGCGCGAGTCGTCTGGGCCGCAGCGCCTGGACTACGCCAAGGAGAAGGCCCGGGTCGAGGAGGTCAAGCAGCAGCCGGCGTGGGTGCAGGCCCTGCTGTGGGGCATCACGATCGTGTACTTCGTCGCCGCATCGGCCTGGTACCTGTTCGTGGCCGATCCGAAGCCGTCGCTCGCCGACATCGTCCTGCTGGAGCCCCTGGGACGCCAGGCGTCGGCGATCTTGCGGCGGATGACGTCCACGCGCCCTCGGCGTGGTTGGTGTCGGCGCCCTGCTCCTCGAAGAGCAGGGCGGCGGTCGGCCTCCGCCTCGGCGGCCGCCCCGGCGTCCGCGGCAGGAGGGCGCCCTCGACGCCCTCCTCGGCGATGCGCCCGGCCCACTCGACGAGTTCGACCATCCTGGCCTCCGGCACGACCTTCACGACCTGGCCCTTCACGAACAGGTGGCCCTTCTGGCGGCCGGCGGCGATGCCGAGGCCTACGTCGCGCGCCTTCGCCGGGCCTGCTGACCACGCAGCCCATGACCGCCACCTGATCGGGATGGCCAAGGCCCTCCAGCGCTGCCTGGGCATCGCTCGGCATCTGATGACGTCGACCTCGGCGCGCCCGCACGACGGGCAGGCGATGAGGTCCAGGCCCTGCGCTCGCGCATGCCCATCGCCTCGAGGAGCACTCGACTTGGCGGCCTCCTCGACCGGATCCGCGGTGAGCGAGCACGGATGGTGTCCCCGATGCCTTCCAGCAGGGCGGCGATGCCTGCGGTGGGCCTTGACCAACCCGGGCCGGTGGCGGGCCGGCCTCGGTGACGCCCAGGTGCAGGGGGTGGTCCAGGTCAAGGACAACTGGCGATAGGCCTCGATCAAGGGCGAGGCACGCTCGACGCCTTCACCGAGATCTTCACCTGGTCGAAACCGACCTCGTCGAAGTAGGCGGCGAGCTCCATCTGGGCGCTCTCGACCATGGCCTCGGGGGTCACCTGGCCGCCGTGTTTGGTAGAGCTGCTCGTCGAGGGACCCGCCGTTGACGCCGATGCGTGATGGGCACGCCGCGGTCCTTGGCCTCCTGGGCGATCAGCTTGATGTGCTCGGGGCTTGATGTTGCCGGGGTTGCAGGCGCAGGCAGTGACCCCCCGCTCCGAGCGCTGGGCCAGGGCCATGCGGTGGTTGTTGTGGACGTCGGCGACGATCGGCACCGGCGACCGAGGGACGATGTGGGCGAGCCCGGCGGCGCGTCGGCGTCGTTGCAGGTGCAGCGGACGAGCGGCTCCGGCCCTGTAGAGGGCGTACAATCTGCTGCAGCGTGCCCCCGACGTCGGCCGTCTTCGTGGTGGTCAGCGGACTGACCGACACCGGGGCGTCACCACCGACCGCCACCGGGGTTGCGGGGTGCGCCAGGACGATCTGGCGGGTGGCGGTGCCGCTTGGCGAGGGTGATCATCCTGGTCGTCCACGTCAGCCTCCGATGGGGTTGACCACGGCCGAGGAGGCTCGACACGAAGAGCATGCCGAGCACGAGCACGACGCCGTAGGGTGATGGCGGGCGAGCGCCGGGTGACGTCGGCGAAGTACCGGCGCCGCGTGGCCGCTTCTCCTGGATCTCGTCGGCAGGGCGATCGCCACGTGGCCGCCGTCGAAGGGCAGCAGCGGGATCAGGTTGAACATGCCGATGAAGATGTTGATCAGGGCGAACAGGCCGAGGAGGGCAGCGGGGTCCACGCCATCGGTGACGTCCGAGCCCAGCCGACCAGCCCGTAGATCGAGCAGATCTCGCCGCCGCCGCTGCTCGAGCTGCTCGCCGACGGGGCCGACGAGGACGAACGAGGAGGACGAGGATCCCGACGACGAGGTGGAGTGTGGCGGCGCAGGGGTTCGTGCTCGGCTGCTCGTCAGCCTGGTCCTGCTGCTGCTGCTGGGCTCGATCCGGACTTCCTTGGCGCCGCCGACCACGAAGTAGTGTCCTTGATCTCGACGGGCTGAAGAACCGGCCCCAGGCCCTTGGCGGACAGCCACATGATCTGGCCGAACTCCTTGGGGTCTGCACCAGGCCCTCGGCCGGGTTGATCCGGCTCGTTGGGGGCGGGGCCATCTCGATGCCGAGCCGTACCGAGGGTGTCGATGCCGTCCACGTCGTCGTGGTACGTGTACGGCTTCAGGTCGACCGGGATGGTGATCGCCTTGCCGTCGCGGACGACCACGACCGGCACGGTCTTGCCCCGGTTGGGCACGGACGGCATCTGCCAGCGCATCGGAGTCCGGGGTGGGCTTCCCGGCGACCTTGGCGATGCGGTCGCCATCCCAGGCCGGCGGCGGCGGCGCCCGAGCCGGGCAGGATGGTTGAGGACGGTGGGCCGGGCGTCGTCGGCCTGGGCGTTGCGGGGCTGGCCGACGATGACCAGGGCCACGAAGATCAGGACGAAGGCGAGCATGAAGTGCATGGCAGAGCCAGCGACGGCCATTACCGACGTTGCGGAACGACTTCTGGCGGTAGGCCTGGGTTCGGGGTGGACCTCGTCGAGGTTCACCATCCCGGGGATCTTCACGTGGTGCTGGCGGGGATGGCTGGATGCCGTACTCGTCCGCCTCGGCGGAACGACCACAGCTTGGGCCCGAAGAAGAGGAAGAACTCGGTGACCTTCATGCCGGCGTTGGCCATGATGAAGTGGCCGAGCTCGTGGAGGAAGATCATGACCACCACGGCCAGGACCATCACCAGCATCCAGGGGTTCCACACGCCGAGGGCCACCAGGGCCAGCACCAGGCCACCGACTCGCAGCGCCGGGTAGGCGACGCCGCCGGCGTCAGGGTCGACGCCAGCCGGCGTTCGTGTAGCCCCGGCCGGACCCGGCGCCCTGGGGCGCCTCGACCTCGAAGGGGCTTCTCCGGGGCCGACGGCTCGCTCGGATCCGTCGGCGGCGGGCGGCAGCGGGGGTGGGGCGGTCTCAGGCATCACTCGGTTCCGGGGCTCGGGGGGATGCCCATCACGCTACGGGCTTCGAGCCTCGCCCCGGCGGTCGGCCCGACGACGGCGTCCACGTCGTGGCCGGGGCCCCGTCGTGGCGGTCCAGCACGGCGGCGCACACGGCAAGATGTCGACCCAGGCGATGCCCGTCGAGGAACGCGGGCGACCGCTTCCTCGTTGGCCGCGCTCAGCCAGGCCGGGCGAGCTCGCCGGCTCAACTCGCCTGGAACGCCAGGCCGAGGTACTGGGCGTCGAGGTCCGGCGGCTCGAAGTCCAGGCGAGGGTAGCCCAGCTCGATGGCCCCGAACGGCGCACCGACGTCCTGGCCACGCGAGGGCGTACCTGCAGCTGCATGTCCGGCATCACGATGGCGATGGTGGACCTGTCCGTGTAGGTGACCATCGAGTGGACGACCGACTGCGGGGCGGACGACGACCTCGATCTGGTCGCCGATGCCGACGCCGTGCTCCCCGGCGCGCCGAACAGCTCGTTGGCTTCGATGATGACCTCGAGGCCCTTGTTCATGAGGGTCGACGAGTCCATCAGGATCTTCGGGCCCATGCTCCACGTGGGTGGGCCAGAGTCTCGACGGTGACCGACGCCAGGTCGTCCTTGGACCGCCCGCTGAACGGCCCACCGCTGGCGGTGAGCACGAGCGATGCCACCCGGGCGGGCCTGGGTCCCGGCTGCGCAGGCACCGGTGCAGGGCGCCATGCTCGCTGTCCACCGGGACCAGCTCGGCGCCCGGCGTGGTGCGGGCCCGCTGCACCACCGGCCGCCGGCGATGAGCGATTCCTTGCTGGTCCAAGGGCGAGTGACGCCCGGCCTGCAGGGTGGCGAGGGTGACGTGCAGGCCGGTGAAGCCGACGACGCCGTTGACGGACACGTCCGCCTCGGCCCCAGGCTCGCGAGCCCCTCGGTGCCGGCGCGCAGCTCCACACCGGCCAGCCGCCTGCGCCGCAGGCAGGCATGCCTGTCCAGGCCACGACCCGGGTGGCGCACGGCGGCGACCTGCTCGGCGAGCTGGTCCAGGGTTCCGGCCGGTGGCAACTGCGCCGCCGATCTCGTAGCGGTCGGGGTTCGGCCGCCACCACGTCGATGGCCTGGGTGCTGATGGAGCCGGTGGAGCCGGCGAGGGCGACGGTGGTGGTCATCGGGTGGGCGGGTGTGCCGGGCGCGCCTGCGCAGGGCCGTTGCCCACGCAGACCGCCAGCCACAGGACGGTGGGCATGACGAAGAGCATGGCGTCGAAGCGGTCGAGCACGCCGCCGTGGCCGGGCAGCACCGAGCCGAAGTCCTTCACGCCCAGGTCCCGCCGAGCAGACGGCACAGGTCGCCGAGCGGGGCCGCCAGCGCGGCGCCGAGGCCGAGCACGAGACCGGCGCCGGGCCCGGTCCACGTGGCCGAGCCAGCACCCCGACGAGCACGAGGGTGAGGACGAACGAGACGGCCATGCCACCGACGAGCCCTTTCGACGGTCTTGTTGGGGTTGGCCGCGGAGAGCGGTCGGTGCCCGGCCGCCTTGCCGATGAACAGCCCGCCGATGTCGTAGGCCAAGGTAGGCCAAGATGGCGACGAGGAGGAGCGACTCGGCCCTTCGGGATGATCGACATCTGTGCCTGAGGACCTGAGCGCGCCGATCCACATGATGGCGAGCAGGGTGGCGCCGGATCCCCGAGGACGCGGGGGTCCGTGCCGCCGGCACCGCTCAGGTACCAGGCCAGGGTGGTGATGATCGCGATGGCGATGACCACGGGGGAAACGCCACGGCGCCCTTCCACCAGACGGCGAGCCAGGCCGGCCACGGCGGCCAGGCCGACGGCGGGTGAGCGGCCTCCCAGGCCGACCTTGCGCAGGACCTGGCGGCCTGCGCGGGCCACGAGGATGGCCAGCAGGCGAGGATGGTGGTGGTCCAGGCGCCGATCTTCAGGCAGATGGCCCCGGCGGCCAGGAGGATGACGCCCACCACGACGGCCGAGCCCATGTCTCGGTCTCCTGCGGGCGGGGGCGTAGTAGCCGTCGTCGCCGCCGCCGCCGCCATGCCTGGCCGTTGCAGGTGCCGCCGCCGGCACGTCACCGCCGTAGGTGTCGCCGCCGTAGCCCTGGTCGTAGCCGGCCTCGGCCCAGTTCGGTCGTCTTCGACCCAGACCTCTTCCTGGGCGACGCCAGCGTCGGCGGCGCTCCAGTCGTCGTCCCACGACGCGCCGGCCGACGCGATCGGGGCGCCGGGATCGCCGGTGCGCTCCTCCACCCGCTCCTCCATGTCTTCGAAGCCGAAGTACCGTGCAGCAGCTGGTCGTCCTGGTCGGCCAGGGCGCCCACGTGGTGCTCGTCGCCGTCGCCGGCGAGCTGCTCGATGAAGCCGTCGTCGCTGGACCAGTCGTCGTCGGCGTCGCGTCAGCGGGGCGTGGACGCGGCGAACGAGGACCAGACCTCGAGGTCGTCCTCGGTCGTCCCAGCAGCAGCGGCTGGTCGTCCCCGATCAGCACGGTTGGAACCTCGCCGGTGGGCGGCTCGGTCCAGTGCGGGAGCGAGACGGGCCCCGTGACCGGGTCCGGCGCCGGCTCGACCGGCGGGCGCTCGATGCGGGTGGGGTCGGCGTCCGCGTCCAGCGGGAACCGCAGCGCGGGCCGGGGGCCGGCGGGCGGGGGGACGGGCCGGTCGCCGAAGCGGGGCTCGTCGTCGGGGCGGCGCGCCGCGACGTCGCCGCGCTCCATGGCCTCAGCGGCTTCGTCGGCGCCGATGATGCGCACGCCCTCGGCGCCGTCGCCGGGGGCCTCTTCTGGTCGTGACCCTCGTTGGTCGTCCATGGCTCCTCCTTGGGGCCGCCCGGCGGCCGAGCGGGTGGCACCGGCGTCCCGGCACCCTGGTCAGTCCTCGAGCAGCTCCTGCTCCTTGTGGGCCAGCGCAGCGTCGATCTCGGCCTCGGCGGCGTGGGTGACCTTGTCGAGCTCCTTCTCAGCCCGGGTCAGCTCGTCCTCGCTCAGCTCGCCGTCCTTCTCGAAGCCCTCGAGCTCCTGGCGGCCGTGGCGGCGCAGGTTGCGCACAGCGATGCGGCCGTCCTCGGCCATCTGCTTGACGATCCGCACGTACTCCTTGCGGCGCTCGGCGGTGAGCGGCGGGAAGGTGAGGCGGATGTTGTTGCCGTCGTTGCTGGGGTTGAGGCCCAGGTCCGACTGGCGGATGGCCTTCTCGATGGCCCCCATGGCCCCCTTGTCGAAGGGGGAGATGACCAGCATGCGGGCCTCCGGCACGCTGAAGCCCGCCAACTGCTGGAGGGGGACCTCCGAGCCGTAGTACTCGACCTGGATCTTCTCGACCAGGGCAGGCGCGGCCCGACCCGTGCGGATCGAGGCGAACTCGGCGCGGGTGCGCTCCACCGCCTTGGACATGCGGTCCCGGGTGTCGTCGATCACCATCGACGCCATCTCGTCGCTCATCGGCTGCTCGGCAGGGTCCTGGTCACCGGACCAGGGTACCGACTCCCTGCGCACCGGTGAGGACACGGGCCAGGTTGCCGGGGGTGAGGGCGTCGTACACCACGATCGGCAGGGCGTTGTCCATGCAGAAGGTGATGGACGTGGGGTCCATGACCGCCAGCCCCTTGTTGAGCACGTCGAGGTAGGTGACCTCGTCGAGCTTGGTGGCGGTGGGGTCGAGCTTGGGGTCGGCGGTGTAGACGCCGTCGACGCCGCCGTGGGTGCCCTTCAAGACGGCGCCGGCGGAGAGCTCGGCGGCCCGGAGGGCGGCGGGGGTGTCGGTGGTGAAGAACGGGGCGCCGAGGCCACCGGCCAGGATCACGACCCGACCCTTCTCCAGGTGGCGCATGGCCCGCCGCCGGATGTACGGCTCGGCGATCTGCTCCATGTGCAGCGCGGTCATCACCCGGGTGGGCTGGTCCATCTGCTCCAGGGTGTCCTGGAGGGCGAGGCCGTTGATGACGGTGGCGAGCATGCCCATGTAGTCCGCTTGGGCGCGGTCCATGCCGGCGCCGGCGCCGGTCATGCCCCGCCAGATGTTGCCGCCGCCGATGACGACGGCCACGTCCACGCCCATGGCCCGGGCGTTGGCGACCTCGCCGGCGAGCTGGCGGACGACGCCGCCGTCGATGCCGAAGCCGGCGCTGCCGGCGAACGCCTCACCGGACAGCTTGAGGACGATGCGCTCCCAGCGGGGGGCGCCGTCGGCGGGGCTGCCAGGTGAGGCGTCGGCCACGTCAGCCGCCGATCGAGACCTGCGCGAACCGCACGATGGAGGCACCACCGAGCAGCTGGGCGACGGTCTGCTTGTCGTCCTTGACGTAGGGCTGGTCGATCAGGACCTGCTCCTTGTACCAGGCGCCCAGGCGACCCTCGACGATCTTGGCGATCGCCTGCTCGGGCTTGCCCTCGGCGCGGGTGATCGACTCGAGCGTCTCGCGCTCCTTGGCGACCTCGTCCGCGGGCACCTCGTCGTTGGTGAGGTACTTGGGCTTGGTGAAGGCGATGTGCACGGCGATGTCGTGGGCCAGCTCGGCGCTGCCGCCGGCGAGCTCCACGATGACGCCGAGCACGCCACGGCCGTCCTGGCGGTGGACGTAGGTGTCGATGACGTTGCCCTCGGCGGCCTCGAACCGGACGATCTCGCCCAGCTCGATGTTCTCCTTGAGGACGACCTTCAGGTCATCGATGGCCTCGTCCTTGGCGTGGGCCGAGCCCTCGCCCTCGGTGGCCACCACGGTGGCGATCTCCTGGACGAGCGTCGAGAACTGGTCCGACTTGGCGACGAAGTCCGTCTCGCACTTGAGCTGGGCGATGGCGGCCACGTTGCCGACGAGCGACACGGCCACGGTGCCCTGGCTGTTGTCGCGGTCCTCGCGGGCGGCCGACTTGGCCAGGCCCTTCTCCCGCAGCCACTTGGCGGCGGCCTCGGGGTCGCCCCCGTTCTCCTGGAGCGCCTTCTTGGCGTCCATCATCCCGGCACCGGTGGACTGGCGCAGGGCCTGGACGTCCTTGGCGGTGAACTCAGGCATCGGGGGTGCTCTCCTCGGTGGTCTCGGTGGCCTCGGCCGGGGCGGCGTCGGCGGTCTCGGCTGCGGGGGCGGCGTCGGCCTCGGCCTTGGCGGCCTGCTGGGCGGCGATGCGGGCCTCGCGCTCGGCGGCCGCGGCAGCGGCCTGGCGACGGGCGTCGGCCTGCTGGGCGGCGACGGCGGCCTCCTCCTCGGCGGAGCGCGCACGCGGCGGCTGGGCAGCACCGGGGCGCTTGGAGGCGATGAGGCGGCCCTCCTCGACGGCGTCGGCGATCACGCGGCACATGAGCGCACCCGAGCGGATGGCGTCGTCGTTGCCGGGGATGACGTACTGGATGATGTCGGGGTCGCAGTTGGTGTCGACCACGGCGACGATCGGGATGCCGAGCTTGTTGGCCTCGGTCACCGCGATGTGCTCCTCCTTGGTGTCCAGGATGAACACGACGGTGGGGAGCTTCTCCATCTGGGCGATGCCGCCGAGGTTGCGCTCCAGCTTGGCCAGCTCGCGGCTGATCAGGAGGGCTTCCTTCTTGGGCATGGCCTCGAACTCGCCGGAGTCCCGCATGCGGCGGTACTCGGCCATCTTGGCGACGCGCTTGGAGATGGTCTCGAAGTTGGTGAGCATGCCGCCGAGCCAGCGCTCGTTGATGTAGGGCATGCCGCACTTCTCGGCGTAGGACTGGATCGGGTCCTGGGCCTGCTTCTTGGTGCCGACGAAGAGCACCGAGCCACCGTCGGCGACGGAGTCGCGGACGAAGGTGTAGGCGGTCTCGAGGCGCTCCAGCGTCTGCTGCAGGTCGATGATGTAGATGCCGTTGCGCTCACCGAAGATGAAGCGCTTCATCTTGGGGTTCCAACGGCGGGTCTGGTGGCCGAAGTGGACTCGGGCCTCCAGCAGCTGCTTCATGGTCACGACGGGCTCCGTCACGGACCTCTCCTCTCCAACGGTTGGCGGTGCCCGGCGCCTCGCGCCGCCGGGACGGGTCCCGGTGGCGACCGTTGGTGGGCGCAGGGCGGCTTGTGGTGCACGACCCACCGGGCGGCGGGCCGACGGACGAGCATAGCCACCCCGTCCGGAGGTGCCCAAGGTCGCCGGTTCGTCGGGGACCAGCCAGGGCAGGCCCAGGCGGCCCGGGCCACCCCACAGGCTGGCCGGGTCCACGTAGGTGCCGTGGCGGCGGACGCCCAGGTGCAGGTGGCCGGCGGCGAGGCCCAGCACCGTGCCCTGGCGGACCCGGTCGCCGGCGCCCACCGCGATGGCGGCGAAGGGCAGGTAGCTGGAGCGCAGGTCGCCAGCGTGGGCGACGACCACCACGAGGCGACCGGCGACCTGGCCCGCAAAGGCGACCGTGCCGGCCCCGATGGCCCGCACCGGGGTGCCGGGCTCGGCGGCGTACTCGATGCCCCGGTTGCCCGGCAGCCAGGGCTGGGGTGGCGGGCGGAACGGATCGGCCACCGGTGCGTCGACCGGAGGGGCGAACCCGCTCCCCTGCCCTGCGGGCCGCTGCGCAGGCTGACGCTGGCGGACGGGCCCGGCCCGGTCGGGCGCCATCCACGCCGGGTGCGCTGGGGCCGCCATGGCCTGACCGCCGGCGGTGGTTGCGAGCAGCAGCCCGAGGGCAACCGCGACGGCTCGGGCGAGGCGTCGGGTCAGGCGGGCTCGCGCTGCGCGGCCTGGAGGCGGCTGCGGAGCTGGAGCACCGACTTGGTGTGGATCTGGCTGACCCGGCTCTCGGTGACGCCGAGGACCTCGCCGATCTGGGCCAGCGTCAGGTTCTCGAAGTAGTAGAGGGTGAGGACCACCTTCTCCCGCTCCGGCATGCGCTCGATGGCCTCGGCGAGCTGGCCGCGCAGCTCGCTGCGCTCCAGCAGGGCACCGGGGCCGTCGCCGCTGTCGGGGATGGTGTCGCCCAGGGTGGCGGCGTCGCTGCGGTCGCCGAGCATCTCGTCGAGGGCGGCCATGCCGGTGAGCGACAGCTGGCCGAGGACCTGCTGGAGCTGGGCGTCGGTCATGTCGAGCTCGGCGGCGAGCTCGGCCTCGGTGGGCGACCGCTTGAGCGTGGCCTCCAGCTTGGAGAAGGCGCGCTCCACGGCCCGGCCCTTGGCCCGCACGGATCGGGGCACCCAGTCGATGGAGCGGAGCTCGTCGAGGATGGCGCCCTTGATCCGGGAGATGGCGTAGGTCTCGAACTTGAAGCCACGGCCCGGGTCGAACTTGTCGATGGCGTCGATGAGCCCGAAGATCCCGTAGCTGACGAGGTCCGACTGCTCGACGTTCTGGGGCAGCCCGACGGCGACGCGGCCGGCCACGTACTTCACGAGTGGCGAGTAGTGCAGGATCAGCCGATCGCGCGCCTCCCGGGTGGGGGCGGCGCGGTAGGACGCCCAGATCTCGGCGACCGGGTCCGCGGCGGCGCTCACGGGGCGCTCCGGCGACGGGCAGGGCTACGCACGGGGGTGCGTCCGATCGAAGACGTCGCGCAGGCGCTCCCTGCTCACGTGCGTGTAGATCTGCGTGGTGGCCAGGTCCTGGTGGCCGAGCAGCTCCTGCACGCTTCGCAGATCGGCACCTCCGTCCAAGAGGTGAGTGGCGAAGGTGTGCCGGAGGGCGTGCGGGTGGGTGGGCTCGGGCGAGCGCCGGTCCAGCACCCGGCGGACGTCGCGCGGCGTGAGCGGGTTGCCACGCCGGTTCACGAAGATCAGGTCGCCCACCTCGGCGCCGCGGGGCACGGTGGTGCGGCCGGCGGCGATCCAGGTCCGCAGCGCGTGGACCGACGGGTCGCTGAGGGGGACCATCCGCTGCTTGGCGCCCTTCCCCCAGACGGTGGCCCGGCCGGCGGCCAGGTCCAGGTCTGCCAGGCGCAGCGTGCACAGCTCCGAGACGCGCAGCCCGCTCCCGTAGAGCACCTCGACGATGGCCTGGTCCCGCTCGGCGAAGGCCCGGGCGATCGGGTCCGCCTCCAGCTCCCCGACCGACGTGGGGCGATCGGGCTCCAGCAGGCGGTGCAGCTGCTCGTCGTGGAGGACCTTGGGCAGCCGTCCGGTGCCACGAGGTGCGTGCAGGCCAGCGGTGGGATCCATGGCCAGGGCGCCGGTGCGCACGAGCCAGCCGAAGTAGCGGCGCAGCGCGGAGGCCCGGCGGGCGAGGGTGCGGGGGGCGACGGGACGCTCGCTCAGGTCCACCAAGTAGCGGCGCAGGGTGCGCCGGTCCACCTCGGCGGGGCCAGCGATCTGGCGACCATCGGCCCACGCCGTGAAGTCCGCCAGGTCCGAGCCGTAGGCGCGACGGGTGGCATCGGCCGCAGCGGTCAGCGACGCGAGGAAGTCGTCCACGTGCCAGGTCGTCACGCCAAGAGCGTATCGGTAGCGGGACGACCGCGAACGGTGAAGTGGCGCCCACGCCCGTCACGGGCCCACCGCCTGGCTCGAACCCGAGGTGGTGAGCTCGATCCACATCCCCCGGTGGGCGGCGAGGCCGGCCTCCTCCAGCTCCGCCAGGGCCAGCGTCACCGCCTCGATGGGGAGCGCGACCCGGCCGGCGAGCTCGCCGAAGGTGCTGGGCCCCCGCTCGAGCGCCCCGAGCACGGCACGGCCTCCCTCGGACACCTGCGCCGGCCCTGGCCTGGCCCGGCGCGCCGATCCGGCGGCAGCACCGCCCCGACCGATCGCCACCAGGATGTCGTCGACGTCTCGCAACGGGATCGCCCCATCGGCGATCAGGTCCAGCGGGCCCGCCGCCGCCGGCGCCGTGGGGTGCCCTGGCACCGCGAGGACCGGGCGGTCCCGAGCCACCGCTTCGGCCGCCGTCAGCATGGAGCCGCCGGTGGCGCGCGACTCGACGATCACCACCGCCTCGGCGAGCGCAGCGATGATGCGGTTGCGTGCGGGGAACCGCCAGGTGGTCGGCCCGCCGCCCAGCGGCACCTCCGAGACCAGCGCACCCCGCTCCGCCACCGCCGCCTGCAGCCCGGCGTGGCGGGTGGGGACGAGCGGTCGAGGCCCGTGGCCACGACCCCGACCGGCGCACCGGATCGTGGCGGGCCATCCACCAGCGCCCGGTGCGAGGCCCCGTCGATGCCGAGCGCCAAGCCCGACACGACGCCGAGGCCGAGGTCCGCGAGGGCCGCTGCCAGGTGACGAGCGGTCTCGCAGCCGAGGCGGGTGGCGTTCCGCGTGCCAACGATCGCGACCGATGGGGCATCGAGGAGCTCGGGGTCGCCCTGCACCAGCACGACCGCGGGCGGCGCCGGGTCGTCGACCAGCCGGGTGGGGAACCCTGCCGACCCCTCGACCAGCACCGCCAGCCCCGCCGCAAGGTGGCGGTCCCGGACGGCCGCCGGATCGAGCGCCGACGCCGCAGCGACGAGTCGGGCCGCGCCCCGCGGGCCACGGCGATGGGCGGTGGCGTCGGCCCGCTCCAGCCGGACCACCGCCTCGGCGAGGGCCCGGTGCGCGTCGGTCCGGCCCTCGAGGATCGAGCGCCAGGCCTCCTCGGCCCCCAGGTCCCGATGGAGCGCGAGCAGCGAGGCCGGACCGATGCCGGGAAGCGACCCGAGGGCCAAGAGGCACCCCTCGGCGAGCTCGGTGCTCACGCCACGGCTCCCAACCCGATGCGCACCTCCGCCCGCAGGCCGAGCGCGGCGGCCACGTGACCTGCCTCCAGCGGGCCGTCGTGCCCCCGCAGGTCCGCCACGGTGAGGGCGACCCGGCGAACCCGGTCGAGCCCGCGCGCGCTGAGCCGTCCGGCGGCCAGCGCGTCGGCGAGCAGGCGGTGGGCTGGCGGGGTGAGGGGCGCCCACGCCTCGAGGGCACTGCCGTGGAGCTCGCCGTTGGCACGCACGCCTCGACGACGGGCCTGCTGGCGAGCCTCGGCTACGCGTGCGGCCACGACGGCGGTGGCCTCGCCAGGCTCGCCGCCGAGGAGCTGCTCGACCTCGGGCCGCACCACGTCGATCCGCAGGTCGAACCGGTCGAGCAGGGGCCCAGAGAGCCGCCGGTGGTAGCGGGCGAGCCCTGCGTCGGTGCACCGGCAGGCACCGGGGCGGCCTGCCTCCCCGCACGGGCAGGGGTTCATGGCCGCCACCAGCAGGACCCGAGCCGGCAGGGTGGCCGAGAACCGGGCGCGGCTGATGCGGATCACGCCCTCCTCCAGCGGCTGGCGCAGGGCATCGAGCACCACGGCCGGGAACTCGGCGAGCTCGTCCAGGAACAGGACGCCAGCGTGGGCGAGCGACACCTCGCCGGGGCGCATCGCCTCCGAGCCGCCACCGGCGAGGGCGACCATCGTCATGGTGTGGTGCGGCGCCCGCAACGGCGGCCGCAGGATGAGCCCACCGTCGAGCGATCGCCCAGCGGCCGAGTGGATCCGGGAGACCTCCATGGCGTCGGGCCGATCCAGGTCCGGCAGCAGGCCGACCATCCGCCGGGCCAGCATCGTCTTGCCGGCACCGGGTGGCCCGACCATGAGCAGGTGGTGGCCGCCAGCCGCAGCGATCTCCAGGGCGGCGCGAGCCACCGGTTGGCCTCGCACGTCGCTCAGGTCTGCGGGGTCCGGTGGCACGGCCCGCGGCGTGGGTGGGTCGTGGTCCGGCCATGGAGCGTCGCCCTTGAGCGCGGCGACCAGCTCGGCGAGGGTGGCGACGGCGCGGACCCGAGGGCCTTCGACCAGCTCGGCGTCGGCCGCGGAGGCCACGGGCACCACCACCGCCTCGCACTCGACGGCATCCACCAGGGGGACGATGCCGGGGACCGCACGGATGGTGCCGTCCAGCCCCAGCTCCCCGACGAACCCGATGCCGCGGACGTGCTCGGGCTCCAGCCCACCGCTGGTGGCCAGCACGCCGATGGCCATGGCCAGGTCCATCCCTGAGCCGACCTTGCGGGCACCCGATGGGGCCAGGTTGACCGTGACCTTCTTGTCCGGCCAGGGGAGGCCCGACGCGAGGACGGCGGCCCGCACCCGATCGCGCGCCTCGCGGCAGGACGCGTCGGGCAGGCCGACGATGGTCATCCCGGGCAGGCCCCGGCCGACGTGGACCTCCACGGCGACCGGATGGCCCTGGACGCCCAGGACGATGGCGGAGGGGATGCTGGCGAACACGGCGCTCCTCGCGCGCCCAGCGGGCGCGCCGTCGGTGGCTGCTGGTCGCCGTGACGCCGGTCGACGGAACGGGCGGACGCCGTGGTCCGCAGGGGCCGTGCTGGACGGCACCGATGACGCTACCCACCCCCACCGACGGCGAGGGCCTGGTGCGACCGATGTGCAGCAGCCCGCCGGGGGCGGCGGGTCAGCGCCCCTTGTACTGGGGCTCGCGCTTCTGGATGAACGCGGCGATGGACTCGGCGGTGTCCTCGGTCGAGAAGTTCACCGTCTGGGCCGCCGCCTCGGCGGCCAGCGCCTCGGCCAGGGTCCGGGTGCCGGCGGCGTCGAGCATGGCCTTGGTCTGGGCCAGGGCGATGGGCGGCCCGGCGGCGAGCTTGGCTGCCCACTCCCCCACGGCCGCGTCCAGCTCGGCGGCGGGCACGACCTTGTTGACCAGGCCGATCCGCTCGGCCTCGGCGGCATCGATGATCGGGGCCAACAGGGCGAGCTCCTTGGCCTTGTGCAGGCCGATGCGCCGGGGCAGCAGCCAGGACCCGCCGTAGTCGATGGAGAGCCCTCGTCGGGCGAAGATCTCCGAGAACCGGGCCCGGTCCGAGGCCACCACCAGGTCGCAGCCGAGCGCCAGGTTGAGCCCCGCCCCGGCGGCCACGCCGTCGACTCGGGCGATCGTGGGCTGGGGGATGTCGTGGAGCGCCTGGGCGCCCTGGTTGAGCACCCGCATGTGCGACAGCCAGTGGTCCGCCGGCCCCTCGCCCAGGTCCGCGCCGCTGCAGAACTCGTCGCCGTCGCCGGTGACCACGACGGCGCGCACCTCGGCGTCCGAGGCGATCCAGCGGAAGGCGTCGCGCAGCTCCGCCCACATGGGCATGGTGATGGCGTTCTTGCGGCGCGGGTTGGACAGCACGACGGTGGCGACGCCGTCGACCAGCGTCAGGCGCACGCCGTCGGTGTCGGCGGGGCGGGGGGTGGCAGCCATGGGTCGAACCCTAGGGTGCCCGCCGGTGGGCCACCGCCCTAACGTGGCCCCATGGGCCTCAACCCGCACCGCAAGATGCGCCGAGACAAGGCCGACTACGCCATGGTCATCGGCGGCGTGCTCGTCTGCGTGCTGCTGCTGGCGTGGGCGTTCCTGGGCTGAGCCCGCCTGCGGGGCAGGGCTAGAACGCCGCCTCGATCACGTCGACCGACGAGGGCAGCACCGCCGCCACGTCGAAGCGCACGACGTCGGGCCGCGGCTCGGGCGCCGCCTCGGCCAGCCACCGCGACGCCAGCACGCGCAGCCGGCGCTGCTTGGCCGGCGTCACCGCCTCGGCCGGGTGCCCGTAGGCCAGCGAGGACCGGGCCTTGACCTCGCACACCACGACGGTGCCGCCCCGGGCGCAGACCAGGTCGATCTCGCCCTCCCGGCAGCGCCAGTTGCGCGCCAGGACCACGTAGCCGTTGGCCTCGTACCAGGCTGCCGCCCGATCCTCGCCCCTGGTGCCCAGCCGCTGGCTGCCGCGGGTCACAGGTCGAGGTCGGACTTCGGCAGCTCCTCGATGTTCACGTCCTTGAACGTGACGACCCGCACCGACGGCACGAAGCGCATGCTCGTCTGGCGGTACATGTCCCACACCCACGCGTCGCGCAGCTCCAGCTCGACGCGGACCCGGCCGCCGTCGGTGTGCACGGTCTGCTCGACCGCGTTGGCCAGGTAGAACCGGCGCTCGGTCTCGACCACGTACTGGAACGTGGGCGCGACGTCGCGGTACTCCTGGAACAGCTGGTGCTCGATCTCGGCTTCGTACTGCTCGAGGTCGTCAGCGCTCACGAGGTCCACCCTTCCGGAGGCTCGGGCACGGGCGGCGACGCACGGTCACCTCCGCATCGTAGGCCCGGGCACCGCCGCTGCGGCGGAGACGGGCGAGGGGCGGGGCCGCCGGCGGGCAGCCGACCCCGACGGGATCAGAAGTCCCGCTTCTCCTTGACCTTGGCGGCCTTCCCGACGCGATCGCGCAGGTAGTAGAGCTTCGCCCGGCGCACGTCGCCACGGGTGAAGACCTCGATCTTGTCGATGATCGGCGAGTGCACCGGGAAGGTGCGCTCCACGCCGACGCCGTAGGACAGCTTGCGGACCGTGAAGGTCTCCTGCACACCACCGCCCTGGCGGCGGATGACCACGCCCTGGAAGACCTGGACGCGCTGCTTGTTGCCCTCGACCACCCGCACGTGGACCTTCAGGGTGTCCCCGGGCTGGAACTCCGGGACGTCGTCGCGGAGGCTGGCCTGGTCGATCAGATCGGTGCGGTTCATGGGTGGAGATCCTGAGATGCGAAGGGTTCGGGCACGCCCCTGGGCGCGCACAGCAGAGGACAACGCTAGACCCCAGCACCCTCTGGGAGCCAACCGGCCCCCTGATCGACCGGATCGGCGGCATCGTCACCCGAGGTGGCGGGGGCCGCCGCCCGTGCGGGCAGCAGCGCCAGGGCCACCGCGGCGCCGACGAAGGTGGCGACGGCGGCCGCCCGGCAGCCGGCGGCCATGCCGTGCAGGAAGGCGTCCGACGCCGCCTGGGCGAGGGTGGGCCGGACCGCCTCGGGTGCCTGGCGGGCCACCTCGGCCGCGGCGACGACGGACTCCCGGGCCATCGCCGTGTACTGGGCGGGGACGCCAATGGCCGTGAAGCGCTCGGCGATCCGGGGCCCGTAGAGGGACGAGAACACCGAGCCCACCACGGCGACGCCGAGGGTCCCGCCGACCTCCCGGGTGGTGTCGTTGACCGCCGAGCCGACGCCGGCCTTGTCCAGCGGCAGGCTGCCCATGATGGCCTCGGTGGCCGGGGCCATGGTGAGGCCGAGCCCGGCCGCCATGAGCACCATGGACGGGACGACGACGGTCCAGTAGGGCGAGGTGGCGTCGAGGCCCGACGCCAGCAGGAAGCCGCCGGTCATGGAGAGCAGCCCGGCCGCCACCACCACCTTGGTGCCGATCCGCAGGGCGAGGCGGGCGGCGATGGGCGCCACGATGGCGGTCGACACCGCGAAGGGCAGCGTGTGGACGCCGGCCGAGAGGGTGTCGTAGCCCCGCACCACCTGGAAGTACTGGGTGACCAGGAAGATGAAGCCGAACAGGCCGAAGAAGGCGGTGGCCACCGAGAAGCTGGCGGCGGAGAACCGGGCGTTGCGGAACACGCTCACGTCCAGCATCGGGTCGGGGCGACGGGCCTCCCAGAGCACGAAGGCCACGAGCAGCGCCGCCGAGCCGGCGAACCCGGCGAGCGTGCGGGTGGACGTCCACCCGTGGCGGGGCGCCTCGATCACGGTCCAGACGAGCAAGGTGATCATGGCGATCGAGGTGACGATGCCGACCGGGTCCGGGCGACCGGCGTGGTGGTCGCGGGACGTGGGGAGCAGCGGCCGGCCGGCGAGGATGGCGATCGCTGCGATGGGCACGTTGACCAGGAAGACCGAGCCCCACCAGAAGTGCTCGAGCAGGAAGCCGCCGGTGAGCGGCCCGAGCGCCACTGCGAGGCCCGACACCGCGGACCACACGCCGATGGCCTTGGCCCGCTCCGAGGGTCCGTGAACGTGTTGAGGATGGCGAGGGTGGCCGGGAACACCAGCACCGCCCCGATGCCCATGAGGGCCCGGGCCGCGATCAGCTGCTCGGCCGAGCCGCTCATGGCCGCCACCACCGACATGAGGGCGAAGAGCCCGAGCCCGGCCTGGAGCGCCCCCTTGCGGCCGAAGCGGTCCCGATGCTGCCGGCGGCCAGGGCAGGCCGGCGAACACCAGCAGTAGGCGTCGACGATCCACTGCAGCTGGCTGGTGGTGGCGCTCAGGTCAGGCCAGGGTGGGCAGCGCCACGCCACGATGGTGTTGTCCACCACCACCAGAAGACGCTGAGCGAGAGCACCCAGGATCGCCCATCGACGCTCGTGCGCCCGGCTGGTCATGGAGTTCGTGGATGGTGTCCATGGGAGCCTGCCTTCTTGTGGATCACTGTTCCGCTGTTGCGCCCAGAACAGCGTTATGGAGTTCGTCAACGTGACGAAGCGCACACCCGCGACCCGCACCCCCACCGCCGACGTCGAGCACGTCGTCCTCGGCGGCCGACGGCTCGTGGCCACCGACCTCGGCCCATCAGCATCCGCACGCTGGCCAAGGAGGCCGGCGTCGCCGATGTCCATCTACAGCCAGTTCGGCGACAAGGGCGGGGTGCTCCAAGCCTGTTCGCGCGCAGGTTCGTGCGCCTCCACGACCACCTCACCGCCGCGGAGCTCACCGTCCGCACCGACGACCCCCGCCGAGGCGCTGGAGCTCCTGCGGCGGTCCGCGCACACCTACCGGGCCTTCGCCCTGGCGTCCCCCGGCACCTACGCCCTGATGTTCGAGGCCCCCGCGGACCTGTTCGAGGTCGACGACGCCTGCCTCGAAGAGGCGGGCAACGCGTTCTTCGCCCTGCTCCAGAACGTCGAGCAGGCGCAGCAGGCCGGTGCCATCGTCGAAGACGGCGCAGGCGAGAACAGCCCAGCGGGTCTGGTCGGGCATCCACGGCTCGGTCGCCCTCCCGGATAAACTTCGTCTTCTTCCCCGACGCCGACGCCCACTTCGCCGCCCTCGTCGAGACGATGCTCGCCGGCCTGGCCCCCGCGGCCGGGGTGGCCGGCATCGACGGGCCGGTGGTGCGCCCCGCCGAGGCGATCCCCTGCCTGTGCCACGCTGACCCCGTGCTGCGCATCGACGTCTTCACGATCTTCCCCGACATGATCTCGGGGTTCGCCGAGCGCTCGCTGCTCGGCAAGGCCCAACAGAAGGGCCTGCTCGACGTGCGCGCCCACGACCTGCGCTCGATGACCCAGGACCCGCACCGCAGCGTCGACGACGCCCTTCGGCAACGGCGCCGGCATGGTCCTCATGCCCGAGCCGCTGTTCGCGTGCGTGGAGGCCGTGGACCCGCCACGCCCGCTCTACCTCCTCGGCCCCGGCGGCCGGACGCTGGACCAGGCCATGGCGCGCGAGCTCGCCGCCGGCGACGGCTTCAGCCTCCTGTGCGGCCGCTACGAGGGCGTCGACGCCCGGGTGGTCGACCACCTCGTCGACGGCGAGCTGTCCATCGGCGACTACGTCCTGTCAGGCGGCGAGGTGGCCGCCATGGTCGTGCTCGGGCCGTGGGCCGACCATGGTCCCCGGGGTCGCGGGCAACGACACCTCGGCGGACGAGTCCTTCAGCGACGGCCTGCTCGAGTACCCGCACTACACCCGGCCTGCCGAGTTCGAGGGGTGGGAGGTGCCGGCGGTGCTGCGCCGGGCGACCACGCCAAGGTGGCCCGCTGGCACTGCGCGCCCGGGCCTCGCCCGCACCCTGCGGGATCGGCCAGACCTGATCGAGCGCCGCGGCGGGCTCTCCTGCCGACGAGGCGCTCCTCGCCGAGTTCCCAGTGGCCACCACACCAGCTCGCCGGCGACGGAGCCGGGTCAGCGACGGCGGACGTCGACCTCGATCATGCGGTGGTCGTCCAGCGCGGTCCGCTCCCGGTCGCGACCACGCCGATCGACGGCGAGACCCGAGCGCGTGGTCGATGAGCAGCAGCTTGGCGGCACGCGCGACGACGACGGCCGGAGTCCGCGCCCAGGCCCGCCGGTCTCGAGGTGCGCGTCGCGCCGCCCGCCACCGAGCAGGTCCCGGAACGGCCGGTGGTCGAACGTGGCGTTGAAGTCGCCGATGGCCCACAGGCCGTCGAGGCGACCGAGGTAGCGGTCGAGCAGACCAGGTCCGCCGCCACGACCCGGGATCGCCGGGTTGGGGCGGGAACACGTACGCCGACCAGGCGCGCACGGTCCGGCGGCCAGCGAGCAGGTCCACGGCCAGCTCGTCCCGTGGAGCCCGCGGCGTCGAGGCGGAGTGGATCGGCGCACGGGAGTAGACCGCCATCCCCGTGGTGTCGCCCGGGCGCAGGATCCAGTGCGGGTAGTGCGCCTCCACGCCGGCCCGGCGCAGGGCGAACTGGGCGTCGACCGTGAACTCCTCCACGACCAGCACGTCAGGCGGGCCCTTGGCGATCTCCAGGCCATCTCGGCAGCTGGCGGTTGTCCACGAAGGCGTTGACCGAGCCGATCGTCGTGACCCGCCCGCTGCGTCAGCACCGGTGGTGGCCCTGGAACCGCGGCGCCAGCACCACCTTGCACGAGGACCAGCCCCACCGACGCGGCCAGCAGCACCATCGGCGCATCAAGCGCGGCGGCGTGGCGATGAACCATGCGGCGACCAGCACCGTGCCGAGCAGCGAGGTGAGCGCCCAGACCACCATGAGCGGCTCGCCGAGCCGCAACGCCCAGACCACCACGAGGATCCACATGGCGACGACGAGCGCCGAGCACGCCCGCGGAGCGGGTCCAGCCACCACGCGGTCGTGCCCCTGCCCTGGCGGTCCGCGTCCACGGGACGCATCTTGGCGCGCCGGGGGCACCCTGCGCCGCCATCGCTCCGGCGGGCGTCAGGCGTCGTCGGTGCCGGGCAGGAGGCCAGCCGGCGGATCGACCACGACCACCTCGGGCAGGCCGGAGGCGTCGGCCACGAACACCTCGGGCACCAGCGTGCCGTCATCGAGCTCGAGCAGGTCGTTGGCCGGGTTGGCCAGGACCGCCACGACCTCGCCCCAGCTGCGCCCGTCGGGCGTGCGCACCTCGGCGCCGACCAGCTCGTGCACCCAGAGGGCGTCGGGGTCGTCGATGGGCTCCGCGGTGAGGACCCGCCCGGTGAGGGCCTCGGCCGCCTCGCGCCCGCGCACCCCCTCGAGCGAGACGATCCAGCGCTGCTGGAACGGCCGGATCGCCTCGACGACGAAGCGGTCCGGGCCGGCGAACCACACCGCCCCGGGCGCGGTGCGCTCGGGGCGGTCAGAGGTGATGACGGCGGTGATCTCGCCCTTCAGGCCGTGGGCCTTGCCCAACCGGCCGATCTCGAGGCGGTCCGTCACGTGTGGGGAGCTCGTCCGACGCGGGGCGTCAGTCGACGAACTCGATGTCGACCTGGGCGCCGTCCTTGACGGCGGCGGCCCGCACGACGGTGCGGATCGACTGGGCGATCCGGCCGCGCTTGCCGATGACGCGACCCATGTCGCCGTCACCGACGCGCACGTCGAGCTGGAGCGTGCCGCGACGACCCTCGGAGGTGGTGACCTCCACGGCGTCGGGGTTGTCGACGACCTGCTTCACCACGTACTCCAGCACCGCCACGGCGGTGGGAGCCTCGGCCGGCGCAGCCGCCTCGGTCTCGGTGGCGTCGTCGGTCACGACTTCGCGCCGGTGAACTCGTCCCAGGCGCCCGACACCTTGAGCAGGCGCTCCACCGTGTCGGTGGGCTTGGCACCGTTGCGGAGCCACTTGAGGGCCTTCTCGTTGTCGATGTTGATGCCCGAGGGCTCGAGGCGGGGCTGGTACGTGCCCACGATCTCGATGAAGCGCCCGTCGCGGGGCGACCGCGAATCGGCGGCGACGACGCGGTAGGTGGGCTGCTTCTTCTTGCCCATCCGCATGAGGCGGAGCTTGACGGCCACGAGTGGTCTTCTTCCTGTTTCCTGGTGTGTTGCGATCCGGGGCCGAGCGAGGCTCAAGCCGACGGACCATGGTGGTCGCTCGGACGGGTCTGGCGCAAGACCATCCCCGGTGACCTGGGCCGTGCCGCCCCTAGAGCCCGGGGAGCTTGAACTCGGGCTTGGTCCCGCCAGAGGGTGGCAGCGCGAACTTCGGCTGGCCGCCCTTCGGGGTGGTGCGTCCGCCCTTGGCGCCCTTGCCCTTCTTCTTCTTGCGACCGCCGAGCAAG
>JAXLRJ010000012.1:0-94854 GCA_046331115.1 Acidimicrobiales bacterium
GGCGTCGAGCTGCTTGCGGGTCTGGGCGGCGCCGCCGGGCATCACGACCGCGCCCACGTGGGGCGCCTGGAACACGCCGAACTCGGTGCCGGCGAAGTACCCGGTGCAGTCCACCAGCTCCACCCCGAAGCGCAGGTCGGGCTTGTCCGACCCGAAGCGGCGCATGGCCTCGGCGTAGCTGATCCTCGGGATGGGCAGCGGGACCTCGTAGCCGATCAGCGCCCAGAGGGCAGCCACGATCCGCTCCCCCAGCGCGATGACGTCGTCTTCCACGACGAAGCTCATCTCGATGTCGAGCTGGGTGAACTCCGGCTGGCGGTCGGCCCGGAAGTCTTCGTCGCGGTAGCAGCGGGCGATCTGGAAGTAGCGCTCGAGGCCGCCGACCATCAGGAGCTGCTTGAACAGCTGGGGGCTCTGGGGCAGGGCGTACCAGGAGCCGGGCTGCAGGCGGGCCGGCACCACGAAGTCCCGGGCGCCCTCGGGCGTGCTGCGGGTGAGCGTGGGCGTCTCCACCTCGACGAACCCGTCGCCGAGCAGGACGGACCGGGCCGCCTGGTTGACGTCGCTGCGCAGCCGGATCGCGGCGGCCGACTCGGCCCGGCGCAGGTCCAGGTAGCGGTACTTGTACCGGACCTCGTCGGAGATGGAGGTGGCCTCGTGCTCCTCGATCTGGAACGGCAGCGGCGCGGCCTCGCTCAGGACCTCCACCACGGTGGCCTCGACCTCGATCTGGCCGGTGGGCAGGTTCGGGTTGTCGTTGCCCTCGGGCCGGCGGGTCACCGTGCCGGTGACGCGGAGGCAGAACTCCGAGCGCAGCGGGTGGGCCACCGCCTCGTCGTGGATCACCACCTGGACGACCCCGCTGGCATCGCGCAGGTCGACGAAGGCAACGCCGCCGTGGTCCCGGCGGGTGGCGACCCAGCCGCAGAGGACGACCTCGGTGCCGATGTCGTCGACGGTCAGCTCCCCGGATCGGTGGGTGCGCAGGCCTACGGCGGTGGTCATGACGGTTCCTTGGTGAGCAGGGAGGCGAGGTGGGTGGCGAGCTCGGTGCGGGCGACGGCGTCCTGGTGGTCGCCGAACTCGCCGCGCAGCGGGCGGACGGTGGCGGTGGCGTCGGCCACCTCCTGGTCGCCGACGATGACCGCCCAGCCGGCGCCCGAGCGGTCGGCGGCCTTCATCTGGGCGCGCATGCCCTTGGCGTCGAACGCCCGGTCGCAGCGGATGCCCGCAGCGCGCAGCTCGGCGGTGATGGCACGGGCGTGGGCGCCGCCGGCCACGTCGACCACGAAGACGTCGACCCGCGCCTGGGGCCCGGGGAAGACCCCTTCGGCGTCGCAGGCGATGAGGAGGCGCTCGATGCCCGAGCCGAAGCCGATGCCTGGCGTGGGCGGGCCGCCGAGCTCCTCAACCAGCCCGTCGTAGCGACCGCCACCGAGGATGGTCGACTGGGCGTTGTCCACCAGCGACGGCACGAGCTCGAACGTGGTGTGGGTGTAGTAGTCGAAGCCCCGGACCAGGCGGGGGGCCAGCACGAACGGGATGCCGACCTCGGCGAGCCCGGCGCGGACCCGGTCGAAGTGGGCTTGGCTCTCTGGCGAGAGGTGGTCTGCGATGGCCGGCGCGTCCTCGGTGGCGCGGCGGGTCTCGGTGCGCTTGGAGTCCAGGACCCGCATGGGGTGGGCCTCGACCTTGTCCCGGTCCTCCGGGGCGAGCTGGTCGATGCGGCCGCGCAGGAACGCCCGGAGCACCTCCACGTAGCGCATCCGGTCCTCGGCGGTGCCCATCGTGTTGAGCAGCAGCTCCACCTGGCGCAGGCCCAGGGCGCGGAGGAACTCCCACCCGAGGGTGATGACCTCGACGTCCACGTCGGGGTCCGCGGAGCCGATCGCCTCCAGGCCCACCTGGTGGTGCTGGCGCAGCCGACCGGCCTGGACGTTCTCGTAGCGGAACGCCGGGGTGGCGTACCAGACCTTCCACGGGGTGGCCGGCTGGTGCTGCACGAAGGCCCGCACCACCGATGCCGTGCCCTCCGGGCGCAGGGCCACGTGGCGGTCGCCCTTGTCGTGGAAGTCGTACATCTCCTTGCGCACGGCATCGGCGCCCTCGGACTCGCGCTGGAACACGCCGATGTCCTCGAACATCGGGCTCTGGACCAGGCCGAAGCCGGCCAGCTCGACCGTGCGAGCGAAGGTGGCGAGCAGCGCCTCCCACCGGGCCGAGGCCGGCGGGAGCACGTCCTGCGTGCCCTTCGGCGCCTGGAACCTCGCTCGTGCCATGGAGGGGCGAGGCTAGCGGGCCTGGCGCGGGGTGCTGTGGTCCCAATCGGCCAGCAGCGCCCGCACGGCGGTGATCACGATCAGGGGCTGGTCGAGCATCCCGTGGTGGCCCATCTCGGGCAGCTCGACCACCGGCGCGGCCCGGCCCAGCTGCTCGTACATGGACTCGCCGATGTCCGGGGTCACCAGGCCGTGCTCGGCGCGCAGCAGCGCGAAGCGGCACCGGACCTGCGACAGGTACGGGAGCGCGACCTGGCGGACCGGCGCGGTGAACGCGCTGAACAGGTCGTGGTCGAACTTCCAGCTGTAGCCGCCCTCGACCTCCTGGAGGGACCGCCGCGCGACGTGGTGCATGACGTAGGGCAGGTAGTGCTCCTGGGGCGGCACCGTGCGGAACCGGGCCAGCGCCTCATCCACCGTGGCGTAGACCCGCTTCACGCCGAAGGCCTGACGGGCCTGGGCAGCACCGACCTCGCCGTCGACGGCGGCGACCGGCGAGTCCAGCACGATCACGCCGGCCAGCTGGTCGCTGTGGAGGGCGGCGGTGGCGATGGCGACGAAGCCACCCATGCTGTGGCCCACCAGCACCGGCGGGCCCTCGATCCCGGCGTCGGCGGCCACGGCCATGACCTCGGCGGACCACTGCTCCAGGGAGTAGGTGGCCCGGTGGTCCGAGTCGCCGTGGCCCGACATGTCGAGCGCCACGACCCGGTAGTCGGTGGAGAACGTGGCGGCGACGTGGGTCCACCAGTGGGCGTGGGCCGCGCCGCCGTGGACGAACACGATCCCCCGTCGACCCGGCTCGCCCCACGCCAGGTAGTGGATCCTGGCGCCGTCCACGTCCACCGACTCGTCGAAGAACGGGGTGTGCAGGGCGCGCCGGAACCAGGTCGGCGCATCGGGATCGAGGTAGGCATCGACGTCGGACGTCATCGACGGCGACGGTAGACGACCCGGGCCGAGGGTCCCCAAGGCGGGCAGGTCAGGCGGAGGGGCCCGAGCCGGGGAGGACCCGGTAGCTCTGGTACACGCCGTCGATGCCGCGGATGCGGCCCAGCACGGCGTCGAGGTGCGACGGGTCGCCGAGCTCGCACTCGAACCGCATGAGGGCCATCCGGTCCCGGTCTGCCTTCATGTTGCAGGCGATGATGTTGACCTTGTTCTCGGCGAGGGCGCCCGAGACGTCGCCCAGGAGCCCTGGCCGATCGAGGGACCGGACCTCGATCGAGGCGACGAACGTGCCGTTGGCCAGGTCTGCGTCCCACTCGACGTCGATCAGCCGGTCCGCCTGGCCCGCCTGCAGCGACATCGCGTTGGCGCAGTCCGCCCGGTGGACCGACACGCCACGGCCCCGGGTCACGAAGCCGATGATCTCGTCGCCGGGCACCGGCGTGCAGCAGCGCGAGAGGCGGATCATCACATCGTCGAGGCCCTCGACGTGCACCCCGACGGCGTGGCGGGTGCTGGTGCGGGGGCCGGCCCGCGTGACGGTGGTGGGGAGCTGCTCCTCGCGGTCGCCCTCGATGGAGCGCAGCAGCCGGTTGATGCGGGCGACGACCGCCTCGGGCGACACGTGGTGCTCGCCGATGGCGGTGTAGAGGGCGTCCACGTCGACGTAGTTCAGGTCCGTGGCCGCATCGGCCAGCACGCTGGCGGGCAGCTTCTGGGTCGGCAGGCCCTCCTTGCGGAGCTGCTTCTGCAGCTCCTCACGGCCGTTCTCCCGCGCGTCCTCCCGGCGCTCCCGGGAGAACCACTGGCGGATCTTGTTGGCCGCGCGCGGCGTCTTGACGATCTGGAGCCAGTCCCGGCTGGGGCCGGACCCCTCCACCTTGGACGTGAAGATCTCGCACGTGTCGCCCGACGACAGCTGGTGGCTGAGCGACACCAGCCGGCCGTTCACCCGGGCGCCGACGCAGGCATGGCCGACCTCGGTGTGCACCGCGTAGGCGAAGTCGATGGGCGTGGCGCCCTTGACCATCGTGACCACGCGGCCCTTGGGGGTGAACACGTAGACCTCGTCCTGCTCCAGGTCGACCTTCAGGGTCTCCATGAACTGCTCGGGGTCCGAGGTCTCCTGCTGCCAGTCCACGATGCGGTTGAGCCATGCCAGCTCGTCCGCGGGCGTGCCCCGCTTGTAGGCGAAGTGGGCGGCCACGCCGAACTCGGCGCGCTGGTGCATCTCCTTGGTGCGCAGCTGCACCTCCAGCGGCTTGCCCTGGGGGCCCACCACGGTGGTGTGCAGCGACTGGTACAGGTTGAACTTGGGCATGGCCACGTAGTCCTTGAACCGGCCCTGCACCGGCCGCCACGTGGCGTGGATGGAGCCCAGGGCGGCGTAGCAGTCCCGCACCGAGTCCACCTGCACCCGGATCCCGACGAGGTCGTAGATGTCGTCGAACTGGCGGCCCTTCACCACCATCTTCTCGTAGATGCTCCACAGGTGCTTCGGGCGGCCGGACACCTCTGCGTCCACGCCGAGCTCGGCCAGGCGCACCCGCACCTCCTCCAGCACCTGCTCCAGGTACAGCTCCCGCTCCGGGGCGCGGGTGGCCACCATGTGGTCGATCTCCGCGTACTGCTTGGGGTGGAGCGTGGCGAAGGACAGGTCCTCGAGCTGCTGCTTGAGGTCCTGCATGCCGAGGCGGTGCGCCAGCGACGCGTAGACGTCGATGGTCTCGCGGGCGATCCGAGCCTGCTTGTCCCGCGGCATGGCGCCGAGGGTCCGCATGTTGTGGAGGCGGTCGGCCAGCTTGATCATCAGGACCCGGAGGTCCTTGGCCATCGCCACCAGCATCTTGCGCATCGACGCCGCCTGCTGGGCCGCCTTCGAGTCGAACTGGACCCGGTCCAGCTTGGTGACGCCGTCCACGATGGCCGCCACCTCGTCGCCGAACTGGCCGGCCACCTGCTCCAGGGTGACGCCGGTGTCCTCCACCGAGTCGTGGAGCAGGGCGGCGGCCACGGTGACGTCGTCGAGGCCGAGGTCCGCCACGATGCGGGCGACGGCGAGGGGGTGCTGGATGTAGGGCTCGCCGCTCTTGCGGGACTGCCCCTCGTGGGCGTCGTTGGCGAGCTCGTAGGCCTGGGCGATCAGGACGGTCGAGGTCTTCGGGTGGTGGGACCGGAACGACGCCAGGAGGGGCGCGAGCTCGACCGAGGCGGGGGCGCTCGATCGGCGCCACGGGAGCACCCGGCTCACGGTCGACATGGGTCCAGGTTACGGGGGCGCGCAACCCCCGGGCGGCCGCCCTCAGGCGTAGGTGATGAGCGAGGTGATCGCGGCCCCGGGCAACTTGGCCCGACCGCCGAGGAACCCGAGCTCGATCAGGAAGCCGAGGGCCAGCACCTCGGCGCCGCTCTGGGCGATCAGCTCCACCGTGGCGGCGGCGGTGCCGCCCGTCGCGAGCACGTCGTCGAGCACCAGGACCCGGTCCCCCGCATCGACCGCGTCACGGTGGATCTCGAGCAGGTCGGTCCCGTACTCCAGGTCGTACTCCTGGCGGTTGATCTCCCACGGCAGCTTGCCGGCCTTGCGCACCGGCACGAACCCGGCGCCCAGGGCCACGGCGACCGGTGCGGCGAGGATGAAGCCTCGGGCCTCGATCCCGACCACCTTGGTGACCCCGGCGTCGCGGAACGGCGCCGCGAGCTGCTCGACGGCGGCGCCCAGCGCCGGCCCGTGGCCGAGCAGCGGCGTGATGTCCTTGAAGACGATCCCTGGCTTGGGGAAGTCCTGGATGTCGCGGATGTGCGCCTCGAGGTCCACCGAGCCGCCCATCAGCGCTTCTTGCCCTGCTTGCGGGGCCGGGGCACGACGTCGTCGGCGCCGGCGCCGACCCCGACGGCGACCTTGCCCTCACCGCCATCGGCGCCATCGGTGGCCTTGCCGGCCAGGCGGGCCCGCACCTCGCGGTACTTGGGCTCGCGCTCCTTCAGGAGGGCCAGCGCCGGGGTGGCGATGAAGATCGACGAGTAGGCGCCGGACATGAGGCCGATGAACAGGGCGAGGCCGAACTCCTCCAGCGTGGTGGCGCCGAGGACGACCGAGCCGAGGATCAGCACGGTGAGGATCGGCAGCAGCGCCGTGATCGAGGTGTTGAGCGACCGCATCAGCACCTCGTTCAGCGAGAGGTTCGCCATGTCCGAGTACGTCATGCGGTTCTTGCGGCCGACGAGGCGCGTGTTCTCGTCGATGCGGTCGAACACGACGATGCCGTCGTAGATCGAGAAGCCCAAGATGGTCAGGATCGCGATCACGGTGGCCGGCGTGACCGGGAACTGGAAGATCGCGTAGACGCCGACCACCACGAGCAGGTCGTGGAAGAGGGCGATGATCGTGGCCAGCGCCATGCGGAACTCGAACCGCAGGGTGATGTAGATCATGATCGCGATCAGGAACACCACCAGGGCCGTGCGGGCCTTGGAGGAGATCTGCTTGCCCCACGACGGGCCCACCGTGTCGACGGTGACCTGGGAGACCTTGGAGCCGGTCTGCTTGGCCAGCGCGACGGAGACGGACTGGCCGACCTTCTCGCGCTGGGCCTTCTGCAGGTCCAGCAGGGCATCGATGTCGGCCTGCATGGCCTTGGCGCCCTGGGAGGCGACCGAGGCCTGGTTGGCCTCCTTGGCCTTGTCGAGCGCCTTCGAGGTGGCGTCGATCTGCTCCTGCAGGTCCTTCAGCGGCGCCGGGACCGGCGTGGCGAAGGGCCCTTCGACGCTGTCGAGGTTGGCGGCGACGGGCTCCAGCTTCGCCTTGGCCGAGCCCTTGGTGCCCTTGATCAGGGTGGCGAGCGACGACTGGGCCTGGTCGATGGCCTTGGTGGTGGCGGCGGCCGGGGTGGCGGTGGCCTCGGCCTCGACGCGCAGGAGCCGGGTCCCGCTGCCGCTGCCGCTGGCCTGGGTGACCTCCTGGACCTGGACGTCGTCGTAGCCAAGGTCGCGGACGGCTGCCTCCACGTCGGCGACGTTGGCCTTGCCGGCGGGGACCTCCCAGACGGTGCCGCCGGTGAAGTCGATGCCCAGGTTCAGCCCGCGGGCGAACAGGGCGGCGCAGCCGATCAGGATGAACGCGCCGGAGATCGCGAACCACAGCTTCCAGCGGCCCACGAAGTCGATGCGGGTCTCACCGTGGTACAGCCGGCCGAAGCCGCTGCGACGCCGGGGCGCGTGGGCGATCGCCTCCGCGATCACCTCCGGGCTGGCCGGCTCCTCGGGGTCGTCGTCGACGGCGCCCTCGATGGCGACGCCCTCGAGCTCGTCGTCGGCCTCGGTCGCCTCAGCCACGTCGTCCACGTCGTCCACGTCGGCCTCCTCGACCGCCTCGGCGGCGTCGAGCTCCTCGGGTTCCAGGTCGTCGGTCACGATGCCGCTCCCGTCTGTGGGGCCACCTTGGCGGGCGGCTGCGGGTCGCGCATCTGGGAGAGGCCGAAGAACCGGGACTCGCCGATCTTGGGCGAGCGGCCGATCAGCATCACCAGCGGGCGGGTGAAGAAGTAGGCGACGAACAGGTCGAGCAGCACCGAGATGCCGAGGAAGAAGGCGAAGCCTCGCACCGGACCGACCGTGAGGATGTAGAGCAGGAAGGCGCCGAGGAACGAGGCGACGTCGGCGGTGATGATCGTGCGGATGGCGCTGTCGAAGCCCCGCTCCGAGGCCGCCTTCACGCTGCGGCCGGACTTGACCTCGTCCTTCATGCGTTCGAAGTACACGACGTAGGAGTCCACCGTGGTGCCCACCGACACCACGATGCCGATGATGCCCGAGAGCGTGAGCGCGAGCCCGGCGTTGGCCGACAGGGCGCAGATGAGCCCGTACATGAGCCCGGCCCAGACGCTGAGCCCAGCCACCACCACCAGGCCCAGGCCTCGGTAGTAGGCGAGCATGTAGATGGCGACCACGGCGATGCCGACGAGGCCGGCCAGCAGGCCAGCGTGCAGCGAGTCCCGCCCGAGCGTGGCCGACACCTGCTGGAGGGCGGCCTGCTCGAACTCGACCGGCAACGACCCGTAGCGCAGCACCAGGGCCAGCTCCTTCGCCTCTGCCTGGGTGAAGTTGCCGAGATCGTGGTGCTGCACGGCCAGGTCTGGCCGTTCACCGCCGGCGCCGACGGCACCTGTCCGTCGAGGACAGCGGTCGGCGATGGAGCCGTGGCCCTCGCGCTGTTGCGGTCGCCGACGCCAGGCGCAGGGATCGTTGTTGTAGCAGGCGTTGAAGGCGGCGTTGGCCTCCTTCTTGCGCCCGTTCTTGACCGAGACGTTGACCGCCCACTCCTCGTTGAGGGCGGCCTCCGCCTTGGAGAGGGCGTGCCAGTGGCTCGACGGGGCCAGCGTGTACACGTAGGCGCCGTCCTTGGAGGGGCGAGGACGCCGCCGGCGGGCGGAGGCGTCGCCGCGGCCTTGGCCGCCGCGCTGGCGGCGCGCCGGCCTGGCGGCCAGGCTGGCACCGTCGGTGCCGTCGGTGCCAGCAGCGGGTGCGGTCGTGGTGGTGCTGCCGGTGTTGACGGTGGGCATCAGCTGGTGGTGGCCGCGGCGGTGCCGTCGTGGTGGTGGGCGGCGCCGTGGTGGTCGTGGTGGTGGGGGCGAACTGGCTGCCCATCGCCTCGCCGGTACCAGGCCCGCCACGCCCATGCCGGTCTCGCCCTTGCCGACCCCGGTGGTCGTGGTGCTGCCACCCGCCTTGGTGGTCGTCGTGGTGCCACCGCCTTGGTGGTCGTTGTCGAGCCACTTCGGCGGTGGTGGTCGTGGTCGAGGCCATGGGCTTCGTGGTCGACGTCGTGGCCTTGGCCGCATCGGGGTTCGGGGTGATGGCCAAGACGGGCCGGAAGTCGAGCTTGGCCGTGCAGCCCACGACCTTCTCGGCCTTCGACCGGTCCGTGACGCCGGGGAGCTGCACGATCACCGTGCGGCCCTGCCGGGTGATGTCGGGCTCGGCCACGCCCAGCCCGTCGATGCGCTGGCGGATGATGTCCTTGGCCTTCTCGACGCTCTCCTCCGACGGCAGCTGGCCGTCGACCTCGCGGGCTTGCAGGACCACGGAGAAGCCGCCCTGCAGGTCCAGGCCGAGGGTGGGGCTGGCGTCCTTGGCCACGGCGATGAGCACCGCCCCGAGGGACAGGACCACGGTGAACGCCACCGAGATGATGAGGCCGGTTCGCTGCTTCATGCCTGGTCGCCTTCGTCAGACGGGGTCACCTGGTCCTCCAGGGGGTCATCGAGCTTGCTGGCGACGGCCAGGCGGGCCATGGTGATCACCACGCCGGGTGCCACCTCCATGCGGACCGTGGCGTCGTCGACCTGCGTGAGGGTCCCGTGGATCCCGCTGAACGCCTCCACCCGATCGCCGGGGGCGAGGGTCGCCACCAGGGCCTGGTGTGCCCGCTGGCGGACCTGCTGGGGTCGGATGATCAGCAGGTAGAAGAGCGGGATGAAGATGACGAGCAGGGCGATGGCGGAGAGCAACGGGATCCGTTCGGGTACGGGAAAAAGCCTCGGGAACCCTAGCCCCACACCTCCAGCACCTCGCGACGCGCCGCGTCGAAGCGTCCCGCCGCGACGGCGGCCCTGAGGTCGACCACGAGCTGGGACAGCCAGGCCACGTTGTGGATGGTCAGGAGCCGCGCAGCCGTCGGCTCGCCGAGCCGGTGCAGGTGGCGCAGGTACGCCCGGCTGTAGCGGGCGCAGGTGGGGCAGCCGCAGGTGGGGTCGAGCGGCCCCTCGTCACGCTCGTAGGGCAGGTTCTTGATGGCGAGGCGGCCCTCGGAGGTGAGGACCGTGCCGTGGCGGGCGTGGCGGGTGGGCAGCACGCAGTCGAACAGGTCGACGCCGAGGCCCACCGCCTCCACGATCGACGCCGGGTCCCCGACGCCCATCAGGTAGCGGGGCTGGTCCGCCGGTAGCAGCTCGAGGGCGGCGGCCAGGGCGGGCAGCATCTCGTCGCGGGTCTCCCCCACCGACAGGCCCCCGATGGCGTAGCCGTCGAAGCCGGTCTCGACGGTCTCGGCTGCGCTGCGCCGGCGCAGCGCCTCGTCGATGCCGCCCTGGACGATGCCGAACTGGGCCTGGTCCAGGCCGCGCTCGAGGCGGGCCTCGGCGCCGGCCAGGAACTCGGCCCGCCCGCGCCGGCCCCAGGCGGTGGTGCGATCGACGGCGGCGCGGATCACCCGCTCGGTCGACGGCAGGGCCGGGCAGACGTCGAGCACCATCTGGATGTCGGCACCGAGCAGCGACTGCACCTGGGCGGCGCCCTCGGGGGTGAGGTGGTGGGTGCTGCCGTCGTAGGTGGAGCGGAACGTGGCGCCGTCGTCGGACACCTTGGGGCCCAGCGAGAAGATCTGGAACCCGCCCGAGTCCGTGAGGACGTGGCCGGACCAGTCCATGAAGCGGTGCAGGCCGCCCAGCGCGGCGATCAGCTCGGCCCCCGGCCGCAGCATCAGGTGGTACGTGTTGCCGAGGATCAGCGGGATGCCGAGGCGCTCCAGGTCCTCCGCGTCGAGCGCCTTCACCGCCGCCCGGGTGCCGACCGGCATGAACAGCGGGGTCGGGAGCTCCCCCCGCGGGGTCCGGAGCGTGCCCGTGCGGGCGGCGCCGTCGGTGGCATGGACGTCGATGTGGAGCTTCACGGGACCTGTGGCGGGGCGTCGGGCGGGGTGCGGTCCAACAGCATGGCGTCGCCGAACGACAAGAAGCGGTACTGCGCGGCGAGGGCCTCGGCGTACAGGTCCCGCCAGCGTGGGCCCACGAACGCCCGGACCAGGGCGAGCAGCGACGATCGGGGCACGTGGAAGTTGGTGAGCAGGCGGTCGACCACCTCCCACGGGTGGCCGTCGCGGATGAACAGCCGGGTGGCGTCCTCGTCGATGCCCGTGGAGGCCCAGGACTCGAGCGCCCGCACCACGGTGGTCCCGACGGCCACGACCCGTCCCTCGCGCTGGGCGAGCGCCTCCTGCGTCGCCGCGGGGATCCGGTACCGCTCGGCGTGCATCGGGTGGTCCTCGACGCGGTCGGTGGTGATCGGCCGGAAGGTGCCGAGCCCGACCACGAGCTCCACGTCGGCGACCACGACGCCACGGGCCCGGCAGGCGTCGAGCACCTCGGGCGTGAGGTGCAGGCCCGCGGTGGGCGCGGCCACCGAGCCGGGCCGGCGGGCGTACACGGTCTGGTACCGCTCCGGATCGCCGAGCGGCTCGTGGATGTAGGGCGGCAGCGGCACCTCGCCCACCTGCTGCAGCACGGCGAGGTCGTCGTCAGTGCCGCCGGACACCCGGACGGCACGGCGTCCGTCGTCGCCGAGCACCTCGCCCACCTCCACCTCCAGGCCCCCGGTGGCGCCACCACCGGCGGTGGGGCGCAGGACCGTCCCCGGCGCGACCCGGCGGCTCGGGCGGACCAGCGCCTCCCAGTGGCCCTCGGGCCGGCGCTCGAGCAGCAGCACCTCCACGGCGCCACCGGTCGGCTTCTGCAGGTGCAGCCTGGCCGGGATCACCCGGGTGTCGTTGACCACGAGGACGTCACCGGGCGCGAGCAGCCCGGGCAGGTCGCGGACGATGCGGTGGTCCGGGGCGCGCCCGGCGCCCCGATCGACCAGGAGCCTGGCCGCGTCTCGGGGCTCCATCGGCGTCTGTGCGATGGCCTCCTGGGGCAGCTCGTAGTCGAGCTCGGCGGCGTCCACGGGTCAGGCGGAGGCCAGGTCGGCCAGGGCCTCGACCGCGGTGCCCGCCAGGATCCGGGCGCCGAGGGCGATGGCCCCCTCGTGCAGGTCGAAGCCGCCGGCGTGGAGGTCGACCTTCAGCCGGGTGGGGTCCCAGACGCCGAGGCGGAGGTAGCCGAGCCGGGCGTGGTCGCCGTACCACGAGAAGTCCTCGCCCCCGGCGCTCTGGGCGGCAGCCACCACGTGCTCGGCCCCGACCACGGCGGCCGCTGCCGCCTCGACCTGGTGGACCGCCCATGCGTCGTTGACGATCGGCGGTGCCCCGATGTGGTGCTCGAGCTCCCAGGTGGCGCCGAGCGGCTCGACGATCCCGGCGAGCAGGCGGTCGATCAGCGGCGGCGCCGCCTCCCACGCCCCGCGCCCCGATGCCCGCAGCGAGCCGAGGAGCCGGGCCTCGGTGGCGATGACGTTCGGCGCATCGCCGACCTGCACCGACCCGAACGTGAGGTTGAGCCCGTCGCGGGGGTCCGAGAGCCGGCCCAGCCCGGCCGGCAGGTCGAGCACGACCCGAGCCGCGATGTGCGCCAGGTCCGCGGTCTCGTGGGGACGGCCGGTGTGGCCGCCGGGGCCGTGGAGGCGGATCTCGAGCTGGTCGGCCGCCGAGGTGATGGGCCCGGCGCTCACCGCCACCGTGCCCACCGGGCGCGACGGGTCGGCGTGGAGGGCGAACACGGCCTCCACGCCGTCGACGACGCCGGCGCGGACGAGGGACCGGGCACCCCCGGGGACCGCCTCCTCGGCCGGCTGCAGGATGATGCGCACCCGGCCGGGCAGGAGGCCGTGGTCCGCGGCGTCGGCCAGGGCGAGGGCGGCGCCGAGGGTGGCCACCGCGTGCAGGTCATGGCCGCAGGCGTGGCAGACCCCGTCGACCTGGGAGCGGTACGGCACCTCCTTGGCGTCGGTGAGGCGCAGGGCGTCGATGTCGCCCCGGATCGCGACGAGGGGCCCGTCGGCCCCGATGTCGCAGATCACACCGGTGCCCGTGGGTGCGACCTCCGCGGGCAGGTGGGCGGCGTGCAGCCGGTCGAGCAGGACCTGGGTGGTGCGGTGCTCCTCCCACGAGGGCTCGGGGTGGGCGTGCAGGTCCCGGCGGAGCGCGACCAGCTCGTCCTCCAGGTCGGCCACGACGGCGGCGATGCGGGCGGCGGCGGTCACGGGGCGATCTCGTCGGTCGCGAGCTCCCGGGCGAGCTGGTCGACGACGGCCCAGAGGTTGCGGCCGCCGTCGGCCACCCGGCGCTGGCGCTCGTAGCTGGCGCCGGCGTCGAGCGTGCGGAGGATCCCGCGCAGCTCCTCGGCGCAGCCGAGCCGTTCGGCGGTCGGCGCCAGCTCCCCGACGAGCTGGGCCAGCGCGTCCCGCGCCACCACCACGGTGCCGTCGTCGTCGACGATCAGCTTGGCATCGAGGCCGTGGCGCCCGGCGCGCCACTTGTTCTGGGCCAGCACCCAGTCCCGGGGCCGCGACGGGATCCGGCCCTCATCGTGGAGCTGGTCGAGGTGGGCCACCAGGCTCTGGGCCAGCGCGGCGACGGCGGCCACCTCGCCGAGCGAGGGGATGCCATCGCACATGCGCAGCTCGACGGTCCCGAAGTCCGGGTGGGGCCGGATGTCCCACCAGACCTCCCGGACCGTGCTGATGGCCTCGGCAGCCACGAGGGTGGCCATGAACGCCTCGAAGTCCGCCCAGTCCGCCATGGGGGCGGGCAGCCCGGCGGTGGGGAGGCCCTCGAACACCTTGCTGCGGCTCGACGCCAGCCCGGTGTCGTGGCCCTCCCAGAACGGGCTGGACGCGCTGATCGCCAGGAAGTGCGGGATGTAGGCGGTGAGGGCGTTGGCGATGGCGACCGCCTTCTCGGCGGAGCGCACGCCGACGTGGACGTGCACCCCGAAGATCTGGAGGCGCCGGGCCATCCACTGCATCTCTTCCACGAGCCGGGCGTAGCGGGGATCGGGGCTGAGGCGCTGCTCGCCCCACAGCGAGAACGGATGGCTGCCCGAGCAGATCAAGGTGAGGTTGCGCGCCGCCGCGGCGGCCCGCACCTCGTCGATCGTGGCCTGGAGGTCGGCGCGGGCCTCCCCCACGGTCTGGCACACGCCGGTGACCACCTCGACGCAGCACTCGAACAGCTCGTGCTTGGCCCGGGGGTGGGTGCCGTCGGGGTGCCCGGCACCGAGCTCGGCGAGGATCTCGCTGGCAGCGGAGGCCAGGTGGCCGGTGCGCACGTCGATGAGCTCGAGCTCCACCTCGACGCCGAGGCTGGGGCCGGCCGAGCTGTTGAAGGCGATCTGCACGGCCCGCACGCTACCTGCGAGCGCCCGCGGACCTAGCCGAACAGGCCCGGGGGCGGGGTGCCGTCGGGGGCGGTGCGAGGGGCGACGAGGCCCAGGTGCTCCCAGGCCGCCGGCGTGGCGACCCGACCCCGCGGGGTGCGCATGAGCAGGCCCTCGCGGATGAGGAACGGCTCGTACACGTCTTCCACGGTCTCGGTGGGCTCGGCCACGGCGATGGCCAGCGTGGACAGCCCGACGGGCCCGCCGGCGAAGCGCTCGCAGAGGGCGGCGAGCAGGGCGCGGTCGACCTTGTCGAGGCCGCGCTCGTCCACGCCGAACACGCCGAGGCCGGCCTGGGCCGCCGGACCGTCGACGACGCCGGCGCCGCGCACCTCGGCGAAGTCCCGGACCCGCCGCAGGAGGCGGTTGGCGATGCGGGGCGTGCCCCGGGAGCGCCGGGCGATCTCCCGGCAGCCGGCCGGTTCGACCGGGACCTCGAGGATGCCGGCGGCGCGGGCCACGATGGCCTCCAGGTCCGTCGGCTCGTAGTAGTCGAGCCGAGCCACCAGCCCGAAGCGGTCCCGCAGCGGCCCGGTGATCAGGCCGGTGCGGGTGGTGGCGCCCACGAGCGTGAAGCGGGGCACATCCATCCGGATCGAGCGGGCGGCGGGGCCCTTGCCGAGGACGATGTCGAGCTGGAAGTCCTCGATGGCCGGGTAGAGCACCTCCTCCACGGCGCGCGAGAGGCGGTGGATCTCGTCGATGAACAGCACGTCGCCCTCGGCGAGCTGGGACAGGATCGACGCCAGGTCGCCGCCCCGCTCCAGGGCAGGGCCAGAGGTGACGTGCAGGTCGGCCCCCATCTCGGTGGCGACGATGCCCGCCAGCGTGGTCTTGCCAAGGCCGGGCGGACCGGCGAACAGGAGGTGGTCCGCGGCCTGGCTGCGGCGGCGGGCCGCCTCCAAGATGATCGCCAGGTGCTCCTTGAGCTCGGCCTGCCCGACGAAGTCGTCCAGCGACCGAGGGCGCAGCGTGACCTCGTCGGCCAGCTCCGACGGCTCGATGGGCTCCGGGGCCAACAGCTCCTCGCGCACGGTCAGCGCGCCCCGGCCAGGCGCCGCAGCGCCTCCTTGAGCACCACCCCAGCATCGCCGTCGGGCAGGTCCCGGGTGGCCTCGGCGATCTCCTCGGGGGCGTAGCCCAGCTCGACCAGGGCGTCGCGGACGTCCGCCCGAACGGAGGTGGCCGCGCTGGCGGGCTCCCCGTCGATCGCGGGGACGCCGTCGCCGAGGGGCACGTCGAGCTTGGCCTTCAGCTCGATCAGCAGGCGGGCCGCGGTCTTCTTGCCCACGCCCGGCACCAGGCACAGGGCGGCGACGTCGTCGTCGGCGAGGACGCGGGCCAGGTTGGCCGGCGGGTGCACCGAAAGGATCGCCATGGCCAGCGCGGGGCCGACGCCGTGGGCGCCGAGCAGGGCCTCGAACGCATCGCGCTCGTCCTTGCTGGCGAACCCGTACAACGTGTCGGCGTCCTCGCGGACGTGGTGGTGGACCCAGCAGAACACCTCACCGCCGATGTCGCCCAGCCGGGCGGAGGTGGCGGGGCCGGCCTGGACCCGATAGCCGACCCCCTGGACCTCGACGAGGATCTCCCCGGCCAGGGAACGGTCGAGCAGGGTGCCGCGCAGCGAGCCGATCATCGCCGGCCCCCCGCGGCGGCGAGCCGCGCCCGCACGGGGGCGTGGGCCAGGTGGCAGAGGGCCAGGGCCGCCGCGTCGGCGGCATCGGCCGGGCGGGGCACCTCGGCGAGCCCCAGGAGCCGCTGGACCATGGACGCAACCTCCTCCTTGCCGGCGGCGCCGTCGCCGGCGACCGCGAGCTTGACCTCGTTGGGCGAGTACTGGACGACCTGGCAGCCAGCGGCGATGGCCTCGGCCATGGCGATCCCGCTGGCCTGCCCGACCGACATGGCGGTGCGCACGTTGTGCTGGAAGAAGATGCGCTCCACCGCCACGACGTCGGGCTGCAGCTCCGCGAGCAGGGCGCGCAGCTCCACCTGCAGCTCGGCGAGCCGCTCGGGCAGCGGATCGGCGGGCGCGGTGCGGATCACGCCGATGGCGCGGGCGCGCACCCCATCCGGGCCGGCGTGGAGGCCTCCGTAGCCGCAGCGGGAGAGCCCGGGATCGATCCCCAAGACGAACACCTGTACGATGCTAGCCCCCTGGCGAGCCAGCTCGGGTGGATGGCCCCCACCGGCGGCGGGTCGTGGTCAACTGTGGCCCATGTCGGGTGGGCGCAGGGCTTCGAGCGCGTGGCGGGACCTCGCCGCTCTCGCCGGCGCCTGGGCAGCGATGGCCCTCCTGGTCGCCCACGTCCAGCAGCTCGCCTCTCCGGGCGGGCCGGCGATCTCGCAGGCGTGGTGGCGCTTCCCGGGCCGGCTGACCTCGTGGTTCTCCGTCGGACGGGTGGCCTACGACGCCGGCATCTACCTCCGGATCGCCAGCCACGGCTACGAGCCGGGCCGGGACCTGGAGGCCGCGTTCCCCGGCTACGCGCTGGCCATCCGCTGGACCTCGGCGGCCACCGGGTGGTCGACGGCGACCTCGGCCGTCGCGATCGCCACCGCTGCCGGGCTCGTCGCCGCCCTCGCGTGCTGGCGCTGGTTCGCAGCGGTGGGCCTCGGCGGGCGGGATCGGTGGGTGGCCCAGCTGCTCGTCTTGCTGTTCCCGTTCTCGTTCCTGCTCTACGGCACGGCCTACACGGACAGCCTCCTGCTCGCGTCCGCCATGGTGGCGGCCCTGGCGGCGGCGCACCGGCGGTGGGCGGTGGCGGGGATCGCCGGGGCGATCGCCACCGCCACTCGGCCCACGGCCATCCCGGTGATCGTGCTGCTCGCCCTGCTGGCGTGGCAGGACCGCCCCTCCGACCCCGGCACCTCTGGGTGCTGGCCTCGCTCGCCGGGGTCGGGGCCTACAGCGCCTGGCTGTGGGCCCATGCCGGCGACCCGCTCTACTGGGGCTGGCTCCAGCAGCACCGCTACGGCCACTCCCCCATCTGGCACCCGTGGGCGTGGCTGAAGGTCCCGGTGTGGCGGCCGCTCGCCACCACCGCCGATCGGCTGCACGAGGTTGCCTCGCTCGCGCTGCTGATCGGTGCGATCGCCACGATCCGGCCCATCTGGCGGCGCCTGGGGAGCGCCTACGCGGCCTACGTGGCGCTGCTGGTGGCCATGAGCTGGTCCGGCACCTACGACTTCGCCCCCGCGGGCCGCTACCTCCTGCCGGCCCTGCCCGTCCTCGCGGCGGTGTGGGCGCCGTGGCTCGCCGCGCGGCGCTGGGTGGCCGGCGCGGTGCTGGTGGCCTCGGGTGCGCTCTGCCTCCTCCTGGCCGCCGGGTTCTCCGGCGCGTTCGCCCTGAACTGGTGACGAGCGTGCGCCGCCTCCAGCTCGGCCCCGACGCGGTGCCCACGGCGCTGCTGCTGTGGGGCCCCTTCGTGGCCGGCGTGCTCCTGTGGGGGCTCCACAGCCCCGACGATGCCTTCATCACCCTCCGCTACGCCCGGAACCTGGTCCACGGTCACGGCCCGGCGTTCGACCCCGGCGAGCGGGTCGAGGGGTTCTCGAGCCCGCTGCACCTGGTGGTGGACGCCGTCGTGGTGGCGCTCCCGGGCGGGCACACCCTGCTGAAGGCGAAGCTCGCTTCGCTTGCGTGCGCCGTGCTGGCCCTCGTCGCGTCCAGCCGGCTGCTGCGCCGGGCAGCCCTGGCCGCACCGGTCGAGGCGGCCGGGCTCCTCCTGGTCGGTGGGAGCTGGCCGCTCGCGATGCACTCGGCCTCCGGCCTCGAGACCTCGCTGGCCGCGTTCGTGGTGATGGCGCTGCTCGCCACCCTCCTGGCCGACGGGGCGAGCCACCCCTGGCGCACCGGCCTGCTGGGCGTGGCCTGCGTCGCCGTCCGCCCCGAAGGCGTGGCCATCGTGGCTGCGGTCGCGGTGGCCGGGCTGGCGGTCCCCGGGGTGGCACCGCCCCGGGCCCGCCTCCGCTGGGCGGCGGTCGCCGCCGCCGGCTGGGCCGTGCTCGCCCTCGGCCGCCTGGCGTGGTTCGGGGCCCTCGTGCCCAACACGGTGGTGGCCAAGTCTCAGGCACCCACGGCAGCGATCGGGCCGGGCCTCCGCTACCTGGCGACGGCGGCGTCCCCCTGGCTCGATGCCACCGGGGTGCGCCACCCCCTCGGTGTGGTGGTCGCCGGCCTCGTGGTCGCCCTGACGGCGGCCGGTGCCGTCGCCGCGTCCCGATCCCGCCGGACGCTGCTGCCGGCAGCCGCAGCGGTCGTGGCGCAGGCGACCGTGGCCCTGGTGGCGGGCGGCGACTGGATGAGCGGGGCCCGCTTGCTCGTCCCCGTGGTGCCGGCCCTGGTCCTGCTCCAGGTCACCGGGGCCGACGCCGTGGCCAGCACGCTGGGGCGGCGCCACCCCGGCACCACCGCTCCTCGGGCTCGCGCCGCGCTGCTGGCCGTGCTGGTGGTCGCGGCCGCCGCCACCGCGGCGACCCAGCCCCGGCTCCCGGCCTGGCACTCGGGGTGGGCGTTCGACGACCGCAGCCTCACCGTCGCCGGCGGCTACGACGGCACCTACTGGGCGGCGGCACCGGCGCTGTTCCGCTGCGCGCGGGCCGGTGACCTCGCCGCCTACAGCGAGATGGGGTACGTGGCGTGGGCCCTGCCCGAGCTCCGCTTCCTCGACCTCCACGGGCTGGTCACGGCCGAGGTCGCCCGGCGCAGCCGCCCGGCCGACCGCTCGACGTTCGGTGTGGCCGAGCCCGACTGGCGCCACCCGCACGGCCCGACGGTCGACGAGGTGCTGCGCCGCCGCCCGGCGTTGCTGGTCATCGGCGGCCAGGACGGCCGGGCGACCGTCTTGGGCGGGCGCTACCGGCGGGTGGCGGCCCTCGACGACGGGCGCGGCGGGGTCGTGGCGTACCTGCGCGCCGACCGGACCTGCGCGGAGGGGCCCCAGGGCTAAGGAAGGCGCGGTCGGAGCCGATGGGTCCCGGATGACCGACGCCCCCGCCCCGCCCGTCGTCGAGCTGCACGGCGTCCGCCGCCGCTTCGGCAACGTGGACGCCCTCGCCGGCCTGGACCTCGTGGTGCCCGCCAACCGCATCACCGTGCTGCTCGGCCCGAACGGCGCCGGCAAGACCACGGCGATCCGCATGATCACCGGGGCGCTCGACCCCCACGCCGGCCAGGTGACCACCTTCGGGCTGAACCCGTCGATCTACGGCGAGGAGGTGCGGCGACGCTGCGGGGTCGTGTCGGCCAAGCCAGCGCTCTACGACCGCCTGACCGGCCACGCCAACCTCAGCTACGCGGCCGAGCTGTACGGCCTCGGGCGCGGGGACCGCATCGACGAGCGCATCCGGGCCGCCGCCGCCCGGTTCGGCATCGAGCACGCGCTGGACCAGCGGGTCGGCGGGTTCTCGACCGGCATGAAGACCCGCCTGGCGCTGGCCCGCTCGATCCTCCACCAGCCGGACCTCCTGCTCTTCGACGAGCCGACCTCGGGCCTGGACCCGGAGTCGAGCCACGCCGTGCTGGAGATGATCCGGGAGATGACCGACGACGGCCGCACCGTCGTGATGTGCACGCACCTGCTGCTGGAGGCCGAAGGCCTGGCGGACAAGGTGATCGTGATGGAGGACGGGGCCGACCTCGTCGCCGGCACACCGCTCGAGCTGACCCAGCGCTTCTGGCCGGGCACGGTCGTGCTCGTCGGCGCCGAGGCACCCATCGACCACGCGCCCCTGCGGTCGATCCCGGGCGTGCGCCAGATCGAGGAGGACACGGACCCGTGCCAGGTCCGCCTGCACCTCGACGGTGACCACCGGGTGCCCGACGTGGTGCTGGCGTTGGTCTCGCACGGCCTGCGCCTCACCCGCATCGAGCCCTTGCAGCCGAGCCTCGAGGACCTCTACTTCGCCGTCCGCACGAAGAAGGCGATCGCCGACGACGGCGGGCGCCAGCTCACCCCGACCGGCGACGACGGCAGCGCCCTCCCGCCTGCTGCGCCAGTGACCGACCGACATCGACAGGTGGCCGCCCTCACCGGCTGGCCCGGCACGGAGGCCGACCGATGACCGCTCCCGCATCCCCCATCGAGGCCGGCGGCACCGACGTCGGCCTGCCGGCCCCGCCCGGTTCGGGCTGGCTCGACCTCTCGTGGCACCGGGTGAAGATCGTGGCCCGCTCCGACCTGCGCCAGCTGGTCGAGGACCGGGGGTTCTGGCTGCCGATGGTGTTCCTCGGCGGCATCTTCTTCCTGGTGATCCCCACGGTCCTGCTGCTGACCATCACCAAGATCGGCGACGTCCAGGTGGTGAACCAGATGTCGCAGACGCTGAAGGTCCTCCCGCCGAGCGCACAGGCCCAGATCCAGGGCCAGTCGCCCGAGGGCAAGACGGCGTACGCCCTCGCGGTGTTCCTCCTGGCGCCGGTCGCGATCGTGGTGCCGCTCACCATCTCCACGGCGATCGGGGCGTCCACCATCGTGGGCGAGCGCGAGCGCGGGACCGGCGAGTTCCTGGCCCACTCCCCCGCCCACGAGCGCGAGATCTACCTCGGCAAGCTCATCGCCAGCCTCGTGCCTGGCTACCTCACCACCCTGGCCGGCTTCGGCGTCTACTCGCTCATCGTCAACCTGTTCGTCGGACCCGAGGTCGGTGGCTGGTTCTTCCCCACCCGGTCCTGGTGGGTCCTGATGCTGTGGGTCGTCCCACCGTTCCTGGCGCTCACGCTGTCGATCGTGCTGCGGCTCTCGGCGCGGGTGAAGAGCACGGCGGCGGCCCAGCAGGCGGCCGGCCTGGTCACGCTCCCGATGATCGGCATCGCCTACAGCCAGAGCACGGGCGCCCTGTTCGGCGCCCAGACCGCCGGCATCTGGCTCGGCGTGGTGGCGTGGATCGTCGCCGTCATCGGCCTCACCCGGGGGATGCGGGCGGTCAGCCGCTCACGGCTCCTGGGCGTGGCCGACGGCGTGTGACCTCGTCCACGACCCAGCGGGCCACGACGACGGAGGCGGCGCCGACGGCGATCCCCAGCGCCCAGCCGACCAGCACGTCGCTCACCCAGTGGGCGCCGAGGTAGACGACCGCCCACCCGTAGACCGCCGCGATGGCCACGACCACCGCGATGCTCGAGCGGCGGTGGGGCCGGCCGCCCGTGTCCCAGCCGGCGATGAGCGCCACCCCGAGCGCGGCGCAGAGCAGGGCGACGCTCGATGGCATGGACCAGCCATGGGCCTTCAGCAGCGCGTCTTCCAACGGCGGACGGGGGCGGGCGACGATCGCCTTGCCCAGCGCCGAGACCACCAGGGCGCCGACGGCCGCGAGGCACATGCCCAGGCCCCATGCCCACTGGCGCCGACGGACCGTGGCGATCAGCGTGCCGAGGACGACGGCGACGTCGGAGACGGGGCTCTGCCCGATGTCCTTCAGGGCGAACGCGACGTGGTCCAGCCAGGCCGTGCGGTGGGCGACGATCCAGTCCAGGAGCTGCTGGTCCACCGCGGTCAGCTGACCCCCGCGTAGAGCCACATGTACGCCTCGTCGCGGAACGGCACGCCGGTCGCCCGCAGCACGTCGCCCCAGTCCCCGGTGACCGCCGGGTTGGACTCCTCCATGCCGTGGTCGGCCACCACGAAGAACGCGGTGCGGTCCAGCACGCCCCGCCGCTCGACCGCGTCGAGGACCTGGCCGACGCGCGCGTCCGTGTCGTGGATCGAGGCCCGTGCGACCTCGGACCACGGGCCCCCGAGGTGGAAGGCGGCATCGGTGAGGGAGAAGTTGACCCAGCTGAACCGCGGCAGCGGGTGCGCAACCCCCTGGTAGCCGGCCCCCCAGACGCCGAGCGTGAGCTCGAGCCCGACGTGGTCCACCCGGCTGGCGGTGGCGTACTTCTTCTCGGGGCGCACGAACCGCTCGGTGGCGAACGGCAGGTCCTCGGCCCGGGGCGGCTTGTCGGGCATCGTGCCGCCACGCATCAAGGTGAACGTGCCGACGTCCGCGCCGGTGTCGCACGGCTCGTTGGCCGCCAGCGTGGTGGCCTCGGGCCAGGTCCGCTTCACCGCCTGGTAGATCGTCTCCACGTCCGGCGACAGCGTGGCCATCGCCCACGGCCAGGTGGCCGGCGAGTTGGTGATGACCTGCGCGCCGACGCGGCGGTCGTACCAGGCGTTGTTCAGGATCCCGTGGTGGCCCGGGTGGGCGCCGGTGAGGATCGAGGTGTGGTTGGCGAGCGTCACCGTGGGCATCGACGAGACCGCGCCGTGCTCGAAGGCGACGCCGTCGGCCAGCAGCCGGGCGATGTTCGGTGCCTCGCCGCAGGCGATGGCGTCGTAGAGCACGTTGGGGTTGCAGCCGTCGAGGAGGAAGCCGACCACGTGGTCGGGGCGCTCGGTCGGGTCGAGCAGGTCGGCCAGGACCTCGCCGTCCTGGCGGGCCAGGAGCGCGCCTTCCAGGGGCTGCCCGTTCAGCCCGACCCCGGCGGGGTGCGGGGCCGCGCCCATGAGCGCGAGCACCGTGGGCGCCACGTCGACGAGCTTGCAGGCGCGCGGCACCATCCCGAGCCGTCGCACGCCCCGGCCCGCCAGGATGAACGGTGCCCGGGCCTGCACCGCGCTCATCGAGCCGTGCTCGCCGCGCTCGCCGCCGTGGTCCTCCCAGTTGTGGGACGGCGTGTGCAAGATGATGGCGTCGGGGGCGGCCGGGTGGTCGAAGATCTGGGCGACCATCTCGTAGGCGTGCGGGTAGGCGTTGGCAGCGCGGTCCGGGTGGGGGTTGGCCATCTCGACCTCGAGGCCCACGAACCGATCCGTGGCCTGGTCGCCGAGAGGGTTGCGCCCCTCCACCGATGCCTCGGCGAAGGTCCATCCCGCGCCCTCGTCGGTGCGGGTGAACCGGACCCGTCCGTCGACCGCCATCGCCTCGTAGCCGTCGGCGTCGGCGGTGATCACCAGGTCCACGATGGGCTCGAGGGCTGGGTCGAGCGCGGCCTCGACGAGGGCCGCGACCTGCTCGGGCTCGCCCACCGGGGCGTCGGGGTGGCGCATGGGCCGAGACGCTACGCGCCCGCTCCGTCCTCCGCCGCAACTCCGTCGGCGACCTCGCCGTCATCACCCTGGGCCAGCGGCGACGCGTCGGGAGCGAGCGCCTGCCACGCGGTCCAGGCCGCGAAGATCGCCCCGAAGGACGTCGCGACGTACATGCACGTGACCGCGAAGCGCTCGTACCAGCTCCCCCCGACGCCACCGAAGGAGACGCTGCCGCTCGACGACCCGCTGTCGAAGGCGACCACCAGCACGGCGCCGGCGGCAGCGACGCCCACGAACATCCCGACCACCACCACGATCCAGCACGCCACCCGGCCGCTCCGGGTGGCGAGGGCAGGCGCGCTGAGGACGACCGCGCCGACCAGGAAGAGCAGGTACACCGGAGACGACAGCAGCGCCACGGACTTCACGAAGCGTCCCCAGTCCACGCCCGCATCCAAGCTCGTGCCCACGCCGAAGCTCGGGGAATCGTGTCGGCTGCCCTCGTAGGCGTTGACCAGGGACCCGAGGAAGGTCGCCGCGGCGCCCAGCGCGAGGGCCAGCCCGAGCACGCCCCGCCGTCGTTCATCCACCATGGGCGGGAAGCTAGCCCTTGGCCGCCTTCACCGCGTCGACGAGCTCAGGGGTCTTGCGGAAGGTGGCACCCGCGAAGCCGCGGTGCACGTAGCGGAGGATGCCGGCCCCGTCGATGACGAAGACGCTGCGCCGGTAGAAGCCGACCGGGCCAAGCACGCCGTACGCCTTGCCCAGCTCCTTGTCGACGTCTTCGAGCAGCGGGAAGCCGAAGCCGCCCTGGGACTCGGCGAACGCCTCGTGGCTGTCGAGGTCCTGTGGGCTGACCGCCAAGACCTGGGCATCGACCTCGGTGAACTGGTCGATGTCGTTGGTGTAGGCGTTCAGCTGGCGGGTGCACACGGCCGTGTTGTCGCCCGGGTAGAAGACGAGGACGACGGGCCTCCCGGCGAACTCTGCGAGCGTGTACGTGCGCCGCACCCCGTCATGGATGCCCTCCGCCGAGAACGCGGGGGCCTGGTCTCCTGCCGTCACTGCCATGGCCAAGGACCCTAGGCCGCAGCGGGCGCGTTGCCACCCGCTCGCCTGGGGACCTCACTGCTGGAGGCCGGAGCCTTGGGGGCCCGGCTCAGTCCAGCTCGGCGAGGACCTCGTCGGGGATGTCGAAGTTGCCGTACACGTCCTGCACGTCGTCGAGCTCCTCGAGCGCATCGATGAGGTCGAGGATCTTCTTGGCGGCGCCCTTGTCGTCCACCGACACCAGGTTCTGCGCCACCATCGCCAGGTCGCCGGACTCGACCTTGAGGCCAGCCTCCTCGATGGCGGTGCGCACGGCGTGGAGGTCCGTGGGGCCGGTGGTGACCCGCCACACCTCGCCCTCCTTGACGATGTCCTCGGCGCCGGCGTCGATGGCCGCCATCATCAGCTCGTCCTCGTCAGCTGCGCCGTCGACGGCCAGCACGCCCTTGCGGTCGAACTGCCAGGCCACCGCGCCCGGCTCGGCCATGGAGCCGCCGCGCTTGGTGAACGTGGACCGCACGTCCGAGCCGCTGCGGTTGCGGTTGTCGGTGAGGACCTCGATGAGCAGGGCGACGCCACCGGCGGCGTAGCCCTCGTAGGTGATCGACTCGTAGTTGACGCCCTCGACGCCACCGGTGGCCCGCTTGATGGCCTTCTCGATGGTGTCGAGCGGCACCGAGGCGTCCCGGGCCTTCTGGTACATGGTCCGCAGCGACGGGTTCATGTCCGGATCCGGGCCGCCCTCGCGGGCCGCCACCTCGACCTGGCGGATCAGCTTGGCGAACACCTTGGCGCGCTTGGCATCCGTCGCGCCCTTCTTGTGCTTGATCGTGGCCCACTTGGAATGGCCGGACATGCTGCGCTCCTCGTCGAGACCGATGTCGGACCCACGAGGTTAGAGGTCAGCCCACCAACCCGAGGAACTGCTGGTGCAGGCGCCGGTCCGCGGTGAGCTCCGGGTGGAAGGCGCTGACCATCACCCGACCCTGGCGGCAGAGCACCGGGTGGCCCCCGACGGCGGCCAGGACCTCGACCCCCTCACCGGCCTCCTCCACGAACGGGGCCCGGATGAACACGGCGTGGAACGGCGCGTCGAGCCCGGCGACGTCCAGGTCGGCCTCGAACGAGTCCACCTGGCGGCCGAACGCGTTGCGCCGCACGGTGACGTCGATGGCGTCGTAGGACTGCTGGTCGGCACGCCCGTCGAGCACCGTGCGGGCCAGCACGATCATCCCCGCGCAGGTGCCGAGCGCGGGCAGGCCGTCGGCGAGGCGCTCGCGCAGCCGCTCCCCGACGCCGGAGGTGACGAGGAGCTTGGACATCGTGGTGGACTCGCCACCGGGGACCACGAGGGCATCGACGTCGTCGAGCTGGGCGGGCGTCCGCACCTCCATGGTGGCGACGCCCAGGTAGGCGAGCGCGTCCGCGTGGGGGCCGACGGCCCCCTGCAGGGCGAGCAGGCCGACCTTCACCGCTACCAGCCGCGGTCGGCGTAGGTGGTCTCGAGCGTCGAGATCTCGAGGCCGGGCATGGCCGTGCCGAGCCCGCGGCTCACCTTGGCCAGGATCGCGGGGTCGTTGCAGTGCGTGGTGGCCTCGACGATGGCCTTGGCCCGCAGCGACGGGTTGTCGGACTTGAAGATGCCCGAGCCCACGAAGACGGCCTCGGCGCCGAGCTGCATCGCCAAGGCGGCGTCGGCCGGGGTGGCCAGGCCACCGGCGCAGAACAGCGGCACCGGGAGCTTGCCAGTGTCGTGGATCTCCTGGACGAGCGGGAGCGGGGCCTGCAGCCGCTTGGCCCAGTCGTAGACCTCGGCGCTGTCGGCCTGGGTGATCTTGCGGATGTCGCCCAGGATGGAGCGCAGGTGGCGCACGGCCTCGACCACGTTGCCGGTGCCGGCCTCCCCCTTGGAGCGGATCATGCAGGCGCCCTCGGAGATGCGGCGCAGCGCCTCGCCCAGGTTGGTGGCGCCGCACACGAACGGCACGGTGAACTTCCACTTGTCGATGTGGTGGGCCTCGTCCGCCGGGGTGAGCACCTCGGACTCGTCGACGTAGTCGACGCCGAGCGCCTCCAGGATCTGGGCCTCCACGAAGTGGCCGATGCGGGCCTTGGCCATGACCGGGATGGTGCACACCGCCTGGATGCCCTCGATCATCTCCGGGTCGCTCATCCGGGCCACCCCGCCGTCGCGGCGGATGTCCGACGGCACCCGCTCGAGGGCCATCACGGCCACCGCGCCGGCGTCTTCGGCGATCTTGGCCTGCTCCGGGTCGACCACGTCCATGATCACGCCGCCCTTGAGCATCTCGGCCAGCCCTCGCTTGACGAGCTGGGTGCCGGTGGCGGTGGGGGTGGCGGAGGGGTCAGGCTGCGCGGACATGGGCGCCAGTGTAGGGATGGCCCTGCGCGATCGTGAAAGGCGTTGGCCGCCTCAGCGCACGCCGCGCGGGTGGACGCCGCCGGCCTTCGGCAGCTCGATCCAGGTCTGCCCGGGGCTCAGCAGGATGACCTTGCCCTGGTCGTCGAGCAGCGTCGGGTACTGGTCTTGGTTGCCCCGGCTCCACGTGCCGTGGACGACCCGCCCGTTGGTGAACACGTACAGCTCGCCCGACCCGACGGTGTGGGCCTCGGGCGAGCGCAGGTCTGCGGGGCTCTGCCCGTACTCGGTGACCTGGACCACGACGTTCTTGGCGGTGAGCGGCGTGCCGCTCGAGTCCTTGTGGATCCGCCCGTTCTGGCTGCGCACGTAGAGGCGGGCCTTCTGGTCCCACCGCCAGCTCACCGGCGAGGAGGCGCCCCCGCCACCCCAGGTGAGGTCGACGCCGGCGGCCTTGCGCGACGGGTTCGGGCTGCTCTGGCCGCTCTTGCGGAAGAAGAACATCTGGTGGGGTGCCGGGGTCCCCGCCGGGGCCCGCTGCCACAGCGAGTTGCCGTCGACGTAGAGGTTGTGGGGCGCCCGCCGGCTGTTGTCGCGGTGGAACGAGCCGGGCATGGCGTTGGCGCCGACGTCGATGATCGAGGGGCTGGCGTGGACTGCGGCGGTCACGCCCTCGTTGCCGCCGGACCACGCGAGGAGCACCTTGCCGAACTGCGGCAGGAGGATCACGTCGGTGGTGCGCGCCGAGCGCACCGGCCCGACCGTCTCGGGCTGCTGGGAGTGGAACACCCCGACGAGGCGGGTGATGTTGCCCTCGACGACCTCCTCGTAGACCACGTCGGCCCGGATCAGGCCGGTCTGGGGCACCGCGGTCTCCCGGGGGGTGTCGAGGTTGTCGACCTTCACGGCCAGCACCGGGCGGGCGAGCAGGGCGCCGTCCTTGACCCGCAGCCCGGTGAGGGGCGCCACCGGGCCCGTCGGCGGCTCGGTGGTGGTGGTCACCACCGCCGTCGTCGTGGTGGTGGTCGGCTTGGGCTTCGGCTTGGGTGCCGCCTGCTCCTCGCTCCCGCCGCCGCCCAGGGCGACGGCGGCACCGATCAGCAGCACCGCCAGCGCGGCGATGCCGCCACCGACGACGCCGCGCCGCCCGTTGTCCGAGAGCCCGGCCCACCAGGCCCTGATGGCGCTCACCTCACAGCTCCTGGAGCGCCTCGATGCGCTCCTCGAGCGGCGGGTGGGTGTCGAAGAGTCGGTTCCACTTGGACAGCTTCCCTTCTTCTTCGGTCTGGGCGGTGGGCTGCTCGATCCAGAGGTGGGCCGTCGCCCGGGAGGACGAGTGGACCACCGTGGAGTCGTCCCGGAGCTTCTCGAGCGCCGAGATCAGCCCCGGCGGGTAGCGGGTCATCTCGACGGCGGACATGTCGGCGAGCGACTCGCGCCGCCGGCTCACCGCCATCTGCATCATCTTGGCCAGCAGCGGGCTGAGCAGCAGCAGGACGAGGCCGAAGATGGCGAGGATCGCACCGGCGCCGTTCGAGTCCGGGTCGTTGCCCCGCCGGTTGCGGCCGCCGTTCCACCACATCATCCGGATGCTGATGTCGGCGGCGATCGTGATGAGCCCGACCATGGTGACCGCGAGGGTCGAGACCAAGATGTCGTTGTTCTTGATGTGGCTGAGCTCGTGGGCGAGCACGCCCTCGAGCTCCACCCGGTTCATCTTCTCGAGCAGCCCGGTGGTGACGGCGATGGCGGCGTGCTTGGGGTTGCGGCCGGTGGCGAAGGCGTTGGGCGCCACGTCGTCGATGATGTAGATCCTGGGCTTGGGCAGCCCGCTCGCGATGCACAGCCCTTCCACCAGGTTGTGCAGGCGGGCGTAGGTGTGCTCGTCCGCGGGGACCGCGCGGCTCATCTTCAGGGCGATGGCGTCGGACTTCCAGTAGGAGGCCCAGGCCGAGGCGATCGCGACCACCGCGGCGATGATGATCGCCGAGAACCCGAAGTCGAACAGGTAGAGGATGGTGGCGATCACCGCCATCGTCACCAGGACGAAGACGGCGATCAGGAGGGCGGAGCGGCGCTTGTTCTGCGCGACCTGGTCGTACACCGCCGGGTCAGAACTGGACGGACACGGGGCCGCGTGCCTCGCCCGCAGCCTCGAAGTACTCGCGAGGCTGGTAGTGGAGCATGCCCGCGATGACCGAGCTGGGCAGCTGCTGGATCTTGGTGTTGTAGCGGTTCACGGTGTCGTTGTAGAACTGCCGCGCGTACGCCACCTTGTCCTCCGTGGCGGTCAGCTCCTCCTGCAGCGCAAGGAAGCTGGTGTTGGCCTTGAGGTCCGGGTAGGCCTCGGCGAGGGCGAACACCGACTTGAGGGCGCCGGTCAGCATGTTGTCGGCCTCGGCGGCCTGGGCCGGGCCGTTGGCCTGCTGGACCATGTTGCGGGCCTGGACGACGGCGTCGAGCGTCTCGCGCTCGTGCGAGGCGTAGCCCTTGACCGTCTCCACGAGGTTCGGGATGAGGTCGGCACGGCGGGTCAGCTGGACGTCGATCTGGGCCCAGGCGGCCTCGACCTTGTTCTTCAGGGCGACGAGGCCGTTGTAGAGCACCACGAACGCGATGACGAGCACCACGATGAGGCCGATGATGAGCAGGATGGCGATCACGCCGAGAGCCTAGCGACCCATCCCGTACCGGGAACGGAGCCACCCCCGGCTCTGGGGCGCCGGGGTGCACACCTGCTCGTAGAGCGCCAGGTAGGCGTCGGCGAGGCGGTCCATGGAGAAGCTCACCGCCCGCTCGTGGCCGCTCGCCACCAGCGCCTCGCGACGGGCGCCGTCGGTGAGGGCCCGCCGGAGGGCGGCAGCCAGGGCGTCGGGGTCCCCGGGCGGCACGAGCAGCCCGTCGAGGTCCGGGCGGGCGACCAGCCGGTACCCGCTCAGGTCAGAGGCGACGATCGCCGCGCCCGCGGCCATCGCCTCCAGCAGCACCACGCCGAAGGACTCGCCGCGCAGCGACGGCGCGCAGAAGATGTCGGCGCCTCGGAGGCGCCGACGCTTCTCCTCGTCCGACAGGCGCCCGAGCCACTCGATGCGGGGATCGCCGGCGTGGCGCGCCTTGAGCCGCTCCGTGTCCGGGCCGTCCGAGCCGACCCACACCGTGAGGTCGGTGGGCAGGGACGCGAGGGCGGCCAGCAGGACGTCGAGGCCCTTGCGGGGCTCGTGGCGCCCGAGGAAGAAGATCGTGGGCCGCTCGGTCGGCCACGGCGCCACCTCGGCGAAGCGCTCGACCTCGATCCCGTTGAACAGGTGCTCGTAGGTGCCGCCCAGGTGCTCCTCGGCCAGGGCCTGCGCCTCCTCGGACACCACGACCCGCACGTCGAGGCGCGAGGCGAGCCAGCGCAGCGCCGGCGAGAGGTAGGTGTAGGAGGCGCTCTCCCCCGCCGCGTGGAACGTCCCGACGAGCGGCGTGGGCTTCAGCAGGCACGCCGTCATGGTGGCGCCCGGCACCAGCGGCTCGTGGAGGTGCAGGACGTCGAACCCCTCGTCGCGCACGGCGCGGATCAGCCGCAGCTGGGCCGACGGGTCGGGCGCGATCGGCGCCACCGAGCCGTTGGCGGCCGTTGGGATCGAGTTGCCGAGCGGCGTCACCCACCCGTCGGGCGGCGGGCCGTCCGACGGCGCCAGGATGCGGGTCGGGTGCCCCTTGGCGCGCAGGGACCGGGCCAGGCCGAGCACCTGCTCCTGGACCCCGCCCGGGACGCTGATGCTGTAGGGGCACACGAGGCCGACGCGCACGGTCAGCCAGCCAGCGCTCGGTCCGACGGCCAGTTCGGCTGCAGCACGTGCCACTGCTCGGGCGCCAGGCGGATGAGGTGCTCGAGCGCGTGGGCGAGGTCCTGGGTGACCCGGGCGACGTCCTCGCGCAGCTTGCCCTGGCGCGACGTGTCCAGCGGGGGCAGCACGACGCCGCGGTGCGTGCCGTCCTCCAGGAAGCACGTGGCCGGGATCAGCGGCGCACCCGAGCGCAGCGCCAGGGTGGCCGGCCCGGCTGGCAGCGTGGTCCGCTCGCCGAAGAACTCGACCTCGATGCCGCCGCCGGCCACGTCCCGGTCGCACACCAGCGACAGGAGCCGGCCGTCGGCCAGCGCCCGGGCCACCTTCGGCGCCGAGCCGGCATCGAGCGGGACGATCTCCATGCCGAGGCGCTCGCGCAGGTCGAAGAACCACTCGGCCAGCTCGGGCGGCTCCAGCCGCTCCACCACCGTGGTCACCTTGATGTGCTGGACCTGGGTGAGCCAGAAGGCGGCGAAGTCCCAGGCGCCCAGGTGCGGCATGGCGGTGATGAGCCCGTTGCCGGCGTCGTAGGCCTCCCGGATGGTAGGAAGCCCTCGGTCACCATGTCGGCGGCCAGCACGTCGGCGGGCGTGCCCGGCAGGCGGAACGACTCGATCCAGTAGTCCGTAGGGCGGAACACGGCGTCCACGGCCCGGTCCAGCTCGGCGGCGGTCAGCTCCGGGCGGATCCGGGCCTGGTGGCGCCGGACCATGGTGCGGCGGCCGTCCATCGTCGCGTGGCGACCCAGGGCGCGGCGTCGCCGAGCGGGCCGAGGGCGGGCGGCGGCAGGCGCGCGCCACCGCGCTGCCGGCGCGGTAGAGCAGGTAGCTCGGATCGGGCAGGTCCACGGGCCCGCTCAGCGCGGCAGGCGCAGCTGGCCCGACGCCGCACCTGGCGGGTGGTGGAGCGGGCCACGCGGCGATCCGACTGGCGGCGCACCCGGCTGCGGTCCCGGACCGGGCGGGCAGGCACGGCGTCGCTGGCCTGGGCCCACACCTTGGCGAAGCGCTGCACGGCGGTCACGCAGGTCAGCACGAGCATGATCCAGAGGATCGGGATGAGCAGGGCGTTGAACAGCAGGCCGAGCCCGAGCAGGATCAGCCGCTCGGCGCGCTCCATGAGCCCGCCCTTGGCCTGGTAGCCGAGGGCCTCGGCCTTGGCCCGCTCGTAGGAGATGAGCATCGAGGCGCCGAGCACCGCCATCGGCAGCAGGGCGATGCGGCCCGAGCCGTCACCGGCCAGGTACCAGGCGATGCCGAGGAGGAAGAGGGCGTCGGTGAGCCGGTCGGCCACCGAATCGAAGAAGGCGCCACGGGGCGATGCGGTGCCCGAGGCCTTGGCGACGGCCCCGTCGAGCACGTCGGGCAGCGCGGCGAGCACGCCGAAGAGCAGGCCGAGGCGCAGGGCGCCGGCCGCGATGGACACCGCGGCGGCGGCCGCCATCACGATGCCCGCGATGGTGAGGTGGTCGGCACGGATGCCGGTGCGCTTCAGCTGGGTGCCGATGGGCTTCAGGGTGCGCTCGGCTTCGGCACGGAATCGGCCGTCGAACATGGGGTCTCCTCGTCGAGCCCGGTGGGGGGTGCTTGCAGAAGTTAGCACCCCGATCCCTCTTCGTGAAGGGTCTACCCCTTCGCCGGGGGGCCAGCCAGGGATCCGTCGAGGTCGCTCCAGTCCTCGGGGTTGTCCTCGGTGAAGGCGGCCACGATCTCAGCGTCCACCCCGTCGACGAGCACCAGGCCCCGCTTCGAGGGCGGGTTCTCCGCCGAGTAGAGCAGGATCCGCCAGGTCGGGCGGCTGGCCAGGCCACGCCAGCCCAGCTGGGCCGACGCGTGGCCGACGGGGAACGCCACCCGCTCGGTCGCCGCCACCAGGGCGTCTCGCTCGTCCACGTCGAGGTTCCAGCCCGCAAGCAGGTGGTAGGCGCCGATCAGGATCAGCCCGACGCCCGAGAAGAGCATCCCGTCGTCGACCAGCACCGCGTCGCTGCCGGCGGTGGCCCACAGGGCCAGCATGCCCACCCCGATGGCCAGGTAGAGGTACCCGGGCACCCGGCGGCGGTTGTTGTTCGGGAAGACGTAGGGCCCGACGAACTCGGAGACGTTGAGGTCCTCCGGCAGCTCGTCGCGGACCTCCTCGTCTGAGATTGGCTCGTCGGCGATGGCCTCGTCGGCTGCAGGTTCGTCGGCCACCTGGTCCTCGGTCACGGCGTCGACGGTAGCGGGGGGCCGCTCAGCCGGGCCAGGCCGCCCGCAGCTTCTGCCACGACACCGACAGCGGCTCGGGGAGCACCCGGGTCTCGGCGACGGTGGTCATGAAGTTGGTGTCGCCGCTCCAGCGGGGCAGCACGTGGACGTGCATGTGGTCTGGCACGCCCGCCCCGGCCCCGGCGCCGAGGTTCATGCCCACGTTGACGCCGTCGGGCTCGTACGCGGCGCGCACGGCGGCCACGGCCAGCCGGACCCCCACCCACAGCTCGGCCGCCTCCTGGTCGTCGAGGTCGGTCAGGTCGGGCCTGGCCTCCTGGGGCAGCACCATCAGGTGCCCGGAGCCGTAGGGGTAGGCGTTGAGGATGGCGAAGCACCGCTCCCCCCGCCACAGCACGAAGGTCTCCTCGTCGGGCAGGCCCGAGGTGAAGATGCGCTCGAACAGGGAGCGCCCGTCGGCGTCCGGGCGGACCTCGGCGTCGTCGCCCGTGATGCGCTCGATGTAGCTGGTGCGCCAGCCCGCCCAGAGGCGCGCCAGCGCCTGGGAAGGGCCGCCGCCGGCCTCCGCCGCGGTGGTCATCGAGCCAGGTGGACCTGATCGTCGACCTCGTCCACCACCGCCTGGGCGAACGTGTCGAGCGGGACGCCGCGATCGACCTCTCCCCCACGGGGGTTCACGCCGACGGTCCGGGCGGCCACGTCGTCGTCGCCCACCACCAGGACGTAGGGGATCTTCTCCCCTTGGCCTTGCGGATCCGGTTGCCGAGCTTCTCCGAGGCATCGACCACGTCCACCCGCACGCCCATGGCCTCGAGCTCGTCGGCCACCTCCTGGGCGTACGCGTCGTGGTCGTCGCGCACCGGCAGCACGCGCACCTGGATGGGCGCGAGCCACGTCGGGAAGGCGCCGGCGTAGTGCTCGAGCAGTACGCCGAAGAACCGCTCGATCGAGCCGAACAGGGCGCGGTGGATCATCACCGGCGTGTGGCGGCCCCCGTCCTCGCCCACGTACTCCAGGCCCATGCGGTCCGCCATGTTGAAGTCGTACTGGATGGTCGACAGCTGCCAGCTGCGACCGATGGCGTCGCGGACCTTGACGTCGATCTTCGGGCCGTAGAAGGCACCGCCGCCCTCGTCGACCTCGTACGCGAGGCCCTCGGCGTCCAGGGCGGCGCGCAGGTTGGCGGTGGCGGCCTCCCAGCCCTCGTCGGTGCCGACCGTCTCCGCCTTGGCCGGGCGGGTCGACAGGTTCGCCTCGAAGTCGTCGAACCCGAAGGCCCGCAGCACCGAGAGCACGAAGCCGAGGAGGCTGCGCACCTCGCCCTGGGCCTGCTCGGGCGTGCAGTAGATGTGGCTGTCGTCCTGGGTGAAGCCCCGGATGCGCATGAGCCCGTGCAGGGTGCCCGACTTCTCGTAGCGGTACACCGTGCCGAGCTCGAAGAACCGCAGCGGGAGCTCCCGGTAGGACCGCTGGCGGGCCTTGAAGATCGTGTTGTGGCCCGGGCAGTTCATCGGCTTGGGGAAGTACTCGCCGTTGTCCATCTCCATGGGCGGGTACATGCCGTCGCGGTAGAAGCCGAGGTGGCCCGACGCCTCGAACAGCCGGCCGTTGGCGACGTGTGGCGTGTAGACGAACTCGTAGCCGCCCTTCGCGTGGCGCTCCCGCGAGTAGTCCTCCATGAGCTTGCGGACGATGCCCCCCTTGGGGTGCCAGACCGCGAGCCCCCCGCCAAGCTCCTCGGGGAAGGAGAGCAGGTCGAGGTCCGTGGCCAGGCGGCGGTGGTCGCGCTTGGCCGCCTCCTCGAGGCGGTGCAGGTGCGCCTCCAGGTCTGCCTTGGACGCCCAGGCGGTGCCGTAGATGCGCTGCAGCATCGGGTTCTTCTCGCTGCCGCGCCAGTACGCCCCGGCCACCCGCATCAGCTTGAAGTGGCCGAGGAACCGGCCCGTGTGCGGGACGTGCGGGCCCCGGCAGAGGTCGATGAACCCCGGATAGCCGGCGAACGCGGGCTGGGACCACGGCTCCTTGGGCGGGTTCTCGTAGGTGCGGACCAGGCCCGGCTCGGTGGCGCTGGTGGGGTCGTCTGCCTCGCCATCGATGATCTCGAGCTTGAAGCGGTGGCCGGCGAAGACCTTGCGGGCCTCGTCGTCGGACAGCTCGTCGCGCACGAACGGCTGCTGCTCGGCCAGGATCTCGCGCATGCGGGCCTCGATGCGCTCCAGGTCCTCGGGAACGAAGGTCCCGGGTCGGCCATCGGGCCCGGGCGGGAGCTCGAAGTCGTAGTAGAAGCCGTCCTCGACCGGCGGGCCGATGGCGAAGGTGGCCCCCGGGAACAGCTCGAGGACCGCCTGGGCCATCACGTGGGTGGTCGAGTGGCGGATCGTGTACAGGCCGCGCTCGGACTCGGCGGTGATGATCGCGACCCGGTCGCCGTCGGCGAGGGGCCAGTCCAGGTCCCGTTCGGTGCCGTTCACGTCACCGATCACGGCCGCCTTGGCCAGGCCCCGGCCGATGGACTCGGCGAGGCCGCCCACGGTGGTCCCGGCCGGCACCTCGCGCGAGCTTCCGTCGGGCAGCGTGATCGTGATGTCGGCCATGGGCCGAGGTTAGGCGGCGGCCCTCAGCCCGGAGAACGCCGAACCGGCGACTTGAGCAGGTCGGCCGACGAGCGCGGCGTGGTGGCCTCCACGAACTCGCCCTCCTCCGGCAGCGGGGCCCGGCCGGTCCCGGCACCGTCATCGCTGCGGTGGCCGTTGCCGTTCCCGTTGCCGTTGCCGTTGCCGTTGGCGGGCGCTGGCACGAAGGGCACGGTGGCGTCGCGCTCGGGGACGGGCGCGGGTGCCGCCTTCTTCTTGGTGGCGTACTCGTCGACGTACTCCTGGCCCGAGAGCTCGCGGATCTCGTACATGACCTCGTCGATGATCTGGCGCAGCACGAGCCGGTCGCCGGCGCGGTCCCGGTACCGATCCACCTCGATCGGGCGTCCGAAGCGGATCGTGACCGGCATCCGCAGCTTCGGGAACTTGGCGTCGGGCGGCATGACCTCCCGCGCCCCGCTGATCCCGATCGGGACGATCGGCGCCCCGGTGCGGAGCGCCAGCCGGGCCGGGCCGGTGTGGCCCCGGTACAGCCGGCCGTCACGGCTGCGGGTGCCCTCGGGGTAGATGCCGAACAGCTCGCCTCGCTCCAGGCAGCGCTGCGCCGTGGCCAGGGCGCGCTCGGCGGCGTCGCCGCCCTCGCGGTCGATGGGGATCATCCCCAGCGCCGGGAACAGCGTCCGCGTCTTCCAGTCGTCCATGTACTCGGCCTTGCCGACGTAGGTGACCCGCCGCGGCAGCACGGCGGGCACGAAGAACGAGTCGAGCACCGAGGTGTGGTTGGGGCAGAGGATCGCACCACCGCTGGCCGGGACGTGCTCGAGCCCCTCGATCCGGAACTTCCAGGCGGCGCGGAAGGTGGGCGTGAGGATCTTCTTGGCGATCGGGTAGAGCTTCCCCACGTCCTCGGTGGCCATCGCCCCGCATCATGCCCCACCGGCGGGGCGCCCGCGCGCCGCTCCGAGGCGTCAGGAACGGGTCAGGTCGACGCCGAGCAGCGCCGCTGCCGCGCTGGCGCCACGACCCGCCGCCACGGCGGCGTCGATCGCCGCGATGGCGCTGGGGGTGTCGAGGTCGTCGTCGAGCGCCGCCCGCACGTCCTCGAGGGCGGCGTCGCCGCTGCCGGCGGCGAGCCAGGACTCGAGCCGGGCGGCGGCCGCGGGCATCGTGGCGTCGGTCCACTCCCAGGGCGTCCGGTAGTGGTTGGCCAGCGTGGCCAGGCGGATCGCCCGGGTGTCCCACGCCTTGCGGAGCTCGCTCACGAACACGAGGTTGCCCAGGGACTTCGACATCTTCTCGCCGTCCATCCGGACCATCGCCTGGTGCATCCAGTGGCGCACGAACGGCTCGCCGGTGGCGGCCTCGGACTGGGCGCTCTCGCAGTCGTGGTGCGGGAAGATCAGGTCGCTGCCACCACCGTGGAGGTCGATCGTGGTGCCGAGCTCGCGCAGGGCGAGCGCCGAGCACTCGATGTGCCAGCCCGGCCGGCCCGGGCCCCACAGCGACTCCCACGCCGGCTCGTCGGGTGCGGAGGGCTGCCAGAGCACGAAGTCGAGGGGGTTGCGCTTGTTCGGGTCGTCGACGTTGCCGCCCCGCTCCGCTGCGAAGGCGAGCATCTCCTCGGCGCTGTAGTGGCTGATCTCCCCGAACCGCTCCCAGGTGCTCACGTCGAAGTAGACGGCGCCGCCGGACTCGTAGGCGTGGCCGCGCTCGAGCACCATGCCGATGAAGCCCCGGATGTCGGCGATGGCCGAGGTGGCGCGGGGCTCGCTGTAGGACGGCAGGAGCTCGAGCGCCGCGACGTCATCGTCGAAGCGGGCGATCTCGCCCGCGGCGAGGTCGAGGTAGTGCACCCCGAGCTCCCGGGCCTTGCGGAGCAGGTCGTCGTCGACGTCGGTGATGTTGCGGACGCAGCGGGTCTCGTGGCCGCGGTCCCGCAGGCGGCGCTGCAAGACGTCGTAGGTCAGGTAGGTGGCCGCGTGGCCGATGTGCGTGGCGTCGTAGGGCGTGATGCCGCACGTGTACATGAGCACCGTGGGACCGGGCTCGAACGGCACCACCGCCTGGCGGGCGGTGTCGTACAGGCGCATCGGCTCGGGGGTCACTCGGTCGCTGCCGGAGCCTCGTCCGCCGCTGGTCCGCCGGCCGGCTCGGCCTCCGGGATGCCCGTGAACTTCACGGCGACCCGGGTCTTGTAGTGCACGTTGAGCTGGAGGAGCACCGCGGTGAACGACTCGATCGGCGTGGCCTGCGACAGGCCACCGGCGTCGAGGGGGCGCATGTTGGGCACCGACGACACGATGGTCGAGGTGACCTCGGTGGCCTCCGGGAAGTCCGAGCAGATCAGCACGTCGGACTCGATCGGGTGGTCCAGGTCGCCGAGCTCCTTGGCCGGGACGTGGTGGAAGCCCGCCGCCACCCGGCACGCCGGCACCGCGGCCTGCACGCTGGCGGCCACCGAGCCGCGCGGCGGCACGAGCGGCTGGAACTCCTTGCCGATGCGGGTGAGGGCGTTCGCCATGCAGATGACGACCTTGCCCTCGAGCTGGCCGGCGACCGACGTGGCCGTGCCGTAGGCGCCGTCCCACGGCGTCGCGATCACCACGACGTCGGCCGAGGCGGCGGCGTGGTTGTCGCCGGCCACGATCTTCAGCTTGCGCTCGGGCCACTCCGCCAGGAGCTTGTCGACCGCCTCCATGGCCCGGTACTTCGACCGCGAGCCGATGGTGACGTCGAAGCCGACCGATGCCAGGCGGGCCGCGAGCGCGCTCCCGGCTGGCCCTGTTCCTCCGAGGATCCCGATGTGCACGGGCGACACCCTAGGAGGCGCCGCGTCGAACCGGGCAACCGGTGCCCTACGCTCCCGGCACCGACCAGGGGGGAACGTGGCGACGATCGAGGACCTGTTCCAGGCCATCGCAGACGGAGACGGCGCAGGGATCAGGTCCCTGCTGGCCGAGGACCCCTCGCTCGCCACCGCATCCCTCGACGGGGTCAGCGCCCTGCGCCGCGCCGCCTACGTCGGGCGCCCCGAGCTGGCAGACCTGCTGGGGTCGCTCGGCGCCCGCCCCGACGGCCTCGACCTGGCGACGCTGGGACGGGTCGACGAGCTCCGCGAGGCGCTCGATGCCGACCCGGGGCTCGCCACGGCGTTCGCGGACGACGGCTTCACCGCCCTCCACCTGGCCGCCTGGTTCGGCCACGAGAAGGTCGCCGAGCTGCTCCTCGCCCGCGGTGCCGACCCGGAGGCCGTCGCCACCAACGGGACGGGCTTGCAGCCGCTCCACAGCGCCGCAGCCGGCGGCCACCCGGTCATCGCCCACCTCCTGCTCGACCGCGGCGCCGACATCGAGGCGACCCAGGCAGGCGGCGTGCGCGCCCTGCACTCGGCAGCGCACCGCGACGATGTGGCCATGGTCCGGCTCCTGCTCGAGCGCGGCGCCGACCCGACGGCGACGACCGACGACGGCCGCACCCCTCGAGACCTGGCCACTGGGCGCCGAGGTCCTGGCCCTCCTCCCTGACCGACGCTCAGGGCCAGTCGGCTCCAGGAGCACCAGCAGCGTCGGCCCGTCCACGGTGACGCTCCCCTCCCCACGCCTCGGCATCGCCCGACAGGGGGCGCCGCCATCGGGCGTCGAGCTGCACCCACCAAGCCCCCGGCGGCAGGTCAGAGCACGTCGCCGTGGGGCACCAGGATGAGCACCAGGGCGGCGTCGGCGGCGGTGGGCGGCAGGCAGCACCTGCATGGCGTGCTGGGCGAGTCCGTCAGTCCCGTCGACGAAGGGCTCCCATCGGCCTTCAGCCACGTGATGGCCTCGTCGCCGGGATCGATCCAGGTGGTGTTGCGACGCGGCGCAGGGCGGGACGTGGCGCAGGCGCGACGCTTCGGCGCACCACGTGACCGGGTCCCAGTCCGCCTCGGGCCACGGCAGGCCGCCATCGGCCGGCTCGAGGTGTAGCCGTCGGCCCAGCCGCCCTGGCTGCGCCCCATCTCGTCGCCGGCGTTCAGCATGGGGACGCCCTGGGCGCAGGCATCGTGCCGGGCAGGAAGCGCGCTGGCGACGGCGCCGCCGCTCCGTGACGTGCGGGTCTGCGGTCAGGCCTCGAGCCCGGAGTTCGAGCCCTGGGCGTGGCCGCCCTCGACGGGCTGCCCGTACGTGACGAGGTCGCGGTGGTGAACCCGTCGTGGGTGGCGACGGCGTTGACGGACGTGGTCGCGGGCGATCAGGCGCATCGTCGCCGCGAGCAGGTCCGCGCTTCCGCGGTGAGCCGGGTGGCGACCACCTCGGACCAGTCCACCGGGCCGTCCAGCCAGAGCTGGCGGACGTCGTCGCGAGACCGGTCGTTCCACTCCGCCGAGGGGGCCGGAACCGGCCCACCTGGTACCCGCCCGGGCCCACGTCCACGGCTCGGCCACGAGCCGCACCTGGAGGCGCGGCTCGTTGGCCAGCTCCGCCAGCAGCGGAGCATCGGGCCGTGGGCCGGCGGGACCTCGCAACAACGTGGCCGCCAGGTCGAAGCGGAACCCATCGACGCCCAGCTCCTCCAGCCCAGCGCACGAGCGGCTCGCACGAGCCGGCGCACGAGGGGCGACCCGGCATCGACCGTTGCCGCAGCCGGTCACGTCGTCGTCCACGAGGCCGTGCTCGCCGGCGCGCAGCCAGGCCGTCGCCGCGTTGTCGAACCCGCGCCAGGACAGGATCGGCCCAGTGCCCAGCCCGCCCTCGCACGTGTGGTTGAAGACGACGTCGAGCCAGACCTCGATGCCCGCGTCGTGCAGCGCTGCGATGGCGGCGCGCAGCTCGTACGGATCGCCACCGGGCGAGGCGTACGCCGTGAAGGTGCACAGGCGAGCGGGTTGTACCCCCCAGACGTTGCGCTGGCCCGCCGCCACGGGCCGGGCCTCGCTGGTGAGTGCTGCACCGGCAGCAGCTCGACGGCGGTGACGCCGAGCCGGTGGAGGTAGTCGACGACGCGGGGCGCCCCGAGGCCTGCGTAGCGCCTCGCCTCCGCCGGCACCAGCGGGTGGCGATGGGTGAGGTGGCCGACGTGGGCCTCGTACGCCGGGGTCCGCTCCCAGGCGAGCGGCTAGAGGCGAGGCGGGCGACAGGCGACGACGGCGGGGCCACGACCACCAGGCGCGGCACCATCGGCGCGCTGTCCACGCCGGGGGCCACCAGCTCGGGCGCCCAGCGCAGCTCGCCACGCATCGCGCGGCCGGGTCCACCAGCAGCTTGGCTGGATCGCAGGCATGGCCTTGGCTGGCTCGCCCGGGCCGTGGACCCGGAAGCCGTACTGCTGCCCGGGCACGACCCCGGCGACCGTGGCCGACCACGGGTCCCGTGGCGGCCTCGGCCGCCAGGTCGACCCGGTCCCGTTCCGGCCGTCGAGGGTCGAACGGGCACAGCTCGATCCGCTCGGCGACGCCGCTGCCACCCGGAAGGTCAATGCGCCCTCCCCGGGCGTCGCGCCCGGCGCCAGCGCTCGCCGGCCACGAGGGCGAGGAGCCAGGAGCCGCGGGACCGCTCGATCTCGTCGCGCAGCTTGCGCGCTCGATCACCCGACCGAACAGCGAACCGTCGTAGTGGAGTCCATGACCAGGCGGGCGCCCTCAGGCGCGAACTGAGACCTCGGCTTGCAGGAGCCAGCGGCTGGTCGCGCCCGTCAGGCTCCTCGCGCTCGAAGGTGGCGCCTCCCCGCCCGACGAGCTCGGTGCGGACCATCCGCAGCCGCTTGCTGCAGGCGAGCGGGCCGAGCCGGCCTCGCAGATCGACCGCCCACGCGCCCTCGTCCGCCGGCACCGCCCGGGTCGATCTCCAGCCAGTCCGGGTAGCACTCCAGGTCCCGGACCCAGCCGAAGAGCACGTCGGGGGTGCACGGTGCGACGAGGTCGTGGAGCTCCACCCCGAAAGTGTGGCTCAGGCGCCGAGGGCGCCGAGCAGCCAGGCCCGATCGGCCACGAACGAGGGGTCCGACACGAGCATCGGCAACCGAGGGGCGAGGCCGCTCGACAGGGACGTCGGCGACCACCCGCCCCGGCTGGGGCGAGCACCACCCGATCACCGAGCAACAGGGCCTCCTCGACGTCGTGGGTCACGAGCAGCACCGTGCGCCGCTCCCCCGGCGGATCCGCCGACTACCTCCTGGAGCCACTGCTGCACCTGGCGCCCTGGTAGGCGCGTCGAGCGCCCCGAACGACTCGTCGAGCAGGAGCACCGGCGCCGGCGTGAGGAAGGCCCGCAGCAGCACGGCCGCGCTGGCGCATCCACCCGAGGAAGCTCGACCAGGCCAGGCGTCGGCCACGTCGGCCAGCCCGAAGCGATCGAGGAGGGCCAGGGCGTCCCAGGTGGCCTGGGCCGCGGCACGCCGGCGACCTCGGCGCCGAGCACGGCGTTGTCGAGCACGCGACGCGCCACGGCAGCAGGTCATCGCGCTGGGGCTGCCAGGCGCAGCGGCCAGGCCGTCCGACCACGTCCTCGCCGTCGATCGCGGCAGTCCCCGCCGACGGCGCGCGAGGCCGGCAGGACCCGCAGCAGCGTCGACTTGCCGCACCCGCTCGGCCCGACCACGCACGTGAAGGCCCCGCCAGGCACCTCGAGTCCAGGCGGTCGAGCACCGGCGGGCCGCCGAACCCTACAACCAGCCGCGGACCGAGATGGCACCGGGACCGCTCACGTCGGCCCGGAGGTACCGGTTCGTCCACGCCGCCGTCGCGTCCTTGCGTGGTTCGACGATGCCGGCGTCGACGAGGAACGCCTGGACCCGTCCCACACCTTGCAGTCTGATCGAGCCCACGTCGCGGGGTCGTCGGCGTAGCGCGTCGAGGTGGCGCGCTCCTGGCGCACGAGCTTCAGGTCGAGGTCCTTCGCAGGGCGAACGGCGCGTCGGCGGCGGCCACCGGGTCTGCCATCGCCTCGCGGTAGCCCCGGGCGGTGGCGGCCATGGGCGCGGAGCGCCTCTGGCCGCTGCTGCTCGGCCTTGGTCGATATCGCGAGCACGGGGTGTACCAGTCCGGGATGCAATCGGTGTGGTCTGCCAGCTCGATGCAGTTGGGTATCCACGCCCTCCTGCTCCGAGCCGGATCCATCCAACCGTCGAAGATCCAAGACCTCGTCGTACTGATGCGCGCTCGAGGCCGACCTTGTAGTCGGCCTCGCCGACGTCTACGACCGACCGCACCGAGCCGGGCTTGGCGCCGCCGCACCAGGCGAGCTGGTCGACCAGCGCGGTCTCGAGCTGGCCGCCGTAGCGCCGTAGGTGGTGCCGGCCAGGTCCTCGGGCCCCTCGATCCATCCCGAGGCCAGGGAGACGAGGCTGGAGGTGTTGTGCTCGACGATGGCGGCGATGGCCTGCACGGGCACGCCCTGGGCAACGGCAGGGACCACCTCCTCCTGGACCGACACGGCCACATCCGCCTTGCCGGCCCCGAGCAGCGCCAGGGCCCCCGCCTCCGCCAGGCTCGACGAAGCGCACGTCGAGGCCGGCCTCGCGCGGTACCAGCCCTTCGCCCGGGCCAGGTACGTACCCGCGTGGTTGGTGTTGGGCGTCCAGTCGAGGACCACGGTGAACCGCTCGGCTCCACCCGAGGTCGAGCCGGTCCCCGAGCTGCCGCCGCCGGAGCACGACGAGAGGACGGCGAGGCCGAGGAGGGCGACGGCGGCGCAGCGGATGGTTCGGCTCACGGGAGGCTCCTGCGGGGAGGTCGGGGGCGGGGGGATGGTGGGGGCGGACCGGCGGCGCTCCCAGGGCACGGCGGCGCGCCCGATCCGGTCGACGAGGAGGAACAGGGCGCCGCTCAGCAGCACCACGACCGCCACCGCGACGAAGACCCGGTCGATCTGGAAGCTGGCCTTGGCCCGCAGGATGGCCTTGCCCAGGCCCTGGTCGCCTTCCCCCGAACCGAGGAACTCGGCGATGACCGCGGCCCCGACCGCGTAGGTGGCCGCGATGCGGAGGCCGTCGAGAGAGGCGGGCCGGGCGGCGGGGATGCGCACGGTGCGCAGGACCTGCCAGGGCGTGGCGCCCATGGAGCGCAGGAGGTCGACGAGCTCCGGGTCGGCCCCGTCGAGCCCGCCCACCGTGGCGACCAGCACGGGGAAGAACGAGAACAGGACGACGAGGAGCACCTTGGGCACGTGCCCGTACCCGAACCAGACGGTCAGCAGCGGCGCCAGGACCACCAACGGGATCACCTGGCTCGCGGCCAGCAGCAGGTACAGCACCTGGCGTGCGGCCGCACCCGCACCACGGCCACCACCAGCAGGGCCCCGCCGGCCTTGCGCCGATCAGGGAGGCCGTGCTGGCGACCCACGAAGTGGGCCAGAGCAGGCCCGCCAGCTCGCCGCGCTCGTCGAGGCCGGCGCGGGCGATGCGCGCGGGCGTCGGCAGGAGGAACGGCTCGATCCCCCGCCACGACACCCACAGCTGCCACGCGAGGAGGAGCGCGGCGAAGCCGAGCAGCGGTGGCAACCAACGGCGGGCGACGGCCACGTCAGCGGAACTTCCGGGTGAGGCGGTCCATGGTGGGGCCACCGTCGTCGACGCCCTCCGCGAGCTTCACGACGCTGATGGTGAAGGTGGCCCCCGCAGCCAGCGTGGCCTCGTGCGCGGCGCGCAGCGCGGCCCACACCTGGTCGGGCGTGCCCTCGAGCGTGGTGCCCAGGGCGCTCACCTCGTGGTGGAGGCCGCTGGCCACGATCTCGGCGATCGCCGCCTCGACGTGGGCGTGGGGGTCGTCCTCGGTGCCGGCGGGACGGGGCAGGACCTGGAGCTCGGCGATCACGTCGGGCCTCCTTCGGGGATGCGGGGGCTGGGGTCGTAGGGGGTGGGTCGAGGCGCGAGCTCGGGGGCGGGCGCGCCGGGCTGGAGGACGGCGAGGGTGCCGTTGCGCACCACCACGTGGGCGCGCGCTCGCACGAGCTCGTTGGAGATGCCGCGCGTGGTGCCAGGGCGCAGGTCCGCGTGCTCGAGGGCCCAGCGCAGGCCGACGGTGGTGACGCCGATGGCCGGGCCGTGCACCGGCAGGAGCGACACCTGCTCCCCCACCTCGCCGTGGACGTCTCGGCCGTGCCCGGCGCGCACGATCGTGATGGTGGCCGCACCCAGCCGAGCGGTGACGTCGAAGCCCTCGAGCCCGGGCGACGCCAGGCCGAGCACGTCGGCGACGAGGTGGTCGAGCCGCCCCCCACCGGGCCCGACCACCACCAGCTCGCGGATGCCGGTGCGCGGGGCGACCTCGTGGGCGGCCAGGTCCAGCGCGAGCTCGGTGTCGGTGGCGTCCTTGTCGGGGTGGTGGCGGTGGACGACCGTGCCCGCCGCCTCGGCCCGGGCCACCGCGTCGGGGCTGGCCGAGTCCAGGTCGCCGACCAGGTGGTCGACGTGGAGCCCAGCCTGCTGGGCGTGGGCCACGCCGGAGTCCGCCGCGACCACCACCGATCCCTCCGGCAGGACGGTCGGCAGCGGTGCCGCCAGCCCGGGCGCGCCGCCGATGGCGATGAGGATGATCGGTCCTGTGGTCCCGGCCGCGTGGCCCATCTCGCGTCCCTCCGCTGGCATTACCCAGTTCAGGTCACGGGTCGGCAGCGGCGCCCCGAAGGGCCGGCCACCCTCTCAGCCCGACTCCTCGAGCTCCCCGGCGTACGGGGCCGAGGCTACTCCGTGCAGGTCAGCACGGCGCCCATCAGGGCATGGGTGCGCGGGTCGCCCTTCACCTGGGCGGACATCTGGTTCATGACGTACCCGAAGCCGATCTGGCGCTCGGGCAGGGCCGAGCCGAGCGAGCCGCCCAGCCCGGCGTGGCCGAAGGACCCGTCGCCCAGCTGGGGCGTGAGCGGGTCCGGCAGGAAGAAGCCCGACCCGATGGCGTTGGCCCCGCCGATCAGGACGAGGTCGTCGCCCTCCGAGCGCGGCGAGCGGGCGTCGTCGACCTGGGCCTGGTCGAGCAGGCGCACCCCGTCGACCTCGGACACCAGGCTGGCGTAGATGCGGGCGAGGGACCGGGCCGAGGTGCAGCCGTTCGCGGCCGGGATCTGCGCCTGGAGCAGCGCGGGCTCGTTGAACGTCGTCGGGAAGACGGGGGCGATCATGAACGCCCGGCTGGTCGGGCTGCCCACGTCGAAGATGGCGGCGATCGTGGGGTCGGGGTCGTCGGCGAGGGCGCCGACGGGGAAGTCCAGGAGCGGCGCGATCCGTGGCAGCTCGTCGTCGGTGGCTCCGATGATGAACTCGGCGCCGACGGGCCCGGCCACCTCCTGGCGCACGAACGTGCCGACGTCGGTGCCGGTCACCCGGCGCACGACCTCGCCGAGCAGGTGGCCGAAGGAGAGGGCGTGGTAGCCGTGCGCCTCGCCGGGCGACCACACCGGGGCCGCCGCCGCCAGTGCCTCCACGAACGGGTCCCAGGCGCAGAACTCCTCGATCGACAGCACCCGATCGATGCCGATCACCCCGGAGCGGTGCGTGAGCACGTCCCGGATCGTGATGGCCTCCTTGCCGTTCGCGGCGAACTCCGGCCAGCACGAGGCAACGGTGGCGTCCAGGTCGAGCTGGCCCCGCTGGGCGAGCAGGTGCACGGCGATCGACACGATGCCCTTGGTGCTGGAGAAGACCAGCTGCAAGGTGTCGGCCTCATAGGGACGCCCGGTCGCCGGGTCGGCCACGCCAGCCCAGAGGTCGACGACCTGCTCCCCAGCGACGAAGGCGGCGCACGCGGCACCGACCTCGCCGTGGACCTCGAAGTTGCGGGCGAACGCGTCGGCCACCGGCCCGAAGCCCGGCGCGACGTCCCCGTGGATCTCGATGCTCCCCACGGCGCTGCACGATATTCAGGCCGCCCTACGATCGCCACGTGCAAGCGGTGCTGTGGCAGGAGCAGGTGGACCTGCCGGTGCTCGAGGCACCGCCGCGCGCCACGGCCCCCCGGCGGATCGACGTCGTCGTGGTGGGCGCCGGCTACGCCGGGCTCGCCGCCGCCCTCGAGCTGGCCCGGGCCGGTCGGCAGGTGGTGGTCCTCGAGAAGGGAGCGCTCGGGTGGGGCGCCCACGCCCGCAACGGCGGGATGGCCATCCCCGAGCTCAAGGCGGGGCCGGCCGCGCTGGCCGACCGCTACGGCGCGCTCGGCACCCGGATGCACCACGAGGTCAACGAGGCGTTCGACCACCTCGAGGCGCTGATCGCCCGGGAGGGCATCGACTGCAGCTACGAGCGCAGCGGCCAGCTCTACCTGGCCCACACCCCCCGCCTGGTGCCGTCGCTCCAGGCCCTGGCCCGGGAGCACCAGGAGGCAGGTGAACCGGTGCACTTCGTCTCGCGGGACGAGCTTGGCGCGGAGATCGGCTCGGACGCGTTCCACGGCGGCGTCGTGTTCGAGCGGACCGGCAGCCTGCAGCCCGCGGCGCTCCACGCCGGCCTGGCCCGCCTGGCGATCGACGCCGGTGCCCAGGTCTGGGAGCGGTGCGCCGCCACCTCCCTCGAGGAGCGGGGGGACGGGCCCCAGGCGCTGCGCTTCCTGGTGGGCACCGAGGCCGGCCCGCTGGAGGCGGACCACGTGATCGTCACCACCAACGCCTACGCCGACGCGCTGGTCCCCGAGCTGGCCCGCCGCGTGCTGCCCATCGGCAGCTTCATCGTCGCCACCGAGCCCCTCCCCCGTGCGCTGGCCGACGAGGTCAGCCCGCGGGGGCGGATGTTCGTCGACACCAAGAACCTGCTCTTCTACTGGCGCCTGTCGCCGGATGGCCGCATGGTGTTCGGCGGTCGCCGCAGCCTCTCGCACGCCTCGGTCGACGAGGCCGCGGCGTACCTGACCGGGTCGATGCGCCGGATCCACCCGCAGCTGGCGGACGTGGCGGTGACCCACCGGTGGGGCGGCAGCGTCGCCATCACCCTCGACCGCATGCCCCACGTCGGTCGGGTGCGCGGCGCCTGGTACGCCACGGGTTGCAACGGCTCGGGCGTGGCCCTCAACACCTGGCTCGGCCACCGGCTCGGCCAGGTCGTGCTCGGCGCCGCGCCGGCGCCGAGCTTCGCCGAGCTCCGCCACCGCCCGATCCCGCTCCACCGGCTGCGTCGGGCCTACCTGCCGCTCGTCGGCCAGTGGTTCCGCTACCAGGACCGCGCCTGATGCCCTCGGGGCCCGGTGCGATACTGGCGCCCGTGCGCCACCGACCCGCTGCCCTCATGCTCACCGGCCTGCTCGCGCTCGGGCTCGTCGCCTGCTCGGGCGGCGGCAGCGACGAGGGCATCACCAAGAGCGAGTTCCTCGCCAAGGCCACCAAGGTCTGCAACGCCACCCGCAAGGAGATCGACGCCGCCGCGGAGCAGATGGACCCCACCGACCCCCAGGCGCTGTCGAAGTTCGTGGTGCAGGCGTCGACGGAGATCCTGGACGAGATCCAGACGTTGCGAGACATCGGGTTCCCGGCGGGCGACGACGGGCTGCTCGACAAGGCGTTCGGCGTCTACGAGGACCGCTTCGCCAAGTGGCAGGACGATCCGAGCGCAGCGGCCACGGGCGCGAGCGACAAGGAGCTCATCGCCGCCGGCAAGGTGCTCGAGAGCTACGGCCTGCCCGCCTGCGGCGCCGACCTGGGCAAGGGCAAGGGCAAGGGCGACTGAGCTACAGCTTCACCATCACGTGCTTGAGCTCGGTGTAGTGCTCGATCGCGTGGATGCTCATGTCCTTGCCGTAACCCGACGCCTTGAAGCCGCCGTGGGGCATCTCGGACACGATCGGGATGTGGTCGTTGACCCAGACGGTGCCGAACTTGAGGTCCCGTGACATGCGCATCGCCCGACCCACGTCGCGGGTCCACACGGAGGCGGCGAGGCCGTAGTCCACGTCGTTGGCCCAGGCCAGCGCCTGCGCCTCGTCGTCGAAGCGCTGGACCGAGATGACCGGCCCGAAGACCTCGCGCTGCACGAGCTCGCTGCGCTGGCCGGGGCCCGCCACCACCGTCGGGGCGTAGAAGAACCCGGGGCGATCGAGCACCGCCCCGCCGGCCACCACCTCGGCGCCGTCGGCGACCGCCCGCTCCACCATGGCGGCCACCCGGGCCTGCTGGTCTGCCGACACCACCGGGCCGACCGCCGTGGCCTCGTCGAACGGGTCGCCCGTGACGAGCGAGGCGACGGCATCGCCCAGGCGGGCAACCAGGTCGTCGTACGTGCCAGGGCCGGCCAGGACGCGGCACGGCGCGGTGCAGTCCTGGCCCGAGTTGTAGTAGCCGGCCTCGACCAGCGTGGCCGCCACCGCTTCGAGGTCGGCGTCGTCGAACACCACGACCGGGGCCTTGCCGCCGAGCTCGAGGTGGACGCGCTTCAGGGTCTCGGCGGCGTTGCGCGCGATGAGCTTGCCGGTCCCGACGTCGCCGGTGAGCGACACCATGGCCACGTCGGGGTGGCGCACGAGCCGGTCGCCGGCGGTCTCGCCTTGACCGCACAGCACGCTGAAGACGCCGGCCGGGAAGATGCCCTCGGCCAGCTCGGCGAGCCGAAGCGCCGTGAGCGGGGTGAGCTCCGACGGCTTCAGGATGAACGTGTTCCCGGCAGCGAGGGCGGGCCCGAGCTTCCAGGTCGCCATGTTGAGCGGATAGTTCCACGGCGCGATGCCAGCCACCACGCCGAGGGGGTCTCGCCGCAGCATCGACGTGTGGTCCTCGAGGTACTCGCCGGCCGCCGCGCCGCCGTCGAGGCAGCGCGCCGCCCCCGCGAAGAACCGGAGGTTGTCGACGGTCAGGTCGAACTCGAAGTCGATGATGGACGCGGGCTTGCCCACGTTCTGCATCTCCAGGCGCTTGAGCTCGTCGAGGTCGCCCTCGACCGCGTCGGCGAGGGCCAGGAGCTTCTCGCTGCGCTCGCGAGGCGTGGTGCGCCCCCAGGCGGCCGAGGCGGCGACGGCGGCCTCCACGGCCACGTCCACGTCGGCGACGCCACCGGAGGGCACCGTGGCGATCACCTCGCCGGTGGCCGGGTCGACCACGTCGTCGGTGCCGCCGTCGACGGCCTCCCGCCACTCGCCTGCGAGGTAGTGCTGGCCCTTGCGCATGTGTTTACCCCTTCGCTCCTATGGTCCTCGGCACCGCCATCCTGTGCGGCTCGCGCGACCTTGGCAAGCGGATCGTTCGTGAAACACGCACGAAACGAAGGATTCTCTTGCCCGATTCCGTGATCCGTGAAATGGTGCAGCCCAACAAGGGTGAACCTCGGCCACGGCCGGGGTCCCACGCACACCCGAGGTACCCCATGACGCCTGCCCGCCCGGTCATCGAGATCGACGACGTCTCGAAGGCCTTCACCGACTTCGTGGCGGTCGACCACGCCAACTTCTCGATCGCCGAGGGGGAGTTCTTCTCGATGCTCGGCCCATCGGGCTGCGGGAAGACCACCACCCTGCGCATGATCGCCGGGTTCGAGACGCCGACCTCGGGGGCCATCCGCCTCGAGGGCCAGGACGTCTCCAAGGTGCCGCCGCACAAGCGCGACGTGAACACCGTGTTCCAGCAGTACGCGCTGTTCCCCCACATGAACGTGTGGGACAACGTCGCCTACGGCCCACGCGCCAAGAAGATCGACGAGAAGGAGGTCGCCCGCCGCGTCGACGAGCTGCTCGGCGTCGTGCGGCTCACCGACTTCGCCAAGCGCAAGCCCTCGCAGCTGTCGGGCGGCCAGCAGCAGCGCGTGGCGCTGGCCCGGGCCCTGGTCAACTACCCGAAGGCCCTGCTGCTCGACGAGCCCCTCGGCGCCCTGGACCTCAAGCTCCGCCAGAACATGCAGCTCGAGCTCAAGCGCATCCAGCGGGAGGTGGGGATCACGTTCATCTTCGTGACCCACGACCAGGAAGAGGCGCTCACCATGAGCGACCGGATCGCGGTCATGAACCTCGGACGGGTCGAGCAGATCGGCACGCCTCGCGAGATCTACGACCACCCGGCCACCGTGTTCGTGGCCGGCTTCATCGGCCAGGCCAACCTCTGGCCGGCCAAGATCCTCCGCAACGGCGACGGCACCGCCGAGGTCGAGGTGGCCGGCCGCACCCTCACGGTCGACAACCCCCACGTCCTGGCGCCCGGCGAGGAGGCCACGTTCATGGTGCGCCCCGAGCGGGTGCACGTGGAGGCCGAGAACAGCGATCCGGATCGGTGGACCGTGCCGGCCACGGTCACCGAGCTCGTCTTCCAGGGCCCGGTGGTGCGCTACGAGCTGCGCCTCGCCGACGGGGCGATCGCGGTCGCCCACGTGCCGGCCCGCCGTGACGGCATGCCGATCCCAGGCGACACCGTCCAGGCCAGCTGGACCGACGAGGCCTGCGTGCTGCTGCCGGGGTCGCCCGCCAGCGCCCCCGCCGTCGACCTAGCCGCCGAGGCGAGCTGACATGGCGATCTCCCCCCGATCCCTCAGCCGCCGCCAGTTCCTCCGCACCACCGGCCTCGGCCTCGGCGCCGCCTTCGTCGCGCCCTCGGTCCTGGCCGCCTGCACCACGCCCGGGAGCAACGACTTCACGTTCTCCAACTGGGTCGCCTACATCGACGAGGACGACTCGGGGAACTCCCGAGGCAAGGGCACCACGATCTACGACTTCGAGAAGCAGACCGGCATCTCGATGCGGTACCTCACCGACTTCAACGACAACGACGAGTACTTCAACCGGTCGTTCTCGCCGCTGCTCGGCCGGGGCAAGCGCATCGCCGCCGACCTGGTGGCCCCGACGTACTGGATGGCGGCACGGCTGAAGAAGCTCGGCTGGCTCGACGAGATCGACCTCGCCAACGTGCCCAACCACAAGTACCTGGAGGACGCGTACACGAACCTCCCGTGGGACCCGGGCGCCAAGCACTTCATGCCGTGGCAGGCGGGCATCGCCGGGCTGGCGTACAACCCCAAGCTCACCGGCAAGGACATCAAGAGCATGGACGACTTCTACGACCCGAAGTACAAGGGCCAGGTCACCATGCTCACCGAGATGCGGGACTCGGTCGGCCTCACGATGATGGGCGACGGCAAGAAGGCCTCGGACGCCAAGCCCGCCGACATCGACGCTGCCCTCGACAAGATCGAGAAGGCCCGCAAGGACGGCCAGATCCTGAAGTTCACCGGCAACGAGTACCTGCAGGGGCTCCAGAACGGCGACTTCGCGATCTGCGTCGCCTGGTCCGGCGACATCTTCAGCCTCGGCGAGGAGTCGGGCATCAAGTTCGTCGTGCCCGAGACCGGCGGCACCCAGTGGTTCGACGCCATGGTCATCCCCAAGGGCGCGGTCCACAAGGCCGAGGCCGAGAAGTGGATGGACTTCGTCTACGACCCGGAGAACGCCGCCCGCATCACCGAGTGGGTGGGGTACATCTCCCCGGTCAAGGGCGTGAAGGACGTGCTGCGCAAGAAGGGCGGCGACGCCGCCGCGCTGGCGGACAACCCGCTCGTCTTCCCGGATGCCGAGATCCAGCAGCGGCTCCAGGTCTTCGGGACGCTGTCCCAGGAGGACGAGATCGCCATCCAGACCCGATTCAACGACATCACGGGGTAGGTGCCTTGGCCGGAACACCGAACAGCTCGCTCCGCAAGGGCAGGTGGGCGCCGTACCTGCTGCTCAGCCCGGGCATGCTCTGGCTGATCCTGTTCTTCCTGGTGCCCATGAGCACCCTGTTGAAGATCGCGCTGTCGGACAAGCCGGACCCGTGGCTGCCCGTCTACGACTTCGACTGGCGCTGGTCGAACTTCTCGGACTCGGTGTCGCGGTTCCAGCCCGAGCTGCTCCGGTCCTTCGGCTACGCCGCCATCGCCACCATCGCCTGCATCCTCATCGGCTACCCGCTCGCCTACTACCTGGCGTTCCGGGCCGGGAAGCGGCGCAACCTGCTGCTCGGGCTCATCATGATCCCGTTCTTCACCTCGTTCCTGATCCGCACGATCGCCTGGAAGACGATCCTCGGGAAGGAAGGGCCGGTGCTCTGGGTGATCGACACGTTCCACCTGAGCGGCGTCACGGACCTCTTGCACATCACGTCGAACGGGGCGTTCCTCAACACGCCCCAAGCCGTGATCGGCGGCCTCGCCTACAACTTCCTGCCGTTCATGGTGCTGCCCATCTACGTGGCGCTCGAGAAGATCGACATCCGCCTCGTCGACGCAGCGACCGACCTCTACGACACGCCGGCACGGGCGTTCCGCAAGATCATCCTCCCGCTCTCCATGCCCGGGGTGTTCGCCGGCACGCTGCTGACGTTCATCCCGGCGGCTGGCGACTTCATCAACGCCGAGTTCCTCGGCAACGTGAACACCGGGATGATCGGCTCGCAGGTGTCGAAGCTCTTCCTCAAGGAGAGCAACTACCCCGAGGCCGCCGCCCTCTCGTTCATCTTCATGGCCATCATCACCGTCGCCGTCCTCGTCTATGCGAAGGCGCTGGGAACCGAGGAGCTCTCCGCATGACCTCCGCCGTCGCCGCCGACCGGTTCGTGGTCGAAGAGGAGCTCGACCCACCGCCGCCCCGCAAGCAGCGCCGGCCGTTCAAGTCCCGGCTGCTCGGCATCTGGGCCGCCATCGTCTACATCTGGCTCTTCGCCCCGATCGCCGTGATCGTGCTGTTCTCCTTCAACGAGCCGAAGGGGAAGTTCAACATCGTCTGGAACCAGTTCACGTTCCAGAACTGGCTGCACCCGTTCCGGAAGGCCGAGTACCGAGATGCGCTGATCACCAGCCTCCAGGTCGCCGCCGTGTCGGTCCTGATCGCCACGATCATCGGCTCGATGATGGCCCTCGCCCTCTCCCGCTACGACTTCAAGGGGAAGGGCTTCGTCAACATCATCGTGGTGCTGCCGCTCACCACCCCGGAGATCGTGATGGGCTCGTCGCTCTTCACGCTCTTCTTCGCCCGCAACATCGGGTTCGGCTTCACCACGGTCACGCTCGCCCACATCATGTTCTGCGTGTCGTTCGTGGCCATGACGGTGCAGGCCCGGACCCGAGGGTTCGACTGGACGCTCGAGGACGCGGCGCTGGACCTCGGCTCCTCGCCCTGGCGCACGTTCCGGACGGTCACCTTCCCGCTGATCCTCCCGGGCATCGCCGCTGCTGCGCTGCTCTCGTTCGCCCTCTCGATCGACGACTACATCATCACCTCGTTCGTGGCCGGCGACTCGGTCACCACGTTCCCGATGCGGATCTTCAACGCCAACAAGACCGAGCTGCCGCCGCAGATCAACGTGCTGGCCACCTGCATCCTCATCTTCACCCTCGGGCTCATGGGGTTCGGCGCCCTCTACGGCGCTCGCAAGCAGCGCACGACCTGAGGGCGGGTTGCCCTCGTACAACTGATTCCGTTGCAGACAGGGGACTTTGCAATGCATTCGATCGTGAGGTGGGGTAAGGTCACGCGGAATCCGTTGCCGTGCGGCAGCGACCAACACCAGGAGACCTCCTCGTGAGCACCCCCGAGACCACTGACCTCCAAGCGCTGGCCAGCGCCCACCTGTGGGGGCACTTCTCCAAGCTGACCCCCGAAGACGTCGGTGGCACCACCGTCATCGAGCGCGGCGATGGCTGCTACGTCTGGGACACGAAGGGCAAGCAGTACCTGGACGGGCTCGCTGGCCTCTTCACCGTGCAGGTCGGCCACGGCCGCAGCGAGCTGGCCAAGGCGATGGCCGACCAAGCCGAGAAGCTCGCCTACTTCCCGGTGTGGACCTACGCCCACCCCACCGCGGTGGAGCTCGCGACCCGCCTGGCCGCCCTCGCTCCCGGCGACCTGAACCGCGTGTTCTTCACCACTGGCGGCGGCGAGGCGGTGGAGACGGCGTGGAAGCTGGCCCGCCAGTTCCACGTGCTGAACGGCCAGCCCGGCCGCTACAAGGTCATCTCTCGCCAGCTCGCCTACCACGGCACCACCCTGGGCGCCCTCACCATCACCGGCCTCGATGCCATCAAGGGCACCTTCGAGCCGATGATCCCCGACGCCGGCATCAAGGTCCCCAACACCAACTCGTACCGCTACGAGGACACCAGCCCCGAGGCGCTGCTCATGCCCGCCGAGGCGATCGAGGCCGCCATCATCGAGGCCGGGCCCGAGACCGTGGCCGCCGTGTTCCTCGAGCCCGTGCAGAACGCCGGCGGCTGCTTCACCCCGCCGGAGGGCTACTTCGCCCGGGTCCGCGAGATCTGCGACCGCCACGGCGTCCTGCTCGTCAGCGACGAGGTCATCTGCGCGTTCGGCCGCCTCGGCGACTGGTTCGGCGCCCGCCGCCTCGGCTACCAGCCCGACATGATCACCATGGCCAAGGGCCTCACCTCGGGCTACTCCCCGCTCGGCGGGGTCATGGTCTCGGACCGCATCGCCGACGCCTTCCTGGCCAACGACGAGGCCTTCCTGCACGGCATCACCTTCGGTGGCCACCCGGTCGGCTGCGCGGTGGCGCTCGCCAACCTGGACCTCATGGAGTCCGAGGGGATCATGGAGCACGTGACCAGCAACGAGTCGCTGTTCCGCAGCGCGCTCGAAGAGCTCCTGGACCTGCCGATCGTGGGCGACGTCCGGGGCATGGGCTTCTTCTACGGCATCGAGCTGGTGAAGGACCGGGCCACCAAGGAGACCTTCTCCGACGAGGAGTCCGACCACCTGCTGCGCGGCGTGCTCACGCCTCGCCTCATCGAGAACGGCCTGCTGTGCCGGGCCGACGACCGTGGCGACCCCGTCATCCAGCTCTCTCCCCCGCTCATCGCCGGCCCTGAGCAGTTCGAGGAGATCAGCAGCAAGATCCGCGGCGCCCTGCTCGTCGCCATGGACGAGATGGAGCGCCTGTCGTGAGCACCCTGACCGTGGGCGTGCCCACCGAGATCAAGCCATCAGAAGGCCGCGTCGCCCTGACCCCCGACGGCGTGCGCGAGCTGCACGGCCACGGCGTCGCCGTGCTCGTGCAGGCCGGTGCCGGCGAGGGCGCCAGCCTGCCCGACGAGGAGTTCCGCGCCGCCGGCGCCGAGATCGTGGCCACCGCGGAGGAGGTCTGGTCCCGGGCCGGGCTGGTGTGCAAGGTCAAGGAGCCCCAGGAGTCCGAGCTCGGCTACCTCCGCCCGGACCTGGTGCTGTTCACCTACCTGCACCTCGCCGCCTACCCGAAGGTGGCCGACGCCCTGCTCGCCGCTGGCACCACTGGCATCGCCTACGAGACCGTGCAGACGGCGGACGGTGCCCTGCCCCTGCTCGCCCCCATGAGCGAGGTGGCGGGCCGCATGTCGATCCAGGTCGGCGCCCACTTCCTGGAGCGCCACAACGGCGGCCGCGGCGTGCTGCTCGGCGGCGTGCCCGGCGTCCGCCCTGCCAGCGTCGTCGTCCTCGGCGCCGGCAACGTCGGCTGGAACGCCGCCTGGATGGCGGCGGGCCTCGAGGCCGAGGTGGACGTGCTCGACAAGAACGTGGACCGGCTCCGCCACGTGGACCAGATCCAGATGGGCCGGGTCACCACCCTCACCTCCAACCGCGGCGTCGTCGAGCGCGTGGTCGCCAACGCGGACCTCGTCATCGGCGCCGTGCTGGTGGCCGGTGGCCGCGCGCCCGTGGTGGTCGACGAGGACCTCGTGCGGGCCATGAAGCCCGGCGCGGTCATCGTGGACATCGCCATCGACCAGGGCGGCTGCATCGCCACCTCCCACGAGACCTCCCACGCCGATCCGGTCTTCGAGAAGCACGGCGTCATCCACTATGCCGTCGGCAACATGCCCGGCGCCGTGCCCCACACCTCCACCTACGCCCTCACCAACGTGACGCTCCCCTACCTTGCGGAGCTCGCGTCGCTGGGCGTGGCCAAGGCGGTGGCGAAGGACCCCGCCCTGGCGCTCGGCGTCAACACGCTCGGCGGCTCGGTGGTCAACGCCCCCGTCGCCGAGGCCCTCGGCCGCCCGCACCTCGACCTGCACGAGGCGCTGGCCGCCCAGGTGGAGGGCTGACCCGATGGCGGTCGGCACCCGCCGGGCGGCCCGTGCCGCGGCCGAGCGGCAACCGGCCATGGACGAGATCGACAAGGCCATCATCCGGGCCCTGCAGGTCGACGGTCGGATGTCCTACGCCAAGCTCGGCCCGGAGGTCGGCTTGTCACAGGCGGCCGTGCGCCAGCGGGTGCAACGGTTGACCGAGTCCGGCGCCATGCAGGTCGTCGCCGTCACCGACCCGCTCTCGGTGGGCTTCACGGTCCAGGCGATGATCGGGGTGCGGGCCGACGGCGACCTGCGCGCCCTGGCCGCCAGCCTCGCCGCCATCGACGAGATCGACTACGTGGTGGTGGCCTCCGGCGGCTTCGACCTGCTGCTGGAGGTGGTGTGCGAGGACGCCGAGCACCTGCTCGCCCTCGTGAACGACACGATCCGGGCCACCGCCGGGGTTCGCTCCGCCGAGGTGTTCACCTACCTGGACCTGGTCAAGCAGACCTACTCCTGGGGCACCCGCTAGGGCAGGTCGCGCTCGTAGACGATGAAGCCGTCGTGGGCGGCGACGTCGTCGTAGAGGCGGCGAGCGGTGGCGTTGCCCTGGTGGGTCTGCCAGTAGAGCTTCGTGCAGCCGAGGGCTGTGGCCGCATCCGCGGTGGCCGCGATCAGCGCACGGGCGGTCCCCCGGCCCCGCTCGGCCGGCGCCACGAAGAGGTCCTCCAGGTAGCAGTAGGTGGTCGGCGACCAGGTGGAGCGGTGCCGCACGTGGTGGCACAGCCCGACCAGCTCCCCTGCCTCGCCGACCGCCACGAACGCCCCCATGGGCTCGGCCGGGTCGAGCAGGCGGGCGAAGGTCCCGTCGCTCACCTCGGGGGCGAGGTCGGTCTCGTAGAAGGTGAGGTAGCCGGCCCACAGCTCGTCCCAGCCCGGTCGGTCGGCAGCGTCGAGGGGGCGGATCTGGGTGGCCACGGCCTGCAGTCTCGCACCCGGTCGGCTGGCAGGATGTGGGGATGCAGCGCACGATCTTCACCGACGAGCACGAGATGTTCCGCGACGCCTTCCGCCAGTTCGTGGAGAAGGAGATCGTGCCCCACCACCTGGAGTGGGAGCAGGCCGGCATCGTGCCCCGCGAGCTGTTCGCCACCGCGGGCGCCAGCGGGTTCCTCGGCATCGACGTCCCCGAGCAGTACGGCGGGGGCGGGGCGGACACGTTCCTCTACAACCTGATCATCGGCGAGGAGGTGCAGCGCTCGGGCACCGGCGGCGCCGGCCTCGGCATCACCCTCCACAACGACATCTGCGTCCCGTACTTCCTGTCGCTGTGCACCGAGGAGCAGAAGCAGCGCTGGCTGCCCGGCATCTGCTCGGGCGAGCTCATCACCGCCATCGCCATGACCGAGCCGGGCATCGGCTCGGACCTCGCCTCCATGTCCACCACCGCCATCCGTGACGGGGACCGGTACGTGGTCAACGGGTCCAAGACCTTCATCACCAACGGCATCAACGCGGACCTGGTGATCGTGGCCGTGAAGACCGACCCCACCCAGCGCCACAAGGGCATGAGCCTCCTCGTGCTCGAACGGGGCATGGAGGGCTTCGAGCGCGGCCGCAACCTCGAGAAGGTCGGCCTGCACAGCCAGGACACCGCCGAGCTGTTCTTCACCGACGTCTCCGTCCCGGTGGAGAACCTCCTCGGGATCGAGGGCGACGGGTTCCTCCACCTGGTGCACAACCTGCCCCAGGAGCGCCTGTCCATCGCCGCGGCTGGCGTGGCCGCCGCCGAGGCCGCGCTCGGCTGGACGCTGGCGTACGTGAAGGACCGCACCGCCTTCGGCAAGCCCGTCGGCACCTTCCAGAACAGCCGCTTCAAGCTCGCCGAGATGCGCACCGAGATCGACATCGCCCGGGTGTTCGTCGATCGCTGCGTCCAGGCGCTCGACGAGGGCACCCTCACCGCCGAGGAGGCCGCCGAGGCCAAGTGGTGGTGCACCGAGCTCCAGAAGCGGGTGGTGGACACCTGCGTCCAGCTCCACGGTGGCTACGGCTACATGCTCGAGTACCCGATCGCCCGCGCCTACACCGATGCCCGCATCACCACGATCTACGGCGGGACCACCGAGATCATGAAGGAGATCATCGGGCGGTCCCTGGGCGTGTAGCCCCACACGGCGGTCGATCCCCGCCGTTTCACGCTTCGTTCATGCGCTCGATGGCACCGTGCGGGCACCCCCCAACCCGACGGCCACCGTGAGGCGCCGCCGAAGGGCTGTGGGCGCCGGCCCCGCGACCTTGCTTTGGAGGGAGCGAGGGCGGGGCCGGCGCTCAGGCTCTCGGATCTCGTGCCGACCGAGAGACGAAGCCATGACGCGCCAACCCCCCACCACGATCCTGGTCGCCGAGGACGATCCCTCCCTCCTCCTGCTGACCTGCCGCGCCCTCGAGCAGGCCGGCCACCGGGTGCTCGGGAACGGGTCCGCCGAGGAGGCGCTCGCCACCTACGAGCGCGCACCCGGGGTGGACGCCCTGGTCACCGACGTGGTCCTTCCCGGGATCGACGGGCTGGAGCTGGCATCACGCCTGCTCGCCCGCCAGCCGGAGCTCGCTGTGCTCGTCACCACCGGCAGCACCGAGGCCCACATCCACGAGGCGGCGGCCGCCGCCGGCCTGCGCGTCCTGCGCAAGCCCTACACCCCGGCGCACCTGCTCGCGGCGTTCACCGAGGCCTGGGGCGATCGTCGTGCCGAGGTGCAGCCGTGAGGCTGCTCGTGGCGGACGACGACCCGCAGCTGGGCGAGCTGCTCGCGCTCGCGCTGCGCCGCGAGGGCCATGTGGTCGAGGTCGCCGTGCGGGGCGAGGACGCCCTCTGGCTCGCCACCGAGTTCGACTTCGACGTCGTGGTCCTGGACTGGCAGATGCCCGACCTCGAGGGCGTCGACGTGTGCCGCGAGCTGCGCGCCCGGGAGCGGTGGATGCCGATCATCATGCTCACCGCCAACCGGGAGGTGCCCCAGCGCGTCGCTGGGCTCCAGGCCGGCGCCGACGACTACCTGACCAAGCCGTTCGCGGTGGAGGAGCTCTCGGCCCGCCTGCAGGCCCTCGTCCGCCGCAGCCCCCACGAGCGGCCCGTCGTGCTCCAGGTCGGGGACCTCGTGCTCGACCCGGCGGCACGCCGAGCCGAGCGGGCCGGCCGCGACCTCGGCCTGCGCCCCAAGGAGCTGGCCCTCCTCGAGCTCCTGATGCGGCGCCCGGGCGAGGCGGTCTCGCGCGCCGAGATCCTCGACCAGGCCTGGGACATCAACTTCGACGGCATGTCGAACGTGGTCGACGCCCACGTGAAGGCGCTGCGGGCCAAGGTCGACAAGCCGTTCGGCACCGCCTGCATCGAGACGGTGTGGGGCGTGGGGTACCGGCTGGTGGCCGCTCCCCTCCCGGCCTGATCTGCGTTTCACGGTTCCTTCATGGTCGAAGGCGGATGGTGGCGTCATCCGACCGGGCGACACATCCCCCCGTCGCCTTCCAGACGCACCGGAGGACACCATGAACCGATTCACTGCCATCACCACCGCCGCCATCGCTGCGGGCACCCTGCTCTTCGCCCCCGCCGCGCACGCCGACCCGACGTTCTCGATCACCGCGAACGGCACGACGGTGGGCGACGGGATCGTGCTCGGGACGGGCACGACCATCACCCACCCCGCCACCGGCTGCCTCGACGGCCAGGGCAACCCGGGCTACGTCGGGGAGTTCCTCACCTGGCTCGACGCCCCCGACGCACCGACCTCGCAGTCCGAGTTACCCACCGAGGCCGACGGCTCGTTCCGCCTCGAGATCACGATGGAAGACCTCCAGCAGCCGATGCACCTCAACGTGGCCTTCTACTGCTCCTCGGCGCCCATCACCTCGCCCTCGGACGCCGCGATCCTGTACCTCACCCCCACCTACGACGTCACCGTCGATCCGACCCAGAGCGGCTCCCACATGGCGCGCTCGACGGCCGTGGCGACCAGCCCCGCCCCGAAGGCGCAGCGGCACGGCTTCTTCGCCACGATGGGCCGCCAGGCTCCGGCCCGTGCGGCCGCCGGCTCCTCGACCATCGACGTGGGCACCATGACCGTCGACCCCGACGCCCTGCCGCCGGTCGACCGCCTCGGCATCACCCGTGAGCCCGCCGCCGCCCTGAAGGCGAAGGTGGACGCCCGCTACCGCATCCAGCAGCGGGTCGACGGGCTGGTCCGCAAGGTGCTGGGCCGCCCCGCCGCCACCGCCGCCGAGCAGGACCGGGCCTACGTCGACGCCGCCTTCGACGTCGTCGGCGGCCGCCCGCCGGCCAAGGCCACCGTCGACGCCTTCGCCGCCCGCCTGGACGCCGGGGCGCTCCGGGTGAGCGTCGTCGAGGACATCGCCCTCACGAAGGCGCCGGCGAGCCACTGGAACCGCCTGGGCTGAGCTCCCCCACCCGCATCGGCCCCCGATCGGCTCCCGCCTCCGAGGCGGGGGCCGGTGCGCGTCACCCGGTGAAGGACGAGGTGCCGTCGACCGGGGTGGCCGGGGTCGCCCCGGTCCCACCGCCCACCGCCGTGGTCGCGGTGGTGGGCACGGTCGTGGTCGTGGTGGCGGCGAGGCTGCGGGTGCAGGCGTCGGCCCGCCCGTCCTGGTCCTGGTCGACCGAGGCGAGGGTGACGAGCCCGGCGAGCGCGGCGCGCGTCGAGCCCCCGAGGAAGTCGACGTCGATCGTGTCGGGCGTATCGGTGGCCTGGTGGTAGTTCGGGTTCCGGAAGTTGGCGGTGTCCGTGGCCATCAGCACCGGGTAGCCGCTCGCCAGGAAGGCGGCGTGGTCGGAGCGGAGGATGTCCGGGAGCACGTTCGGGTCGATCACCGCGCCGAAGCCGGGGAACTCGGGGACGTAGGTGTAGGCCGCGGCCCCGAACGCCCGGGCGACCGGCGCGGAGGTGGGGTCCGACACCATCGCCAGGTAGGTGCCCGGCAGCCCGGTCAGCGGGTCCGTGTCGGGCTCGGTGTATCCGATCATCTCGAGGCTGATCGCCCCCACGAGCGCCCGGCCGTCGGCCTTCATCTCCCGCGCCATGGCGAAGGAGCCGACGAGCCCGACCTCCTCGTAGGACCAGGAGGCGAACCGCACGGTCACCGGCAGCGGGTGGTCGTGGAGGATCCGGGCGAGCTCGAGCATGCCGGCGGTGCCCGAGGTGTTGTCGTCCGCCCCTGACCCCTTGGCGTTCAGCGTGTCGTGGTGGGCCCCGATGACGATCGACCGGCTCGGGCACTCGGTGCCGGGCAGCTCGGCGTACAGGTTGGGCGAATCCACCCCATCGAGCACGACGGACTGGGTCTGCACCTCGTAGCCCGCGTCGGCCAGCGCCTCGCTGATGTAGTCCCGCACGTCCTGGCGGTTCGACTCGGGGCCGGCCGCCGTGCGCGGATAGTCGAGGTCGTCGATCACCCCCTTCTCGCGGGCGGCGTCGACCTGTGCGAGCAGCGATGGGACGTCCACGAGGGTGCGCGAGGCGTCGATGCCGAAGTCCTCGGGGCGCACCACGTACTTCCCCATCGGCCCGGTGATCTGGTCGAACCGGTCGTCGGCCTCGTTGGCCGGGGCAGCCAGCACGGCCGACCCGACCCCGATGGCCCCCACGACAGCAAGCGCCGCTGCGATCCCCTTCGTGCGCATGGTCGGAGCGTAGGCGCGCCTCGCCGCCGCCCCGCGGGTGCTAGCGGCGGAGGAGGTCCTTGGCGATGTGGGTGATCTGGATCTCGTCGGTGCCGGCGTAGATCTGCAGGACCTTGGAGTCACGGGCGAGCTGCTCCACCCGGAACTCGCTCATGTAGCCGTTCCCACCGAAGATCTGCACGGCGTCGAGGGCCACCTCGGTGGCGGCCCGGGCCGAGTACAGCTTCATGGCCGACGCCTCGGCCAGCGTCATGGTGCGGCCGGCCGCGCTCATCTCGATGGTGCGGACCACCAGGTTCTCGACGTTGAGCCGGGCGACCTCCATCCGGGCGAGCTTGTCCTGGATGAGCTGGAAGTTGCCGATGGGCTCACCGAACTGGACCCGGTTCTTGGCGTAGTCGATGGACAGCGCCAGGCACTCCTCGATGATGCCGAGGGCCATGGCGGCCACGCCGGAGCGCTCCTGCATGAAGGTGGCCTTCGCGCCCTCGCGGCCGCCCTTGGCGACGTCCTCGGTCTCGCCGATGAGCCGGTCGATGCCGACGCGGACGTCGTCCAGGAACAGCTCGCCGGTGGGCGAGCTGTGCATGCCCATCTTCCGCAGCGGCTTGGACTGCTCGAGGCCGGGGGTGCCGGCGTCGAGGACGAACGACAGGATCTTGCGGTCCGCGGGGTCGTTGCCCTCGTCGAGCTTGCAGATGAACACGATCGTGTCGGCGTAGGGGCCGTTGGTGATGAAGGTCTTCGAGCCGTTCAGCACGTACTCGTCGCCGTCCTTGCGGGCGGTGGACTTCATGGAGCCGAAGGCATCAGAGCCGGAGTTGGGCTCGGTGATGGCCCAGGCGCCGACCTTCTCCATGGTGAGCAGCTCCGGCACCCAGCGCTCCTTCTGGGCGATGGTGCCCTTGGAGCTGATGGCGGCCGAGGTGAGGCCCATCGACACGCCCATGGCGGTCACCATCCCCGGGCACACCTTGCAGAGCTCGATGATCGGGATGAGCGTCAGCGAGCTGGCGCCGCCGTCCCCGTCGCGCTTGGGCTTCTCCGGCGGGGCCTCACCGGCGGCCACCGCCGCCTCCACGGCCTTCTCGAACTCCATCTGCTTCTCGAAGCGGGCACGGGCGGCGACGTCCATGCCGAACTCCTTGAACATCTTGCGGAGCACGTCGTAGGGCGGGGTGTCACCGTGCTCGAACTCGTCGACCCGCGGGCGGATCTCCTTGTCGATGAACTGGCGGACGGCGCCTCGCACCATCTCCTGCTCTTCGGTCCACTCGTACATGGGGCACCTCCGGTCGGCGTTGGGCGCAGCGTACCGAACAACTTGACCGCCCGGTCAAGTTCGGGAGGCGGGCGGACGATCTCTAGGGTTGGGGCCATGCGCAACCCCAAGGACTTCTTCCGCCCGCTGGCCGCCGGCGCCCCCGAGCCGGTCCGGGAGATCCCCTTCCGCCCGTCGCGGATGATCCACTTCTTCGACCCGAGCAACGAGAAGATGGCGGCCAAGGTGCCCGACATCGCGGCCAAGGTCGACATCATCCTCGGCAACCTCGAGGACGCCATCAAGGCGGAGAACAAGGAGGCGGCGCGCCAGGGCCTCGTGAACATCGCCAAGGCCACCGACTTCGGCGAGACGCAGCTGTGGACCCGGGTGAACAGCCTGGACTCGCCGTGGGTCCTCGACGACCTCACCACCCTCGTCACCGAGATCGGCGACAAGCTCGACGTGATCATGGTCCCGAAGGTGGAGGGCGCGGAGGACATCCACTACGTGGATCGCCTGGTGGCCCAGCTCGAGGCCCGAGCCGGCATCGAGCGCCCGATCCTGCTGCACGCCATCCTCGAGACGGCCCGCGGCGTCGCCAACGTCGAGGAGATCTGCGCCGCCAGCCCCCGCATGCAGGGCCTGAGCCTCGGCCCCGCGGACCTGGCCGCCAACCGTCGCATGAAGACCACCCGGGTCGGCGGCGGCCACCCCGGGTACCTGGTCCGCCAGGACCCCGTCGACGGCGACATCGAGGGCGAGAACACCCCGCGCACCACCTACCAGCAGGACCTGTGGCACTACACCATCGCCCGCATGGTCGATGCGTGCGTGGCCAACGGGATCTTCGCCTTCTACGGGCCGTTCGGCGACATCAAGGACACGGTCGCCTGCGAGGACCAGTTCCGCAACGCCTTCCTGCTCGGCTGCGTCGGCGCCTGGTCGCTGCACCCCGTGCAGATCGACATCGCCAAGCGGGTGTTCTCGCCGGACCCGAAGGACGTCGCCCACGCCCTCCACGTCATCGAGGAGATGGGCGACGGCACCGGCGCCGTCATGATCGACGGGAAGATGGAGGACGACGCCTCCGTGAAGCAGTGCCACGTCATGGTCGACCTGGCCAAGCAGCTGTCCGCCCGCGACGAGGACGTCGCCGAGATGTACCGCGCCGTCGGCCTGGAGGTCTGATCCCATGACCGAGGAGATCCGTCCCCGCCGCTCCGTCCTGTACATGCCCGGTGCCAACGAGCGGGCGCTCGAGAAGGCCAAGGGCCTCGACGCCGACGCCCTCATCCTCGACCTCGAGGACGCCGTCGCCCCGGACGCCAAGGCCGAGGCTCGCGCCCGGGTGTGCGACCTGGTCCGCGAGGGCGCCTACGGCACCACGGAGGTCGCCATCCGCGCCAACGGGCTGGACACGGAGTGGCACGCCGCGGACGTGGCAGCCATCGCTGCCGCCGGGCCCGCCGCCATCGTGGTGCCCAAGGTGAACAGCGTGGAGGACGTCCGCAAGATCGAAGACGGCCTCGCCGCGGGCAACGCCCCGGCGGCCACCAAGATCTGGGCGATGGTCGAGACGCCGGTCGCCATGCTGCACGCCGGGGAGATCGCGGCGGCCAGCGACCGGCTCACCGTGCTCGTGATGGGCACCAACGACCTGGCCAAGGAGCTCCACGCCGAGCACGTGCCGGGCCGCCAGCCGCTGCTCACCGGCCTCGGCCTGTGCGTCCTGGCCGCCCGCGCCACCGGCAAGGTCATCCTCGACGGCGTCTACAACGACATCAAGGACGAGACCGGGTTCGCCGCCGAGTGCCTCCAGGGCCGCCAGATGGGCTTCGACGGCAAGACCCTCATCCACCCGAGCCAGATCGCTCCGGCCAACGACACCTGGGCACCCACCGCCGAGGCGGTCGAGGACGCTCGGGCGCTCATCGCCACGTTCGAGGCGGCCATCGCCGAGGGCAAGGGCGTGGTCACCCACAACGGCCGGATGATCGAGAACCTGCACGTCGACAACGCCCGCCGCATCCTCGCGGTGGCCGACGCCATCGCCGCCCGGGGCGGCCAGGGCTGAACCGCCGGCCCCACCGGCCTCTGGTACCTTCGCCCGCGGTGGAGCACAGGGCAGGGAGCCGGGGGCTGGTCCGATGGCTGGCGATCGGCATGGCCGTGGCCGCGCTCGTGGCCGGCTGCTCGAAGCAGGAAGGCCCCGACGAGGTCGGCGCCCGGCGCGCCGCGGTGGAGTTCCTGCGCAACGCCGAGGAGATCGACGTCCAGGGCCTCTGCAGCAGCTTCACGAAGGACCTGCTGGTGCGCCTCTCCCCGCCCGACGGGGACTGCAAGGGCGCCCTCACGGCGCTGACCCGCCTCACCGGCGGCGGATCGGCCAGCACGCTTGGGAAGAAGCGGGTGGACACCGTCGACCTCGAGGGGGACATCGCCATCGTCGTGCTGAAGGACCGCATCACCGGCGAGAACGAGCTCCCGCTGCGCTTCGCCTACGACGACGGCACCTGGCTGCTCGACGAGCTCGGCCCGGGCGTGAAGATCTCCCAGGCCTGCATCGACGAGCGCAAGCGGGTCGAGCAGGCGGTCGACGAGTACCTGTCGGCCAAGGAGGTGTACCCGCCGGACACCAAGGCGCTCGTGCCGGGCTACCTGCCCAAGCTGCCCGACAACCACGAGGTGCGCGCCGACGGCAAGGTGGTCGACACGGGCGTGTGCGCCTGATGCGGTACCGCCGGATGCCCATCGAGATCGAGTCCCCCGAGGAGCTCGGCTACGACTCCATCGCCCACAACCTCTCGGAGAGCTCGGTCTCGGACCGCACGCTCGGCGACCTCGGCCTGGACCTGGACCTGGACGCGCTGGTCCTCTGCTACGGCGACCACCTGGGCGACCCGGTGCTGCGCGAGGCGGTGGCCGCCGGCGCCGGCGGCGTCACCGCCGATGACGTCCTGGTGACGCCAGGCGCCGCTGCCGCCCTCTTCTGCGTGGCGACCTCCCAGCTCGAGCCGGGCGACCACCTGGTGGTGGTGCGGACCAACTACGCCACAAACCTGGAGACGCCCCGGGCCATCGGTGCCGAGCTCGACGTGGTCGACCTGTCCTTCGACGACGGCTGGTCGCTCGACGTCGAGGCGGTGGCCGCCAAGGTCCGGCCGGGCGCCACCCGCCTCGTGTCGGTCACCACGCCGCACAACCCCACCGGCACCGTGCTCGGCGAGGACGACCTCCGGGCCCTGGCCGAAGTCGCCGACGCGGCCGGCGCGGTCCTGCTCGTCGACGAGACCTACCGGGACCTGGCCCACGCGGCGGAGCCGACCCCGCTGGCCGCCTCGCTCGGGCCGCGGGTGGTGAGCGTGAGCTCCATGTCCAAGGCCTACGGCCTGCCGGGGATCCGCACGGGGTGGGCCGTGTGCACGGACCCCGAGCTGCGCACCACGCTGCTCGCCGCCAAGGAGCAGGCCGTGATCAGCGGCTCGATCATCGACGAGCACATCGCCGGCCAGGTCCTGTCCCGCCGCGCCGAGGTCCTGCCTCCGATCCTCGACGACGTCCGCGCCCGCCTCGCCATCGTCGAGGCGTGGATGGACGGCCAGGACGTGTTCGAGTGGGTGCGGCCCGCTGGCGGCGTGGTCGGCCTCGTGCGCTTCCGGCCCGGCGTGGCCGTCGACGAGGCCCGCTTCCACCACGTGCTGCTCGCCGACCACGGCACCTACGTCGGCCCGGGCCACTGGTTCGAGGTCGACGACCGCCACTTCCGGCTCGGCTTCGGCTGGCCCACCCACGACGACCTGCGCGTCGGCCGCGCCGGCCTCCTGGCCGCCGCGGCCGACGCCGCCCGCTGACGCAGCGCCCGGCTCAGGCGCAGAGGCCCGAGCCCTCGGGGGCGACGCAGACGGTGTGGGTCGCCTTGGTGCGATCCGGCGACAGCGACAGCACCGAGGTGGTCCGGTCCCAGTCCGGGCCGGCCACCGCCTTGCCGTCGAGGACGACCTCGATGCCCTCGAAGTAGAGGGAGGCAGGCACGGCGACCTCGGTGTTGCCCTTGGCCTCCTTGCGCTCGTCCCAGTCCATTCGGAACACCTGCTCGTCCGCGTTCCAGGCGAACGAGGTGGGCGTGCCGGCGATGGCGCGGGGCTGCACCCGCAGGAGCGCCTGGCCGTTGGGGGACACGGACTCGCCGCCCTCGAGCAGCGGCCCCCAGCCACCCGGGTCCCAGCTCCACCAGGCCCAGCCGGCCATCTCCTCGTCGGCCATGGTCGTCACGTCGTGGATGTAGCGGGCCATGTCCTGCTGGTCCGGGTCACCGCCCCACTCGCCGAACCAGAGGGCCGCCTTCATCTGCTCGGCCTCCGCGGCGCGCATCTGCTGCCAGGTCTTCACGTAGTCGTCGTCGGCCGCGTACCCCTTGCCGTCGTGGACGGCCGGGTCGTAGAGGTGGCCGGCGTAGGCGAGCCGGGGCGGGCCCTTGCGCGGGTCCTTCAGCTGGTCGAACTCGAGGTCGCCCGGGTACGGGAAGGCGTTCAGCAGGGAGGTCGGCTCGACCATCACCCAGGCGTCCTGGTCCTGGGTGCGCACGGCGTCGATGCCGGCCTGCATGAACTGGGTGAGGTTCGGGTTCTCGAAGGTGCCGGCCGCCGCCTGGTCCTGGATGGCGAGGGTGGCGTCGAGGTCGCCGTTGGCGAACGATGGCTCGTTCATGACGTCGTAGCCGATCACCGCCGGGTGGTCCTTGAAGTAGCCGGCCAGGTGGGCGAGCGCCTTCATGTACTCGGCCTGGAGGTCGGGCTGGCCCTTCGTCGGGTTCCAGAAGCTCTGGTAGGCGTTCTGCACGGCCGGATCGGCACCCTGCGCGTACCAGGGGGCGCCCTCGGCGGGCGGCTTCACCTTGGCCCCCTTGGTGTCGACCGCCCAGTCCGGTGCGCCGTTGCCGCCGACCTTCCACGCGTACAGGTCCTGGTGCATGTCGAGGACGACGTGGATGCCGCGGGCGGCGTACCAGTCCATCCACGTCTTCACGTTGGCCAGGTAGTTCTGGTCGAACGTGCCGCGCTCGGGCTCGATGGCACCCCAGAAGACGAGGAACCGCACGTTGTTCCAGCCCCAGGTCTGCAGGAACCGCTGGGCGTCGATGGGCGTCTGGGGCAGGTGCTCGTCGGACTGCTTGGAGGCCTTGGACGAGCTCTCGACGTTGACGCCGCGCAGGATCAGCACGCGCCCGCAGGCGTCGACGATGAACCGGGTGCTCGGCGCCTCGACCGTGCCGTCGCAGCCGTCCTTGGCCTCGGGGGTCTTGGAGCCGGTGCGGGAGATCTCGTTGGCGGCGCCGTCGCTGCCACCGGAGGAGCAGGCGGCGGCCACGAGGACGAGGCCGAGGGCGAGCGAGGCCAGGTGCCGGGGTCGCATGGGGGCCACCCTGCCAGAGCGCCGGTGGCCCGGCCAAGGCGCCTCCCCTACGGTCTGGCCATGCCCATCCCTCCCCTGCCCGACATGCACGAGGTCCTCGACGGGTCGGCTCGCTTCGCCGAGCACCCGGGCCTGCGCGACCACGCCCACCTGTGGCTGGCGTGGGGGCCCTACGCCCGGGCGAGGGTGGCCGCGGAGGCCACCGAGCTGGCCCGGCCGTCGCTGCGGCCCACCACGCTGCGGGCGGTCGGGCGCACCGGCGTGGACCTGGCCAAGGGCGTGGCCCCCGGCCTCGCCGAGGACGCCAAGCGCCGGCTGGTGGAAGGGCCGCTCGAGGCAGGCGCCGCCATGCGCCACGTCCAGGAGCTCGTGAAGGCGGGCGGCTCCACGTACATCAAGCTGGGCCAGTTCATCGCCACCGCCCAGGGCCTGCTGCCCGACGAGTGGGTGGAGGCCTTCGGGTGGTGCCGCGACACGGCGACCCCGCTCGCGCCGGGCCAGGCCGAGGCGACCTTCGAGGAGCGCTTCGAGGTGCCCCTCGAATCGGTCTTCTCGGAGTTCGACATCGAGCCGCTCGGGTCCGCCTCGATCGGCCAGGTGCACGCCGCCGTGCTGCGAGACGGGACGGAGGTGGTGGTGAAGGTCCGTCGACCGGGCCTGCGCGAGCAGTTCGAGCGCGACCTGCGAGGCATGGCCCTCGCCGCCGCGGCCGCCGAGCGGGCGTCGAAGTCCGCGCGGGTGGCCAACCTGAGCGGCTTCGTGGAGCTGTTCGCGCAGATGGTGCTGGAGGAGATCGACTTCCGGTTCGAGGCCCTGAACCAGGTCGAGCTGTCGCTCGCCGCGGAGGCCGCCGACCACGACTTCGCGATCTTCCCGCGGCCCATCCCCCACCTGTGCGCCGAGGACGTCCTGGTGATGACCCGGGTCGAAGGCGTGCCCTACACCCGGGCGATGGAGGCGTACCCCGACGTGGTGGACGGCGAGCGGCTGCTGCGCCTGGCCATCAACGCCACCCTCGAGCACATGGTCGTGTACGGGATCTTCCACGGCGACCTGCACGCCGGCAACGTCCTCATCAACCCGAAGGGCGACTTCTCGCTCATCGACTTCGGCATCGCCGGGCGCATCGACGCCGCCCAGCGGGCCGCCACGGTGATGTTCCTGTTCGGCTTCGGCCGCAACGACAACCTCCTGCAGATGCAGGCGCTGCAGCGCTTCGGCGCCGTCCCCGAGGGCGCCGACCTGCCCCTCTTGGTGGCCCAGATCGAAGAGGAGCTCAACGCCATCGACCCCACGCTGCTGTCGCGGGAGGGCGAGTTCACGGTGGACCGCCTGGGCCAGGCGCTGGGCACGATCATCCGGGTGCTCGCCCGCAACGGGTTCTCGCTGCCCAAGGAGCTCGTCCTGTTCTTCAAGAACCTGCTGTACCTGAACGGCTTCGCCGCCACCCTCGCACCGGACGCCAACCTGTTCGACAACATCGAGCCGACGTTCATGTACTTCGTGACCAAGTACCCCGACGTGCTCGGCCAGATCATGCAGGACGTGCTGTGAGCCGGCCGGTGGTGGTCCACGAGCTGCCCGAGATCGGGGTCACCCTGGTGGCTCGCTGGGTCTTCAACTGCTACGTCATCCACGACCGGGGCGACGGCCGCCCGATGGTGGTCGACCTCGGCCTGCCCAGCCAGGTGCCGGTCGTGCGCGACGTCCTGCGGGGGCTGGGCCACGAGCTGGGCGACCTCGGCGGGGCCCTGGCCACCCACGGCCACCTGGACCACATCGGCGGGCTCGCGGCGCTCCAGGCCGAAGCCGAGGTTGCCGTCCGCTACCCGGCAGCGATGCGGGAGATGGCCGCCGGTCGCCTGCCGCTGCGGTCGCCCGGGCCGAAAGCGATGGCCCAGATCATCCCGGTACTCGCCGACCAGCCGCGCGACCTGGGCTCGTGGCGGGAGCTGGCGCCGATGATGGGCCGGGCCGGCTACGACGGCCGCAGCATCCACCTGCCCGTCGTGGCGTCGGGCTGGCTCGACGACGGCGACCGGCTCCCTGGCGCCCCGGGCTGGGAGGTGGTGCACGCCCCCGGGCACACCGACGACGCCACCTGCCTGTACCACGCACCCAGCCGCACGCTCGTCTCGGGCGATTCGGTGGTGTCCTTCGACGGCCAGGCCTGGTGCAACCCCGAGTACGTCGACGCGCGGCGCTCGGCGGCCACGGAGGCCCGGCTGCGCTCGCTGCCCGTCGAGCACCTCCTGCCCGGCCACGGCCGACCGGTCTCGGGCCCGGACCTCATGGGACGGGCGCTCTCGCGGGACGACCGCCCGCCCGGGTCGGGCAAGCTGCGGTCCCTCTGGCGGATCGTGACCGACGACGCCGCCGGCCACGCCCACTGACGGCTCAGGCGGCCTTGAGCTTGCCGATCTGGTGGCCCGTCCACAGCAGGACGAGGCCGGTGAGGGCGAGCATGGCGCCCACCACGAAGGTGACCACGCTGACCGCCGCGCTGGGCCAGATCATGATGGCCAGGCCGAACGCGATGGTGGCGAGCGAGCGGGTGAGCGTGGCGCCGCGGTACTCCGATGGCATCTGGCCGCGGACCACCAGGCCGAGGATGCCGGCCAGCACGAAGTCCAGGCCCACCAGCCAGACGAGCACGCCGATCGACGGCTTCGGCCAGAACAGGAGCGCGAGGCCGAAGCCCAGGTTGACCCCGCCGCGCAGGGCCAGCAGCCCCCAGTAGGAGCCCTTGTGGTGGTTGCGGAACGTGTCGATCAGGTCGGCGGCACCGGTGAGGATCAGCAGCACGCCCGACAGGCGGGCGACCACGGTGAGCGTGCGGTGCGGCCAGAACAGCAGGACGATGCCCGCCGCCAGGGTCAGGGCCCCGATCCCGTACGCGAGCGTCCGGGACTCCTTGATCACGTCGAGCGACGAGCGGTCTTCAGCCATGGCCGCCGACCGTAGCCCCCTCAGGGCAGCACGATGGGGAAGAACATCACGAAGCTGTCCAGGACCTCGAAGAGGGCCCGCAGGTGCTCGGCCCCGTCGACCCGGCTGATCCCGCCGCTGGCCTGGAGCTCGTCGAGGGTGCTGGTGCCCATGATGAGCGCGGCGATCGACTCGTGGTCGCCCGCCAGCACGACGTCGGCGCCCGCCGGTGCCCCGGCGCCGTCGGCCAGGCGGCGGGCGTTGAGGGCCCCGTTCTCGATGCCGACGCGCCAGCGCTCGCCCCGATCGGTGACCTCGAGGTCGATCGCCCAGGTGCGCGCCGCGGCGGCCAGGCCGTCGATCCGCACGCCGAGGTAGTCGAGCAGCATCTCGGTGGTCATGGCCCGTACCGTGTCGGGGCCCGTGGTGTGGCCGCCCATCCCCGGGGGCGTGCCCACCCGCAGCTCCTGGGCGCCGGTCAGGTAGAAGGCGCGCCACGGGCCGGACTCGGCCTGGTAGCCGAGCTGCTCGAGGGCGTCGGCCTCCAGGGCCCGAGCCTCCAGGTTGTCGGGGTCCGCGAACACCACGTGGCTGACGACCTCGGCCACCCAGCGGTAGTCGCCCTGCTCGAAGCTCGCCCGGGCCTTGGCCAGCACGGCATCGGCCCCACCCATGAACTCGACGTAGCGACGCCCGGCCTCCACAGGCGGGTGGGGGTTGAGGTGGGCCGGGTTGCCATCGAACCAGCCGAGGTAGCGCTGGTACACCGCCTTGGCGTTGTGGCTGACCGTGCCGTAGTAGCCCCGGCTGGACGGCTCGGCCTCCAGCACCGGCGGCATCCGCAGCTCCTCGGCGATCTCCGAGCCGATCAGGCCGTGGTTGGCGAGCCGGAGCGTCTGGTCGTGGAGGAACCGGTAGGTGTCGCGCTGGCGGCCCAGGTGCTCGACGATGTCGTCGCGGCCCCACCGCGGCCAGTGGTGGCTGGCGAAGCACACGTCCACGTCGTCCGCGAACAGCTCGATGGCCTCGTGGATGTACTTGCTCCACGCCAGCGAGTCCCGGATCTGGGCGCCGCGGGGCGTGTAGAGGTTGTGCATCGTGCAGCTGCAGTTCTCGGCCATGCACAGCGCGCGGTGGTCCGGGAACGAGAAGTTCATCTCGGCGGGCGCCTCGGTGTCGGGCGTGACCTGGAAGCGGATGCGCACCCCGTCGACCACCAGCTCGGTGCCGGTGGCGGAGATCTCCTCGGTGGGCGCAAGGAGGCCCTGCTCGCCGAGGAGCGGGACGCCCTTGCCGAGCCCGGCGTCCACGTGGCCCTGGGGCCCCTTCGGGAGCAGGGCGCCGTACATGTAGGTGGCTCGGCGGGTCATCACGTTGCCGGCGGCCACGTTCTCGCTGACCGCAGCGGCCAGGAAGCCCTCCGGGGCGATGATCCGCACCTTGCCCGCCGCCACGTCGGCCTCGTCGACCACGCCGCGCACGCCGCCGAAGTGGTCGATGTGGCTGTGGGTGTAGATCACCGCGGTGACCGGCCGGGCGCCGAGGTGCTCGTTGGCCAGCTCCAGCGCCGCACGCGCCGTCTGGGCCGAGGTCAAGGGGTCGATCAGCACCCAACCGGTCTCGCCCTCGATGAAGGTGAGGTTGCTGAGGTCGAGGCCCCGCACCTGGTGGATGCCGGGGACCACCTCGAACAGGCCGGCGACGTTGTTGAGGTGGGCCTGGCGCCACAGGCTCGGGTGCACCTCGGGCGGCGGCGGGCCGTCGGGGAGGTGGAAGCCGGCGCGGTCCCACACCGGCCAGCCGTCGCGCTCGACCAGCTCCGGGGCGTCGGCCACATGTCCCTGGCGGGCGCGCGCTTGGTCTGGGTCCGCGCCCGGGGCGAGGAAGGGCAGCGAGGCAGCGGCAGCGTTGGCCGCGGCCGTGGCCGCCGTCGCCGGCTTGGGGTTCGGGTCCGGGGTGGGGAGATCGGTCATCCCGTGATCTTGGCCGATCTGCTCCCGACGCGGGCGCGCCAGCCGATGGAAGGGGCGTGACCGCCACGCTGCCCGTCCGCCGCGTCCGCTTCCAGTGGCCCGACGACGTCGACCTGGCCTGGACGCCCCGCGTGCCGGAGCTGGCGTACGCCGCCAACGCGGTGTCGATGCTGATGCCCCACGCCGAGCCCTACGTGGTGGCCTCGACCCGCGCCGCGCTCGACGAGGGGCTGGTGGCCGATCCCGACCTGGCCGACGAGGCGAAGGCCTACGCCGCGCAGGAGGCCCAGCACCACGGCCAGCACCGCCGGTTCAACGACCTGCTGGTGGCCCGCTGGGGTGGGCTCGCCCGGGTCGACGGGTGGCTGGCCCGGTGGTTCGGCTTCCTGCGCCGCCGCAGCACCCGGTTCGGGCTGGCGTTCGCTGCCGGCTTCGAGACGGTGGCGTTCGTGGCGGCCCGCTGGGTGGACCAGCACCAGTCGCTGATGCGCGACGCCGAGCCGACGGTCGCCACGCTCTTCCTCTGGCACCTGGCCGAGGAGGTCGAGCACAAGCGGGTGGCGTTCGACGTGTACCAGGCCTCCGGCGGTGGGCGCCTGCGGTACGCGGCCGCCACCTGGGTGGCCGCCATCACGATGGCGGTGGGCGCGTTCGCCGCGACGCTGGTGATGCTCGCCGGCGAGGGCCGCCTCTTCTCGCCGACCGCCCACCTGCGGCTCGCCCGCTGGTCGCTCAGCTACGTGTTCGCGGCCGTGCCCGTGATGGTGGTCTCGGCCCTGCCAGGCCACCACCCCGGTGACCTGGCAGACCCGGCTGGCCTGGACCACTGGCTCGAGCACCTGGACCCGGAGACCTCGACGGTCCCCGAGTACGCGCTCCCCTAGCCCTCGCCGTCAGCTGCCGCCGCTGTTGGTGGACGGGCCGCCCTGGCCGGGGCCGAACTGGCCACCGCCGGGGGTCGCCCCACCGAAGCCGCCCTGGCCCTGGTTCTGGCCCTGGTTCTGGCCCTGGTTCTGGCCCTGGGACTGGTCCTGGCCGGGGAAGCCCCCGTGGTCGCCGTCGCGGTCCCAGCCGCCGTCGTCGTCGCTGCCGCCCCACGGGAGGAGCTGCGAACCTGCATCGCGATCGCCGCGGTGCTCGCCACCGTCACCAGAGCGGCCGAGGCCGTAGCCCGCGGCACCGGCCACGACCACGGCGCCGGCGACCGCGGCGGCGGTCACCCAGGTGCGCTTGGACGGGCCGCTCGAGCCGTTGGCCGCCGCGGCAGCCGGCGCACCGGGAGGGGGTGGTGCGCCGGCGCCGGCGGTCGGGGGGACGTAGGCGGGACCGGCAGGAGGCGGTGGCGCCACCGCCGGGTCGCCGACAGGGGCGACCGGCTGGGCGGCGGTGGGGTCGTTGGCGCCGAGCCCGGCGGCCTGGGTGGGGTCGGTGGGCGGGGGGTTCTCCACGGATGCTCCTCGTTCGGGCCGCAGGTGCGGCGAGTACGAGGGCCATGGTGGCGGGCCAACCTCAACGTTGGCTGTGGACCGCCTAGGAACCTCGTGAGGGTTCCATCAGGCCGGCCACGCCGGCCAAGAGCCGGGCCTCGACCGCCTCGCGGTCCCCACCGTCGGCCTCGTGGCGCCCGGCGGCGAGGACCATCCCGCCGAGCAGGGCGACCGCGGCGCGGGCGTCGGCGCCTTCGAGGCCCGCCTCCTCGACCACCGCCAGCAGCGGTGCGAACAGGGCGCCGTGGGCCTGGGCCAGCTCGATCCGGGTGGGCTCGTCGAGCTGGGGCGCGACCTCGGCGAGGGTGGACACCAGCACGTGCTCGGGCGTCCGGGCGTAGGCGAGCTGCTCGAGCGCCCACCCCTGGAGCCGCTCGAGCGGCGTGCCTGGCCGGTCGAGCACCTCGGCCGAGCGCGCCGCCTCCACCGGCAGCTCGCGCCGGAACCACTCGACGAGCAGGTGGGCCTTGTCCGGCACGTAGCGGTAGAGCGAGCTGCGGGCCAGGCCGACCTCGGCGGCGATGTCGCCCAGGCTGACGGCGTGGTAGCCGCGCTCGACGAAGAGGCGCAGGGCGGCCTCGCTCACCGCGGCGCGCTGCTGCTCGACGTGCTCGGCGACGCTGGCGGCGCTGATCTTCGGCACGGCGTCAGCCTGCCACCGCGACGGGCTGGAGCACACCACCCTCCAGGTGGAGGTGGCGCGTCGCCACCGACACCGGCTCGGGATCGTGGGTGACGACGAGGGTGGCGAGGTCGTGGTCCCGGGCCCGGTGGGCGATGAGGGCAGCCACGGTGGCGGCGAGGGCGGGGTCGAGCGATGCGGTCGGCTCGTCGGCGAGCAGCACCGTGGGCTCGGCCATGAGGGCCCGGGCGATCCCGACCCGCTGGCGCTCGCCGCCGGACAGCTGCTGGGGGAGCTTGTGGCGATGGTCGTCCATGTCCACCTCGCGCAGCAGCTCGCGTGCCTGGGCCCGCACGGCCCGGGGCCGGTGGCCGCGGATGTGGCCGACGAGCTCGAGCTGCTCGAGCGCGGTGAGCGACGGCACGAGGTTGGCCTGCTGGTAGATCACCGCGACGTGGTCGCGCCGCAGGCGCGTGCGGGCCCGGTCCCCCCACTCGGGGACCTCCTCGCCGCCCAGGATCACCGTGCCCTCGTCGGGGCGGCGCAGCAGGCCGGCGACGGCGAGGAGGGTGGACTTCCCCGAGCCGGACGGCCCGGTGACCACCAGGACCTCGCCGGCGGCGACGTCGAGGTCCACGCCGTCGAGGATCGTGCGCTGCTCGTCGCCGTCGGCCACCGTGACGGTGACCGAGCGCAGGGCGAGCGGGGCGGTCGTGGTGCGAGGCGGGGTGTCGGTGGCAGCCATGTCAGATCTCCGTTCCGAGGGCGACGACGGGCTCCACGCGGGCGATGCGCCGCATGGAGACCAAGCTCCCCAGCACGCCGGCGACCACGAGGGCGACGGCACTGGTGAGCACGGTGGAGGCGGTGAGCTCGACCGGCACGGGGCCGCCCTGGAGGACGGCCACGACCGCGGCGCCCGCCGCGGTGCCGATCGCGGTGGCCACCACCACCAGGAGGGTCATCTGCCCGACCCCGTCCCGCAGCACGTACCAGGTGGACGCGCCGAGGGCCTTGAGCAGCCCGATCTGGCGGGTCCGCTGCACGGTGAGCACCGTGAAGAAGGCCCCGATGATCATGGCGGCGATCACCAGCAGGAACCCTCGGATGAGGGTCATGGTGGCCGTCTCGGCGCTGAAGCCGGGCGACCCCGCGTAGGCGGCCTGCTTGGTGATGGTCTCGGTGCCGGCGTTGGTGTCGACGCCGGCGATGTTGGTGTCGCCCAGGTTGCGCAGGGCGATCGCGCTGACACGGTCCCGGGCGTCGCTGCCGTAGGTGAGCTCCTGCCAGGTGGCGAGGGGGACGTAGGCGATCGGCACGTGGCCGTAGGAGCCGGCGAAGGTGAACCCGAGCACGGGCAGGTCGAAGTCCGATCCGGCCACCCGGTAGCGATCGCCGACCTTCACCCCCTCGTCGCGCAGCTCCTCGGCGAGGACCAGGCCCGGCTCCCCCGCCATCGCCTTGCGGGCCTCGGCGTTGGGCAGGAGGAAGCTGTCGGGCGCCACGCCGAACAGGGCGAGGTCCAGGCTCGGCCCGCCGTTGGTGGAGGCGGCGTTGACGAAGGACATGCCGAGGGGCGAGGCGTCGATGCCGGGCTGCTCGACCCAGGTCTGGATGGCATCGGGCCCGAGGACCGACCGGCTGAAGACGCCGCCGGAGTGCGGGGCGAAGGCGAGGTGGGTGGCGGGGAGGCGGCGCAGGCCCGACGTGCCGTCGCGCACCAGCCCGTCGGCCAGGCCGGCCAGGACGGTGGACAGCGTGGCCACCAGGGCGACCACCACGGCCACGAGGGCGAAGCGCCGCATGCCGCGGCGGAGATCATGCAGGGCAAGGAACACGGGGAGCATCCTTGGTTGTCGACATCGTGTCGACAAGATAGCAACACCTTGTCGATATGCCAACTCGGGGCCCAGGTGCCACGCTTGGGGCCATGTCCGCCACCCCTCCCCCGCCCTTCCGCTTCGGCGTCCAGTGCTAGTCGCCCCCCGACATCACCGCCGCCCACTGGCGGGACCTCGCCCGCAAGGTCGAGGACCTCGGCTTCTACCGCCTGACCGTGTCGGACCACCTCGACGACCAGCTCTCCCCCGTCGCCGCCCTGATGGCCGCCGCCGACGCGACCTCCACGATGCGCGTCGGTGCCCTGGTCTTCTGCAACGACTACCGGCACCCGGCCGTGCTGGCCAAGGAGGCGGCCACGCTCGACATCCTCTCGGAGGGTCGCTTCGAGCTCGGCATGGGCGCCGGCTGGATGACGTCGGACTACCACGCTGCCGGCATCCCGATGGATCCGCCGTCGGTGCGCATCGCTCGCCTCGAGGAGGCCATCGTGGTCGTCCGTTCCCTCCTGTCGGAGGGGCCGTGCACGTTCGAGGGCGAGCACTACCGCATCGACGGCTTGAGCGGCTCGCCCAAGCCCGTCCAGCAGCCGCTGCCCCTGCTCGTCGGCGGTGGCGGCCGCAAGGTCCTCGAGCTGGCCGCCCGCCACGCCGACATCATCGGCCTCAACCCGAAGCTGCCCAACGGGGTCATCGACGCCTCGGCCGGCCCCGACGCCACCGCGGCCGCCACCGAGCGCAAGCTCGGCTGGATCCGTGCGGTGGCCGGCGACCGCTTCGACCAGATCGAGCTCCACACGCGGCTGCACCTGGTGATCGCCACCGACGATCGCGACGGCGTGGCCGAGGCGCTGGCCCCGGCCCTCGGGCTCTCCCCGCAGGAGGCCCTGGAGTCCCCGCACGCGCTCGCCGGCACCGAGGACCAGATGGTGGAGACGCTCCTTGGGTGGCGGGACCGAGTCGGGATCGCGTCGATCGGCGTGAGCCTGGACGCCATGGACGCCATCGCTCCCGTGGTGGCCCGGCTCTCGGGCCAGTAGTAGCTACCCCTCCGAGACGACCACGAGGCGCTCGCCCAGCGCCTCGACCACATCGCCCGGTCGGACCTGGCGGCCCCGCCGCACCTCGGGCTCGCCGTTGACCAGCACCTCGCCACCAGCGAGCAGGAACTTGGCGTCCGAGCCCGAATCGACCACGCCGCCCAGCTGGAGCAGCTGGCCGAGGCGGATGGACTCGTCTCGGATCGGCACCTCGATCACGCGCCCTCCCCCAAGATGGCAGCGACCCCGGCGACGAACCGGTCGACGTCGTCGGGCGTGGTCGCGAAGCTGGTCATCCACCGCACGAGCGAGCCCCCCGGGTCCCAGGGCCAGAAGAACGACCACGCCTGCAGGTCCTCCAGCCGCTCCCATGGGATGCGGGCGAACACCGCGTTGGCCTGGGGCGGGGCGAGCAGCTCCACCTGGGGGACCGAGGCCATGCCCTCGGCCAGGCGAGCGGCCATGGCGTTGGCGTGGGCGGCGTTGCGCAGCCAGAGGTCGTCGGCCAGCAGCGCGGAGGCCTGCGCGGCCACGAACCGGCCCTTCGACGGCAGCTGGCCGGCCTGCTTGCGGACGTAGGAGGCAGCCTCGGCGAGCTCCGGGCGGAGGTACACGACGGCTTCGCCGTAGAGGGCACCGTCCTTGGTGAGCCCGAACGTGAGCACGTCGACCCCAGGCTCGACGACGAGCGAGCGCAGGTCGCCACCCGAGGCCGCCACCGCGTTGGCGATGCGCGCACCGTCGACGTGCAGGACCATGTCGTGGGCGTGGGCGAGCTCGGCCAGCGTGGCGATCTCGTCTGCGGTGTAGAGCGTCCCGAGCTCGGTGGCCTGGCTGATCGACAGCGCTCGGGGCTGGGGGTGGTGCTCGACGCCCCGCCAGTCGAGGAACGGGTCGACGGCCTCGGGCACCAGCTTGCCGTCGACCGCCGGCACCGGGGTGACGGTGGCGCCGCTGAAGCGGGCCGGCGCCCCGCACTCGTCCACCACGATGTGGGCCGAGTCCACGGTGATCACCGACTGCCAGCCCTGCAGGACGGTGGCCAGCCCGACGACGTTGGCGCCGGTGCCGCCCCAGCAGAACCGCACCTCGACCGGCAGCCCGAACAGCTCCCGGAAGGCGTCCACCGCCGCCGCGGTCCAGGGGTCCTCGCCGTAGGCGGCGGCCGGTCCCCGGTTGGCCGCCTCGAGGGCCGCCATCACCTCGGGCGAGGCGCCGGCGTAGTTGTCGCTGGCGAACGAGGCGGCGGGGGGCTCGGGGAGGACGGGCATGGGGCCATCGTCGCGCGCCCGGCATCGGCCCAACCGGCCGTTCGACCCATCAAGGCTCAGGCGCGGGGCGCCGTTACCGTCCTCGATGGCCTTCCGACGTCGGGCGATCGCCTCCCTCGCCTGCTCCTCCGTGCTCGTGATCGGGCTCGTGGCCTGCCAGGGCCAGGTGCCCGGCACGTCGTGCCCGATGTTCCCGAGCGACTCGCACTGGCACGCGAAGGTGACGGCGCTGCCGGTGCTGTCCAACTCGTCATCGCTGGTGTCGTCGGTCGGGGCGTCGGCGCCGCTCAAGGCGGACTTCGGCTCGGGGCTGTGGGACGGCGGGCCCATCGGCATCCCCTACGTCGTTGTCCCCGGCTCCCAAGCCAAGGTGCCGGTCACCTTCGGGTACGCCGACGAGAGCGATCCCGGCCCGTACCCGATCCCGGCCGACCCGCCGATCGAGGGCGGCGCGAACAGCACCGGCGATCGCCACGTGCTGATCGTGGACAAGGGCGCGCCGCCTCTACGAGCTCTACGACGCCCATCGCTCCTCGGCGGGCCGGTGGAGCGCCGGCTCCGGTGCCACGGGACCTCCGGTCGAACGCGCTGCGCCCGGCGGGCTGGACGTCGGCCGACGCCGCAGGCCTGCCGATCCTGCCCGGCCTCGTCCGCTACGACGAGGTCGCCGCGGGCACGATCGACCACGCGATCCGCATGACGGTCCCTCGCTCCCGCAGCGCCTACCTGTGGCCGGCCCGCCACCAGGCCGGGTCCACCGCCGACGCCAACGTGCCGGCGATGGGCCAGCGGTTCCGCCTGAAGGCGTCGGTGCGGCCCCAGGACTTCCCGGCCCTGGTGCGCCCGATCATCGTGGCGCTGCAGTCCCACGGTGCGATCGTCGCCGACAACGGGTCGGCCTGGTACCTCTCGGGCGTGCCCGACGAGCGGTGGGACAACGACGCCCTCGCCACCCTGAAGCGCCTCCACGGCAGCGACTTCGAGGCCGTCGACGCACGGGGCCTCATGGTGTCCTCGGGCTCGGGCCAGGCCAAGGGCTGAGCGGGACCTGGAATCCCGCACCCGGTCAGGACGCGTTGCTAGGTTTCGACGGTCACCCCATGGGAGAGAGGGACCGCTGTGCACACCAAGATCCGTCGTCGTTCGCTCGGGCTGCTCGCACTGGCGGTCGTGCCGCTCGCCCTGGGCGCCTGCAGCTCGACCAGCGAGCAGGTCAAGGACCAGATCGCCACGCAGGTCAAGGACAAGCTGAACCTGGCCGAGGAGCCCACGGTCACCTGCCCCGACGACGCGAAGGCGAAGGAGGGCGAGACCTTCACCTGCGACATGGAGCTCGAGGGCAAGACGGTCCCGGTGAAGGTCACCTTCAAGGACGACACCCACTTCGAGAGCTCGGTGGTCGGCGCGGTCTACAAGAAGAGCGTGATCGACGATGGCCTGGCCAAGCAGCTGTCGGACAACAACGTCGACGTGAAGTCCGTCGACTGCCCCGGCACGAAGCTGGTGGTCATCCCGAAGGGCAAGACCATCGACTGCGCCGCGGTCGACAACGACGGCCAGAAGGCCACCCTGATCGTGGGCCTGAACGACCAGGACGAGGCCCAGATCCAAGACATCAAGACCGACTAGCTCGGTCCAGCCGCCTCCCGGCGAGCTCCCAGAACGGCAAGAGGCCCCCGGTGGGGGCCTCTTCCTGGTGGGCGTAACAAGACTCGAACTTGTGACCTCTGCCGTGTGAAGGCAGCGCTCTAGCCGACTGAGCTATACGCCCGGGTGGAGCAGGCACCCTAGCGCGAGCGGCGGACCGGTCCCACATCCGGTCCGCCGCAGCGCCTGGTCAGGACCCGGAGGGATCAGGGGCCTGGAGGTCGTACGCAGGGTTGAGGATCACGAGCTTCCCCTGGCGCTCCCCCACCATCCCCTCGACGGTGATGCGGGCGCCCGGCGCCACGCCGGCGAGCTCGCGCCGGCCCAGGAGGGCGACCGTGATGGCGGCCGTGTCGTCGGCGACGACGGCCTCGAGCGTGGGCACCTCGCCCCACGGCCGGACCCGGACCGAGCGGATGCGACCACCGACCTGGGCCCGGCGCCGGTACACCACCTCGGCGATCGGGTGCGTGGCCTCGGGGCGCAGCCAGGCGCTCGGCGCCACCTGGGGCCCGACGCCACCGGCGTCGACCTCGGCGTCGTCGAGGGCCACGGCCTCGGCCTCAGTGGTGGGGCTGCTTGGACGCATGGAACGCCTCCCGTTCCTCATCGGAGATGGCCACGTCGCCGAAGTGGTACGGCACGAAGGTCACGTTGGCGTGGGGCAGTTGGGCCAGGGCGGTCGCCAGCTGGTCCGAGGTGCGGTCGTGCAGGAGCCGGTGCCAGAAGTGCTGGTACTCCCGGCGGGGCACGAGCACGCTGACCTCGGTGCGCTCGTCGGCGAGCTCGTCGGCCACCACGTCGAGCACGGCCCGGTCGATGCGACGGTCCGGGCAGTCGACCACGTCGAGCGGCACCCGGGTCATCCCGAGCTTCGTCCACTTCTGGGCGAGCTCCTTGGCGTGGTTGGGGTCCACCGCCACGTGCACGGCCCGGGTCTCATCCGCGTGCATCGTGCGGGCGTACTGGATGGCACGGGCGACCGGGCGGTCCAGGTCCGACACCATGACGAGCACGGCGTGGCGGGGCCGCACCGCGGCGCCGATGGCGGCGTCCACGTCGTGGGCGAGCTCGACGGCCTCGGACTCGTACTGGCGGTTCAGCCGCACCAGCAGGGCCACCATGATCGGGACCAGCACGATGATGAACCAGGCGCCGTGGGTGAACTTCATGGTGCCGATCACCAGCGTCACCACGCCGGTGGTCACCGCGCCCAGGCCGTTCACGAAGAGGCCGAGGCGCCAGCCGGGCTCCTTCAGCTTCAGGTGCCGGATCGACATGCCGGTCTGCGACAGCGTGAACGAGGTGAACACGCCGATCGCGTACAGGGGGATCAGGTGGGTGACGTCGGCCTGGAAGACCACGACCAGCACCGCCGCCGAGACGGCCAGGGCGATGATCCCGTTCGAGAAGACGAGTCGATGCCCCCGCTTGGTGAGCTGCTTGGGCATGAAGGCGTCGTCCGCGTGGAAGCTGGCCAGCCGGGGGAAGTCCGCGAACGAGGTGTTGGCGGCCAGGACCAGGATGAGCATGGTGGCCGCCTGCACGAACAGGAAGGCGGCGTGCCCGGCGGCGCCCCCGCCGAAGGCCATCTTGGCCACCTGCGAGATCACCGTGGCCTTGTCGCTCGGCACGGTCTGGTACTTGGCCGCGAGGAACGAGATGCCGAGGAAGAGCGTGCCGAGGATGACGCCCATGACCATCAGCGTCTCCCGCGCGTGCTTGGCCTCGGGTCGCTTGAAGGCGGGCACGCCGTTGGAGATGGCCTCGACGCCGGTCATGGCCGCACCACCGGAGGCGAAGCCCCGGAGGAGCAGGATGATCGTGACGGCACCCGTCCCGATCGAGACCGGCTCGCTCGGCATCGGCGCGTGGGCGAAGCCCTGGGTGACGCCCCGACCGATGCCCACGATGAGCATGGCGAACATCGACACGATGAACGCGTAGGTCGGGATGGCGAACAGCTTCCCGGACTCCTTCACGCCCCGGAGGTTGCCGAGGGCGATGATGGCGATGAAGCTCAGCGCGATCGGGACCCGGAACTCGTAGAGCGACGGCACCGCCGAGTACAGGGCGGCCATGCCGGCCGAGACCGACACGGCGACCGTGAGGATGTAGTCGGTGAGCAGCGCCACGCCGGCCACCTGGGCAGGCAGCAGGCCCAGGTTGTCCTTCGTGACGATGTAGGCGCCGCCCGCCGAGGGGTACGCCTTGATCGTCTGGCGGTAGCTGAAGATCAAGATGACCAGCACCCCGACCAGCACGAGGGTGGTGGGCACCAGGTAGGCCGTGAAGGCGAGGAAGCCGATCGCCGGCAGCAGGGTGCGGAGGATCTCCTCAGAGGCGTACGCCGTCGATGACAGGGCGTCGCTCGCGAACACGGCCAGGGCGGTGGGCTTGCCGAGCCGCTCGTGCTCGAGCTGGTCGGTGTGCAGCGGCGGCCCGAGGACCTTCTGCTTCACCCGGTAGGAGCGGTTCTCGGGGATCTCGACGCCGGCCTTCGGCGGCAGCACGCCGGGCACTGGTCGGCCAGCGGCGGTCGGGTTGGCGTCGGTTGGGGCGTCTTCGACGACGGACATGGGTCGATCATCGGGAACCGCCGCGCGAAGACGGCGTCGCGAAACGGCCGCTCCCGCAAGGATCCCGTAAAGATGCGGCCACGAGGGCACGCCACCACCCCGGAGGCGGTGGTCCGGGCGCCGGACACGGTCAAGATGGAGGCGTGCAGCTCGCCGACCGCCTCCCCTCCCGGCCCCTCGGGGTCGTGGTCGGCGGCGGGCTCGCCATCGTCGCCGTGCTGGTCCTGCTGCCGCTGCGCAGCTCCCTCAGCACCGCCACGCCGGCCCTGATCCTCCTGGTGCCCGGCGTCGTGGCTGCCCTCCTCGGCGGCCGCACGGCTGCCGCCCTGGTGTCGGTGGGCAGCGCCGTGGCGTTCGGCCTGTGGTTCCTGCCGCCCTTCGGCGAGTTCAAGATCCTGGAGGCCGAAGACGTGGCCGCGCTCGCCGTCTTCGTGCTGGTGGCCGTCGGCGTCGGCGAGCTGACCGGCCGCGAGGCATCTCGGCGCCACCTCGCAGAGGCCCGGGCGCGGGAGCTCGAGGAGCTCACCGTGCGCCTGGAGCGGGCGCGGCAGGAGCAGGAGCGGCTCATGGAGGAGCTGGCCGAGCTGGCGGTGATGAAGGAGGTCGACGAGCAGCGGGCCGCCCTGCTGCGCTCGGTCTCCCACGACCTGCGCACCCCGCTCGCCACGATCCGCGCCGTGTCGTCGGACCTCCAGAGCGACACCGTCTACGACGAGGACACCCGCACCGAGCTCCTGGCCCTGGTCAGCGACGAGGCCGAGCGGCTCGACCGCCTGGTCGCCAACCTGCTGTCGATGAGCCGCATCGAGGCCGGGTCGTTCGCGCCGGACCGCCAGGCCGTCGACCTCGCCGAGCTCCTCGACGCCACCGTGGCCCGGCTGCGCCGGATGATCCGGGACCACCGCGTCGAGACCGACCTGCCACCAGACCTGCCGATGGTCCGAGCCGACTACACCCAGCTCGACCTGGTGGTCACCAACCTGTTGGAGAACGCGGCCCGCCACGGGCGGCCCCGGTCGACCATCCGCGTCGGGGCCCGCGAGGCGGGCACCATGGTGGAGGTGTGGGTGGAGAACCACGGCGACCCGGTGATCGCCACGGAGCGGTCCCGCATCTTCGAGGCCTTCCAGCGCAGCCACGGCAGCCGCTCGAGCGGCATCGGCCTGGCCATCTGCAAGGCCGTCGTCGAGGCCCACGGCGGCACGATCGGCGTGGCCGACGCCGCCGGCGGCGGGGCCCGCTTCACGTTCACGATGCCCGTCTTCGAGGTCCCCGAGGTGAGCCGATGATCCCGACCGCGCTGCCCCGGATCCTGGTGGTCGACGACGAGCACGCCATCGTGCGGGCGCTCACCGCGGCGCTCGAGGCACGGGACTACCGCGTCGACGTCGCCCGAGACGGCCACGAAGCGCTGGAGCGAGCCGCCGGCGCCACGCCGGACCTCATCATCTTGGACCTCGGGCTGCCCGACCTCGACGGCATCGAGGTCTGCCGGCGCATCCGGGCATGGAGCGACGTGCCGATCGTGGTGCTCACCGCCGAGGGGTCCGACGAGGCCAAGGTCACCGCGCTCGACGAGGGCGCTGACGACTACGTGACCAAGCCGTTCTCCACCCCGGAGCTGCTGGCCCGGGTGCGGGTCGCCCTGCGCCACGCCCAGGCCCGCCACGGGGGCGACGCCCTCGAGGAAGCCGAGCTGCAGGTGGGCGACCTGGTGGTCGACATCCCGCGCCACGAGGTCCGGGTCGGCGGCACCAAGCTGGACCTCACGCCCAAGGAGTTCGGCTTCCTCGCCGTGCTCGCCCGCCACCCCGGGCGGGTCCTGACCCACCGCATGATCCTGCAGGAGGTGTGGGGCGAGGGCTACGGCACCGAGACCCAGTACCTGCGGGTGTACGCCAGCCAGCTCCGCACGAAGCTCGCCGGCCTCGGCGCACCGGAGCTGGTGACCGAGCCGGGCGTCGGCTACCGGCTCGTGGACGTCGAAGGCTCGTAGCGGCAGCGGTGGTCGACGCCCACCACCTCCTCCAGCACGGCGAGCATCCGCAGGACGGCCACGTCTGCGTGCTGCGGCCCGACCACCTGGAGGCCCACCGGCATGCCATCGCTCGTGAAGCCGGCGCAGACGGTGCCCGCCGGTGACCGGGTCAGGTTGAACGGGTAGGTGTAGCGGACCCACGCGACGTCGGGCTCGCCGTTGACGAGCCCGGGAGCCGAGCCGACCGGGGTGTGGCCGGCCACGGTGGGCGTCAGGAGCAGCGGGGCCCGGTGGAACGCCTCGACGAGGCGGAGGTTGAGGCGGTGCGCCACGTCCTGGGCCTCGAGCACCGTGGTGGGGGTGGCGTTGTCTCGCACCCAGCGCATCATCCCGGCCAGCGACGGGTCCATCTCGTCCCAGCGGGCGCCATCAGGGTCCTCGGCCTCGACGACCCGGAGGTTGGCCGTCAGCGACAGGTGCAGCCAGGGCAGCGCCGGGTCCTCGTCGATGATGTCGTCCACGACCTCGACCTCGGTCCCACGCGCTTCGAGCGCCCGCAGCGCCCCCTCGCAGATGGACCGGATCTCGTCGTCCAGCACCGCGTAGCCGAGCGTCGGCGACCAGACCACCAGGCGCGGCACGTGCAGGTCCTCGACCGCACCGCGCCAGGACTCGTCGGGCATGGGCAGGGCGCGGAGGTCGGTCGGGTCCGGCCCGATCACGGCATCGAGGGCGTAGGCGCTCTCCCGGGCCGTGTGGACGAGGACGCCCTTGCTCGACAGGTCGGCCCAGCTCGGCGGCTTCTTGCCGCCGGCCGGCACCCGGCCGAGCGACGCCTTCATGGTGGTCAGCCCGCACAGCGCCCCGGGGATCCGCAGCGACCCACCACCGTCGGAGCCGGTGGCCATCGGCACCATCCCCGCCGCGACGGCCGCGGCGCTGCCGCCCGACGAGCCACCAGCGGAGCGCTCCAGCGACCACGGGTTCGCCGTCCGACCGAAGAGCAGGTTGTCCGTGTCGCCCTTCCAGGCCAGCTCGGGGGTGTTCGTCTTGCCGACGACGACGCAGCCCGCCTGGCGGAGGCGGGCCACCAGGACGGAGTCGGTGGTGGCCGGGGGCCGATCGGCGAACAGGCGGGAGCCCTCGGTGGTCCGGAAGCCGACCGCATCCTCGGTGTCCTTGACCCCGATGGGGATGCCGGCGAGCGGCCCGACCTCCTCACCTCGCGCCACCCGCCGATCCACCGCCGCGGCCTGGGCCAGGGCGGCATCCGCGTCGAGGGCGACGAAGGCGTTGACCTCGCCGTTGGTGGCCTCGATCCGAGCGAGGGCGTGCTCGGTCAGCTCGACCGACGACACCTCCCGCTCGCGGACCTGGGTGGCCAGGGACTCGATGTCGGTGCGGCGGAAGTCCATGGGGCGGACCCTACCCACGCCTCCAAGCTCAGGTGGCCTGCACGCAGTCGACGAGGCCATCGGTGCCGAGGCGCCGGGGCTCGGTCCCGACCGGGCAGTCCTCCGGGCCTGAGACGCGCGCCACGAGCCGCAGGTCGTGGGGCCCAGCGCACGGCACGACCGTCGTGCTCGGGCCGGTCGACACGTCGAGGCACGATCCCTCGACGACCGGCACGGCCGTGGTCGGCAGCGGCGTCCGCTTGCCGGGGTTCGACGCGTAGGCGCTGAACACGAAGATGCCGATGAGGAGCAGCGCGATGGCGACCCACGGCAGGTGGCGCAGCAGCGAGCCGCCGAGCCCGTGGGCGTCGGGGGCCACGTCCACCAGGTCGTCGTCGACCTCGGGTGCCGCTGCGGGCGAGGGCCGGGGCGGCGACGAGGGCGAGGCCGCGCGGGGCCCGAGGCGCTCCTGGTCGTAGGCGCGGCGGCGCGCCGGGTCCCGCAGCACCTCCCACGCCTCGTTGATCTCGCGCATCCGCCGCTCGGCCAGCGCCCGTTCGGCCGGCGATGCGCCGACCTGGCGATCGGGGTGCAGGCGCTGGGCGAGGGCGCGGTACGCAGCGCGCACCTCCTCGGTGGAGGCGGCCGGGGTGACCCCGAGGCGGTCGTAGTGCGAGGCCGTGGCCGAACCCCTAGTAGCCGAGGTCGGGGTCGACGAGGCCGATGAACGGCTCGCCGGTGGCGTAGCGCCGGACGTTCTCGGCGATCCGGGTGCCGAGCAGTGGGCGCGCCATCGCCTTGGTGTTGCCGGTGTGCGGGGTGATGAGCACGTTGGGCAGGTCCCACAGCGGGTGGCCGTCGGGCAGCGGCTCGGGGTCCGTGACGTCGAGCGCGGCACCGCCGATGCGCCCCGCCCGCAGCGCAGCCACCAGGGCATCGGTCTGGACGTGCCCGCCGCGCGCGACGTTCACGAGCCAGGCGTGGTCCTCCATCTGGTCCAGCTCGTCCGGCCCGATCAGGCCAACCGTGTCCGGGAGCAGCGGCAGCGCCAGCACCACGGCATCGGCGCCGGCCAGCGCGCCCGCACGGTCATCGGGGCCGAGCACCCGCCGAGCGCCGGGCACCGGCTCGGGCCGCCGGCGCACCACCGTGACGTCGCAGTGGAAGGGGGCGAGGAGGCCGATGAGGGACTCGGCGATCCCACCGCCTCCGAAGATCGTGACCTTGGCGCCGAGCAGGTTGCGACCGGCCTGGTCGGTCCAGGTGGTCGCCGCGCTGTAGCGGTGCAGGTTGCGGAAGCCGGCGAGCAGCATCGCCAGCGCGTGCTCCGCGACCGGGTCGGCATAGACCCCCTTGGCACACGACCACGTGCGCCCGTCGTGCAGGAGGCCGACGTAGGGCTCGATGCCCGCCCATGGCAGCTGCACCCAGTCGACCTGGGGGCTCGCCGCCAGCAGCGCCCGCAGCCCGTCGGCGTCGTCGGGGTGGGTCCACACCACGGCGGTGGCGTCCTCGGGCGCCACCACCTCGCCCCCGCCGGCGCGCACCGCGTCGTCGATCCAGCCCGCGGTCGCTGGGGCGGTGGCGATGCGAGGCGGGTCGTGGCGGGGCACCCGCACGACGGTACCGGCCGGACACCCGTCCCACGTCCTGGTGGGGGCGCTTGTGAACCGGACCTGACGGTGTGTCAGACTCACCGGACCGCGCGCCGGGGGTGGGCGCACTCCGACGGACTCCTGGGGGGAGCAACCGAATGCAACCACGTACGTTCCGACGTGCCGTGCTGGCCACCATCGCCGGTGCCGCGAACTGGCCACCATCGCCGTGAGCAGCGGCACCCGCTGGTACCGCCGTCGTCAGCCAGAAGCTGGACTGCGGCATCGGTGGCAGCCAGACCACGACGCTCGTGCCGACGTTCCCGGCGAGCGCCGAGCAGAACACCAACTTCCACATCAAGCTCGCACCCGACGGCGCAGGCACCGCGAGCGGCGCCGAGATCAAGAACATGGTCACGTCGTTCCAGCTCCCGACCGGCGTCAGCTACGTCGCCGGCTCGGCCGTGCTCACCGGCGGCAGCTCGAACACCTCGGGCAGCACCGTGACCTTCAGCGGCTCCACCTTCTCGGTGAAGGTGCCCGGCCCGGTGGCCAACGGCGCCAGCTTCACCAACCCCACCCTCGACTTCGACCTGAAGGCGACGGGCACCGTGGGCTCGACCCAGAAGATCACGATGAAGCCGAGCGGCGCCTACACCCTCACCGCCGCCGGCTCGATCAGCGTCTCGTGCAACGCCGTCACCCCCTCACGGCGGTCACGAGCACCACCATCGCGGCCTTCACCACCACGACAACCACGGCGGCGTCACCACCACGGCCGCTGGCGGCAGCACGCCACCACCACCACCGGTGCCACCACCGACCAGGTCGACCACCACGACGGCGGCCACCACCACCCGACAGGCCCGCCGGTCATCACCACCACCTCAACTGGTCGCCCCGGCACCGCGTACGCGCGTCGCCCCGGTCGACCACGGCCCCGGCCAACGCCGCATCCAGTCACCATCACCGCCGTCGGCGGCAAGGGCCGGCAAGGGCGGCTCGCGGCCTCAGCTCCAAGTACAGCGGTAGCACCGGCGGGCCCGGGCCATCGGCACCTTCCCGGCCGCGCCCGGCCAGGTGTTCTCCGCCATCGTCGGCTGCAACGGCGCCGACGGCCAGAACAACACCACGACCACCAGCACCAACGCCGGCGGCTGGTCCTACGGCGGCAACACCGGCAACGGCTACATCGTGATCGGCCAGACCGGCGCCGGTGGCGGTGGCGGCGGCGGCTCCAGCGCTGCCTGCTCGGGCCCTGACTGCCAGGCCGGCAACGGCACGCCCCTCGTGGTCGCCGGTGGCGGCGGCGGCGCCGGCGTCTCCAACTGCGCGGGCACGCCGCCGGTGGCGGCGGCAACGGTGGCGCCTCCTCCAACGCCAGCGGCGATGGCGGCTTCGACCCGTCCGGCAACGCTGGCGGCAACGGCGGCGACTCCGGCGGCGGCTCGGCGGCGTAAGGGCGGCGCCGGCGGCGCGAACACCGACCTGGCAGCTGGCGACGGCAACGGCGCCCCCTCGACCGGTACCCTCGACGGCCTCGGCGTCAGCGTCGTCGGCGGTGGTAGTGGCAGCCACTACGCCGGCGGCAAGGCCGGCCAGAACGCCAACACCGGGTGCAAGGGCGCCGGCGGTGGCGGCGGCGGCTCGTCCTGGTGAAGAGCACGGCCACCAACACGGCCTTCTCCACGGCGGCCACCCCGAGCGTCGTGCTGACCTTCACGATCAGCACCCCGGCGACCACCACGACCACGTCCTCGACATCGTCGACACCTCGTCACCACGACCTCGTCGACCACCACGTCGACCACGGCGGTATGCAACCCGACAAGGAATTGCCGTTCCTCACGGTGTCGGCCGGCGTCAGCCGCCAGTACCTGGACTTCACCGGCGCCTACCCCACCACCGCCCAGGTGAACCAGTGGGTCCCGCCGATCACGCTGTGCACCCAGACGCTCGACGACCTGACGGCGAGCCTGGTGGCCACGGACCTGACGCTCGACGATGCCCGGCTGCTGCGCCTCTACGTGGCGTACTTCAACCGGCCACCCGACCCCGACGGCTTCGCCTACTGGCAGCGCCAGCTCGACAACGGCAAGGGCCTCATCAACGCGGCCAAGAAGTTCGCCGAGTCGTCGGAGTTCAAGCGGGTCTACGGCACGCTCGACAACGGGCAGTTCATCGACCTCGTGTACCAGAACGTCCTGGGCCGGGCCCCCGACGCCTCGGGCCGCCAGTTCTGGCTCACCCGCCTGGACAACGGCACCAAGAACCGCGGCGACGTGATGATCAACTTCTCCGAGTCCTCCGAGAACGTGCGGACCAAGACCAACCACGTCCTGGCCTTCCGCCTGTTCCGCGGCATGCGCCAGAAGTTCCCGTCCAAGGCGGAGTTCTGGGCGATCGTCACGCCGATGGAGTCCAGCGGCAAGACCCTGGCCGCCGAGGCCAAGGCCATCCGCCTGAGCTCGGAGTACGCCGCCCGCTTCTGACGGCACCCTCCGATCCCAACCTGCACGGGGCCGGCCTTCGGGCCGGCCGCGTCGCGTCGGTACGCTCGACCCCATGACCGGGGGCAGCAGCGTCGAGGACGTCGAGGACGCCTACCTCGAAGGCGATCGCCGCTTCGAGCCCGGCACCGCCCGGGCGGCCTTCTCGCACCCCACGTTCCGGCGGGTCTACCTGGGGGCGTTCGCCTCCAACATCGGCACCTGGATGCAGAACGTGGTCCTCGGCGCCCTCGCCTGGAACCTGACGCACTCCACCACCTTCCTCACCGTGCTGGTGGCCGCCCAGCTCGGCCCGCTGCTCGTGTTCTCGATCGTCGGCGGCATGATCGCCGACGCCTACGACCGCAAGCGCTCCCTGATGGTGATCACGGTCCAGCAGGCGGTGTTCTCGCTGCTGCTCGCCGCCGTGGTCTCCGCCGCCGACCCGTCGCGGGTGGCGCTCGTGCTCGTGGTCCTCGCCATCGGCATCGGCAACGCCCTGTACGCCCCGATCTTCAGTGCCGTCGTGCCCGTGATGGTCCCCCGCCACGACCTCCCCGGCGCCATCTCGCTCAACTCGGTCCAGATGAACGCGTCACGGGTGATCGGCCCGATCATCGGCGCCTCCATCTATGCCCACGTCGGCGCGTCGTGGGTGTTCGTGCTGAACGCCGCCAGCTTCGGCTTCGTGATCGTGGCCCTGCTCGGCGTCACCCTCCCGCCGCCGGTCGCCACCGGCACGCAGGGCTTCCACCGGGTCGTCGAGGGCTTCCGCGTCGCCGGCGGGGACCGCGTGGTCCGCCAGTGCCTCATCGTGATCTTCACCTTCTCGTTCTTCTCGCTGCCCTTCATCTCGCTGCTGCCGAAGATCGCTGACATCAACCTCGGGATCGCGTCGAAGAGCAGCGCCTACGGCCTGCTGTACGCCTGCTTCGGCGTCGGTGCCGTGGCCGGCGCGCTGTCGATCGGCACCGTGTTCGCCCGCTCGTCCAAGCCCATGCTCACCCGGGTGGGGCTCGTCGGGTTCTCGGGCTTCTTGCTGCTGTTCGGCACCATGCACCACCGCACCCCGGCCTACGGCGCCATCCTCATCCTCGGCAGCGTGTACTTCGCGGTGATCACCTCGCTGTCGACCGTGCTGCAGGAGCAGCTCGACGACGCGGTGCGCGGCAAGGTGATGGCCCTGTGGATCATGGGGTTCGGCGGCACCGTGCCCTTTGGTGGCATGTTCGGCGGCTGGGTGAGCGTCCAGGTCGGCCTCGGGCCCATGGTGGTGATGGGTTGCGCGGTGGCGGTGCTGCTCGCCTGGCTGGCCGACCTCGAGCCGACGCGTCCCCCCGGCGTGCTCGCACTGCCCCGCTCCACGCAGGACGCCACCGTCACGACGTGAGGGACTTCGCCACCCGGTCCAGCCCGGCGCCGCGGCTGGCCTTGACCAACACCACGTCGCCGTCGCCGAGGCCGAGCTCGCGCAGGCGGGCCACCGCGGCGTCGGGGTCGGCCACGGCGTCGGCCCCCTCCACGCCGTACCAGGGCTGGGCGACCGTGATCAGGTGGATGCCGAGCTCCTCGGCCAGCACCCCGACCTCACGGTGCAGCTCGGCCTCGTCGGGGCCGAGCTCGAGCATGGTGCCGAGCACGGCGAAGCGCCGCTCGGCCGGCAGCTCCTCGATGGCCCGCAGGGCGGCGGCCACCGACGTGGGGCTGGCGTTGTAGCTGTCGTCGAGCACCCGGTAGCCGGCCTCCGTCGCGACCAGGTCCATCCGCATCGCCGAAAGGCGAGCGCCGCCGAGGCCCTCGGCGATCCGCTCGATCGGCACGCCGACCGCGAGCGCGGCGGCCGCCGCACCAAGGGCGTTGACCACCTGGTGGCGCCCGGCGATGGCGAGGTGCACCTCGGTGTCGCCCCACGGCGTGCGCAGGTGGAACCGGGGGTGGAGGTGCTCGTCGAGCGTGACGTGCTCGGCGCGGACGTCCCCGCCGTCCTGGCCGAAGGTGAGGACCGACGCGTCGGTGACCGTGGCCATCGCCGCCACCCGCGGGTCGTCCGCGTTGAGCACGGCGGTCCCGTGGGCGGGCAGGCAGCGGACCAGCTCGGACTTGCCCTCGGCCACGCCGTCGATGGAGCCGAACACCTCGAGGTGGACGCCGGCCACCACCGTGACGACCCCGACCGTCGGGCGGGCCACGGCGCACAGCGCGTCGATGTGGCCGACATCTCGGGCACCCATCTCCAGCACCGCGCACTCGGTGCCGTCCGGCGCGCCCACCAGCGTGAGGGGCACACCCAGCTCGTTGTTGAACGAGCCGACGCTGGCCGCGGTCCGGAACGAGGTGGCGGTGGTGCTCGCCAGCATGTCCTTGAGCGAGGTCTTCCCCACGCTGCCGGTGATGCCGATCACCCGGTCGGGCAGGCGGTCCCGCGCCGCCGCCCCCAGGGCGCTCAGCGCCGCGGCGGTGTCGGGCACGAGGATCGCCGTCCCGGCTTCGATCGGCCCGGCGGTGAGGTAGGCGCCGGCGCCGGCCCGGATGGCGTCGGCGATGAAGTCGTGCCCGTCGCGCTCCGCCACCAGGGCGACGAACAGCTCGCCGGGCAGCAGGTGACGGCTGTCGATGCTGGCGCCGTCGATGCTGGTGGCCCGGCCGAACACCTCGCCGCCCGTCGCCGCCGCCACCTCGTCCGTCGTGAACCGCATGGGGTGGACCGTACCCGGAGGGCGCGGGGACCGGCCGTATGCTCGGGCGCCGTGACCGACGCACCCGCCCCCATCCGGATCGTCCTGCTCTACGGCGGCCAGTCGGCCGAGCACGAGGTCTCCCGGGTGTCGGCCGCCCACGTGCTGCGGGCCATCGACCGCAGCCGCTACGAGGTCGACCCGGTGGCCATCACCCCTGAGGGCCGCTGGCACCGCTCCGAGGCCACCCTCGCGGCCCTCGAGGCCGGGCCCGATGCCCTGCCCGACGCCCTCGACACCGCCGGCACCGCCCTGGAGCCGCAGGGCGCGGTCGCGCCGGTGCGGCCGGGCCAGCAGGTCGTGGTGCTCCCGATCCTGCACGGCCCCCGGGGTGAGGACGGCACGGTCCAGGGCCTGCTGGAGCTCGCCGACGTGGCCTACGTCGGCTGCGGCGTGCTCGGCTCCGCGCTCAACATGGACAAGGCGGCCGCCAAGGTCGTGGCCCAGGCCGCCGGCATCCCGGTCGCCCGCTGGATCGCCGCCCGCGACAGCGAGGTCGACGACGCCCTGATCGCTCGGGTGGGTGCGGAGCTCGGGTGGCCGGTGTTCGTGAAGCCCGCCAACATGGGCTCGTCGGTGGGGGTCAGCCGGGCCGACGACCCCGAGGC
>JAXLRJ010000013.1:0-83890 GCA_046331115.1 Acidimicrobiales bacterium
GCCAGGAGATCTCGGCCCGCACGCTCATGAAGCTCAAGCGCGACGCGGAGGCCTACCTGGGCGACACCGTCACCCAGGCGGTGATCACCGTGCCGGCGTACTTCGACGACGCCCAGCGCACCGCCACGAAGGAGGCGGGCCAGATCGCCGGCCTCGAGGTGCTGCGCATCATCAACGAGCCCACCGCGGCCGCCCTGGCCTACGGCCTGGACAAGGACGCGCAGGAGCAGACGATCCTGGTGTTCGACCTCGGCGGCGGCACCTTCGACGTGTCGGTGCTCGAGATCGCCGAGGGCGTCTTCGAGGTGAAGTCCACCCACGGCGACACCCACCTCGGCGGTGACGACTGGGACCAGAAGGTCATCGACTGGCTGGTCGAGGGGTTCAAGGGCGACCACGGCGTCGACCTGTCGAAGGACAACATGGCCCTCCAGCGCCTGAAGGAGGCGGCGGAGAAGGCCAAGATCGAGCTCTCGCAGGTGCAGAGCACGCAGATCAACCTGCCGTTCATCACTGCCACGGACGCCGGGCCGCTCCACCTGGACATGAACCTCACCCGGGCCAAGTTCCAGGAGATGACCGCGGACCTGCTGGACCGCTGCCGCGTGCCCTTCGAGCAGGCCATCAAGGACGCCGGGCTCACCAAGGGCCAGATCGACCACGTCGTGCTGGTCGGCGGCTCCACCCGCATGCCCGCGGTGGCAGACCTCGTCCAGGAGATGACCGGCCGGGAGCCCAACAAGTCGGTGAACCCCGACGAGGTGGTCGCCATCGGCGCCGCGGTCCAGGCCGGCGTGCTCAAGGGCGACGTCAAGGACATCCTGCTCCTCGACGTCACGCCCCTGTCGCTCGGCATCGAGACCAAGGGCGGCGTGATGCACAAGCTCATCGAGCGCAACACCACCATCCCCACCAAGCGCACCGAGACCTACACCACCGCGGACGACATGCAGTCCCAGGTGGAGATCCACGTGCTGCAGGGCGAGCGCGAGATGGCGCAGTTCAACAAGACGCTCGGCAAGTTCAAGCTCGTCGACCTGCCGCCCGCGCCCCGTGGCGTCCCGCAGATCGAGGTCACCTTCGACATCGACGCCAACGGCATCGTGCACGTGTCCGCCAAGGACAAGGGCACCGGCAAGGAGCAGTCGATGACCATCACCGGGCAGTCCTCGCTCTCGAAGGACCAGATCGACCAGATGGTCAAGGACGCCGAGGCCCACGCCGAGGAGGACCGCAAGCGCAAGGAGGAGGCGGACGTCCGCAACCAGGCGGACACGCTGATCTACCAGACCGACAAGCTGCTCAAGGAGCAGGGCGACAAGGTCGTCGGCCCCGAGAAGGAGGCCCTCGAGGCCGCGCTCGGTCGCCTGAAGTCGGCGTCGGAGAGCTCGGACCTCGAGGCCACCAAGTCGGCGGTGGAAGAGGTGTCGACCGCCTCCCAGGCCTTCGCCCAGAAGCTGTACGAGGCCACCGCCACCGAGGAGGCCGGCCAGTACGACGCCGGCGCGGCCGCCGGGGCCGGTGCCACCGGTGCCGACGACGACGACGTGGTCGACGCCGAGGTCATCGACGAGGACGGCGAGTCCTGATGTCCGACGCCACCGTGTCTCCCGAGCCCCCCGAGCCCGACGTCGCGCCGGGGCCCGATGCGGCCCCGGCCGGCGACGGCGACGTGGCCGAGGAAGGCGCCTTCGCCGACTTCGCAGCCGAGGACGCCACCGCCGAGGCGGACGCCGCCGCGGCCCGCGGCTCGGTCGAGGAGCTCATCGCGGACCTCGAGCGCACCGTCGCCGAGCGCGACGAGTACCTGGACCTCGCCCGGCGCACCCAGGCCGAGTTCGAGAACTACCGCAAGCGGGTCGCCAACCAGGCGGCCGACGACCTTGCCCGAGCGTCCGCGTCGCTCGTGGAGCAGCTGCTCCCGGTCCTGGACGCGTGCGACGGCGCCATCGCCCACGGCGCCGCCGAGGTGGAGCCCATCTACGCCGCGCTGCTCCAGACCCTGGAGAAGCAGGGCCTCGAGCGCATCGACCCGGTCGACCAGCCCTTCGACCCCAACCAGCACGAGGCCGTCATGCACGAGCCCGGCGACGGGAGCGAGGACGGCACGGTCGTCACCGCGGTGATGCGCGCCGGCTACGGCTGGAAGGGCCTCGTCGTCCGCCCGGCGATGGTGAAGGTCCGGGGCTAGGCCGGTCCGGTGAACGCGCCCCGCGAGTGGTTCGAGAAGGACTTCTACAAGGTCCTCGGCGTCGACGAGAAGGCCGACGCCAAGGAGATCACGCGCGCGTACCGCAAGCTCGCCCGGGAGAACCACCCCGACGCCAAGCCCGGCGATGCCGCCGCCGAGGAGCGCTTCAAGGAGGTGTCCGCCGCGTACGACGTGGTGGGTGATCCCGACAAGCGCAAGGAGTACGACGAGGTCCGCGCCCTGGGCCCGATGGGCGGCTTCGGCGGCCCGGGCATGGGCGGGTTCCCCGGCGGTGGCGCCGGCGGGCCTGGTGGCTTCACCTTCGACATGTCCGGTGGCGGCATCGGCGACGTGCTCGGCAGCCTGTTCGGCGCCGGCGGCGGTCGCGGCGGTCGCTCCCGCGCCGCCGGGCCCCAGCGCGGCTCGGACCTGGAGGCCGAGCTGCACCTCGACTTCGCCGACGCGGTCGCTGGGCTCTCCACCAGCCTCCACATCGTCAGCGACGCCGTGTGCGGCACGTGCTCGGGATCCGGCGCTGCGCCCGGCACCTCGCCGGTCCGCTGCACCACGTGCGCCGGGCGAGGCGTCGTCCAAGACGACCAGGGGATGTTCGCCATGTCCCGCCCGTGCCCCTCGTGCGCCGGGCGGGGCGTGCGGATCGAGTCGCCCTGCGGCACCTGCCGCGGCTCGGGGGTGGAGCGCCGCCCCCGCGAGATCAAGGTGCGGATCCCCGCCGGCGTCCACGATGGCCAGCGCATCCGCCTCAAGGGCCGGGGCGACCCCGGTCGCCAGGGCGGCCAGCCCGGGGACCTCTACGTCACCTGCCGGGTCGCCCCCCACCCCGTGTTCGCCATGGACGGCCGCAACCTGCGTGTGACCGTGCCGGTCACCTTCGCCGAGGCCGCCCTCGGCGCCGACATCGAGGTCCCGACCATCGATGGCGCCGTCGTCAAGGTCCGCATCCCCGCCGGTACCCGTACCGGGCGGACGTTCCGGGTCAAGGGGCGGGGCGTGGCCACCAAGAAGGGCACGGGAGACCTCATGGTCACCGTCGAGGTCGCCGTGCCTGCGAAGCTGTCTGACGAGGAACGAGCGGCGATCGAGGCCCTGGCCGCCGCCGCCACCGAATCGCCCCGGGCGCACCTGTTCGGGGCCTCGTGAGGAAGGGAGCCATCGTGACCCGCTCACCCCACCACGCCGTGTACGTCATCTCGGTCGCTGCCGAGCTCGCCGGCGTCCACCCGCAGACCCTCCGCATCTACGAGCGCAAGGGCCTGGTCGAGCCGTCGCGCACCGCCGGGGGCAGCCGCCGCTACAGCGACGCGGACATCGACCTGCTCCGGCGCATCCAGGACCTCACCAACGCCGGGCTCAACCTGGCCGGCGTCGAGCGCGTGCTGCACCTCGAGCAGCGCGTCCGGGACCTCGAGGACGAGCTCGAGCGCACCCGGCGGGCCGCCCAGGAGGCCATCGCAGAGGTCGAGCGCCGCAACCGCTACGAGATCGTCCCGGTCCACCAGTCCGTCGTGCTGTTCGAGGGCAAGCGCCGCCGCCGCTGACCGGGAAGGTCTACCGTGCCGGCGATGACCGTGGCCACGGCGCCCTCCCCGACCAAGCCGAAGGCCCCGGCGCGCCGCCCGACGATCCCCCACATCGGGGCGCTCGACGGCCTCCGCGGCGTCGCCGTGATCGCGGTCCTGGCCTTCCACGGCGGCTACCTCGACGGCGGGTACCTGGGCGTCGACCTGTTCTTCGTCCTGTCGGGCTTCCTCATCACCTCGCTCCTGCTGGCCGAGACCGGCAGCACCGGCAAGGTCGGCCTCGCCGAGTTCTGGGCCCGCCGCTGCCGGCGCCTGCTCCCCGCGATGTGCGCGGTGGCCATCGCCGTCGCCCTCGGCTCCCGCTGGCTGGCCGACCCGCTCCAGTGGCGAGCCATCCGCGACGACGGGCTCGCCACCCTGGCTTACGTGGCCAACTGGCACGCCATCCTCTCGGGCGGCGGCTACGCCGAGGGCACCGGTGGGCGCTCGCCGTTCCAGCACACGTGGAGCCTGGCGATCGAGGAGCAGTTCTACCTGGTGTGGCCACTCGTCGTGGCCTTCGTGGCGCGCCGCCGGCCCGGTGCATCGACGGCCCGCACGGTGCTGCACGTGGCGGTGGGCGTGGCTGGGCTCTCCGCGCTGTCGGGCCTGGTGCTCTCCCGCACCGGCGTGTCGGTGAGCGCCCTCTACCTCGGTACCCACGTGCGCATCGCCGCCGTCGCCGTCGGCGCCGCCGTGGCCGCCCGCCAGGTCGACCGGCGCAACCGGGGCCTGGGGGCTGGCGACCGGACCGTTGCAGAGACCGCCGGGTTCGTCGGCATGGCGGTGCTGATCGTGGCCTACGCCCTGATGGGCCTGGACTCGTCGATCCTGTTCCGCGGCGGGCTGTTCGCCTGCTCGGTGGCCGGTGGCGCCGTCGTGTGGTCCATCGCCGTGTCGCCCAAGGCCGGGCTCGGCCGGCTGTTCGAGGCCCGGGCGCTCCGCGAGGTGGGCCTGCGCAGCTACGGCCTCTACCTGTGGCACTGGCCGATCTTCGTCTGGCTCGACCCGGTGCGGACCGGGCTCGACGGCCTGGCCCTCTTCGCCTTGCGCCTCGTGGTGTCCGCGATCGTCGCGATGGTCTCCTACGTCGTGATCGAGCAGCCGATCCGCCACCTGCGCATCTCGGCCGCCGACACGTTCGTCGCTTCCCTGATCGGCCTGCTGGTCACCGCCGTGGTCGTGGCCGCCTGCGCCGTCGGGGCACCGCCGCCGCTCGCGACGGAGCGTGGCTCGGGCCCGGCGCTGTCGCTGTCGGACGCGTCGGGAAAGGGGATCCAGCTCGGCCTCTTCGGCGACTCCGTGGCGGAGAACCTGGCGTCGCAGGGCGTCCGTCCGGTGCAGGGCGACCTGGGGGTGGTCGTGCGCGACGGGGGCGTGTGGGGATGCCTGCTCATGGCGTCGGCCGGTCCGGCGCGCGATGGCTACGGCAAGGTGGTCCCGCCCCGGCGCTCGGAGCCTTGCGCCAAGCAGTTGCAGGCCCGGATCAGGGCGATGGAGCCACCGGCCGACGTCGTGGTGGCCCTGTTCGGCGGCATCCCGTTCGACGCGAAGGTGGACGGGGCATGGCGCACGCCGTGCTCGGATGCCTACCGGTCCCGCTACCGCGAGCTCGCCGCCGACGCCGTGCAGCAGCTCGGCGCCTCGGGCGCGCCGGTGACCGTGGTGATCCCGGAGGACGCCGGGACGGACCTGGTGGCCCGGACCTACGGCTTCGACGATGTCGGCGAGCGCCGCGCCTGCCTGGCCGAGGAGCTCACCAAGGTCGCGACCGACGCCGGGGTCGGGGTCCTCGATCTGAACGTGGAGTGCCGGCCGAACGGCTGCGCCGGCCAGGGCCGGGACCTGCGCCGCGACGGCGTGCACTACCAGGGCAAGGACGCGCAGGTGGTCGCTCGTTGGCTGGTGCCGCTGCTCCTCGATCGGGCTCGGCCCGCCCGGGAGTGATCCCGTCGAGGCCCCGTGCCTAGGACTTGCTGATGACGAGCGGGAAGGGGGCCTGCGTGGGCTTGGAGCCGACGAACACCACCTGCTCCGGGAGCGGACCGTCCGGGCCCTCGAGCGTGAACACGAGGTTCTTGGCGAAGAACCCGGGGTTGAAGTCGATCCCCGTGAGCTGCGGGCTCGCTGGCAGGTCGAAGGTGACGACCTTGTCCTTGGTGGACACCGTCCCCGCGTCGGGCACGGCCAGCTCGGCACGCGCGACGGCGTCGTTGCTCGTCAGGGTTCCCTTGACGGCTCCGATGCCCGTGCCGTTCACCACCCACAGGTGCCACCCGTCGTAGTCGTTCCAGAGGTAGGCGCCAGGCTTCGCCTTCGAGGCATCGACCTGGGTTGCCTTCTGGCCACGCTTGCCGAGGGCCGCCGGGCGGCCGCCGATCGTCGGCGGCCACTTGGCCTTGCCGTTCGCCGCGGTCGTGGTCTGGGTGCTCTTCGACGAGCCGTTGTCCGACGAGGCCTTGTCGTCGTCGGAGCCGGAGCTCTTGGTGATCAGCACCACGACCACGACGAGCAGGGCGAGCACGACCAGGCCGATCTGGGCGATGCGGATGGCCTTCTCCCGTGGGATGCCTGCCACGTCCCCGGCCGGCGCGTCGGCGTCGGGCTCGTCCCAGATGGGGTCGTCCATGGCGGTGGCTTCGCCGGGATCGGCGGCGTCGCTCGCCTCCGCGGGCGGGGGCGTCGGCTCGTCGGTCTCGCTCATGGGACGGGGCTCCTGGTCGGATCGGGCGGGATCACTGGGACGGCGTGGGCGACAAGGTAGTTGTCGCAGCAAGCCTGCGCTGCGAACGAAGGCGCAGCAGGGCATCGATGCCCACGGCGGCGAGCAGGGTCAGGCCCACCTCGCCGGCGCTGCGATACCGGGTGGTCCCGAAGGTGATGGCGGCACCGGCGGTCCCGGCGAGCAGGGGGACCAGCAGCGGCAGCAGGCGCCGGCGGCTCGTCGGCGGTCGGGCGAAGGCGACCGCGGCTAGGACCACCGTCGTGAACGTGAAGAGCAGCCCGCCCCACAGCACCGGCGCCTCGCGGCCTTCCCGGGCCGACTCGAGGTGGATCTGCTGCACCGGTCGGTAGAGGCTGAGCGTGCGACCCACGCGGGCGCCGACCACCAGCGGCCAGCGGGTGCGGTGCGCGGAGATGTAGCTGCCGGCGATCGCCCGGTACTGCAGCCCGAGCTCGGACTCGTCGGCGAACGTGTTCTTCGGTCGATCCGGCACGTCCGCGCCGCAGAACACGTTCCAGTAGCCGGTGTGGGGGCCGTACCAGGTGTCGTCGCACTGGGCGTACGCCAGGGAGATGTCGAGGCCCGTCGCCATCGTGACCGGGTGCTCGAAGCGGACCATGTTCCACCCGACCCACGGGCCGAGCACCGCCACGGCCCACAGGGTGGCCGCCCCGAGGCGGGCCATCACCTGGCGCGGGGTGCCCCGCGATGCCAGGCAGAGGGGAAGGACGAGCAGCGGCACCATCACCAGCAGCTCGGACCGCGTCAGGGCCGCGAGCGCAGCTGCCCCCGCCATCCACCCGGCCCGCGCCGGGGTGGGCCGATCCCAGAACCGGTAGGCGAGCAGCAGGGTGAGCGCCGTGAACAGCTGGCCGGGGGTCTCGGCCATCACGGTGGGGTCGAACGACCAGAAGCCCGGGTGCACCGTGGCGATGGCGGCCGCGATCAGCCCGACGCGGGGCCCGGCGATCGCCCGGCCCGCGTAGGCGACCAGGACGATGGTGATCGTTCCGAGCACGCAGCCCATCAGCTGCCACTTGTGGTCCGTGCCGAGCCCGAGCTTCTGGCCGGCGGCCAAGAGCAGCATGTTGCCCGGGGGGTGGATCGCGCCTTGGGCGGCGGTGTTGTGGAAGTTCCACCAGTCCGGGTCGATGACGCCCCGGCCGATGTTCAGCATCATCGCCCGGGAGCGGTAGATCGGGCCGTCGTACTTGAGGCCCTTGTCGAAGCGCCACACCACGGCGTAGGTGACCCGGATCACCAGCCCGAGCAACGCCAGCATGGGCACGAGCGAGCGGAAGGCGGCGGCGGCCGGGTCCGGGCGCGCCTCGAGCGATCCCTCGGCGGTGTCGGGCTCGTCGGTCGCTGGGGCGTCCGTTGCGGTCGGCGGCGGCATTGGCCCACCAGCCTGCCACCTGGCGGGGACAGGGGCCGTCCCGCGGAGCCGCCATCGGTAGCATCGCCGGGTGGCCGCCCCGACGCCGACGCCGACGCGCACCGAGCAGCGTCCCATGACGGCAGTCGACCCGCTGGCGGGCATCGGCCTGGTCGCCCTCGTGGCCACCTCTGCCTTCCGGCTCGGGGTGCTGCCTGGCGGCCTGCTGGGAGTCGAGCTCGCCCTGGCGCTCGCTGGCTGGTGGCTCGCGCTGCCGGCGGCGGACGGTGCCGAGCGGCGCGCCAAGCTCGGCCAGGGCTGGCGCCGCTGGTGGACGGGGCTGTTCGCCGCCGTCGCCCTGGCGATCGCCTGGGTGCTCGTGGCCGACCCCACCCGCTGGGACGACACGGTGCGCGGCGAGGCGCTCGCCGGCTTCGGCAGCTACGCCAACTGGCACCAGATCGCTCGCGGTCCCCTCGAGTCGCTCGCCACCCGGAACCAGTCGCCGCTCCAGCACCTGTGGGCCGTGGCGCTGCTGGTCCAGTGCACGGCGGTGTGGTGGGTGGCGTCCACGCTGGCTCGCCGCCGCGCCGAGCGGCGCGAGGGCGCGGCCGACCCGTCGGCGGGGATCTTCGGCGTCCTCGGCCTGCTGGCCTACCTCGGCGGCGTGGCCATGCTGGCGAGCGGGGCCTCAGGCCAGGTGCTGCTCATGGCCACGGTCCCCGGTGCCACAGCGTTCCTGCTCGGCGCCGCGGTCGGCGCCGCCGACGGGACCCCCGATAGGGGCCGCCATCGGGGAGGGCGCCGCGTACCTCCGCTGGGTGGCCGTTGGGCTGCTCGCTGCCACGGCCGTGCTCGCCGGGCCGCAGACGGACCTCGGCCGCGTCCTCGGGGCCACGGTGGTGCCGCTCGCGGTGGTCGTGGTCGTCGCCGCCTGGGCTCGCCGACCTGCCGCGGCGGCGGAGGGTCGGACCGGGCCAGCGCCCGTCGGCGACGAGGCCGACGACGAAGAGCTGGCGCAGCGCCAACGCCACGGCCGCGGCACGTGGTCGGTCCTGGTCGCCGTGTGGTTCCTGCTGACCCCGATGGTGGCCGTGTGCCGGGCCGCGTGGCCGGGCGGTGCCGTGGTCCTGGTCGACGTGGCGGGCACGATGCTCGCGGTGGCGGCCGCGCTCGTCCTCGCCGCCTCGGTGGAGCGCCTGTCCGACGACGAACGGGCCGTCGAGCGCCGTCGCGTCCTGGTCCCGCCGGCGGCGGTGGCGCTGCTCGTGCTGCTCGGCTCGGTGACGGGCGCCTTCCACTGGGAAGTCGCCCCAGCCCCGAGACCAATGGCCCGCCCGTACCCGACCCGACGTGCCCACCCGCCCGGGGCCTTCAGCCCCGAGGCCGTAGGCTCCTGCGATCGCCGGCGACGCCCGGCCCCGTGCACCATGACCGACACCGCCGGCCGCGCCGCCACCAGCACCGAGGGGACCACGAGCCCGGCTGACGGGGACGCCCCGCCCTCGGTCAGGCTCCCGCCGACGCGCCCAGACCACCCGGCACGGCCCCGGTCGATGCGCCCCGCACCGATCCACCGGATCTCCGAGCTGCCGGACCAGCAGCGGCTCATCGCCCGGGCGGTGCTCGTGGGCATGGCCCTGCTCCCGTTGCTGAGCGCCGCCGTGGTGCTCTGGCAGGGGTGGCGCCCCATGGGCGACAACGCCCTGATCGGCCTGCGGGTGCACGACGTGCTCACCGGCCACTTCCCGCTGATCGGCCAGCCGACCACCGGCGAGAACTTCGGCAGCGGCGTCACGTCGAGCCACCCGGGCCCGATCGAGTTCTACCTGGTGGCCCCGTTCGTGGCCGTCCTGGGCCCGATCGTGGGGCTCGCCCTCGGCGCTGCGGCCATCAACGCGACGGCGTTCGTCCTCGTGGGGTGGCTCGGCTTCCGGCGTGGCGGCCTGCCGCTCATGGCCCTCAGCTCGGTCTCGGTGCTCGCGATGGCCCGATCCCTGGGCGGCAACCTCCTCCACGATCCGGTCTCGTCCAACGTCGGTTCGTTCATGGCCCTGGCGCTGCTCTATGCCGCCTGGTCGATCGTGGCGGGAGACCTCCGGCTCACGCCCGTGTTCGTCGCGTGTGGCACGTTCTCCCTGCAGGACCACCTCACCTACCTCGGCACGCTCACGCCGGTGGTGCTGCTCGGCATCGGGGTGGGGTCGTGGTGGCTGGTGCGGATCCGGCGCCGCTCCCGGGCGCCGTGGCTGCGCCGCACCGCGGTGATCAGCGCGGTGCTCGCCGTGGTCCTGTGGCTCCCCGTGGTCATCGACCAGCTCTGGGGCGACCAGAACATCAGCGCCATCCTCCGGACGTTCACCGGGAAGCGCACCGCGGGTGAGGGCGTCACCTTCGCCCTCGAGCGGCTCGTGGTGGCACTCGCCCCGGCGCCGCTGCCGGCGTTCGCCCGGCGGTTCGCGCCGCTCGGCTACCTGCACACGCCGGACCACCGGGAGATGGCCCTCGGCGTACTGGTGCTGCTCGCCCTGCTGGTCGGCGGCGTCGCCTCGCTGCGCCGCAAGGACGCCGCCCGCGCCGCCATGGCTGCGGTCGCCCTGCTGGCGGCGGTCGCCGGCACCTACTCGGCCGTGAAGCTCCCGGTCGGCGCGGGCGTCCAGGGGTCGAACCTGCGCTGGATGTGGACCGTGAGCGCCTTCTCGTGGGTGGCGATCGCCTGGATCGGCTGGTCGTTCCTCCCGGCCTTCGGCCGAGACGTGCTGCGGACCCCGGCCTGGGTCGCCATAGGGCTGGCGACCCTGCTGATCGTCGCCGGCACGGTCCAGTCGATCGGCCTGCAGACCGACCGCGACGGCCGCTCAGCCGACGAGGCCACCGAGCTGATCGGCCGGGTCGAGGCCCGGTTGCCGAAGGGGCGCTACAAGGTGTCCTACGCCGGTGGCTCGGTGGTGGTGTCGGTCGGGCCCGCGCTCGTCCACGCCCTCGACCACCGGGGCGACACCGTCCTGATGGACGTGGGCCCGTTCACCCGCGCCTATGCGGACCACCGGGCCTACGACGGCCAGCCCGTCGACGGCACGGTGGTGATCACGTCCGAGGCCACGACCACCTACGACGAGGACACCACGCTGCTGGGTAGGCAGGACTTCGCCGTCAACCGCAAAGATGGGGCGGTGAACACCGTCCGCGTCTACCTGGTCCGGAGCTGAGCATGGCCACCGAACCTTCCTCGTCGCCTCCGGCGCGCAAGGGCGCCAGCCGCCAGACGGTCGCGCTCGCCATCGGCGGCGTGCTCGGCCTGATCGTCGTGGTCGGCGCGCTGTACGCCACGCTCTCCGCCGGCGACAGCGATGCTGCGCCCCCCACCACGGTGCCTGGGCCGACCACCACGATCACGATCCCCGACGAGCTCAAGGACCCGATCGTCATCCCCGAGGGCGACTACACGGCCTTCTGCACGCAGATCGACCAGCAGGCCAAGGAGCTCAAGGGCGACATCACCCCCGGGCAGCTGCGCTCGCTCTTCCTCACCCTCGACTTCGAGGCGCTGCGCCAGTCGGCGCCCGCCGGGCTCCAGCCGAGCATCGTCGAGCTGCGCGACGACAAGGACGCCGTGGTCCTGGCGCTCGAGCAGGTGAGCTCGCTGACGGACCTGACCGCCGCCGACCTCCCGAAGGGGTTCCCACGGGCCCTGGCCACGGTCGTGCAGTCCACGGCCAAGAACTGCGAGCTCGGGGACTGATCCCCGCCCGCCTCAGCTGTTGGCGGTCGAGTAGCTGAGGCCGTAGTAGTCCGGCGTCCGGTAGCGGCGGGCGCCGACGTGGAGGCGGAGCTTCCCGTCGACGCTCACCACGATCGTCTTGGCGTAGTAGCCGGGGTTGAAGTCCACGCCGACCACCTCGGCATCCGCGCTGCCCCGCGAGAAGGTGAACGCGTTGGTGCTGGCGTCGATCTGCACGTCGCCGCCGACGCCCTCCTGCTTGGCGAGCGGCGAGTCCACCGTCACGGTCACCTTGTCGTCGCTGCTGCCGCCGACCTGCCAGAGGTGCCAGCCGTAGAAGTCCTGCCACAGGTAGAAGCCGTCGTCGATCTTCGACACCGAGGTAGGCGGGGGCTGGCCCTGCTTGCCGAGGGCCGGGGGCCGGCTCGACACCGCCGCCGGCCAGGTCGGCTTGGTGCCCGGGCTCGTCGCCGGGGCGGTCGTGGTGGCCGAGCCGCCGTCGGCGATGGTCGGGGGTGCAGAGCTCGGCGAGGTGGGCGTGGTGCCCTTGCCCTTCGAGGTGGTGGTGGTCGCCTCGTCGCCGAGGTGCGAGGCGGTGAGCTTGCCCACCTTGCGCTCGCCGCTGTCCTCATGGGTGGTGGTCCACACGGCGAACCCGGCGATGAGCAGGCCGACGGCCAGGAAGGCGCCGCCCACGAGGGCGCGGCGGCGTCCACCGCTCGGGGCGTCGGCGGCGGCCGGGACCTCGGCCTGGGGGTCGTCCACCTGGCTGCTCACGGGACCTCCCCCCTCTCGCCCGGACGTGCACCGGGCATCGTAGGTGGTGGCGGGTCGGCGGGGTGGATCGCACCGGGCGGTCGGCACCTCAGCCGGTCCCGGCAAAGTTGAGCATGAGGTTGTCAACTTTGCTGTGCGAGGTGCTAGGATGGCCGACATGGCTCTCGACCCCAACCGCTGGACCCTGAAGGTGCAGGAGGCGTTCAACGCCGCCATCACGCGCGCCACCGCAGACCACAACCCCGAGGTCACGCCGGACCACCTCCTGGTTGCGCTGCTCGGCCAGCAGGAGGGCGTGGTCCTGCCCATCCTGGAGAAGGTCGGTGCCGCGCCCGCGTCGCTGCGCAACCGGGCCGAGGACGCCCTGGCCTGCCCGTGAAGGCGCATGGCTCCGAGGCCCGCCTGTCGCTCCCGAACGACGTGGTGGAGCGGGCCGACGGCGCCCGGGCCGAGCTGCACGACGAGTACCTCTCGACCGAGCACCTGCTGCTCGCCCTGGCGGACCAGCTCGGCTCGTCGCGCAGAGGAGCTGCTCGCCGCGCCCAGTCGGTGCGCGGCAGCCACCGTCACCAGCCAGAACCCCGGAGGTGAGCAGTACCAGGCGCTGGAGCGCTACGCTGACCACCGAGGCGGCCCGCCAGGGCAAGAGGACCTGGTCATCGGGCGTACGAGGAGATCCGCCGCACCATCCAGGTGTGCTGAGCCGCCGCACCAAGAACAACCTGGTGCTGATCGGCGAGCCTGGCGTCGGCAAGACCGCCATCGTGGAGGGCCTGGCCCGGCGGATCGTCGGCGCCGACGTGCCCGAGAGCCTGAAGAACAAGCGGCTCATCTCGCTGACCTTCGTCGGGATGGTCGTTGGCGCCAAGTACCGAGGCGAGTTCGAGGAGCGGCTGAAGGCCGTGCTGAAGGAGATCACCGACGCCCAGGGCGAGGTGATCACCTTCATCGACGAGCTCCACCATCGTCGGCACCGGCAAGGCCGAGGGCGCCAGCGACGCCGGCCAGATGATCAAGCCGATGCCGCCCGCGGCGAGCTGCGCATGATCGGCGCCACCACGCTCGAGGAGTACTGCAAGTTCATCGAGGCCGACGCCGCGCTCGAGCGCCGGTTCCAGCAGGTGTTCGTCGGCCAGCCCACGGTCGAGGACTCGATCGCCATCCTCCGCGGCCTGAAGGAGCGCTACGAGGTCCACCACGGCGTGCGCATCCAGGACGCCGCGCTCGTGGCCGCCGCCGTCCTCTCGGACCGCTACATCACCGGGCGGTTCCTGCCGGACAAGGCGATCGACCTGATCGACGAGGCCGCGTCCAAGCTGCGCATCGAGATCGACTCGCTGCCCACCGAGATCGACGTGGTCGAGCGGCGGATCCGCCAGCTCGAGATCGAGCGCGTCGCCCTCGCCAAGGAGGAGGACGCCGCGTCCAAGGAGCGCCTCGCCGCGCTGGACGAGGAGCTCGCCAACCTCAACGAGCAGTCCATGTCCATGAAGGCGCACTGGCAGGGCGAGAAGGACGCCATCACCCACATCCGCGAGCTCAAGGAGCAGCTCGAGGCCACGCGCACCGACCTCGAGCGCGAGCCAGACCTCGAGAAGGCGGCCGAGATCCGCTACGGCCAGATCCCTGAGCTCGAGCGCCAGGTCGAGGAGGCCACCGCCCGCCTCGCCGAGCTCCAGGGCACCCAGCAGATGCTGAAGGAGGAGGTCGACGAGGAGGACGTGGCCGAGGTCGTCTCGAAGTGGACCGGCGTCCCCGTCACCCGCCTCATGGAGGGTGAGCTGCAGAAGCTCGTCCGCATGGAGGAGGTCCTCCACGAGCGCGTGATCGGCCAGGACGAGGCCGTCGTCGCCGTCGCCAACGCCATCCGCCGCAGCCGCGCCGGCCTGTCGGACCCCAACCGACCCATCGGCTCGTTCCTCTTCCTCGGCCCCACCGGGGTGGGCAAGACCGAGCTGGCCCGGACCCTGGCGGACTTCCTCTTCGACGACGAGCGGGCGATGGTCCGCATCGACATGTCCGAGTACATGGAGAAGCACGCCGTGTCCCGCCTGGTGGGCGCGCCTCCCGGCTACGTGGGCTACGACCAGGGCGGCCAGCTGACCGAGGCGGTCCGCCGCCGTCCCTACGCGGTCATCCTCCTCGACGAGATCGAGAAGGCCCACCCCGACGTGTTCAACATCCTCCTGCAGGTGCTCGACGACGGTCGCCTCACCGACGGCCAGGGCCGGACCGTGGACTTCACCAACACCGTGCTGATCATGACCAGCAACCTGCCCGGCGATCCGCTGACGCTGTTCAAGCCCGAGTTCGTGAACCGCATCGACGAGATCGTGCGCTTCCGCTCGCTCACCGCCGAGGACCTCGCCCACATCGTCGACATCCAGCTGGCCGCGCTGCGCGAACGCCTCGCGGCCCGGCGGATCGCCCTCGTGGTCACGCCCGCAGCCGAGCAGGCCCTGGCCCGCGACGGGTTCGACCCGGCGTTCGGCGCCCGCCCGCTCAAGCGGGTGATCCAGCGGGAGGTCGGCGACGCCCTCGCCGTGCGGCTCCTCGAAGGATCGGTCGGCGATGGCGACACGGTGACGGTCGATGCCGGCGAGGACGGAGCCATCACGCTCACCGCCACCTCGACCTGAGCAGGACGCCGCCGTCCTGCAGGTCGTCGACGGATGCACCTCGATCCGGCGGTCGCGCGGCCCTCCCGACCCGCTCCTCGGCTGCCGGCCGCGCGCCCAGGACAGGGTCCGAAGGCCCTGTGAGGCCGGGCGCATGTCACCGCTCCGGTTCTTGCACCAACCGTGCAACAACGGCATGCTGCGGAGCACGCAACACCGCCCGGCGGGGCGGGGAGGGGACAGCCCATGAACGTTCGCAGCAGGACGCGTCGGATGGTCGGCGCCGCGGTGGCGGCCACGCTGGCGGCGGGGGTGCTCGGCACCTTCGTCGTGGCCAGCCCGGCCGGTGCCGCCAGCACGGCCACCCTGAAGAACCCCACGAAGATCACGATCCCGGGCACGGGATCGGCCACGCCCTACCCGTCCACGATCAACGTGAGCGGTCTGGGCACGAGCCTGCTCGGCCTGAAGGTCGTGGTCCGCGGCATCGACCACTCCTGCACCAAGGACGTCGACATGCTGCTGGTCGGGCCCGACGGCACCAAGACCACGCTCATGTCGGACAACGGCGCACCGGCCATCGAGTTCACCGGCTGCACCAACGTCAAGAAGGACTCGATCACCTTCGACGACGCCTGCCCGGACTTCTCCAACTCGATGCCTGGCGGCGAGGGCTCGACTGCCGGCATCTGCGTGCGGCCCTCCGACAACGACGCCCTCGGGCACCAGGGCGACTCGTGGCCTGGCGTCGGTGACGAGCTCCCGGCGCTCAACCTGTCGACCTTCAACGGCAAGAACCCCAACGGCGCCTGGAAGCTGTACGTGGTCGACGATGCCAACGGCAACGACTCGGGCGCCATCAACGGCGGGTGGGAGCTGCAGCTCAACACCAGCAACAGCCCGCCCCAGGCCGACCCCCAGGTGGTCACCGCCTACAAGGGGACCACGGTGCCCGTGACCCTCACCGGCACCGACCCCGATGGCGACCCGCTCACCTGCGTGGTGCCCGCGTCGACCACCCAGGGCAAGGGCGACCTCGGCGGCTCCGGCTGCAACCGGACCTACACGGCCGGTGCCCGCACCTCCGGCACGGACTCGTTCCTGTTCCGGGTCCGCGACGACAACGACGCCCAGAGCCCCAACGCCCAGGTGGTCTTCAACATCACCAACCGCGGGCCCGTCGCCGTGGACCAGACCATCGACGTGGGCCGCAACGAGCGGGTGGCGATCGCCCTCACCGGCACGGACCAGGACCCGGGCGAGGGCCTGGCCCTCACCTGCGCCCCCACGCTCGGTGCGACGAGCCTCGGCAAGGTGTCCGGCTCGGGCTGCAACGTGACGTACGCGGCCAACAACACCAACGGCGCCGACAGCTTCGCCTTCTCGGTGGCCGACGGCTTCGGGGGCATGGACAGCGGCACGGTCACGATCAACGTGGTCGACCCGGTCCTGCCCGGCTGCACCTCGGGCGACTCGAAGAACGCCCGCTACGTGTGCCGGGTGTACCTCGACCTGCTCGGCCGGGCCGCAGAGCCGGGGGGCAAGGCGTTCTGGCTGCGGAAGGTCGACAAGGGCGAGAGCCGCGTCGGCATCATCCGCAAGTTCCAGACCACCCCGGAGTACCGCCGGCGGGTCGTCGACGGGGTCTACAAGACCTTCCTGCAGCGCAACCCGGACTCGAGCGGCCAGGCCTACTGGGCCGAGCAGATCCGCAAGGGCGCCAACCCGGACCAGATCCGCGCCCAGGTCATCGGCTCCAACGAGTACTGGAACAAGTCGGGCGCCTCGGCCGCCGGCTTCGCCGCCGCCATCTACCAGCAGGTGACCCGCACGCCCGCCACCCAAGCGCAGATCGATGTGGTTGCCGCCCAGCTCAAGGCGGGCAAGAGCCGCCAGAGCATCGCAGCGGCGCTGCTGGCCACCAAGGCCGGCGACACCGCCACCGTGCAGTCCATCTACGAGAAGTACCTGCGCCGCACGCCTCCGGGCAGCGAGGTCACCTACTGGGTGAACAAGCTCCAGGCCGGGGTGACCGAGCTCAAGATCGTGGAGGCCACGGTCGGCTCGAACGAGTACTACAACCGCTCGTAGCACCTGGAGCGCACGGACCTCGTGGCGGCCGGGGCCTTCGGGCCCGGCCGCTGCCGTCTCGGGGGCGGGGCGCGGACCGGCATGACCGGGTCCGCCGGCCCCCGCTCCGTACGCTGAGGGAGCCACCCGCCACCCCGGAGGCACCGGATGTCCGACCAGCAGCCACCGCCGCGCGGCCCGCGCCCGCCGCGCCCCGGCGCGCCCGCGCCCGGGCCGGCCCCGGCTGGTGGTCCGGGGCCGGCGGGCCCCCGTCGGCCGCCCCGCCCTCCCGCGGCCCGCCGCCATCGGCGCGCCGCCCCGGCCCGTCCGCCGCCGGGCGGGCGCCGCGCCCACCGGTCGGCGCCCCACGGCCCACCACCGGGGCCCGACCCGTCGGGCCCACCGCGCCGGCGGCCACCGTGGCCGGGCTCGCCGCGCACAGCCGGGCCGAGAAGGCGCAGCTTGGGCCGCTCGGGTCCAGCGCAACCGGCTCGTGGCCGGCGGCGGTGCGCTCGTGGTCCTCGTCCCGCTGTTGTGGGGCTGCTCGGCCATCACCGGCGGCGGCTCGTCCGACAGCTCGTCGAAGGTCGTCCAGTCGGCGCCCGGGTCCGGCGGCCAGTCGGCGGGCACGATCCCGCCGGCCAAGACCGGCCTCGCCCCCAAGCCGAAGCAGCCCTACGCCGGCTGGGTGGACCCCAAGTCGTCGGGCCAGCCGTGGAGCACCAAGGTGGTCGGCCAGCTCACCTTCCGCGGCAACCCCACCCGGTCCTACTACGGGCTCGGCCCGCTCCCGAAGGACCCGAAGGTCCTGGGCGGTACCCAAGAGCGGCGGCATGTGCGGCAGCTCGCCCGTCGGCAACACGCCCCACAGCTGGTGCGGGTCGGGGTGGACCGGCGAGCCGGCCGTCTGGGTCGACCCGAAGGGCAGACCTGGCTCGCCGTCGGCACCTACGACAAGCACATCCACTTCATCGACTCGTCCGACGGCTCGGACATCCTCGAGCCCTTCGACATGGGCGACATCATCAAGGGCTCGGTCACCAAGGACCCCGACGGCTACCCGCTGCTGTACTCGGGCAGCCGGGCGGACTTCCACATCCTCGGCCTCGACCGGCCCGGCGCCGCCGCCGACCTCTGGAGCATGAGCGCCGACAACGTGTCGCCGGTCAACGGGTGGAACGACGACTGGGACAGTTCGCCGCTCGTCATCGACGACTACCTCTTCGAGGGCGGCGAGAACGGCCAGTGGTACATCATCAAGCTCAACCGCGGGAAGGGCGCCGACGGCCTGGTGACGGTCGACCCCAAGATCGTGTTCCACGCGCCCGGTTGGGACGACCAGCTCACCTCGGACCTCGCCGGCTCGGGCGCCCGCCGCAAGGACACGTCGATCGAGAACTCGCTCGCGATCTCGGGCAACACCGTGTACTTCGCCAACTCGGGCGGGCTCGTCCAGGGGTGGGACATCACGGACCTGAAGAAGGACCCCAACAGCGTGAAGCGGGTGTTCCGCTTCTGGACCGGTGATGACACCGATGCCTCGGTCGTGGTCGACGAGCAGGGCTACCTGTACGTGGCGTCCGAGCGCGAGCGCTCGTCGAGCTTCACCCGCGACGACGAGGTCGGCCAGCTGATGAAGCTCGATCCCCGCAAGCCCGACGACCCGCTCGTCTGGAAGGTCAACGACCCGGCCACCAACGCACCGCCGCCGAGCAGCGGCGACTGCGCCGAGTCCGCCTGCTACGGCATCTGGGGCACGCCGGCGATCTACGACGGGGTCGTGTACGCCGCCACCAACCACGGGCGGGTCCTGGCGGTGGACCAGGAGAGCGGCAAGGTCCTGTGGGAGAAGAAGCTCCCCGGCCCCACGTGGCAGAGCCCCGTCGTCGTCGACGACACGCTGATCCTGGGCGACTGCAGCGGCGTGCTCCACGCCTACGACGTGTCCAAGCCGGGCAAGGACCCGGCCGAGCTCTGGAACGTGGAGCTCGAAGGCTGCATCGAGTCCACCCCTGCGGTGTTCAAGGGAAAGCTCTTCGTCGGCGCCCGGGGCGGCGCCTTCTACGCCATCGGCGACGAGTAGTGCTGGCCTGCGCTGTGCTCGGTGGAGGCGGAGCGCTGATCACTACGGGAGTCGGCCGAGCGCACGCTCGAGCGCCCGTCGTACCTCGTCATCGTCAGCGCCCAGCTGGCGCGCCGCGATTACGAGCGCGTCGGCGGAGCGTTCGAGCTCGAGCCGACGCTCGGCTGTGGTGGCGCGGCGGACGGGTGCGGCGCGGAGGAAGGTCCCGGCGCGCCCGCGACCCTCGACGATGCCATCGGCCTCGAGCAGGTCGTAGGCCCGCTCCACCGTGCCTCGTGCCAGGCCGAGGTCAGAGGCAAGCTGGCGGATGGTCGGCAGCTGGGTGCCAGGTGGCGCCTGCCCGCTCGCGACGATGCGGCGGACCTGCGACCTGATCTGCTCGGACGCCGTGATCGGAAGGGCGTCGTCGACGCGGATAAGCACGTCAGCCCCGCGCGGCGATCGTGGCGACGGCGGTGATCAGCGGTACCGCGGCCAGGCCCAGGACCCAGGCGGCCAGGTGTGAACGGATGCCTCCGATGGCTGCCTGTTCGTCTGGCGTGAGGCCGAGCGACCGGCCTTGCCACCAACGCACGAATGCCGAGATGAGCAGGCCGATCGCGGCAAGTGGGCCGACGAAAGGCACCGGCGCCACGGCAGATGCGATGAGGAGGAGCACCAAGCAGGTGGCCGGTGCGCCGACACCCTGGCTCGCGCCGAGCTGGCGGACGCGATCGTCGGCGTCGATCGTTGGGGGCGGGAGCGCAGGCCTCGGACGGTCGGCGATCCGGCGCTCGGCCCAGTGCCGCGCTGCGACCACGACGATGGCAGCGGCGGCCCAAGGCACGCTTCGTGCACCTCCCCTGGTGACGTACACGACCGCCGCCGCAAGCGCGGCAGCGGCGCACAGCACAAGGTCGCGTCGGCTCGCCACATCGGTGGCCGTGGCGGGACTGGTGCGCGGGGCTAGGTCTGCGGTGCGGGGCAAGCGTGGCGGCCGGAGGCGGAACGACTCGGCTGCGATGGCGCCGATGAGTGAGCCGGCCAGTCCGATCGTGGCCAAGCGGACGAGCTCGAGCCGCTGAGGTGCACGACTCGGGTCGATAGCAGTCGAGGACGCCACCCACAGCGCTCCGAGGGCGAGGGCGACGATGGTGCCGGATCGCCGCAGGCGGAGGGAACGATCGACGTAGCGAGCAAGGAGCTCGACCCCCACCCCCGTCGGCATTGGCTGGCTTGATTGTCCCATTGTCCTAGGACATTATGACAATATGGCGATGAGGACAAGCACGGCGGATCGGTTCCTGGCCTTGGGCAGCGACGGTGGGGCCTCGCTCGAGGGGTTGGATCCGGATGCCCTGGACCTGTTGGTGCCTCGTGCGCCCCGGCGGTTGGTGCGGGTGGTGGCCTGGTTGGGCTTCGGGGCCCTGGTGCTCGCCATCGCCTGGTGGGCAGCGACGGGACGAATCGCGCCGCGCGCCAGCGTGTCGACTGAAGCAGCGGGCGGGACCGGTCCCGTGTTCGCGACCCTGGCGGTGGCCAACCACTCGCCAGCCGCCATCCGGGTCGAGGCCGGACCCGAGGCGCCCCGTGGGCTCCGGTCGCTGGGCACCTCCATCGGGCCCGCCCGCCCGGCGGCAAACGGCCGGGTGCCGGCCGGCCCGGACGCTCCCGGGATGGTCATCCCACCTGGGCACGTACGGAGGGTCACGGCGTGGTTCGCCGTGACCGATTGCGTTGCAGCGCGGCGCGCCGGCGCTGATGAGCTGTCCCTCCGCCTGCGCTTCGCCTCGGGCCCGACCCGCTGGGTGGTGGTCGAGCGGGGAGCCGGCAGCGATCAGCTCGTCGATCGATCCTGGTCGTGGGCCCTGGCGAGGCGTGCGTGCGCAGCCCAGCACAAGGGTTGACAATCAATCTAGAGACGATAGTCTGTCTGCGAACAGGCTGATCCGTCGGGATCGGCGCAGAAGAGAGCCGGTGCGACGAACACCCCACGTCGTGCCCTCGGCTGGCGGAGGTTGCCATGGAACGCAGATGGGGTGGACCGGCGCGGGCGCGTCGTAGCTCGAGTACGGCAAGGCTGCTCCCAGGAGCGGTGGCGCTGGCGGCAGCGGTGGGCGTGCCGTCGGTGGCGGCTGCGTCAACGGCCAGCACGGTGGCGGCGGGTGCACCGGCAGGAGCCGGTCGACGAGCTGGGTGCTACCTGTGGTCGAACATCACGGTCACCGCATCGGCCCCGGTCCTGACCAGTGGAAGGGTGCGCGACACGGGGACGTGGGAGCAGAGCCCCGTGTACTGCCCCTACCCCACCGGATGGGTCGGGGCACAGACCAAGGTGTGCGGCTTCTGGGGTTGCTCGTGGGAGACGCGTGGCCGCACAGCGGACGTCACCCTCAACGCGAGCCCGATGTCACGGACCGCGACACAGGACTGCAGGGACGGGACCAACCGCTATCGCACGCGGGCATACATCGAAACCGTCCACCTCGACAGCCAGAACGGCGTGCCCATCCTCGCCTCGGACGTCAATAGCCAGGACGACCCGAAGCAGCCCGAGTTCACCTGCTGAGAAGCGGAACGGAGAAGTCATGAACCGAAAGCTCATCTTGTCGTTGGTATGTGCGTGCATCGTTGCCACGGTCTCGATCGGCGCGCTGGTGGGCACGGATGCCTCGGGGCGCCCGGCGCCTGCGCCTGTTGCGAAGCCCTTCGACCCTGTGGCGGCGGCGTTGGGCGCCACCACCCCATCCAAGCGTCTGGCGCTCCAGGTGGACCAGCGGCAACTCGCGGCCCACCTCGGAGCCTCGAGCCGCGCGATACGAACTGCGCCAGGTGGCATGGGCTCGACTCCAGCCCCGTCTGCGACGAGCGCCGCGGACGTGAAGCTGCGCGCCGCAGTGGCGAACTGGAGTCGAGCGGTGGATGACCTGTACAGCCGGGTGAGCCGCGCTCCCGGCAGCTCCGAGGCGCGCAAGATGTGGCTCGAGTGCATGGCGAGCCGGGGCCGGCGAGTGGAGAGTCGAGATCGGCTCATCGCTCAGCTCGATGCGCCCGATGCCAGCCCCGACGAGGTCGTGGCGCTCGGCAACGACATCGACCGCTGCGATGGTCAGACCCGACCACAGCTCGATGCCACGGTGCGCGCCTTGTACCCGCAGTGGAAGGCGGACCATTCGGACGACATCGCGGCATACCAAGCGGCGCTCCGGGGCGTCGGCGGGTGAGGCGTGCGATCGTCGCCGCGGTCGTGCTCGTCCTGGTAGCTGGCGTCACCGCGGTCATCGTCACCTGGCACGCGGCGGGTGGTGCGCAAGACGTGCGCTCATTCGTCGTCCTTGGGCAGGACGTCCGCATCCGGATCGACGGAGAGGATGCAACGCTCGAACGACGGTCGCCGGACGGGGGGTTCGAGGAGAACGGCAAGGCATCTCTGCCAGTGAGCTCTGCCTACGCGCTCTTCCTCGCGTCCTCGAGCGAGCGAGTCGGTGGTGTGGCGATCGTGCCAGCCGACGCGACTGCCGCGGTTGTTCACGGCACGGCCTCGACCATGTCCCCCGTGAGGTCCTGTGGTTCCCGCATGTGCGTGTCGTTCTCGACCCGCCCCAGCGGGAGGACCGTCCTGCGGGTCCGATGGCGCCACGCAACGACCTCGATAGCGCTGCGGCTCGGTTCGCCAGGCTCTGGCTCGCTGGTGACCGGCCGACTCGATGAAGGCCATGCCTGACGCCCAAGTGCCGGCACCTGGCTCGACGGCGGCTCGCGGTGTCGATGTCGGCGACGCCGCGCCCGGGGCGATCGAGGGGGCTGCCTGGGCGATGGTGGGTCGCGTGATCTGCGTCCATCCGATGACGCCCTACTACGAGGATCGGCTGTTCGAGGAGGTGGCGCGTGGGGCGGTTCCCTGGCACTGGGGCGGCGAGTCGCGCCATCCCGAAGGTTTCAGGCGCACCCTGTGGCAGGGGTGTGAAGAGGCGTTCGTGCCGATTGACCGGGCGACGGGTCGTGGGCTCGGGATCATCCGGGTCTACGGCGTCAACCTCGTCCACGGCTTCGCATCGATGTCGATCTTCCTCGACGACGGGCCCCGGGCGCCGGGTGCTGCCGCGGAGGCGCTTTGGCTCGTCGCCTCGCACCTGTTCCGGGACCGCGGCCTGCGGAAGGTCTATGGCGACCTCACGTCATCCACCATCGAGCACGTCGCGTCCGCCGTCGGGCGATGGCTGGAGATCGAGGGCCGGCTGGTCGACCACACCCGCAACGGCGACGGATTCGAGGACAAGGTCATCGTGGCCATCGACCGCCGGAGGTGGGAGCGGTTGGACGGGCGGGTGAACCCGCATTGAGCGGGCTCGATAGAGCCCGGTTCGAGGGAGCGCTCGAGGAGGCGATCGGCGCCAGGGCGTTTGCGCTCCTTGCCGCCGGTGCAGGGAGCGACGACGGGCGATTGGATTCCCTGCACGCCTTCGAGATCGCGATCGCCATCGAGGAGCTTGCTGGTGTCGATGTGGGCGGGGCGCCCATCCCCGTGCTGGCCGACCTAGACGAGGCCTGGCGCTACTACCTCCGCCAGGCCCGGTGACGTCGCGGGACTGGCAGGGCGACCGGGTTCCTGCCAGTCTCTTGCGCCGTGGGAACCGTGACCGCCGGAGGGGCGTGCTCGCTTCGGCTCCGTGCTCGGGGGTAGCCCGTGCACCTGCTCGCTTCGATCGACCTGAAGGACCCGGCGGGGACCCTGCTGGTCATCGCCATCATCGCCTTCCTGGCGCCGCTCATCGTCACCCTCGCGCCGTGGCTGCGGCTGCCGGCGCTCGTCCTCGAGATCTTCCTCGGCATCCTGGTCGGCCCGCAGGTGCTCAACCTCGTGGCGGTGACCGAGCCGATCCAGGTGATCTCCGGAGGGGATCGGCCTCGCCACCCTCATCTTCCTGGCCGGCTTCGAGCTGGACCCCGGCGGTATTCGCGGCACCCCGGCCAAGCTCGCCTCGCTCGGCTGGATCACCTCGGTGGTCCTCGGCCTGGCAGCCGGCCTCACCCTCAGGCCACCGACGTGGTCCAAGACGAGCTGTACGTCGGCCTGGCGCTCACCACCACCGCGCTCGGCGCGCTGGTGCCGATCCTGCAGGACGCCGGCCTGCTCGACAAGCCGTTCGGCACCCACATGCTCGCCATCGGCTCGGTGGGCGAGTTCGGCCCGATCATCGCGCCGTCGCGATGTTCCTGAGCGGGCAGAGCCCCGCAAGTCGACGATCGCCCTGCTCGCCTTCGCCGTCGTCGTCGGGTTCGCCATCTGGCAGGCGGGCCGGCCGCACCACCCGAAGTTCCAGGAGGCGCTCGGGCGCACGATGCGCACCAGCGGCCAGCTCTACATCCGCTGGGCGATCCTGCTCATCGCGCTCATGAGCTACTTCGCCGAGTCCCTCTCGCTCGACGTGCTGCTCGGTGCGTTCATGGCCGGCGTGATCTTCCGGACGCTCATGACCACCGGTGCCACCCACGACGAGGAGACCCAGATCGAGCTCAAGCTCGAGGCGCTGGCCCTCGGCTACCTGGTCCCGATCTTCTTCGTGGTCACCGGCATCCAGTACGACCTCGACGCGCTGATCGGCAGCCCGACCGCGCTGCTCAAGGTGCCGTTGTTCCTGGTCCTGCTCCTGGTGGTCCGTGGCGTGCCGGTGCTCTGGTACCGCAAGGCGGTGCCGGACCCGAAGGCGAGGCGGGCCCTCGCCCTGTTCTCGGCGACCGCCCTGCCGCTCATCGTGGCCATCACCCACATCGGCCTGGCCACCGACAACATGCGCACCAGCACCGCGGCCGCGCTGGTGGGCGCCGGGATGCTGTCGATCGTGATCTTCCCGCTCGTCGGCTCCACCCTGCTCGGCAAGGGCCCAGCCTCCGAGCCCGCCGAGGTCGTCGAGCCCGTCTGCTGATCGGCCCGGGCCCGCCGCGGCGGGGCAGGGTCAGCCCAAGATCCGTCGGGCGGCTGCCGCGGCCTGGGCCGCGCCGCCGAGCTGGCGCAGCAGCAGCAGCCCGTCGAGGACCGCGACGGCGGCGGTCGCCTCGGCTCGCCGGCGCTCCGGTCGTCCCTCGATGAACTCGGCCGCCCAGGTGATCCAGCCCTCCACCAGCGCGGGGACGAGCTCGCGGTAGGGCTCGCGCCCGGCCAGGGCCAAGCCGCTCGCCTCGAAGAACAGGGCGAAGGTCGGGTCGGCCTCCTCGGTGGCCACGACCGGCCACGCGGCGCGCACCAGGGCGACGTGGTCGGTGGCCCGCTCGGCGAAGGCGGGTGCCAGCGCGACCTGCAGCTGGAGGCCCACCTCGTTCAGCACCTCGGTGGCGAGATCGGCCTTGGTCGGGAAGTAGTACACGACGATGCGGTCCGAGATGCCCAGTCGCTTGGCGACGCGCCCGTAGGAGAGCTGGGCCAAGCCGCCGTCGAGTGCCGTGGCAAGCGCGCCCGCCAGGATGTCGCCCCGCTCGTGCTTGTGACCCATGGCTCCTTGATCGTAGTGATCGCTGCGATTACCGTTTCGCAGTGATCGCTACAAACGGAGGTGGGGCCATGGGGATGACCGAAGGCGAGGCGACCGACCTGTTCCGCGCCGCGCCGGAGCGGTTCGTCGAGCTCGGTGATGTGGCTGCCGCCGTCCGCACGGTGGGCCGCGGGCCCGACGTGCTCTTCGTCCACGGCTGGCCGGTCAGCGGGGCGACGTTCCGGCAGTTGTTGCCACACCTGGTGGACCACGTCACCTGCCACGTGCTGGACCTGCCCGGCGCCGGCCAGAGCCGCTTCGACGCAGGCAGCGAGGTCTCCGTCGCTCGCCACGTCGAGAGCGTCCGACGCGCCCTCGACGAGATGGTCGAGGACCGGTGCGCCGTCGTCGGCCACGACAGCGGCGGGCTCATCGCTCGCCACGCCGCAGCCGGCCACCCGAAGGTGCGCGCCTTCGGGCTGATCGACACCGAGCAGCCCCAGGGCCTCAACCTGCGATTCAAGGCGTTCCTCGCCGGTCGCCACCTGCCCGGCTACGGCCGCGCCCTCGGGTGGATCGCCGGCCAGCCGAGGCTGCGCCGCAACGGCCTCGTCCTCGGCAAGGCGTTCGCCGACCGATCGCTGCTCGACGGCGAGTTCGACGAGCTGTTCCTCCAGCCCCTCCACCGATCGCCAGCGCACCTCGACGCCGCCATCCGCATCCTGCAGAGCTTCGACGTGGACCTCGTCGCCCAGCTCGCCGACGTGCACCGTCGCATCGACGTCCCCGTGCAGCTCGTCTGGGGCGAGCAGGACGCGTTCTTCCCCGTGGCCTGGGCCCGGGAGATGGTGGGCACGTTCCCGGACGCGCGGCTCGAGGTGGTGCCGGGCGCCGGGCTCTTCGCCCACGAGGAGCGCCCAGCCGAGGTGGCTGCCGCGCTCCTCCCGTTGCTTGCCGGTTGACGGCGCCAGCTACTCGGTGGCGATGGCGTCGAGGACGTTGAGCTTGGAGGCCTTGTAGGCCGGCCACAGCGAGGCGGCGACGCCCAGGGCGGCACCGAACACCACCACCAGCACGACGCCGCCGACCGGCACTGCGAACGTGGTGATCCCCTGGCTCACGAGGACCTTGACCATCGTGTAGCTGAGCACCAACCCCAGGGCGGTGCCGACGACGGTGCCCATGGCCGCGACGATGACCGCCTCCCAGCGCACCGACGAGCGGAGCTGCGCACGGGACATGCCCATCGCCCGGAGCAGCCCGAGCTCCCGGGTCCGCTCGTGGATGGACAGCGACAGCGTGTTGGCGATGCCGATGACCGCGATCACGATGGACACCAGCAGCAGGCCGTAGATCACGTTGAGCAGCGTGCTGATGGTCTTGACGATGCTGTTCGTGAACTGGTCCCGGTCCTGGACCTTCATGGTCGGGTACGCCTTCAGCACCTTCTTGATGGGGGCCCGCAGGGTGGCGGGGTCGGTGCCGGAGGCGGCCTTCAGGCCGAGCTGGTAGTCCGACGGCTCCGGCGACAGGGCGGTCACCGCGTCCCGGGTGACCGTCCACCGCCCGAGCAGCGCGGGGTCGTCGCTGATCGCCTCGACGGTGAAGTCCCGCTTGCGGCCGCTCTGCGCCGTGACCTTGACCTTGTCGCCGACGGACAGGCCCTCCTGCTTGGCCACGGTCTTGTCGATCACGATGCCGCCGTCGGTGAGGTCCGCGATGGAGCCCGAGGCCATCTGGGCCTCGAACACCTGGTCGAAGGTGGCGGGATCCACCCCGCCGAGCACGTCGGTGGGCTTGCTGCCGTTGGGGAGCACGAGCTGCCCGGGGACGATGTTGATGGCGGTCACGGTCTCGACGCCGTCGATGGCGGCGAGCTGGTCGCCCAGCTTCGGGCTGACCCCACCGAAGCTGAACTGGTTGACCGGGGACACGATGTAGTCGCCCTTGAAGCCCGAGCCGATCGAGTCGTTGACCGAGGTCTGGACGGAGCTGGCGAAGATCGTGATGAACGCCACCAGCGCCACGCCGATGGTGAGCGCGGCCGCCGTGGACGCCGTCCGGCGGGGGCTGCGCATGGCGTTCTGCCGGGAGATCTGCCCGGTGACGCCCTTGATCCACGGGATGGGCAGCCCGACGATGCGGGCGACGGGCCGGGCCACGACCGGGCCCGAGAACAGCACGGCCAGCACGATCAGGAACAGGCCGGCTCCGACGCCCGGCACCTTGTCCGAGGTGGGGTCCGGCTGGAACGCGGGCAGGATCGCCAGCACGCCGAGGACCAGGAAGAGCAGGCCGACCGCGATCCGCACCTTCGAGGCACCGGTGCGGTCGATGGCGACGTCCCGCAGGGCGGCCATGGGCGGCACGCGGGTGGCCTTGACCGCCGGGCCGATGGCGGCGATGGCGGTGATGACGAGCCCGGCGAGGATCGAGCGCACCGCGATCGAGGGCGTGATGACCAGGCCGGCCTGGGGCAGCGACAGGCCGGCGGCGTTCAGCCCGACCAGCGCCGCCTTGGACAGCAGCACGCCCGACAGGAAGCCGAGCGTGGCCGACACGATGCCGATGACCGAGGCCTCCAACATGACCGAGCCGAGGACCTGGCGGCGGGTGGCGCCGATCGCCCGCATGAGGGCCAGCTCCCGGGTCCGCTGGGCCACGAGGATGTTGAAGGTGTTCGAGATGATGAACCAGCCCACGAACAGGGCGATGAAGGCGAACACCATCAGCATCGTGGAGAAGAACCCGAAGCCGGACTTGATGTCGCTGGCCTGCTCGTCGGCCGCCTGCTGGCCGGTGACCACGTCGTACTTGGGGGCGAGCTTGGCGGCGTCGAGGCGCTGCACGAGCTGCTCGGGCGTGACGCCCGGCTCGGCGCGGACCGAGATGGTGTCCACCTTGCCGGGCTCGCCGACGAGCTCTTGGGACTGCGCCAGCGTGGTGCCGATGGACGTGGCGCCTCCGGCGGAGTCCGCGCTGCCGAACTTGGACGTGCCGACGAGCTCGAGCTTCACCTTGCCCTTCGGGCCGACGAGCGTGATCGGCTTGCCGATCTCGAGGCCGGCGTCCTCCGCCGTGGCGCGGTCGATGATGGCCTCGCCGTCTTTCGTCGGCGCCCGTCCGTCGGCGACCTGGTAGGAGGCCATGGCCTCGTCGCTGTTCCACGTGGTGACGATGGTGGGCGGGCCGAAGCCGCCACCGACCGGGTCGCCCTTGCTGTCGAGCAGGGTGAGCTGGACGGTCTGGATGGATCCTTCGGCGCCGGCCACGCCGTCGACCGCGGCGACCTTGGCCACCACGCTGTCGTCGAGCAGGCCCCGCTGGGTGCCGGTGAACTGCGATTCGAACAGCTCGGGGCCGCGCACGATGGCATCGACGTTCTCGCCGAGCTGGTCGAACAGGTCGTCGAAGACGCGGTTGACCGTGGCCGACAGCACGAGCGTCCCGGCCATGAACGCCACGCCGAGGAGCACCGCGATGCAGGTGGAGATCAGGCGTCGCTTGTGGGACCAGAGGCCCCGGAGGGTGGTCTGGATCATGGCGTCAGTCGCCGAAGGTCTTCATGAAGTCCACGACCTGGGCGGTGGTGGGCTGGAGGATCTCGTGGACGATGTTGCCGTCGGCCAGGATCAGGACCCGGTCGGCGTAGGACGCCGCCACCGGGTCGTGGGTGACCATCACGATCGTCTGCTGGTACTCGTCGACGGCGCGGCGCATGAACGAGAGGATCTCCCCGCTCGAGCGCGAGTCCAGGTTGCCGGTGGGCTCGTCGGCGAAGATGATCGCCGGCTTGCTGGCCAGCGCCCGGGCCACGGCGACGCGCTGCTGCTGGCCGCCCGACAGCTCGCTCGGGCGGTGGCTGAGGCGGTCGGCGAGCCCCACGGTGGCGACGATCTGGTCCAGCCACACCTCGTCGGGCTTCTGGCCCGCCAGGGACATCGGCAGGACGATGTTCTCCCGGGCGTCGAGCGTGGGGATCAGGTTGAACGCCTGGAAGATGAAGCCGATCCGGTCGCGGCGGAGCTTGGTGAGGTCCTTCTCGCGCAGCTCGGTGAGGTTCGTGCCCTCGATCCAGACGCTGCCGGAGGTGAGCTCGTCGAGCCCGGCCAGGCAGTGCATCAGGGTGCTCTTGCCCGAGCCGGAGGGGCCCATGATGGCGGTGAACTCGCCGGCGTACAGGTCGACGGTGACGCCGGCGAGGGCGTGGACGGCGGTGTCGCCCTCGCCGTAGGTCTTGACCGCCTGCTCCGCGTGGGCGGCGACGAGGCGCTGCGGCGGGCCGGTGGGGGCCGGGTCGTTCGTGGTGATGGTCATCCGTGGAGCCTTCTGGGTGCGATCGGCTGGGATCTCGGGGAGTGGGGGTGCGCGGGGTCGTGCGCAGCACGGAAGGCCCCGCCAAGGACCCCTGCAACGTAGCGCCGCGCGGGCGCGCTGCGGCAGGACTTCCCTCGGCGGGGCCGACCGTGGCCGACGGTGTCAGGCGTCCTCGGCGCCCAGGACCTCGTAGATCCGTCGCCGGGCGTCGACCAGGATGTCCGCCACCTTGGCCTGCTGGGCGGGGGTGCCGACCCGGAAGACCTGCTTGATGGCGGGCATGGTGGAGGCCAGCGCGTCGCGGAGCGCGAAGCCCTCGGGCCCGGCACCGGAGACCACCTGCTCCCAGGGTGCAGGCCCCTCGGCGGAGGCCGCCGCGTCGGTGCCGGCATCGGTCAGGCGGTACTGGCGCTTGCCACCCTCGTTGGCGCCCTCGATGAGGCCCTCTTCCTCGAGGAGGGTGAGGGTGGGGTACACGGAGCCGGGGCTCGGCTCCCAGGCTCCGCCGGTGCGGGCGCCGAGCTCCTGGATCATCTCGTAGCCGTGCATGGGGCGCTCGGCCAGGAGGGCGAGGATGGCGGCGCGGACGTCGCCGCGGCGGGCCCGGCCGAAGCCGCGACCGCCCCGAGGGCCTCGGGGCCCGCCGCGCGGGCCCCGGCCGCGCCGGGTGAAGGGTGGGCCGCCGAAGCGGTCGAAGTCCTCCGGCCAGTCGCCGTGGGCGTGGCGGTGGGCATGGGGGTTGGGTGCATCGAACATGGGGGGAACTCCTTTGCGAACTATCACGATGCAATCACGATATATCGCGATGCGTCGTTCGACAACCCCTCCCGCGGAACGGGGTTCGGTGGGCGGCCTGGCGGCAACTACGCTCGCCCCTCGGTCCGATCGCCGTCCCTGAGGAGCAAGGCCGTGCCAGCGACCGTGGTGGTCGGAACCCAATGGGGTGACGAGGGCAAGGGGAAGTTCACCGACCTCGTCGCCAAGGAGATGCAGCTCGTCGTCCGCTACCAGGGCGGCCACAACGCCGGCCACACCCTGGTCGTCGACGGCGAGTCCTTCGCCCTGCAGCTGTGCCCCAGCGGCATCCTCTACGACCACATCACGCCCGTCATCGGCAACGGCGTCGTGGTGGACCCCCGCGTCCTCATCGCGGAGATGGACATGCTGCTGTCCAAGGGCGTCGACCCTTCTCGCCTGAAGGTCAGCGGCAACGCCCACCTGATCCTCCCGTACCACCAGGAGATCGACCGGCTCACGGAGCGCCGCCTGGGCAGCCGCAAGCTCGGCACCACCAAGCGGGGCATCGGCCCGGCCTACGCCGACAAGGCCGCCCGCGTCGGCCTGCGGGTGCAGGACCTGCTCGACCCCAAGATCTTCCGGGCCAAGCTCGACGTGCTGGCCAAGGAGAAGAACGCCATCCTGGCGAAGGTCTTCAACCAGCTCCCGCTGGACCCGGCCGAGATCGCCGACGAGTACCTGGACGTGTGCCGGCCCCGGCTCGAGGCCCACATCGCGGACACCGTCACCCTCGTGCACGAGTCGCTCGAGCGGGGCGAGCACGTCCTGTTCGAGGGTGCGCAGGCCACCTTCTTGGACCTGGACCACGGCACCTACCCGTTCGTCACCTCGTCGAACCCGGTCGCTGGCGGCGTCTGCACGGGCGCCGGCGTCGGGCCCCGCTACATCGACCGGGTGATCGGCGTGGCCAAGGCCTACGTCACCCGCGTCGGCACCGGGCCGTTCCCGACCGAGCTCGCCATCTCCACCGAGGCGATCGGCGGCAAGGACCGGGCGCTGGCCGACGAGGCGGAGATCGCCCTCGGCGACCACTTCGTCGAGGTCGGCCGCGAGTACGGCACCGTCACCGGCCGTCGTCGGCGCCCAGGCTGGTTCGACGCCGTGATGCTGCGCCAGGCGGTGCGGCTCAACTCCCTCTCGGAGCTGGCCATCACCAAGCTCGACATCCTGGACGCGCTCGACACCGTCAAGGTGTGCGTGGCCTACGAGGTCGACGGCGAGCGGGTCACCCACCTGCCGTACCACCAGAGCGACCTGCACGCAGCCGTCCCGGTGTACGAGGAGCTCCCCGGCTGGAAGACCGACCTCTCGCAGATCACCGAGGTGCACCAGCTCCCGGCCGAGGCCGAGGCGTACCTTGCCTTCCTCGAGGAGCAGGTGGGCGTGCCGGTGACGCTGGTCGGCGTCGGCCCTGGGCGCGAGCAGTTCGTCCACCGCAACGCCTGAGGACCGAAGCAGCGACCTGGCCGGCCCCGCGGCCTCGGCCGCCTAAGGTCCGGGCCGAGCCGGCGTGGCCCGGCGGGAGTCGAGCCGGGAGCAGGGCATGAAGGTCGTCGTGGTCGGGTCTGGCGGGCGCGAGCACGCGCTGGCGCAGGTGCTGGGGCGCACCGCCGAGGTCGTGGTCACCCCGGGCAACCCCGGCATCCCCGGGTCGGTCGACGTGCCGGTCGAGGACCTGGTGGCCGACGGGTCGGTGGACCTGGTCGTGTTCGGCCCCGAGCAGCCCCTCGTCGCCGGCAAGGCGGACGCCCTGCGCGCCCAGGGGGTGCGGGTGTTCGGCCCGGACGCCGACGGCGCCCAGCTCGAGGGCTCGAAGGTCTACATGAAGGCCCTCGCTCGAGACATCGGGCTGCCCACCGCCCGCTTCGGCACCTTCACCGAGTTCACGGCGGCCCAGGACTTCCTGCTCTCCATGCGCGGGCCCTACGTGATCAAGACCGACGGCCTTGCCGCCGGCAAGGGCGTGCTGGTGACGCCCTCGCTCGCCGAGGCGCAGGACGACGTGCGGGCCAAGCTCGAGGGGCGGGCGTTCGGCGCCGCCGGCCGCAAGGTGGTCATCGAGGAGCACCTCGAAGGGCCCGAGGTGTCGGTCTTCGCGGTCTGCGACGGGCTGCGGTCCGTCTGCCTGCCCGCCGCCCAGGACTTCAAGCGGGTCGCCGACGGCGACCAGGGCCCGAACACCGGTGGCATGGGCGCCTGGTCCCCCGTCCCGTTCGTGCCCGAAGGGTTCGAGGAGGAGGTCAACCGCACGTTCATCGAGCCCACGTTGGCCGAGCTGCAGACCCGCGAGATCGACTACCGAGGCGTGCTCTACGCCGGGTTCATCCTCACCGAGGAGGGCCCGAAGCTGCTCGAGTACAACGTCCGCTTCGGGGACCCGGACTCGCAGGTGGTGCTGCTGCGGATGACCTCCGACCTCGCCGAGCTCCTCGCGGCCGCGGCCGACGGCGACCTGCGGAAGGTGCCGGCGCCGACGTTCGCCGACGACGCCGCGGTGCTGGTGGTGGCCGCGGCCGAGGGCTACCCGGTGTCGCCGCGCACCGGCGACCCGATCGAGGGCATCGACGAGGCCCGCGCCGTCGAGGGCGCGGAGGTCCTCTGCGCCGGCGTGGGAGCGGGGCCCGACGGCGAGCTGGTCACCGCCGGCGGCCGCGTGTTGGACGTGGTGGCGCGTGGCACCGACGCTGCGGAGGCCCGGGCCCGCGCCTACGAGGCCATCGCCCACGTCCGCTGGCCCGGGGAGCACCACCGCACCGACATCGCTGCGCCGGCGTGACGTGGGGCCCGGTCGCTTGCTGACGCTGGTCGACGGACCGCCATCACCGAAGCTACGTTCGTGAATGCTGGCGGTCGCCCAGCGTCCGGTCGTGGCGGGGGACCCGCCGCCACCGGCACCGGTGGCCGCTAGCGTGACCGCCTCGGACCCGCCCAGAGGAGCCTCCACATGAGCCAGCACAAGGTCGCCATCATCATGGGATCGCCCAACGACCGGCCCAAGATGGAGCCCGCGGCGGAGACCCTGGCCTCCTTCGGCATCGAGGCCGACGTGCAAGTCATGTCCGCCCACCGCACCCCGGCCAAGGTCGCCGCCTTCGTGGGGTCGGCCCGAGAGCAGGGCTACGCCGCGATCATCGCCGGCGCCGGCATGGCCGCGCACCTCGCCGGTGCCGCTGCGGCCCACACGACCCTGCCGGTGGTGGGCGTGCCGCTCTCGGGTGGGGCCCTCAACGGCGTCGACGCCCTCTACGCCACCGTCCAGATGCCCAAGGGCATCCCGGTCGCCACCGTCGCGGTCGACGGCTCCGTGAACGCGGCGCTGCTCGTCGTCCAGATGCTGGCCATCACCGACCAGGACCTGCAGGAGCAGTTGGTCGCGGACCGAGAGGCGCGCGCCGCGGTGAGCTGAGCGGCGACCCGCCGCTCCCGCCCGTCAGGTGACGGGCACGTCCTGGCCGTGCGAGGAGTAGCGCGCCGCCGCAGGCGTAGTCAGGTTCGGCGGGGCCGGCACCGCGGTCGGCACCGGCTCGGCGCCCTCGCCGAGGATCGGCTTGCCGCCCTTCTTCGCCGCCTTCTTCAGGGCACGGGTGGTGGCCTTGGCCTGTGCCTTCTCGGCCCGGCGCTGCGCCCGGTCGAGGTTCTTGCCCTCGGCGGCCGCGGCCACGGGGATCTGGTTCTTCAGGCTGCCGCGGACGCCCGATGCCGCCAGGGCGCAGCCCACGCAGAACGGCGGCTTGTCCGGGCCGAAGGCGAACACGAGGCAGCGGGTGCAGAAGGGGCGGTTGCACGTGCGGCAGTAGCCGGCGACCGGCTCCTCGTAGTGGCGCATGCAATGGTTCACGACGGTCCCTCCTCGAACGCGTGCCCCTTCCTCATCGGCAGGTTCGGCGCCAGCTCAAGGGGTTCGTGGCCAGGTCTGGCGAGTACGGTCGAGGCGTGCCGACCCAGGTCCCGAACGTCCTCGCCGCCCGCTACGCCAGCCCCGCCATGGCCGAGCTGTGGTCCGCCGAGCACAAGGTGGTCCTCGAGCGTCGCCTGTGGCTCGCCGTGCTGCGGGCCCAGCAGGAGCTCGGGGTGGAGGTGCCCGACGGGGTGATCGAGGCGTACGAGGCGGTCGTGGACCAGGTCGACCTCGGGTCCATCGCCGCGCGGGAGCGGGTCACGCGCCACGACGTGAAGGCCCGCATCGAGGAGTTCTCCGCCCTCGCCGGCCACGAGCACATCCACAAGGGCATGACCTCGCGGGACCTCACCGAGAACGTCGAGCAGCTCCAGGTGCGCGACGCCCTCGTGCTCGTGCGAGGCCGGATGCTCGCGGCGCTCGCCCGGCTGGCCGAGCGCGCCGCCGAGCACGCCACCACCGTGATGACCGGCCGCAGCCACAACGTGCCCGCCCAGGCCACCACCCTCGGCAAGCGCTTCGCCAACGCCGGCCAGGAGCTGCTCGTCGCCCTCCGCCGCGTCGACGAGCTCATCGAGCGCTATCCCATGCGCGGCATCAAGGGCCCCGTCGGCACCCAGCAGGACATGCTCGACCTGCTCGGCTCCCCCGAGAAGGTCGCCCTGCTCGAAGAGGCGGTGGCCACCCACCTCGGGTTCAAGGCGCGGCTCGACAACGTCGGCCAGGTGTACCCCCGCTCGCTGGACCTCGACGTCGTCGCTGCCCTCGTCCAGGTGGCTGCCGGCCCGGCCAGCCTCGCCACCACGATGCGGCTCATGGCCGGCCAGGAGCTCGTGACCGAGGGGTTCAAGCCGGGGCAGGTCGGCTCCTCGGCCATGCCCCACAAGATGAACGCCCGCTCGTGCGAGCGGGTCTGCGGCTTCATCGCCATCCTCGGCGGCCACCTCGCCATGGTCACGGCCCTGTCCGGTGGGCAGTGGAACGAGGGCGACGTGAGCGACTCGGTGGTCCGTCGCGTCGCGCTGCCCGACGCGTTCTTCGCCATCGACGGCCTGTTCGAGACCTTCCTCACCGTGCTGGACGAGATGGGCGCCTACCCAGCGGTCATCGCCCGTGAGAACGAGCGATACCTCCCGTTCCTGGCCACCACCAAGGTGCTCATGGCTGCGGTGCGTCACGGCGTCGGGCGCGAGGAGGCCCACGAGGCCATCAAGGAGCACGCGGTGGCCGTCGCGCTCGCCATGCGCGAGGGCGGCGACAACGACCTCGTCGCCCGCCTCGGCGCGGACCCTCGCCTCGGCCTCGACGAGGACGACCTGCGCAGGGTCATGGCCGACCCCATCGAGTTCGTGGGCCTGGCACCGAGCCAGGTCGGCGCGTTCGTGGCTGCGGTCGAGTGGGAGGTCCAGCAGGACCCCGCGGCCGCCGCCTACCGCCCCGGCGACATCTTGTAGCTCGTCGATCCGGCGACGAAGCACGAACCTCGGTTCGCCCGTCCGTGCGGTGCGGGTAGGTTGGGGCCATGAGCCAGATCTCGCTTCCCAAGCTGTACTCCGGCAAGGTCCGTGACATCTACGACGCCGGCGACGACCGGCTCCTCATGGTCACCTCGGACCGGCTCTCCGCCTTCGACGTCGTCATGGCCGAGCCCATCCCGGACAAGGGCCGCGTCCTCACCGCCATGTCCGCGTTCTGGTTCGAGCGCTTCGCCCACCTGGTGCAGGGCCACCTGATCTCGACCGACGTGGCCGACCTGGCCGAGCTCGGCGTGACCGCCGACGATGCCGCCGCCGCCGACCTCCCCGGTCGTATCATGCTGTGCCACAAGGCCGAGATGCTCCCCGTCGAGTGCATCGTGCGCGGGTACATCACCGGCTCGGCCTGGAAGGAGTACAAGGCGTCGGGGACCATGCACGGCGCCGCCCTCCCGACCGACCTGCTCGAGAGCTCCCAGCTGCCCGAGCCCGTCTTCACACCGTCGACCAAGGCCGAGGTCGGCGACCACGACGAGAACATCTCCTTCGAGAAGGCGGCCGACCTCATCGGCACCGAGCTCGCCGAGCGGGTCCGCGACCTGTCGCTGCGGATCTACCAGGAGGGCGCTGCCTGGGCCGCCGAGCGCGGGATCATCATCGCCGACACCAAGTTCGAGCTCGGGCTGCTCGACGGCGAGCTCGTCCTGTGCGACGAGGTCCTGACGCCGGACTCCTCCCGGTTCTGGCCGGCCGACCAGTGGCAGCCCGGCGCCACCCCACCCTCCTTCGACAAGCAGCCGGTCCGGGACTACCTCGACGGGCTCGACTGGGACAAGGCCCCTCCGCCCCCGCCGCTCGGCCAGGACGTGGTCGATGCCACCAGGTCCCGCTACGTCGAGGCCTACGAGCGGATCACCGGTCGGGCCTTCGCCGACTGGCCCGGGGTCGCGTAGCCCCGGTCGACCTCGAGGTCCACGGGCCCGCTGATCCCGTCGACGTCGGTCGTCCCCTGCGCCTGCCAGATCGCCCACCTCTCGACGTCGGGCCCGCGGGACGCGCCGGTGCCAGAGCGGACGGCCGCCGAGGCCACGGGTCGGGTCGGGCCGTAGCCCGTCCTCGCCGACGTGCACGCCCGCCGGGCGGCCCCACGCCGCCTCGACTCGGTCGAGGAAGGCGACCGGCTCGCGACGCACCTGGTCGCGGACGGGCGACGGCGCGGTTGCCGACGAGCTCGAGGTCCACCGTCGGTGCCGGCGCGCGGCTCGACGGGTGCGGTCGCCAGGGAGTGGTCCGCCTGCACCCTGCCCGACGTGCAGGCGCTGCGGATTGCGCCTCTGCTCGCAGGCACCCAGCCGCTGCGGATTGCCCACTGCTCGCAGGCACCCAGCCGCTGCGGAAGGAGGCCCACAGGAGCAGCGGTTGAACTGGACCGTCTCGGTGCTCATCCCGACATCACAGCGCCGATTCGGACATTTTCGGTCCTGATTCGGACATTTTGGGGTGGATTCGGACTTTTCGGTGGTTGGGGTTGCCTCTCGAACATGTATTCGGTAGGGTGGTGGGCATGACGGCGGCGACGACGAACGTGCGGATGGCGGTGTTGCAGTTGGCCCAGGACCTCGATCCTGCGGTCTTGTCTGCGGAGCAGGCGTTGCACGTGGTGGAGGATCTGGCGGTGGCGGACAAGGCGTTGACCACGGTGTTGGTGTTCTCGGCGGTGCGGGTGGCGAAGACTGAGCTGTGGCGCGGCAAGGGGCATGCGACGGCGGCTGATTGGTTGGCGGCGCAGTTGGGGGTGTCGGTGCGAGAAGCGTCGGGGTTGCTGTCGTTGGGGAAGCGGGCGGAGAAGCGTCCGAAGACGAAGGCGGCGATGAAGAAGGGCAAGGTGTCGCCGACCCAAGCGGACGCGATCACCGACGCCGCGGAATCGGACCCTGACGCCGAGGACGAGTTGCTCGATTCGGCGGAGAACGACACCACCGCCAGGTTGAAGGAGAAGGCCGCCGCGGCGAAGGCCGCGGCGACCGATGAGCGGGACAAGCGTGCGCGGGCACGTCGGAGCCGTTCGCGCTGGGGTCGCACGAACCCCGATGGGACGTTCGACTTCCACCTCCACGGCCCCGCGGCGGACCTCGCGCGGTTGGAGGCGTTGGTGCGGCCGTGGGACGAGCAGGCGTTCCGCACCGCTCGCCCCAACCCTGATGGCACCCGTGACTCGTTCGCGAACCGCAGCTACGACGCGTTCATGGCGTTCGCCCTCCACCAAGCCGGCCACACCACCAACCCCAACCCCAACCCGGAACCGGGCACCGGCACCACCGGAACCGGAACCGGGACCACCGGCAACGGCGGCCACGCCGGCCCCACTGGGACTGGCGGGAGCGCGGGCTCGGGTGGAGCCGCCGGCAAGCCCAGGGGCACGGCGAAGGCCTCGACTGCGGGGGAGGCCGCAACCTCCGGGAAGGCGAAGGGCTCGGGCGGGGCCGCTGCTGCGAACGACGGATCCACCCGACACAACGGGGGAGGCGATGGGGGCGATGGCAGGAGCGATGATGGCATGACTGGCGGTGGCGCATCGAGTGCGCCTGCGCCTGTGCCTTTGCCTGGGTCGCGGTTGCCGGGTGGGTCGAACGTGAAGGTGATCATCCGCATCGACTGGGAAGCCCTGATGCGTGGCCACACGGTGGCGGGCGAGACCTGTGACATCCCTGGCCTCGGGCCGCTGCCGGTCTCGGCGGTGCGCGAGTTGATGGCCGATGCGTTCCTGGCGGCGATCGTGACGAAGGGTCGTGACGTGCACACCGTCGCTCACCTGGGTCGTGGCCTCAACGCCCACCAGCGCACGGCGATCGAGTGGACCGGGACGATCTGCTCGAACATCGCCTGCAACCGCACGGTTGCGGTGCAGATGGACCACAACCTGCCGTGGGCCCAAGACCAACAGACGAAGCTCGACAACATCGACCCGCTGTGCCCCGCACCACCACCAGCTCAAGACCCACCACGGCTGGCACCTCGAGCCCGGCACCGGACGCCGACGCTTCCTCCCACCCGACGACCACACCGACCACCGCGGCTCCAACGGGCCCTTCGACGGCTCGACCAGCGGCTCGACCGATGGCTCGACCGCTGGCTCGGCCGACGGCATCCACCGCGGTCGCAGCACATCGAGCACGACGGCGACCGACCCAGCTGCGGGCCCACCAGACCCCGACACCTGGGACCCACCCCACCACGTCCCCACCGAGTGGGAGCAACCCACCCTTTGCCGACCCCCCGGCCCGCCCGAGCACCCGGGCCCAGGGGTGGCGAACACGAGCTGAACGGAGTCGGCCGCCCCAGCGCGCCGCTCCACCGCGCCTGGACTGCGCTCGTCGGGGCCAGATCGGCTGATCGGCCGAACAGCCGATCAGCCGAGGGGCCGGGGTGTCGAAACGGCGTCCGCTCGAGGGGAGCGGCGGTTCGGGGCGCGGGCAGATGTGCGACCATGGGCGCATGCTGTTCTCGGTGCTCGTGGAAGTGTCCCTTCGAGAAGGGGTGGCCGACCCGCAAGGCGCCACCATCGAGCGGTCGCTGCCGCACCTCGGCTTCGACGGCGTGCGAGGCGTGCGCCGGCAAGAGCATCCGGTTCGACCTCGAGGCCGCCGACGAGGCCGCTGCTCGGACGGAGGTCGAGGACCCGTGCCGACGGTTCCTCACCAACCCGGTGATCGAAGACGCCACCATCACCGTCACCGCCGGGGCGTCCGCCTGATGGCACCCCGCATCGGCGTCGTCCTGTTCCCGGGCTCCAACTGCGAGCTCGACGCCATGGAAGCCATCCGCCTGCTCGGCGGCGACGCCGAGATCCTCTGGCACGGCGACGCAACCGTGAACGACGTCGACGGCGTGATCGTGCCAGGCGGTTTCGCCCACGGCGACTACCTGCGCCTCGGCGCCATCGCCCGCTTCTCGCCAGTCATGGGCGCCGTGTCCGAGTTCGCCGCCGCCGGTGGTCCGGTGGTCGGCATCTGCAACGGCTTCCAGGTCCTCACCGAAGCCGGGCTCCTGCCGGGTGCCCTCCAGAAGAACCTGGCCTCAAGTTCCTGTGCACCACGGTCGAGCTGCGCGCCGAGTCGACGGACTCGGCCCTCACCCGCGAGGCAGACCTCGGCGCCGTCCTGCGGGTGCCGATCAACCACTTCGAGGGCAACTACACCTGCTCCCCCGAGACCCTGGCCCAGCTCCAGGCCGAGGAGCAGATCGTCCTGCGCTACGTCGACAACCCCAACGGGTCCATGGACGACATCGCCGGCATCTGCAACGAAGGCCGCAACGTCGTCGGCCTCCATGCCCCACCCCGAGCGGGCCGTGAGCGACCTCCTCGGCCCCAGGACGGCGTGCCACTCCTGCGGTCCCTGCTCCTCACCGCCGCCGCCCTCGCCTGATCAGCAGCCCCCGCGACCAACCGGCGGTCCGCCCGACCGAGCGGTCGCGGCGCCACGGTCCTCGACCCCGGACGCGCCGACGCGGCGCCCCCGGGCCACCGGGCCGGGGCAGCGCTGCGCCGAGCGTCGAGCGGACCGTGGCGCCACAGGCGCCGCGCGAGATGCCGGCCGAGCGCAGCACGGCCGGGGGCACGCCGACCGCACGGAAGGCGCTGTAGCTGATGCCCTTGCGCTTGGCGTAGCCAGCGGCCGACGCGATGAAGTCCTGCTCCAGCGCGGCCAGGTCCACGGTCTGCTCGCCGGCGGCGAGCTCCGCCTCCAGGTCGAGCTGCTCCTGCGTGAGTTGCAGGCGCTTCAACGGATCGGCCGTCTCCAGCTCCGCGGTCACGCGGTCCAGCCGCTTCTTGATGGAATCGGGCGTGCGCTTCCGGCCGCGCTTGGGATTGTTCGCCTCCAGCGCCTCCAGGTACACGCGCACCGCACGTCCTTGGGCACGTCCTTCGGCGAGCGCCGCCTTGTGCTCGTCGGTCATGCCGCGGGTCTTCTTCTTCTGAGCCATGGAGACCAGCGAACCATTTCGTGGTTCCCAGCACAAGTCATGGGGCAGAAGTGCTGCACATCCATATCGGGAAATTCGTGCAGGCAATTGTCGAGATGCGCAGGCACGTGGGTACGAAGTTCCGCCGATTTCCCCTGCTCATTGCACGTGCAACGACCAGGGTTGCGTCAGCGCGGATACACGGAAACCTCGGTGGCCTTCACCGAGATCCACGCTGGATCGCCCGGGTGGAGGTCGAGGGCAGCAAGCCCGGCCGGGGTGACCTCGCAGGTCAGCTCGATCGGGCCGTCGACATCGACGCGCACCTGGGTCCCGAGCCGATCGATCGCTCGGACGACGACGTGCCAGTTGTTCCGGGCGCTGGTCCGGGGCTCGTCGGCAGCGAGCAGGATGGCGCGCGGCTCGATCGTGGCGAACACGTCGCCAGTCGCCGGCTCGCTGGTGACCAGGGTGGTGCTGCCCAGGTCCACGGTCGTCCCGTCGGCTCGGCCCTGCAGGAGGTTGGTGCCGATCAGGTCGGCGACGTAGCGGCTGCGCGGTCGGCTGGTCACCTCGGCCAGGGTGCCGGCCTGCGCGGCCCGGCCCTGCTCGACCACGACCACGTGGTCGGCGAGGGCGAGGGCGTCGAGCGGGTCGTGGGTGACGAGCACGGTGACGCCGCCGTGCGCCCCCAGCCAGGTGCGCAGGTCCCGGCGCGTCGTCGGGCGGAGGCTGGCGTCGAGGGCGGCGAGCGGCTCGTCGAGCAGGAGCAGGTCCGGGCCCCAGGCGAGGGCGCGGGCCAGGGCCACCCGCTGGGCCTGGCCTCCGGAGAGCGCGGCAGGTCGGTGGCCGGCCACGTCGCCGACGCCCAGGCGCTCGAGCCACCCGGCCGCCTCGCGTCGGGCCGTCGCCCGGTCACGGCCGCGGCAGCGCAGCCCGAAGGCGACGTTGTCGCGGGCGTCGAGGTGGGGGAACAGCACGAGCGACTGGGGCACCAGCCCGATGCTGCGCTGCTCGGGGGTGGCCCGGACGCCGGCCGCCGGGTCCTCGAGCAGGGCCTCGCCGAGGCGGACGTGGCCGGCGTCGAGCGCGAGGAACCCGCACAGCGCGTCGAGCGCCGTGCTCTTGCCGGCGCCGTTGGGGCCGAGCACGGCGAGGACCGTCCCGGGCCCGGCGGCCAGCGCCACATCGAGCTCCAGGTCGCCGCGCCGGGCCACGAGGTGGGTGTCGAGGCCGGTCATGGTCGGGCCAGCCAGCGGTCGCGGAGCAAGACGAGGACGGCCAGCGACACGGCGAGGAGCACCAGGCTCAGCGCGATGGCGGCCCCGGGATCGGACTCGAGGGAGAGGTAGACGGCGAGCGGGATCGTGCGGGTGCGCCCCGCGATGTTGCCGGCGAAGGTGATCGTGGCCCCGAACTCGCCGAGCGCCCGGGCCCACGCCAGCACGGCGCCGGCACCCACCGCGGGCGCCACCATGGGAAGCGTGACCCGGCGGAAGGCCACGCCCGGGCTGGCGCCGAGCCCGGCCGCCACCTGCTCGTAGCGCCGGTCGACAGCGCGCAGCGCGGCCTCGACGGTGATGACGAAGAAGGGCATGGCGACGAACGCCTCGGCCACCACGACCCCGGAGCGGGAGAACGTGAGCTGGATGCCGAACGCATCGTGCAGCCAGCCGCCCAGCGGGCTGCGGAGGCTGAAGGCCGACAGGAGGGCCACGCCACCCACGACCGGGGGCAGGACCATCGGCAGCAGCACGATGCCGCGGACGAGCGCCCGCCCCGGGAACCGCACCCGGGCGAGCGTCCAGGCGAGCGGGAGGCCGAACGCCACGACCACCGCGGTGGCGGCCAGCGACGTGCCGAGCGAGAGGCGCAGCGCTTCGGTCGAGGCCGGCGCGCGCAGGTCGCCCCACAGGCTGCCCCACGAGGCGCGCTGCAGCAGCCCGACGAGCGGCAGGGCGAAGAACGCCACGGTCAGCGCCGCCAGCCCGATGATGGGGAGCGGGGGACGGCGTTCCTCGCTCACGTCGGCGGCAGGAAGCCAGCCTCGGCCAGCACCTTCTGGGCGTCGTCGGAGCTCAGGTAGGCGACGAACGCCTGTGCCAGGTCCCCTTGGTCGGTCCCCGCCACCACGGCGACGGGGTAGGTGGCCACCACGTTCTGATCGTCGGGGATCGTCACGGTGGCGACGGCATCGCCGGCAGCCTCGGCATCGGTGACGTAGACGATCCCGGCATCCGCATCGCCCTGCGCCACCGCGGCGAGCGTGGCCTTCGCGTTCTGGCCTCGGGTCACCGATGACTCGGGGATGGTGACCTCGGCCTCGTCGAGGGCCTGGGCGGCGAACTTCCCGCAGGGCGCGTCGGTCGCGCACAGCGCCACGATGCCGGCCGTCGGGAGGTCCGCCAGGCCCTCGATGCCCTTGGGGTTGCCGGACTTGGTGACGATCACCAGCCGGTTGCGGGCGAAGGCGGTGGGCGTGCCCTCGATGCCCGGGTCCTTGGCCACGGCGTCCATGTTCTTGGCGTCGGCGGAGGCGAAGGCGTCCACGGGGGCGCCGCTGGCGATCTGGGTGGCGAGCGTGCCCGACGAGTCGAAGGTGAACGTCACCGTCGTGCCGGGGTTGGCCGCCTCGAATTCCTTGCCGATCTGGGTGAACGCCTCCGTGAGCGAGGCCGCCGCCGCCACGGTGATCTTCCCAGCCGGCGCGGTGGCCGTGGTGGCCGACGAGGTGCCGGCCGTGGCGCGAGTGGTGGGCTGCGTGCCGTCCGAGCCGCTGCTGCTGCCGCACCCTGCGGCCAGCAGCACGATCAGCGTGACGACGGTGACGAGGGTCGGGGTCCTGCGGATGCCATGCACATGGCCAATCTACCTTGCAGGTGCAAGGTTTGTCCGAACGATTGCCGGTCGGTGCGCCGCGGCCTACCGTGCCGAGGGTGACCCGCCTCAAGATCGGCCAGGCCGCGGAGCTCCTCGGGACGAGCGTGGACACCGTGCGCCGCCTCGTCGATCGCGGCGAGGTGTCCGGCGAGCGCTCCGAGGGCGGGCAGCGGTGGGTCGACGGCGAGAGCCTGGCGGCCTACCTGGTCGCCCAGGCCGACGAGCCCGAGGTCGGCTCGGCCCGGACCCGCTCGGCCCGCAACCGCTTCACCGGCCTCGTCACCAAGGTCGCCGTCGACGGGCTCGTCGCCCAGGTGGAGCTCCAGGCCGGCCCGTTCCGGGTGGTGTCGCTGCTCACCGCCGAGGCGGTCGAGGACCTCGGCCTGGCGCCCGGGATGGTGGCCACCGCGTCGGTGAAGGCGACGTCGGTGGTCATCGAGGTCCCCGAGGGCTGAGCGGGGCGCGACGGCGTTCCAGGCGCCCGCGCGGCGGCCGGTAGCCTCGGCGCCGTGACCGACGCCGAAGCCGCCTCGCCCGACGCCACGCCGATCCACATCGCGCTCGGCCTGACCGACTCGGAGCTCGGCGACATCGTCGAGATCCTCGGTCGGGAGCCGAACCGGCTCGAGCTGTCGATGTACTCGGTCATGTGGTCCGAGCACTGCTCCTACAAGAGCTCGCGCATCCACCTGAAGCGCCTGCCCACCACCGGCGAGGGCGTGCTGGTCGGTCCCGGGGAGAACGCCGGCGTCATGGACGTGGGCGACGGCATCGCGGCGGCCATCCGCATCGAGAGCCACAACCACCCGAGCTACATCGAGCCCTACCAGGGCGCGGCCACGGGCGCCGGCGGCATCCTCCGGGACATCTTCACGATGGGCGCCCGGCCCATCGCCCTCATGGACCCGCTGCGCTTCGGCCCCCTGAGCGACGCGCGCAGCCGCTGGGTGGCCGAGGGCGTCGTGTCGGGCATCTCGGGCTACGGCAACTCCGTCGGCGTCCCCACGGTGGGCGGCGAGGTCGTCTTCGACGAGACCTACCAGGGCAATCCGCTCGTCAACGTGCTGTGCCTCGGCATCCTCCCGCAGGATCGCCTGGTGCTGGCCAAGGCCACCGGCGTCGGCAACCTGGCCGTGCTGCTGGGCTCCTCCACGGGGCGCGACGGCATCGGCGGCGTGTCCGTCCTCGCCTCGGCCGGCTTCGACGAGGGCAGCGAGGACAAGCGCCCTGCGGTGCAGGTGGGCGACCCGTTCGAGGAGAAGCGCCTCATCGAGGCGTGCCTCGCCCTGCTGGACGCCGGCCTCGTGGTCGGCATCCAGGACCTCGGCGGCGCCGGTCTCACCTGCGCGGCCAGCGAGACGGCCGCCAACGGCAGGATGGGCATGGACTTCGACGTGTCGGCGGTGCCCCGCCGCGAGGAGGGCATGGAGCCCTTCGAGGTGATGACCTCGGAGAGCCAGGAGCGCATGCTCGCCATCGTCACGCCCGACGGCCTGCCCGAGGTCATGCGCCTGTGCGAGCAGTGGGAGGTCACCGCCACGGTGGTCGGCCGGGTCACCGAGCCCGATGCCGACGGGGTCGGCTGGCTGCGGATCGTCGACGGGTTCGACGGGCCGGAGCTCGCCAAGGTGCCGGCGTCGTCGCTGCACGATGCCGCCCCGCTCTACGACCGCCCCCGGCGCGAGCCAGCCGACCGCGCCGAGCGCGCCGCGCAGGCGGTGCCGGCCCCCGCTGATCCCGCCGCCGCGCTGCTGGACCAGCTCTGCGACACCACCTGGGTCTCCTCGCAGTACGACCACCAGCTGTTCCTCAACACCGTCGAGGGCCCTGGCGGCGACGCCGTGGTGCTGCGGCTCAAGCACCCGACCACCGGCGAGGACACCGGGCGGGGCATGGCCATCACCACCGACGGCAACCACCGCTGGTGCGCGGTGGACCCCCGCCAGGGCACGGCGCTCGTCCTGGCCGAGTCCGTCCTGAACCTGGCGTGCGTGGGGGCCCGGCCGATCGCCGTGGTCAACTGCCTGAACTTCGGCAACCCCGAGCACCCCGAGGTCATGTGGCAGCTGTCGGAGGCCATCGACGGGCTGGGCGAGGCGTGCGACGCCTTCGGCCTGCCGGTCATCGGGGGCAACGTCAGCCTCTACAACGAGACCGCCGGCACCGACATCGACCCGACCCCGGTGGTCGGCGTCCTCGGCCTGGTCGACCGGCTGGATCGCCGCCCGCCGTCGGTCGGGCTCGCCGACGGCGACCGCCTGGTGCTGCTGGGCGACGACCTGACCGGCCCCGAGCCCTCGCTCGCCGGGTCCTCGGTGGCGTGGGCCGTCGGGCACAAGGGCGGCACGCTGCCGCCGTTCGACGGCAAGGCCCACACCGCGGTGGCCGAGCTGGTCCGTGGCCTGGTGGCTGACGGCACGGCCAGCGGCCTCCACGACGTGGCCGCCGGCGGCCTCGCCGTGGCCCTGGCCGAGATGGCGTGCCGATCGGGCGTGGGCGTCGACGTCGCATCGATCCCCTCGGTGGCGCACCTGTTCGCGGAGGGCCCGTCGCGGGTCGTCGCCAGCGTCCCCGCTGAGGCGGTGGCCGGGCTGCTCGAGCGGGCCGCCGCCGCCGGGGTCCCCGCGGCGGACATCGGTGCGGCCGGCGGCGACCGGGTCCGCCTCGGCGACCACGTCGACCTGGCCCTCGACGAGGTGGTCGCCACCTGGCGCGACCGCCTGCCCCACGCCCTCGGCGAGGGCAACGTCCAGGGCTGATCCTCGGCCTCCGGGCAGCCGCGCCGGCGCTGGGACGGGCGCCAAGGGTGCCCGGGCCGGGTGCGCTCGGTCGGTCGTCGGGTCGGATCGGGCCTCGTCGACGGTGCCGCCCGGCGCGTGCCAACATGGGGGTCGCGGCGGGCGGCGGTTCGAGAAGGGCTCTGGCGGTGCGTCCCCGCGTGAGAGAGGTCTCCCCGTGTCGTTGCGCTCCCGCATCCCCCTGGCCGCCGTCCTGCTGGGCACCGGCCTGCTCGTCGCCCCTGGCACCGCCCCAGCGTCGGCCGGGCCGATCGTGCAGGACCTCCAGGTGTCGGCCACGTCGGGAGCGGCCGGTGACGTGATCACGGTCGCGTCGGCCTCGTGCACCCTGCCCTCGGACGCCGATGGGTTCCGCGCCCTGCAGGTCCGGCTGATCGCAGGCGCGGCGCCGGACGAGGTCCTGGCCGGGGCGGGCACCGGGGAGGGCTCGGCCACGTTCGTCGTCCCGGCCTGGATCGACCCCGATGCGCCAGCGACGATCGAGGCGTCGTGCACCGAGGTCACCTTCCCCGACGTGGGCGACCCGGTCGCCGTCACCACGGGCTACGACCCGGTGGCCTTCGACGTGGTGGCGGACCCGTCGGCGCCGGTCCAGTCCCGCACCTTCAGCCGCACCACCATCCGCGTCGGCCAGGGCATCCACGTGGGCATCACGGGCTGCGACCTGGAGGGCGCCCAGGTCGTGGAGGTCGATGCCATCGCGGGGAACGACCCCTCGGGCCGGACGCTGGGCGACCTTGGGTTCCTGGGCTACGGCCCCCTCGACGGCACGTCGGGCACGGCGGACCTGATCGCCATCAACGGCAGCGCCGGGGTCTCGCTCAGCTCCACCGATGGCGGGCCGCCCACGGTGGACGAGGTCGACGAGACGCCCACCGACCTCCCCGAAGGCACCTACACCGCCTTCCCGATCTGCGTCGCGGACGACGGCAACGTGCTGGTCTACGAGCCCCAGGCCGTGGAGGTCGACGGGACCTCGCCGGTGGGCGACGTGGACCTCGAGGTGCCGGCCGGCACCCGCGAGGCGACCATGGCCGGCGGCTCGTGCGACCAGGGAACGGTGACCGCCCGCATCGAGCTCGAGTCCGCCCAGTCGATCGTCGACGGCTTCGACGAGAGCTTCTCGGATGCCGAGATGGCGGTGGCGCCCCCGACCCAGGTGGCCGAGCAGCTCGCCGCACGGCGGGCCCCGCGCCGCACCACCGTGCGACGCACCGGCGTGGTGCGCCGCCCGACGGCCGCCCGCTTCACCCGGGCACCGGTCGACCTCGAGGTGACCGTCGCTCCTGGCGCCGACGGCAGCTGGAGCACGTCGGCCACCGCCACGTTCGACGAGGGCGTGGTCTACGGCCTGGCCAGCTGCGGCGACACGTTCGCCGAAGGGTTCACCTACGACCCGCAGGTCGCGGCCGTCCACGTGAAGGCCACCACCACGACCACCGAGGCCACCACCACGACCACCGCCTCGGCCCCACCGGCCAACGCGGTGTCGGGCACGCCCACCTTCGCCGGCTGAGGCCGGGCCCCCGCGGCGCTACGGTGCCGCGGTGGCCCGCCTCGTCCTCGCCTCCGCGTCGCCCCGGCGTCGCGAGCTGCTGGCCCAGCTCGGCATCCCGTTCGAGGTCGAGCCCGCGGACATCGACGAGACGCCGCTGCCCGACGAGCCGGCCCTGGAGCTCGCCCGGCGGCTCGCGGTGGGCAAGGCCCAGGCCGCGGTGGGGCGGCTTCCCGCGCTGGCCGACGGCATCGTGGTGCTCGCCGCCGACACCGTCGTGGCGGTGGAGGGCGAGGTGCTGGGCAAGCCCGTCGACCCCGCCGACGCCGCCCGCATGCTCGGCCTGCTCTCGGGCACTCGCCACCAGGTCATGACGGGCGTGGCCGTCGCGGCCTGCTGGGGGACGGCGGCCACCCTCGACGCCGCCGTCGAGGTGACCCACGTCCACATGGCGCCGTGGACAGACGAGGACATCACCGCCTACGTCGCCACCGGGGAGCCGTTCGACAAGGCCGGGTCCTACGCCATCCAGGAGGTGGGCGACCGGTTCGTGACCGAGATCGAGGGGAGCTTCGACAACGTGGTCGGCCTGCCGATGGCCCTCGTGCGCGCCATGCTGCGAGACGCCGGCCTGGAGGTCCCCGAGCCAGCGGCAGGTGGTGGCCCCGAGGCCCCCGGACCGGACGGGCCCGTGGCCGGCGGGGGTCAGCCGCCGGACGTGTAGGAGTCGGCCGCCGCGCCGAGCAGCGCCGGGTCGTCCCGGTCCTCCCAGAACCCTTCGGGCACGGTGACCGGCTTCGGGCCGTGCTGGTGGCCCCGTGGCAGGCCGAGCGCCTCGGGCGGGAGCGCCACCGTGCGGTCGAGCTCGTCGAGGATCGCCTCGAAGCCTTCGAGCGTCTCGGTCTGGACGAGCCGGCGGCGCACCGCGGGCCCGACCGGGTAGCCCTGCAGGTACCAGCCGACGTGCTTGCGGAGGTCCCGGATCCCGACGTGCTCGCCGTGCCACGCGCACAGCCGCCGGGCGTGGTCCCGCATGGCGTCGACCACGACGCCGAGCGGCGGTGCCGAGTCGACGGGTCGGCCCTCGAAGGCGGCGGCAAGGTCGCCGAACAGCCACGGCCGCCCGAGGCAGCCGCGCCCGACCACCACGCCATCGCAGCCGGTCTCGGCGACCATCCGCATGGCGTCAGCAGCCACCCAGATGTCCCCGTTGCCGAGGACGGGGACCTCGGTCACGGTGTCCTTGAGGCGGGCGATGGCCGTCCAGTCGGCGCGGCCCGAGTACGCCTGCTCCGCGGTGCGGGCGTGGAGGGCGACCGCCGCCGCCCCCTGCGCCGCCGCGATCGGCCCGGCGTCCAGGTAGGTGAGGTGGTCCTGGTCCAGCCCCATCCGGAGCTTCACCGTGACCGGCACCTCCCGCGCTCCCTCGACCGCGCCGGCCACCACGTTGGCGAACAAGGTCCGGCGCCACGGGAGCGCGGCACCGCCGCCGTGGCGGGTGACCTTGCGCACCGGGCAGCCGAAGTTGAGGTCGATGTGCTCGGCGCCGTGCTCGTCCACCAGCTGGCGCGCCGCGTCCCGGATGACCACCGGGTTGGTCCCGTACAGCTGGATCGAGCGCGGTGACTCGCCGGGGCCGAACCGGGCGAGCTTGAACGTCTTCTCGTGGCGCTCGACGAGCCCCCGCGCCGCGATCATCTCGCTCACGTACAGCCCGGCGCCGTAGGCGCGGCACAGGTCCCGGAACACCGCGTTGGTGACCCCGGCCATGGGCGCGAGGACGACCGGCGGCCACACCTCGTGCGGCCCGACCCGCAGCGCCGCTCGCTCATCGACCATCGGACCAGGGTGCCAGGGCTGAGGTGCTGCGCCCAACCGCCCCGAGTAGCGTGATCCGCTCGCACCCGCAGTGGATCCCAGGGGAGGGACCGACCGATGCTCCGAGCCCATCGAGCTCGCCGCCGCGCAGGCGCCACCGTCCTGGCCGTCGCCGTCGCCATCGGCACCCTGGCCCTCACCGGTGGCCGTGCCGAGGCCGCTGGCGTCACCACCCACGCCTGGATGGCCGCCCGCGCCATCGACCAGGTCACCTCGCCCCAGCTGAAGGCGCTCCTCAAGGCCAACGCGGCCTACGTGCGCTCCGGCGCCCACTTCCCGGACTCGGGCTACGCCCTCACCAACACCTACGGCGAGACCGCCCACTGGCAGCGCTTCCACGACGCCTACCTGGCGCAGATCCAGAAGCACGGCGAGTGCACGGACTTCACCAAGGTCGACGGCCCGTGCGCCAAGGAGATCGCCTTCCTCATGGGCATGACCGGCCACGGCATGGGCGACGAGGTCTGGGACTGGCTGTTCGAGCCCAACAGCCCGGACCTCACCGAGTACTACACGCCGTCGGACCTGAGCTCGTACGCCAACGAGGGCGGCGCCGAGCTGCAGATGGACCTGCAGGCCGTCGCCGTGCACAAGCAGCCGACCACCGACATCGTCGACTTCCCCAACCACGCCGACCTGCTGGCCGCGTTCAAGGCCGCGGGCATGCCCAACGTGAAGGACGACGAGCTCAACCTGGGCCAGTACGCCATGCACGTGGTGCACCAGGCCGAGGCGGGCTGGGCGCCGACCCACATCGAGGCGCTCCACCACGCCATGCCGTGGATGTCGCACAACATGATCACGGCGCCGGGTGGCGTCGAGTTCGCCGCCAAGGCCATCGCCGGCGAGTGGAACGTCATGTGGGGCAAGCTCCTCGGCAGCCAGCCGGCCACCTCGGTGTCGATCACCTACCCCGCCGACGGCCAGCGCCGCATCCCCACCGGCTGGGTGCGCGCCAACGGCTACCAGCCCGGCTCGTCCCGGGGTCGCGGCGGCGCCCGCACCCGGGCCTTCGCCGTGCTCACCTACGCCCGCCCCTACACGGGCAGCGCCGGCACCGTCTCGAGCGAGCTGCCCGCCGGGTCCATGACCATGGAGGAGCGAGACACCACCACGGCGGTGGCCGCGCTGTCCGGCTACCCGCGCAGCGCCCCCTACGGCCCCGACGAGGGCGAGCACGGCATCGCCTTCCAGCCCGCCGAGGACCTGAAGCCCTGCACCTGGTACCGGGTGAAGGTCACCTCCAACCTCGTCGACGCGCGGAACCTCCCGGTCACGCCCTACCAGTGGGACTTCCGCACCGCAGCGGACGACTCGGGCGCCCGCTGCGCGGACGACCCCTACACCGCCGACGAGAACTTCGAGCGCCAGGCGATGGGCGACCTGCTGGACCGCCAGCCCGACGACGCCGAGCTCCAGGCCATCGAGCACGACCGCTCCCGCGGCCTCACCAAGTCGGCGTGGGTGGACCGCGTCCTGGCCTCGCAGGAGGAGCGCGAGCTGCTGGTCGGCTTGGCGTTCCAGCACTACCTCGGCCGCCCCGTCGACTCGAGCGGGCGCGCCTACTGGGCGAACAAGCTCAAGACCATCTCGCTCACCGAGTACGCCGCCCGGCTGCTGGCCTCCGACGAGGTGTACCGCAAGGCCGGCTCCACCAACGCGGGCTACGTCGCCCTGATGTACCAGCTCATCCACGGCCGCACGGTCGATGCGAGCGGCAAGGCCTACTGGACCAAGAAGCTCGACGCCGGGCTCGGGCGGGGCTCGTTCGCCAAGATGCTGCTCACCAGCCCCGAGTCGTCGCGGCGCACGGTCAAGCGGGCCTACCAGAACTTCCTCACCCGGGACCCGGACCCCTCCGGGCTCAGCTACTGGACCGGCGTCCTCCAGCGCGGCACCGACGAGCGCGTCCTGTGGCGCTCGATCGTCCTGGGCAGCGAGTACGACCGCAAGGCCCAAGCCGCCTGACCGGGCCGCCCGACGAGGCCGCCTCGACAGGCCGCCTGACCTGGTCGTGCCCCGGTGTGCTCGCTTCCAGGCCATCCGCGGATTCACATCGAAGTGGCAGCATCACAACCGATCTGATGTGAATCCTGCGCTCGCTCACGGGCGGCCCGCGGATTACATCAGATCGGCCGCCAGGGCGCCACTCCGATGTGAATCCGCGTCCAGCCGGTGAGCGGTCCCGGTCGGGTCGGGTGGTGTGGGGTCAGGCGGGAGTCGGCGTGGTCGGGCCTGAGGCGACCGGCGGACCGGAGGTGGGGGAGGCCGGGGGCTTCTTCACGTAGGACCGACCGAGCAGGAAGATGATCGGCAGGGTGAACAGCAGCGGGCCGAGGAAGGCGATCGGGCGGGTGAGCCACCACTCGGCGTCGGGCCGGCGCACCTGCTGGTTGTGCATCACGAAGTAGCCGAACGCGGCGTACAGCGCCATGCCCGTCGAGTGGAAGAGGAACAGCGGCAGCGAGAAGCGGTTGATGACCTCGCTCGTGGTGGCCCACCGCTTCGAGGTCTCGAGCCGCTCCAGGACCCACGGGCGCAGGAGCAGGGCCACGCCGGCTTGGAACATCAGCAGGGCGAGGATGCAGATGGTGGGCGGTGCCATGTTCGAGAACTTGTCGCCGGGCACGCCCACCATGGACCCGGGGTAGAGGCGGGAGCCCACGAGGCCCGCCAGGAGGAACAGCCCGGTCCACATCATCCCCCACGCAAGGCGCCGGCCCGCCGCCACCAGGTCCTCCCAGAAGTACCCGAGCTGGTGGCAGGTGCCCCACACCACGAAGAAGTTCACCCAGCCGGCCCACGACACGTGGTGGGCGAAGCGGGCCACGTCCAGGAGCACCGCGACGCCGACGCCCCAGACGATCACCAGCGCCCCGAACCGGCGGTGGAGCCAGTACGTCAGCGGGAACAGGGCGATCAGGATGAGGTAGACGATGATGAACCACAGCGGCGAGAGGATCAGCCGCACCGCCCGGGGCACGCCGTCGACGTTCCAGAGGAACACCGCCACGGTGCCGAGCAGCCACCAGCCGACGGCCAGGATCAGCGCCGGGCGGGCGAGGTGCTTCACCCGGTACCAGGCGAACGCGAAGGTGGTCCGGAACCGGCCGCGCTCGTGGCCGGCCTCCCAGGCCTCGGTGTGGGCGAACCCGCCGACGAAGAAGAACAGCGGCATCACCTGGAACAGCCAGGTGGCGATGAACAGGCCGCGGGTGAACCCGATCGGGTTGGTGGCGTGGGGGCCGTCGTGGCGCCACACGATGATGGTGAACACCCAGTGCCACGCCACCACCACGAGCAGGCTGAAGGCCCGGACGAAGTCGATGAACCGGTCGCGCTCGCCGGGCACGGGGGCGGTGGGAGCGGGGCCGGTGGCGGCCACCTGCCCCGAGGCGCCGGGCGCCCCGCTGCTACCTTCCCCGGCCATGGCGCCGTCCCGCGGCTGGGCCCCCATCGCGGTGACCGTACTCGCCCTGGTGGCGGTGAACGTGGCCTCCAACCGCCTCGTGCCCCACGACCTGTACGTCCCGTTCGCCTGGCTGGCCGTGGCGTTCCTGCTGTGGGTCGGTCGACGGGTCGACGGGCTCAGCTGGGCGCAGATCGGCCTCGACCGCCGCGACGTGCCGAGCGGCCTGCGGTGGGGAGGCGCCCTCGCCGGCGCTGTGCTGCTCGTGCTGCTCGTCGGGTTCCTCCTGCCCGCCACCCACGACCTGTTCCTCGACGACCGGGTCCGGCGCCAGTCGGACCTGGCCGTGCTCTTCGCCTTCCTGGTGCGGGTTCCCCTGGGGACGGTGGTCCTCGAGGAGGTGGCGTTCCGCGGCGTGCTGCCCGCCGCGCTCGCCCAGCGCATGGCGCTCTGGAAGGCGGTGGCGCTCGCCTCGCTGGCGTTCGGCTTGTGGCACGTCTTGCCGGCGATGGGCCTCCAGCACGTCAACCCGGTGGCCGACGACACGGTCGGCGCCCTGCCGGGGTGGGTCACGGTGGGGACGTCGGTGCTGGCCACGGCGGCCGTCGGCGTGGTCTTCTCGTGGCTCCGCTACCGCAGCCGCAGCCTGCTCGCGCCGATGCTCCTGCACTGGGCCACCAACTCGTTCGGGTACCTGTTCGCCTGGCTGGCCTGGCGCGGCTGACCCTCGCCCGCCGTCGGTGCGGACCTCCCCGGCAACTTCGACGGATCGTGGTCGTGTGGCGACCAGTCCTCGTCGAACTTCGTGGACGCGGCGTGGTGCGGTCGGGGGTGAGGCAGGGGCAGATGCGGACGTCCCGCAGCAACTTCGACGGATCGTGGTCGTGTGGCGACCAATTCTCGTCGAATCTCCTCGTGGGGCGTCGTGTGGTTGGGGCGAGGCGTGGCGGGGGCCGGCTCGGGCGTCCCTGGCAATTTCGACGGATCGTGGTCGCCGGGCGACCAGTCCTCGTCGAATTTCGCCGCGAGACGTGGCGGGGGTCGGGTGAGGCGAGGGCCGGGGCGGGCGCGGGGTGTGGGAAGCGGGGGTGGGCGTGCGATGATGGGGGCGTGCGCGCCGCCCCGACCGCCCAAGACGACTTCGGGGACCTGAGCGACGGTTCGCCCAAGGAGGCGTGCGGGGTCTTCGGGGTGTACGCCCCCGGCCAGCCCGTCGCCCACATGACCTACCTCGGGCTGTACGCCCTGCAGCACCGCGGCCAGGAGTCGGCGGGCATGGCGGTGTCCGATGGCGAGGACGTGACCGTCGTGAAGGACATGGGCCTCGTGTCCCACGTGTTCGACGACCGGACCCTCGCCCCGCTCACCGGGCACCTGGCCATCGGCCACACCCGCTACAGCACCACCGGGTCCAGCACGTGGCGCAACGCCCAGCCGGTCTACCGGTCGGCGGGCGCCACCCAGTTCGCGCTCGGCCACAACGGCAACCTGGTGAACACCGAGGAGCTCGCGGTGGCGGCGGGGATGCTGCCCGGGACCGTGGCGAGCGACAGCGACCTGGTCGCGGAGCTGGTGGCCGCCGCGCTCGACCGCTCGCAGGAGGAGGATGAGGGCGCGGCACCGGCCGCTGGCTCGGGGACCCGCCTGGAGGAGGCCCTGCAGGCCGTCCTGCCCAGCCTGCGCGGCGCGTTCTCGCTCGTGTTCATCGACGAGCACCAGATCATCGGCGTCCGCGACCCCAACGGGTTCCGGCCCCTCTGCCTCGGCCACCTCGGCAGCGGCGGGTGGGTGCTGGCTTCGGAGTCGCCGGCGCTCGACGTCGTGGGCGCAGAGTTCGTGCGGGAGATCGAGCCGGGCGAGATGGTGGTGATCGACGAGGCCGGCGTGCGCTCGTTCCACCCGTTCCCGCCCGAGCAGGTGGACCCGAAGCTCTGCATCTTCGAGTTCGTGTACTTCGCCCGCCCCGACACCCGCCTCTACGGCCAGAGCGTGCACCACGCCCGGGTCCGCCAGGGCGAGCTGCTCGCCGAGCAGGCGCCGGTCGAGGCCGACATGGTCATGGGCGTGCCGGAGTCCGGCATCCCCGCCGCCGAGGGCTACGCCCGCGCCTCGGGCATCCCCTACGGCCAGGGCCTGGTGAAGAACCGATACATCGGCCGCACGTTCATCGCCCCGAGCCAGGAGATGCGCGCCCTCGGCGTGCGCATGAAGCTCAACCCGCTGAAGGAGAACCTCCAGGGCAAGCGGGTCGTGGTGGTGGACGACTCGGTGGTCCGCGGCACCACCCAGAAGCAGCTCGTGAAGATGCTGCGGGAGGCCGGCGTCAAGGAGGTGCACCTGCGCCTCACCTCGCCGCCCATCAAGTGGTCGTGCTTCTACGGGATCGACACCGGCGAGCGCAACGAGCTGCTCGCCGCCAACCTCGAGCTCGACCAGATCCGCTCGTTCCTCAACGTGGACTCGTTGGCGTTCATCACGCTCGACCGCCTCGTGGCCTCCACCGGCACCAGCGCGTCGGGCTTCTGCGACGCCTGCTTCACCGGCCACTACCCGGTGGCGGTGCCGGTCACGCTGCGCAAGGGCGTGCTCGAGGCCGACGATGCTGCCGCCGGCTCGGGCTGCGACCCGGCCCCGATCGCCACCACCCAGGCCCTGTTCGCCAGCGGCCTGCTCCCGGCCGACGAGGCCCGCCAGGCCGACGCCCCCGTCGTCCCGGCCGCTCCGGCCGACGGTGCCCCCGCTCCTGCCCCACGAACCAGCGAGGATCCCATCCATGGGTGAGACCTACGAGGCCGCCGGCGTCGACATCGCCGCCGGCGAGGAGGCCGTCGAGCGCATCAAGTCCAAGGTGCGCTCCACGTTCCGGCCAGAGGTCATCGGCGACATCGGCGGGTTCGGCGGGCTGTTCGCCTTCGCCGCCCACCGCTACAAGCACCCGGTGCTCGTGTCGTCGACCGACGGCGTCGGGACCAAGGCGCTCGTCGCCCAAGCGTCGGGCCGCTTCACCACGATCGGCGTGGACCTGGTGGCCATGTGCGTCGACGACCTGGTGTGCCAGGGGGCCGAGCCGCTGTTCTTCCTGGACTACATCGCGGTCGGCAAGCTGGACCCGGACCACATCGAGCAGCTCGTCGAGGGCGTCGCCGAGGGCTGCCGCCAGGCCGGCTGCGCGCTGATCGGCGGCGAGATGGCCGAGCACCCCGGCGCCATGGACCCCGGCGAGTTCGACCTGGTCGGCTTCTCGGTCGGCGTGGCCGAGCGGGACCGGCTCATCACCGGCGAGGGCGTGCGCCCCGGCGACGTGCTGATCGGCCTGCCCTCGCCCGGCCTGCGCTCCAACGGCTACTCGCTCGCCCGACGGGTGCTGCTCGACGTGGCCCAGAAGCCCCTCGACGGCCCCGCCTTCGAGGGTGCCCACCACACCTTGGCCGAGGAGCTGCTCGTGCCCTCGGTGATCTACGCGCCGGCCGTGCTCGAGCTCCAGCGCCAGGTCGACGTGCGGGCGGTCGCCCACGTCACCGGTGGCGGGCTCGCCGGCAACCTCGTCCGGGTGCTGCCCAAGGGCGTGGACGCCACGGTGGACCCGAAGAGCTGGGAGGAGCCCCGCATCTTCGGCGAGATCCGCCGCCTCGGCGACATCAGCCAGGACGAGATGCGCAAGGTGTTCAACCTCGGCATCGGCATGGTCGTCGTGGTGCCGGGCGACGAGGCCTACCGGGCCATCGACGTGCTGCGCACGAAGGGCCAGCGCGCCGTGGAGATCGGCAAGGTCCACAAGGGCTCCGGCCAGGTCCACTTCGACTGATCCGCTGCTGGGTGCGATCCACCCGGCGTAGGCTCCCGACCATGGCGGCGACGATGGCGGGGCCCGAGGTCGATCCTGCGCCCGTGGGTGCAGGAAGCCCGGAGCCGACGGACCTGCGGCGCCGGCGCGGCCGGCTCGTCCTGGCGATCGCCGTGGTGGCCGTGCTGTTGGTGGCAGGCGGGCTTGCAGCCTGGCGAGCGACGACGCCCAGTGCCTTCCCGGCCTACGGCAACGCGTGGGGCTACGACGGCACCATCCCGGTCGGGCAGGGCTACGCCGTCGCGATGGTGGATGGGGTAGGCGGTCGTGCGGTCACCCTGGAGGGCGCTCGGGCTCGGGTCTCCGACGCCTCGGCATCGGTGGCCGTGGACGTGCTGCTGTGCGTGCCGACCGAGGGCCGCGAGGCCGGCGTCGGCAGCGTCGGGCTCGACGAGCTGGCGCCCTTCTGCGATCGCCTCCTGCCCGTCGATGGCCAGGACCTGGCCGAGCTGCCCGAGCAGACCAGCATCGTGGCCACGTTCACGCCACTGGCGAACGGGCCGGTCGTGATCCGGGGCATCGACCTGACCTACCGCGAGGGCGTCCGCACCGTCACCCAGCACACGGGCACCCGCGTCGAGTACCACCCGCCTCGCCGCTGACGGGGCAGGCTTGGGGCGTGGGCTTCTTCGACCGGAACCGCAGGGCGCTGATCGCGGACGGGATCGACCCGGCGCGCCTGCCCCCGGGCCAGTACCGCACCGATCGGTGGCCGGTGCTCCACGAGGGGCCGGTCCAGCAGGTCGACCGGGCGGTGTGGCAGCTGCGCGTCTGGGGCGCCGTCGAGCACGAGGTCCGCCTCTCCTACGACGAGCTCGTGGCGCTGGGCGAGGAAGACCTGGTGACGGACCTCCACTGCGTGACGAAGTGGAGCCGGTTCGACACGGTGTGGCGGGGCGTGCCCATCGCCAAGGTCCTGGCCCTCGCCGGGCCCAAGCCCACCGCCACCCACACCCTCCAGCACGCGCCGCACGCCTACTCGACCAACCTGCCGATCGAGGACCTCCTGCGACCGACCTCGCTCGTGGCCACGTCGGTCGACGGCGGCCCGATCCCTGCAGACCACGGCGGCCCGGTGCGCACGCTGGTGCCGCACCTCTACCTCTGGAAGTCCGTGAAGTGGGTGACCGGCATCCAGCTCATCGAGCGCGACGTGCCCGGCTACTGGGAGGCTCGGGGCTACCACGACCGCGGCGACCCCTTCGCGGAGGAGCGCTACCGCTAGGTGGTGGTGGGCCGGTCGGGTGGGCCGGACGGGCCGGGAGTCAGTCCTGCCAGCCGACCGAGCACCAGGTGCGGCGGCCGCAGCTGGGGCAGCGCATCCAGTGGCCGTTGCGCCGGCCGGGGACCCACACGGTGCCACCGAGCCAGCGCAGCCCGAGGTCCGACAGGTTGCTGCGGCTGCGGGCCTTGCAACCCCCGCACGCGACCACCGTGCCGCGCCGGCGCGGCCCGGTGGAGTAGAGCGCCTCGCGGCCTTCGGGCGGGGCGCCCGAGCGGATCAGGTCGGGAAGCGCTGACGGGCGTCTCGAACAGGCGCGGCGGCCCTGCGGGTCGAGCAGGCGCCGTCGCCCGCGGGCGGCATCGGCCGTCGGAGCGGCCTCGGCGCCCTCGGCCTCGGTGTCGGTGATGGGCTCCTCGCCGGGCCCGTCGGTCGGCTCGGGCATCAGTCGTCCTTGCGACCGAGCAGCTGGCCGGCCAGCTCCCGGTAGGCCACGGCGCTGCGCGAGGTGGGCGCGTGGGTGAGGACCGACCTTCCCTTGGCCGGCGCCTCGGCCACCTTCACGGACTTGGGGACGAACGGCTCGAGCACCTTGATCCCGTAGCCCTTGCGGACCTGCTCGACCACCTGGTGGGCGAGCTTGGTGCGGCCGTCGAACAGGGTGGCGATGGCGCCGCGGACCTCGAGGTCCTCGTTGGTGTAGTCCCGCACGTCCTCGATGGTCTCGAGCAGCTGGCCCACGCCGCGCTGGCTCAGCGACTCGCACTGCAGCGGGATCAGCACCTCGTCGGCGGCCGTCAGGCCGTTGATGGTGAGGATGCCGAGCGACGGCGGGCAGTCGATGAGCACGCGGTCGTAGCGGTCGACCACCTTCGAGAGCGCCTTGGCCAGCACGTACTCCCGGCCGGTGCGGGTGAGCAGGTGGACCTCGGCGCCGGCCAGGTCGATGGTGGAGGGCAGCAGGTGCAGCACACCCGTCTTGCCCTCCTTGCGAGGCTCGGGCGGCGGCAGCTCGACGATGGCGTCGACCGCCTTGGCCCGCTTCAGGAGGACGTCGTGGATGGACAGCTCGAGCATGTCGGGGTCCACGCCGCACGCCCACGTGAGCGAGGCCTGCGGGGCCAGGTCCACGAGCAGGACCTTCTTGCCCCGCTCGGCCATGGCGACCCCGAGCGCGTGCGTCGACGTGGTCTTCGCCACGCCGCCCTTCTGGTTTGCGATGGCGACCACCCGACCCATGGCCTCCGAGTGTGGCACCCGAGGGTCGGTAGGGTCGACCCCATGACCCACCCCGCCCTCGTCGAGCACCTCCTCCGCCACGCCGTGCGACGCGGCGACTTCGTCCTGAAGTCCGGCAAGCGCAGCGACTGGTTCATCGATGCGAAGCAGACCACGTGCCGCGCCGACGGCATGCTCCTCGTCGCCGAGGCCGCCCTCGCCGCCATGCCGGCCGAGGCCACGGCGGTCGGCGGGCTCACGATGGGCGCCGATGCCATGGCCTTCTCGGTCGCCGCCATCGCCGCAACCCAGGGCCGTGAGCTGCGCAGCTTCAGCGTGCGCAAGGAGGTCAAGGACCACGGGGGCGGGGGGCGCATCGCCGGGGCGCTCGAGCCCGGCGACAAGGTGGTGATCACCGAGGACGCGGTCACCCGGGGCGTGTCCATGCTGGAGGCCGCCGCCGTCGTGCGCGAGGCCGGCGCCGAGCCGATCCTGCTGATGCCGCTGGTGGACCGCGGCGGCACCGTCACCGCGATGGCCGCGGCCGAGGGCCTGGAGGTGCGGGCGCTGGTGACCGCCGAGGACCTGGGCTTCCGCTTCGAGGGCGGCGCCTAGGCCGCCAGCTCGGACGGGTGTCCGTAGCGCCAGATGCGCGGCAGGCCCTTGTCTGCCGCAGGGGCCGTCGGTACCGTCGCCCGTGCGTCGCACCACCCCTCGACGTGACCTGATCGAGGCGAAGGATGGTGCAGCGATGGCCCTGGCGCAGCCAGTCGACGGAGGCACGGCCCTGTGGCCGGGCGAGGTGGCGGAGCTCTTCGGCGTGAGCCCCAAGACGGTCGGGCGGTGGGCCGATGCCGGCCGGCTCCCGGTGGAGCGCACGTCGGGCGGGCACCGCCGGTTTCCGATCTCCGGGGTGCTGGCGCTGCGCGCTGCGGGGGAAGGGGGTTGGGGAGCCTCCAGAGGCACCGAGTAGCGTCACCTGCATGGTTTCGCCCACCGCCGCCTTCTCGGTGTCCATCAGGGTCCGGCTGGACAACCAGCCCGGGACCCTCGGTCGCATGGCTGCAGCGATCGGCGGCGTAGGCGGCAACATCGTGGCGCTCGAGGGCTTCGAGGCGAAGGAGGAGCACCTCGACGAGGACCTCATCGTCAACTGCCGGTCCGAGGAGCACATCGCCGAGGTCGTGGCCTCGCTCGACGGGGTCGAGGGCATCGAGGTCCTGTCCGTCAGCGACCGCACCTTCGCCATGCACGACGGCGGCAAGATCGAGGTCCTGGCTCGCATGCCGGTGGCCGACCGCGACGACCTTTCGATGGCGTACACGCCTGGCGTGGCCCGGATCTGCACGGAGATCGAGCTGCACCCCGAGCGGGTCCACGAGCTCACCATCAAGAAGAACACCGTCGCCATCGTCACCGACGGCACCGCCGTGCTCGGCCTCGGCAACATCGGCCCGGAGGCGGCGCTGCCGGTCATGGAGGGCAAGGCGCTGCTGTTCAAGAACTTCGCCGGCGTGGACGGGTTCCCGATCTGCATCGATGTCGGCGAGGCGTCCACGCTCGAGGAGCGGGTGGACGCCATCGTCGAGACCGTCCAGCGGATCGCCCCGGTGTTCGGCGGCATCAACCTCGAGGACATCGCCGCCCCCGCCTGCTTCGAGGTGGAGGACCGGCTGCGCGCCAGCCTGGACATCCCGGTGTTCCACGACGACCAGCACGGCACCGCGGTGGTCACCCTGGCGGCGCTGGAGAACGCCCTCAAGATCGTCGGCAAGCAGATGGCAGACCTGCGCATCGTCATCTCCGGTGCCGGCGCCGCCGGTGTCGCCATCGCCAAGATGCTGATGGGCGCCGGGGTCACCAACATCCTCGCCTGCGACACCAAGGGCGCCATCCACAAGGGCCGCACCGACCTCAACTCGGTCAAGCAGCGCTTCGCCGACATCACCAACCCCGAAGGCATCAGCGGCTCCCTGCAGGACGTCCTGCCCGGCGCCGACGTGTTCATCGGCGTGAGCGCCCCGGACGTCATCGACGCCGACGACCTCCGCAAGATGGCCTCGGACCCGATCGTGTTCGCCATGTCGAACCCGAACCCCGAGATCCGCCCGGAGAAGGCCAAGGGGCTGGTGGCGGTCATGGCCACGGGCCGCAGCGACTACCCGAACCAGATCAACAACGTGCTGGCCTTCCCAGGCATCTTCCGGGGTGCGCTCGACGCCGGCGCCACCGACGTCACCGAGGGCATGAAGCAGGCGGCCGCCGCCGCCATCGCCGAGTGCGTCGCCCCCGAGGACCTCTCGCCCAACTTCGTGATCCCCTCGGTGTTCGACCACCGGGTCGGCGCCCGCGTCGCCGAGGCCGTCGCCGCCGCGGCCATCGCCGACGGCGTCTGCCGCACCCGTTGAAGGCCGTCACCTTCGACTTCTGGAACACGCTGCTCAGCGCGGACGACGCCGGCATCCGGGACCGGCGCCTCGCCGCCTGGCTCGGCCTGCTGGCCGGCGAGGGCTTCGAGCTCGAGGGCGAGCAGGTGCGCACGGCGATGCGCCACGCCGGCAGCCGCTTCGACGCCGCCTGGCGGGGCAACCGCTTCTACGGTGCCGCCGAGTCGGTCGACGACATGCTCGACCACCTCGGCATCGAGGTCTCCGAGCAGACCCGCACCGGCCTGGTCGCCTCGATCACCGACCCGGACCCGGCCCACCAGCCGCCGCCCACCCCCCACGTGGCCGACGCGCTCGAGGGGTTGCGCAGCCGCGGCGTGCGGATCGGGATCATCTGCGACGTCGGCCTGGCGCCGTCCACCACCCTGCGCCGATACCTGCGCGCCCACGACCTGCTCGGCTTCTTCCACCACGTGTCGTTCAGCGATGAGGTCGGCACCTACAAGCCCGACCCGCTGATCTTCCACCACGCCCTCACCGGACTCGGCGCGGGCCCCGGCGAGGCGGCCCACGTCGGGGACCTGCGCCGCACCGACATCGGCGGCGCCCAGGGGGTCGGCATGTTCGCGGTGCGCTACCGCGGGATGTACGACGACCCGGGCTCGCCCGACGATGGCACCGACACGGTGGAGGGCGACGCCGTCATCGGGGACCATGCCGACCTGCTCGGCGCCCTCGGCCTCGACTGAGCGGGCCGCCCCGCTCAGGGGGCGAGGCGGTCGGCCAGGAACCGGCCGATCCGCTCGATGCTCTGCGCCGCCTCGGGCACGAGGGAGGCGGGGAAGGCCTGGAACACGTGGATCATCTCCGGCCACACCTCCAGCTCGACCTCGACCCCGGCGGCCCGCGCCCGCTCGGCGAGCACCCGGCTGTCGTCGAGCAGCAGCTCCTCGGTCCCCACGTCGATCCGCATCGGCGGCAGCCCGGCGAGCTCCGCGAACAGCGGCGAGATCATCGGCTCGCGCACGTCGTGGCCGTTGGCGTACGCATCGGCCATCTGGTCGAGCAGCCCCTTGGTGACCATGGGGTCCCGGTCGCCGACCTCGGCGAACGTGGGCGACGACTGGGTGAGGTCCGTCCACGGCGACAGGAGGCCCAGGGCCTTCGGCTGCGCCCGGCCACGGTCGCGCAGCGCCACCGCCGCGGCGAGCGACAGCCCACCGCCCGCCGAGTCCCCGGCGAGCGCGATCCGCGCGGGCGACAGCTCGTCGAACGCCTCGAGCACGTCGTCGACCGCGCACGGGAACGGGTCCTCGGGCGCGAGGCGGTAGTCCAGGTTGACCACGGTGGTGCGGGCGGCGACCGCGAGGGCGCCGGCCAGGCCGCGATGGCCGTCGATCGACCCGAGGCAGTACCCGCCGCCGTGCAGGTAGAGGATCAGCTGGCCGTCGGGCGCGAGCGGTGGGGTGAGCCGCTCAGCGCGGATGCCGTCGAACTCGAGCGGCTCCACCAGCACGCCGTCCGGCGCGGGCTGCGAGCCGGTGAGGGCGGCCAGGTCGGCGCGTCGGGTGAGCAGGTCCTTGGTCGGGTCCTCGGGCTCGGCGCCCAGGAACCCGCGGATGGCCTCGATGCCAGGGTGGGACATGGCCGCGCATCGTAGGGTGCGCCGGCGATGGACGACCGACGATCCCTTCTGCCGATCACCGACGACGACGCCACGATCGCCGCCATGCTCGAGGACCTGAGCGTGCCCACGCTGCTCGCCTCGCTCGTCCACCTCACCGGTGATGCGTCCATCCTCCGCGGCGATCTGCGCCCCGCGGGGATCTACCTGAACGAGGTCCAGGGCTTCATGTCGCCCGAGGACCAGGCCGCGGCACGGGCGCTCGCCCTCGAGCACATCGCGGCGTTCCGGGACGGCGGGTCCGTGCTGCCCCCGCCGCCCACGCCGGAGGTGGTGCGGGAGATCATGGAGTTCCTGATCGCCGGGCCGATCCCCGACGCCTACGTGCCGCTCATGCTCGAGGAGCTCGGCCTCGACGGGACCGACGCCCGGGACCTCGGGTGGGGCGAGCGGCTCGCGCCCGAGCAGAAGGCGGCGTTCCACGTGGTGGTGATCGGCGCCGGCATGTCCGGGCTGCTCGCCGGCATCCGCCTCGGGGCCGCCGGCATCCCGTACACGATCGTCGAGAAGAACGACGGCGTGGGCGGCACCTGGTACGAGAACCGCTACCCCGGCTGCCGGGTCGACGTGGGCAACCACTTCTACTCGTACTCGTTCGCGCCCGACGACCACTGGACCGAGTTCTTCGCCCAGCAACCCGAGCTGCAGGCCTACTTCGAGGCGTGCATGCGGGACTACGGGGTGGAGGACCACATCCGCTTCGGCACCGAGGTCACGGCGGCCCGCTGGGACGACGACGCGTGCCGGTGGACCGTGGAGACCACCGGCGGCACCCTCGAGGCCGGCGCGCTGATCGGCGCGGTCGGCCAGCTGAACCGGCCCAAGCTCCCCGACATCGAGGGGCAGGAGGACTTCGAGGCGCGGCGATGCACTCGGCGCAGTGGGTGCCCGGCACGGACCTGCGCGGCAAGCGGGTGGCCGTGGTCGGCACCGGGGCCAGCGCCTTCCAGATCGTGCCCACGGTGGCCCCCGAGGTCGAGCACCTCACCGTCTTCCAGCGGTCGGCGCCGTGGATGTTCCCCAACCCGAACTACCACGAGCCCACCGGCCCGGGCGTGGCGTGGGCCACCCGCCACCTGCCCGGCTACGGCCGCTGGTACCGGTTCCTGCTCATGTGGCCGGGCTGCGACGGGGGCTACGACGTGATGACCGTCGACCCCGACTACCCGCACCCGGAGCGGGCCGTGAGCGAGCTGAACGACGCCGCCCGCGAGGTCTTCACCCAGTGGATGCTCGAGCAGGTGGGCGACGACCCGGAGCTCGCCGCGAAGGTCGTGCCGGACTACGTGTGCCTCGGCAAGCGGACCTTGCAGGACAACGGGTCCTGGCTGGCGGCGCTGAAGCGGCCGAACGTGGACCTCGTGACCGAGCCGATCGAGCGGATCACCCCGACCGGGGTGCGGACCGCCGACGGCGTCGATCACGACGTCGACGTGATCGTCTACGCCACCGGCTTCCACGCCAACCGCTACCTGTGGCCCATGGAGATCGTGGGCCGCGGCGGCCGGCGCCTCGCCGATCGGTGGGGGGAGCGGCCGAGCGGCCTGTACGGCATCGCCGTCCCCGAGTTCCCCAACCTGTTCTGCCTGTACGGGCCGGGGACCAACCTGGCCAGCGGCGGCAGCCTGATCTTCCACTCCGAGTGCCAGATCCGGTACGTGATGGGCCTGGTGTCCTGGCTGGTCGAGGCGGGCGGCGGCGCCGTCGAGCCGACCGCCGAGGCCCATGACGCCTACGTCGAGCGGTTCCGGGCCCAGCACCGCCAGATGATCTGGGAGCACCCGAGCATCGCGAGCAGCTGGTACCAGAACGCCGATGGCGAGGTCTGGGTGCTCAGCCCGTGGCGCCTGGTCGACTACTGGACCTGGACCCGCGAGCCCGATCCCCGGGACTTCCACCTGACCCGGCGGTAGCGTTCGGCCATGAGCACCGACGTGGCCGACACCCTGGCGCGGCTGCGCGCCACCTTCGACTCCGGCAAGACCGCCGACCTCGGGTGGCGCAAGCGCCAGCTCGAGGGCGTCATCGCCCTGGTCCGCGAGCACGAGCAGCAGCTGTGCGACGCCCTCGCCGCGGACCTCGGCAAGCCGCCGTTCGATGCCTGGCTCGCCGAGCTCAACATGGTCAAGGACGAGGCCGCCCACGCCATCAAGCACCTGGGCAGCTGGGCCGGTCGCAAGAAGGCATCGGTGCCGATCGTGACCCAGCCCTCCCAGGCCTGGACCCAAGCCCAGCCCGTCGGGGTGGCCCTCATCATCGTCCCGTGGAACTACCCCGTGCAGCTGGCGCTGGCCCCCGCCGTGGCGGCGCTCTCCGCCGGGTGCGCCATCGTGATCAAGCCGTCGGAGCTGGCCCCCGCCACGTCTGCCGCCCTGGCCGAGCTGATCCCGAAGCACCTGGACCCGGACGCGGTCGCCGTCGTCGAGGGCGCGGTCGATGTCACCACCGAGCTGCTCGAGCAGCAGTGGGACCACATCTTGTTCACCGGCTCCACCCGCGTCGGCCAGGTGGTGATGGAGGCGGCCGCCAAGCACCTCACCCCGGTCACGCTGGAGCTCGGTGGCAAGAGCCCGACCATCGTCGCCGCGGACGCGGACCTCAAGGTCGCGCCAAGCGCATCGCTTGGGGCAAGACGCTCAACGCCGGCCAGACCTGCACGGCGCCGGACTACGTGCTCGTCGAGAAGGCGGTGGCCGACGAGTTCGGCCACCTGGTCGACGCGCTGGCGTCGTTCCGGGACAAGGCGCCGCCGACCTCGATCGTGAACGGCAACCACATCGCCCGCCTCGAAGGCCTGCTCGACGACCACGGCGGCGAGGAGCTGCTGCCCCGCAAGCTCGACGTGGAAGCGGGTCATGGCGCCGGTCGTCATCCGCGAGCCGGACCCGTCCTCGCAGGTGATGCAGGAGGAGATCTTCGGGCCGCTCATCCCGGTGCTGGAAGGTGGCCTCGATCGACGAGGCGATCTCGTTCGTCAAGGCCCGGCCCCGGCCCCGGCCCTCTACCTGTTCACCGGCTCCAAGGCCACCGAGCGCAAGGTGCTCGAGCGCACCCACGCCGGCTCGGTCTGCATCAACCACGTGCTCTACCAGGCCGTCGTGACCTCGCTGCCCTTCGGCGGCATCGGCCCGAGCGGCATGGGGGCGTACCACGGCAAGGCCGGCTTCGACACGTTCAGCCACCACAAGCCGGTGCTCAAGCGACCCACCCGCATGGACCCGAGCTTCGCCTACCCGCCCTACACGGACCAGATCCAGAAGGTCCTGAAGTTCCTGACCCGCTGGTAGCGGCCCGGCGCTGAAGCCGTCTCGGCGGGGTCGCCCGAGGTTGGGACCTTCGACCCGTGCCTGCGGGCGGGGTCGGGTCCATGCTGGGCCGGGTAGAGCGCGCGGGCCGGGGTTCGCGTGCGCGCCGACGGGAGGACCGCCATGGGACGCACGCCGAAGCACCAGCGCTTCGAGGACCACGGGCGCGTCCGGGTCCTGGTGGAGTGCCCGCCGCAGCGGTCGCCCTCGCTCGTGGCCTCGCTGCTCGAACGGGAGGGCTACGAGGTCCGCACGTGCGAGGGCCCGACCGCCCGGCGCTGCGACCTGCTCCAGCACGGCTCGTGCACCCTCGTGTCCGGTGCTGACGTGGTGGTCAACATGCTCGGCTCCCAGCCCGAGGGCCGCGAGATCCTGGAGGCGGGGCGTCGGACCGTCGGCCGCCGGCGCTGGTGGCCGAGCCTCACCAACCCGCAGGCCATCGCCGTCGCCGTCGACGGCCAGGGCCGCGCCGACGGCGACAAGGTCGTGGTCGTCGAGACCCCGGTGACCCGTCGCCACCTGGTCGGCGCGATCGGGAGCCCTCGCCACCTGGCGTTTCCCCGCCCCCAGTGGGGCGACGGCTGCCCCTGACCCGGTCGACGACCCTGCGGGATCGAGCAGGCGGCGAGGTTGCTCGGGGGTCAGGTGGTGGCGGAGTAGACGGGGAGGTCGAGCATCGTCTTGACGCCGGGCGACGCGGCCACGACGTCGGGCACGGCGTTGAGGACGTGCATGGCGGTGGCGAGGCAGCCGGCGTGGTTGTGGTCGCCCAGGTCCGACGACAGCTCGAGCTCGACCTTCACGTGCGGCTCGCCCTCGATGAGGATCCGGTAGCCGGCGCCCTGGGGCCAGTCCGGGGCGTCCTCGTCGCGCAGGCGGGTGACGTGCTCGACGATCAGGCGCTCCTCGCCACCGGCGACCCCGACGATCTCGAAGCGCATGCCGGAGATGGTGCCCGCAGCGACCGGCCCGGAGGCGATCTCGAAGTCCTCGTCCGCCCGGATGACCTCGTGGCGCTCGACGATCTCGTCGAGCTCGAGGCCGATCCCTGCGGCGACCAGCTCCAGCACCGGCCCCCACGCCAGGGTGGTGGAGCCGGGGGAGAGGAGGAGCGACTGCGACGGGTCCTCCTTGCCGAACCCCATGATCTCGAACATGGTGAACGGGTTGTCCCAGGTGGCGTAGTTGACGATCTCCATCATCCGGACCGTGCGCACCTCCTTGCAGAGGGCGAGGGCGTGGATGGCGAGCCCGGCGTTGCCGAAGCCCGGGTCGATGCCGCTCGTGTAGAAGCTCGTCCCGCCCTCCTGGCAGGCGGCCTCCAGCCGGTCGTAGACGCCTTCCCCGGCGGCCTTGGGGAACAGCAGCGGCACGAACGAGGTGCTCACCACGTTCTTGCCCGAGGCCAGGATGCGGCAGAGGTCGTCGACGACCTCGTCGGGGCGGATGTCGCTGCTGGCCATGTACGAGACGCACTCGGCGTCGAGCGCGAGGAGGGCCTCGGCGTCCTGGGTGGCGGTGACGCCCAGGGCGGGGCCGCCGCACAGCTCGCCGGCGTCGCGGCCGGCCTTGCTGTCGGAGTGGACCCACAGGCCGGCGAGCTCGAGGTCGGGGTGGGCGGCGATGGCAGGGACGGCGTGGATGCCCACGGTGCCCGTGGCCCACTGGATGACTCGGATGGACATGGCGGGTCCCCTTCCCGGACGGACATGAACTAGAACTCGTTCTACTTCAGTCCGGAAGGGGATGCGCATGGACGTCGGGGTGTTCGTACCGCTGGGGAACGGCAACGCCACGCCCGAGGTGCTGCGGGCGCTCGGCCCCGCGGTGGAGGAGCGGGGCTTCGAGTCGATCTGGGTCCCCGAGCACGTCGTGCTGTTCGCGGACTACGAGTCGCAGTACCCCTACTCGCCGGACGGCAAGTTCCCCGGCGGGGCCGACAGCGGCATGCTCGAACCCCTCACGGCGCTCACCTACCTGGCTGCGGTCACGGACCGGGTCCGGCTCGGGACCGGCATCTGCCTGGTGCCCCAGCGCAACCCCGTCTACACGGCCAAGCAGGTGACGGACCTGGACTCGCTGTCGGGCGGGCGCGTGGAGTTCGGGGTCGGCGTGGGGTGGCTCCGCGAGGAGTTCGAGGCGGTGGCGATGCCGTTCGAGCAGCGGGGCAAGCGCACCGACGAGCACCTGGCGGTGATGAAGGTGCTGTGGACCGAGGAGGTGTCATCGTTCGACGGCGACCTGTACCGGCTGCCCGCCTGCTCGATGTACCCCAAGCCGGTGCAGCAGCCGCACCCGCCGATCCACATCGGTGGCGAGAGCGACGCGGCCCTGCGCCGGGTGGCCCGCCACGGCGACGGGTGGTTCTCGTTCGACCGGCTGCCCGGCGACCTGGCCGAGCCGCTCGCCCGGCTCGACGGCGCCCTGGCTGCCGAGGGACGCACCCGCGCCGAGGTGGTCCTCACCGTCTGCCCCTACTTCAACCCGGTGACGCCCGAGATGGTGGCCGAGTACGCCGAGGCCGGCGTCGACCGCCTGGTGGTGCTCGCCCTCGCCTTCGACGTGCCCTCGATGCTCCAGGGGCTCGACGACCTGGTCGCCGGGGTGCTCGAGCCGGCGCGCGCTGCGAGCTGATCGCGGCCGGGCCCTTCAGGTCCGAGCCGCTCCTGCCGATCGGGAGTCGGTGGACCCCGCGCGCGTGACCCGACCGACCCAGCTCCGCCGGCGCCGCCCGGCCCCCGGACCGCTGGCCGCGGCCGCCCTGCTCGCCGCTGGATCGCTCCTGCTCGCCGCGTGCGGCGGTGGGAGCAGCGGCGGCGAGGCCGCCTCCACCACGGAGGCGCCTGCTGCGCCGGCCAAGTGCAAGGCCCCGCCCGTCACCGTCGACCTGGAGGCCAAGGGCGACGCGCCGGCGGGCTCCAGCGACTTCGAGGTGACCGACGCGGTGGCGCGCCGGGTGGCGATCCTGCCCGGCGAGATGGCGTTCGACCCGAGCGCGCTGAGCAACCTGGAGTCCAAGGCCAGCGTGACGCCGCTGGCGGCGTACTCCCTGTACATGGCGGACTTCCGGGTGCCCCGGACCGAGCTCACCACCGGCGGCCTCGGCGTGGTCTCGCCGGGCGACGGCCAGACGTTGGCCGTGCTCTCGATGGTGCCGGCCAACGAGGACGGGTTCATCGAAGGTGCCGTGGTCCAGGACGGCGAGCTCGGCTACGAGAGCCGCTCCAGCATGCGCCCGTTGCAGCTGACGGTCCTGGCCGACGGCAACGCCACGCCGCAGGCGTACACGGACGTGGCCGGCCAGGTGGAGATCCTCCAGCTCGACGACGAGCACCTGTGCGTCGACATGGACGTCACGTTCACCAACGGCTCGGACGTCGTGTACCGGGCGAAGGGTGCGATCCAGGCGCCCGTCGTCCGTGCGCCCGACTCGTTCTTCTACAACTGACCTGCGGCCGCGCAGGCGCCGAGCCGCTGACGCTCGACCCCGAGCGGCGCACGGCTGCCAGGACGGGGCGGGTGCGCGGCGCCGCGACGGGCGGCGGCCGACCGGAGGGAGCGATCGTGGCCACAGCGTTCGAGGAGGCGGCCGCTCGGGTGGCGGGGGGCGCCGATGCCCGGGACGAGGCGGCCGCGCTGGTCGCCGAGATGACGCTCGAGGAGCGGCGCTGGTGCCTCGACGGCGACGACCCGTTCTGGGCCGGCCTGGAGGACATGGGGGCCGACGGCTACCACCGAAGGCCGTTCCCCGCCGCGCAGGTGCCGCGCCTCGGCGTGCCCGGCTTCCGGTTCTCCGACGGCCCGCGCGGCGTGGTGATCGGCCCCGCCACGGCGTTCCCGGTCCCGATGGCGCGGGGAGCCACGTGGGACCCGGACCTGGAGGAGCGCATCGGCGGCGCGATCGGGCGGGAGCTGCGGGCGATCGGCGCCACGCTCTACGGCGGCGTGTGCGTCAACGTGCTGCGCCACCCGGCGTGGGGCCGCGCCCAGGAGACCTACGGCGAGGACCCGCACCACGTCGGCGAGCTCGGCGCCGCCCTCGCCCGCGGCGTGCAGCGCCATGCCATGGCCTGCGTGAAGCACTTCGCCTGCAACTCGATGGAGGACGCTCGCTTCTCCGTCGACGTGTCGGTCGACGAGGCCGCGCTCCACGAGGTGTTCCTGCCGCACTTCCGCCGGATCGTGGACGAGGGCGTGGCGTCGGTGATGAGCGCCTACAACGCCGTCGAGGGCGAGTGGTGCGGGCAGAACCGGATGCTGCTCACCGACGTCCTGCGGGGCGAGTGGGGCTTCGACGGGTTCGTGATCTCGGACTGGATCTTCGGGTTGCGAGACGCCGGCCCATCGGTGCGGCGCCGGGCTCGATGTCGAGATGCCCTACCGGATGATCCGGGCGTTCGGGCTCGATCGAGCCCTGGCCGAGGGCGAGTGCACCGAGGACGAGGTCACCGCCGCGGTGGTCAACGTGGTGGCCACCCTCCTGCGCTTCCACGAGGTCCTCGCTGCGCCCCGCCCGACCCTCGACGTGCTGGCCTCCGCACCCCACCGCGCCCTGGCCCGGGAGGCCGCCACCAAGGCGGTCGTCCTGCTGCGCAACGAGCCGGTCGATGGCCGCCCGCTCCTGCCCCTCGACCCGGCTGGCCTCGGGCGCGTGGCCGTCGTCGGCCAGCTCGCCGCGGTGCGCAACCTCGGTGACGGTGGGTCGAGCGACGTGTGGGCGCCCGGGGCGGTGACGCCGCTCGAGGGGCTGCGCGCCGCGCTGCCCGACGTTGAGGTCGTGCACGGCGAGGACGCCGCGGTGGCGGCCGGTGCCGATGTGGCGGTGGTCGTGGTCGGGTACACCAAGCTCGACGAGGGTGAGTTCATCGGCGGCAGCGGCACCCGGCACCTCACCGAGCTGATGCCCGCCGCCGACGAGCCGGAGGTGGTGGAGGCGTTCCGCGCCTCGCTCGCCGAGCTGGACCTCCCCCGCTTCGAGCCGCCCGAGGACCCGTTCCGCAGCGGCCGGGGCTTCTCCAAGGGCGGCGATCGGACGTCGTTGCGGCTCCGCCCCGAGGACGAGGTGCTCATCGCCGCGGTGGTGGCGGCGTGCCCTCGCACGATCGTGGCCATCGTGGCCGGCAGCGCCGTGGTGGTCGATGGGTGGGATGGCACCGTCCCGGCCTTGGTCCAGTCGTGGTACGCCGGGATGGAGGGGGGCCACGCCCTGGCCGACGTGCTCCTCGGGCGGGCCGAGCCGTCGGGCCGGCTGCCGTTCACGGTGCCCCGCGACCCGGCGGACCTCCCGCCGTTCGACCCCGCCGCCACGGCGGTCACCTACGACGGCTGGCACGGCTACTGGCGCCTCGCCCGCGACGGGCACGAGGCCGCGTACCCCTTCGGGTTCGGACTGGCCTACACGGAGCTGGCGCTCGCCGGGGCGTCGGCTCGGCTCGTCGACGGCGCCGTGCTCGTCTCTGCCGTTGCGACGAACCGCGGCGACCGACCCGGGGTGGAGGTCGTCCAGGTGTACGGCCGAGCCGGCGATGGCCCGCGCCGGCTGGTCGGGTTCGCTCGGGTCGAGCTGGCCGCGGGCGAGGCGCGCACCTGCGAGATCGAGGTGCCGCTCGAGCGGCTCGCCCGGCGGGGTCCGGGCACGTGGTTGCCGGTCGAAGGGCCAGTCGAGCTCCGCGTGGCCCGGTGGGCAGGTGACCCCGACGCCATCGAGGTCGAGGTGGCCACGTCCTGCTGATCGCCGGGCGCCGCTGGGGGCGGCTCAGAGGTGGGCGGTGGCCCGGAGGCTGGTGGCGGTGGGGAGCTGGCCCTGGTCCATGACCGGGAGGCCGAGCACCTCCTCCACCGTCTTCAGCAGGTCCGCGTGGGACCCGACGAGCGTCGACACCGCGCCGGCCTTCGCCGTGGGGGCGATCAGCAGGTTCGGCACCGGTCGGTCCTCGTCGTACACGACCACCACCAGGGTCTTGCCCGCCTTGTAGGTGGTGCCGTCGAGGATCGGGGTCAGGACCTGCTTGGCCCAGGCGTCCACGGTGGCGTCGGAGCAGTCGTGCCCGTCGTGGCACTGGTCCGGGACGATCATGGCGAAGGTGGGCAGGGCGTTGGGGTCCAGGTCGGCGAGGGGTCGGACCTCCGTCGTGCAGGCCGCCTGGTCGTTGCCGCCCACGTAGTAGAGCGCGGGGATGTGCTTGGCGGCGTTGGTGCCCACCGAGCACGGCGCGGAGGCGCCGTCGACGAAGGTGCGCGGCGTGCCGCCTGCCGTGCGCACCTGCCGGAAGATGTTGTCGTCCGTGGAGCGGCACGTGGTCGACGGGGTGCAGTCGTTCACGGTGGCGGTGTTGGCGACGCCCGAGGTGAGGCCGATGTACTGGTTCAGGCTGTTCTGGCCGGTGTTCGTCTCCTCCCAGTCGGTGTAGTACGTGCACTTCGTGCCGAGGCCGTGGAGGAACGGCATCGCGGTGGCGTCGAAGCCCATGCCCACCGCGGCGGTCCGACCACCGGTCCACGTCCGGTTCTCCTCCATGAGCAGCACGACGTGCTCGTAGGTGGTCGGTGGGGTGGTGGTCCGGCCGCACGGCGCGGTCGACGAGATCGGGGTCGGCTTGCAGGCGCTCAGCCCGAGCGCGGCGGTGGCGCAGGTGGCGAGCGCGAGGAGGGTGGCGGCCCGACGACGAGGGCGTCGGGCGTGGGGTGCGGTCATGGCGGCCTCCTGGCGCTGGCGCGGGCGCGGCGGGCCCCTCCCATCGGGCCCCCTCCGACGGGGCGCACGCTAGGGCCTCGTGCCCTCGGCTGCCCGGATGTGGCGATCGGCGTCGTCGAAAGGCAACGACCTCCCCCGGCGTCCCCCACGGTCCCCCGACGTCCCCCACGGTCCCCCGAGGTGCGCCAGGGTTGGAGGCCTTGTCTCGCGGTTCGCGAGCATTGGCCACCGTGAGGTGCCGATGACCCCGATCGAGATCGCCCTGGCGCTCGCGTGCGTCACGATCGGCGCGGCCGTGCAGCGCTCGATCGGGTTCGGCGCGTCGCTGGTCTCGATCCCGCTCCTGCTGCTGGTGAACCCGATGCTGGTGCCGGGCCCGGCGGCGGTGGCCGGCCTGACGATCAACCTCATCGGGATGGCCGTCGGCCGGGAGCACACCGACTGGCGAGGGGTCCGGTGGGCCGTCGTCGGCCTGTTGCCCGGCACCGCGGTCGCGGCCGTGGCCCTGAGCGCCTTCTCGGGCAGCGCCATCGCCGTGCTGTCCGCCACGGCGGTCCTGGCCGCGGTGGCGGTGAGCGCGGTCGGCATCCGGCCCGTCGCCGGGCGGCGGTTGCTCCTCGGCGCCGGGTTCTTCAGCGGCTACCTGAACACGACCGCCGGGGTCGGTGGGCCGCCGATGGCGTTGGCGTACCAGGACGCGCCGGCCCGCACGTTGCGCTCGACGCTTCCGGTCGTGTTCGTGGCCGCCACGGTCCTGACGATGGTGGCGCTGGCCCGCACCGGCCACCTCACCACCGGGGACTGGCGGATCGGCCTGGTCCTGGCTCCCGGCGGCGCGCTCGGGTACTACGGCGCCCGGGGCATCGCCCATCGGATCGACGGCGATCGCCTGCGGACCGCCGTGCTCGTGGTGTCGGCCGCGTCGGCCGTGGCCGCCCTCGCCCGCGTGCTCCTCTGAGGCCGGGCCCTCAGGCCTGGTCGGGTGGTGTGGCGAACTCGTCGAAGGCGGCGAGGGCCCGCGGCGCCCACACGCTGGCGGGCCCGCCACCCATGAGGAGCGCGACCCCGAGGGCCTCGACCACCTCCTCGCGGGTGGCGCCGGCGGCGGCCGCGCCCCGAGCGTGGTAGGCGACGCAGCCGTCGCAGTGCTCGGTGACGCCGACCACCAGGGCCATCATCTCCTTGACCTTGGTGGGCAGGGCGCCCTCGGCCATCGCCGCTCGGTGGAGCTCGGCGAAGCCGGCCCAGGCCTCCGGGATGGCCCGCCGCAGATCCCTGGTGGGTTGGCGGAGGTCGGCGGCGACGTCGTGGAAGTGTCCCATGGTGGGCTCCGTTCGTTCGTTGCTTCGGTGGTTCAGTGCGAGAAGCTGACCTTCGGCAGCGCCCGGTCGAGCCAGCGCGGCAGCCACCAGTTGCGCTCGCCCAGCAGGCCCATCACCGACGGGACGAGCATCATGCGGACGATGGTGGCATCGAGCAGCACGGCCAGCGCCAGGGTGACGCCGAGCTCGGTCGGCGGGATCGGCCCGGTCACGCCGAAGGCGACGAACACCACGATCATGATGAGCGCCGCGTTGGTGATCGGCCGCCCAGTGCGGGCGATGCCCTCCCGGATGGCGAGCTTGGTGTCGCCGGTGGCCTCGTAGCGCTCCCGGATCGCCGCCAGCAGGAACAGCTGGTAGTCCATCGAGAGGCCGAACAGCAGGGCGAAGAAGAACAGCGGGGCCCAGGCGTCCACGAAGCCCTGCGGTTGGATGCCGAGGAGCCCGGCGCCGTGGCCGTGCTGGAAGACCAGCGTGGCGAAGCCGAAGCTCGCGGCCACGCTGACGAGGTTCAGCAGGATCGACGAGATGGCGATGGTCAGGCTGCGGAACACCACCAGGAGCAGGACGAACGCCACGAGCATGATCAGGGCGACCGCCAGGGGCGCCTTGCTCGTCAGGGCGCGCGTCAGGTCGTGGTTCTGGGCTGCCGGGCCGCCGACGTGCGCCTCGGGGACGGCGTCGGTGATGGTCGTGCGCAGCCGTCCGACCATGTCGGTCGTGGCCTGCGAGTCGACTGCGGTGGCCGGGGTGATCCGCACCACGGTGCGGCCGTCCGCGCCGGGCTGGGCGACCACGCTCGCCGCCACCACGTTGGCGTCGGCGGTGGCCAGCTCGACCACCTGCTGGGCCTGGTCGGCGGGCACGGTGACGAACATGGGGGCCGCGGCGCCGGGGCCGAATGCCGCGACCAGCTGGTCGTAGCCGTCTCGGCTCGAGCGGCCCTCGTCGACGACGCGCGCGCCAGGCATGCCCAGGCGCATGCCGAGTGCCGGCGCGGCCAGCAGCAGGAGCAGCGCGAGGCCGGCGAGCAGGGTCCGGGAGGGGTGGCGCAGGGCCTTGCTGGTCCAGCGGGCCCACCGCCCCTCGGCGGCCCGGTCGGGGTCGTCGTGGTCCTTGGCCACCAGCACCCGGTCGCCGAGGGAGACGAGCACCGCGGGGAGCAGGGTCAGCGCGGCGAGGGCGACGGCGACCACCGCGAGGATCATCCCGAGCGCCATCGCCCGGAACACCATGACCGGCACGACGAACACGGCGGCCAGCGAGAGGACGACGGCAAGGCCCGAGAGGAACACCGCCTTGCCGGCGGTGCCGAGGGTGTTGGCGATGGCGTCCTCCGCGTCGTTCCCGTCTTCGCGCTCCTCGCGGTAGCGGGAGACGATGAAGAGGCTGTAGTCGATGCCGACGGCGAGGCCGATCATCATCGAGAAGTTCATGGCCCACACCGACACCGGGGTCGTGTCGCCCCACAGGTGGAGGGCAGCGAAGCCGAGGGCGATGCCGGCGAGGGCCAGCATCAGCGGCAGGCCGGCGGCGATCGCCGAACCGAAGGCGACGAGCAGCAGGATGATGGTGGGCAGGCCGGACAGGAGCTCGGCCTTGTGGAGCGCTTCCTCGTTGGTCTGGTTGAAGTCGCTCCACACCGGCCACTCGCCGGTGACGTGCGCGGTGGCCCCCTTCGGCAGGTCGATGCCGTCGACGTGGTCGATCAGCTTGCCGGCGGACTCGGGGAGGTCGGCGTCCTGCTTGGCCTCGAGGGCCACCGGGACCAGCGCGGTCCGCCCATCCTGGGAGATCAGGCCGGCCTCGGCGGGCTGGGCGAGGGGGTCGACCACCTGCGCAGCGCCTGGTGCCCCGTCGAGGCCCTCGACCACGGCGCGCAGCCCATCGGGGCTCGACGAGATGGGGGTGGCCTGGTGGTACACGACCACTGCGGCCTCGGCGCCCACCTGTGGGAAGTCCTGCCGCAGCTCGTTGCGCACCTGGACCGACGGCGATCCCTGGGCCTCCCAGCCAGCACCGGAGAGCGATGACGTCAGGGTCAGCGCCAGCGGTGCGGCGACGATGGTCGCGACCAGCCAGACGATCATGACGCCCTTGCGCCGTCGGGCCGAGAAGCGGGCCAGGCGCGCGAACCACGCCTCCCGGTGGTGGCGTCCGGTGGGCTCGGCGGCCGGTGCCGGATCAGGCTCGGTCGTGGGGCGCAGGGTGTCGGTCACGGTTGCCTCTCGTCGGTGGAACATACCCATGGGGGTATCACTGGTGGATACCCTAGGGGGTATATCTTCGGGTCGCAACCAGGGCGCGAAGCGGCGGTGGGCGCCAGCGCTGGGGGGCGGCCCGGACGACCCGGGCTAGGGTGCGTCCGGGCCCACGGCGGGTCTGGCGGGTGGGACCAGCGCAGAAGGTGGGAACCGATGGTGTGGTCGATGGCGGAGCCCGTCGCGGCGCGGCCCGAGGCGCCAGCACGGGGCACGTGGCGGGTGCGAGCGCTCGCCGCGCTCGGGCCGGCGTGGAGGTCCGACCTGGTCGGGCCCGGGGTCTACCTGGTGATCGTGGCGCTCACGAGCTGGGTCGAGGTCCTGGCGCTGCCCGGCGGCGTGCGCGACCTGCACCACCGGTGGGCGGGGTGGGACTCCTGGCGCTACCTGGCCATCGCCGACACCGGGTACCACCACCACACCGAGGTCGGCTGGCTCCCCGGCTACCCGGTGACGATCCGGGTGTTCCTGTTCGTGGTGCACGACCACGAGTTCGCTGGCGTGGTGGGGTCCCTGGTCGCGGGCTGCCTCGCGTCCTACCTCCTGTGCCGCTGGACCCGGGTGGTCGGGCTGTCCGAGCGGGAGCGGGCCGCGGCCCTGCTGAGCGTGCTGCTCTTCCCGTATGCGTTCTTCCTCTACGGGATCGTCTACCCGGTGGCCCTCTACCTGGCCCTTGCCCTCGGCGCCTACCTGCTCGCCGAGCGACGGCGGATGGTCGAGGCGTACCTGCTGGTCGCCCTGGCCACGGTCGTGCACCCGAGCGCGCTCGCGCTCCTGACCGGGATCACCGCCTTCGCGCTCGAGCGCGACGGGGTCCTCGGCCATCGCGACGGCCGCCACCGCTGGCTGCGCTGGACGGTGGTGCCCACGATCGACCGCTCGCGCTTCCAGCGCTCGCACTGGTGGGCGTTGCTGTCCTTGCTCGGCCTCGGTGGCTGGCTCGCCTTCTGCGCGCTCGCGCTCGGGTCACCGTTCGCGTACGCCCAGGAGCAGCGCCGGGTCGCCGGCGCCGGTGCGTTCAGCCGCAAGGCCATGCTGAGCCTGGACTACATGTCACGGGTGCTCAGCCCTCGCCACCAGGTGGCCGAGCTCGCCCAGGCCACGATCGGCCTCGCCCTGGTCGTCGCCGGCCTCCTGCTCGTGCCGGCGATCGTGCGACGCCTGGGGTGGGGCTATGCCGCGCTCGGTGCGGTGACCTCGCTGCTCGTCTACGTCACGTCGGCGGACTTCGTGTCCGCCCCCCGCTACATGGCCAGCTGCTTCCCCGTCCTTGTGATCTGCGGCCTGGCGGTGGCCCGCCGCTCGAACCGGGTCGCCATCCCGGTGGCGCTGGTGGCCGCGGGGTCGATGGTGGGGCTGCACGTCCTGTTCGCTGCGAGCATCGCCTACCCCGCCTGGTAGCGAGGGTCGCGACGCGGGCGCGGCGATGGCGGAGAGATGGTCAGGCGTCGGGGCTCGGGCGCGGGGAGAGGCGACGCAGGAGGGCGGCCTCCGCCTCGTCGTAGGGCGTCCCGTCGGGGTGGAGCAGCTCGTGGAACCAGCCCCGATCGGGTCGGTCCCGTCGGATCCACGAGGTCCAGGAGTGCCTGGTCTGGGTCCGGCCGTCGACCAGCCCCCAGACGTAGGCGCCCACCCCCTCCGCTTGCAGCACCTCGGCGAGCTGCACCGGTGAGGTGGGCCGGCCCATCCACTCCGTGCAGACCAATGGGCGCCCGTGGGCTCGGAGGCCTTGGATCGCCTGGCGGAGGCCATCTGCGGCGGCGTAGCTGTGGAAGGAGATCACGTCCGAGCGCTCGAGCGCGGTGCGGGCGACGCGGCTGGCTCGCTCGGGGTGGCGGTGCGGCGACTCGTACACGCCGACGGTGAGGGGTTGGTCGGGGCCCACGTCCACCGCCCAGTCCCACACCTGTTCGACCAGGTCGGCCACCAGCTCGCGCTTGCGGGCCGGGTCCCGGTGGGCCCAGGCGGGGTTGGGGCTGTCGGGCTCGTTGAACAGGTCCCACGCCACCACGCGCTCGTCGCCGCCGAAGCGGCCGACCACCGCGTCGACGTAGTCGCGCAGGCTGGGCCAACGGGTGCGGTCGGCGAGCACGGCGGCGCCGGGCCCCTGGACCCAGGTCGAGTTGTGGATGCCAGGCCGGGGCAGGCGCTGGGGGCCGGGCCGGGGGTCGGGGTCCCAGATGCCATCGAACAGGACCGGCATCGTCGAGATGCCGTGGCCAGCGGCGAGGTCGAGCACCCGGTCCAGCCGATCGAGGAAGCCGGTGGGGTCCACCAGCCAGGCCAGGTCGTGGAGGAACAGGCGGATGCTGTTCATCCCGACCACCTCGGCCGCCCAGCCGAGCTCGCGGTCGATGGTGGCGGGGTCGAAGGTGGCTGCCTGCCAGAGCTCCAGCTGGTTGCCGGCGGTGGACGGCGTGAAGTTGCTGCCCAGCAGCCACCCGACCCGGTCGCCCCAGGCGCTCGCCTGCTCGACGGACCACCGGGCGCGGGGCTCGAGGGTGACGGCGCGCCCGGCGGCGGTGCGGGCGCCGGCCAGGGCGGCGGTGGCCGCGGCGGCGACTCGGCTCGGCATCAGCGCAGCTCGTCAGAGGACGCGGTGGCGACGGCGGCGGTCGGCGGGGGGTGGGTCAACGGTCGGCCTTCCTCGGCGGGTGGACGGTCGCGATCCTCACACACCGCCATGGGTGCCCGCTCCCGTCCTCGAGCTGTCGGGCCCGGTGCGATCACGTGGCGGCAGGGGCCCGGCGCGGCACGGGGAACGGGACGTCCGTTCCGAGTGTGACGGCCGAGACACCTTGTCGGGACGTTGGTCCCTGAAGCGCGCGATCGACCGGGTTGAGGGTCAGGGCAGACCGCAACTTCTGGGAGGGAACCACCATGAAGGCACACCGCACCGTGGTCGCGATCGCGGGAACGCTGGGGCTGCTCCTCGCAGCCCTCTCGCTCGCGCTCGCGCCACCCACGACCGCATCCGCCGCCAGCACCTGCGACCCGTCCGCGACGCTGTGCGACGACTTCGGCGACGGCTCCGTCGCCACCAACACCGACGGGATAGGGAGCGGCTGGTTCGTCTCGGCCACGCCGCCGCAATGGCCGGGCACCACCGTGGCCGTCGAGAGCGACGGCCACGTGACCGTGAGCGGCCAGAAGATCATCCACGACCTGCAGAGCAACGACGCCGTCAACCCGGTGGGTGCCACCCAGACCTGGGTCGTCGACGGGATCGCCGCCAGCGGCGGCTACGACGGCGTCCACATGGGCTGGGGGCCCTACGACCGCACGCTCACCGGCCCCGGCACCCTGGAGGTGGCCATCCGACAGGACCACCTGTGGCTGAACGAGTACGACCGCCAGACCGGCGCCGTGACGCAGCTCGCCATCGTGCACCGGGGCGATGAGGGCTTCCCCGGCGTCGCGTTCCAGGACCCGATCGCCGATGCCGCCCACCCGGTCACCGTCGTGCTGCACACGGGCCCGGCCCAGTGGCACCTCGACGTCACCGGTGGCTACGGGCTCGCCGTGCACGCCGGCGGTGCCTACCCGGCCGGTGCCTCGATCACCGACCTGATGGGCTCCGCGAAGACCATGCGGCCGACGTTCGGCGGCTACCGCGAGTACTACGCGGCCTCCTTCGACAAGGTCACCGTGGACGCGTGCCCGGTGGGGGCGATCCTGTGCGACAGCTTCGACGACGGGTCGAGCGAGACGAACGCCTACGGCACCGGCACGGGATGGTGGAAGCCGCCGACCGGTTGGTACGGGACCACCGAGGCGGTGGAGTCCGGAGGCAGCCTCAACCTCAGCGGCTACAAGATCATCCACTCGCTGCAGAGCAACGACGCCATCGACCCCGTCGGCACCACCCAGACCTGGGACATCGACAGCATCCCGGCCAGCGGTGGCTACGACGGCGTGCAGGTGGGATGGGCTCCGTACGGGGTCCTGCTCACCAACGGCAACACGCTCGAGATGGCGATCCGGCAGGACTACATCTGGCTGAACACCTACGACGCAGCCGACACGCCGACCCACCTCGCCAACCTCCACCGAGGCGATCCCGGCTTCCCGGGCACGGCGTTCCGCGACACGATCGCCGACCCCGCCCACCCGGTCCGGGTCGTGCTGAAGACGGGGTCGGACCGCTGGCAGCTCGACGTGACCGGGGGCTACGGCATCGACGTGCACGAGGGCGGTGCCTGGCCCGCTGGACTGAGCATCGCCGACCTCATGGGGTCGAACACCACCATGTGGCCCACGTTCGGCGCCTACCGGCAGAACTACCCGGCGTCGTTCGCCAAGGTGTCGATCGAGCGCAACGACGACGTGGCCCCCACCTCGTCGGCCACGCTCAGCGGCGCCACGTCGACCTTCGGCATCCACGACGGCACGGTCAACGTGGACGTGACCGGCGATGACGGGCTCGGCACGGGCGTGAAGGAGATCCACTGGTCCTCGACGGGCGCCCAGGCGGCCGGCGAGACCGTGGTGGCCGGCTCGAAGGCCTCGATCCCGGTGTCCGCGCTTGGCACCTCGACGGTGACCTACTGGGCCGTCGACCGGGCCGGCAACGTCGGGGCGAGCCACACCGAGACCGTGACCGTCGACAACCGCCCAGTCGTGTCCATCTCGCCGGACGCCTCGGCGCTCGAGCCCGACACGGGCGGCCAGCGGGGCATGTACTTCCAGTTCACCCTGTCGAAGCCGGCCCCGGCGCCGGTCACCGTCCGCTACTACACCCGGGACGGCACGGCCACGGGGTGCACCAACCTGGCCTGCGACTACGGCCGCAGCGGCTCGGTGGCGAACCCGCAGTCCTTCACCATCCCGGCCGGTGCGACCACCGCCACCCTCGGGCTCAACATCAACTCGGACAACACCGTCGACCCCGATGAGAGCTTCGACGTGGTGGTCGCCTCGGTGTCCGCCAACGCCATCGTCGGCCAGGGCCTCGGCACCGGCCACATCATCGACGTGGACGGCCTCAGCGCCGGTGGCAAGCCGGTCCTGATGCTGACCCCGAAGAACACGGTGGTCGAGGGCGACGGCGCCAACGCCAAGGCCCAGGTGCTGATCAACCTGTCCAAGCCGCTCACCGCCCCGCTCGAGGTCACCGTCCGATCGGAGGACCTCGACGCCATCGGCAAGGCGGCATGCGGCACGGGTGGCGACTACCGGATCGTCGCCCCGCAGGTGCTCACCCTGCCGGCGGGGACGCTCAGCAAGACCGTCGACATCGCGGTGTGCAACGACACCGTGGTGAACGGGAACCGGAGCTTCCAGATCACCCACCTGCCCACGGCGGCACCGGCCGGCAACGAGCTGGTCGACGTGCAGGCACCTGCGGTGGTGGAGATCATCGACGACGACGCCTGACGTCAGGTTCGGCACGAGGGCCCCGCTCGCGAGGGCGGGGCCCTCGGCGCGCCCGGGACCGGGTCGATCAGGCGAGGAGGTCGCGCACCGTGGCCAGCACCACCGGCTGGGCCTGCCCCTCCCAGCTCGCGGTGAGGCCGATGGGCGGCTGGTCGCCGGGCTGGGGGCGACGGTGGACCGTGAGCTCGATGCGGTCGTTGCGCAGCACCGATCCGTCGGCGCCGTCGCGGTCGAGGGCGAGGCCGTCGACGAAGATCCGCTCGAGGCCCCAGCCGCCACCGTGGATCCGCACCGGGCTCGGGGCGAGGAACCAGCGGCCGTCGCGGATGCCCATCCCGAGGGCCTCGCCCTGGCCGGTCATCGCGGTGGCGGCGAGGACCATCGTGCACACCGGGTCGTGCAGGCCGTCGTAGACCCAGCGCGTGCCGAGCTCCGAGTGCTCGAGCGTGCCGACCAGCGCGGCCTCGGCCCCCTCGAGTGGGTCGTTGCGGTAGGTGAGGGGCACGTGGAGGATGGCGCCTCCGGCGCGCACCAGGTGGGCCTCCACGCCGACCTGCCCGTCGGGGTCGTCGATCCGGTAGGCGCCGATCACGTCGATCTCGCCGGCGCCCGCCGCCCACGGCTGCGACGGCAGCCACCCGGCGATGACCTCCTGCTTCGACGGCGTGATGGTGGCGGGGTAGAAGCGGCCCATGGGCCGACCCTACCGAGCGCTCCCTCAGGCGTCCCCGTGGGTTGCGGCGGCGAGCGTCGGCCGTCGACGGGGCTCGGCGGCATCGGCCACGGGCAGCTCGACGTTGCGAAGGGCGAGCACGTGCCGGGGTCCGAGCGCGGAACAGGTCAGGGGGCGAGCCCCTGACCTGCCCGGTTCACCTGGTGGTCGGAACCGGCGTCGATCCGGTGACCTTCCGCTTTTCAGGCGGACGCTCTGCCAACTGAGCTACCCGACCATGTGTTGGTGAGCGGTCCCGACGGGATTTGAACCCGCGACCTCCGGCTTGACAGGCCGGCGTGCACTCCAAACTGCACCACGGGACCAGCTTCGCCCCGTCTCCGAGGCGAGTGGGCAACCTAT